>NZ_OZ186815.1:4800000-6605875 GCF_964273065.1 Nocardiopsis dassonvillei
GTTCCGGTTCGATGGGGGGCGGGAATCGTGTCGAGGTCGCGTTCGTCGACCCGATGGCCGTTCTGATGAGGGACACCCGCTACCGGGACTCCACGGTCATCGCGGCCGGCTCCCGGGAGTGGTCCGGATGGCTACGGTCGGTCGTCCGGGACCGCTGAAAGTTCTTCCGGGTCACCGTCCGTCGGCTGCGCGCGATCGCTCCGCCGCATCTCGGGCATCGACGGTCAGGAGATGGTTCTCACCCAGGATCTCCGATCGTATGCGCGCGACCTTTTCGAACAGCGGGACGGCCTGGGCGTGGTCCCCCCGCTCGGCCGCGTTGCGGGCCAACAGGTAGTCGGCGTTGATGGTTCTCGGATGCCTTGCGCCCAGAAGCCGTTCCCATGTGCCGCGAGCCCATCGGAAGCCTTTCGCCGCCGCCTCGTGGTCTCCCCGCAGCATCCGGAGATAAGCGAGGTTCTCCCGTGCCTGGACCGCGGTCGGTTCTTCTTCGTCTCCGGCGGCCTCCCATACGTCGTGGAAGAGCCGTCCGGCCGCCTCCAGGTCGCCCCCCAGCGCGACGACGAGGGCGACCTGGTGCAAGCTGCTCAGGGTGTCAGGATGATCGGGGCCGAGCACGGATTCCCGCTCCCGGTGGACCGTCCGGAAGACCTCCTCCGCTTCCGCGAACCGGTCCAGGGACCGCAGGGCGTCTCCCAAGGCATGCCTGGTGCTCAGGGTCTCCGGATGGGAGGTCCCCAGTCGTTCGGTGCCCGCAGCGGCCAGGGCTCTGAGGCGGTTCACGGCCTCTTCTCTGAAACCGAGGAGCATCAGGGCACGCGACCTCCGGGTACGCGCGCGGAAAGCGGCCTGGTCCGTTTCACCCGGGAGACGCTCCCAGACCTGCTCCAGCGCATGGTGGGCACCCGCCTCCATCAGGGGATCGTGGTCGGCTCGGCGGAGGAGGAGGGCTTCCGCGACGCCGGTGACGGCCGTGTCGTCGATCCCGGCCCGGATGGTCTCCGACACCAGCGGGTGCATCCGCAGGGCGGTCTCCCCTCCGTGCCCGCCCAGGGCGACCAGGCCGTGCACGACCAGGGCGTTGACCGCCCGGGCCAGAGCGACCTCGTCCAACCCCTCCAGCGGACCCCGCGCCAGAACCTCCACCGGCAACCGCCGCAGCGGCACCGGGACCGCGTCCGGACCCAGGACCGCCAGCACCCGCGACAGCGGCTCGGCGTACGGCTCCCGCTCCGCCACCAGGCGCAGCGACAGGTCCCACACCCCGGACAGCAGCCGCCGGTCGGCGTCGGGGCCGGTGACGAGCGGCGCCGCCAGCTCGTCCAGCCTGTCCACGCCCTCCTCCAGCCGCGCCAGCAGGGTGCGGGCGTCGGGGAACAGCAGCCGGTGGGTGGCCAGGATGCGCCCGGCCAGTGACAGCGCCAGCGGCACCCGGCCCAGCCGCTCCGCCAGCTCTCCCGCTCCCGCCGGTTCCTCCAGCGCCGCGTGGTCGGCCAGCGCCGACGCCGCGGCCCCCGCCTCCAGCGGCTCCACCCGGTGCATCCGGGCGGGCGCCCACTGCGCGGGGTCGTCCACCCGCGTCGTCACCACCACGAAACCGCCCGGGCTCGCCCGCATCCACCCCAGCTGGTCGCCGGGCCGGTGCTCGGGGTCCAGCTCCTCGGGCCGGTCGGCGTTGTCGATGACCAGCAGCCACGGCCGCGGCGCACCGTCCAGGTGCCGCCACACCCACCGCATCGCCAGGTGCCGCGTGGCCCGCACCTCCTCGGCCTCCCGACGCGACCCGCCCAGCTCCACGGCGACCTCGATCATGCTCGCCGCGACACTGCCGGGCCGCACCCAGAACACCGTCCGGCCCTCGGCCCGCGCCCGCCCGGCCAGTTCCGCCGCCACCGTGGTCTTGCCGAACCCGCCGGGGCCGGTCAGCACGTGCGGTACGGACGCGCCGGCGCGCATCTCCGCCAGCAGGGTCCCGACCAGTCCCTCCCGCCCGCGTACGGCGGTCGCGGGGCGCGGCGGGTCGAGGACCACGTCCGCCCCGGGCGGGGGAGCGGGCCGCTCGCCGGCGTTGATGGTGACACTGTGGATGTCGCGCGCCTGGAGCAGCCGCCCGTACACATCGCCGTTCACCGTGTTGGCATGGGGTTCGGGGGGAGAGTCCATGCCCACATACTGCCCGAGCGCCCCGCCGTCCACGGCGGCCCGCGCACGTCCGGGCGGGGTGAGCACGGGAAAGGGCGGGGTGGCCGGTTCCGGCCACCCCGCCCCCGCGTTCCGCCGCTACAGGCGGCCCTGCGCCTTGAGGTTGATGTAGGCGTCGGCCAGTGCCGGGGCGATGTGCTCGGGCTCGGCGTCGACGACCTCCACCCCGGTCCGGCGCAGCTCGGCCGTCACCCGGCGCCGCTCGCCCAGGGCGCGCTCGGCGGCGCCCGCCCGGTACAGGGCCTCCGAGTCGCCGCGCCCCGCCGCCATCGCCGTCACCGCCGGGTCCTGCACCGCCGCGACCAGCAGCAGGTGCCGCGAGGTCAGCGCCGACACCCGGGGCAGCAGCCCCTCCTCCAGCGCCGCGGCGTTGAGGTCGGTCAGCAGCACCACCAGCGAGCGCGTCCGGCCCTGGGCGGTCAGGATCGCGCTCGCCATGCCCGCCGGGTCGGACTCCAGCAGCTCCGCCTCCAGCGGGGCCATCGCCTCCACGATCCGGTGCACCTGGCTGCCCCTGCCCGAAGCCCTGACCTGCGCCCGCACCCGGCGGTCGTAGGCCAGGAAGTCGACCCGGTCGCCCGCCCTGCCAGCCAGCGCCGCCAGCAGCAGCGCCGCGTCCATGGAGTGGTCCAGCCGGGGGGTGTCGCCGACCCGGCCCGCGGAGGTGCGCCCGGTGTCCAGCACGATGAGGATGCGCCGGTCCCGCTCGGGGCGCCAGGTCCGCACCACGACCCCGTCGCTGCGGGCGCTGGCCCGCCAGTCGATGGACCGCACGTCGTCGCCCGGCACGTAGTCGCGCAGCGAGTCGAACTCACTGCCCTGGCCGCGCACCATCGCCGTGTGCCGGCCGTCCAGCTCCCGCAGCCGCGACAGCTTCCCGGGCAGGTGGCGGCGGCTGTGGAACGGCGGCAGCACCCGTACCGACCACGGTGCGGGCAGGGTGCGCTGACGCCCCGCCAGCCCCAGGGGTCCCAGGCTGCGCACGGTCACCCCGGCGGCGCGGGCGTCGCCCCGCCGGGTCGGGGTGAGCGTCGTGACCACCCGGCGCCGCTCACCCGCGTCCACCCGCAGCGGCCGCGTCCGCGGCTCGGCGTGCGCGCTCGGCGGCCAGGCGTCGCGCACGCTCCCGCGCAGGCGGCGCCGCGTCGGGTTGGCGACGACGACCTCGACGGCCGCGGTGTCCCCCAGCCGCAGCGAGGTGTCCCCCGCCCGCGACAGCCGCAGCCCCCTGGGGCTCGCCGCCAGCAGCACGTCCGCGAAGACCGCAGCCGCCAGGACGGCGACGGAGGCCACGGCCGCCCAGAGGCCCAGGGAGCCCGAGAACGCCACGGCCACCACCGCCAGCCCCGCCAGCAGGACCGCCCGGCCGGTGACCACCATCAGCGCGGCACCGGGACGGAGGCCAGCACGCCGTCCAGGATCCCGTCGGTGGTGGCGCCCTCCAGCTCGGCCTCCGGCCGCAGCGAGACCCGGTGCCGCAGCGTGCCCTTGGCCAGGGCCTTCACGTCGTCGGGGGTGACGTAGTCGCGGCCCGACAGCCACGCCCACGCCCGGGCGGTGCGCATCAGCGCGGTCGCGCCGCGCGGCGACGCGCCCAGCTGGAGCGAGGGCGACTGCCGGGTGGCCCGGCACAGGTCCACGATGTAGCCGAGCACCTCCGGGGCGACCCGCACGGTCTCCACGGCCCGGCGCGCGGCATGCAGCTCCGCGGTGCCCGCCACCGGGGCCACCCCGGCCGCCGCCAGGTCCCCGGGGTCGAACCCGGCGGCGTGGCGGCCCAGCATCTCCACCTCGGCCGCCCGCGGCGGCAGCGGCACCGTCACCTTGAGCAGGAACCGGTCCAGCTGCGCCTCCGGCAGCGGGTAGGTGCCCTCGTACTCCACCGGGTTCTGGGTGGCGGCCACCAGGAACGGGTCGGGCAGCGCCACCGGGCGGCCCTCCACCGTCACCTGCCGCTCCTCCATGGCCTCGAGCAGCGACGCCTGGGTCTTGGGCGGGGTCCGGTTGATCTCGTCGGCCAGCAGCAGGTTGGTGAACACCGGCCCCTTGAGGAACTCGAACTCGGCGGTGTGCTGGTCGTACACCAGCGACCCCGTCACGTCGCCGGGCATCAGGTCGGGGGTGAACTGCACCCGCTTGTGGTCCAGCGACAGCGCCGCCGAGACGGTGCGCACCAGCAGCGTCTTGGCGACACCGGGCACACCCTCCAGCAGCACGTGGCCGCGGCACAGCAGCGCCACGACCAGGGCGGTCACCGTCTCGTCCTGGCCCACGACCGCCTTGGCCACCTCGCGGCGCAGGGCGACCAGGGCCTGCCGCGCCTCTTCGGCCGAGGGCGGTGCCTCGTGTGTGAAGGCGCTCACGTGCCGTCCACCTCTCTCGCTCTCAACATTCTCCGATCGGCCGGTCACCGCAGTCTCCGGGACCGTTCGTCCAGTTCGTCGGCCAGCCGCAGCAGGCCCTCGTCGTCGGCCGTGTACGGGTCCGCCTCCGACGGGTACAGCAGGTCGGACACGAACCGCGGATCGTCCCCGGTGCGCTCGGCGACCGCGGCGACCACCGCGTCGCGCGGGGCGTCGGGGCCCAGCCCCAGCCGGGCGGTGTGCCGCTCCAGGAAGCCGCTGCGCAGCGCGCCGACCACCCGGTCGCGCGCCGTGCGGGAGCGGTACAGGGCGGCCCGGCCCTCGGTGGTCTCCGAGGCGCGCACCACCACCGGCAGCGACTCGGGCACCAGCGCGCCCATGCGCCGCCCCTGCCAGACCACGAGCAGCACCATGCCCGCCGCCAGCGGCAGCAGGGACCAGCGCACCCCGGCCGGCAGCAGTTCCGTCAGGGAGGCCCCGCCCTCCTCCTGGGGCGGGTCGGGGCGCAGCCACACCACGGTTCCGGCGTCCAGCAGGTTGAGCGCCAGGGCGGCGTTCCCGCCCTCGTCCAGCAGGCGGTTGGTCCACGGGTCCCCGTTGCCCAGCACGGTGGTGGCCGTGCCGTCCCCGGTCACCTGCACCAGGGCGTCACCCGACCCGTCCGGGTAGCAGCCGACGGCCTCGACCCCGGGGTCGGCGGTGTACAGCTCGCCGTGCACGAAGGACGGGCCCGCGGCCACGGCGGCGGGCAGTTCGCAGTGCGGTTCCAGCGGCCGTTCCAGGAAGTCGCGGGGCAGCTCCCGGCCGGTCATCTCCACGCCCGGGGCGAACGCCGACAGCGACCGCACCGAGGGGCGCACCAGCACGGTGTCCACGTCCAGGGCGGCCAGCCGGTCCAGCTCCTCGGGCAGCAGCCGGTGGTCCATGAACACGACCAGGACCGCGTCGTCCGCGGCTGCGACCGCCTCGGCGGCGTCCCCCGAGGTGCGGACCACCTCGACGTCGCGGTCCTCGTCCAGGATGTTGACCAGGGCGCGGGTCCCGTCCGGGGAGACGCTGCCGGGTTCCAGGTGGCCGGTGGGGAACTGCTCGCTCCCCAGCGACATCAGCACCGACACGACGATGAGCGCGGCCGCCAGGACCGCCGGGAAGCGTGCCGCACGCCAGAAGCGGCGGGTGGCGGACTCCGCGGGCTCACCGGCCGCGGGGCCGGCCGCAGGGGCGGCGGCAGGGTCGGCCGCGGGGGCGTCGGGGGAGTGGACTGTCATCCGCGCGCCTCCTCGGGGTCCAGGGCCGGTCGGGCCGCGCGCAGCCGCTCGTCGAGTTCGCGCAGCGCCCGGGCGGTGTCGGCGGTCGCGGCGCGGTCGCCGTAGACGACGTCGTTGAACAGGCGGGCGCCCTCGCGCAGCCCCCCGGCCTCGCCGGGCAGCGTCCGTCCCGCCTCGGCGGCCAGCTCGGTGGCGGTGCGCCCGGCGCGGGGGGAGATGATCGTGCGGTCCTCCAGGTCGACGCTGATCGCGCGCATCCGCTCGGTGACGGCGGCCGCGTAATCCCCGGCCTCCTCGTGGGCCCGCGCGGCCGCGCGGTGGTCCTCCGCGGAACGGGGCGCGGCCCCGTGGACGGCGCCCTCGGCACGGCGGGTCCGCGAGGGGCGCAGCCACAGGACCAGCCAGAGCACCAGCAGGGCGAGCACGACGAGCACGACCACGGTGGCCCACCCGCCGCCGCCCCCGGGAACGGGGACCTGGAGGTTGGAGAACCACTCCCAGATGCGGTCCAGCAGGGACGGCTCCTGCGCGCCGTACACCGGGTCGCCCAGCTCCTCGACGGCGCGGCGCCGCCCCTCGGCCCCGGTCACCTCGAGGGCGGCGGTGGACGGCGCCCTCACGCGTGCCGCTCCGGCAGGTAGACCTCCGGGCCGACCTCGCCGCCGGACGCGGCTGCGGTGTGCAGCTTCAGGTCCAGGCCCTCGCGCCGCATCCGCAGGTCCACGTAGAGGAGGGTGGTCACGCCGACCTCGAACGGGGTGACGATCGCGTAGGTCAGCGCCTGGCCGATGAACATGAGCGCCCCGGCGAGGACGGCCGCCCACAGCGCGCCCGGGGCGAGTGCCGCGGGCACCATCCCGCCGAGGGTGAACGGCGTGATCAGGATGTTGGTGACGAAGTAGCTGATGAGAAGGGTCAGGAACAGGACCAGGAAGATCCGCCACCAGCTGCCCTGGGTCAGCCGCCAGGAGCGGCCCAGTGCGGAGCCGACGCCGATGCGCTCCAGCACCACGGCGGGCATCGCGAACTTGATCCGCACGAAGATCCAGACCCGGAGCACGATCCAGACCGCGATGGCCGCGAGCAGGCCCAGGATGATGACGGCGGCGCCCGCCCCCTCGCTGCCCCCGGTCATGATGAGCATGCCGACCAGGACCGCGGCCACGCCGATGACCACGACGACGGTGGTGATGGCCATGTCGATGAGCAGTCGCAGCAGGGCCAGGCCGATCACCGGCCGGATCCGGCCCTTGGCCGAGGCCCAGGCCTCGGAGGGGGAGAGCTTGCGACCCAGTACCGCCATGCCGACGGTCGCGGTGAGGAGCCCGGTGACGATGGCGATCCCGAGGGAGGACAACAGGCCGCCCGCGTACATGGCGGCGATGGCCCACGGGCCGATCGGGAGCGGGTCGTTCGGGTCGAGGGCCATGGGGTCGTTCATCAGCTGGTCGAGGAACACCCCGTAGGTGGACGCGTAGCCGCCGAAGCCGATGGAGGAGATCACCCCGGTGACGGCCATGATCATCAGCGCCAGGCCGACCATCGTCCTGGGGTTGCGGCGGATGAGCGTGAACGCGCCGTTGAGGATGTCCCCGAGGGTCATCGGGCGCAGCGCCACGACACCGGGCTTGGGCGCCTGCGGCACCTGTCCGTACCCCGGGTGGCCGTACCCCGCCCCCTGCGGGTACCCCCCGGGGGCCGCCTGCCACTGCCCGGTCTGCGGCCCCTGCGGTCCGGCCCACTGCGCCTGCCCCGGCGGGGGTCCGTATCCGGGCTGCTGTCCGTACCCGGGGGCGGCGAACCCCTGGGCGGGCGCCTGCGGATGTCCGTGACCCGGGGCCTGCGGCCCGGTCGGCCCGTGGCCGGGCCGCCCGCCGTACTGCTGCCCGTACCCGTACGGCCCCCCGTGTCCGGCCTGCTGCCCGTATCCGGGCGCCGGGGGCGCCTGGTCGGCGGGCCCGCCCGAACCCGGTGCGGCGAACCCGGCGTCCTGCCCGCCCGTCCCCGGCCCGGCGGAGCCCGGCGCCGCGAACCCCTCGGGCGCCCCGGTCCCGGGCGGTGCGAAGGAGGGGTGCCGCGGAGCCGGCTGCGCGTGCGCGCCCCCCGCCTCCGGGGCGGAGGCCCCCTGTTCCGGAGGGGCCCAGGACTCCGCCGCCCCCGGGCCCTCCTGGGCCCCGGCCGCGGGCGATCCACCGTCGACGGGTTCCTCCGGGGTGCCCCCCGGCGGGTTCCGGTGGTCGTCCTCCTGGGTCATCTGCCCCGCCCTCCGTGAGGTTCGGTTACGCTGCGCGAGCGGACCGGGTCGCGTGTCCACATGTCCGAGAACAACCTACCGGCCGGTTCCCCCGAAGTCGGGCGCGGTCCCGGCCCCTTCGCGTGCAACCGATGTACTTCATTCCTTTTGTATGCTTTCTGTTACCAACCGGTCGGGCATTATCAAGGGCGCCATCACCCTCCCCGGCCAGCGCGGACGCTCGAAGTGGCCGAAAACGGCCCCGGAAGGCCCCAAAGACATCGACCGCACTTCCCACCGCCCGAGAAGATGGCAAGGTGGGGGACGACCCGTGGTTCCCGCGTCGGACAGTGACGGCGCACCCGATCGCACCGACGACGTTCGAGTTCTTCTGAGGAGAGAGGAGTAGGCGCCGCGAAGCCGCCCCACAGGGCGGGCCCGACGCCCGGCGCCGGACACACCGATGAAGGGACGTGTACTGGTTGTCGATGACGACCTCGCCCTCGCCGAGATGCTCGGCATCGTCCTGCGCGGCGAGGGCTTCGAGCCCTCGTTCGTCCACGACGGCGACAAGGCGCTCGAGGCCTTCCGCGAGACCAAGCCCGACCTGGTCCTCCTCGACCTGATGCTCCCCGGTGCCGACGGCATCGACGTGTGCCGCCAGATCCGCGCCGAGTCCGGCGTGCCGATCGTCATGCTCACCGCCAAGAGCGACACCATCGACGTCGTCCTGGGCCTGGAGTCGGGCGCCGACGACTACATCGTCAAGCCGTTCAAGCCCAAGGAGCTCGTCGCCCGCATCCGCGTGCGCCTGCGCCGCACCGAGGAGCCCGCGCCCGAGGTGCTCCAGATCGGCGACATCACCATCGACGTCGCCGGGCACGCCGTGCGCCGCGACGGCGAGCAGATCAGCCTCACCCCGCTGGAGTTCGACCTGCTGGTCGCCCTGGCCCGCAAGCCGCGCCAGGTGTTCACCCGCGAGGTCCTGCTCGAGCAGGTCTGGGGCTACCGCCACGCGGCCGACACCCGCCTGGTCAACGTCCACGTGCAGCGCCTGCGCGCCAAGATCGAGAAGGACCCGGAGCACCCCGAGGTCGTCGTGACCGTCCGCGGCGTCGGCTACAAGGCCGGTACCGCCTGATCCACGCGAAGCGCACATGACCGCAGCCGCATCCGAGGAGCATCGGGGGGCCGACTCCGAGGAGGAGCGGCCCGCCCCGCCCTCCGGGCCCCCCGAGTCCGGAGGGCGTCGGCGCGACCCCGAATCCGGGCTCACGCGCGCCTACCTGTTCGCCCAGCGGGCCGCCCGCGCGCTGGTCCGCGGCGTCCACACCAACTGGCGCCGATCCCTGCACCTGCGCGTCATCTCCACGACCCTGGTGCTGTCCCTGGTCGTGATGACCGGCCTGGGCTACGTGCTCATCTCCCAGGTGCGCAGCGGCCTGCTGGACGCCAAGATCGCGACCGCGGTCAACGACCACCGGGCCGGGCTCAACTACGCCCTCGCCGAGATCCAGGAGAACGAGACCGGCGACCGCGACCGGCTCATGTACAACGTCGCCAGCGAACTCGCCGGGCGCAGCGGCGACACCGGCCTGTACGGGGTCGTCATCCTCCCGTCCGTGGACGACGAGCTCGGCTGGGTGGGCGAGGAGTCCCCGGACAAGCAGCTCGACACGAGCGTCCCCGGCCGGCTCATCGACCAGGTCCGCGACTCGATGGGCGACCAGCAGTACCACACCTACGCGCGCATCAGGAACGAGGCCGAGGGCACCGAGGAGCCCGCCCTGGTCGTGGGGGCCGAGCTCACCCACGCCTACGAGCTGTACTACGTCTTCCCGCTCCAGCACGAGCAGGAGATCCTCGACCTCGTCCAGCGCACCGTCGTCCTGGTCGCCGCGCTGCTGGTCGTCCTCCTCGGCCTCATCGCCTACGTCGTCACCCGCCAGGTCGTCTCCCCGGTCCGCTCCGCCGCCCAGTCCGCCGAGCGGCTGGCCGCGGGCGACCTGTCCGAGCGCATGGCCGTCCAGGGCGAGGACGACCTGGCCCGCCTCGCCGTGTCCTTCAACGACATGGCCGGGACCCTCCAGGAGAAGATCCAGGAGCTGGAGGAGCTGTCCAAGCTCCAGCGCCAGTTCGTCTCCGACGTCTCCCACGAGCTGCGCACCCCGCTCACCACCATCAAGATGGCGGGCGACCTGCTCTTCGACGACCGCGACGAGCTCGAACCCGCCATGCGCCGCTCCGTCGAGCTGCTCCAGAGCCAGGTGGAGAGGTTCGAGGAGCTCCTCGCCGACCTGCTCGAGATCAGCCGGCACGACGCGGGCGCCGCCACCCTGGGCACCGAGCCCTCCGACATCCGCGACGCCGTCATGAAGGCGGTCGGGGACGCCGAGCAGATCGCCGAGAAGCGCGGCATCAAGGTCGTCATGCGGCTGCCCGCGGACCCGTGCGTGGCCGAGTACGACCCCCGGCGGATCAACCGCATCCTGCGCAACCTGGTGGTCAACGCCATCGAGCACAGCGAGGGCCGCGACGTGGTGGTCACCGCCGCGGGCGACCGCGACGCCGTCGCCGTCGCCGTCCGCGACTACGGTGTCGGCCTCAAGGAGGGCGAGGAGCACCTGTGCTTCGACCGCTTCTGGCGGGCCGACCCGGCGCGGGTGCGCACCACGGGGGGTACCGGCCTGGGCCTGTCCATCGCCAAGGAGGACGCCACCCTGCACGGCGGCTGGCTCCAGGCGTGGGGCATGCCCGGCCAGGGGTCCCAGTTCCGCCTGTCCCTGCCCCGGCACGCGGGCGCCGAGCTGCGGGGCTCCCCGCTGCCGCTGGTGCCCCCGGAGTTCTCGCTGGGCCGCGCCTACCCCCGCGAGGGGGGAGAGGACAACCCGTGAGCAGAAACCTCCTGGTGTTCGGCGCCTCCGCGCTGTCCTGCCTGTTCCTCACCTCGTGCGCCAGCGTGCCGATGACCGGCCCGGTGGTCCCGGGCGAGGGCGGCGACGGCGGCGCCGACCCCTACGGCGGCTACGTGCGGCTGCTGCCCGCGGGCCCGCAGCCGGGGATGAACCCGGACGGGCTGGTCGGCAGCTTCCTCAAGGACATGGGCAGCTTCGAGGAGGACCACGGCCCGGCCCGCATCTACATGCTGCCCGACACCGGCCGGGAGTGGTCCCCGGACGGCTCCGTCAAGGTCTTCACCGACCTGGACACGGTGGACCTGGAGACCGAGGTGTCCGACGACGGGCTCACCGCCACCGTGCGGATGCGCAGCCCCCTGGTCGCCACCATCGACGAGGACGGCAAGTACCGCCCCGGCACCCCGGGGACGCTGATGGACGAGACGTTCACCCTCGCCCGCGAGGAGGGGGACCCCGAGGGCGAGTGGCGGATCCAGAGCCTGCCGGACGACCTCATCCTCAGCCAGCTCGACGTGGAGCGCACCCACCGGCCGTTCAACCTGTACTACTTCAACCCGGAGGGGACCTCCCTGGTCCCCGACCCGATCTACCTCCCGGTGAGCACCGACCGGCTCGCCGAGCGGCTGCTGTCGCGGCTGGGCGAGGGCCCGACCTCCTGGCTGGGCCCCGCCGTGCGCTCGGAGTTCCCCGAGGACGTCCGTGCCCGGGTGACGGCGGACGCCGAGAGCGTCGTGGTCGAGCTGAACGGTGTCGGCGACATCGACGAGTTCCGGCTCGGCGCCCAGATCGCCTGGACGCTGCGCCAGATCCCGGACGTGCAGGAGTTCACGCTGGTCGTGAACGGCGAGGAGGTGGCGTTCGCGGCCGCGGACGGGGACAGCGCCGTCCGGCCCCGGCCCGCCAGCTCCTTCTGGCACGGGGTCGGCCCGGGCGCCCTGCGCTCGGGGGTGCGCGCCTACTACGTCCACGAGGGGCAGCTCTGGTCCGCCTCGGAGTGGGACACCGACACCTTCGGGGACGCCGAGCGGGTCCCGGGGCCGCTCGGCGCGGGCGACGTGCTCCTGGAGCGGTTCGCGGTCTCCATCGACGAGAGCACCGTCGCGGGCATCACGCTGGACGGTGAGACGGTCGTGACCTCCTACGCCTCTCCGGGCTCCGAGGTCGTGGAGGTCCTCGACGACGGCGTCTTCACCGAGCTGTCCTGGGACATCGACGGGAACCTGTGGGTGGTGGAGGAGGTCGGCGACCCGGACGAGGAGCCGCAGGACGGGCCGTCCCCGGCCCCGGCCGACCCCGAGACCCTTCCGGACCCGGCGCCGCCGGAGCCCGGCTCCTCCGACGTGTGGGTGCTGCGCGACGCCGAGGAGGTGGTCCGGGTGGACGTCGGCGACCTGCGCGACGAGTCCCTGGTGAGCTTCCGGGTGTCCCGCGACGGCACCCGCGCCGCCGCGGTCACCGAGGTGGACGGACGGCGCTCCCTCAAGGTGGGGCGGGTGGTCACCGACGAGGACGGTCGGGTCTCGGTGGAGGACTTCGTGCCCCTGGCCGGGGAGCTGGAGGAGGTCACCGAGATCTCCTGGCGCTCGGCCGACCAGCTGGCGGTCCTGGGCCGCCGCGAGGCGGGCACCGACCAGGTGTTCCTCGTCGCGCTGGACGGCGGCACCCCGCCCTCCAGCGCGGGCAACTCGGTCACCGGCCTGGTCACCATCTCCGGCGCCCCGGGGCAGCCCCTGGTCGCGGGGACCGACGACGGCAACATCTGGATCTCCAACGACCGGCTGAACTGGCAGAACGTGGTGGAGGGCAGCTCGCCGACCTTCCCGGGCTGATCCGGTGGCCGCCGGGGGCCGACCTCCGGGGCGGACTCCGGCGGCCGGTCGACCCCCGAGGGTCGACCTCGACCATGGTCGGGGCTCGATGCCCGGGTCATGGACACGACACAGCCGGACGATATGACCCGCGAGACCGAGACCGAGCGCCTGCGCGCGGTGGTCGCGGCGCTCGAACACTCCCAGCGCGAGAGGCTGCCCGAGGAGTTCATCGGCCTGTTCCGCGAGGACGCGATCTGGACCACGGGGCACGGCGAACGGCTGTTCGGCCGGGACGAGATCGCCGCGTTCACGCGTAGGGTCCTGCCGGGCTCCGCGCAGGAGGGGGCGGTCTTCTACGAGGTCGAGCACGTGCTGTTCCTGCGGCCCGACGTCGCCGCGGTCAAGGCCCGCGCGACCTACCGCGACCCCGACGGCGCGCAGATCGGCAACCAGGGCAGCCCCATGTACGTGATGACCAAGGAGGGCGACCGCTGGTCGCCCACCGCCGACCGGAACACCGAGATCCTCGGCACCTGACACCCGCAGCCCGGGTTTTCCACAGGTTCGGGGAGGGGGTGGCGGGGCCGCCCCCGGTCGCCGATCCTCGAAGTATGGATGTCGGGAAGGCCCTTGTCAGGGCACTCGTGCGGATCCGGGACGCGCTGCTGGACCTGCTGCTCCCGCGGGCCTGCCCCGGATGCTCCGGCCCGGCCGGGGGTGCCGGGCCGCTCTGCCGGACGTGCCGCGACGCGCTGGTGCGGCGGCCGCACCGGTGCGCGCCGCGCCCCGGGTGCCCGCCGGTCTGGGCGGCCGGGCCCTACGCCGGGCTGCACCGCCGGGTGCTGCTCGCCTACAAGGAGGGCGACGACGCGCTGGCCGGGGTGTGGGGCGAGCGCCTGGCCGCGGTCTGCGCGGCGAGCGGACTGGTCGGCGCCGACACCCTGCTGGTGCCGGTCCCCGGGCGCGGGCCGCCGCACGACCCGCGTGCGCCGGTGGCCCGGGTCGCGGCCGCCGCCTGCCGGGACCGGTCGGCCGGGCCGCCGCTGCCGCTGCTGCGCCACCGGGGCCGGGTGCGCCGCCAGGCGGGCCTGGGGCGCCGGGAGCGGCTGGCCAACCGGGCGGGTTCGTTCCGCGCGGACGCGGTCCCCGCGTGGGCCGCGGGCCGCCGGGTCGTGGTGGTCGACGACGTCGTCACCACGGGGGCCACGCTGGCCGAGGCGACGCGGGCGCTGCGGGCCGCCGGGCTGCGCGTGGCGGGTGCGGTCGTGCTCGCCGAACGCCTGCCGACCGGAGGCCGCACCCTCCGGAACCGAGGTCGGGAGAAGGTTTTACGAACACCCTCGAAACCATGAAAAGTCCTTGTGTGCAGGGGTTCGCGGTGATTTTCCGGGGCTTGGGAACGGGGTCCCCACCTGACATCCTCGCCAGGACAGGTTACGGTCACCGTATGGCACCCGTCCGGGTCCGTGGTTGCGTCGGAGTTTCGGTGTCCCCGGGAAGACCGGGGCGCTCCTCCGGCAAGCCGATGCCAGGCGCAGGCGAAACGGCCCACGTAAGGCGACTTTTCGTCGACCGATCACGGTGCGCCTTAGAGGTAAGCCCTGCCCCGCGGAGGGTCCCGATGTCCCTCACGACAGGGAGAAGAGCAGTAGTCGCGGACAAGAGCGGCGACACTCTCAGCAGGCGGATGTGGGGACGAAGACCAGGTCGGCCGGACGGGTGGCATCCCATCGGGGGGTTCGCCAAGGGCGAGCCCCCGGGGACCCCCCTTTGGGGTATCAATCTCCCAAAGCGCGACGAAAGTCCTTTTTCCCAGTTCAGAGCTCCCGCCGATCATGTGCATGGGACGCGTGATGACCGTGTCCCCGGTGGGTATACGCACTTTCAACCGAGCTGTGATCCGCGTAGAGCCGGATCACCCGCAGAAGGGGGCTGACAGCGCGAGACCCTTCCGTCCCCCGAACGACGGAAGGTGCAGAAGCCAGCCTGGCCGTCACCTTCTCGACGGCCACGCGATGAAGGGGGTCCTATGGACATCATCGTCAAGGGTCGACGCACCGGTGTGAGCGACAAGTTCCGACAGCACGTCGAGAACAAGCTCGACAGGCTCTCCAAGTGGGAGAAGAAGGGCATGACCGTCGATGTGGAGGTGTCCACGGAGCGCAATCCCAAGCTCGCCGACGTGAAGGAACGCGTCGAACTCACCATCCGCTCCAACGGCAACGGCCCCGTCGTTCGCAGCGAGGCGGCCGCCGTCGACCGGCATGGCGCCCTTGACCTGGCCCTCGACAAGATCGAGGCGCGCCTGCGCAAGGCCGCCGACCGCCGCAAGGTGCACCGGGGCACCCGGGCCCCCGTCTCCGTCTCCTCGGCCACCGCCCACCTCCCCGGCGACCTGCCGTCGGAGGCGCCGGCCCCGCAGGCTCCCCCCGCCCGGCGCAGCACCGAGGAGGGCGCCGGTTCCGGCGCCGAGCAGGCCTGGTTCTCCGACGAGTTCGTGGAGCTCGACACCCAGGGGGAGGCCCCCCTCATCGTCCGGGAGAAGTCCCACCAGGCCAAGCCCATGAGCATCGACCAGGCGCTGATGGAGATGGAACTCGTCGGCCACGACTTCTTCCTGTTCCACGACGAGGTCAAGGACGCGCCGAGCGTCGTCTACCGCCGCAGGGGCTTCAACTACGGGGTCATCCGACTCGTCGACTGACCCGGCCCCCGTCCCCCCGGGGGTCCGGGGTGCGGCGGGTCGTCCGACCCGCCGCACCCCGGTGCGTCAGACGGCGGTGGCGCGGCGCTCCCTCCGGAGGCGCCGCCGGTCCCGCCGACTCGTCCGCTGCTCCTCGCGGATCCGGTGCAGCGGGGTGTCGTGCCGCTCCTCGGGCTCCACCGACGGGGCGTCCAGCACGACGTCCCCGAAGATGTCGGTGACCAGGGCCATGACCAGCGCCGCCGCCAGCAGCACACCGGCGGCCACCAGCAGCCACACCGCCATCCCCTGGGCGACGGCGAACCCGCCGACGACGGCTCCGGCCACGGCGAGGCCCACGACCACCCAGGACGTGGCCCGGCCCCGGTGCCGCCCGGTCGGCGCCAGGCTGCCGCCCTGCCGCTGGAACCCCCGGATGCGGCCGAAACGCCGCTCGTCGTCGGGTTCGTGCCGTTCCCATTCCAGGCTCGACTCCCGCGACGGCGGATGTCGCCGCCCCTCGATCAGGTCGTCGAGCACTTCCACAGGTGTGCGGGGGGAGGGGGTCCCGCCCTCCCCGGTCCGTGCCCTCTCGGTCCTTCCTCCGGTCCGCATGGCGATCCCCCCTGAACGCGCATGACGTCGCCCGGCCGCTCCGGCACGCGGCCGGGCCTCTAAGCAGGGTCTACCCGTATCCGGTGGATGAACGCGGAACACCCGAAGCCACGCGCAACGGCCCGGACCGGGCGGGCCGCCGGCCCGGTCCGGGCCGCGACGGTTGGAAAACGGTGAGAATCCCCGGCTCCGCCCGCCCCGGCCCCGGGGCCCCGCAGGTGCGGTGGGGAACATTCTCCGTGGTTTCGATCGTTCACCAGGGGGAACAGGCCTCCCGTCCACGGCCGCCGCCGAGGGACCGGGTACAGGGTGCACGTCCTCTAGGATGTAGGCCCGAGGGCCCAGGGACCCCCGCCGCCCTCCGCGGCCACGGGACAGCGGTCAGCGGGCCTAGATCTGATCTCCACGCACGCCGTGGAGCCAACCGCGATCTGCGAGGAGCGCATAGGAAGTGCCAGGGATACTCAGCAAGCTCCTGCGCGCGGGTGAGGGAAAGATCCTGCGCCGGCTCAACAAGCTGAAGGACCAGATCAACTCGCTCGAGGACGAGTACGTCGACCTCACCGACGAGGAGCTCCGGGACCTCACCAAGGAGTACAAGGACCGCCACGAGGAGGGCGAGTCCCTCGACGACCTCCTCCCGGAGGCGTTCGCGACCGTCCGCGAGGCGGCCAAGCGGACCCTGGGCCAGCGCCACTTCGACGTCCAGCTCATGGGCGGTGCCGCGCTCCACCTCGGCAACATCGCCGAGATGAAGACCGGTGAGGGCAAGACCCTGACCGGTACCCTCGCGGTCTACCTCAACGCGCTCGCGGGCAAGGGCGTCCACGTCGTCACCACCAACGACTACCTGGCCAAGCGCGACGCCCAGAACATGGGCCGCATCTACCACTTCCTCGGCCTCGAGGTCGGCGTGGTCAGCCCCAACATGACCCCGGCCGAGCGCCGCAAGGCCTACCAGGCCGACATCACCTACGGCACGAACAACGAGTTCGGCTTCGACTACCTCCGCGACAACATGGCGCTGTCCCTCAGGGACACCGTCCAGCGCGGCCACTTCTTCGCCCTCGTCGACGAGGTCGACTCCATCCTCATCGACGAGGCGCGCACCCCGCTCATCATCAGCGGCCCCTCCGAGCAGAACTCCCGCTGGTACGGCGAGTTCGCCAAGATCGCGCCCCGCCTCAAGCGGGACACCGACTACGAGGTCGACGAGAAGAAGCGCACGGTCGGCATCACCGAGTCCGGTGTGGCCAAGGTCGAGGACTGGCTGGGCATCGACAACCTCTACGAGGCCGTCAACACCCCGCTCATCAGCTTCCTCAACAACTCCCTCAAGGCCAAGGAGCTGTACCGCCGCGACAAGGAGTACATCGTCAAGGACGGTGAGGTCCTCATCGTCGACGAGTTCACCGGGCGCGTGCTGGCCGGCCGCCGCTACAACGAGGGCATGCACCAGGCCATCGAGGCCAAGGAGCGCGTCAAGATCAAGGACGAGAACCAGACGCTCGCCAAGATCACGCTCCAGAACTACTTCCGCCTCTACGACAAGCTCGCGGGCATGACGGGTACCGCGGAGACCGAGGCGGCGGAGTTCCACCAGACCTACGGCGTCGGCGTGGTGCCCATCCCCACCAACAGGCCGATGATCCGTGAGGACGTCAAGGACCTCGTCTACAAGAACGAGGACGCCAAGTTCCAGGCGGTCGCGGAGGACATCGCCGACCGCCACCAGGAGGGCCGGCCGGTCCTGGTCGGTACCACCAGCGTCGAGAAGTCCGAGCTGCTGTCGCGGATGCTCAAGCGCGAGGGCGTCCCGCACGAGGTCCTCAACGCCAAGAACCACGCCCGTGAGGCCGCGATCATCGCCCGCGCGGGCAAGCTCGGCGCGGTCACCGTCGCCACCAACATGGCCGGCCGCGGTACCGACATCATGCTGGGCGGCAACCCGGACTTCCTCGCCGACGAGGAGCTCCAGGCCCGCGGCCTGAGCCCGCTGGAGACGCCCGAGGAGTACGAGGCGGCCTGGCCGGAGGCGCTGGAGAAGGCGAAGGCCGAGTACGAGGAGGAGCACGAGAAGGTCGTCGAGCTCGGCGGCCTGTACGTGCTCGGCACCGAGCGGCACGAGTCCCGGCGCATCGACAACCAGCTGCGCGGCCGCTCCGGCCGCCAGGGCGACCCGGGCATGTCCCGCTTCTACCTGTCCCTCCAGGACGACCTGCTGCGCCTGTTCAACAGCAGCCGTCTGGAGGTGTTCATGAACCAGCTGAACATCCCGGACGACCAGCCCATCGAGTCCGGCATGGTCAGCAAGGCGATCGCCTCCGCGCAGGGCCAGGTCGAGACCCAGAACTTCGAGATCCGCAAGAACGTCCTCAAGTACGACGAGGTCCTCAACCGCCAGCGCAAGGTCGTCTACGCCGAGCGCCGCAAGGTCCTCGAGGGCCAGGACCTGCGCGACCAGGTGCTGGTCATGCTGGAGGAGGTGCTGCGCGGCTACGTCGCGGAGGAGACCTCCGAGGGCGACCCGGCCGACTGGGACCTCGACAAGCTGTGGCGTGCGTTCAAGCAGGTCTACCCGATCAGCTTCACGGTCGACGAGTTCATCGAGGAGAACGGCGAACTGCACACCCTCACCGGTCAGCTCATCGCCGACCGCGTGGTGGAGGACGCCCTCGCCGCCTACGACACCCGCGAGTCCGAGCTGGGCGAGGAGGCGATGCGCGAGGTCGAGCGCCGCATCATCCTCCAGGTCATGGACCGCAAGTGGCGCGAGCACCTCTACGAGATGGACTACCTCCAGGAGGGCATCGGCCTGCGCGCGATGGCCCAGCGCAACCCGCTGATCGAGTTCCAGCGCGAGGGCTACGACATGTTCCAGCAGATGCTGGAGGCCATCAAGGAGGAGTCGGTCGGCTACCTCTTCAACCTCGAGGTGCAGGTCCGCAAGAAGGAGGAGCCCAAGCTCACCGCGGCCGCCGCCGCCACCACGGCCGCGTCCGTGGGCGGTTCCTCGGGCGCCACGGCCGTGGCCACGGCCGTGGACGAGGACGAGGAGGCCGTGCAGGCCGAGGCGCCCGCGGAGGAGGCCGAGGCCGCGGAGGACGTGGTGGTCCCGGGCTTCGGCGAGGGCCAGCCCGGCCGCCTGCAGTACTCCGCGCCGAGCGAGGACGGCTCCGTCGAGCGCCACAGCGAGGAGAACGACGCGTACGCGGGCGTCTCCCGCAACGCGCCGTGCCCCTGCGGTTCCGGCAAGAAGTTCAAGAAGTGCCACGGTGACCCGGCCGGCCGGTAGCCGCCACTGAGACACGTCCGCGGGCGCGCTCCCTCCGGGGGGCGCGCCCGCACGTGTTCCCCGCCCGCCGGGCCGGTCGGTCAGGGGGTGCCCCGTCTCCTCCGTGCGGTCCCGTGCCGCCCTCCGGAGGCCGCTCCGCCGCGGCCCGCAGGAGCCGCGGCCGGGAGCCCGAATCCCGCCGGGGACGCGCCGGCGGGGGAGTGCGGTACCGCCGGCCCGGGCTCCGGCCCGAACGGGCGCGGGCCCGCCCCCGGTCGACCGGGAGCGGGCCCGCGGGGAAGCGGCCGGGCGGTCAGTCCCTGCCGCCGGGGTCCTTCGGGTCCGGTCCGCCGGGATCGGCCCCGGCGGGGGCCGCCTCCTGCGCCCCCTCCGCCGGTTCGCGCCCCGGGGTGGGCAGGTTCATGCGCCGGATGAGGAACGTGAACACGAAGTAGTAGAGGAAGAAGTAGACGACGCCCAGCGTGAGGATCAGCCCCAACCCCTCGGTGTTGGACTTCGTGGCGTTGAGCAGCAGGTCGATCAGGCCCGCCGAGAACCCGAAGCCCAACTGGGTGTCCAGGGCGTTGAGCACCGCCATCGAGATACCCGTCAGCACGATGTGCACCGCGAACAGGGCCGGCGCGATGAAGATGAACGCGAACTCGATCGGCTCGGTGATGCCGGTGACGAAGGCGGTCAGCGCCGCGGCGACCATGAGGCCGCCGATGTTGGCGCGCTGCGAGGGGTGGGCGCAGCGCCAGATCGCCAGCGCCGCGCCGGGCAGGCCGAACATGAGCACGGGGAAGAACCCGGACAGGAAGCCGCCCGCCGTCGGGTCCCCGGCCAGGTAGCGGTTGATCTCGCCCAGGTACACGTCGCCCGTCTCCGGGTCGGTGTACGAGCCGAACACGAACCACACCACCGAGTTGACGATGTGGTGCAGGCCCAGCGGCAGCAGCAGGCGGTTGATCATGCCGTAGATACCGGCCCCGACCGCGCCCAGCCCGATGATCCACTCGCCCAGGGAGTTGATCAGGCTGCCGATCACCGGCCAGACGAGACCGAACGCCACGGCCACCAGCAGGCCCACACCCGCCATGAGGATGGGCACGAAGCGGCGTCCGCCGAAGAAGCCCAGCCAGGTCGGGAGCTTGATCCGGTGGTATCGCTGCCACAGCACCGCCGAGATGAGGCCGATGACGATACCGCCGAGAACGTCGCTCGGGTTCTTCGCGCCCCAGTTGACGATGAGATCGCCGCCCACGTCGAGGGTGACCCGTTCGCCGACCTCTCCGCCCAGGTCGTGGAAGAGCAGCTTCGACACCCGGTCGAACACGAGGTAGCCCACCAGGGCGGCCAGGGCGGTCGACCCGTCGGAGCGCTTGGCGAAGCCGATGGCGACACCGACCGCGAACAGCAGGGGCATCGCCTGGAACAGGGAGTCGCCCGCGGTGCCCACCACGTCCGCGACGCCCTGCATCCACCCCAGGCCGTTCACCCCGGCCAGGCCGTCGGCGCCGAGCAGGTCGTTCTGGCCCAGGCGGAGGAGGATGGCGGCCGCGGGCAGGACCGCGATGGGCATCATCATGCTGCGCCCCAGGCGCTGCATGACGGCCAGGGCGGAGGAGGAGCGTTTGGGCTTGCCGGCCGTGGCTGTCGTGGCCGGTGTGTTGTCCGAACTCAAGGGGGGTCCTTCCCTCGGACGCGCGCCCGGTGGGCGCGGGGGAGTGTCAGTCGCCGTGCCGGCGCGGGTCCAGCCGCGAGTGCAGCTGGTAGCGGTCGGCGCGGTAGGTGGACAGCGCCAGTTCCACGCACTGTCCCTTGGAGAAGCTGCGGCGCTGCATCACCAGCACCGGGCTTCCAGCGGGCAGGCCCAGGAGGCGGGAGTCGGCCGAGTCGCAGATCCCGGCCTCGATGGTCTGTTCCCCGGAATCCAACAGGATGTCGTACTCGTTTTCCAGGACCTCGTACAGCGAGCGTTCGGCGAGGTCGAAGTCCTCGAGTCCGGGGACCATGGCGGCGGGGATGTTGGAGCGTTCCACGGCCATGGGTTCGTCGTCGGCGGTGCGCATGCGCTCGATGTGGTGCACCAGGGTGCCCGGCTCGATGTCGAGCATGCGCGCGGTGTGCCCGCTCGCCGGGATGACCTGGCGGATGAGCTCGCGCGCCCCGGGCTCGTACCCGCGGGCGCGCATGTCCTCGCTGAAGGAGGCGAGGACCAGGGACATCTCGATCTTGGGGCGGGCGATGAAGGTCCCCTTGCCGGGGACCCGGTAGAGCCGTCCCTCCGACACCATCAGGTCGATGGTCTGGCGGACGGTCATACGGGAAAGACCGTAGGAGGCGCTCAGCTCCCGCTCGGAGGGGATCATGTCGTCCACGCCCAGTCCGGCCTCGGTGATCCAGTCCAGGAGCAGGTCGCGGAGTTGGACGTACTTCGGCAGTGGGTTGCTGGGATCGATCGGCATGGGCGGGCGGCCTTCTCGGTCGGCGGGGCGGTGCTGTGCGGTGTGCTCCCGGGGCGTTCTCGTGCGGCGCAGCGGCCCCGTGAGCACGGGGTACATACTCCTGTACCCCGAGCATCGGGACAATCCCGGAGCCACTGGTATAGTCCGGACTAGACCATAGCTCTGTCCGCGTGTCAATCCACCCAACGGCAGGCGGTCCGCACCACTTCACGGGAGTGCCGGGCACCCGGCACGAGCAGGGGAAGGCCCTCCTATGACCACCACGACGAGCGTGATGCGCTCCGAGATCGCCGAGCAGCCCGAGGCGCTGCGCCGCACCTTCGCCGGGCTGCTGCCGCTCCGCTCCGAGATCGCCTCCCTGGGGCGCTCCACCAAGCACGTGCTCTTCATCGCCCGCGGCTCCTCCGACAACGCCGCGGTGTACGGCGGTTACCTGCTGCAGGCGCACGCCGGGCGGCTGGCCACCCTGGGCTCCCCCTCCATCGCCACCGCCTACGGGGCCAGGCTCGACCTGTCCGACGTCCTGGCCGTGGCCATCTCCCAGTCCGGCAAGACCGAGGAGATCGTCGAGACCATGCGCTGGGCCGCCGACTGCGGCGCCCGCACCGTCGGAGTCACCAACGGCGCCGACTCCCCGCTGGCCGCCGAGGCCGACGTCGCCCTGGTCACGCAGGCCGGGAACGAGGTCGCGGTGCCCGCGACCAAGACCTACAACACCCAGCTCGCCGCCCTCGCCGTACTGGCCCTGGGCCTGGGCGCCGACCTGGACCCGGGGGACCTGGACCGGGTGCCCGACGCCATCGAGGAGACCCTCGCCGCGCCCACCGACTCCCTGGAGGAGATCGTCGAGCGCATGGTCGCCGTACAGGGGGCGGTGATCTCCGGGCGCGGCATGGCCTTCTCCACCGCGCTGGAGGCCGCCCTCAAGCTGAAGGAGGCCTGCTACCTGCACGCCATGGGCCTGTCCTACGCAGACCTGCTGCACGGCCCGATCGCGGTCGTCGACCCGCGCACCCCGGCCCTGCTGGTGGCGGCTCCCGAGGGCCCCACCCTCCCGGGCACCGTCGCCCTGGCCGAGCGGGTCCGCTCGGCCGGCGCCCCGGTGTTCGGCTTCGGCGGCGGCAGCGCCCTGGCCGCGGCCAGCGACCTGTCCGTCCCCGTCCCCGACGTGCCCGAGTGGGTCTCCCCGATGAACCTCATCGTCCCGGCCCAGCTCCTCACCGAGCGCCTGGCCCGCCGCCTGGGCTACAACCCGGACGTTCCCCGCGGCCTCAACAAGGTCACCCAGACGGCCTGAGCCGCGCCCCGGCGCCCGGTGCCTGGCGCGCCGGGAGCCGGAGGCCTAAGCTCCCCCCACGGGGACGGTCTCGGTCCCCACCGCACAGCACGGAGGACGACACATGGCGGACAAGGCAGCGGCGATCGTGGCCGGCCTGGGAGGCGCGGACAACATCGAGGACATCGAGGCGTGCATCACCCGGCTGCGCACCGAGGTCTCCGACGCGTCGCTGGTGGACGAGCAGGCCCTCAAGAGCACCGGGGCGCACGGCGTCCTGATCTCCGGCAACGTCGTCCAGGTGGTCGTCGGCCCCGAGGCCGACGCCCTCACCGACGACATCCGGGACATCATCGACGGATAACGGATGGGACGCAGGCCCGTTTTTCGTCGGCCCGGATGAAGTCCCCCCAACAGGGAAGAGAGCCTCCATGCCAGACGTCAACGGACCCCTGAGCGTCCTGTCCCCCGTCCGCGGAACCGCCCTCCCCCTGGAGAGCGTGCCCGATCCGGTCTTCTCCCAGGGGATGGTGGGGCCCGGCGTCGCCGTCCACCCCGAACCCGGGCAGGAGGGCGGGCAGGAGGGCGACCAGGACGCCGTCGCCCCCATCGACGGCACCCTCGTCAAGCTGCACCCGCACGCCTTCGTCGTCCTGGCCCCGGACGGCCGCCGGGGCGTGCTCGTCCACCTGGGCATCGACACGGTCAAGCTCAGGGGCGAGGGGTTCTCGCTCCTCGCGGAGGAGGGCACCGAGGTCGCGGCGGGCGACCCCGTCGTGCGCTGGTCGCCGGGATCGGTGGCCGCCCGGGGGCTGCCCGCCGTCGTCCCGGTCGTCGCCCTGGAGGCGGCCCCGGCGGACCTGGGCGACATCGTCGAGGGCTGTGTGGCCGGGGGCGGGGTGCTCTTCACCTGGGCCTGACGGGCCGGTGCGCACGCACCGGCCCGAAAAAGAGGTAACCTCCGGCGGACCAGCTCATTCGCCGGAGATGAAGTCCCACCATGAGAAGCCCCGTCACCCGTGCCCTGGCCTGCGCGGGGATCGCCCTGACCGCCCTGGCCGCCACGGCCTGCACCACGGCACCCCGGGAGGAGGTGGACACCTCGCCGCACGAGGAGCCGTCGCCGTCCGAGCCGCCCTTCGAGCCGGTCCTGGCCCCGCGCCTGCTCGCGGAGATGGACCTGCGGACCAAGATCGGCCAGCTCCTGGTGCTCACCGCCCAGGGGACCACGGCCGCCGACAACGCCGCCCAGATCGAGGAGTACCGCCCCGGCGGGATCATCTACTTCGACGCCAACCTCAGCGACGCCACCCAGATCGCCGAGTTCTCCAACGGGGTCCAGGAGCTGTCCGACACGCCCCTGTTCGTCGGCATCGACCAGGAGCAGGGTCTGGTGGTGCGGCTGCCGGTCGGCACCCGGTTCCCCGACGCCATGGCGGTCGGCGCCACCCGGGACACCGGGCTCGCCGCCCTGCGCGCGGGGACCACCGCCACCGAGCTGGCCGCCCTGGGGATCAACCTCAACTACGCGCCCGACGCCGACGTCAACACCGACCCGGACAACCCGGTCATCGGTATCCGCTCGTTCGGCTCCGAGCCCGACCTGGTCGCCGAGATGGCGGTCGCCGAGGCCGACGCGTACGCCGAGGGGGGCGTCGTCCCGGTCGTCAAACACTTCCCGGGCCACGGCGACACCGATGTGGACAGCCACACGGGGCTCCCCGTCATCGACCTGCCGCGCGACCGGTGGGAGGCGGAGCACCTGCCCCCCTTCCGCGCCGCGGTCGACGCCGGTGTGGACGCGGTCATGACCGCCCACGTGCTCATGCCGCAGCTGGACCCGGACGAGCCCGCCACCCTCTCGTCGGCGATCATCGACGGCATCCTGCGCGACGAGCTGGGCTACGACGGGGTGGTCACCACCGACGCCCTCAACATGGAGGGCGTCCGCCAGCGCCATTCCGACGGCGAGAACGCCGTCCTGGCCCTCGAAGCGGGCGTCGACCAGCTCCTGATGCCGCCGGACCCGGCCGCCGCGGTGGCCGCGGTCGAGCAGGCCGTCGAGGAGGGGCGCCTCACCGAGGAGCGCATCGACGAGTCGGTCCTGCGGATCCTCTCCCTCAAGGAGAAGCGCGGCGTCCTGGAGGCGGGCCCGGTCGACCCGGCCGCCGCCGAGGAGGTCCTGGCCGACCCGGAGCACGCCGAGGCCGCCCAGCGGGTGGCGGACGCCTCCGCCACCGTGCTGCGCAACACCGGCGGAGTCCTCCCGCTCGCCCCGGGGAGCCGGGTGCGCGTCGAGGGCACCAACGCCGACCGCCTCGCCGCGGCGCTCACCGAAGCCGGGCTCGAGGTCGTCACCGGCGACGCCGACGCCGTGGTCGTCGGCACCGGCACCGCCCCGGTCGGCCGCTCCACGGCGCCCACCGTCGCGGTGTCCCAGGGAGGTCCCTACACCCTGGCCGCATCTTTGGACGTGGACGGGTTCGTCGCCGTGTACTCCTCCGTCGACGTCTCCCTGGCGGCCGCGGCCCGGGTCATCACCGGCCGGGTGCAGCCCACCGGGACCCTCCCGGTGTCCGTGCCGGACACGGACGCCGACTTCGGAACCGGGCTCACCTACTAGGGCCGAAGGGTTGAAACGGGCGGGGAACGGGAAGAACCGTTGCCCGCCCGATCCCCGGGTGGGGCACGACACGGATGGAGGGGATCGGATGGACGGCATCCGCCGAGGGGTCATCTCCGACTGGGGAGGCGTGCTCACGCCCCCGCTCCCGGAGGGCATCCGGGCCTGGCTGACCGCCGACCGGATCGACGTCGAGCACTACTACGAGGTCATGACCCCCTACTTCGACGGCACCCTGGCCGACGACAACCCGGTGCACGCACTGGAGCGCGGGGAGATCGACACACGGCGGTTCGAGCGCGACCTGGCGGCCCTGCTGCGCTCCACCCACGGCGGCCCGGTGATCGCCGACGGGCTCATCGAGCGCATGTTCGCCTCCTTCGCCCCGGTCCACGACATGTACGAGGCGCTCCGTGAGGCCCGCCGCTCGGGGGCGAGCACGGCGCTCCTGTCGAACTCCTGGGGCAACGGCTACCCGCGCGAGCACTTCGTCACCACCTTCGACGAGGTGGTGATCTCCGGCGAGGTGGGGATGCGCAAACCGGAGCCGCGCATCTACCTGCACACCTGCCGGCTGATGGGGCTGCGGCCGGAGGAGTGCGTGTTCATCGACGACCTGGAGCACAACGTCCGCACGGCCGAGGAACTGGGGATGACCGGGATCCTGCACACCGACGTGGCCGCGACCACGCGGGAACTGCGCGGGTTCCTCATGGCGGACAGCGAAGCCGCCTGACGGGTGCGGCACACTTCAAGGTGACCGTCCCACCTTCCGGAGAGCCGCGATGTACGTCTTCCTGCCCAGCACCCTCCCCGCCCTCGCGACCGTCCTCGACGAGGGGAGGGTGCGGGTGCCGGTGGCGTTCGCGGCGGACACGGACGACGAGGAGGCGGAGTACGAGGCCATGTACGCGGCCGCCGAGGAGTCGCTGCGGCTCCTGGCCCGGGACCCGGACGCCCCCCGCCGCCGCGTCGTCCTCGCCGCGGACCTCGCCGACCACCTCGTCGAGGAGGAGGGACGCGAGAGCCCGGACGTGATCCGCGTCCGTGTCACCGGCGAGTCCATCCCGTACAAGCGCCTGGCCTCCGTCCACATCGACGACGAGGCCGCCGCCCCGGACATCGCCACCGCGGCCGCCTCCCCGGACTCCGGCGCCGCCGACGACCACGAGCTCATGTGGTACGCCCTCCAGGAACTCCGCCACCTCCTCGCCTGACCCGGGCCCGTCCCGGGGTCCGCCCGGATCCCGTACGGGGCCGCCGACGGGGGGTTGACGCCGCGGCCCCGTTTCGGGAGAGTCATGCAAACGTTTGCAACCATCGTCCACGGATCGGGAAAGCGCTTTCCCGCAGAGAGGCCCCATGCACCGTCGCAGCTTCCTCACCGTCTCCGCCGCGCTCCTGGGCGCCCCCCTCCTCGCCGGAGCCCCCGCCCTGGCGGAGTCCTCCCGCCCCGCCCGGGCTCCGCGCCTCTTCGTCACGGGCGACTCCACCGCCTCCACCTACGCCGCCCGCGAGGCGCCCCGGGCCGGCTGGGGGCAGGCCCTGGGCCTCTTCCTCGGCGGCGGAGCCACCGTGGACAACCGCGCGCTGTCGGGGGCCAGCTCCAAGAGCTTCGCCGACCTGGGCCTGCTGGACGGCGTCCTGGCCGACATCCGCCCCGGCGACCACCTGCTGGTCTCCTTCGGGCACAACGACTCCAAGTCCGACGACCCCGCCCGCCACACCGAGCCTTGGAGCACCTACCAGGAGCAGCTCACCGTCTACATCAACGGCGCCCGGGGCCGCGGCGCCCGCCCGGTGCTGGTCACCTCGGTCGAGCGGCGCCGCTTCACCGCCGACGGCGTGCCCCGCGAGTCCCACGGCGACTACCCGGCGGCCATGCGGGCCCTCGCCGAGCGCGAGGGCGTGCCCCTGGTCGACCTCACCGCGCTCAGCCTGGAGCTGTGGGGCCGGCTGGGACCCGAGGGCACCAAGGGCCACTTCCTGTGGCTGGAGCCGGGCGAACATCCCGACCACCCCGACGGCCTCCAGGACAACACCCACTTCCAGGCGCACGGCGCGATCGAGGCGGCCCGCCTGGTCGCCGCCGACCTCAAGCGCCGGCGTGTGCTCGCGCCGCACCAGGTGCGCAGGCTCGGCGACGCGGTCCCCGACTCCGAGGTGACCTGGCCCGACCAGCGCCCCGTCTAGCCCCGACGGGGGCCGCACCCCCGTTCTCCCCCCGCCCCGCTGGAAGGAACACCCCTGCGCACCCCCTCGACCACGGCGCTGCGAAGCGCCGCCCTGCCACTCGCGCTCGCGGGCGCCCTGTCCGTGTTCCCGGCCTCCCCCGCACCGGCCGCCGAGGTGGCCCCCGTGAGCGACAAGGGCACCGTGATCACCGTCGAGGCCGACGGTTCCGGCGACCACCGCAGCGTGCAGGACGCGGTCGACGCCGCTCCCTCCCGCTCCACCGAGCGCGTGACGCTGAGGATCGGCCCGGGCGTCTACGACGAACCCGTCGTCATCCCCTCCTCCAAACCGAACCTCACCCTGGTCGGCGCGACCGGGGACCCGAAGGACGTCGTCATCACCCACGGCCGCGCTGCGGGCATGCCCGGACCGGACGGCGGCACATGGGGGACGTCGGGCAGCGCCAGTGCCGTCATCTCCGGAGACGACGTGCACGCCTACGACCTGACCTTCGAGAACTCCTTCCTGCGCGAGGAGCACCCGGACATCACCTCCACGCAGGCGGTCGCCGTGCGCACCACCGGCGACCGGCTGGTGTTCGACAACGTGCGCTTCCTGGGCCACCAGGACACGCTGTACGCGAACTCTCCCGACACCGCGACGGTCTCGCGGCAGTACTACCGGAACTGCTACGTCGAGGGCGACGTCGACTTCGTCTTCGGCCGGGCCACGGCCGTCTTCCACGGGTGCGAGATCCGGTCCCTGGAACGGGGCAGCGAGACCGACAACGGGTACGTGACCGCGCCGAGCACGCCGCCGGAGCAGGAGTTCGGCTTCCTGTTCACCGAGAGCTGCTTCACGAGCGACGCCCCGGCCGCGTCGGTCCACCTGGGCCGCCCGTGGGTACCCGGCTCCGACCCGGACGCCCGGCCCCGGGCACTGATCCGCGACTCCTGGATGGGCCGCCACTTCAAGGAGCAGGGCTGGATCCCGATGTCCTCGGGTGGCGACTGGCGCCGGTTCGCGCTGCGCGAGTACGCGAACAGGGGCCCGGGCGCCCTGGTCACCGAGGACCGGCCGCAGATGGGCGACACCGAGGCCGCCGGGCACACCGCCGAGGCCTACCTGGCGGGTGACGACGGCTGGACCCCGGTCCGTGCCCCGCGCCGTCCGGTGTGCACCGCGCGGGGCCGATGACCCGGAGCCGTCGGCGCACACGCCCTGCCGCCGGCGGCCCCCCGGCCGCGGCCGGGGGGCCGCCCGACCCGACCACCCGGGATCGCCCCCTTCTTCCGGCACCCCGCCCACAACCCGGGGTATCGCCCGGACCCGCCCCCGCGGCGGGGACGGTGCCCCGGCGGATGTACGCGGTCGCGTGTGGCCGGGCCCGCGCAGCGCGGGAGGGGCCGCGGGGGCACGGGTCACCCGGCGGCCGGACCGGCCCCGCCCGGGAGGGGCCGGGGTCGGACCCGCGGGCCCGGCCGGGCGGGATCACGCGGAGACCGAGAGCTCCGCGAGGCGCCCGTGCAGCAGGGCGCGGTCGTCGCCGGTCAGGTGCACGCCGAGGCGGTCCAGCCACGGGTCGAGGTCCGCCGGGGCCGGCTTCTCGTGCCGGGTGGGGGCGCCCGGGGCGCGGAGGGTGACCGACGACTGGGTGAGGCTCACGTGGACCCCGTCCGGCAGGAACCCCGTCACCACCAGCATCTTCCGGAACACCGAGTCCGGGTGCGTCGCCACGAAGTGGTTCCCCGCCACCAGGTCCACCGGGTACACCTCCGACTCATGCGTCACATGAAGCGCATCCCACTCCCCGTTGCGCAGCTTGCGCAGCTCCCACCCCCACGACCTCCCGCGGGGGACCCGGGCGATCCCGAAGGCCATCCCGCCCCCGTCGCTCCGAGCCCCGTCCCGCAGCTCGATCGGCCGCCGCATGCCCGACCCGAACCCCGGGTCGGTCAGTATCCGCCGACCGTCCAGCACCACCTCCACCAGCAGGTGCGTCCGGGCGTTCTCGCCCGCCGGGCCGACCGTGCCCAGCCGCCGGTGCACCTCGAAGCCCAGCCGCTCCAGCGCGGCCGCGAACAGCACCCCGTGCTCGAAGCAGTACCCTCCCCGCCCCCCGCCCAGGAACTTCTCCTGCACGCCCCGCACGTCGACCGCCGGAGCCCGGCCCAGGAGCGCGTCGACGGTCTCGAAGGGGAAGGCCCTGATGTGCGCTCCGTACAGCCGCTCCAGGTACTCCCCGTCCGGCCGCTGCTCCGGCACCCCCACGCGGTCCAGGTAGGCCGTCAGGTCCAGGGCCTCGACGCCCCATGCGATGGTCACGGTCGACCTCCTCTCGTCACACCGTTGCAGCGCGGGCCGACCGCTGCGTGTTCCGGGAGGAACCCGGAGAGAACGTGCGGGAATATCGCAGTCCCTCCGAATCAGCCGAGGTCGGGAGCGGAGCACCGTGCGCCCGGGCCGCGACCGGCCGCGGCCAGGGGGTGGCCGGTCCCGGACGGGGCTCTCCACCGGAAACGCCCGTGCGGCACAATAGGGGGGTCCGACTGTCGTGCATCACCCGAGGAGTTCGCCATCAGCCGCCTGGTGCTATGGAACATCGACCTCACGCTCCTCGACGTCGGCCGGGTCATGCGGGCCGCCTACGCCGAGGCCTTCGAGAAGGTCACCGGTGAGCCCCTGGTCTACCTGACCTCGACCGCGGGCCGCACCGACTCGGAGATGTTCTTCGAGTTCTGCGCCCGCAACTACGTCGACATCGAGCCCGACGCCGACACCCTCTCCCGGTTCCTCGCCGCCCTGGAGGAGGCCTTCGACCTCCGTGTCGGGGAACTGGCCGCCAAGGGCAGGGTGATGCCCGGGGCCGCGGCCTCGCTGGCGGCCGTGGCCTCGCTGCCCGAGACCGTGCAGACCGTGGTCAGCGGCAGCCCCCGGACGGTGGCCACCGCCAAGCTGGTGGCCTTCGGCCTGGACGCCTACCTGAACCTGGCCATCGGCGGCTACGGTTCGGTCAACTACCCCAAGTCGACGCTCATCCAGTCCATCCGGCTGCACGCGGCGGAGGACGGGATGATCCCGGACTCCAGGACCGTCCTGATCACCGACAACGTCCCGGACGTGCGGGCCGCGCTGATCGGCGGCGCGGTCCCGGTCGGGGTCCTCAACGGACCGACCACGGAGGGGCGGTTGCGCGAGGCGGGTGCGCAGGCGATCCTGCCCGACCTCACCGACCCCCGCGCCGTGATGGCCGCCGTCCACCAGCTGACCGATTCGACAACGGCTCGATAACGACACGTGCGTCCCCGACCGGGACGAGGTGAACTCCCGTGTACATCGCCACCGACCGTCGCAATCCGCTTCTTACAGTATGTAACCGTTGGTTAACGGTGTTGCTCCTGCCCCCCGGCCCGAAAACCAGTAGCCTGTGTTCTTGGACGAGGCGGTGACAATGGGGTCTGACGCCTCTTTCTTCCAACCTGTGCGCACAGGTCACACCACCCGCGCCGCACACGCCACCCGCGCCAGGCGCAACACCCACGGCACCACACGGACTCCGGAGCCCCTTGCGGCCTCCGGGGTTCACGAAGAATCACACATCAGCTCAGCGGTTCACAGGGCACATGACCCGGTGATCCCACAGCGCTCGTGCGACGTTGCTCACAAAGGAGTGAGATAGACACATGTCCGGGCAATCCGACGGCACCCTCCAGCAGCTGCTCGCCGAAGTGGCGGCCAAGTGGTCCCCCGGGCCGCGGCTCGGCGCCGACGAGGCCGAGGCCGTCCGCCGCTTCCTTCCCCTCTACTACCGGCACATCGACCCGGAGGAGATCGCCGGCCGCACCCCCGAGCAGATCTGCGGCATGGCCGAGGCGCACCGCTCCTTCGCCGCGCAGCGCCGCCCCGGCCGCGCCAAGGTCCGCGTGTACTCCCCGACGGTGGAGCGCGACGGCTGGGACCTGCGGACCAGCATCGTCGAGACCGTGACCGACAACGCGCCCTTCCTCGTCTCCTCCGTGACGATGGCCCTGCGCGAGCTCAACGCCGGCGTCCGCCTGATCATCCACCCCCAGATGACCGTGGGCCGCGACCTGGAGGGGAACCTCCGCCAGCTCGACCCGGAGATCGGCGGCGACGGCCTGCTGCCCGTCGACGAGTCGTGGATGCACATCGAGATCGACCGGCAGGCCGACCCCGAGCGGATCAAGGAGATCACCGACCGGCTCGAGGCCGTCCTCAACGACGTCCGCTACGTGGACGAGGACGCCGCCAAGATGAGCGACCGGGCCATCCGGATCGCCGACGAGCTGGCCGCCTACCCGGACCGCCTCGTCGCCGGGGGCGTGGACGCCCGCGAGGTCGGCGAGAGCGTCGACTTCCTGCGCTGGGTCGCCGGGCGCCACTTCACCTTCATGGGCTACCGCGAGTACTCGCTGGTCACCGACGAGAACGGCGACGACGCCCTGCGCCCCGAGCCCGGCACCGGCCTGGGCATCATGCGCATGGACTCCCCGGCCTCCACCAGCTTCGCCGCCCTGCCCCCGGAGATCCGCGGCAAGGCCCGCGAGCCCTACATCCTGGTGCTCACCAAGGCCAACTCCCGCTCCACCGTCCACCGCCCCAAGTACCTGGACTACATCGGCGTCAAGAAGTTCGACGCCCAGGGCAACATCGTGGGCGAGCGCCGCTTCCTGGGGCTGTTCACCTCCCAGGCCACCAACACGGGCATCGCCCAGATCCCCATCCTGCGCCGCAAACAGGCCGAGGTCCTCTCCCTGGCCGGCTTCGAGGCCGACAGCTACGACGGCCGCGACCTCATCGAACTGCTGGACACCTTCCCCCGGGAGGAGCTCCTCCAGATCCCGGTGGGCGAGCTGTACAGCATCGTCCGCGGCGTGATGCGCCTGCGCGACCGGCGCGGCACCAAGCTGTTCATGCGCCGCGACCCCTACGGCGGCCGGTACATGTCCTGCTTCGTGTACATGCCGCGCGACGAGTACAGCACCCGCGTGCGCCTGGCCATCCAGCAGGTCCTCGCCGACGCCTTCCACGGCGCGACCATGGACCACAACGTCATGATCGGCGCGGCCCCGCTGGCCCGCCTCTACCTGGTGGCGCGCGCCCGCCACGGCGAGACCCTCGCCGACATCGACCAGCTCGCCCTGGAGGAGAAGGTCCGCCGGGCCGCCCGCTCCTGGGACACCGACTTCGACGACGCCCTCACCGACGCCTTCGGCCCGGACCTGGCCACCGAGTACAAGGAGCGGTACGGCTCCGGCCTCACCGAGGCGTACAAGGTCGACAACCAGCCCGAGGTCGCCGCGAGCGACATCGGCGCCCTGGAGGCGCTGCTGGCCCGCACCGCGCCCGACGAGCGCCACGGCGCGTTCTCCGCCAGCCTGTACCGGCGCCCCGGCGACGACGACTGGCGCTTCCGCCTCTACCGCGTCGGCGAGCCCATCTCCCTGTCCCGGGTCATGCCGGTCCTGGAGCACCTGGGCGTCGAGGTCGTCGACGAGTGGCCCTACGACATCACCGTCCAGGGCGTGGGCCGGGTCTGGATCTACGACTTCGGCCTGGGCCCCATCACCGCCGCGGACCTGCCCGACGCCCGGCTCAAGGAGCTGTTCGAGGGCGCCTTCGACGCCTCCTGGCAGGGCCTGGGCGAGTCCGACCGCTTCAACAACCTGGTGGTGCGCGCCGGTCTGGACTGGCGCCAGCTCACCGTGCTGCGCGCCTACGCCAAGTACCTGCGCCAGGCCGGGTCCACCTTCACCCCCGACTTCCTGGCCGACATCCTGGGTGCCAACGTCGGGATCACCGGTCTGCTGGTGGACCTGTTCCAGGCGCGCTTCGACCCCGACCAGCCCGACGAGGGCCGCGCCGAGCGCGCCGCCGCCCTGGTCCGCAAGATCGAGGGCGAGCTGGAGTCGGTGGCCAGCCTGGACCACGACCGGGTCCTGCGCTCCTTCCTGGCCGTCATCAACGCCACCCTGCGCACCAACCACTACCAGGGCCACCCGTACCTGGTCCTCAAGCTCGACCCGCAGAGCATCCCGGACCTGCCCCAGCCCCGGCCCAGGTTCGAGATGTACGTCTACTCGCCGCGCGTCGAGGGCGTCCACCTGCGCTTCGGCAAGGTCGCCCGCGGCGGCCTGCGCTGGTCGGACCGGCTGGAGGACTTCCGCACCGAGGTCCTGGGCCTGGTCAAGGCGCAGATGGTGAAGAACTCGGTCATCGTCCCCAGCGGCGCCAAGGGCGGGTTCGTCTGCAAGCGCCTCCCCGAGGGCGGCACCCGCGAGCAGGTCATGGCCGAGGTCGTCGCCTGCTACAAGGACTTCATCAGCGGCCTGCTCGACGTCACCGACAACCTGGTCGACGGCGCCATCGTCCACCCCGAGCGCACCGTCCTGCACGACGGCGACGACTCCTACCTGGTGGTGGCGGCCGACAAGGGCACCGCGACGTTCTCCGACATCGCCAACTCCATCTCCAAGGAGCGCGGCTTCTGGCTGGGCGACGCCTTCGCCTCCGGCGGCTCGGTCGGCTACGACCACAAGGCCATGGGCATCACCGCCCGCGGCGCCTGGGAGTCGGTCAAGTACCACTTCCGGGAGATGGGCGTCGACGTCCAGAGCGACCCCTTCACGGTGGTCGGCATCGGCGACATGTCCGGCGACGTGTTCGGCAACGGCATGCTGCTGTCGCGGCGGATCCGTCTGGTCGCCGCGTTCGACCACCGGCACGTCTTCCTGGACCCCGACCCCGACCCGCACACCTCCTGGGTGGAGCGCGACCGGCTCTTCCGGCTGCCCCGCAGCAGCTGGGAGGACTACGACCCGGCGCTGATCAGCGAGGGCGGCGGCGTGCACCCGCGCTCGGCCAAGTCGGTGCCGGTCACCCCGCAGGTCCGCGCGGCCCTGGGCATCGAGGACGACGTCATCGCGCTGACCCCCGACGAGCTGATCCGCCGGATCCTCACCTCCCCGGTGGACCTGCTGTGGAACGGCGGCATCGGCACCTACGTCAAGGCCTCCACCCAGACCCACGCCGAGGTGGGGGACAAGGCCAACGACCAGCTCCGCGTGGACGCCACCGAGCTGCGGGTCAAGGTCGTCGGCGAGGGCGGGAACCTGGGCCTGACCCAGCCCGCCCGCATCGAGTTCGCCCGCGAGGGCGGCCGGGTCAACACCGACTTCATCGACAACTCGGCCGGCGTGGACACCTCCGACCACGAGGTGAACATCAAGATCATGCTCGACCGGGAGGTGCGCGACGGCTCGCTGGACGCCGAGGAGCGCGACAGCCTGTTCATCGACATGACCGACGAGGTCGCCGACCTGGTCCTGGACAACAACTACGCGCAGAACACGGTGCTGGCCGCCGGCCGCAAGCAGGCCCACCAGATGCTGCACGTCCACGGCCGCTACATGCGCCACCTGGAGCGCACCAAGGTCCTCAAGCGCAAGCTCGAGGACCTGCCCTCCGACAAGGCGATCGCGGAGCGGCGCGCGGCGGGCCAGGGCCTGACCGGCCCGGAGTTCGCGACGCTGCTGTCCTACACCAAGATCAGCCTCAAGGACCAGATCGGCCTGTCCGACCTGGCCGACGACCCGTACCTGGCCGACACCCTGGACGACTACTTCCCGACGCCGCTGCGCACGGAGCGGTTCGCGCGGGCGGTGGCCACCCACCCGCTGCGCCGGGAGATCATCGTCAACCAGGTCGTCAACCAGATGGTCAACCGCTCCGGGCTGACCTTCGCCTTCCGCCTCAACGAGGAGCTGGGCTCCAGCGCCGCGGACATCGCCCGCGCCTACCTGGTCTCCCAGGAGGTGCTGCGCCTCCAGGAGTTCTGGAGCGTGGTGGAGGAGCTGGACCACCGCATCTCGGTGGACAGCCAGCTCACCCTGCTGCTGGAGACCCGCAAGCTCGCCGAGCGCTCGGCCCGGTGGCTGCTGCGCAACCGCAGCTTCCCGTTCGACATCCGCACCGAGATCGGGTTCTTCTCCGCGGGCGTGGGCGAGGTCCTGGGGCGCCTGGTGGGCCTGCTGCGCGGCCGCGACCGGGAGGCGTTCGTCGAGCGCCGCGACCGCTACGTCGGCCTGGGCGTCCCGGCCGACCTCGCCGAGCGGGTCGCGGTCATGGTGCCCGCCTACTCCTCCCTGGACCTGGTGGAGATCGCGCACCGCACCGGCCGCCCGGTGGAGAAGGTCGCCGAGCTGTACTTCGAGCTGGCCGACCGGCTCAACATCAGCTGGTGGCGGGAGCGGATCATCGACCTGCCGCGCGACGACCGGTGGGGCACGATGGCGCGCGGCGCGCTGCGCGACGACCTGTACGAGGCGCACGCGGCCCTCACCGGCCGGGTGCTGGAGGCGGGGAGCCCGCAGGACCCGGTCGAGAAGCTGATGCTGTCCTGGTTCGAGCAGAACCGGTCGGTGATCGAGCGGGCCGGGATCACCCTGTCGGAGATCCAGGAGAACGAGCGGTTCGACCTGGCCACCCTGTCGGTGGCGCTGCGGTCCTTCCGCGCCCTGGTCGACGACTGATCCGGGCCGGGGACCCGCCGGGGCCGTCCTTCGGGGCGGCCCCGGCCGCGTTCCCGGCCTCGCGGGCCCGCCGTGCGCGCCCCGCGGCGGTTCGCCGGTGGCCGTCCCCGCGGGGCGGGGGCCTACACTGGGGTCCGTGGCAGAACTGGACCCAGCAGAGAAGATCAAGGACCTCGCGGCGACCCTGGCGAGCGTCACCGCCGTCTTGGACCTGGAGGCGATGCGCACCCGGATCGCGGAGCTGCGCGAGCAGTCCGCCGACCCGGAGCTGTGGGCCGACCAGGGCAACGCGCAGAAGGTGACGCGCGAACTCTCCAGTCTGGAGTCCATGGTCAACAAGATCGAGGGCATCGGCCAGCGGCTCGACGACCTGGGCGTGCTCTACGAGCTGGCCGAGATCGAGGACGACGCCGACACCCGTGTCGAGGCCGACCGCGACCTCGACCAGCTCCGCAAGGAGATCGGCGAGCTGGAGGTGCGCACCCTCCTCAACGGCCCGCACGACGAGCGCGAGGCCCTCGTCACCATCAACTCCCAGGCGGGCGGCGTGGACGCCGCCGACTGGGCGCAGATGCTCCAGCGCATGTACCTGCGCTGGGCCGAGCGGCACGGCTACCCGACGGAGATCTACGAGACCTCCTACGCGGAGGAGGCGGGCATCAAGTCCACCTCGTTCGCGGTCAAGGCGCCGTTCGCCTACGGCACCCTGCGCGGCGAGCACGGCACCCACCGCCTGGTCCGCATCTCCCCGTTCGACAACCAGAACCGGCGCCAGACCTCCTTCGCCGGCGTGGACGTCGTCCCGGTGGTGGAGCAGAGCGACCACATCGACATCGACGAGACCGAGCTGCGCATCGACGTGTACCGCTCCTCGGGCCCCGGCGGCCAGGGCGTCAACACCACCGACTCGGCGGTGCGCATCACCCACCTGCCCACCGGCATCGTGGTGTCCTGCCAGAACGAGCGGTCCCAGCTGCAGAACAAGGCGACCGCGATGACGATGCTCCAGGCCAAGCTGCTGGCGCGCAAGCGCGAGGAGGAGCAGGCGGCGCTCAACGACATCCGCGGCGAGTCGGTCAGCAGCTGGGGCACCCAGATGCGCAACTACGTGCTCCAGCCCTACCAGAGCGTCAAGGACGTGCGGACCGGCATGGAGACGGGCAACACCGCCGCGGTGCTGGACGGCGAGATCGACGAGTTCATCGACGCCGAGATCCGCTGGATGCGCAGCCGGGAGCGGGCCGAGGGGGCCTGACCGCGACACGCCGACCGGTCGGGCGGCGCGCACCGGGACCGGGGACCCCGTCCCCGCGGTGTGCGGGGCCCGGCCGTTCCGGTCTCCGGGGATCCGTGGCCCGGCCCCCGGAGGTGCGCCGCGAACGGGGGACCTCGGCCCTGTAATATCCGGGGACCCGCCCGCGCGGAGCGACGGCCCCGGCACCCTCGGTGCCGGTGCGGATGCTGCGGGTGAGTGCATTGGGAAGAATGTGCAGGTTGTATCCCAATGGTGATGCTCGCGACTCCGCGGTTTTACCGAAACGGCTATATGTGAACGTTATCATCGGTTGACACCTCCGATATGCTCGTGGCTGTTGTCCGATAGTGAGCGGAATCTTCGGGTGCGACGCGGCCTGGACGATCCGGGTCCTTCCCCCCTCTACACTGTCGGTTGGCCATGTGGCCGGTACGATCCCCGCACGGAGTCCTCTCCGCCGCGGGTACCCATACCTTCGAGAACCTTGTGATGCGCCTGTGATCCACTTCGATAACGTCACCAAGGTCTATCCGACCCAGAAGCGCCCCGCGCTCGACGGCGTTTCCATTGACGTAGACAAGGGCGAGTTCGTCTTCCTCGTCGGCCCGTCCGGCTCAGGCAAGTCGACCTTCCTCCGGTTGGTCCTCAAGGAGGAGAAGCCCGACAAGGGCCGCGTCCACGTGGCCGGCAAGGACCTCGCGCGCCTGTCCAACTGGAAGGTCCCGCACCTGCGCCGCCGCATCGGATGCGTCTTCCAGGACTTCCGCCTGCTGCCGAACAAGAACGTCTTCGAGAACGTCGCGTTCGCGCTGGAGGTCATCGGCAAGCCCCGCAGGTTCATCCGCAAGGTCGTCCCCGAGGTCGTCGAACTGGTCGGGCTGGAGGGCAAGGCCGGCCGCATGCCCAACGAGCTCTCCGGTGGTGAGCAGCAGCGCGTCGCGATCGCCCGCGCGTTCGTCAACCGCCCGCAGATCCTGCTGGCCGACGAGCCCACCGGCAACATCGACCCCGCGACCTCCATCGGCATCATGAAGGTCCTGGACCGGATCAACCGGACGGGTACCACCGTCGTCATGGCGACCCACGACGCCGCCATCGTCGACTCCATGCGCAAGCGCGTGATCGAGCTCGAAGAGGGCCTGGTGGTGCGCGACCAGACGCGCGGCGTCTACGGCCAGGCGTACTGACCTTCTGGCGCGCCCGGCGCCGGGCGGCCCACCCCGCGACGAGGATCGGACCGGCGCGGCGAACCACCCAAGGATGGACCTTTAACAGATCATGCGAGCACAATTCGTTCTCTCCGAGACGTGGATCGGCCTGCGTCGCAACCTGACGATGACCATCGCCGTCATCACGACGGTGGCCATCTCCCTGGCCCTCTTCGGCGCGGGCCTCCTGGTCAACCAGCAGGTCTCCGAGATGCGCAACTACTGGGACGAGCGGATCACGCTCACCATCTACATGTGCAACGAGATCTCGCCGACCGCCGTCTGCCAGGACAACGGTCCCGCCACCGAGGAGGACCGCACCGCCCTCGAGGACAAGCTCAACGGCATGGAGCAGGTCCAGGAGGTCACCTACCTGACCGCCGCCGAGGCCTGGCAGGACTTCCAGGAGCGCCTGGGCGCCTCCAACGAGGCCCTGGCCGCCGCCGCGCAGGAGGGCGACATCCCGGACAACTTCCGGGTGCAGCTCACCAACCCGGAGTACTACGACACCGTGCGGGCCGCCGTCGAGGGCAGCCCCGGCGTCGACTCCATCTCCAACGACCAGCGGGTCCTGGAGCAGTTCTTCGGCCTGCTGGACGGCCTCAAGTGGGCCGCGCTGCTGGTCGCCGGCGTGCAGCTGGCCGCCGCCGCGCTGCTGATCGGCAACACCATCCGCCTGTCGGCCTACAGCCGCCGCCGGGAGACGGGGATCATGCGCCTGGTCGGTGCCTCGAACTTCTACATCCAGCTGCCCTTCCTCCTCGAAGGCGCGATCGCCGGCCTGGTCGGCGGCCTCATCGCCTCCGGGTTCATCGTGGCCACCCGGTTCACGCTGCTGACCCGTGTGGAGGACTGGTTCCAGTTCGACATCGCCCTGGGCACCGGTTCGCTCATGTACGTGATCGGTGTTTCGATGATCCTCGGTGTGCTGCTGTGCACCGTCACCTCGTTCCTCACCCTGCGCCGGTACCTCAAGGTCTGACGCGGGCCGTCGGGGACGGACACGACCGAACGGGGGGCCTCGTGCCCCCCGGACGTATTGAAGGGACACCTCTGTGGCACGGGAAACCGGGCGCAAGCTCATCGCGCAGAATCGGCGTGCCCGGCACGAATACCACATCGACGAGACCTACGAGGCGGGCATCGTCCTCACCGGTACCGAGGTGAAATCTCTGCGGGAGGGCCGGGCGTCCATCGTCGACGGGTTCGCGCACATCGGCGACGGCGAGGTGTGGCTGGAACACGTGCACATCCCCGAGTACTCGCAGGGCACCTGGACCAACCACGCGTCCCGCCGATCGCGTAAGCTACTCCTGCACCGCGCGCAGATCTCGCGGCTCATCGGCAAGACCCGCGAGCCCGGGTACACGCTGATCCCGCTGGCGCTGTACTTCAGCGACGGTCGGGTCAAGGTCGAGATCGCTCTGGCACGCGGTAAGCGCGAATACGACAAGCGTCAGGACATCGCCGAACGCGAGGCGAAGCGGGACATGGAACGCGCGCTCCGCCAACGCAACCGATGAGGCGCCCGAAAGGAACACACACGGTGTCCCCCCGTCCCACCGGCCGCAGGATCGCGGCCGCCGGCAGCGCCCTGCTCCTCGTTGCCGCCCTGGCCGCCTGCACCCCGCACCCCAGCCCGGAGGTGGCCGTCAGGTCCTTCCTACTGGCCTGGCAGGGCGGGGACCACGCGGAGGCCGCCCGGTACACCGACGGTGAACCCGAGGAGGTCGAGCGCGCCCTCACGGAGATGAAGGAGCAGCTCGACCTCGCCTCCCTGCGGTTCGGGCTCGGACCGATCTCCCGGGAGAAGGAGGACGCCACCGCCGAGTTCTCGGTCCACGCGGACCTCGGCATCGGCGACCCCACCTGGGACTACACCGGCCGGATGCCGCTCACCTGGGGCCCCGACGGCTGGAAGATCACCTGGTCCTCCGGTGTCCTGCACCCCGACCTGGGCGCCGACGAGCGGCTCGCGGTCAGCTACGAGACCCAGGAGCGCGGCCAGATCCTCGACCGCGAGGGGCAGCCGCTGGTGACCGCGGACCGGGTGAGCGCCTTCGGCGTGGTGCCCGCCGAGATGGAGGACAAGGAGGCCGGGGTCACCGAGCTCGCCGAACTCCTCGACGAGAACCCCGATCCGCTGCTCAACCGGGTGCGCTCCGCGCCGCCCGAGCAGTTCCAGCCGCTGGTGCTCATGCGCAAATCCAGCGTGGACGGCTCCCTGCTGGCCGACGTCCGCCGGATCTCCGGTGCGGACGTCCAGGAGGTGGAGATCAACCTCACCCCGGCCTCGGCCCCGTTCGTGGTCGGCGAGGTCGCCGGGACCGCGGAGCACCGCGTCTCCTCCCGGGTCCCGGGAACCTACCAGGCGGGCGACACGGTCGGCCTGAGCGGACTGCAGAACATCTTCCAGCACGAACTGGCCGGCTCGGCCACCACCCGGGTGGTCACCCTGGACGCCTCAGGCGAGGTCACCGGCGTCCTGGAGTCCTGGGAGGGCGAGCGCAGCGGGGGCATCGACACCACCCTGGACTCCGGCGTGCAGCGGGCCGCGGAGAACGCGCTCACCGGGCTGCCCGGCGACGCCTACCTGGTGGCCGTGGACTCCGGCACCGGCGAGATCCTGGCCGCCGCCAACGCCTCCGGCAACACCGGCGACGACCGGGCCTTCACCGGTTCCTACAAGCCCGGCGGGACCTTCGGCGTGATCGCCGCCATGGCGGCCCTGGAGACCGGCGCGGCCACCCCGACCGGCGAGGTCCCCTGCGGGCCCAGCGTCGAGATCGGCGGCAGGACCTTCACCAACCCGAGCCAGGGGTCGCTGACGTTCGACCCCAGCCTGGTCCGCAACATCGCCTTCAACTGCAACGTCGGTCTCGCCTCCCTGGGCGGGGAGGTCGGCGCCCAGGCGCTCACCGAGACCGCGCAGCGGTTCGGCATCGGCCAGGAGTGGCAGCTGGCCGTGCCCGCCACCGCGGGCGAGGTCGAGATCGGCGGCGAGGAGGCCGAGCTGGCCTCGGCGATGATCGGCGAGCACGGGGTCCGGGTCAGCCCGCTGGGCATGGCCCTGGTCGCCGGTGCCGTCGCCGACGGCTCCTGGCACCCGCCGCAGCTGGTGAGCGACGAGGCCGCCGCGGGGACCGCCCTGGACGAGACCGGCCTCCAGGTGGTCCGCCAGGGCCTGCGCGAGGCCGTCGTCCAGCGGATGCCGGAACTGACCTTCGGGGTCGGCGAGGGCGAGGTGTACGGCCAGGCCGTGCGCACCGAGCAGGGCGACACCGCGCTGCACTGGTTCGTCGGCTACCAGGGGGAGGTGGCGTTCGCGGTGCTGGCCGAGGTCGACCCGGCCCAGACCCTGTTGTCGCAGTACGCGGTCGCAGCCGCGCAGTCCTTCCTCTCGGGTCTGGCCAACGGGGTGCCCGAGACCGCGGTCGAGGCGCCGCTGGCCGAGGCCGACCTCACCGCCACCGAGGAGACCGGCTGGTAATCCGGCCGTACTTAGCAAGCCCAGATAGGGCAAAACGGGCGGCGATAGGGCAAAACGGGCGGCCCTCCCGCAACCTTCGGGAGGGCCGCCCGCGTCTTCCCGGGTACCTGGCGCCGCAACAGGGGGTAGCGGCCCAGCGAAGAAGGCAGGACCTCATCTCGGGGGAGATCCTGTCGGTTTCCAACGGTCGGCCCGACCCTGCCGACCGGCCCCCGCGGGAGAGCGTCGACCACTCTGAGTCCGCCCCGCGGGGGTTTCCCCCTGTTCGGAACTCGCTCACGCCGTCGGGAATCAGCTTGGCCCCCGAGGTGTTGACCCGGTAGAGTGAGGATCGAGCGCAAGCGACCACGGTCCGAACGCTCGTTGCGGGCACCCGCGGCCTCGGCCGCAGGAGCCTTGACAACTTCACAGGGGGTGATCGGTTTCGACTTCGGTAGGCGTTTCAGGGGAAGCGGGTCGAGGGTTGTGTTTGTGACCTCGTTAATCCTGCATTCACGCTAAACACAAGTGCCAATTCCAAGCGCACTGAGTTCGCTCTCGCTGCCTAAGCGATAGCGACTCTGTCGGTCCGGGCTCGTCATCGGCCCGGGTACCGGCATCAGCCAGATGACTCACCGCACGGATCAGGCCACAGGGTCCGAGCGGGACATTTCAGTGGCTGGGCCCGTCAGCGATGTGTCTGTACAAGCGCTGGGGCCGAGTAGAACGACACTACAGACTGCACCCGGAGAAGCTCTGGTGCGTCATCGAAGGACGCGGGTTCGATTCCCGCCACCTCCACTCGACTCGGGACGGCCCTGCTCGCGCGTTGGACGCGCTCGCGGGGCCGTCTTCGTCATGTCCGCCGGGGGAGACCCCCGTGCCCCCGGGGCCACCCCCCTGTGCCGGGGGAGGGCGGGGAGCGGTCCTCGGGGCGTTGTGCGCTCTCGTGTCGTGACGTGGGCTGCGCCCACCGGGCGGCTCTTTCGGCTCGGGATGGCTCTGCTCGCGCGTTGGACGCGCTCGCGGGGCCGTCTTCGTCATGTCCGCCGGGGGAGACCCCCGTGCCCCCGGGGCCACCCCCCTGTGCCGGGGGAGGGCGGGGAGCGGTCCTCGGGGCGTTGTGCGCTCTCGTGTCGTGACGTGGGCTGCGCCCACCGGGCGGCTCTTTCGGCTCGGGACGGCTCTGCTCGCGCGTTGGACGCGCTCGCGGGGCCGTCTTCGTCATGTCCGCCGGGCCGGGGCCGGAGCCCTCGGTGACGCTTCCGCCCCGGCGGGGCGGGGCCGGCGGTGGTCTGTGGCGGCCCGTCCGCGCGGAAGCCGCGTCCCCCAGGGGGCGCGGCCTTTTTCGTATGCGTCGGAGTCGGTTTCCGGCCAGGGCGCGCTTCCCTTCGGCATGATGGTGGTCCGCGCCCTGGCCCCGCGTTCGTCTACCGGGAAGGGCGTGGGGATGCGGACTCGGCGGGGGTTCCTGATCGGGGGCGGCGTCGTTGCCGCGGCCGCGGCAACGGGGGTCGGAGCCGCGGTGTGGCGGGGGTCCAGGAGCCCGCAGGAGCGGCTGGCGGCGCTGGTGCCGGAGGGCCCGAGGTCAGCGTGGTGGCGGCGGACGGCGAGCCGTTGACGGCCGTGGGGATGGACACCGTGCGGGACGTGGGCTCGGTGAGCAAGCAGTTCACCGCGGCCGGGGTGATGCGGTTGGAGGAGGACGGGGAGCTGTCCGTCGAGGACCGGGTGGGGGCCTTCCCGCCCGGAGCGGTGGGGTGGCTGGGGGACGTCGGCCTGCACCGGCTCCTGACGCACACCGGCGGGCTGGTGGGGCTCGGTCGGGGATGACTGCGAGCCGCTGGGGCGGGAGGAGCTCGTCGCGGCGGCGGCGTCCCCGGAGCCGGTGGAGGGTTACCTGTATTCGAACGTCGGGTACGCGCTGCCGGCCGCCGTCATCGAGGTGGTGGCCGGGTCGTACGAGGGATTCCTGGCGGAGGTCCTGTTCGAGCCCGCGGGGATGACACGGACCGGGTACGTGCTGCCGGAGTGGGACGACGCCGAGGTGGCGGTGGAGTACGACGCGCAGGGCGCTTCGGTGGGGCGGCCTTACGAGCGGCCGTGGGCGGACGACGGCCCGTACTGGAACCTGCGGGGCATCGGCGGGATCCTGTCGACCGCGCGGGACATGCCGGCCTGGCACCGGGCCCTGAACGGGGGCGGGGTGCTGTCGGAGCGGGCGCTGGAGCGGATGTTCACGCCGCACGTGGCCGAGGACGCCGAGGGGTCGTCGCACTACGGGTACGGCTGGGTGGTCCTGGAGGTGGATGGCCGGACGGTGGCCTGGCACAACGGGGGGAACGGCACGGCGTACGCGGAGCTGCTGCACGTGCAGGACGGGCCGATGGCCTTCTGGGCGACCGGTGCGGTGGCCCGGGACGGGGAGTGGGACCTGGAGGACGCCGACGTGGCGGCGCGCATGGGGGAGGTCCTGCTGGGCATGTGACCCGGTACGGCTACCTAGGTTGTGATCCTAACTAGATAGGTCTATGGTCTAGGTAGTCGAACCGAGGGAGTCGTCGTGGCGTTCTCTGTGTGGGGTCTGGGGCTGGTCGCGTTGACCGCCCTGTACCTGGTGGCCGTCGAGCCCTGGTGGGGCAGGCGCGCCTATGCGGAGCTGGAGAGGACCCGCGACAGCGACCCGCGGGCGCTCACGCGGATGCTCGGCCAGGGCATCGCCGTGTGGTGGGGCCTCACGGGGGTCGCTCTGCTGGCGGTGCTGGTCTCCCCCGGGGTGGGCCCCGCCGAACTGGGACTGGTCCCGATGGACGGGGGGTGGGACACCCTCGCCGGGGCCGTCGTGGGGATGACCATCGCGGTGGTCGCGGTCGCCCTGGCCGCCAGGAGGATCCCCGGCTTCCTCATGCCCGGGCAGAAGGCGGTCTCCGCGCTGCTGCCGCGCACCGCCCGCGAGCGGTGGTGGGGCGCGGGCGCCTCGGTCACCGCCGGGATCTGCGAGGAGCTGGTCTACCGCGGCCTGTTCATCGCCGTCGGGGTGGGCCTGGGGCTGGACCCGGTGGTCGCCGCCGGGATCAGCCTGGGGATCTTCGTCCTCGGCCACCTGTACCAGGGGCCGGTGGGACTGGTCTTCGTCACCCTGGTCGGTTTCGTGCTCACGAACGCGTACCTGGCCACCGGCAGCCTGTTCGTGCCGATCGTGCTGCACATCCTGCTGGACCTGCGCTCCCTGGCGTTCGCCCCCCGGGCGCGCGAGGAGGTGGCCGCGCGATGAGGGCCGACCGCCGGTCGAGCTGGCTCAAAGGGGTTCTGGACCTGCTGGTCCTGGGTGCGCTGACCGAGGGCGAGAGCTACGGGTACGCGATCGCCAAACGGCTCGACGAGGCCGGGCTGGGCACCATCAAGGGCGGCACGCTCTACCCCGTGCTCAACCGCCTGGAGGAGGCCGGACTGGTCGAGGCCGAGTTCCGTGCCGCGGAGAAGGGCCCGGGGCGGCGCTACTACCGGCTGACCGGGGCCGGGCGCGCCGTCCTCGCCGAACAGACCGCGGCGTGGCTGGAGTTCGACGCAGCCGTCCGCACCGTGCTCGTCCCCGAGGAGGACCGATGAACTACTTCGACGAACTGGCCGGGCGGCTGGCCGCGCTCGGCGTCGACCCCGAGCACTCGCGGGCGCTGCTGGAGGAGCTGTCCGCGCACACGGCGGACGGCGGCACCGACCCCGAGGACGAGTTCGGCCCGGTCGACGAGTTCGCCGACTCGCTCGTCCCGCGGGAGGAGGGCGGGGTCGACGACGAGGAACTGCTGTGGACCGCCGACGCCTTCGAGGCGCCCGCGCGGCTCAACGGGTTCGGTGCCCAGGGCTGGGAGGTCGAGCGGGTGGACCGGCTGGGCCGGTTCGTCGGCCGCCGGGACCGCGAGGATCCGCAGACCTGGGAGTACCGCCAGGAGTTCTGCGCGGGCGGTGCCGACCGGGAGCGGCTGGCCGCCCGGCTGGCCCCCGACGGCTGGGAGCCGTGCGGGCACTGGTCGGTGCTGGCCTACTTCAAGCGCCCCCGGGCGGTCACCGCCGGGCCGGAGGCGGAACTGGACGACCTGCCCGCACCGGGTTCCCGGCGGGCCTTCTTCGGGGTGAGGGGGGTGCTGGTGATCGCGGTGTCCCTGGTCGTCGCGGCCGTCTCGCTGGGCTCGCTCGTGTACCGGGCGGCCGACGGATCGCCGGCCACCGGGGGGCCGGAGGAGTCGGCGGGCTTCCTGGTGGGTGCTCTCGTCGGTGCGGCCCTGGTCGTGGGCGCCATGTGGGTCGGGGCCCGGGTGGTCCGACTGGTGCGCGACCGGAACTGAGGCGGCCCGGGAACGGTCACCCCCTGTCGTTCCCGGGGGCGGGTGGGTAGCCTCGGGTCCTTCCACCGTCCCCGTTCGATGGGAGCCCCCGATGGCCTCCGCCCCCCTGAACCGCAACCGGGCCTCCCTGCTGCACAAGGCCCGGTACGCCCTGCGCAACCCGGGGAGGGTGATGCCCTACCTGCGCCGTTCGGCCCGCGACCTGGGCCTGCGGCTGCGCCACCGCGACCACGTCTCCTACTACCGGGCGGTGATGGCCTCCGACGCCGCCCGCGACCCCCGGGCAGCGGTGGGCAGCCGCAACGAGGAGCGGTGGCTGGAGCTGGGCCGGATGCAGTTCGACTACCTGGTCGGCCACGGGCTCCGCCCGGAGCACCGGCTGCTGGAGATCGGCTGCGGCAACCTGCGCGCCGGGTGGCGGTTCATCGACCACCTGGACACCGGCGGGTACTACGGGATCGACATCTCCCCGGACATCCTCATCTCGGCAGGGGAGACGCTGGTCGCGAGGGGGTTGCAGTACAAGCTGCCGCACCTGGCCCTGGTCCGCGACCTGACCTTCGACTTCCTGCCGGCCGGGCACTTCGACGTGGTGCACGCGCACAGCGTGTTCTCCCACTCGCCCCTGGAGGTCATCGACGAGTGCCTGGCGCACGTGGGGCGGGTGCTCGCCCCCGGCGGGTTCTTCGACTTCACGTTCGACCGCACCGAGGGCGCCGAGCACCATGTGCTGCGCGAGGACTTCTACTACCGCACCGGGACGCTCGTGGCCCTGGCGGAGGGGCACGGGCTGCGCGCCCGGTTCATGCAGGACTGGGAGGAGCTCCCGCACGGGCAGTCGAAGATCCGCGTCACAGCCCCAGAGCGGAGCTGAGGCGGGCCCGGGCACCGATCATCGCGGGGCCGTACCAGGTCAGGTCGCGGCCCGGGATGCACACCGACGGTACGGCGAACGCCTCCGGGCCGTCGCCGGGACCGAACGGGTAGGGCTCGTCGGGCAGGACCACCAGGTCGGCGCCGACGTCCCCGGGGGCGGCCCGCGGGTAGCGGCCCGGCAGCCCGGCCGGGGTGTTGACGGCGCCCAGCCGGGTCAGCACGTCGTGGGCGTAGGTGTCGGCGCCGACGAACATCCACGGGTCGCGCCAGACCGGGACGGCGACCCGGGGCCCCGCGGCGGGCGCGGGGGCCGACCACACCCGCCCGGCCTCGGCCAGCCAGCCCGGATCGGCCAGGCCGCAGGCGTCCAGCAGGCGGGCCAGGGAGGCCAGCGCCCCGGGGACGGTGCGGATGTCGGTCACCCACACGGGGACCCCGGCCTCGCGCAGCTCCCGGACGTGGCGTTCCCGGTTCTCCTCCCTGTTGGCGACGACCAGGTCCGGGGCCAGCTCGACGATCCGCCGCACGTGCGGGTTCTTGGTGCCGCGCAGGCGCTCGGCACCGGGGACCTCCGGGCACCAGGAGGTGGTGCCCACCAGGACGCCGGGTTCGGTGGCGGCCAGCGCCTCGGTCAGGGAGGGGACGAGGGACACCGCCCGGCGCACCCGCTCCGGCAGGGGGACCGGGTGCCCCAGGTCGTCGACGGGTTTCAGGAGCGCCTCCCGGGGTGCTCGGCCGGCCTGCCGGTGCGGCGCCGGACCGGGGAGGGGCCCAGGGGCTTCTGCCCGGGGCCGCCGGCCCCGAGGGCGCCAGCCCCGAGGGCGCCGGACCCCGGGTGGGGCCGGAGGCGCTCGGCGTCCTGGGCGTGGTGGAACACGGAGCCGTGCACCGGGGGTGATCCCTCGCCCCCGGGCTCGGCGTTCGCGGCCGCGCTCTCCCCGGGCATGGCCGCGTGCGCGCAGTCGTCGCGGCACTCTGAGCCCTCCCGGGAGACGATCCCCGCCGAGCCGAGCTCCTCGAAGGCCGCGGTGGGCCGCTCCGCGTCGGTGGGGCCGCCGTCGGAGCCCCGGGCGCTCAGGTGGGCGGCGAACTCGGCGTCCAGGCCCGGGACCGGCCAGGCCCGGGTCTGCTCCTCGTCGGCCTCGGGCAGGAGGCCGGGATCGTCGACACGGTCCTCCAGGCCGCCGATGACGCAGTCCCCGACGCCGGCCCCGACGGTCTCGTCGAAGGTGTCGGTGCCCGGGGCGTCCCGGGCGCGCAGGCTCTCCAGGACCCCGCCGAGGACGTCCTCGGGGTCCAGGCCGGCGAAGGGGGTGCTCATATCCCGATTATGGCCCGGCCGTACGACGCCCGGCGTGGGAGGACCCGGTCGGCCGGTCCCGTTCAGGACCGCTCAGGCGCAGGTCCGCTCTCCGCGGCCGGACGCTCCCCGGTGGCCCGGGGAACCACCACGGCGGGGCCGCAGCAGGGGCGGGGGCCGGCTCGGCGCCACCCGGCCCGGGCCGGCGCCGTACACGCCCGCCGCGGGGGTCTTCCCCGGAGCGTTCCGCACCGGTCCCGCGCGGCCTCCGGGCGCGGCCGCACCCCGGTGGTGGAGGCCTCGTCGCCGACCGGGTCCGGGGGCGGCACCACGGGGTGGCGCGACCATTCCGGACAAGCCGTGCAAATCGGAATCTACGTCGTAAGGGGCGGCCGGGGACGGGCCCGGACGACGGTGGGGCGGTGCCGAACCGGCACCGCCCCACCGTCGTGTGCTCAGGCCTCGGTCGCGCCCACCAGCCAGGCGACCTTGTGCGCCGTGACCCCGAGGCAGCCGCTGCTGCCCAGGTAGACGCCGAACGAGGCGATGAAGGCGTAGTCGTGCTCCCGGCGCTCACAGATCACGTCCTCGACCGCGTAGGTGGACGCCGGGTTCCTCACCCGCAGACAGGGGCCGTGATCGTCCACCACGTCCGCGCGGACGTCGTAGCGGGACAGTTCGTCGGCGAGTTTGCCCAGGTGCCCGTGCTCCTCCGAGTCCGCGCGGGTCGCCTCTTCCTGTCTGGATCTTGCCATGGCGATGGATCCTTTCACTTGGTGGAGACCGGATCGGTGTTCCACCGCCATTGTCACCCAGCGTCAAATAACGACTACGAAACGTTGTGGCGACACGCCGTCACCCGACAGGCTCGCCCCGATAGAGCACCTCGGCGACCGAGAGGTCCTCGTCCAGCACCACCAGGTCGGCGGGCGCCCCCTCCTCGATCCGGCCCGCGCCCGCCAGCCCCAGTGCCGCCGCCGGGACCGAGGAGGCCGAGCGCACCGCCGCCGGGACGTCCACGCCCAGGCCCTCCACGGTGTTGCGCACCGCCTGGGGCAGCACGATCGTGCTGGAGGCGATCGCCCCCGTCTCCACCAGGCGCGCCTCGCCGGCGCTCACCCGCACCCGCAGGTCGCCCAGGGTGTACTCGCCGTCGCCCAGACCGGTCGCCGACATCGCGTCGGTCACCAGGGCCACCCGCCCCGCCCCCGCCGCCGCGAAGACCAGCCGGGCCGCCCCCGGGTGGACGTGCACGTTGTCCACGATCAGCTCCACGGTCACCCGTTCGTCGCCCAGCAGCGCCGCGATCGGGCCCGGGTCGCGGTGGCTCAGCGGACGCATCGCGTTGTAGAGGTGGGTGGCCACCGTCGCGCCCGCGTCCACCGCGGCCAGCGTCGTCTCGTAGGACGCCTCGGTGTGCCCCACCGCCGCGACCACGCCCGAGGAGGCGGCCGCCCGGACCAGGTCCAGCGCGCCGGGCAGCTCCGGTGCCACGGTGATCATGCGGACGTGCCCCCGCCCGGCCTTCAGCCAGGAGTCGAACTCGGCGGTGTCGGGGTCGCGCAGCAGGTCCGGGTCGTGCGCACCGCACCTGGACCTGGCGATGAACGGCCCCTCCAGGTAGATCCCCGCCAGCTCGCCCGCGTCGCACAGCTCGGCCAGCGCCGCCACCTGGCGGACCGTGTCCTGCGGGGTCGCCGCCACCAGGCCGCCCACCATCGAGGTCACCCCGCGGGCGCGGTTGAACCGGACGGTCGCCAGGGCGCCCTCGGGGTCGGCGTCGGGGAAGGCGTGCCCCGCGCCGCCGTGCACGTGGACGTCGACCAGGCCCGGGACCACCCAGGCCCCGCCCAGGTCGCGCACCCGTCCGGCGGGGGCGTCGGCGGAGTCGGGCTCCAGGGCCGCGATCCGCCCTCCTTCGATCCGGACGCGGCCCAGGTGGACGCCGTCGGGGGTGACCACTCGCGCGCCGGTGAGCGTGACGGGGTCGTGCACCATGTTCGTGACTCTCTCTCGCTTCGCACCCCGTGCGCAGGGCATGTGTGTCGCACATTACATTCGCGTGACCGGGCCTTCGGGAGTCGGGGCGTGCGCCCCCGCTCCGGCCCGCGCACCCCCTGCGGAGCTGGGGAATCCCGATCCTCGGGACGCCTGTCCGAAAGGTGGGCCGTCCGATCCGGGGCGGAACGGGTCCCGGGCGGGTCGCCGGTACGCATTGACGATAGCGGCCGCGCCGCCCCATGATGGAGGCATGTCCGCCGGTGAGCTGCTTGTCCAGCGCCTGCATGTCGATCTCAGACAGCAGGCGAGCGCGCTCTGTCGTAGCTAGCGCCCAGCGGGGCCCGCGCCCCGCTCCACGGGTGTACCCCGTGGCCCGACCTTCGCAGACACCGGACGCTCATCTTCTCCCAGTTCTGGGTCCCGGACCGTACAGCGGTCCGCGGGAGCACCCCTGCCAGACCCGACACACGACGCCCTGGACGACGAGGTCCGCGCACCGTGTCGGCACGAGGGACGACGGTCCTCTCCGGTGTCACCGAACCGCAATCCCCATCGTCGGGGAATCAGGTCCCGATCACCGCCCCGACGGTTCCCCGGTCGATCCCGGCTCGCTCTGACCGAACCCAGGAGTTCTCGCATGACCCGCTTCACCGTGCTCGTCGCCGCCCCCCGCTCCCACGCCTCCGTCCGCTCCACCGCACTGGCCGCCGCCGCTGAGGTCGCCTCCCGCGCCGGCGTCTCCGCGGCCCCCGAGGTCATCGACCTCGGCGCGCTGGGCGCGGAACTGCTCGCCGACTCCTCCGCCGCCGTCGACGCCGCGCTGGAGACGGTGCGCGAGAGCGATGTCCTGCTGGTCGCCTCCCCGCAGGCGCACGGCACCTACACCGGCCTGCTCAAGGTGTTCCTCGACCGCCTGCCCGAGCTGGGGCTCGGCCACACCGTCGCGGTGCCCCTGGCCGTGGTGGAGGACCTGCGCAACAGCCGCGGCATCGAGGAGGACCTGCGGATCCTCCTGGCCGACCTGGGCGCCTGGGTCGCCGAGCCCGGCCTGGTCCTGGCCGAGGACGAGACGGACCGCCCCGAGAGCGTCCTGCGCGCCTGGGCCGACGTGGCCGCCCCGGGGCTGCGCCGGGCCGTCTCCGTCGCGGTCTGACCTCCGCGGGCCGCCGGGCCCCGAGCGGGGCCCGGCGGTGCCGTGCCGCCCCTCAGGACAGGGCGGCGGCGCGCTTTCGGCTGGTGTCGGCCTCGGCCCGCGCCACGTTGCCGCGCACCAGCACGACCACGACCAGGGTCAGGGCGAACCCGCCCAGCCGCAGGCCCAGCAGGGCGGGGTCGTCGGGCAGGCTCTCCCCGAACAGCAGGGTGCCCGCCACGACCATGAACACGTTGCCGACCACGTTGGACACCGGTGCGGTGATCGAGGCGCGGGCCCGCTGCATGGAGGTCTGGAACAGCACGATCCCCACCGCCCAGCCCAGGGCGTAGAGGTAGGGGAACGGGGAGAGCAGTGCGGGGACGACAGCGTTCCACAGGCCGTGGTCGCTGAGCAGCCCGCCCAGGCCCTTGCCCTGGAGTCCGGCGCTGCCCTGGGCCAGGCCCGCGGCCGCCCCCATCGCGGCGGCCGACACGTACCGGCCCCGGCCGCCGACGAACGCCATCACGGCGACGCAGGCCACGACGGTGGCCACGCTGACGCCGACCAGCAGCGGGGTGTCCGCGGTGGTGCCGGTCTCGCCGCCGTCGGCGGTGGACAGGCCCAGCAGCCCCAGTGCCACCGGCATCAGGCCCAGGGCGACGTACTCGCCGCGGGTGATGCGCTCGCCGAGCACGAGGGTCATGACGAGCAGGCCGCAGGCCACCCCGGCCGCGAAGGCGGGCTGGACGACCGACACCGGGGCCAGGCCCAGGGACACGATGAGGCCGACGCTGCCCAGCGCGGCGAACACGCACCCGAGCACCCAGCGGGGGTTGCCCAGCAGGACGCGGGCCAGGTGCAGGGGGCGGTTGATGGAGATCGACTCCGAACCGTGCAGCGCCCGCTGCTCCACGGTCAGGCCCACGGTGTAGACCACGGCGGCCAGCAGGGCGACCACGAGTCCGATCACGACAGGCGCCTTTCGGATCGGGGGGCGGCCGGGGGGAGGGGTTCGGGACGGGGGCGTGTGGCCGTCGGGTACCGGGTGCCGCTAACGTCGTGCTCTGCGGCCCTCTCACCGCCCGGAGGGGCGTGCACGGGTTGACGGCTTCCATATAACCAGTTCTAGTCTGGTGTGGCCAGCTTAGTGTTGATCCCGCTATGGCCTGCGAGCGGTCCAGTGTGCGGCGGAAAACGATGTAGAACACGTTCCGATATCGCTGCGGGGATGGGATTGGGGAACGGTGCGGGAGCCGGATGAGCCCGACGTGGACGCCTCCGCGTCCTCTTCGGCGGAGGACGGGGCCGGGCCGAGTGCTGCCCGCCGGTGGTGGGCGGCCGGCCGGGGGGCGCTCGCCCGCCGCCGCGACGCCCTGCGCTCCGGCCTCACCGAACGCCTCTCGTACTGGCGCACCCTCACCTGGCAGGACTTCAGCTGGCGCACCCTCACCTGGCGCGGACTGGCGGCCTGGCGCCACCGCGGCTCCCGGACCTCCTCCTACGAACCCGGGCCCCTGGGCCTGCTCGGCGTCATGCTGGCGGCGATGGCCGTCACCCTGCTCTTCATCCAGACCGGATCCTCGGGGGCGAACGGCGGGGGCGACCCCGCCGCCGACGGTCCGGTCCCCGTGCCCGGACCGCCCTCGGGCGAGCTGAGGGTGATGGTCGTCGGCGACTCCCTCACCCAGGGCAGCAGCGGCGACCACACCTGGCGCTACCACCTGTGGCGGCACCTGACCGGCAACGAGGTCGCGGTCGACTTCGTGGGCCCCTACGACGACCTCTACGACCTGGACGAGGAGGGGTTCGGCGCCGACACCTACGCCGAGCCCGACTTCGACCGCGACCACGCCGCCCGCTGGGGGCACTCGGCGGGGGAGCTCTCCGACGAGGCGTCCCTGCTGGCCGCCGAGTACACACCGCACTACCTGCTGCTGCTCTCGGGCCTGGAGGACATCCTGTCCGGCGGCAGCGCCGACCGCGCCCTGGAGGGGGTCGGCGAGACCGTCTCGACGGTGCGCGTGGTGCAGGGGGAGACCCGCTTCGTCGTGGGCGAGCTGCCGCCGGTGGAGGGGACCGGCGACGACGCCCGGGCCAACGCCGAGATCACGCGCTTCAACATGGGCGTGGTCGCGCTGGCCGAACAGCTGACCTCCGCCGAGTCCCCGGTCGTCATCGCCCGGGTCGCCGACGGGTACTCGCCGGTCCGGGACAACTGGGACGAGGCCCACCCCAACGCGCGCGGGCAGCTGCGCATAGCCGCGGCGTTCGCCGACGCGCTCGCCGAGCCCCTGGGCGTGGGGCCGGCCCACCCGCGGCCGCTGCCCGAGATGGAGGTCGGCCCGCTCGGCGCGCCCGTACCGGAGCCCGAGGAGACCGACGACGGGCTGGTGCTCAGCTGGGAGTCCGTTCCGGGGGCGACCGACTACCGGGTGACCCAGCGCCGGGTGGACCCCGACCCGGACCGGGAGACCGTGCTGCCGCTGGAGGTGGACGAGGACGGCTCGGAGCGGTCGGCACTGGTGGAGGGGCTGTTCAGCGGGGCCCGGTACGAGTTCACGGTGATCCCGTTCAAGGGGCGCGACTCCGGTTCGGCCTCCGAGCCCATCCAGCTGGTGTGGCGCCGGGACCCGCCGCCGGGCCCCGGCTGGATCCGCCTGGAGGGCGGCGGTTCCACCCTGGCGTGGGAGCGGGTCGAGGACGCGACCCACTACGAGGTGTGGGTGCGTCCGCTGGAGTGCGCGTTCGCCGACGAGCGGCGCCCGCCCGCGGACACGACCGGCGGTGCGCGCACGCCCGACGACGGGCCGGGGGAGCCGCCGCCGGGCGGCGACCCCAGCCCCGTGCAGCCCGACCCGCCGCCGGATCCGACGCCGCGGCCCGATCCCGCGCCCGACCCGGAGCCGCCGGTGGTGCCGCCGCCCCCGGCGGAGCCGGACTGCGAGCGGCGCGACGGCCTGGGGCCCGACGACGGCGAGGGGTGGCGCACCCTGGGCTCGACGGGCGAGGACCCGCGCTGGCCGGTGACGGTGTCGGGGAACTACGAGATCGTGGTGCGGTCCTACCGTGATTACGTCGAGGGCGGGTTCTCGCACTCGATCCTGACGACCCGGCCCTAGGGGGTGCGGATGTCTCGCTGGCTGCCCTGGGCGGTGGGCCTGGTCTCGGCGGTCCTCGCGCTGGGGCCGGCGCTGGGACGCGGCTACGTGCTGCGCTACGACATGGTGTTCGTGCCCGGCCTGTCGCTGCCGACGGTGCTGCGCGGCGCGGACGGGTTCCCCCGGGCGATCCCCAGCGACGCCGTGGTCGCGGTGCTGTCGCGGGTGCTGCCGGGGGACGTGGTGCAGTCGCTGGCGCTGGCGGCGGTGTTCGTGGTGGGTGCGGCCGGTGCGGCCCGGCTGATGGCGCTCACCCTGGGGTCGTCCCGGGCGGGGGCGCTGGTGGCCGCGTCGGCCGCGGGCCTGGCGTACGTGTGGAACCCGTTCGTGGCCGAGCGCCTGCTGCTGGGGCAGTGGGCGATGCTGCTGGGCTACGCGGGGCTGCCGTGGGCGGTGGCGGCCGCGGCGCGCCGCACGCCTGCGGCCGGGTACGCGGCGGGGGTGCTGCGGTCCCTGGTCCCGGCGGCGGTCGGCGGGTTCTCCTCCGCGGTCCTCACCGCGCTGACGGCCGGTCCGGTCGCCCTGTGGGGGCGGGGCGGAGTGCGGCGGGCCGCGGTGTTCGCGGGGGCGCTGACCGTGGTCTCGCTGCCCTGGCTGGTGCCGGCGCTGGCGGCCGGGGCGGCCGGGGCCGCGACCGATCCGGCGGGTGTGGAGGCGTTCGCGCCCCGGGCCGACACCCCGCTGGGGACGGTGGGTTCGCTGTTCCTGCTGGGCGGGGTGTGGAACGCGAACGCGGTGCCGGAGCACCACGGCGATCCGGGGCTCGTCGCGCTGCGGCTGGCCCTGTGCCTGGCCGCCGTGGCGGGCTGGGTGTGGTGGCTGTACCGCGAGCGCCCCTCCTTCGGGGCGGGGCTGTCGGTGGCGGCGGGGCTCGGTTCGGCCGTCGCCCTGCTGGGGGTCACGGCGCCGGGCCGGGAGTTCACCGCGGCGCTCATCGGCCTGTGGCCGGGTTTCGGGCCGCTGCGCGACGGCCAGCTCTACGTCGCCCCGCTCGCCCTCCTCCAGGCCCTGGGGCTGGGCGCCGTCGTCCACTGGCTCACCCTGCCCGCCGCGCCGGACGGCTCCGGGGGGCCCGGCGGCCGCGCGGCGGCGGTGGCGGGGATCGGGGCGGGAGCCGGGGCGGCGGTACTGCCGGTGATGTCGTCCTTCGGCCTGTGGTGGGGCGCGCAGGGCGCGCTGGCGCCGGTGGAGTACCCGCGGCCGTGGCTGGAGGCGCAGGCGGCGGTGGCCGCGGACGACCGGCCCGGGGCGGTGCTGGTGCTGCCCTGGAGCGCCTACCGGGGGATCGACTGGTCGGGGGAGCCGGTGGTGGTGCTGGACCCGGCGACCCGGCTGTTCGACCGGCGCACGGTCTGGAACGACGACCTGGTGGTGGGCACCCCCGACGGCGGGACCGTGGTGGTGCGCGGGGAGGACGCCCGGGCACGGGAGGCGGCCCGGGTGCTGGGGCCCGATCCGCGTTCGGGGCTGCCGGAATCCCTGGACGCGGCCGAGCTGGCCGGGATGGGTGTTCGGTACGTGGCGGTGTCGGCTCCGGTCGATAACCAGTTCTGGTCTGATGTGGACGGGTTCTCGGTGGTGGTCGAGGGGGCGGATATGACCCTTCTCGAGGTGCTCGAACCCCTCGTCCATGCAGAGGAAGCGGACATTCCGGGGTTGGAAGTTACCTGCGGGTTAGTTACAGTTGGGGCAATCATCTGGTCTGTGGCTAGATCAGGTTCTAGTCTCGGGTTCCAGCGCACCGGCTCCGAACGGCGTCCGGGCGCGCGGAAGGAGATCCCCTAGTGATCAAGGTAATCGCCGCCTGCGTGATCGGTGCGGCTCTGGCTGGCGGGTCGGCCCTCATGGTCACCAACCTCGCCACCGAGTCCACCGCCACCGCGGAACCGGTGAACGAAACCCTCTACAACTACGGCGACCGCTAGGCCGCCCGCGTTCGATCGAGGTCCTTCGGGCGCCTCGCCCCCAGCGGGGCGCCCATCCGTCCCCCTCGTCCCGGCGGTCCCCTGTCCCGACCGCCCCCATCCCCACAGGCGTCCGGTCGATGGGTCCGCTCGGCGTGCGCACCGCTCTTCCCGCGCACCACTTCTCTCCGTGTTCATTCGATCGCGAAGGGTTTCGAGCGCGCCGGGTCCCGGACACCCCGCGGAAGGAGAGCGCGTGGTCTTCCCCGAGGTCCACCACCGAGACCTGCCCACGGTCACCGCGAACCCCGCCCCGGCCCCGGCGGCCCCCGAGAGCGACCCCGGCCCCCGGCTCGACGGTGTCCGCCTGGTCATGATCAACTGGCGCGACCCCTGGCAGAGCGCGGCCGGCGGCGCCGAGGAGTACGCCTGGCGGATCAGCCGCCACCTGGCCGAGCGCGGTGCCATCGTCACCTTCCTCACCAGCCGCGAGCCCCACCAGGCCCGGGTGGAGACCAGGGACGGGATCGTCATCCGCCGCATGGGCGGCCGGTTCACCGTCTACCCGCGGGTCATGGCCTGGCTCGCCCTGTGGCGCCGCGAGTACCGGCTCGCCTTCGACTGCATGAACGGGATCCCCTTCCTGTCGCGCCTGGTCCTGCGCCGCCGGACCAGGGTCGTCAGCATCGTCCACCACGTCCACGACCTCCAGTTCAACGCCTACTTCTCGGCGCCGCTGGCGTGGTTCGGCCGGTTCGTCGAGTCCACCGTGGCCTCGTGGGTCTACCGCGACTGCACCACCGTCACGGTCTCGGAGTCCTCCCGCCGGGCCCTGCGCGAGAAGCTCGGCTGGCGCGCCCCGATCGAGATCATCCACAACGGCGGCGTCCAGGGGCCCCTCAAGCCGCTGGACGACGCCCCCGACGACCTCGGCGACCCGGCCATCGTCAGCCTGGGCCGCCTGGTGGTGCAGAAGCGCGTCTCCAAGGTCGCCGACCTGGCCCGCGCCCTGGAGGGCGAGCACCCCCGGCTGCGGGTCCACATCATCGGCCGCGGCCCCGAGGGGGAGCACCTGGCCGAGCAGATCTCCCGGGACGGCACCGCCGACCGGGTCCGCCTCCACGGCTTCCTGCCGGAGGAGGACAAGAACAGCGTCCTGGCCTCCTGCCACCTGCACGTCACCGCCTCCGAGTTCGAGGGGTGGGGCCTGACCGTCATCGAGGCCGCCCGCCTGGGCGTGCCCACCGTGGCCTACGATGTGGACGGACTCCGCGATTCGGTCCGCGACGGCGAAACCGGGTGGCTGGTGCGCGAGGGCGAGGAACTGGCCGACGTCGTCTCCCGGGCGCTGAAGGAGCTCTCCGACCCCCGGCGCAGAGCCGCCGTCCGCCGCGCCTGCCGGGCCTGGGCCGACCGCTTCACCTGGGAGGCCAGCGGCGCGGAGATGACCCGCCTGGTCGCCCGCGAACTCGATCTCCCCGGTGGCGCGGACGTCCCGGACACGACGTCAGGCAGGAAAACAGAGAAGTGACTTCGGCGGAATCCACCGCCAGGCGCGAACCGGAGGATTCCAGGACACCGTCCCCCGTCACCGGGGGAGTGGACGAGAAGCTGCTGCGGCGGCTCAAGGTCCTCGCGGTGTGCCTTCTCCTGGGCGCGCTGGCGGCCAGCATCGACCCCGGTCGGATCGTCAGCGACACCAAGCTGGACCTGACGGCCAACCCCCTGGGGTTCATGGAGCGCGCCCTGCACCTGTGGGACGCCTCCTACTTCGGCCAGATCCAGAACCAGGCGTACGGGTACTTCTTCCCCAACGCGCCCTTCCACCTGCTGCTGGACCTGCTCGGCATGCCCGACTGGCTCATCCAGCGGTCGTGGATGGCGGTGCTGCTCGTCGCCGCGTTCGTGGGTGTGTACAAGGTGGCCGGAGCGCTGGGCATCGGCACCGTCAACACCCGCATCCTGGCCGGGGTCGCCTACGCGCTGGCGCCGCGGGTGCTGACGCTGCTGTCGTACAACTCGGCCGAACTCCAGCCGATGCTGCTCCTGCCCTGGGTGCTGCTGCCGCTGGTCCTGGGCGCCCGGCACGGGTACCCCCCGGCCCGGATGGCACTGCTGTCGGGGGCGGCGTTCCTGCTGTGCGGGGGCACCAACGCCGCCTCGGAGCTGGCCGTCCTCATCGTCCCCGGGCTGTACCTGCTCACCCGGAGGCGGGGACCGCGCAAGCGTCGGCTCATCTTCTGGTGGTCGGTGGCGCTGTTCGCCGCCACGTTCTGGTACATCGTGCCGCTGCTGCTCATGTCGCGGTACGTGTACTCGTTCATGCCCTACACCGAGGACGCCGCCGTCACCACCGGCATCACCTCGCTGCTCAACGCGCTGCGCGGCACCTCGAACTGGATGGGCTTCCTGCCGGACCAGGGCAACACGGCGCTGCCCTCGGGCGCGGCCCTGTCGCTCACCCCCTGGCTGATCGCGGTGACCGCGCTGGTCGCCGGGCTGGGCCTGGCCGGGCTCATCAACCGGCGCACCCCCGAGCGGCTCTTCCTCGTCACCAGTCTGCTCACCGGAACGGCGATCGTCGTCGCGGGCTTCACCGGCGACCTCACCGGCCCCTTCGCCGGGACCATGCGCGAACTCCTCGACGGCGTGCTGGCCCCGTTCCGCAACGTCCACAAGTTCGACGCGCTCATCCGGCTGCCGCTCGTCCTGGGCCTGGCCCACCTGCCCGTGGTGGTCGCCCGCGACCGGGCCGACCGGCGCGGCGAGCCCGTCTCGGGGCGGGTGCGGCGCACCGTGGCCGGAGTGTGCGCGACCGCGTTCCTGGTCACCCTCGTCCCCATCGCCACCGTCGGGGTGGCCCCTGCGGGCGGTTTCACGGCCCTGCCCGATCACTGGCACGAGGCCGCCGACTGGCTCAACGAGCGCTCCGACGAACGCGGCATGACGATGGCGCTGCCCGGTTCGGCGCGCGGCGAGTACGAGTGGGGCCGCCCCCTGGACGAACCCCTGCAACCGCTGCTCGAGGGCGCCTGGACCAACCACCAGATCATCCCGTGGGGGTCGGCGGGCGTCTCCCGGCTCACCCACGAGATCGACCAGCGGGTGTCCTCCGGGCGCGGATCGGAGGGGCTCGCCGACACCCTGGCCCGGATGGGCGTCACCCACCTGCTGGTCCGCAACGACCTCCAGCGGGTGGGCAACCACGGCGGCTGGCCCGCCCGCGTGCACCAGGCCCTGAACTCCTCGCCCGGCATCGTCCCGGTCGCCGAGTTCGGGCCGTCCCTGGGCTCCCTGGACCACCGGTCCGCCTCGCAGTGGTTCGACCAGCCCTATCCGGCGCTGACGATCTACGAGGTGGAGGACGCCGCCCCGACCGTGGGCGTGGTGCCCGCCGACGAGGCCGTCCGCGTCACCGGCGGCCCGGAGTCGCTGCTGTACCTGGCCGAGCAGGGGCTGATCACCGACGACCGGCCGGTGCTGCTGGGCGACGACCCCGGCGCCGACCGGGTGTCCGCGCAGGACACCATCGTCACCGACACCGCACGCCGCCGCGAGGTCGTCTACCCCGACGTGCGCCGCAACGTGTCCGCCACCCTCACCGAGGACGAGGAACTCGAACGCGACGTGCCCGCCCCGGACATCACCGACCCGGCCTGGGAGGGCTACACCGCCCACGCCGAGGACATCGGGATCGCCTCGGTGCGCGCCTCCTCCTCCGAGGCGGGGGCCGGCGCCCGCGCCGCCGACCGCGACCCCGGGCACGGGCCGCAGGCCGCACTCGACGACGACCTCACCACCTCGTGGCGGTCCAGCGCCTTCACCGGGGCCCTGGGCGAGTGGATCGAGGTGGAGTTCACCGAGCCGCAGGACCTCACCGGGCTGACGGTCGCGTTCGAGCAGTTCGCCGACGACCCGCCGCCCTCCAGGATCAGCGTCGTCACCGACACCGGAGAGGTGGACGCGCCCGTCGCCCAGACGGGCGACCCGCAGGAGGTGATGGTCCCGCCCGGGGCCACCACCACCCTGCGGCTGCGGGTGGAGGAGCTCGCCTGGGAGCCCGAGTACCGGTTCGGCACCCGGGTGGGCGTCACCTCCATCTCCGTGCCCGGCCTGGAGCCCGCCCGCACCCTGCGCGTGCCCGGACCGGCCGACGCCGGGACCCTGCTGTTCACCGGGTCCACCGGCACCGCCCCCGGGTGCATGGAGGGCTCCCACGTGTGGGTGTGCAACAGCGGCCTCCAGGTGCAGGGCGAGGACGCCAGGCGCCTGGACCGCACCTTCGAGCTGTCGGCGGACGCCGCCGCGGCGCCGCACTCGGTGTCCGGCGAGGTCGTCCTGACCGACCCGCGCGAGGCCGAGAACGCGGCCAACCGCGCCGGGACGCACCCGTACGTCAGCGCCTCCTCCACCGCCGTGCAGCACCCGGCGGCGATGGGCCGCGGAGCCCTGGACGACGACGAGAGCACCGTCTGGTACCCCGACCCGGAGGAGAAGCGCCCCTGGCTCGACGTCGAGCTGGGCCGACCGGCCGAGATCGGCCACCTCTCGGTGGACTTCCCGCGCGCCGACAGCGTGCTGCGCCCCATCAAGGTCACGGTCGAGGGCGGCGGCACCGTCCGCGAGGGGTGGCTGGACGGCAGCGGCCGGGTCGACTTCGCCCCGTTCACCGCCGACGCTCTGCGGATCACGTTCGAACGCCCCGAGGGCCAGGTCCTGGAGATCGGCACCATCTCCCTGCCGGGTGTGGAAGCGGTGGACCCGCTCCCCGACGGCGACGCCTCCACCGCCTGCGGCCTGGGCCCGACCCTGCGGGTCAACGGGCAGCGCGTGGAGACGCGGATCAGCGAGGGCACCCTCGCCGACCAGCTCACGGGGCGGCCGCTGCGCTACGAGAGCTGCACCGGCCTGGACCTGGTGGCGGGCGAGAACCGCATCGTCGTCGACCCCGGCAACAGGTACGAGGTCCGCTCCGCCGTGGTGGGCTCGGGGGAGCCGGCCGCCGAGCGCCCCGAGGTCTCCCTGACCGCCCCCGCCGCCGTGCACGAGTGGGGGCCGGGGACGCGCCGCTTCGACGTGGAGGCCGTCGGCACCGACTCCTTCCTCGTCGTCAACGAGAACCACAACGAGGGCTGGGAGGCCCGCCTGGAGGGCGGGGAGGTCCTGGAGCCGGTCCGCCTGGAGGGGTGGAAGCAGGGCTGGCTGCTGCCCGCGGGCAGCGCGGGCACGGTCACCCTGGTCTACACCCCCGACACCGCCTACCACCGGGCCCTGGTCGCGGGCGGTGTCCTGGCCGCCCTGCTGGTGGTCGCGGCCCTGTGGCCGCGCGGACTGCTGCCCGGCGGGCGCGCCGCCGCCGCGGGCCCCCCGCGCGGGGCGCGCGCCCTGCCCGCTGCGGACGCGGCCTGGCCGTCGCGGTGGCTCGTGCTGCCGCTGGGCCTGGCGTACGGCGTGTGGGTCTCGGGGTGGGCCGGCGCCGCCCTGGTCGGCGTCATCCTGCTGTGCATGTGGTGGCTGGGCCGCCGCGCGCCCGCCAGGCTCCGGCACGCCAAGCCGGGGACCCCGTCCATGGGCGGGCGGACCCTGCCCCGCCTGGCCGGGCCGTGGCCGGTGGCGCTGTCCCTGGGCCTGGCCGGGCTGTCGATGGCGGCGGGCACCTATATGGCGGTCCACATGCCGTTCCACGACGTCACCGACCTGGTGGGCCAGCCCCTGCGCGGCTGGGTCGCCCAGCTGCTGTGCCTGCCCGCGCTGGCCCGGCTCGTGCTGGCGCTGGGCCAGCACCCCGACCCGGACCGCGCCGACGCCCACCCCCCGTCGGTGCTCGCGCCGGGGGCCGCGCGGCGGGAGGAGGCGCCGGAGCGGACCGCCGCACCGGAGGCCGCGGCGGGGAGCGGGAACGGCACCGGCCCGGCGGCCGACGGCCCCCGGGAGAGCGACCACGAGGAGGCGCGCACATGAGCGCTGACGACACCGCGGGGCGGCGCCCCCTGCCGCGGGGCACCCTCCCGGCCGCGGTCGGCGCCTTCCTGCTGACCCTGGCCGCGATGCTGCCGCTGTACGTGTACGACCGGGTGGCGGTGCTGCCCGCCCAGGGCCGGTTCGAGGTGACGATGGTCGCCGACGGCGCCGGGTACCTGGACACCTCCCGGTGGGAGTGGGTGGAGGGGGTGCGGATCGTCCGCAACACCTCCGTCAACGCCCAGGCCCACGGCCCGGACTGGTCCGCCTGGGAGATGTCGGTGGACACCGTCGCCGAGGGCGCGATGATCGACCACTGGAGCCGCCGCGTCATCGTCGACCGGGGCACCGGCCGCGCCGTCAACTGCTGCGGCGAGCACGTCAACGGCGACCGGGCGGTCCGCCAGGCCGGGCTGGTGTTCTCCTGGCCCCCCGGGGTGGGGGAGGCCGACCACCCCTTCTACGACGCCGAGATGCGGGCCGCACCGGTCATGGAGTTCCAGGGTGTGGACGAGGTCGCCGGTCTGGCCGTGCGCCGCTACGACCAGCAGATCTCCGCGACCCAGGTCCCGGAGTCCGCCCGCGAGGTCCCGGCGTGGCTGTTCACCCCCGGTGCGGAGGGCACGGTCACCGCGACCCGCTGGCTGCAGGTGGTGCGCACCTACTGGGTGGAGCCGGTGTCCGGCACCGTCATCAACACCCACGAGACGCGGCTGGAGACGCTGCGCCCGCAGAACGCCTCCGGCGAGGTGCGCCTGCTGTACGCCGAGCTGGGCCTGCGCGAGAACCAGATCGCGGGCCGCGCCGAGCAGGCCCGGGTGCGCTCGCTGCTGCTGCGCGCCCTGGACTCGTGGGGGCCCTGGGCCCTGGGCCCGGTCGGGGCCCTGCTGCTGGTCGCCGGGGGAGTGCTCGCGCTGCGCGACCGCTCCCGGGGCGGCGACCGGACCGGTCCCCCCGGAGCGGAGGGGCCCGACGGTGCGGAAGGGGCGCGAGCGCCCGCGAATCCGGGCGCCACGGGTGGGGAGCGGGTGCCCTCGGCGTAGGATCGGACGCATGTGCGGTCGTTATGCCCAGTCCAGGAACGTGCAGCAGCTCAGCTTCGACTTCGGCCTGCCGGAGGAGGCCCTGCCCGCCGACGACGTGGACACCCGCGCCTGGCCCCCGCTGGAGGAGCTGGAGGCGGACTACAACATCTCGCCCGGCCGACCGGTGTACGCCGTGCTCGGACCGCCCGGGTCCGACGGCGGCGAGCCCGGTCCGCGCTCCCTGCACACCCTGCGCTGGGGTCTCATCCCCTCCTGGGCCAAGGACCGCAACATCGGCTACCGGATGATCAACGCGCGCAGCGAGACCGTGGCCGACAAGCCGGCGTTCCGCACGGCGTTCCGGCGCCGCCGCTGCCTGCTGCCCGCCGACGCCTACTACGAGTGGCAGCTCGTCGGCAGGGACGGCACCGTGCAGGCCAGCACCTCCCCCGCCACCGACCCCGACCACAAGAAGCGCAAGGCCAAGGCGGACAAGAAGCCCTACTCCATCCACTACCCCGGCGGTGAGGAGCCGCTGGCGATGGCCGGGATCTTCGAGCGCTGGCGCGACCCCGAGGCCCCCGAGGACGACCCGGCGGCCTGGGTGTGGAGCTGCGCCGTGATCACCACCGAGGCCGCCCCCGCGCTCGCGCACATCCACGAGCGGATGCCCGTCATCGTGCCCCGGCGGGACTGGGCGGCGTGGCTCGACCCGGGTACCGGCCCCGACGAGCTGATGCACATCATGGCCGACACCCCCGCGGACCGGTTCGCCGTGGACGAGGTGTCCACCGACGTCAACAGCATCAAGAACAACCGCCCCGACCTGCTCACCCCGCTGGCCGCCGGGGGCGGCGGGGAGCCGGACACCCTGTTCTGAGACCCCCGCCCGGGGCCCGTGTCCCGGGTCCGGGCCGCTTCCCCCCTGGACGGGACCGGGGTGCCCCTGTGTACAGTGTCCGGGGCCGCCCGTTCGCGGGCGCGCCCGGGCACGGTCCCCCCGTGTCCCACAATCGGATATCGCAACGCGGGAGCTCGCGCCATGGCGGGCTGAGAGGGCGACTCACCGGTGTCGCCGACCGCAGAACCTGTTCGGGTAATTCCGACGTAGGGAGGCATGCCATGACGGCTACCGAGAGCCGTGACACCGGTCCCACCACCGGGGAGCACCGGGTGACCATTGGTCCCATCATGGGATCATCCAAGGTCTACCGGGAGATCGACACCCCCGAGGGCCTCACCCTCAGGATCCCCCGGCGCCGGGTGGGACTCACCGACGGCGGCCACTTCGACCTGTACGACACCTCCGGCCCCTACACCGACGACACCGCCCGCATCGACGTCCGCGCGGGGCTCCCCCGGACCCGGCAGCCCTGGATCGACGCCCGCACCCCCGTCAACGGCGCGGACACCCAGCTCGCCCACGCCAGGGCCGGGACCATCACCCCCGAGATGAGGTTCGTCGCCGAGCGCGAGGGCCTGGACCCCGAGTTCGTCCGCTCCGAGGTGGCCGTGGGCCGGGCGGTCATCCCCGCCAACCGCCGCCACCCCGAGTCCGAGCCGATGATCATCGGCAAGAACTTCCTGGTCAAGATCAACGCCAACATCGGCAACTCGGCCGTCACCTCCTCGGTGGAGGAGGAGGTCGAGAAGATGGTGTGGGCCACCCGCTGGGGCGCCGACACGATCATGGACCTGTCCACCGGCAGGCGCATCCACGAGACCCGCGAACGCATCCTGCGCAACTCGCCGGTCCCGGTCGGCACCGTCCCCATCTACCAGGCGCTGGAGAAGGTGAACGGCGACCCCGCCGAGCTCTCCTGGGAGATCTACCGCGACACGGTGATCGAGCAGTGCGAACAGGGTGTGGACTACATGACCGTGCACGCGGGCGTGCTGCTGCGGTACGTGCCGCTCACCGCCCGCCGGGTCACGGGCATCGTCTCGCGCGGCGGCTCCATCATGGCCGCCTGGTGCCTGGCCCACCACCGGGAGAGCTTCCTGTACACCCACTTCGAGGAGCTGTGCGAGATCCTCCGGGAGTACGACGTCACGTTCTCGCTCGGCGACGGGCTGCGGCCCGGCTCCATCGCCGACGCCAACGACGAGGCCCAGTTCGCGGAGCTGCGGACGCTGGGCGAGCTCACCCACATCGCCCGGTCCCACGACGTGCAGGTGATGATCGAGGGCCCCGGGCACGTGCCCATGCACAAGATCGCGGAGAACGTGCGCCTGGAGGAGGAGCTGTGCGGCGAGGCGCCGTTCTACACGCTCGGTCCCCTGGCCACCGACATCGCCCCCGGGTACGACCACATCACCTCGGCGATCGGCGCCGCCCAGATCGGCTGGCACGGCACCGCGATGCTCTGCTACGTCACCCCCAAGGAGCACCTGGGCCTGCCGGACCGCGACGACGTCAAGACCGGCGTGATCACCTACAAGCTCGCCGCCCACGCCGCCGACCTGGCAAAGGGGCACCCGCGGGCGCAGGAGTGGGACGACGCCCTGTCCCGGGCCCGGTTCGAGTTCCGGTGGAAGGACCAGTTCCACCTGTCGCTGGACCCCGAGACGGCCACGGCCTACCACGATGAGACGCTGCCCGCCGAACCGGCCAAGACCGCGCACTTCTGCTCCATGTGCGGGCCCAAGTTCTGCTCGATGAAGATCACGCAGGACGTCCGCCGCTACGCGGCGGAGAACGGCCTGGACACGGTCGAGGCCATCCAGCGGGGGATGGCGGCCAAGTCCGCCGAGTTCGGGGAGCAGGGCGGGCGGGTCTACCTCCCGCTCACCGAACGCACCGACTGACCCCGGGCGACCCGGGCGTCCACGCGGAGTCCGCGGGTGGACCGGCGGTGTCGCCACCGCCGGTCCACCCGTGCCCGGTCCCGTGTATCCCGTTCGGTGCCGGCCACCACCGTGTTCCGCTGTCCGCCGACGCGGTGCCCGAGGCCCCGCCGCCGACCCGGGGGCCCGGCAGGGCCCGCATCCGGCCGGGGAGGTCCCCCGGGCGCACCGCCTCCTCCGGCCCGCCCGGTCCAGGTATCCGACGACCCGGAAGGCACAGGGTGTACCAGGAGCGGTACGCCGGGAGCCGCCGCCCGGCCGCGGGCCGCCCCCGGGCACCGACGTGTCCGCCTTCGCCGGACTCCTCTCCGAGGTGGACCGCCACCGGTTCCCGGTCCGCCCCGACGACGGGCTCCACCTGGAGCGCATGCGCGACGCCGTCCGCCTGCTCATCGGCCCGCCCGCCGTCGAGGCCCGCGGCCGGCCGTGCGAGGCTGACCGTACGAGCCGCCCCCCGAACAGTGAGGCACCATGGACTTCCTCCTCCGCGACGCCACCATGACCACGGCCGTCCTCGGCTTCTTCGCGGCCGCCTGGTTCGGGTGGGCCCAGGAACGGCCGCCCGGGGGTCCGGCCACGCGGTGGCTCGGCGGCGGCTCCGCCCTGGGCGTACTGCTGGCCGTCGCCGGGGGCGTGCTGTCCTGGCTGCACTGGGACACCGGATCGGTGCTGGGCGAGGGGTCCGCGATGGCCCTGTACCTCATCGTCCTCGGGGTCGAGTTCGGCGCGGCCCTGCTCGGCGTGCTGGTGCTGCTCGCGATGGGCCGCAGCGAGTACCTCGCCCCGTGGGTCTGCCTGGTGGTGGGCGTGCACTTCTTCCCCATGGCGCCGATCCTGGAGAACCCGCTGCTGTACCCGCTGGGGGCGTGGCTGACCCTGTGGCCGTTCCTCGCCGTGCGCTGGGCGAACCGCCGGGACCTGGCCTACAGCTACACGACCGGTGCGGGTGCCGGCCCGGCGCTGCTGCTCTTCGCGCTCCCGGCCCTGGCCGCCGCGGCCGGCCTCTGAGCCCCTCCCGGTCCGGGCGCGGCGCCGCACCCGGACCGGCGGAGGGGGAGGGCCGGGGTCACCGGGGTTTGCGGGCCCCGGCGATGAGGTGGACGCCGACGTAGTCGTCGGACTCGGTGGCGCGCAGCTCCATCTCGACCAGCCGGCCCATCGAACGCGGGTCGCGGGCCAGCATCATCTCCACCGTGGACGCCGACAGCACCGTCCGCGGCTTGATCCACTCCAGTTCCAGGCCCGCCGCGGCGAGGGTGTCGGTGAGCTGCTCGGCGGTGAAGCAGCGGGTGATGGACCCGTCCGGCCAGGGCACCAGCAGCACGTCCGCACTGGGCGCATGGCTCAGCTCGGGCCAGCAGTCCTGCTCGGCGAGCAGGGCCATGCCCAGGACCACCGAGTCCACGCACAGCAGCACCCGCCCGCCCGGGCGCAGCACCCGGGCGATCTCGGCGACCGACTCCTCGGTGGCCAGCTGCCGGGACAGCATCCGGTTGTCGGCGATCACCCCGTCGAAGCTCTCGGGGGCCAGGAACCGCAGGAACGTCGAGTCCCCCACGATCTGGCGCAGCCGACCGCGGCGGGCCGGGCGGGGCACCACGGCGCGCCCGTTGACCAGGCGCAGCGGTCTGCGCACCGCCAGGTCCGGGGAGGGCAGCAGGGCGACCACGTCGTGGCCTGCGGCGACGGCCCGGGGGGTGCCCTGGTAGTCCGGGCTGGACAGGTCCAGCAGCCGGGAGGGGGCCTCCGGAAGCCAGCGGGCGATCTGAGCCTCGGCGACGGCCCAGTAGAACCGCCAGTAGTCGGAGAGCCGGTCGGGGGTGGCGAACTGGGCCGCCGGTGACCGGGGGCGGTCGGAGGCCGGAGTCGAGGACGGTCGCACGTGCACTCCTCTCCCATCCTTCAAATGGTCTTACCCGCACTCTGCCATGCCTCACCTCCCCGGACGCCTCCGATCGGCGAAGTTCGGAGGTGGAAGGGACCTTTGGCCCACGCCGGGACCGGAATCACCGGGGCACGGCGGTTGTTGTGACCGAACACCGCGACCGGGGAGGGCCCCGGTCCCACCGCCAGGGATTTTCCTAGGAGGAGCGCCAGACCATGCCGATCGCCGGTGCGTGCCTCGAACGCGAGGAGGCGTTGACCGCGCCACGTGGTGCCGATGTGCGGCTCCGCGCCGGGGAACCGTATCTTGGAGGTACGGATTTCCCAGCCGGGACCAGTGCGAGGAGGCCGACGGGCTTGGATCAGGGCCAGGAGACAGCCGAGGAGCGGGAAGAGCGCTTCGAGAGGGATGTGCTTCCCTTCCTCGACCAGCTCTATTCCGCGGCGCTGCGCATGACCCGCAACCCCGCCGACGCGGAGGATCTCGTCCAGGAGACCTTCGCCAAGGCGTTCGGTTCGTTTCACCAGTTCAAGGAGGGGACGAATCTCAAGGCGTGGCTGTACCGCATCCTCACCAACACCTTCATCAACTCTTACCGCAAGAAGCAGCGCGAGCCGAAGCAGGCCGGCACCGAGGACGTCGAGGACTGGCAGCTGGCGCAGGCCGCCTCGCACACCGCGGCGGGGCTGAAGTCCGCCGAGGCCGAGGCACTGGAGCACCTCCCCGACAGTGACGTCAAGCGCGCGCTGCAGGAGCTGCCCGAGGACTTCCGGATCGCGGTCTACCTCGCCGACGTCGAGGGCTTCGCCTACAAAGAGGTCGCCGAGATCATGGGCACGCCGATCGGGACGGTCATGTCCCGGCTGCACCGGGGTCGTCGCCAGTTGCGGTCCCTCCTGGAGGAGTACGCGGTCGACCGCGGTTTCCTCCCCGCGGTGCGCGCCACGGCCGGCGCGGCCGCCTCTGGAACGTCCGCGGGCGGGCGGGGTCAGGACGGGTCGGATCGAGGAGATCGGCAATGAGCGGCCAGGGTCGGGACGAGGACACCCCGTGCAGTGAGGTGCTCGACAAGCTCTACACGTACATCGACGGTGAGCTCGAAGAGAACAACTGCGTGCAGATCAGGCGGCACCTGGACGGGTGCGACCCCTGTCTGGAGGAGTACGGGCTGGACGAGGCGGTGAAGAAGATCGTCGCCAAACACTGCGGGGGCGACCCGGTCCCGCTGGACCTGCGGGACAAGGTGCTGGGCCGACTGGCCAGGGCCCGCGACGAGCAGGCTGCGCGTGAGGCGGCTGGGCCCGGATCGCCCGCCTGAGGCGTGGACGCGGTTCCCCCGCGGACCCGGTTCTTTTTTCGGAGGGCCGGAAATCCCGAGGCGGAAGCTGGAATTCCAGCTTCCGCCTTTTTGTCTTGTTGTAGGCTTTCCTGGGTTCTTGTCATATGGTGGGGCTTTGGTCTGGTTTTGTGGGGTTTCTCGGTAATGTCATTCGGGATTCCCCTGTGCCGTGGGGGTTTTGGTCATCGGACTTTCCGGGTGACGCCTTCGTCCTCTCCTACGACACGCCCGGCCCGGTGTGGTCGACGCGGCCCGTGATCGACTCGGAATGATTTTTCCTGCGGGGGCGAGGGGCGCCCGTATGCGGTCACTTTGTGTAGTCGAACCTGGTGGCCTTCGCCCGAGGTGCGCAGGTACGAGCGCTCGTTCGCCGGACTTCCGCGATCACGCCCACGAAGGGGATCGTCACTCACGGTAGTCAACCGACATTGCTAATTGAATTAGTAATTCCATACTCCGGAACTTCTTATCTTCTTCGGAGTCCGGGGGTGCGATGGTTCGGGTTGTGGGGAATCCGGGTGCCTTCCGGGCCCGTTAAACTGGACGCCATATCCAACGAATGGGGTAATTTACGCGGCGTGCCCGGGGAAAGACGGCGCGCCGTTCAGGGGAGAGGGGACGACCATGTTCATGGCTCTGCTTCACACCGCGGCCGCGGCGATCTTGGCTGCTTCCTCCTTCACCGGATGGTCCTGGTGGTAGAACAGAACCGGTGAAACCATGACAGTCCGGTCGTCGTTGGTGGGGGGTGAACGAAGGTGCGGGCTCTTCCCGGGGGCGCGCGTGTCTACGTCGGAATCATCGTTGTCAGTGCTGTCACCATCCTGCTCGTCGGGCCCCATGGGGGCATCGACCCGCAGACGCTGATCATCGTGGCGCTGCTGTTCGTGGTCGCCGAATCGATCAGTACGAGCGTCTCGGCGGGCGGCAAGGCGGGGATCTCACCGAGCTCGGCGGTCTCACTGGCCGCGGTCGTCCTCGTCGGCCCGGTCGGGGCGGCGGTGGTCGGTTTCGCCTCCTGCCTCGCGGTCCGCAGGCAGGCGCCGGTCAAACGGGCTTTCAACGGGGCGCAGTTCGCACTGGCGGCGTACGCGGCCGGACACGTCTATCTGCTGTGCGGCGGCGTGGTCGGAGAACTCGGCCGGGAGGACTTCCCGGCCGTGGTCCTCCCCTACGTCGCCGCGGTCCTGACCCACTCCGCCGTCAACTCCATGCTGGTCGGCCTCCTGCTGTGGACGCTCGGCCAGGTCCGCCCCCGCGGGCGCGGCAGGTTCAACTGGCGGCCCCTGGCGGCGGTCGAGCTGTCCTCGATGGGCTACCAGATGCTCGGCCTGGCCATCGCGGCGGTCTGGGGCGGCGTGGGCATCATCGCCCCGCTCCTGGTCCTGCTGCCGCTGTTCATCGCCCGGTGGGCGTTCGCGCAGCAGACCAACGAGACCCGGGCGCACGAGGCCACCCTGGCCACGCTCTGCCAGGCGGTGGAGACCAAGGACTACTACACGCGCGGCCACTGCATGCGCGTCGCCGAGGGCGCCGCCATGATCGCCCGCGAACTGGGCATGCCCGCCGAACGGGTGCAGAAGATCCGCTACGCGGGGATGCTGCACGACATCGGCAAGCTCGGAGTGCCCACCAAGGTGCTCCAGAAGACGGGCAAGCTCACCGACGAGGAGTACGCCGCGATCAAACTGCACCCCACCCGGGGCTACGAGATCGTCCGGGAGATCGGCTTCCTGGACGAGGCGCTGGCCGGCATCCGCCACCACCACGAGCGGCTGGACGGCCGCGGCTACCCGATGGGCCTGGTGGGGATGGAGATCCCCGAGTCCGCCCGCATCATCAGCGTCGCCGACGTCTTCGACTGCCTCACCTCCACGCGCTCCTACCGCAAGGCGTGGTCGGTGGAGGACGCGATCGCCGAACTGCGCGCCTGCGCGGGCACCCAGTTCGATCCGCGCATGGTCGAGGCCCTGGTCCGCGCGGTGGAGCGCGAGGGCTGGGAGACGCCCGACATCGCCGAGCCGCCGGGCGGGTGCTACGGCTCGAACGCGGCCGAGGCCGCCGACGGCGCCCGGGAGGACACCGAGCCCGCGGCCGGGCCCGATCCCGCGGCCGGGCCCGATCCCGCGGCCGTACCCGCCGAGGAGGGCGCGGTGCAGGTCTCCGCCGAGACCGCCGCCCCGACGACGGTGCTTCCCACGGGCACCGCGACGGGCGGTCGGGACCGGTGATGACGCAGCGGCAGACCGAAGGGCCGCCCCCGCGGCGGCCGATGGGCCCCGAGGGGGGCGCGCTCAGCCACCAGCGCCCGCGCGGGCCGATCTGGCGGACCTCCCGCCCGGCGCGCGCCCTGCTGGTGGCGGCGGTGGGCGCGGCCTCGCTGGCCTCCCTGCTGTGGACGTCGGCCACGGGGTTCGTCGAACCCTACGTGGCCCTCTCCTTCTGCCTGGTCATCGCGGTCGGCGAGCTGGTGCGGATCACACTGCCGGGCCACCGGGAGGTCGCACCGATCGCCTCCGCGGGGGCCGTCGGCTACGCCTTCCTGCTGAGCCTGGGGGAGGGGCCCTCGGCCCACTCGGCCTGGCAGGTACTGGCGGTCGTCGCCTGCGGTGTGGCGGTGGGGGAGCTGCCGCACGTCGCGGTGGGCCGCGCCCCCCGGGTGGAGGACGTCGCCCGCCGGGTGCTCTGCGTGGGGCTGCTGGCCGTCGTCTTCCGACCCCTCGCCGAACACCTGGAGCTGTCGGGGCCCTCGGTGACGGCGACCCTGCTCATGTTCACGCTGGTGCTGACCGTGTGGACCGTGGACGCCCTGCTGGCCGCCGTGCTGCGCGCCGAGCGGCTGCGCACCCGGCTGCGGGTCGCGGCCCGTGACGAGATGCGCGCCCAGTTCGCCTCGGGCATGGCCATCGGCTCCAGCGGTGTGCTCATCGCGCTGGCCTGCACCGTCACCGGCCTGGCCGGGCTGCTGGTGTTCAGCGCCCCGCTGCTGGTCGCCCAGGTGGCCTTCCGCAGGCACGCCGAGGTGCGGCGCACCTACCTGGAGACCGTGCGCGCGCTGTCGCGGGTCACCGAGGTCGGCGGATACGTCGAGAACGGGCACTCGCGCCGGGTCAGCCACCTGTCCCACCTGGTCGGCTGCGAGCTGGGCCTGGCCGAGGCGGACCTGCTGGAGCTGGAGTACGCGGCCCTGATGCACGACATCGGCCAGCTGTCGCTGCGCGAGCCCATCGCGGGCGGGGCGACCGTGCTGGCCTCCCCCCGCGAGCAGCGGCGCATCGCCGAACTGGGCGCGGGGATCATCCGGGAGACGGGGGTGCTGGACTCCGTCGCCGAGATGGTGCGCCGCCAGTGCGAGCCGGTCGGGGGGGACGGCGACAAGGGCGTGCCGCCGCTGGGCAGCCGGATCATCAAGGTGGCCAACGCCTTCGACGACCTGGTCGGGGAGAACGGCGATGCCGAGCGCCGGGATGCCGTGCTGGAACGGCTGCGGATGGACGCGGGCACCGAGTACGACCCCCGTGTGGTGGAGGCCCTGGCCACGGTCCTGGGCCGCGGGTAGCCGGCGGGGCCCGGGCGCGGTGCCGGGCCCCGTGCGGCGCGTCCGGCCGGGCCGGGGGGAGGCCCGCCGCTGGTGCGTGTTTTTTTGGACCTCGGCTCCGCTCCGGTCCGCGTTCGGCGCCCCCGGAGGGCGGGAACCCTCGGCCCCACGGGGACATCCCCGTTCCCGGGACATCCCCTCCGGGCCTGCAGAACCCCGCCGGCGCCTCACACACCCCCGCGGAACAGGACGGCACTCGAAAAACAGGCCCTAGTCCGTGGGGGGACGCAGGCGGGTGACGAACTTGTAGCGGTCGCCGCGGTACAGCGAGCGAACCCACTCCACCGGGTGGCCCTCCCGGTCGAAGCTGTGCTGGCAGTGCAGCACCAGCGGCAGGCCCACGTCCACCCCGAGCAGCCTGGCCTCGTTGGGGGTCGCCAGGACCGTCTCGATGGACGCCTCCGCCTCGGCCAGCGAGACGTCGTAGGCGCTCGCCAGCGCCTCGTACAGGGAGGCGTAGCGGTCCAGCTGGCGGCGCAGGCCGGGGAAGCGCCGGGCCGCCAGGTGCGCGGTCTCCACGGCCATCGGCTCGCCGTTGGCCAGCCGCAGCCGCTCGATGCGCAGCACCCGCCCGCCGGAGCGGATCGCCAGCAGCTCGGCGAGCTGGTCGTCGGCGTTGATGTAGCTCACGTCGAGGATGCGGGTGGCCGGGTGCAGCCCGTGCGAGCGCATCTCCTGGGTGTAGCTGGTGAGCTGGAGCACCTGGGCGACCTTGGGCTTGGCCACGAACGTGCCCTTGCCCTGGATGCGCAGCAGGCGCCCCTCCACGACCATCTCGGTGAGCGCCTGCCGGACCGTGGTCCGCGAGGTCCCGAACTGGGTGGCCAGGGAGCGCTCCGGCGGTACCGGGTTGCCCGCGGGCATCGCCTCGATCAGCTCCAGGAGCTGCTTCTTCACCTGGTAGTACTTCGGCACCCGGGGGTTGCCGTCCAGTGTGCCCTGCCCGGTCATCAGTCTCCTCCGCGTTCGACCGCGCCCGGAATTGGTGTGGACCACTGGTCGAGCGCGTACCTCTTGAGTATGCACGCCTTCATGGGATGATTTGTGAGTGCCTCACCTCAGTGATCTCATCAGGCGTCACACGTCTCTCAAGCAGGCCGACCTGGAGTGGATCCACTCCCTCGTCTCCGACTGGCAGCTGCTGGCCGACCTCTCCTTCGCAGACCTGGTGCTCTGGGTGCGGCTGCGCGAGGACGACGGCTGGGTGGCCGTCGCGCAGATGCGCCCCACCACGGGCCCCACGGCGTTCCAGGACGACCTGGTCGAGACCGTCCTCTACGACGATATGACGGACGTCACATCACGTACCGCCCCCCGGGTGGTGGGCCGACGGGCGCTCATCGACCGGGCCTGGCAGGAGGGCCGCATCTGCCGGGACGGCGACCCGGACTGGTCGGGCGGGGTGCCGGTGCGGGAGGAGACCATTCCGGTGCGCCGGCAGGGCAACCTCATCGCGGTCATCCAGCGCAGCACCAACCTCAGCTCGGCCCGCACCCCCAGCCGCCTGGAGCTGACCTACCTCCAGAGCGCGGGGGACCTGGCGCAGATGATCGCCGAGGGCGTCTTCCCGTTCATCGACCAGGGGCCGCTGATGGTGCGCTCGCCCCGGGTCGGGGACGGCCTGCTGCGCCTGGACCAGAACGGCGAGGTCGTCTACGCCAGCCCCAACGCCCTGTCGGCCTACCGGCGGCTGGGGCTCGCCGCCGACCTGGTGGGCGCCCGCCTGGACCGCATCACCCTGGAGCTGGCGGCGCCGGGGGAGGCCCGCGACGAGAACCTCACCTACACGGCGGGCGGCCGGGCGCCGCAGGAGGCCGAGGTGGAGGCGCGCGGCGTCACCGTGCAGCTGCGCGCGATCCCGCTCATCATCGACAAGGTGCGCATCGGCGCCCTGGTCATGGTCCGCGACGTCACCGAGCTGCGCCGCCGCGAGCGCGAGCTGATGACCAAGGACGCCACCATCCGGGAGATCCACCACCGGGTCAAGAACAACCTGCAGACGGTGGCGGCACTGCTCCGGCTCCAGGCGCGGCGGCTGGACGTGCCCGAGGCGCGGGCGGCGCTGGACGAGGCGGTCGGCCGGGTCGGGTCCATCGCGATCGTCCACGAGATGCTGTCGCACACCCCCGACGAGGTCGTGGACTTCGACGACATCGCCGACCGGGTCATCCAGATGGCGGCGGAGGTCTCCTCCACGTCCTCGGGCAACACCGTGGTGCCGCGCCGGGTGGGCGGGTTCGGCCTGCTCAACGCCCTGGTGGCGACGCCGCTGTCGATGGTGCTGGCGGAGCTGGTGCAGAACGCGGTGGAGCACGGCCTGGGGCAGGGGCCGGGGTCGATCGAGGTGCGGGTGCGCAGGTTCGAGGGCGGCCCCGGGTACACCGGGGCGGGCAGCCTGGAGCTGGCCGTCTCCGACGACGGCGGGGGCCTGCCGGAGGACTTCGACCTGGAGGGGACCACGAGCCTGGGTCTGCAGATCGTGCGGACCCTCATCGTGGGGGAGCTCGGGGGGACTCTGGCGATCGAACCCAAGGAGAGCGGCGGGACCGAGGTGGCGATCACCCTGCCGCTGGACCGGGAAGAGGCGTCACTGCCCTAGGGCCTTTTTCGAGTGCCGTCCTGTTCCGCGGGGGTGTGTGAGGCGCCGGCGGGGTTCTGGGGGCCCGGAGGGGGTGTCCGGGGAACGGGGACGTCCCCGTGGGGCCGAGGGTTCCCGCCCTCCGGGGGCGCCGAACGCGAACCGGAGCGGAGGTTCGAAGAACACGGCCTGGCCGGTCCGGGAAAGGGGGGAGGGGCGTCCCCGCTGCGCCGGGCGGGGACGTACGGGGCGGAGGCGGGCGGCCGCGACCAGCGGCCGCTCCCGGCCGTTGACCGGGGGGCGGTGCGGGTGCGCCGGGTCAGCCCCGTACCATCGAACGGTGGGAGATGCCGCGCCGCTTCTTGATCAGGCGGCGCTCGTCCTCGCTGGTGCCTCCCCAGACACCGCCGTCCTGGCCGCTCTCCAGCGCCCAGTTCAGGCAGGCGGAGCTGACGGGGCAGCGGTGGCACACGGCCTTGGCCTCTTCGATCTGCATCAGGGCCGGGCCGAAATTGCCGATGGGGAAGAAGAGTTCGGGGTCTTCGTCACGGCAGGCTGCTTCATGGCGCCAGTCCATGCGGTCCACTCCTCATGTCGAGGTCCGGGGGCTTGTGAAGATTTTCACGAACACTGCGCGGCGGGCGCCCGGTGGATGGGTCCCACCGGTGGGTCCGGGCCGCGGGTTCACCCCGCCGCCACATGGGAAACGCCCGAATTAACTCGCCCGTAACTCGCGGCGATATCTCGAGCGTGGCAGGCCTGAACCCGGCGTGCAAGAGCCCCCGGGGTCAAAGGTCCCGTATGGCATGTCGCATGCGTCACAGTGCCGATGAATGGCGACCGCACCGACAATTAACAGACGATTCGTAATGCCTTCGGTACGGAATGGAAGTTGACCTCTTCCCGCTCCCCGAGGTACTCGCCATCGATTTGGAACGCCCTCGGGTGGGACGACGTGATCCGCAGAGTCTCCTGATCGTGCCAGGTCAGATAGCCGTCGCCGTGCGCCGGAAGCCCTTTGGGGAAGAACATCTGGGAAAGGATCCAGCCGGTGAGCGCGTGCCCCGCCTGGGTCAGCGCGAAAGCGTCCAACCCCAGCTCGAAACGGGAGGCGGCGGTCGGCTGGAGCGGCAGGGCGCCCGCGTAAGTCCACGGCGTGGTGTTGGTGACGAGAGCGAAATAGACGTCGTTCACCCCGCCCTCGCGGGTCTGCACGCCCAGTGACGGATCGCGGATATCCCCGCCGAAGAACAGCTTGACCGCGACCTCCGCGTACAGCGCCGGGGTCGCCTTGCGCCCGTTCGCCCGCTCGTGCTCCACCCGCTGGACCACGTCCGCGTCCCAGCCGAACCCGGCACAGAACGTGAAGTAGCGGTCGTCCTGGTCGCTGGTGATCCGCCCCAGGTTGATCTCGCGCTCCCGGCCCGCCCGCAGCGCCTCCAGGATCGTCCCGGTGGCCTCCACCGGGTCGCCCGAGACCCCCAGGGCGCGGATGAAGACGTTGGCGCTGCCGCCGGGGATCACCGCGTAGCGGGGCCGTTTCAGCTCCGCGGGAGTGGCCAGCAGGCCGTTGACGACCTCGTTGACGGTGCCGTCGCCGCCCAGGCTCACCACCAGGTCGTACCCGTCGGCGGCCGCCTTGCGGGACAGCTCGACCGCGTGGTCGCGGTACTCGGTCTCGGCGACGGTGACGTCCAACTCCGACGCCAGGGCGCCCAGGATCACCTCGCGGGTCCGCGATGTGGTCGTGGTCGCCTGGGGGTTCACGATGAAAAGGGCGCGCACACGGCCAGTGTAGGCCCACGGGGGGCGGACCCGGGGTCGGCACCGCCCGAGGGGCGCCGAGCACGCCGGTGCGGGGGTGCTGCGGCCGGAGGCCGTCCGCCCGGGGTGGTGGGGGACGGCGGGCGATACGGGGATAGGCTCGGTGCGTGTCTTCCGAGGTCTCTCACCGCCCGTTCACCGTCGTCGTCGCGGCAGCGCTGGAAGCGCTGGTCGGGGCGGCCGCCGGCATCGGCGGGCTCTACAGCATGTTCACCGTGGTCACCGGGCGCACCGGCGAACTGGACAGCGCCCTGCCCCTCACCGTCATCGGACTGGGCGTGGCGGCGCTGCTGGTCTTCGTCGCCCAGGGCCTGTGGCGGCTCAGGGACTGGGCGCGCACGCCGGTCTTCGTCACGCAGCTCTTCCTCGGCGTGGTGGCGTACTACATGTTCACCAGCGGGCAGTACCTGATCGGCGGCGTGCTGGTGGCCGTGGCCGTGACCGCCTCCGCCGCGGTGCTCTCGCCTCCGACGACCGCGGCCCTGTTCCCCGATGACCCGGGAGAGAAGAAGGGCCGGTGAGCCGCGGCCGTCGGCGCGCGTCAGTCGTCGGTGGTCAGGGCCTGCCGGAGCTGGGCCAGGGTGCGTGCGAGCAGGCGCGACACGTGCATCTGTGAGATGCCGAGCTCCTGGGCGATCTGCGACTGGGTCATGTTCCCGAAGAACCGCAGCAGCAGGATCCGCTTCTCCCGGGGCGGCAGCTGCTCCAGGAGCGGTTTGAGGGACTCGCGGTACTCCACGCCCTCCAGGGACTCGTCCACGATCCCCAGGGAGTCGGCCACCGCGGGCGCGTCCTCGTCCCCGCTGTCCGGAGCGTCCAGTGACACCGTCGAGTAGGCGTTGGCGGACTCCAGGCCCTCCAGCACCTCCTCCTCGGTCATCTGCAGGTGCGCCGCGAGCTCGGCGACCGTCGGCGAGCGCCCCTCGCGCTGCGACAGGTCGCTGACGGCCTTGGTCAGTGAGAGCTTCAGCTCCTGGAGGCGCCGGGGGACCCGGACGGCCCACCCCTTGTCCCGGAAGTGACGCTTGATCTCACCGACGATCGTGGGCGTGGCGTAGGTGGAGAACTCCACCCCGCGCTCCAGGTCGAACCGGTCGATCGACTTGATGAGCCCGATCGTGGCGACCTGGGTGAGGTCGTCCAGCCATTCCCCCCTGTTGCGGAACCGGCGGGCCAGGTACTCCACCAGCGGGAGGTGGAGTTCCACCAGCTCGTCGCGGATCCTGCGCCGCTCCTCGGAGTCGGCCTCCAGTTCGTTGAGGCGTTCGAACAGCGCTCTCGCGCGCGCCCGGTCGGGCACCGCGTGCTCGGTCTTCGCGGTCAGAGCGGGCCCCCTTTCGCTCACGCCGGCTCCAAGGTGCCGCGGCGTTTGTACAGGACGATGGAGACACGGTCGTCGGAGCCGACCACGGCGTCGACCTCTCCGGCCAGGGCGGACAGCACCGTCCAGGCGAAGGTGTCGCGTGCGGGCAGCCGGCCGTCGGCGGTGAGCACCGAGACGGAGATGCGCATCCCGTCCGCGGTGAGCTCGAACTCGGTGGTCAGTTCCGTGCCGGGCAGCGCCTGGGAGAGGAGCATCGCGCAGGCCTCGTCGACACCGATCCTCAGATCCTCGATCTCGTCGAGGGTGAAGTCGAGCCGGGCGGCCAGGCCCGCCGTCGCCGTGCGCAGGACGGACAGGTATGCACTGTCCGCAGGCATGTTGACGGTGACAGCGTCGCGTACACCGGTGGCGTCGGCCATGGGCACAGCGGTTTCTTCGGTCACGTCCCTCCTTCGGGGGGCGAGGTTGCCGCTTGAATGCAATGTATCTCGTTTCACCCTGCCACTGACGCAGGGAGAACGGATCGTGTCCGCGCGATCGGGCCGAACCCGAGACGAACGGTCGTGATCAGGGGGCCCGGGAGCCCAGAGCGGTCAGGGCTTCGCCGTCCAGGCGGCGTACCGTCCACTCGCTCATGGGGCGCGACCCGAGCGCCTCGTAGAAGCGGATGGACGGCTCGTTCCAGTCGAGCACGGACCACTCCAGCCGGGTGTAGTCCCGCTCCACGCAGATCCGTGCCAGGGTGCGCAGCAGCGCCAGCCCGTGCCCGCCGCCGCGCGCCTGCGGGCGCACGTAGAGGTCCTCCAGGTGGATCCCGTGCCGGCCGGTCCAGGTGGAGTAGTTGAGGAACCACACCGAGAACCCGACGGTGACGGGCTCCCCCTCCGGCCCGGGGGCCTCGGCGATGTGCGAGAACACCTTCGGCTCGGGTCCGAAGAGCGCGGCGCGCAGGTCGTCCTCGGTGGCGACCGCCGCGTCCGGCTCCTTCTCGTACTCGGCGAGCTCCCGGATCATGGCGAGGATCTCGGGCAGGTCGTCCGGCACGGCGGGACGGATCATCGTGCACCTCGGGCTGCGGGAGGGGACAGGGCCTTTTCCAGCCTACGTGCACACCGGAGGGCGTCAGGGCCGGTGGGCGACCATCCGTTCGACCCTCCCGAAGAAGAGCCGGTCGTGGTGGCCGACCCGGAAACCCGCCTCGGCGGCCGCCTCGCGCGGTGCGCGCCGGGGGTGGTCGCGACGGCGCCTCCACAGCCGGGAGGGGAGGCCGGTACGGACGATCCGCTCCGCGGCCAGCAGCCGCCCGCCCGGCACCAGGACCCGGTACATCTCCCGCAGCGCCTCCTCCCGCTCCTCGACGGCGCTGAGGGCCAGCGTGCAGACCACGGTCTCGAAGCTCTCGTCGGGGAAGTCCAGGGACCGGGCGTCGCCCTCGGCGAAGCGGGCGACCAGCCCCAGCTCCTCGGCGCGCTCGCGGGCCGCGGCCAGCGCAGCCGGGTCGGGGTCGATCGCGGTCAGCCGCACCTGGGGCGGGTAGTACCGCAGGTTCGCCCCGGTGCCCACGCCCACCTCCAGGGTCCGCTCGCGCGCGCCCGCGCACAGGATCTCCCGGGTGCGCCGCAGCGCGGGACCCTCCCAGGGCTCCGCGCGCCCCCGTTCCGCCCACGACCGCCGTACGTTCATGTCCTCGCCCGCTGTGCTCACCAACCCGACTCTGTGTCCCCGTCGGCCCCCGGTCAAGGGGCGACGGCGCGTTTCTCCGGGAGAGCGTGCAAAAAGCGGGCGGCCCGCCCCCCGGAGGGGTGCGGGCCGCCCGGAGGAGGGCGGTTCACAGCACCTTGGACAGGAACGCCCGGGTGCGGTCGTGCTGCGGGTTCCCCAGCACCTCCGCGGGCACGCCGGCCTCCACGACCACGCCGTCGTCCATGAACACCAGGGAGTCGCCGACCTCGCGGGCGAACCCCATCTCGTGTGTGACGACCATCATGGTCATGCCGTTCTCGGCCAGGTCCCGCATCACGTCCAGCACCTCGCCGACCAGCTCCGGGTCCAGGGCGCTGGTGGGCTCGTCGAACAGCATCAGCGAGGGCTCCATCGCCAGTGCGCGTGCGATCGCCACGCGCTGCTGCTGGCCGCCGGAGAGCTGGTCGGGGTAGGCGGAGGCCTTGTCCGGCAGGCCCACCCGGTCCAGCAGCTCCATGGCCCTGGCCGTGGCCTCGGCCCTGGGGACGCGCTTGACCTGCGTCGGCGCCTCGATGATGTTGCCCAGCACGCTCAGGTGCGGGAACAGGTTGAAGCGCTGGAAGACCATGCCGATGTCGCTGCGCTGGGCGGCGACCTCGGTCTCCCGCAGCTCGTAGAGCTTGCCGCGCTTCTGCCGGTACCCCATCAGTTCGCCGTTGACCCACAGGCGCCCGGCGGTGAGCTTCTCCAGGTGGTTGACGCACCGGAGGAAGGTCGACTTGCCCGACCCGGAGGGGCCGATGATGCACATGACCTCGCCCCGCCGGACCTGGAGGTCGATGCCCTTGAGCACCTCCAGGCGGCCGAAGCTCTTGTGGACGTTCTCGGCCACCACGATGGCGTCGGAGGGGAGTCCGGCGCCCTCGGAGGCCTCGACCGCCGTCCCGTTCTGCTCGCTCATCAGTGCGCCCCTCCGACGATGCGGTTGCGGATGCCGCCGTACTGGCCGGGGTTGAAGCGGCGTTCGATGAAGTACTGGCCCACCATCAGGACGCTGGTGATGGCCAGGTACCACAGGCACGCCGCCACCAGCATCGGGAAGATCTGGTAGGTCCGGGCGCCGATCGCCTGGAGCTGGTAGAACAGCTCGATGGTCACCGGGACGTAGGCGAGCAGCGCGGTGTCCTTGAGCATGGCGATGGTCTCGTTGCCCGTGGGCGGGATGACCACCCGCATCGCCTGCGGCAGGGTGATGCGCCGCAGGACCCTGGCCCGGCTCATGCCCAGGGCCTGGGCGGCCTCGGTCTGGCCCCTGTCGACCGACTGCAGGCCCGCCCGGATGATCTCGGCCATGTAGGCGCCCTCGGAGAGCGACAGCGCCATGAGGCCGGCCACGTAGCCGCTCAGCAGGGTGCGGGTGTCGATCTCGAAGAAGCGGGCGTCGCCCTCCAGGCCCAGCCAGGCCATCCAGTAGTTGTCGAACGGCAGGCCCAGTTCGATGGTCTGGTAGAGGATCGCGAGGTTGCCGAAGAGCACGGCCAGGACCAGGCGCGGCACGCCCCGGAAGAACCAGGTGTAGATCCAGGAGACGGTGCTCAGCACCGGGTTCCCGGACAGCCGCATCACGGCCAGCACGATGCCCAGGGCGATGCCGATGACCATCGACAGGACGGTGGCGCTGATGGTGATCCACACGCCTCGGACGACGGGGTCCGAGAACATGTGCTCCAGCATGAACGGCCAGTTGAAGGCGTCGTTCGTGAAGAGCATGTGCACGAACATCGACGCGAGGAGCAGGACGACTCCGGCCGCGACCCACCGTTCGGGGTAGCGGACGGGGACGGCGGTGATGGGCTCGGCCGGTCGGCCCGGAACCGGGGATCCACCCGGCTCCGGGCCGACCGTCGGTGTGCTCGGTGAGGACACGTGTCGGACTTTCGTTCAGTGACGGACGGGGGAGGTCTTCCCTCACTCCGCGGCGGGGTTCACCTCGGCGGCCTCCAGGCCGCCGGCCTCGACGCCCCACTCGCCCAGGACCTGCTCGTAGGTGCCGTCCTCGATCATGGCGTTGAAGGCGGCGGCGATGGCGTCGGCCAGCTCGGTCTCGTCCTTGTGGGTGAGGATGCCGTAGGGCGCGGCGTCGTACTGCTCGCCGATGAACTCCAGGACGCCCTCACCGGTCTGCTCCAGGGCGTAGGCCGCGGTGGGCATGTCGGCCAGGGAGGCGTCGTTGACGCCCGACACCACGGTCTCGGTGGCCAGCGGCTGGTTCTCGAACTTCTGGATGGTGATGGCCTCCTCGCCCGCCTCCACGCAGGCCTCGCTGCGGGCCTCGATGTCCTCGTCGTGGGTGGTGTCGGACTGGACCGCGATGCGCATGCCGCAGGCGTTGTCGGGGTCGACGCCCTGCGGGTTGCCCGCCTGGGCGAACCACTGGGTGCCGGAGGAGAAGTAGGAGACCATGTTGACCTGCTCCATGCGCTCCTCGGTGATGGTGAAGGAGGAGGAGCCGAGGTCGTAGGTGCCGGTGTCGACGCCGATGATGATGGAGTCGAAGGTGGTGGGCTCCCACCGGGCCTCCAGGCCGAGCTTGCCCAGGGCGGCCTCGAGCAGGTCCACGTTGAAGCCCAGGACGGTCTCGCCGTCGGCGTCCAGGAACTCGCCGGGCGGGTAGGACGCCTCCACGCCGATCGCCACCGTGCCGGCCTCGGCGATGTCGGCGGGCACCAGGGCGGCCAGCTCGTCGTCGACCTCGACCGCGGGCTTCTCGGGGGCCGCGGACTCCTCGCCCGAGGGTTCGCCGGAGCCGCCGCAGGCGCTCAGGGCGAGGACACCGGCCAGGGCGATGGCGCCGACGGAGAAGGGCGCGGACAGGGGCTTGTGCAGGGCCATCGTGATTCTCCTTCTGGAGCACGAAGTGCCTGGTCGGAGTCGGGTTCGCGGCCCCTCCACCCGAACCAAAGCGACATACGGTGCGATATGTGGCAAATGTTGATACGTCGGTGCCGTCCCATGTTGCCGACCCTGCGATTTTCCTGCGGTCACCGTTGTGAGAGGATTGCGTAACGGGTCATCCCCGTAGAGAGGCGTACGCGCAGAACTCGCATAAGAGTCAGGCGAAGCACGACCCCTCCGGCGACACCACCGGTCATGGCCGACCGGCGCCGGAGAGGGCTCCCCTAGCACGGCACACCTGTTTCGCGCGCGGTACGCACCGACACCATCCGCCACGTCATGGCCGACGGCGGCGGCAGTAAGACCTTGAAGGGTTTTCGATGACCAGCGATTCTTCTTCGCGTACCCGGAATCCGCACCTGGACGACGATCCCGCCTTCGCGCTGCACCGCGGCGGCAAGCTCCAGGTCACCTCCACCATCGACGTCCACGACCACGAGGGCCTGTCCCTCGCCTACACCCCGGGTGTCGCCCGCGTCTGCAACGGCATCGCCGACACGCCCGAGCTGGTCGAGGACTACACCTGGCGCAGCAACCTGGTCGCCGTCGTCACCGACGGCACCGCGGTCCTGGGCCTGGGCGACATCGGCCCCGAGGCCTCCCTGCCCGTCATGGAGGGCAAGTCGCTGCTGTTCAAGCAGTTCGGCGGTGTCGACTCCGTTCCCATCGCCCTGGCCTGCACCGGCGTCGACGAGATCGTCGAGACCGTCGTGCGGATGGCCCCCTCCTTCGGCGGCATCAACCTGGAGGACATCTCCGCCCCGCGCTGCTTCGAGATCGAGAAGCGCCTGCGCGAGCGGCTGGACATCCCCGTCTTCCACGACGACCAGCACGGCACCGCCATCGTCACCGTGGCCGCCCTGCACAACGCCGCCCGCCTGACCGGGCGCACCCTGGGCGACCTGCGCGCCGTGGTCTCCGGCGCGGGCGCGGCCGGGGTCGCCGTCACCAAGATGCTCATCGACGGCGGCATCGGCGACATCGCCGTGGCCGACTCCAAGGGCATGATCTACGACGGCCGGGAGGGGCTGACCCCCGTCAAGCAGGAGCTGGCCGCGATCAGCAACAAGGCGGGTCTGCGCGGCTCCATCGAGAGCGCCCTGGCCGGGGCCGACGTGTTCATCGGCCTGTCCGCCGGCGAGGTCCCCGAGTCGGTCGTCGCGACCATGGCCGCCGACTCGATCGTGTTCGCGATGGCCAACCCCAACCCGGAGATCCACCCCGACGTCGCGCGCAAGTACGCCGCGGTGGTCGCGACCGGCCGCAGCGACTTCCCCAACCAGATCAACAACGTCCTGGCCTTCCCCGGCGTGTTCCGGGGCGCCTTCGACTCCCGCGCCACCGACATCACCGAGAACATGAAGCTGGCCGCCGCCACGGCGCTGGCCGACCTCGTCGGTGACGCCCTGTCCGCGGACTACGTCATCCCGAGCTCCTTCGACGAGCGGGTGGTCCCGGCGGTCTCGGCCGCCGTCGCCGCCCAGGCCCGCCGGGACGGCGTCGCCCGCCGCTGACCGGACACGCGAAGGGCCCGGAAGGCGCGCCCCCGCGGCGCCCCTCCGGGCCCTTCCCGATGTGCGGCTACCTGTCGGTGCCGGGGTCGTCGACCACCCGGCTCCAGGGGTCGCCGCCGCTGCCGTCGTCGTCGGCGGGCGGCATGGGCCGCGCGGACCCGGACTCCTCGGACTCCGCGGTCCCCGGCCCGCCGTCCGCGGCCTGCGGCGGTTCCGCGGCCTCCTCCGGTGCCCCGGTCCGCGACGGCCCGGCCTCGGCGGCCCCGGGCCGGGAGGCCTCGGGTCCGGAGGCCGGCGGCTTCCCGGCGCCGGGAGCCTGCGGCCCCCCTGCCTCCGGCTTCTCAGCCTCGGGCTTCTCCGCCTGCGGCTTCTCAGCCTCGGGCTTCTCCGCCTGTGGCTTCTCAGCCTCGGGCTTCTCCGCCTGTGGCTTCTCAGCCTCGGGCTTCTCCGCCTCCGGCTCCGCGGACCGCCCGTCCGGCGGACCCCAGGTGCGCACGTCCCGGCGGATCACCTCGAGGGTGTCGTCCAGGATGCGGCGCAGATCGTGCACGGCGGCCTCGCCGACCGTGCCCGCCTCCCGGGCCACATCGCGGACGCGCTCGCTGAACTCGCGCAGGGCCTGGTCCAGTTCCGGGCCGCGACCGGAGCCGCCCCGGCCCCAGACCGCCCCGAAGGCGCCGAACCCCTGGGTGAACTTCTCCCACTCGCGCGACCAGCGGTGGCCGTCGTCACAGGAGTGGTCGTCCTTCGCCTCCCCGCGGTCCCCCTCCCGGGAGTCCCGCCCGGCCCCGGCCCGGGGGGCCTCCTCGGCGGACGGCTCCCCCTGACCCGGGGCCTGCCCGGTCGGCGCCTCCTGCTTCGGCGGCTCCTGCCCGGGGGCCTGCTCCGCCGGGCGGCGGGCGCCGCCCGCGGCGAACTTCAGCTCCTCGCGCAGCGAGCTGATGGTCTCGCGGACGTCCTGCTTGACCGCCCGGGCGATGTCGCGAACGGAGTCGGTGATCTCCCGCTCCAGGTCGTCCAGGTCGTGCTCGCGCGCCCGCAGCTCCTCACGCCCCTTGTCGGTGAGGCTGTAGACCTTGCGGCCGCCCTCCTCGGTGTGGGTGACCAGCCCCTCCTCCTCCAGGCGGGCCAGCCGCGGGTAGATGGTGCCGGGGGAGGGCGAGTACACGCCCAGGAACCGGTCCCGGAGCAGGCTGATGATCTCGTATCCGTGCCTGGGGCTCTCGTCCAGCAGTTTCAGCAGGTAGAGCCGGAGCCTGCCGTGGCCGAAGAAAGTGCTCATTCATGCCCCCTCTGGGATCGCGGCCGGTGCCTCGGGCGCGCGCCGCAGCAGCGCGGTCCGGTTGGACGCGGAGTTGATGGTGATGGTCGCCGGGTCCACCCCGCTGCCGATGCGCCCGCTCAGGACGGTGCGGGCGCGTCCGCCGCGCTTCTCCAGTCCGAAGTCGGAGTCCACCGACGAACTGGCGTTGCGGATCTCCACCGAGGCGGAGGTGTCCGCGGGCACCCGCAGGGCGACCTCGCCGGAGACGGTGTTGATCCGGACCCGGCCGGCCGGGGCCACGTCGGTGTCGGCCAGCACGGAGCCGGAGACGGTCTTGGCGCTCAGGGAGGAGACGCGCCCGCCCGCCACGGCCAGCTGCCCGCTGACGCTGTTGAAGGCCAGGCCCCCGGACACGTCCCGCAGGGAGGCGTTGCCGGAGACGGTGTTGATGTCGGTCTCGCCGGTCGCCCCGTCCACGGTGACCTCGCCCGAGGCGGTCTTGAGCCTGGTACGCGAGCCCACGCCCGCGACCACGATCGGCGCCGCCATGGTGGTGACGTCGACCGGGCAGTCCCGGGGGACGCGCAGGTTCACGGTGGCGCTGCGCCGCTGCACCTGCCTGTAGCCGCCCAGCTGGACCGGGCGCAGCCGCTCCAGCAGCCCGGACCCGGTGAGGTCCTCGTAGTGGATGGTGAGAATGCCCGCCTCCTGGACCGCCAGGAGGGGCTCCCCGACGATGTCGGTCACCTCGAAGGTGACCGGGTCGTCGGTGGGAAGAATGTTGACCTGTCCGCCGAGGATCCGTACCCGCAAGGCCACGATGCCGTCGAGGGTCTGGGTCGTCGGCCTGTCGATGGTCCAACGCGCCATCGTGTGCACCCCTTCGCTCGCTCCGATGTCCTCACGATATGTCGCGAGTCCGGCGAACTCAAGATATGTCGCGGATTCCCGGGGGTGTCTCCGGGTTCTCCCCGAGGAGTCCCGGGCGCACGCCCCGGGAACGCCGGAGGGGCCCGGGAGATCTCCCGGGCCCCTCAGGGGTGCGCCCTACTCTTCGTCCTCGTCGTCCAGCCGGGCCAGCCAGGTGGCCAGCCGGTCGACCGGGGTCTCGAACTCGGGGTGGACGTCGGTGAACGTCCGCAGCTGCTCGGCGAGCCAGGCGAAGCTGACCTCCTCCTCGCCGCGGCGCTTCTCCAGCTCCTCGATTCCGCGATCCGTGTAGTACACCGTGCCGCCCCCGCTAGTCCGCGGGCGGGAAGACCGTGTCCACCAGGGCGCGCTGCTCCGCCTCGTGCCGCTTGGCCGAGCCGGCCGCGGGAGAGGAGGACGCCGGACGCGAGATCCGGGTGAACGGGCGGTCGAGCTGCTCGGAGAAGACCAGGGCGACGAACGGCCACGGGCCCATGTTCGCCGGCTCCTCCTGGACCCACAGGACCTCGCCCGCGTTCGGGTAGGCCTTGAGCTGCTCCCGGATCTCCTCGATCGGCAGCGGGTAGAGCCGCTCGGCCCGGATGATCGCGGTGTGCTTGTCACCGCTCTTGCGGCGCGCCGCGTCCAGGTCGTAGTAGATCTTGCCCGAGCACAGCACCACGCGGCGCACCTTCTCCGGAGCGATCGAGTCGTCCGTGATGAGCGGCCGGAAGTGCCCCGAGGTGAAGTCGGAGGCGGCGGAGGTCGCGGCCTTCAGGCGCAGCAGCGACTTGGGCGTGAAGACGACCAGGGGCCGCTCGATCGGCGACTTCGCCTGCCAGCGCAGCAGGTGGAAGTAGCTCGCCGGGGTGGTCGGCATCGCGACGGTCATGTTCTCCTGCGCGCACTGCTGGAGGAACCGCTCGATCCGGGCCGAGGAGTGGTCCGGGCCCTGGCCCTCGTAGCCGTGCGGCAGCAGCAGGGTGACGCTGGAGCGCTGGCCCCACTTCTGCTCGCCCGAGCTGATGTACTCGTCGATGATGGTCTGGGCGCCGTTGACGAAGTCGCCGAACTGCGCCTCCCACATCACCAGCGCCTCGGGGCGGGTGAGCGAGTAGCCGTACTCGAAGCCCAGCGCCGCGTACTCGCTCAGCAGCGAGTCGTGGACGTGGAACTTCACGGTGCCGTTGTCGAACTGCTTGAGCGGCGTGTAGGCCTCGCCGGTCTCGCGGTCCACCAGGCCTGCGTGGCGCTGCCCGAAGGTGCCCCGGCGGCTGTCCTGGCCGATGAGGCGGACCGGGTGCCCGTCCAGCAGCAGCCCGCCGAAGGCGAGCAGCTCGCCGGTGGCCCAGTCCACCGCGTCGTTCTCCACCATCGTGGCCCGGCGGGTCAGCTGGGGGGCCAGCCGCGGGTGCGGGGTGAAGCCCTCGGGCATGTTCACCTGGGTGTCGATGATCCGCTTGACGGCCTCGGTGCTGATGGCGGTCTCGACCGAGGAGTGGTCCAGGCGGCCCTCGGTGAAGACCTCGGGCTTGACCACGGCACCCGGCTCGATCGGCTTCTTGTCGGCCTCACGGGTCTCCGTGAACGCGCGCTCCAGCTCGGTCTGGTAGTCGCGCAGCGCCGACTCGGCCTCCTCCACCGTGATGTCGCCGCGGCCGATGAGGGCCTCGGTGTACAGCTTGCGGGTGGAGCGCTTGGCGTCGATGACGTTGTACATCAGCGGCTGGGTGAACTCGGGGTTGTCCCCCTCGTTGTGGCCGCGGCGCCGGTAGCAGACGAGGTCGATGACGACGTCCTTGTTGAACGCCTGGCGGTACGCGAAGGCCAGGTGCGCGACCCGGACCACGGCCTCGGGGTCGTCCCCGTTGACGTGGAAGATCGGCGCCTGCACCATGCGCGCCACGTCGGTGGCGTACACGCTGGAGCGGCTGTCCGACGGCGAGGTGGTGAAGCCCACCTGGTTGTTCACCACGATGTGGACCGTGCCGCCGGTCCGGTAACCGCGCAGCTGGGACAGGTTCAGGGTCTCGGCGACCACGCCCTGCCCGGCGAACGCCGCGTCGCCGTGGATGAGGATCGGCAGCACCGTGAAGCCGTGCGCGCCCTTGTCGAGCACGTCCTGCTTGGCGCGGACGATGCCCTCCAGGACCGGGTCGACCGTCTCCAGGTGGGACGGGTTCGCCGCCAGCGAGATGTTGATCTTCTCGCCCTCGCGGGTCTGGAAGACGCCCTCGGTGCCCAGGTGGTACTTGACGTCACCGGAGCCGTGCGCGCTGCGCGGGTCGAGGTTGCCCTCGAACTCGCCGAAGATCTGCCCGTAGGACTTGCCGCAGATGTTCGCCAGCACGTTGAGGCGGCCGCGGTGGGCCATGCCGATCACGGCCTCGTCCAGCTCGGCCTTGGCGGCCCTGGAGATCACGCCGTCGAGCAGCGGGATCAGGGACTCGCCGCCCTCCAGGGAGAAGCGCTTCTGACCCACGTACTTGGTCTGCAGGAAGGTCTCGAAGGCCTCGGCGCTGTTGAGCCGGTGCAGGATGTGCAGCTGCTCGTCGCGGTCGAGCTTCTCGTGCTCGCGCTCGACGTGCGACTGGATCCACTCCCGCTCCTCCGGGCTCTGGATGTGCATGTACTCGATACCCACCGTGCGGCAGTAGGTGTCGCGCAGCACGCCCAGGATGTCGCGCAGCTTCATGACCTGCTTGCCGCCGAAGCCCCCGGTCGGGAACTCGCGGTCCAGGTCCCACAGGGTCAGGCCGTGCTGGAGCACGTCCAGGTCCGGGTGCTTGCGCTGCTCGTGGTCGAGCGGGTTGGTGTCGGCCATGAGGTGGCCGCGCACGCGGTAGGCGTGGATCAGCTCCTGGACCCGGGTGGTCTTGTCGAGCTGGGTGGCCTTGTTGACGTGGATGTCCTGCACCCAGCGCACCGGCTCGTAGGGGATGCGCAGGGAGTTGAAGATCTCGTCGTAGAAGCCGTTCTCGCCCAGCAGCAGCTGGTGGATCCGGCGCAGGAACTCACCCGACTGCGCACCCTGGATGATGCGGTGGTCGTAGGTGGAGGTCAGCGTCATGACCTTGCTGATGCCCAGCTCGGCCAGCGTGTCGGCGGAGGCGCCCTGGAACTCGGCCGGGTACTCCATCGCGCCGACGCCCAGGATGGTGCCCTGGCCCGGCATGAGGCGCGGCACCGAGTGCACGGTGCCGATGCCGCCGGGGTTGGTGAGGCTGATGGTGGTGCCCTGGAAGTCCGGCACGCCCAGCTTGTTGGTGCGGGCCTTGCGGACCAGGTCCTCGTAGCCGCTCCAGAACTCCATGAAGTCCATCTCGTCGGACTTCTTGATGGAGGGAACGACGAGCTGGCGCGAACCGTCCGGCTTCTGCAGGTCGATCGCCAGGCCGAAGTTCACGTGCCGGGGCTTGGCGACACCGGGCTTGCCATCGATCTCCGTGTAGGAGTAGTTCATCTCCGGCATCGACTCGAGGGCCTTGACCATGGCGTAGCCGATGAGGTGGGTGAAGGAGACCTTCCCACCGCGGCCGCGCCGGAGATGGTTGTTGATGACGATCCGGTTGTCGAAGAGGAGCTTGACCGGCACCGCGCGCACACTGGTCGCGGTGGGCATGGCCAGGCTCGACTCCATGTTGGTGGCGGTGCGCGCCGGTGCGCCGCGCAGCCGCTCCTCGTCGACCCGGAGGGCCTCGTCCGTGCTCGGGGCCGCCGTCGCGGCGGGGGCCGGAGCGGCGGGCTTCCTGGGTGCGGCGGTCGCGGCGGGGGGCGTGGCCTGCGCCTTGGCGGCGGTGGTCCCCCCGCTCTTCGTACCGGCCGACTCCGCGGGCTTGTAGTCCGCGAAGAAGTTCCACCAGGCCTTGTCGACCGAGTTCGGGTCGTTCAAGTACTTCTGATAAAGCTCCTCGACCAACCACTCGTTGGGACCGAAATCTGTCAGGGGTTGAGACGCCTCAGACGACACGGCGGAGATCGCCCACTTCCGCAGCTCGCTCGTGAATGTGTAGGAAGACGGGTGGCTGCCGGCTCGGCGGGCTCAAGGAAGAACAGGGGTCGACCGCGTGGCGGAAGACCGGTCTGACCAGGCCGGCACTCGTCGGGTACCAGGCTACTTGTACCGGCCTCCCCTCGGGGAACGCGAGCCGTGTTGAAACTGGGAGATAGCTAACATTTTTTCACAATCGTGCTCCCGCTACGTGCCGGTAGCCAAGCGTGGTGTGTCCATGGTGCCTGGTTTGTAGTTTTTTGCGGCGATTTCGAGGTGTGAAGCTTCTGTCCGCAACCGGCCGTTCCCAATGTGGCCCGTACCACTCTCGATATCGAGATTCCGGGGGAACCCGATCCCGCCGGGGCCCGTCGGAGTAGGTGCAAGCGACCGGGCGGGACGGCCGGGTCCCACCGCCGACGTTCCCAGCGGGAGCGGTGGGGCCCGGGCCCGGTCGTCGCGCACCCCCTCGCGCACCTCCTTTCCCTTCCGCAACGGGTCGGCCGTACTCTCGAAACGCCGGTGAACGGCGGCGCAGGTGTGCGGATCTGCGCGCTCTTCGGTGTTCTCCCGCGCCGACGCCTCCCACGTGCCAAGATCGCGATACGCGCACACCGGACACGCAGGGGTGGGAGAGACCCATGAGGGGCCTGGGGGAACTGGAAGCCGCCATCATGGACGCGCTGTGGCGGTCCGAGGAGCCGCTGCCCGTCCGGCTCATCCACGAGACGATGGTCTACGACCGGGACATCGCCTACACGACCGTCATGACGGTCGCCGGGATCCTCTTCAACAAGGGCCTGCTCGACCGGGAGAAGCGCGGCCGGGCCTGGGTCTACTGGCCGCTGGAGTCCCACGCCGAGTACACCGCCCGGGTCATGGACGAGTTCCTCGACACCTGCCCCGAGCCCCAGGCCACCCTGCGCAGCTTCGTCGAGCGCTTCAGCGACGAGGAGATGGCCTCCTTCCACCGGGTGCTCAGCCAGGTCCGCCTCGACCGCGGCGTCGCCAGCTAGCCGCCGCCGGGGCCGCGTTCTCCGAACCTCCGCTCGCCCGGCCCGCCCGCCGCCCGCGCCACCGACATCCCGGCCGGTACGCCTGGGGTCTGTTTTTCGAGTGCCGTTCTGTTCCGCGGGGGGGTGTGTGAGGCGCCGGCGGGGTTCTGCAGGCCCGGAGGGGGTGTCCGGGGAACGAGGACGTTCCCGTGGGGCCGAGGGTTCCCGCCTTTCCAAAGGCGCCGAACGTGGACCGAAGCGGAGCGGAGGTTCGAAAAACACGGCCTAGCCGAGCCTGCGCAGGCGGCGCACGCCCGGCACGGCCAGCGCCGCCAGGGTCGCCGCCACCGTCAGCACGGCCATGGCCAGCAGCGCCCGCCGCGGCCCGACGGCCGCCGCCAGCGGGCCGATCGCGACCTGCCCGACCGGCAGGGCGGCGAACGACCCCAGGGCGTCGTAGGAGTAGACCCGGGACAGCCGGTCGGCCGGGACGTTCTCCTGGAGCGAGACGTGCCAGGCCACCTCGAACTGCTCGACCGCCACCCCGGCGAGGAACATGGCGGCCACCAGCGCCAGGGGCGCCACCGGGAGGGACAGCGCGTACAGCGGCACCGCCTGGACGGCGACCAGCGCCACCCCGAAGGGCAGGGCGCGGCGCGGCTGCCACCGGGCGGCCAGGAATCCCCCCGCCAGCATCCCGGCGCTCTGGGCCGCCACGACCAGGCCCCAGACCGCCCGGCCGAAGGACCCGTCGGCGATCGCCGGGCCCAGCACCGCCACCGAGGCCGACCAGGCGGCGTTGGTGGCCATGAACTGCGCCACCACGACCCACACCCACGGGCGGGAGGTGAACTCGCGCCACCCCTCGACCAGGTCGCGCAGCACGTTCACCCGCTCCGCTCCGGACGGGTCGCGCGGCACCCGCAGCAGGACGAACGCCGCGCAGGCCAGGGCGTAGAGCACGGCGTCCACCGCGATGGACCACCCCGGGCCGGCGAACGCGACCAGGGTCCCGCCCAGCGACAGCCCCGCCACCATCGCACCGTTGCCGGTCAGCCGGACCAGCGCGTTGGCCTGCCGCAGCAGGCCGCGGGGCACCGTCTGGGGGAGCAGCGCGGCGGACGCGGGCAGGTTCACCGCGGCCGCGGCCCCGTTGAGCACGCTCAGCACCATCATCAGCGGCAGCGACGCCGCCCCCGCCAGCAGGGCCGCGCCCAGCGTCCCCTGGGCCAGGGCGGCCAGCGCGCAGCCGCCGCGCAGTACCAGGGAGCGGGGGAGCCGGTCGGCGACCACGCCGCCGAGCAGCAGCAGGGCCACGTTGGCGACGGACCGCGCACCCACCACCAGGCCGACGTGGACCAGCGAACCGGTGACGTCCAGCACCGCGAACGCCAGCGCCACGTTCGCCAGCCCGTTGCCCAGGGACATCAGCAGCCGGCCGGCGGCCAGCGCCCGGAACGGGCCGTGCCGCAGCGGCGCCCCCATCCCGGCCGCGCGCCCCGCGTCCTCCGTCGCCGTCACGTCCGCGCCCCGCCCACCGGAACCCCCGGGGCCGTCCCGGGGCCCGGAGCGGGCGGACACGGGTTCACGAGAGGATCCAGCTGCGGCCCTCCGCGGCCAGCTTCTCCACCAGGGTCGCGCTGTCGTGCTCCTTGGCGAACAGGTGCTCGGGGCGGGTGATGGGCACGATCCACAGCCACCGCACCGGGTCGCCCTGGAAGGTCAGCCCCGCGGTGTCCGGCGGCGCGTGCCCGGCGGCGGCGACCAGCGGGGAGGGGTCCTCCAGCAGCAGCACCGCCCCCGCCCCCCGGCGCATCGCCCGGTCCTCGGGGTTGTCCAGCCACTTCACCGTGTGCCCGGTGCCGAACCAGGTCACCGCCCGCCAGGGGAACGCCCCGATCCACCGGAAGATCCGCGCGGCGTGGTGCGCGGGCATGGTGGTGGCCAGCGCCAGCTCCACCCGCGCGTACCGGGACGTGTCGGCCATGTACCGGTCCAGGGTGGGCATCCGCTGCCCGCACATGCCCACGGTGGACAGGATGGTGAACGGCCGGTGCTCGGTGGGAGGGCGCTCCGACACCCGCAGCAGCGGCGGGTGGCCGTCGGACACGTCCCAGTAGTGGCCCGCCTCGCCCACCGACCGGTTGAGGTGGCCCAGCACCGTGCGCTGCACACTGCGCCAGGCGCCCGACGCCCGCCGCCAGTCCCAGTAGGCCTCGGCGTGCACCACGCGCGGCCACAGCTGGCCCTTGACCGGGTCCAGCTCCCAGGCGTAGGCGCTGCGCCCGATCGCCTCGCGCGCGTACCCGGGCAGCCCGCTGTCGGCCTCCGCCCAGCCGGGGATGACCGCGAGCAGCCCCTCCTCGTCGACCAGGGCGACCCCGTCGCCCTCCTCGAACCACACCGCGCGCAGGCACGAGGGGTCGAACCGGGGCCGGCCCTGCGGGTGCTTGGTGTGCCCCTCCGGCATCAGCGGCGCCCGGCCCTCGAAGGACCCGCCGGGCTCGGCGCTGCGGGGGGCGATCTCGTGGTTGGCCAGCCACACCGGGACGCGGATGCGCCCGCGCGCGTCCAGCAGGTAGGCGGCCGTGGTCCGGGAGTCGCACTCGACGACGACACGGCGGCTCTGGTACGGGCTGATCTCGTCGAGCAGGACCTCGATCCCTGTCACCGGCCCTCCCACGTGTGCCGATCCGCCGTCCTCTTCGGGCCCGATCCGACCCGTCCCCACAGTGCGTAGAATCGACGGTAGTGCCCTGACAGGCGGAGCCGTACCCGCAGCCGCGTATAGGTCGTATAACGACCCGAGCCGCTGCCGTCCCGCGCCGGGCCGAGACCATCGACTCCACCCCTTACGGACTCTCTATGCCCGCCGAGCTCACCTTCGTCGCACCGCGCCGTGCCAAGCCGCCCCGGCACCTGGCCGACCTCACCCCGCAGGAGCGGGCCCAGGTCGTCTCGGACCTGGGGGAGAAGCCCTTCCGGGCCAAGCAGATCGCCAAGCACTACTTCGGCGGTCTGGAGTCGGACGCCTCGGCGATGACCGACCTGCCCGCCGCCTCCCGGGAGAAGCTGGGCGAGGCGCTGCTGCCCCGCCTGCTCACCCCGGTCAAACACATCACCTGCGACAACGGGATGACCCGCAAGACCCTGTGGAAGGCGTTCGACGGGGTGCTCTTCGAGTCGGTGCTGATGCGCTACCCGGACCGCGTCACCCTGTGCATCTCCTCACAGGCGGGCTGCGGCATGAACTGCCCGTTCTGCGCCACCGGCCAGGCCGGCCTCACCCGCAACCTCTCCACCGGCGAGATCGTGGAGCAGGTGGTGGCCAGCGCCCGGGACCTGGCCCGCGGCGAGGTGGCCGGGGGACCGGGGCGGATCAGCAACATCGTGTTCATGGGCATGGGCGAGCCCATGGCCAACTACAAGCGCGTCCTGGAGACGGTGCGCCGGATCACCGACCCGGTGCCCGAGGGGCTGGGCATCTCCCAGCGCGGCGTCACCGTGTCCACGGTCGGCCTGGTCCCGGCCATCGACAAGCTCACCGCGGAGAAGATGCAGGTGCGCCTGGCGATCTCGCTGCACGCCCCCGACGACGAGCTGCGCGACGAGCTGGTGCCGATCAACACCCGCTGGAAGGTCGCCGAGGTGCTCGACGCCGCCTGGCGCTACGCGGGCACGACCGGCCGCCGGGTCTCCATCGAGTACGCGCTCATCAAGGACATCAACGACCAGGCCTGGCGGGCCGACCTGCTCGGCAGGCTGCTCAAGGGCCACCTGGTCCACGTCAACCTCATCCCGCTCAACCCCACCCCGGGGTCCAAGTGGACGGCGTCGCGCCCCGAGGACGAGCGCGAGTTCGTCCGGCGCCTCCAGTCGCACGGGGTCTCCGTGACGGTGCGCGACACCCGCGGGCAGGAGATCGACGGGGCCTGCGGCCAGCTCGCGGCCTCGGAGAGCTGACCCGGGGCGCGCGGTGGTCGAGACCGGGCTGGCCTTCGTCGTCGCCCTCGCGGCGGGACTCGTTCCGGTCATCAACATCGAGGTCTACCTGCTCGGCGCCGTCGCCCTGAACGGCGACGGCGCCCTGGTGGCCATGGCGGTCGCCGCCGGCCTGGGCCAGACCCTGGGGAAGCTGCCCTACTACTACGCGGGCAGGGGGACGCTCTCGGCCCCGTGGCTGCGACGGCGCACCGAGACCCCGGGCAAGTGGTCCGAGCGCGCCGCCCGCTGGCGGCGCAGGGCCGAGGAGCGCCCCGCCTGGGGGGTGGGCCTGCTGGCGCTCAGCTCGTTCGCGAGCATCCCGCCGTTCGTGGTGGTCTCGGTCCTGGCGGGGGTGGTGCGGATGAACGTCGTGCTGTTCTCGGCCATCACCTTCGTCACCCGCACCGCCCGCTTCCTGGTCATCGTCCTGGCCCCGGCCTGGGCGCTGTCCTTCCTCTGACCCGGTCTCCCTCCCGGGCGCGGACCGCTCCGGACCCGGGTCAGCCCAGGTCCTCGCGGGTCACCTCCAGGGTGCCGCCGACCGGCTCCAGCTCCCCGTCGCCACCCACCAGGTACACGCTCTGGTCGGGGTTGAGCAGGGAGGCCGGCACGTCGTCGTAGGTCGCCAGGAACAGCACGTAGGTTTCCCCCTCGCGCAGTTCCAGGTCGTCGGTGGCGCCGTTCTCGTGCTTGACCTCCAGCACCCCCCCGGGGTCCCGGCCCTCGAACACCTCCGACACCGCCAGGGTGTACACGGTGTACTCGATCGGCTCCAGCCCCTCCTCGGCCCCGTCGCCCTCGGAGACGTCGATCGGCTCGGTGCGGGAGCCCTCCACGGTCGCCTCGACGACCAGGTCGGCGGCCTCGAACAGCTCCTGTGCCGAAGCGTAGGACGGGTAGTCGCCCATCGCGCCCTCACTGCTCGGGGAAGGGGACGAACAGGCCACCAGGGCCAGGACCGACACAGAGGCCACCGCGATACCCCCCGTGCTCTGGATCCGGATCGCTCGCATCTCCGTACTCCTCGGATGTGGGCCCCGAGCCGGGGCCGTATTCACCTTGGACTCTTTCGGAGAAAAAGAGGTTCCCCGCCTCCCGGATTTTTTTCCTGCCTCCGGGAGGCGGGGAGCGGGTTACTCCTGTGGTTTTTGTGAAACTCCGGGGATTACTCGGAGAACTCCTCGATATCGTCCGTGCTGATGGGAACGTGGTTCTCCGCGTGCAGCGGTTCGAATCCGCTGTCGCTTTCCACGGAGTAGGCGCCCTGGTGGGAATTGATCAGTGAGAAGGGGACGTCGTACACCCCGCTGAGGAACAGCAGGTGCGGTCGGCCGGCTTCCAGGGCGACGGCGCCAGGCTCGACGTACTCGACGCCGTCCATGACACCGCCGAGCTGCTTGATCTCGATGGTCTCTCCGACCTGCGCGTCCCCGGACACCACCGAGGTCACCTCCACCTCGTGGACGGTGAAGACGAGGAGCGCCTCCTCCTCGGAGTCCGGCACTCCGGCCGCCGGGTCGGCCGCGGGGTCCAGGCCCTCCTCCGGCGGGAGCAGGATGTCGATCTCCTGGACGCTCGAGGAGGTGATGACCCCCTCCACGACCAGGTCCGCGGACGAGAGGAGGCCCTCGGGGGTGTCGTATACCGGGTAGTCGGGCTGGTAGACCACGACGTCGTCGGCAACGGTCTCCGGGGAGTCCGGCGCTGCGCAGGCCGCGAGGGCCAGAACCAGGCCGGTCGCCGCGGTCAGGGTGATCGTTCTCATGGCTCTTCCCTCCTCAGTAGATGCGCCGGACTTCCGCGGTGTCGTAGGCGTAGGGCGTGATCCTGGTCCTGTCGCGGCTGTGCTTCATGACCGACAGCCGGGTCGTGTTCGGGTTGTCCGCCAGAGAGAGCGCGTGGCCCAGCTCGTGCAGGGAGGTGCTGCGGCACCAGGCGGTCATGTTGCTTCCGGAGTCCTCGGACAGCCGCCGGGCGTTGATCCGGATGGTGAAGCTCCGGTTGGCCCGCGTGCCCGACGGGGAGTAGAGGCCGTACCAGTTCTCGGTGTAGCGGCCGGCGGTCATCACCCGGTTCACCGAGGTGCTGGTGGTGCGGGTGATGGAGATGTTGGTGTTGGTCGTGTTGTTCCAGTTACTGCGGCCGGTGTTGAAGAACCCGATCCAGGTGTCGTTGACCGCCCCGTAGCGGACGGTGAAGCGTGTGGTGCCCACACCGCCGGAGTAGTAGTCGGCGTGCGCGGGCACCGCGCCCAGGGCGACGACCAGGACGACGGTGCCGAGGGCGGCCAGTACCCGGGCCAGGGGGCGGTGGGGAAGGGACGGTCTCCGTGTGCTGGGGGGCGGGGTGAGGAGGCTTTTCGCCATGGGCTTCTCCCGGAAGTGGAGGAGAGGGGGACCCGGTCTGAAGAACGGGGTGCACGGTCCCTCTTCCGGTGTTCCCGATTCAACCGGAACACGGATGCGGAAGAAAGGCGATGGCCTGTTGAGGACGCCGGGGCGTATCTTTGCCCGTGTTTTTTCCGGTGCGGCCCATTGAAGTGCGCAGATGTGTTTTTCTGGGACTCCGCGCCGGTTTTCCGTTCTCGATATGGTGATCTGCCGGAGAACATGATCCGGTGCTATCATCGCCGCCCGTTGCGGAAGGGGCTTCTGAGGCCAGGGGGGCGGAGCGAACGGGCGGTCCGGCCCCGGGGACGGACCCCGGGGCCGGCCGGGGATCAGACGGAGGCCAGGTCCCGGCGGCGGAAGCCCGCCAGGGCCAGGGCGAGGGCGACGAGGACCGCGACGGAGGCGATCGCGACCGGGACGGCCTCGACGTCCTCCATCGGCGGCTGCGGCAGCATCCCGAACGCGCTCAGGTCCAGCGCCCAGTCCGGCATGCCCAGCAGGGCGCCGAGCATGGTGGTGAAGACGCTGTACCCCAGCCAGAGCCACACCAGCGGCATCAGGCGCGGGGCCGCGCCGACGAACAGCGCGGTCGCCGCGGCGAACGCCAGCGCCATCGGCAGCTGCGACAGCGCCGACTCCAGCATCGTGCCGACCCAGGAGGGGTCGTCCGTGGCGCTGAGCGCCCCGATGCCGATGCCCAGTCCGCCCAGGACCACCACGAGGGCCGTCGACAGGACGGCCACCGCCAGGGCGGCCCCGTACCAGCGGGTCCGGCCCACCGCCGCGGACAGGACGAGTTCGGCCCGGCCCGCCGTCTCCTCGGTCCGTGCCCGCAGGACCGACAGGATGCCGTTGGCCGCCGCCGCCATGACCACGTAGCCCGTCATCACGCTCAGGAAGCCTCCGGTGATGTCCTCGGTGGAGGCGTCGGCCAGGAGGGCGACGATGTCGGGGTTCGATTCGACCATCCCCTCGACCTCGGTGGCGAGGGTGCCGAAGGAGATCGCGAACAGGAAGGTCGCGACGCTCCAGGCGATGATCGAGCCGCGCTGCTGGCGCAGGTGCAGGGCGAAGACCCCGTTGAGGAGGGGGCTCGCCGCGGCCGGCCCGGGACGCGGCGGGATCAGCCCGGCCCCCAGGTCCCGGCGCCCGGCGAGGGCGTAGGCGACGCAGAACAGGGCGATCACGGCCAGCGGGTACAGGGCCAGCGGCCACCAGCGCAGGTCGTCGAACACCCGGGTCTGCTGCACCCACGCGAAGGGGGAGGCCCACGAGGCCGCACCGCCCCCGCGCTCGGCCAGGTCGCCGACGACCCGCGCCATGAAGAGCACCCCGACGGCGAGGAAGGCCAGCCCGGAGGCGCCCCGCCCGTGCTCGGTGAGCTGGGCGCACACCGCGGTGATGGCGCCGAAGGTGAGCCCGGCCATCCCCAGGCCCAGCCCGTAGGCCAGGGAGTCGGCGGTCTCCAGGCCGAACCCGGCCATGGTCGCCCCGACCAGCCCGCCGATGGCCAGGTTCACCAGGGCGACGGTGAGCAGGGCGGCCGTCATCTGGGCGCCGGAGCCCAGGACCCCGGCCCGCAGGAGTTCGGCGCGGCCGCTCTCCTCCTCGGCCCGCGTGTGCCGGACCACGTGCAGGATGCTCATGATCGCCAGGGCGATGAGCAGGCTCATCGTCAGCTCGTTGGCGACCATGGCGCCGAGCGTGTAGTCCTCCAGCCCGTACCCCGGGCCGCCGAAGACGATCCCGGTGGGCGTGTCCATGAGGGCGGCCCGGGCCTGGCGCTGGGCGTCGGTGGAGAACGTCTCGTCCAGGGTGGGGACGGTCATGACCGTCGTGCCGACCAGGGCGACCGTCCAGACCGACAGCCGGAGGCGGTCGCGGCGCAGGATGAACCGGGTCAGTGTCCCGGTTCCGGCGAGGGCGCTCATGCCGCGCTCCCGCGGTCGCCGTTGAGGGCGGCCAGCTCGTCGCCGTAGTGGCGCAGGAACAGCTCCTCCAGGGAGGGCGGGTTGCTCACCAGGGAGCGCACGCCCAGGTCGGTCACCGCCCGCATGACGGTGTCCAGGTGGTCGTTGTCCACGTCCATGGAGATCCGGTCGCCGTCGACCTCCGCGTTGTGCACGCCGGCCAGGGAGGCCAGGGCGGCGGGGTCCCCGGCGACGGTGGCGCGCACCGACGACCGGGTCAGGTGGCGCATGTCCTCCAGGGTCCCCGACTCCACCGCCCTGCCCTGGCGGATGATCGTGACGGTGTCGCAGAGCTTCTCGACCTCGGACAGGATGTGGCTGGACAGCAGGACCGTGCGGCCCTGCTCCTTGGCCTCCAGCACGCACCCGGTGAACACCGCCTCCATGAGGGGGTCCAGGCCGGAGGTCGGCTCGTCCAGGATGAGCAGCTCGGCGTCGGAGGCCAGGGCCGCGACCAGGGCGACCTTCTGCCGGTTGCCCTTGGAGTAGGTGCGCGCCTTCTTGGTGGGGTCCAGCTCGAAGCGGCCCAGGAGCTCCTTCTTGCGGGCTTGGTCCAGGCCGCCGCGCAGCCGCCCGAGCAGGTCGATGGCCTGGCCTCCGGTCAGGTTGGGCCACAGGGTGACGTCGCCGGGGACGTAGGCCAGCCGTCCGTGCAGGGAGACGGCGTCCTTCCAGGGGTCGCCGCCCAGCAGGGCGACGGTGCCGGCGTCGGCCCTGAGCAGGCCGAGCAGGACGCGGATGGTCGTGGACTTGCCGGAGCCGTTGGGGCCGAGGAACCCGGCGACCTGGCCGGCCTCCACGCGCAGGTCCAGGCCGTCGAGGGCCTTGAAGCGGCCGAAGTACTTGTCGACGCCGCGCGCGTCGATGACGGGTGATGACATGGTGGGTGGTCTCTTCTCTCTTCCGGAGGGGGAGGGGCTCGGGGCCCGGTACGTCAGCCGGTGGCCGGGGGCGGGTCGCTGACGTACAGCAGGTAGGCGTCGAGCATCTTCCGGTCGGCGTAGAGACCTTCGGTGTAGAGCTCCAGTAGCGGGAGCATGTGCTCCTCCATCCATTCCCGCAGGAACAGTGGGAAGTCGATGTCGTCGGGGTCGGGCCGCATGGACAGTGCGACGAGGAAGGAGCCCATGGAGCTCTCGGCCAGCCACCGGGCGCGTTTGGCCGGGTCGCGGCTGGGCCGGATCGTTCCGGCGGCCTCCCCCGCGGCGAGGTAGTCCTGGATGTCCTCGACCATGCGCTCGTACAGGGCGCGGCCGACGGACCCGCCCTCCTGGAAGGAGCGCACGGCGTAGGCCAGCAGGGGGGCGAACTCCTCGATGTGCGCCACGTGCTGGAGGGAGACGGAGGGCTCGGAGGTCACCGACTCCTTCTTGATCGTGTGCACGATCTCGAAGACGTGGTCGTCGCAGGCCCTGCGGAGTCCGTCCTTGGACCCGAAGTGGTGGATGACCAGGCCGGGGGAGACCCCCGCCTTCTCGGCGATGGCCCGGACGGTCACCTTGAAGCCGTGCCGTCCGAAGCACTCGATGGCGGCGTCGCGGATGCGGGCGCGCGCGGTGAGGTCGGAGGAATCGGCTGAACTCATGTTCAATAGGTTAAACACGCGTTCAGCTTGCTGGCAAGTGGGTGGTCGTACACTCGTGGCACCCGTGTCGATGAGGAGAGTCCGATGGTGCAGGTCGCGGTCGCCCAGTTCGCCCCCGGTCAGGACAAGGCGGAGAATCTGCGCTCGGTGGCCCGGCTGGCCGCGCGGGCCGCGGCGCTGGGCGCGCGGGTGGTGCTGCTCCCCGAGTACACGATGTTCACCGCTCCCCGCACCGACGGGCGCTACGTCGAGGCGGCCGAGCCCCTGGACGGGCCGTTCGTCTCGGCCGCCGCCGACACCGCCCGCCGGGAGGGCGTCCACCTGGTGCTGGGCGTCAACGAGGAGACCGGCGGGGGTACGCACTTCACCAACACCCTGGTGGCGCTGTCGCCGCGGGGGGAGTGCGCGGCGCTCTACCGCAAGGTCCACCTGTACGACGCGTTCGGCGCCAAGGAGTCCGACGTGGTCGCCCCCGGGCCCATCGAGGACCCGCGGACCTTCACCGTGGACGGTGTGACCTTCGGCTTGCAGACCTGCTATGACCTGCGCTTCCCCGAGGTGACGCGGCGGATCGCGGATGCCGGGGCACATGTGGTGCTGCTGGCCGCGCAGTGGGTCCCCGGCCCCCTCAAGGAGGAGCACTGGCGGACCCTGGCGCGCGCCCGCGCCGTGGAGAACACCGTCTACGTCGCCGCCGCCGGGCAGGCGGCGCCATCGGGATCGGGCAACAGCATGGTGATCGACCCGATGGGGACGCCGGTCGCGGCGCTGGGGGAGCAGGCCTTCGAGGTGGCCGCCGCCGAGGTTTCGGCCGCCCGGGTGGAGGAGGTCCGGACCACCAACCCGGCGTTGGCGATGCGCCGTTTCGCGGTGGTTCCCCGCGACTGATTCAGGTCTTTCGGCAGCAGGTCGCCCTCTGGATGTCCGACAAATCCGCTGATTACTCAGCTTTCAGGTGGGGTCTTCCCAGCCTTGGTTACTTAGAGCTATGATTTCCATGCACGGAGTGATTTAGATCCGTCCGGACCCTTCCAGGGGCCTGGTGCCTCTGATTGAATAAAGAGCCGGTAACTATCGGCCCGCCAGACTGTCCTAAACCACGGGGGGGAGCAGGGACATTGCGCGGAACGAGCACGATGTGCGCATCCGATGTGAGGGTCGACGGCGTATCCGACGGATACGTGTACGACCCGGACTCACTGAGCGCCGAGCAGTGCGCGGGGGACGCCTGCGCCGTTTGCCACACGCGATGGCCCCGGCCGCGGATCGCCCTGGGCGTTCTGCCGGACGGGGGACCGGTGTTCGGTTGTGGTGACTGCGCGGCACTGGTCGGCGCCGGGTCTCCGGCCGCCGCCGACTCGCGGCTGTTCGCCGCCCGCTGAGGAGAACAGGGTGGCGCTCCGGGTCCAGGGGGAGAGGAGGACCCGGAGCGCTCCCGCGGGCGCGCCCGCTTCCGTGGGGAGGAGGGGAAGTTGAGCGCGCCTTTTCCGGAATGGTCCCGCGGTCAGGCCGTGGCCACGCCCCGTGAGGGGCGGGCGACACCCACGATACTCCGAGTCGCCCGCCGCGGCCGTCCGAGGAACGTATCCGTCCGTTATTTCCCGGAACTGCGGACAGTCCGCAATGACCGTTATCCGTTGGTGGGGAACCCCAGGTCCACACCCCCGGCCGGGCGCGCGCCCGGATCGATCCACCGGGCGGTGACCGCCTTGGTGCGGGTGTAGAAGTGCACGCCCTCGGTGCCGTGTGCGTGCGAGTCCCCGAACAGCGACTGCTTCCACCCGCCGAACGAGTAGTAGGCCATCGGCACCGGGATCGGCACGTTGATGCCGACCATGCCCACCTCGACCTCGTTCTGGAAGCGCCGGGCCGCCCCGCCGTCGTTGGTGAAGATCGCGGTCCCGTTGCCGTAGGGGTTGTCGTTGACCAGCTTCACCGCCGTGTCGTAGTCCTGCGCGCGCAGCACGCTCAGCACCGGACCGAAGATCTCGTCCCGGTAGCAGGACATCTCCGGGGTCACGTGGTCGAGCACCGTCGGGCCCAGCCAGAAGCCGTCGCCCCCGCCGCCCAGGACCGGGTGGACCCGGCCGTCCGCGGCCAGCGTGGCGCCCTCGCGCACCCCCGAGTCCAGGTAGGAGGCGACCTTGTCGCGGTGCTCGCGGGTGACCAGCGGGCCCATCTCGCTGCGCTCGTCGTCGCCCGGGCCCACGCGCAGCCGGGAGATCCGCTCCTTGATCCTGGCGACCAGCTCGTCGCCCACCGGGTCCACCGCGACCACGGCGGAGATGGCCATGCAGCGCTCGCCCGCCGAGCCGAAACCGGCCGACACCGCCTGGTCGGCGGCCAGGTCCAGGTCCGCGTCGGGCAGCACCACCATGTGGTTCTTGGCCCCGCCCAGCGCCTGTGCCCGCTTGCCGTGCTCGGCCGCCGTCCGGTAGACGTACCGGGCGATCGGGGTGGAGCCCACGAAGCTGACCGCCGCCACGTCCGGGTGCTCCAGCAGCGCGTCCACGGCCTCCTTGTCGCCCTGGACCACGCTGAACACGCCCTCGGGCAGCCCCGCCCGCGCCCACAGGTCCGCGATCAGCAGCGAGGCCGACGGGTCCTTCTCGCTGGGCTTGAGGACGAAGGCGTTGCCGCAGGCGATGGCCACGGGGAACATCCACATCGGCACCATGGCCGGGAAGTTGAACGGGGTGATGCCCGCGACCACGCCCAGCGGCTGGAGGATGGAGTAGGAGTCCACGCCGGTGGACACGTTCTCGGAGTAGCCGCCCTTGAGCAGGTGGGGGATGCCGCAGGCGAAGTCCACGACCTCCAGGCCCCGGGCCACCTCGCCCTGGGCGTCGGAGAACACCTTGCCGTGCTCGGCGCTGACGGCCGCGGCCAGCTCGTCCCGCTCGGCGTTGAGCAGTTCCCGGAACCGGAACAGGATCTGGACCCGCCGGGACAGGGACGTGTCGCGCCAGGCCGGGAACGCGGCCCGGGCCGCGGCCACCGCCGCGTCCACCTCCTCCCGGCCGGCCAGGTCCACGGTGCCGGTGACCAGGCCCGAGGCGGGGTTGTGGATGTCGCCCTGGCGCTTGGCCGGACCCTCGTAGCGGCGTCCGCCGATCCAGTGGGTGACGTGCTTGCCCATGTCTTCTCTCGTCTCCTCGGGTCTTCTCAGGCCTGGGCGTCGACCGAGCGCACGGCGTCGATCAGCAGGTCCCGGCCTTCTGCGGCGTCCTCGGCGGACAGGGTCAGCGGCGGGGCCATCCGCAGTACGTTGCCGTGCACGCCGCCCTTGCCGATGAGCAGGCCGCGCTCGCGGGCGGCCTCCAGCACCCGCCCGGCCAGGGCCGGGGAGGGGGCGCCGGTGCGCGGGTCCGCCATCTCCACGGCGAACATCAGGCCCTTGCCGCGCACGTCGGACACCGACGGCAGCTCGGTCAGCGGGCGCAGGCCCTCGATGATGAGGGCCCCCTGGCGCAGCGCGTTGCCCTGGAGGTCGTGCTCCAGCACGTAGTCGAGGGTGGCCCCGGCGGCCGCCATCGACACCGGGTTGCCGCCGAAGGTGGCCACGCCCAGAGCCGACAGGCCGTCCATGAGGTCGCCGCGCGCCACGACGCCGCCGACCGCGAAGCCGTTGCCCAGGCCCTTGGCGAAGGTCATCGCGTCGGGGGTCACCCCGTGGTCGCCGATACCGAAGAAGCTCGTTCCGGTGCGGCCCCAGCCGGTCTGCACCTCGTCGGAGACGAAGAGGATGCCGTGCTCGTCGAGCACCTCCTTGTAGGCGGCGTACAGCCCGTCCGGGGGCATGGCGAACCCGCCCACGCCCTGGATCGGCTCGGCGATCAGGCAGGCGACGTTCGGGGCGGCGGTGTCGAGGACGTCGCGCAGGTCGGCGACGCAGGCCTCGATGTACTCCTTCTCCGACATGCCGCGGAACACCGGGGAGGCGTGGTCCGTGCCGTGCAGGTAGTGCACGTTGAGCGGGGACAGGGAGGAGTTCTTCCAGGCGCGGTTGCCGGTGACGGCGATGGTCCCGTAGGAGCGGCCGTGGTAGCTGCCGCGCAGGGCCAGCACCTCGTCGCTGCCGCGGGCGCAGGTGGCCAGCAGCAGCGCGGTCTCGTTGGCCTCGGTGCCGGAGTTGGTGAAGAACACCTTCGCGTCCGGGATGCCCGACAGGCGGGCGATCTTCTCGGCCAGCTCGACCTGGGAGCGGATCAGGTACAGGGTCGAGGTGTGCACGACGCCCCTGGCGATCTGCCGCTCCACGGCCTCGCGCACCTCGGCCACGTCGTAGCCGAGCATGTTGGTCACGATGCCGCCGAAGAAGTCCAGGTAGGTCCGGCCGTCGGCGTCGGTGACGCGGGAGCCGCTGCCGGAGGTGATCTCCAGCGGGGACTCGTAGTACAGGGGCAACCAGGAGGGCATGACCGCGCGGTGGCGCGAGAGGAGTTCCGACATGACCCCAGTCTCTCCGGGGCCCGCGGGCTTGGCCAGAACCACCATGTTGACAACATGCAGGCCGGGCTTACGGTCTGTAAAAGCCCCGCCCTGCCTGCTCACCGGGGGGTCAGGGCCGCCGGAGCGCCGGGAGGCGGGCACAGTGTCAAGGACGCCCGGGTGGCTTCTGACACTGTGTCCTAGAATGGCGGCGTGCTTCCCACCCTTGCCGAGGTCCTGCGCCTCCCCGCCCTCCAGCGCGCCCGTCCCCGCGTGGTGGTCGGCTCCGAGCACCTGGACGTGCCCGTCCGCTGGGTCCACATCGCCGAGGTCACCGACCTGGCGCACCTGCTGCGCGGCGGCGAGCTCGTGCTCAGCACCGGCATCGCCATGCCGGACGACCCCGACGCGCTCAGGCGCTACATGGACGACCTGGCGGCCGTCGGCGTCAGCGGCATCGCCGTCGAGCTGGGCCGCAAGTACCACGCCGAGCTGCCCGAGGCGTTCCTCGACGCCGCCCGCTCGGCCGGGGTCCCGGTGATCCTGCTGGACCGGGAGGCCCGGTTCGTGGAGATCACCGAGGCCGTCCACATCCGGGTCGTCAACGAGCAGCTGGAGGAGCTGCGGGAGTCCGAGAAGCTCCACTCGGTCTTCACCCGCCTGTCGGTGGAGGGCGCCGACACCGACCGCATCCTGCACGAGGTCGCCCAGCTGTCCGGCTGCCCGGTGGTCCTGGAGAACCTCTCCCACCAGGTGCTGGCCTGCGACCTCAACGCGGAGGACCCCGGAACCCTGCTCACCTCCTGGGAGAGCCGCTCGCGCGCCGTTCGCTCGGGTACCCGCACCGTCCACGCCCCGGCCACCGGCTGGCTGGTCACCACCGTCGGCGCCCGCGGGCAGGACTGGGGGCGGCTCATCCTCATCGCCGGGGCCAACCCCACCCCGCGCCAGAGCATGCTCATCGAGCGCGCCGCCACCACCCTGGCGCTGGGGCGGCTGCTCGAGCGTCACCAGGAGAGCCTGGAGCGCCAGACCCACCGCACGATCATCGCGGGCATCATCGACCGCGCCTACTCCGACCCCGAGGAGGCCCTGGTCCGGGCCCGGGCCGTGGGCGTGCCGCTCAACAACCGCGAACTGGTGGGCCTGGTGCTGCGCCTGCGCGAGAACGGTACCGGCCTGGCCGCCCAGGCCCGCCTCTCCGACACCGCCGAGGGCGCCGCCCGGGCATGCCGCGACCTGCGGCTGCCCGCACTGGTGGGCTCCCTGGACGACCTGCGGGTGGGCGTCCTGCTGGCGCTGCCGCCGCGGAGGCGCGTCGACGCCACCCTGCACATGCTCGCCGACCGGCTGGCGGTGACCGTCGGGGACGCCGCGGTGCTCGCGGTCGGCTCGGCCGCCGACGACATCCGCGAGGTGCGCCGCTCCTTCCTGGAGGCGCGCCAGGTGGGCGACGTGGCGGTACGCCAGAGCGACCGGCGGCCGTTCTACCGCCTGCCCGACCTGCACCTGCGCGGCCTGCTGCACCTGTTCCGCGACGACGAGCGGCTGCAGACCTACGTGGAGCGCGAGCTGGGGCCGCTGCTGGACCACGACGCCCGGCACGGCTCGGACCTCACCGACATGCTCCGCCACTACCTGGCGGCCGGGCGCAACAAGGCTTCGGCCGCGGCCGCCGCGCACCTGTCCCGGCCCGCGTTCTACGATCGTCTGCGCAGGATCTCCAACGTGCTCGACGTCGACCTGGACTCGGTCGAGGCCTGCCTGTCCCTGCACGTGGCGCTGCTGTCACTGGACTCGGTGCGCGAGGGACCGCGCTGACCGGACGTTGGCCTCGTTAAATGAATGACCGTGCAGTAGCCTTGGAATCCGTTGTAGGGGCGTTGGATCTCGATGAAATCCGCCGTTCATACGCACAAAATACGTTGGATGCACGGAGGGCCATGTGAGCGGCCAGTCGGACCCAGACCCCCGGCGCAGGGGCAACGGCATCGTCCTGGACGAGACCGCCAAACGCATCATCGAGGTGCTCCAGGAGGACGGCCGCCGCTCCTACGCCGCCATCGGCAAGGCCGTCGGCCTGTCCGAGGCCGCCGTGCGCCAGCGCGTCCAGCGCCTGCTGGAGTCCGGGGTGGTCCAGGTCGTGGGCGTCACCGACCCCATGATGCTCGGCTTCCACCGCCAGGCCATGATCGGCGTGCGCACCGACGGCGACCTCAACACCGCCGCCGACGCGATCTCCGAGATCCCGGGCGTGGAGTACGTCGTCATCACGGCGGGATCCTTCGACCTCCTGGTCGAGGTCGTCGCCGAGAACGACGCCCGCCTCCTGGAGATCCTGGCGGCCATGCGAGCCGTCGATTCGGTGACCTCCACCGAGACCTTCCTGTACCTCCGGCTCCGCAAGCAGACCTACGCCTGGGGCACCCGGTAGGGGGCGATGCCCACCGGATGCCCCACGGCGCGGAGGTCCCCCCTCCCCGGGCGCCGGGCGGACGGTGGCGCGACGGGCGAAAGGAGCGGAAAGGCGCGGATCAGAGCCGGTCGAACGCCTCGGCCAGGATGTCCAGGCCCTCGTTGAGCAGGTCGTCGCCGATGACCAGCGGCGGCAGCATGCGGATCACGTTGCCGTAGGTGCCCGCGCTCAGCAGGACCAGGCCCCGGGAGTGGCAGTACGACAGGATCCTGCCCAGCGACTCCGGGTCCGGGGTCTTGTCGTCCTTGACCAGCTCGATCGCGATCATCGCGCCGCGGCCCCGCACGTCGCCGATGATCGCGTGCTCCTCGGCCAGCTTGCGCAGGCGGCCCAGCATCAGGTCGCCGATCTCGCGGGCGCGCCCGACCAGGTCGTCGGACTCGATGGCCTCCAGCGACGCCAGCGCCGCGGCGCAGGCCGTCGGGTTGCCGCCGTAGGTGCCGCCCAGGCCGCCGCCGTGCACGGCGTCCATGAGCTCGGCGCGGCCGGTCACGGCGGCCAGCGGCAGGCCGCCGGCGATGCCCTTGGCGGTGGTGATGAGGTCCGGGACGACGCCCTCGTGCTCGCAGGCGAACATGTCGCCGGTGCGGGCGAAGCCGGTCTGCACCTCGTCGGCGACGAACACGATCCCGTTGGCGCGGCAGAACTCGACGATCGCGGGCAGGAAGCCGGGGGCGGGCTCGATGAACCCGCCCTCGCCCTGGATCGGCTCGATCACCACGGCGGCCACGTTCTCCGCACCGATCTGCTTGGTGATCTGGTCGGTGACCATGGCCGCGGCCTCGGGGCCGCAGTTCTCCGGGCCGGTGGGCCAGCGGTAGGCGTACGCCATGGGCATGCGGTGGATCTCGCCCGCGAACGGCCCGAAGCCCTGCTTGTAGGGCATGTTCTTGGCGGTCAGGCCCATGGTGAGGTTGGTGCGGCCGTGGTAGGCGTGGTCGAACACCACGACGGCTTGGCGGCCGGTGGCGCTGCGGGCGATCTTCACCGCGTTCTCGACGGCCTCGGCGCCGGAGTTCAGCAGGATCGAGCGCTTCTCGTGGTCGCCGGGGGTGATCCGGTTGAGGGCCTCGCAGACCTCGACGTACGCCTCGTACGGGTTCACCATGAAACAGGTGTGCGTGAACCGGCCGAGCTGCTCGGCGGAGCGCTCCACCACGCGCGGGTCGGCGTTGCCGACGTTGGTCACGGCGATACCGGACCCGAAGTCGATGAGCGCGTTGCCGTCGACGTCCTCGACGATCCCGCCCCCGGCCCGGGTCACGTAGACGGGCAGCACGCTGCCGACGCCCTTGGCGACGGCGGCGACACGGCGCTCCTGGAGCTCACGGGACTTGGGACCGGGGATCTCGGTGACGACCCGGCGGGACTGGGCGACCTCGGTCACGGCCATGCGTCTGCCTCCTTCAGTGCGACACGGGGTGCGGAACGGGGCGGGGCGCGCGGCCCCGACCCGCATGACACTAGGGCGCGCGCGGGCGGTCGGACATGGACACCGTGGATAATCGACGCAGGTCCCTGCGCCAATGCGGCAGGGCCCGCCGATCGCGACGAGTGGAGGGCCGATGCCACCGACCCTGGGCGGACTGGTGCGGACGCCCTCCCTGGGACTGCGCCCGCTCACCGGAGACGAGGGGCTGGACCGCACGGTGGGGTGGGTGGCGGTCAGCGAGCTCACCGACCCCACCCCCTACCTGGCCGGGGGCGAACTGCTGCTCACCACCGGTGTCCGCTGGGTCGAGTCCCCCCCGGACCTGCGCGAATACGTGCGGAGGCTGGCCCTGCGCGACATCGCCGGGCTCGGCTTCGGGGTGGGCGTGGCCCTGGACCGGACCCCGGACGGGCTGCGGGAGGCCGCCGCCGAGTTCGGCGTCGTCCTGCTGGAGGTGGCCCGCGAGACCCCCTTCATCGCCGTCGGCAAGGAGGTCTCCCGGGTCCTGGCCAAGGAGGAGTACGAAGGGCTGAGCCGGGCCTTCACCGCCCAGCGCGACCTCACCCGCGCCGCCCTGTCCGGGGCCGAGGCCGTCGTCGACCGGCTCGCCCGGGAGCTGGGCGCCCGGGTGCTGCTGCTGGCAGCCGACGGCTCCCCGCGCCACGCCGCCCCCGCCGGGGCGCCGCTGCGCCCGCAGGACCTGGGCGGGGAGCTGGAGCGGCTCCGGGCCGCCGGACCGCGCGCCAGTGTGGCGGTCACCGCGGACGGGGAGCACGTCTGGGCCCAGCCGCTGGCCATCGGCCGCCGGGTGCGCGGTTTCCTCGCGGTGGGCACCGGCGGGCGGTTGGGCCCCGAGCAGCGGACCCTGGTCAACGCCGCGGTCTCCCTGCTGTCCCTGGAACTGGAGCGCGACGCCCACGGGGACGTCGCCCGGATGGGCGAGGGCGTGCTCGCCTCCCTCCTCGCCGGAGCCCTGGACCCGGCCCACCCCGGCGCCGAGCGGCTGATCGCCGTGCTGCCCCCGGCCCCCGTGGTGGTCGCCGCTGCGGACGGCGCCCAGGGAGCCCACCCCCCGCACGGCGTCCTCGTGGCCGGGCACGGGGGCGGCGCCCTGCTGCTGGCGGCGGCCGACACCCCGGCCGCGGCCCTCGCCGACCTGCTCGAGGGCCCCGTCGGGATCAGCGACCCGGCGGACTACACCGGGCTCGCCGCCGCCCTGGCCCAGGCAGAGCGGGCCCGGGAGGCGGCCCGCTCCCGGGGCGGCGGCCCGGTGCGCGCCGCCGAACTGCCCGGCGGCCTGCTGGGTCTGGCCGACACCCCCGCCGGAACCCGGCTGGCAGAGGAGCTGCTCGCCCCGCTGCTGGCCGAGCGGTCCGGTGCCGAACTGCTCGCGTCGCTGCGCGCCTACCTGGCGGCGTCGGGGCGCTGGGACGCGGCCGCCGAGGCCCTGGGGGTGCACCGGCACACACTGCGCTACCGGATGCGCCGCATCCGCGACCTGCTCCCGGCCGACCTCGACGACCCCGACGTGCGCGCCGAGCTGTGGATCGCCCTGCGACTGCACGGCGGCCGCGCCTGAAAGTCCGCACGGGTTCCCGTATTCGGGGGACCCCGGCCCGCGTTATCCACGACAATGGGCGTTGACAGCGGTGTGTGATCGCATGGTCACAGAATCGACGGCGGGGGTGGACGTGAGATCACTACGGGACGATGAGCAGGAGATCGGCGGCTATCGGGCACCGGTGGCCGCCGGGCGGCGGCCCGCCGTCATCCGGATCGGAGGACGGGGGGAGGCGGGGGTGTCCCTGCGCTGGAGACCGCCCGCCGCCGAGGGCACCGACCCCCGCGCCCTGCTCGGGTACCTCCGCGCCTGCCTGCGCCGCGAGGCCGTCCACAGGCACACGATCCGGCCGGGCCACCTCGACGGCGACACCTGCGCCTGCCTGCCCGGCGGTACCGAGACCCTGTTCGCCGGCGGCGGCGACCGCGTCCCGGCCGGGCCCGCGGCGGCCCGGGTGGCCCGCCTGGCCGCCCGGTACGGACAGGCCCTGCGCTACGGCTACCCCCTCGTCCTCCTGGGGGAGGGCGCCGACCGGGCCGCCCTGCCCCTGCTCACCGTGGACGTCCAGGCGGTCGAGGACCCCGACGCCTCCGGCGCCCCGCGGATCCGCGCCATCGGTCCCCCCGACGTCAACGCCGCACTGCTGGAGCGCCTGGGCGCCACCGACCCCGAGGACCTCTTCGAGCTGAGGAGCAGGCTGCGCTCCGGTGCCCCCGACCCCGCCGGGCTCCCCGCGGCCGTCGCCGACCTGGCCGTCAAGGTGCGCACCCTGCTCTCCCGCCTGGAGATCGAGCGGGTCGACGACATCGACCCGGCGGCCACCCGGGACGCCCCCCGAGAACCCGTCGACGGAGCCCACAACGTCGCCGTCCTGTTCCGGGCAGGGCCCGGCGCCCGTCCCGGCGACGACGAGCCCGAGCCCGGTACCGTCGAGGCGGTCCTGGCCGACCTCGACCCCACCGAGCGGGACGGTATCGACCCCGCCTCCCTCGACGGCACCGCCCTGCACGCCCTGCTCCGGGGCTCCGGCGACGCCCCCGCCCCGGACCCCGGCCCCGGACCCCGGCGCGGACGCGTGCCCCGGCCCCCGCGGCGGCACGCGGACCACCCCGTGCCGCTCAGCGCCACCACCCTGGACCAGGCGGGGTACACCGCCCTGTGCGCGGCCATGGCCGACCGGCTCACCGCCGTGGCCGCCCCGCCCGGTACCGGCGCCCACGACCTCGTCGACACCGTGGTGCGCACCGCGGTCGGCGCCGGGCAGCGGGTCCTGGTGTGCGGGCGCACCGAGTCCGACGTCCACGAGGTCCTGCACCGGGCCGAGGGGGGCCTCCCCGTCATGCGGGTCGGCGGCAAGGAGCACCGGGCCGCCGAGGCGCGACTCATCGGCCGCCTGCTCACCGGGTACGGCGGGGCCCCGCCCCGCGGAGGGGACCCCGCCGCCCACCGGGCGGAACTGGCCCGCCACTGGTCCCTGGTCCGCGCCGCCTGGGACGAGATGGACGACATGGCCGCGGGCGGGTACGAGCTCGCCCACCTGGCACAGGAGCGCGAACGCGGTATCGCCGACGGCTGGGACCCGGACCGGCTGTTCACACCCGAGCGGGGCGGCCCCGAGTACTGGCTGCCCCGGGCCGAACGCGCCTTCGCCGGCGGCCTGGGCGCCTTCCAGCACCGGTCCGCGATCCGCCGCGAACTGGGCCTGGAGACCGACCCCGAGACCCTCGCCCGGCTGTGCGCGACCGCCCGCCTGGAGGGCCGCTGGCGCGCCGCACTGGACCGTCGCACCCGGCACGCCCCCCTGTCCGAGCTGACCGCCGGGCTGGCCCGGGCCCAGGAGGAGCACCGCCGCCTGGGGGCCGAGTGCCTGACCGACGCCCTCGGACCCCGGCTGTGGCGGGGCAGGCCCGCCCTGGAGAACCGGCTGGAGACCCTCAACTGGCACCTCGGGCCGGGCTGGCCCGGCATGGACGGGCTGATCGAGGTCCTGCCCGCCTGGGTGTGCCGCACCGACCAGGTCCGCGCCCTGCCGCCGCGGGCGGGCCTGTTCGACCTGGTCGTCGTCCTGGGGGCGGAGCGGACCCGGGTCGCCGAGCTGCTGCCCGCCCTGCACCGGTCGGCCCGGGCCCTGGTCCTGGGCGACCCGGCGCACCCCGGCCCGGCCAGCGCCCTGGAACCCGACGAGGAGCGCCGCGCCCTGGCGGCCGCCGGGCTCGCCGCGGACCGGCTGGACGAGCGGGGCCTGCGCCACGGCACGGGCTCGGCGCTGGGGGCGGTCCGCCGCGCCGTCGACGAGACCCTGTGGCTGGACGAGCACACCGGGGCGCCGCCGCTGCTCGCCGAGACCGCCTCGCGCCACTGCTACGGCGGACGGGTGTCGGTCCGCACCGCGCCCGACCCCGGCGGCGGCCCGGCCTTCGAGTGGCGCGACGTCGTGGGCGTCTGCGAGGCCGCCCCCGGGCTGTCCTACGTCAACCGGGAGGAGGCCTACCGGGCGGCCGTGGTCGTCGACGAGATCGACGAGCACCTGCCGCGCGGGCGCACCATCGCCGTGGTCGCCCCCACCCAGCCCCAGGTGGCGCTCCTGCGCCGCCTGCTCCGACCGCGGACCTTCCGCCACCGGGTCCTGGTCGGCGGCCCCGACCTGCTCGGCGACGGCCCCGACCGGGCCGACGTCACCGTGCTCTCGCCGCTGCTCGCCCGGGGCGCCCCCGCGACCATCGAGCGCCGGGTACGCCGGATGGGGCACCTGTGGTCCGCGGTGCTCACCCGCACCGGCCAGCGGCTCGTCGTCGTCGGCGACCGAGCCCACTGGGAGGCCGGGGACGGGCCGCTCGCCGAACTGGTCGCCGTGCCCGAGAACGCCCCGGACGGCGCCTGCCGCGCCCTGGTGGACCGGCTCCGGGAGGCGGGCACCCGGGTCTCGCTCCAGCAGACCGTGGAGGGGTGGACCGCCGACCTGGCGGTGCGCTTCGGCGCCCGGCGCCTGCTCATCCTCCTGGACCGCGAGCCCGACGGCCGCAGGCTGCGCCGCCTCATGGACCGCGGCGACGCCCTCAACCGCATCACCGGCGACCCCGTCGTGGTGGTCCCGGCCTGGCGCTGCCTGGCCGACCCCGAACGCCTCGTCCGCGAGATCCTCGGCGCCCCCTGACCCGCACTACCCTTGGTGCGGTGGAGGTCCCGGTCCGCCGGGACCCGGGATCCGGGAGACGAGGGGGACGGGTGCCCGAGGGCCACACGCTGCACCGGTTGGCGGCGCACTTCGACAAGACCTTCGGCGGCGGCGCGGTGCGGGCCACCAGCCCCCAGGGCCGCTTCGCCGACGGCGCCGCCCGGATCGACGGCCGCGTCCTGACGACGGGCGAGGCGCACGGCAAGCACCTTTTCCTGGGCTTCGACTCCGGGGAGTGGCTGCGGGTCCACCTGGGCCTGTACGGCGCCTGGAGCTTCGGCGACGCCGACGGCGAGCGCCACCTGGGCGCGCCCCGCGCCGCCGGTGCCGAGCGGACAGGCCTGGTCCGCGACCGGGACGGGTTCGTCGTGCCCCCCGCGCCGGTCGGCGCGGTGCGGGCCCGGCTGGTCAACGCGTCCGGCTGGGCCGACCTGCGCGGCCCCTCGGCCTGCGAGGTCGTCACCGAGGAGGAGAAGCTGGCGGTCCAGGAGCGCCTGGGCCCCGACCCGCTGCGCCCCGACGCCGACCCCGAGCGGGCCTGGCGGGCGGTCTCGCGCTCCCGGACGAGCATCGCCGCACTGCTCATGCGGCAGGAGGTCATCGCCGGGATCGGCAACATCTACCGGGCGGAGTCCCTGTTCCGTGCGGGCCTGGACCCCATGACCCCGGGCCGGGAGGTCTCCCGCGAGCGGTGGGACGCCCTGTGGGAGGACCTGGCGGGCCTGCTCCGGGACGGCGTCCGCGACGGGTACATCATCACGACCCGCCCCGAACACCGGCCCGACCCCGACGCCCGCCCGGTGCCCCGGCCGGACACCCTGTACGTCTGCTACCGCACCGGCGAGCCCTGCCGGGTGTGCGGTTCCCCGATCGCCTCGGCCGAACTGGCCGGGCGGACGCTCTACTGGTGCCCCGGCTGCCAGTCCGCGTGAGACCCGGTCCCCCTCGCCCGTGGACGGTCACGGAGCGTACAGTACAATCCCACATCGCCGCTTAACCGGTTCAGCAGCCAAGTTCAGGGGGACGTGTGGGGGGTTTGATGCGACGGCCGACCATCATGGACATCGCCAAGGCCGCGGGGGTGTCCAAGGGGGCGGTCTCCTACGCCCTCAACGGCCGCCCCGGAGTCTCCCAGGAGACCCGCCGACGGATCCTGGCGATCGCCCATGACCTGGGATGGGCGCCCAGCAGCACGGCCCGCGCCCTGTCGCCCGGCGGCCGGGTGGGCGCGGTCGGGCTGGTCATCGACCGCCCCGCCCGCTTCCTGGGCGTCGAGCCCTTCTTCATGCAGCTTGTCTCGGGTATCGAGACGGAGCTGGCGGTCGCCGGCACCGACCTGCTCCTCCAGGTCACCGACGACCGGAAGGCGGAGGCCGGTGTCTACCGCCGGTGGTTCGCCGAGCGCCGTGTGGACGGGGTGATCATCGTCGACCTGCGGCTCGACGACCCGAGGGTCGCGCTGGTCGAGGAGATGCCGCTGCCCGCGGTGTTCCTGGGCGGGCCCGGGGGGACCTCCTCCCTACCCTGCCTGTACACCGACGACGCCTTCTCGGTCCGGGAGGTCGTGCACTACCTCGCGGCCCTGGGGCACCGGCGGGTGGTCCGGGTGGCGGGGCCGGACGAGTTCGTGCACACCCGTGACCGGACCCGCGCCTTCGAGGCCGCCGCCGCCGAGGCGGGGCTGCCCGGTGCGAGCACCGTCCACGCGGACTACACGGGGGAGTCGGGCGCCCGCACGACCCGCCGCCTGCTGGCCAGCGCGGACCGGCCCACGGCGATCGTCTACGACAACGACCTCATGGCGGTGGCCGGGCTGGGGGTGGCCCGGGAGATGGGGGTCGACGTCCCCGGTCAGCTGTCCATCGTGGCCTGGGACGACTCGGTGCTGTGCCAGGTGGTGCACCCCTCGCTGACCGCGGTCGCCCGGGACGTGGTCGCGGGCGGCAGGGAGATCGCCCGCATGCTCGCCGAGGCCGTCGAGGGCAGGCCGGTGGACAGCCGGGAGACGGCCCGGGGGGAACTCCAGCCGCGCGGCAGCACGGGCCCCCTGACGTCCTGATCCGCCCTCCCGGAGGCGGCGCGTCCGTTCGGGGTGCGCCACCCTGCCCGGTGCGCTTCCGGGGCCCCGTGGGAGCGCTACCAAAACATCATTCACTATGGAAAACTACGGCGCACGATGTGCTCTCCGTCATGTCGTGCGCAAGGAGGAAGCCCATGGGGAACCGGTTCCGCGGTGATCGCCCGGGCGTCTTGCCCACATCCGTGCTGTTACAAGCGAATAACAGCGAAGTGACGACCATTGACGCCCTTCCCGTCGGCGTGTTGTTGTTAACGTCACTTACCCGGTTCAGCAACGGCCTGTCTCTGCGCCCCTGATTGGGAGCGCTCCCACCTCTCCGAGCCCCGGAGAGGGCAGTTCCCCCCACGAGCGGCCGACCGGGTGGAGAAGGAGGAGTCGAGATGAGATCTCTTCGGCTTCCGGCGGCACTCGCGGCACTGACCATCGCGGTCACGGCCTGCTCGGGTGGCGGCGGCGGAAACGGAGAAGGTTCCGGGGAGTACCCGCGGAACGAGACGCTGTACACCACCGGTACCGCATGGGGTCCGCCCGCCAACTGGAACCCCTTCATGCAGGGCCAGTACGCGGTCGGCACGGTGGGGCTGGCCTACGAGCCGCTCTTCCTCTTCGACCCGAACACCAGTGAGTACGTTCCCTGGCTGGCGGAGAGCGACAGCTGGCCCGAGGAGAACGTCCACGAGATCGTCCTGCGCGAGGGCATCACCTGGACCGACGGCGAGGCCTTCGACTCGGCCGACGTGGTCTCCACCCTGGAGATCGGCCAGTTCGGTTCCGTGCCCTTCAGCAACCTGTGGAACTTCATCGAGAGCGTGGAGGCCGTGGACGCGCAGACCGTCCGCGTCACGTTCAGCGAGAGCCGCCCGCAGGAGTGGATGAACTGGGTGTACTCGCACCCCATCGCCCCCGAGCACATCTGGGGTGAGAAGACCGAAGAGCAGGTCATGAGCGACGTGAACGAGGAGCCGGTCGGCACCGGTCCCTACGTTTACGAGTCGCACAGCGACGACCGCCTGGTCTGGGAGCGCAAGGACGACTGGTGGGGCACCGAGGCGCTCGACCTCGAGATGAAGCCCCGCTACATCGTCGACCTCGTCAACGCCTCCAACGACGTCACCCTGGGCATGCTCCAGCAGGGACAGGTCGACCTGTCGAACAACTTCCTGCCGGGCATCGACCAGATCATCAACGGCAACGAGGCGATCACCAGCTTCTACGACGGGCCGCCCTACATGCAGCCCGCCAACACCGCCTGGCTGGTGCCCAACACCACCAAGGCCCCGCTGGACGACGCCCAGTTCCGGCAGGCGCTGGCCCACTCGATCAACATGCAGCAGATCATCGAGGGCCCCTACGCCAACCTCGTCGAGGCGGCCAGCCCCACCGGGCTGCTCCCGCTGTGGGACGACTACATCGACCACGGTCTGGTCGAGGAGGAGGGCTTCTCCTACAACGCCGACCGCGCGGTGGAGATCCTCGAGGACGCCGGCTACCAGGACGAGGACGGCGACGGCTTCGTCGAGACCCCCGACGGTGAGCCCATCACGCTCACCCTGGAGGTCCCCTCCGGCTGGACCGACTGGATGGAGTCCGCCCGCGTCATCGCGGAGAACGCCCAGGCCGTCGGCATCAACGTCGAGGCCCAGACCCCCGAGTTCGACCTCCTGGTGGACAACCGCAACTCGGGCGAGTTCGACCTGCTCATCAACAACGAGCGCCAGGCGAGCAACACCCCCTGGACGTACTACGACTACCTCTTCCAGCTGCCCATCAACGAGCAGCAGACGACGGTGAACTTCGGCCGTTACGAGAACGAGGAGGCGTGGGCCCTGGTCGAGGAACTCGCCGCCGTCCCCGCGGACGACGTCGAGGCCGCGGCCGAGATCACCTCGCAGCTCCAGGAGATCCAGCTGGCCGAGCTGCCGGCGATCCCGCTCTGGTACAACGGCATGTGGTCGCAGGCCAGCAACACGTACTGGACGAACTGGCCGAGCGAGGCCGAGGGCGCGCCCAAGAGCGCCGCGACCCTGTGGAACGGCTGGTGGCAGCTCGGGGCGATCACCACCCTGGCCACCATCGAGCCGGTCGGCGAGTAGCCGCATCCCCGGTCGGCGGGCCGGAGCACCCCCTCACTCCCCGCCGGCCGAACCGCTCCGGGCGGGCACGGCGCGAAAGCCCGCCCGGAGCGCCCCCGACAGCGGGCGGGGCACCGGAACACCGAAGGACCCGGACACCGGGCTCCGTTCCGGGCCCCGCCCCCCGTGTCGGGCTCGTCGTCCGTCCGCCACCATCACCTGGAGGAACGTGTGTGGCGCTACATCGGCCGTAAGCTCTTCGTCTACCTGCTTACGTTCGTCATCGCGGTCACCATCAACTGGATGATCCCGCGCTTCATGCCGGGCGACCCGGTCCGGAGCATGCTCTCGAGGGCCTCGGTCGGCAACCCCGAGGCACTGCAGCGCATGAACGACTACTACACGGGTGTCTTCGGCCTGGACACCCCCCTGTACGAGCAGTACTTCTCCTTCTGGGCCGGCCTGCTCCGCGGCGACCTGGGCGTCAGCGTCATGCTGTTCCCCCAGCCCGTACTGGACATCATCCTGAGGTCGGCGCCCTACACCCTGGGCCTGCTCCTGCCCGCCATCCTGCTGAGCTGGATCGTCGGGAACCGGATCGGCGCCTTCGCCGCCCGCAAGAAGCTGCTCGACAACACGGTCCTGCCCGTGGGGTACATCCTCACCGCCATGCCGTACATGTGGCTGGCCCTGCTGCTGGCCTGGAGCCTGGGCATCGTCGCGGGCGTCCTGCCCACGTCCGGCGGCTACTCGCCGACGCTGCGGCCCGACTTCAGCTGGCTGTTCATCTCCAGCCTGATCACGCACTGGTTCCTGCCGTTCCTGTCCATGTTCGTCGTGGCGCTGGGCGGCTGGGCGATCGGCATGCGGAACATGATCATCTACGAGCTGGAAGCGGACTACTCCAACTACCTCATGGCCCTGGGCGCACCGACCCGGCTGATCCGCCGCTACGCGTTCCGCAACGCGATGCTGCCGCAGATCACCGGTCTGGCCGTCCAGCTGGGCACGGTCCTGTCCGGCGCCCTGCTCACCGAGATCGTGTTCAACTACCCCGGTCTGGGCACCCTGATCCTCCAGGCGCTGAACAACCGCGACTTCTTCGTGCTCCAGGGCACCTTCCTCTTCGTGGTCGTCGGCGTGCTGATCGCCAACTTCATCATCGACATCGTCTACGTGCTGGTCGACCCGCGCACCCGGGTCCAGATGACGGGAGGCGCGGCGTGAGCGAGATCGCCGGAGCACCGGGCACCGCCGAGAACGCGGCCCAGCCCGAACCGACCGCGGAGCGCAAGACCTCCGAGGTCCTGCACTTCGCCGTGCGCAACCCCAAGCTGCTCATCGGCCTGGGGATCGTGCTCTCACTGCTGCTGCTCGGCCTCATCGGCCCGCTGTTCATCGACCACGGGCCCAACGAGTACGTCGGCCCCCAGAGCCAGCCGCCCAACGGCGAGTACTGGCTCGGCACGACCAGCTTCGGCCAGGACGTCTGGGCGCAGTTCGTGTTCGGCCTGCGCTCCACCTTCCTCATCGGGGCGTTCGGCGGCGGCGTCGCCTTCATCGTCGGGACGACGGTCGGGTTCGTCGCCGGCTACAAGGGCGGGATCGTCGACGAGATCCTCAACATGCTCACCAACGTGGTGCTGGTGCTGCCCGCCCTGGTGGTCCTCATCGTGGTCACCGCCTACCTGGAGGTGCGCGGCATCTTCGTCCAGGGCGTGTTCATCGGTCTGACCTCCTGGCCGTGGGCGGCCCGCGCGGTCCGGTCCCAGGCGCTGTCGCTGTCCACCCGCGACTACGTCGACCTGGCCCGGCTCAGCGGACGCCGCACCTGGCGGATCATCACCACCGAGATCGCTCCCAACATGAGCTCCTACCTGGTGATGTCCTTCATCCTGCTGTTCGGCGGCTCGATCCTCATCGCCGCCGGCCTGGACTTCATCGGCCTGGGCCCCTCCAACGGGGTCTCCCTCGGCCTCATGCTCGAGAGCGCCATGAAGTGGAGCTCCCTGTACCTGGGCATGTGGTGGTGGTTCGTGCCGCCGGGCCTCGGCATCACTCTGATCGTCGGCTCGCTGTACATCCTGAACGTCGGGCTGGACGAGGTGTTCAACCCCAAGCTCCGGGAGCTGTGATGACTCTGCGCGTCAACGACCTCAAGGTCTACTACCAGACCCTGCGCGGAGACGTCCACGCCCTGGACGGCGTGACCTTCGATCTGGCCGACGGCGAGATCATGGGTCTGGCCGGCGAGTCCGGGTGCGGCAAGACCACGCTGGGCAAGAGCCTGATCCGCCTCGACTCGCGCATGCGCCACGTCGGCGGCACGGTCGAGCTGGACGGCAAGGACGTGCCCATCGGCGACGACAGGGCGATGGTGCCGCTGCGGTACCACGAGATCTCGCTCATCCCGCAGTACGCGATGAGCGCGCTCAACCCCACCCGCAAGATCGGGAAGATGATCGACGACCTCCTGCGGGCGCGGAAGGTGCGCCCTGTGGACATCGCCGACGAGCTCAGGCGCCGCCTGGAACTGGTGGGCCTGGACCCCGACGTCCTCAACCGGTTCCCGATCGAGCTCTCCGGGGGTATGAAGCAGCGCGTCGTCATGGTGATGTCCACGCTGCTCAACCCGTCGCTGCTCATCGCCGACGAGGTCACCTCGGCCCTGGACGTCTCCACCCAGCGCGCCGTCGCCGAGTCCCTGGTGGAGTTCCGGGACCGCGAGTACATCAAGAGCATGGTGTTCGTGACCCACGACATCTCGCTCGTGTACCAGATGGCCGACACGATCATGGTGATGTACGCGGGCCACATCGTGGAGAAGGCCTCCGCCTCCACCATCATCAACGCCCCCCGGCACCCGTACACCCAGATGCTCATCTCGGCGCTGCCCGAGGTGGGCTCCACCACCGACCAGGGCCGGCTGGAGGGCATCCCCGGCACGCCCCCGGGTCTGCTGAACCCGCCCACCGGCTGCCGCTTCAAGGAGCGCTGCCCGCTGGCGTTCGACAAGTGCAACGAGCGGCCGCCGCTGGTGGAGATCGAAACCGGCCACTGGGCCGCCTGCTGGAAGACGGGGTGAGACGGACGTGCTGGAACTCAGCCACGTGCACAAGGTGTACCGGGTCGGGGCGTTCGGCGGCGGACGGCTGCGCGCCGTCCGCGACGTCAGCCTGAAGGTCGAGGCCGGGGAGGTCGTCTCCCTCATCGGCGAGAGCGGCAGCGGCAAGAGCACCATCGGCAAGATGGTGCTGGGGCTGTTCAAGCCCACCTCCGGGGTCATCGCCTTCGACGGCACCGACATCACCACCATCCGCGGGCACGCCGCCCGCAAGGCCTACTACCGCAGGGTGCAGGGGGTCTTCCAGGACCCGTTCAGCTCCTTCAACCCGATCTTCAAAGCGGACCGGGTGTTCGAGATGATCCGGAGCTCCTACTTCCCGGGCACGTCCGACGCCGACTGGCGGGAGAAGGTGCTCAAGGCGGTCGGCACGGTCCGCCTGGACCCGGAGAACGTCCTGGGCAAGTACCCGCACCAGCTCAGCGGCGGCCAGCTCCAGCGCCTGCTCATCGCGCGGGCCCTGTTGCTGGACGTGGACCTGCTGGTGGCCGACGAGGTGATCAGCATGCTGGACGCCTCCACCCGGATCGACGTGCTCAACCTGCTCGCGGACCTGAAGGAGCGGGGGATGGCGATCCTGTTCGTCACCCACGACCTGTCCCTGGGCAACTATGTCAGCGACCGGTCGGTGATCCTGCGCAAGGGCGCGATCGCGGAGATGGGCCCCACCGCCCGCGTCTTCGAGAACCCGCTCCACCCCTACAGCCGGCACCTGCTCTCGTGCGTGCCCCAGCTGCACCGCACCTGGGCGGAGGTGGACGCCGAGCTGAAGGCGAACCCGCCGGAGGACGTCGAGCTCCCGGTGGCCCCCGACGACGCGTCGGCGCCGCTGCGGGAGGCCGAGGCCGGACACTTCGTGGGGATCGACCAGGGCTGAGCCCGGGCCGTCCGGCGCGGCGAGGCGCGGCATCCCCGTGGTGGCGGGGGGTGTCGCGCCTCGTTCCGTCCGGACACCCGGTATTCCCCGGTTGTTCGTGCGTGTTGCCACACTGAAAACCCTCGCGATCCCAGGTGTCTGTGGTACGTTCGAGGTGATTGTTAGTCGTTGAATTTCGCAGTTGGTGTCTTGCCCGCGGAGTTTGTGACCGGCGGGCGGTTTCCCTGGGGAGTCGGCTCGCGGCAATTCTCGGGCGTGAGGTTGCGCCCGTTGTACACCGAGCTGAAGGAGACAACATGGCTCAGGGAACTGTGAAGTGGTTCAACGGCGAGAAGGGCTTCGGCTTCATCTCCCCCGACGACGGTGGCCCCGACGCCTTCGTTCACTACAGCGCCATCCAGGGTTCGGGCTTCCGTAACCTGGAGGAGAACCAGCGCGTGGAGTTCGACATCGTCGCCGGCACCCGCGGCCCGCAGGCCGAGAACGTCGTCGCCATCTAACTCCGGTTAGAGCGGCACCACACGTTCGAGAGCCCCCGGAAGGTCCGTCCTTCCGGGGGCTCTCTGTTTCGGGACGACCCCGCCCGGTGGCCTTCGGCCACCGCGCGGGGTCGTCCCCGTCGTTGCGCCGGACCCGGCGCCGACCGCACGGCCCCGCCCGGGGCGTCACCTCCGGGCCGGGTCCGGTACGGGCCGGGATCAGCCCCCGGCGGGCACCGGGGCGCTCAGCAGGGCCTGGACCCGGGCGCGCACCTGCGGGCTCTCCAGCCCGCGCACCGTCACCGTCGTGCGGCGGCGCAGCACGTCGTCGACGGTGACCGCCCACTCGCGGTCGCGGGCGAACACCACCTGGGCCCACACGTCCGGGCCGTCGGGGTGGATGCGCTCGCCCAGGGCCGGGTCCTCGCGGATCAGCGCCGCGATGTCCAGGGCCAGGCTCCCGTAGTGGGAGGCCAGGTGGCGGGCCACGGGCGGCTCCAGGCGGGCGCCCGGCTCCCGGTCGATGAGGATCCGCTGCGCTACCGCGTCCGGGCTGGCCAGACCCGGCAGCGGGACGGTCCTCAGCGGGTCGGCCATCTCCTCGGCCAGCGGCACCGCCCGTACCCTGCGCAGCTCCTTCAGGACCGTCCGGCCGATGTGGCGGTAGGTCGTCCACTTGCCCCCGGCCACCGACAGCATGCCGCCCCGGCCCTGGGTCACCACCGTCTCGCGCTTGGCCGCGCTGGTGTCCCCGCCGCCGCCGGGCAGCACCCGCAGTCCCGCGAACGCGTAGTCCACGTGGGAGGCGTCCAGGTAGGGCGCGTCGATGCCGAGCGCGGCCTCACCCAGGATCTGCTCCACGTCGGAGGGAACCACGGCCACCTCCGCCGGGTCCCCGGTGTACTCCTCGTCGGTGGTGCCCAGCAGCAGGCGCCCCTCCCAGGGGATGGCGAACGACACCCGGTGGCGGTCCACGGGGATGGTCAGCGCCGCCCGCCAGGGTTCGGGGGTGCGCAGCACCAGGTGGGCGCCCTTGGACAGGCGCACGCTCGGTGCGGCCGCGGGGTCCTCCATCCGGCGCAGGTGGTCCACCCACGGCCCGGTGGCGTTGAGGACCAGGCGCGCGTCGACGCCGAACTCGGTCCCGTCGGTGCGGTCGCGCAGCTCCGCGCCGGTGACCCGCGTGCCGGTGCGGCGCAGGTCCACGACCTCGGCGTGGTTGAGGACGACGGCACCGGCCTCGACGGCGGCCCGCACGGTCATGATGGCCATGCGGCTGTCGTTCATCTGGTGGTCGCCGTAGGCGGCGACCGACTTCAGGCCCTCGGTGCGCAGCCCCGGTGCCAGCCGGGCGGCCTGGGTCGGGGAGAGGAGCCGTCCCATGCCGTCTCCGAACGCGGACAGCGCGGAGTAGAGGAACACCCCGGCGCCCATCTTGGCGGCCCCGTGGGGCCCTCCCTCGTAGACCGGGACCAGGAACGGCAGCGGGTTGACCAGGTGCGGGGCCACGGTGGTGGCCAGCGACCGGCGCTCGCGGTGGTTCTCGGCGACCAGCTTGAGGTTGCCGGTCTGGAGGTAGCGCAGGCCGCCGTGGACGAGCTTGGAGGAGGCGCTGGAGGTGGCGCCGGCGAAGTCGCCCGCGTCCACCATGGCGACCCGCAGACCGGACTGGGCGGCGTTCCAGGCGACGGAGGTGCCGAGGATGCCGCCGCCGACGACCAGGAGGTCGAAGGTGCCGCGGGAGAGTTCGGCGCGGGCGCGCCCGCGGTCCGCGCCGCGCCCGGGGAGCGCGGCGACGGTGCTGGTCGTGTCGGTGCCGCGTGCGGCGGGCACCGGGTCGGCGGTGCCGGGTCGGTGGGCGGCCGGGTCGGGCGTGGTCGTCATGGCCGGGTACTCCTCCGAGAGGGATGGCGGTGCGGCCGCCGGAACGGGCTCTGCGTTCCGTGCGGACCTCGGAAAGATCATACGACAATGCCGCACGGTGGGGGAGGGGAAGGGGGCCCTCGGGGCATCTTCCGTTCCCTGGCGGCACTTCTCGGAGGATGCGAGGGGGCTGGTGTGACCGTGGGTTGCCGTGGTGTCGCCAGATGTTCCTGTGATGCGTCATTGTCGAACGCGGCTGGTCCGGGGGCGGGTCGCGGGGCCCGTGGGGCCCCTGGGGCGGATGCGGGCGCGGCCGAGGGTTCGGGTCGCTTCCGCAGGGCGTTCGAGAGCGTGCCGAAACAGGGGGCGGCGTACCGGGAAAACCTGAATTCCAAAGACGAGAAAACGGTCATCTCGGTTTTCGCCGAGATGTATAGCCCCGAACCTCGGATTCCTCGGATTACCCCTCTCCCGGGTGATCCCCGGTCCTAGCATGAGGGCATCATGGCCACCAGGTACTCACCCACGATCCGCCGCCGCCGCCTGTCCTCGGAGATCCGCAGGATAAGGCTCGCCTCCGGAAAGACCGGCGAGGAGGTCGCACTCGCGGCCGGTCTGTCCAAATCCACCTACTCCAACATCGAATCGGGGGTGAAGAAGCGGCCGCGGCTCCGGGAGGTCCGCGCCATCCTCGACGCCTGCGGGATGGACCACGGGGAGGAGTACGACGAGATCCTCCTCCTGTGCCGCCAGGCCCTCGACCGCGGATGGTGGACCCGGTACCGCGACGTGGTGGCCGCCCCCTACGTCGGCTACGAGACCGAGGCGCGCGACATCTGCACCTGGCAGCCCCTGGTCCTGCCGGGCCTGCTCCAGACGCCGGAGTACATGCGGGTCACCGCCCAGGCCTGCCTGACCGTGCCGCAGGACATCCGCCGGTTCACGGACGCCCGGCTCATCCGGCAGCGGATACTCGACGACGAGGACCCGCCGCTGCTGCGGGCGATCTTCGACGAGGGGGCGCTGCTGCGGCTGCGCGCCCACCCCGAGGTCCTCGCCCGGCAGGTACGCCACCTCCTGAAGATGTCCGAACGCCCGAACATCACCGTCCAGATGACCCTGGCCGACCGGCTCAACCCCGGCTCCGGCGGCCCCTTCGTCATCATGGACTTCCTCCACCCGGGCGATCCCACCGTCGTCTACCTGGAGACCACCTCCGACGGCATCTACCTGGAGGGGGCCGACGAGGTCGCCCGCTACCGCACCCTCGCCGAGCACCTGCGCCTGGTGGCACTGCGGCCCAACGAGACCCTGGACCACCTGCGCGAGACCTATCTGGAGGCGTCGAGTGCCCGAAGCGGTCGACCCTGAACCGTCGCACCGGACCCGGTCCCCGTACCGGAAGTCCACGTACAGCCAGCCCAACCAGGGGGAGTGCGTGGAGGTGGCCCGGGTCCCCGGAGGGGCGGCGATCCGCGACAGCGGGCGCCCGGACGGGACCGTGCTCGTCTTCGGCGCCCGTACCTGGCACGCCCTGCTCCAGGCCCTGCGCGCCGGTCCGCCCGGCCCCGCCGGGCTTCCCGGGTCGGGTCCGGGCCGACCCGGAGCCGGGGGTCGGCCCCACACGGAACGGGGGCGGCGGACCGTGTCCGCCGCCCCCGCCGTACCGCGGGACCGGGAGGTCAGCCGCCGAAGCCGGTCAGCCTCCACACCCAGGCGCCGATGACGCCGCCGACGAGCGGGGCCACCACCGGGATCCAGGCGTACCCCCAGTCCGAGGAGCCCTTGCCCGGGATGGGCAGCAGCGCGTGCGCCAGCCGCGGGCCCAGGTCGCGGGCCGGGTTGATGGCGTACCCGGTCGGGCCGCCCAGGGACAGGCCGATGCCCAGCACCAGCAGACCCACCAGCAGCGGGGCGATACCGGTGGAGAACAGCGCCGACAGGTCGGCGCTCCCCTGCGTCACGTGGCCGGAGTTGGCGCCGATGCCCAGCACGCCCAGGACCAGCATCGCGGTGCCGATGACCTCGGTGGTGAAGTTGGCGACCGGGTTGCGCACGGCCGGGGCGGTGCTGAACACGCCCAGCTTGGCGTCCGGGTCGTCGGTCTCCTTCCAGTGGGCGAAGTAGGCCAGGTACACCAGCACCGCACCGGTGAACGCGCCGGCCAGCTGCGCCGCCATGTAGCCCGGGACCAGGGCCCAGTCGAAGTCCCCGATACTGGCCAGGCCCAGCGTCACCGCCGGGTTGATGTGCGCGCCGCTGACCGTGCCGACCGTGTAGACGGCGATGGCGACCGCCATGCCCCAGCCGAACGTGATGACGATCCAGCCGGCGTTGAAGGCCTTGGACCGGGCGAGGACGACACCGGCGACGACACCGCCGCCGAGGAGGATGAGGATCGCCGTACCGACGAACTCCGCGAGATAAACCGACATGATGGCCTCCGCCCGCGTGGGGCAGCCGGGTCACGGGTCCGCACCGGCCCGGGGGCGCGGGCATAATCGGACGCACCCGTCACAGGAATGGGATGGGGAGGGCCGCCGGGCGGCCCGAGCCGCGCCCGGGGGCCGTCAGGTTGGCAGCCGGTGCCCCCGGGACGCGGTCGTCTGGTGGAACGGGCGCGGCCCGTCCGGTTCACTTCTCGTCGTGCTCCACCCAGCCGAGGGTGCGCTTCACCGCCTTGTTCCAGTTGTGGTATTCGCGCTCGCGCACGGCGGGCTCCATCTCGGGGGTCCACTCCGCCGCCTTGTGCCAGTTGGCGCGCAGGGTCTCCACGTCGGGCCAGTAGCCCACGGCGAGTCCGGCGGCGTAGGCGGCGCCCAGGCAGGTGGTCTCGGCGACCATCGGGCGCACCACCTCGGCGTCCAGGACGTCGGACAGGATCTGCATGAGCAGGTTGTCCGCGGTCATGCCGCCGTCCACCTTCAGGGTGGTCAGCTCGATCTTGGAGTCGGCGTTCATCGCGTCGACGACCTCGCGGGTCTGCCAGGCGGTCGCCTCCAGGACGGCCCGGGCGATGTGCCCCTTGTTCACGTAGCCGGTCAGGCCGGCGATGACGCCGCGGGCGTCGCCGCGCCAGTGCGGGGCGAACAGGCCGGAGAAGGCGGGGACGAAGTAGCAGCCGCCGTTGTCCTCCACGGTGCGGGCCAGCGTCTCGATCTCCGGGGCGGTGGAGATCAGGCCCAGGTTGTCGCGCAGCCACTGCACGAGCGACCCGGTGACCGCGATGGAGCCCTCCAGCGCGTACACGGCCGGGGCGTCGCCGAGCTTGTAGCCCAGGGTGGTGAGCAGGCCGTTCTCCGAGGTGACCGGCTCGGTGCCGGTGTTCATCACCAGGAAGGTGCCGGTGCCGTAGGTGCCCTTGACGTCGCCCGGGTCGAAGCAGGTCTGGCCGAACAGCGCGGCGTGCTGGTCGCCCAGGGAGGACGCCACCGGGGTGCCCTCCAGGTAGCCGCGGGCCTGGCCGTAGACCTCGGAGGAGGAGCGGATCTCGGGCAGCACGGCCGCTGGGATGCCCATGGCGTCGAGGATCTCCGAGTCCCACTCCAGGGTGGCCAGGTTCATCAGCATGGTGCGGCTGGCGTTGGTCACGTCGGTGACGTGGCGGCCGGTCAGCTTCCAGATGATCCAGGTGTCCATGGTGCCGAAGAGGACCTCGCCGCGTTCGGCGCGCTCGCGCAGGCCGTCGACGTTGTCCAGCAGCCAGCGGAGCTTGGGGCCGGAGAAGTAGGTGGCCAGCGGCAGGCCGCAGGCGGCGCGGAAGCGGTCCTGGCCCTCGGAGGCGCCGAGTTCGCGGACGAGGGCGTCCGTGCGGGTGTCCTGCCAGACGATGGCGTTGTGGACCGGCTCGCCGGTCTCCTTGTCCCAGACGACGGTGGTCTCGCGCTGGTTGGTGATACCGATGGCGGCGACCTGGTCGGGCGTGATGTCGCTCTTCTCCAGGGCGTTCTGGACGACGACCTCGACGTTGGCCCAGATCTCCTGGGCGTCGTGCTCGACCCAGCCGGGCCGGGGGAAGATCTGCCGGTGCTCGCGCTGGTCGACCGAGACGATGCGGCCGTCCCGGTCGAAAAGGATGCAGCGACTCGATGTGGTGCCCTGGTCGATCGCGGCGACGTACTGCTGACTCATCGGATGCTCTCGCCTTCAGTGGAGGGCTCGGGAACGGGGACGGACACGCGCGAACAACGGGCTATACCCGCACGTTGTACGACATTGACGTATGAGTAGGCGTTAGTTTCATCCGCTTCTCCCACCTGTGTCAAGACGGCGTGACGCAATCGTGTCGCGTGGGTCACGTACCCTCGCAGGCGGCGCGGCAACACCCCCCGGGCACGGCGGAGCCTCCGCACCGGGGCCGGCGCGGAGGCGGTCGGCCGCGGGGCCCCGGCCGGTCGGGGGTGCGGCGGCGGGCGGGGGCCCGGGGGTCAGTAGGGGGTGGCGCCCAGTTCCCGGGAGATCGCCCGGGCCGCGTCGCGCACGTAGGACACCTGCTCCATGTCGAGCCTGCCGTCGGGGCCGCGCAGCCGCTCGACCGCGCCGCGCACCCCGATCGCCCCGACCGTGGTGCCCCGCCGGTCCCGGATGGGCGCGGCGATGGACACCTCGCCGTCCACCAGTTCCTCGGACTCCCAGGCCCAACCGCTCTCGCGGACCTCGTCCAGCTGTTTCTCCAGCTCGCCGGGGGAGACGATCGTGTGGCGGGTGTAGGAGGGCAGGACCACCGGCCCCTCCTCCACGGAGGTGTCCTCCAGCGGGGTGACCAGCGGGTCGAAGGCCATGAGGACCTTGCCCAGCGCGGTGGCGTGCAGCGGCAGCAGGGTGCCCACGTCCAGGGTCTGCCGGGAGGAGTCGGGGCGGAAGACGTGGTGCACCACCAGCACCTGGCCCTGGTGCGGGGTGCCGATGCGCACGCTCTCACCGCTCCGCGAGGCCAGGGTGTCGGCCCAGTTCAGGGCGCGGGTGCGCAGCTCGTTGCCGTCGAGGTAGCGGGTGCCCAGGCTGAGCATGCCCCCGCCCAGCCGGTAGCGGCCGGATTCGGGGTCCTGCTCGACGAACCCCACGTGCTGGAGGGTGCGCAGGATGCCCAGGACGGTGCCCTTGGGGAGTTCGAGAGAGCGGGAGATCTCCGCCAGGCTCAGCCCGCGGGCCCCACCGGCCAGGAGGCGCAGGATGGCGGCCGCGCGTTCGATGGACTGGATTCTTCCCGGCATGGGGGTGCTACCACTCTCTAGTACGACAATGTCATACGCGCATGCTACTACGCGATGTGACGCCCGCCATGGGACGAGTGACATCGGGCCGCGCGGAACGGACCGGTGGGTCGCAACAGTGTAGTCGCGGGGTTCCCGGTGCCCGCGCCCGACCTGCGTGGACGGCGGGCGCGGGGACCGGTCAGAACTCGGCGGCGGCCTTGGCGACCGCCGTGGCGGCCTCGTCGACGTCACGGTCGGTGATCTCCAGGTGGACCACCATGCGGATCGTCCGCGCGCCGATGTCCAGGGTCCGCACGCCGTGCCGGGCGAACGCCTCCCGGTACGCGGCGGCCCGGCCCTGCGGGGTCTCCACCAGCACCATGTTGGTCTGTGCCCGCGCCTGGAGGCCGGGCACCCGGGCGACCCGCTCGGCGAGCAGCGCGGCCCGCGCGTGGTCCTCGGCGACCCGCTCCCGGTGGTGGCGCAGGGCGTGCAGGGCTCCCGCGGCGATGACGCCCGCCTGGCGCATCCCCGCGCCCAGCAGTTTGCGGGCCCGCCGGGCCCGGGCCACGGCCGCGGCGTCCCCGGCCAGCGCGGAGCCCACGGGGGCGCCCAGCCCCTTGGAGAAGCACACCGACACCGAGTCGAACCCCTCGGCCACCTCGGCCGGGGAGACCCCCAGGGCCGCGGCGGCGTTCCACAGCCGGGCCCCGTCCAGGTGGGCGCGCAGCCCGTGACGGTGCGCGAACCCGGTCACCCGGCGCTGCTCGGCCAGGGGGACCACCCGGCCGGTGAAGGTGTTCTCCAGCCACACCAGGGCCGGCTCGGCGCGGTGGACGTCGCCGCGCCCCGCGATCCACTCCTCCAGGAGCGCGTCGGAGGGGGCGAGGCCGTCGGAGTACAGCCGGGGCAGCGCCCGGGCCAGCACCGCCGTGGCCCCCTGCTCGTCTCCGACGAGGTGGTGGTGCTCGTGCGCCCACACCTCGTCGCCGCTGCGCACGGACACGTACAGGCCCAGCTGGTTGGCCATGTGCCCGGAGGGAACGTAGAGGGCGGCCTCCTTGCCGAGCAGGGCGGCCGTCTCCTCCTCCAGGGCGCGCACGGTGGGGTCCTCACCGAAGACGTCGTCCCCCACCTCCGCCTCCGCCATGGCCCGGCGCATGGCGGGGGTGGGGCGGGTGACGGTGTCCGAGCGCAGGTCGATCATGGTCGCTTCCTCAGATGCGGCGGCGGGGGTTCGGAACCGACGATACTGCCCGGCCGGTTCAGTCCCCGGGGCCGATCCTCTCCATCGCCTCCGACAGCAGACGCAGGGCGGCCAGCGCTTCCGCGGTCCCCTCCTCCCCGAGTTCCGCGACCAGGGCCTCGGCCAGCCGCCCGTGCGCCGGGTCGATCCGGCGCAGCGCCGCGATGCCCTCGGCGGTGGGGGAGAGGAGCTTGGCCCGGCTGTGCGCGGGATTGGGCAGGTACTCGGCGAGCCCCTGATCCACCAGCACGTCCGCGATGCGCTGGACGCTCTGGCGGGCGCTGCCGAGTTCCCGGGCGATGCCCGACACGGGCTTGGGTGTTCCGGTGACGGAGCCCAGCACCTGCCAGCGGGCCGCGGTCAGTCCCGCGGGCCGGGCCAGTTCCTCGGCGACCGACAGGAACTGGCCGTTGAGGCGGAAGACGGTGAGGGCGGTCCCGCTGAGCAGTTCGGCGCTGCGGAGGCCGGGACGCGCCATGGTCAGGCCCCCTCCATCAGGGCGAAGTAGGCCCCGGCGTCGTGCTGGGCGTGCAGCCGGTACCAGGCGTCCAGCGTCCGGGGCGTGAACAGGTCCAGCTGGGCGAAGATCTCGCGGGCGAACTCGATGGGGGCCGTGGGGCCCGCCGTGATCAGCCCGTCGTCGGCGACGGCCAGGGAGTTGCGGTACCGCCCCGCGCCCGAGTAGCCGGTGGCCAGCAGGTATTCGGGTGCGGCGCTGGTGTGGTCGCGGTAGTCGAGCAGGCCCTCGCGGGCCAGTCCGGCGGTGGCCCCGCAGATCGCCGCGACGGGCACTCCGGCGTCGAGGAAGATCCCGGCGGCGGAGGCGAAGGAGGTCATCGACTCGGGGTCCGCGTCCCAGGCTTCGGCGCCCGGCAGGATCAGCATCGAGCTGCTGGACGGCTTGAGCTGGGCGAGCGAGATGTCGGGCAGGACGGTGACACCGCCCATGGTGGTCACGGGGGCGCCGCCCAGCCCGACGGTGACGACGTCGTAGCGGCCCGGGGAGCGCTGCCACTCGCCGCTGCGGATGGTGGCGACGGCGTGCCCGACCTCCCAGTCGGCGAGCCCCTCGTAGACGGCGAGGTGGACGGTCTTCCTGCTCTCATCGTTCATGGCAGTATCCTGTCATCTTGACAGCATGCTGTCAAGGTTGTGGGGTCGGCGGGATCGAGATCGGGGCACATGAGTTAAAGGCGCCTTTTGGTAATTTTCGGACAGTGCGTTCCGTGGCGGCGCTCGGAGCTTGAAGAGCATGGTGAACCATGTGCGGCCCTTCGTGCTTTTCCGGGCGGTGTGGAAATTCGGATAAACCCCTTGCCTAAATCGGGGTTCGCGGGATCTTCGCAGGTCAATGCGCTTGTGGCGCCGGATTCGTCGTTGTGTTCGTCCGCTTCCGGCCGAGGGTCCCCGGAGGGCGGGGAGGCGGCCGGGTGTTCGCGAAGAATGCGAAAGGAATTCACGACCTCGGTCCGGGCGGGGCGCGGCCCCCGGGTCGGCGGGTGACGGGGGTCACTCTCAGCCGGGAACGCCCGTGTCGCGGGGGGTGCGGGTGACCCGGGTCTCGCCGGGGTCACAGGAATCCACTCCGGTGTTCACAGATGCTCACAAATGGTACTACCATTTCGTCAGCCTGCCTCGAGGACAGGCCGGGGCCGTGCCGTCCGGCGGCTCCGCTCCTCCGTCGTCCGCTCACCGGAAGGCTCCGCTGTGGAGAACTTCACCCCCGTCTACGGGACGGGTCCCCTCCTCGGGATCGCGGCCGGGGCCATCGCCCTGCTGCTGTTCCTGATCATCCGCCTCAGGCTGCACGCCTTCATCGCCCTCGTCCTGGTCAGCCTGCTGACCGCGGTCGTCGCGGGCATCCCGGTCGCCGAGATCATGCCGACCCTCCTGGGCGGCTTCGGCGGAACCCTCGCCAACGTCGCCCTGCTCGTCGGCCTGGGCGTGATGCTCGGGCGCATGCTGGAGGTCACCGGCGGTGCCGCCGTCCTGGCCGGAGCGCTGATCAGGGCCTTCGGTGAGAAGCGGGCGCCCCTGGCACTGGGCGTCGCGTCGCTGCTCTTCGGCTTCCCGCTGTTCTTCGACGTCGGCCTCGTGGTCATGCTGCCGATCGTCTTCAGCGTCGCCCGCCGGGTCGGCGGCTCCGTCCTGGCCTACGCCCTGCCCACCGCGGGCGCCTTCGCGGTCATGCACGCCTTCGTGCCCCCGCACCCCGGGCCGGTCACCGCCGCCGTCGAGATCGGCGCCGACATGGGCCTGGTCCTGCTGATCGGCCTGCTCCTGGCCATCCCCACCTGGTACCTGTCCAGCTACCTGTTCGGCCGCTGGATCGGCGGGCGCATCGTGATCCCCGTGCCCGACGACATCTCGTCCGACGGCACCGTGGACCACGAGAACCCGCCGCACCTGGCCACCGTCATCGGCCTGCTGCTCCTGCCGATGCTGCTGATCTTCGCCAACACCGGTGTGAGCACCTTCGTCGCCACCGGCGCCGTCCCCGCGGACGCGCTGTGGGTGCAGGTCTCCCAGCTGGTCGGCCAGACCCCCGTCGCCCTGCTCATCACCGTCCTGGTCGCCATGGCGGTGCTGAGCCGGGGCCGGTTCACCCGCCAGGGCCTGGAGACCCTGGTCGGCGACGCGCTGGGCCCCGTCTGCGGGATCATTCTCATCACCGGTGCGGGCGGCATGTTCGGCATGGTGCTGCGCACCAGCGGCATCGGCGACGCGCTCGCCGAGAGCCTGGAGGCCACCGGGCTGCCGGTGATCGTGGCCGCGTTCGTGATCGCGCTCGCGCTGCGTGTCGCCCAGGGCTCGGCCACCGTCGCCATCACCACGGCCGCCGGGCTCATCGCCCCCGCCGTGCAGGCGGCCGGCGGGCTGTCGTCGATCGACCTGGCGCTGATCGTCATCGCCATCGCCTCCGGCGCCACCGCCCTGTCGCACGTCAACGACTCCGGGTTCTGGCTGGTCGGCCGGTTCCTCGGGATGGACGTCAAGACCACGCTCAAGACCTGGACCGTGATGGAGACCCTCATCGGCTTCATCGGGTTCGGCCTGGCCTTCGGCCTGAGCCTGGTGCTGTGACCCGGCGGCCCGGCTCATACGGGGACGTCGTCCTCGTCGCTCCGGGTCGGGTCGTCCTCCAGGGCCTCGACGACCTCGGTGACGATGGCGCGCATGGCCGCCTCGGCCACGTCGGGCAGCCCGTCGCGGATGGCCTGGGCGACGGCCTTGTGCAGCCGCAGCGCCTCCGGCCGCGGGTGGAGGGGCATCAGGTCGTAGGAGGTGCGCCCCACCAGGACCTCCGACACCACCTGCGACAGGCCCACGAGCATCTCGTTGCCCGACAGCTCCAGAACGTGGCGGTGGAAGGCGATGTCCAGCTCGAGGAACGTGTCCAGGTCCCCGGCGCGCCCGGTACGGACCATCTCGTCGGCGACCACCACCAGGTGGGAGCGGGCCTGGGCGTCGCCGCGGACCGCGGCCAGCGCGGCGGCGCCGGGCTCGACGGCGGCGCGCAGCTCGTTGAGGGAGCGCAGCTGCTCCATCCGGCCGGAACCGGCCAACCGCCAGCGGATCAGCTGCGGGTCGAAGATGCTCCAATCACGCATCGGGCGCACCCGGATGCCGGTGCGCGGTCGGCTGACCACCAGCCGCATCGACTCCAGCACCCGCACCGCCTCGCGGGCCACGGTCCGCGACACGCCGAAGTCCTCCTCCAGCCCCTGGAGGGTGAACGTGTGGCCGGTGGCGTACTCGCCGGCGGCGATGGCGGGCCCGAGGACCGCCAGCACCCGGTTGTGCAGCGTGCGGTGATCAGTGGCCATCGTTCTCCCTGTTTCGACCGGGGGTCAGGCTGAAGCCTAGCCGGACTGATTGATATCACTATTGGTGGCGGCACTTGCGGTCATGCAGGTGCCCACGAGGAGAAACCATGCACTTCGTTTTCATGGGCGTCTCGGGCAGCGGCAAGACCACCGTCGCCGAACATGTGGCGCGGGCTCTGGAGCTGCCCTTCGCCGAGGCGGACGTCTTCCACCCCCGCGTCAACATCGACAAGATGGCCGCGGGGGTCCCCCTGACCGACGAGGACCGCTGGCCGTGGCTGCGCGAGCTCGCCGGGTGGATCGCGTCCCACGAGGCGCTGGGGGAGTCGACCGTGATGGCCTGCTCCGCGCTCAAGCGGTCCTACCGCGACCTGTTGCGGCAGGGGGCGCCGGGGGTGCACTTCCTGCACATGCACGGGCCGGAGGAGGTCATCTGGGAGCGGCTCGCCGCCCGGGCGGACCACTTCATGCCCCCCGCGCTGCTGCGGTCCCAGCTGGACACGCTGCAACCGCTGGACCCGGACGAGGCCGGACGCGAGTTCGACGTCCGGCTGGACGTGGACACCCTCACCCGGGAATCGCTGGCGTACGCGCGGGCGGCGATGCAGCCGTCCTGAGCCCCCGCCTTGCGCAGGGGAGGGGGACACGGGACCCTTTCGTCATGCAAGATTCCGTTTCGTCCCCCGCAGCCCCCGGTGTGCGGCCCCCGCTGGACGTGCGGCAGACGTGTGTCCTGATGTTCGTCGCCGCTCCCGTGTACGGCCTGCTGGGCTACCTGACCTGGTCGCTCTTCCCGGCCGACATCCCCCAGGAGGTGGTGGGGGACCTGTGGGTCCTCCTGGTCACCGCGGTCCTGGCGGGAGTCGCCTCGGCGGCCCTGGCGGTGCCGGTCCGCCGCGGCGACCACGCCCTGTGGCGGGTCTCCCAGGCGGTCGCCCTGTTCGTGCTCGGCGTCGCCCTGTTCGGGCTGTACCTGTCCTCGAAGCTGGCGGTGACGCCGCTGCTGGCCGGGGCCGTGCTGGCCGCGGTGACGGCCATCGTCATCAACATCGCGCTGTGGACCACCGAGGTCCGCCGCTGGTGCTCGCCCAAGCGCCCGCGCAACACCGCGAGCGCCGACGACATCGAGGCACTCGCCGCCGCGGTGGCCGAGCCCCGGGCCACCGCCGGGTCCGCCGCCTTCGCCGCATCCGCCGCGGCGGGGGCGGGCGTCCCCGCCGCGGTGCCGTTCGACACGGCGGGGCCCGAGGACGCGGCCGGATCCGCCGGGTCCCGCACGGCCTCCGGCGACACCGGGCCCGCCGACGCCGACGAGCCCGTCGGCGCCTCCCGGAGCACCGGGGCCGAGGCGGCGTCCGAGCCCGTCGAGGAGGCCGTGCCGGCTGGGGCGCCCGCCGTCGCGGAGACGTCCGGACCCGAGGACACGGCAGAGTCCGCCGGGTCCGACGAGGCCGCCGGTGCCTTCCGGAGCACCGGGGCCGAGGCGGTGTCCGAGCCCGCCGGGGAGGCCGTGCCGACCGGGGCGTCCGCCGTCGCGGAGGCGGCCGGACCCGTCGCGGACGAGGTCTCCGCCGACGCCGTCGAGGCCGCCGCACTCGCCGACTCCGCAGGCGGGTCCGCCGGTGCGCCCGAGGCGGCGGACGGGAGGGAGAGCGGGGGCGCCCCCGGGGCGGCCGGGGAGGCCGTGTCCGACGACGCCGGGGTGCCCGCGGCATCCGAGGCCGTCGAGGCGGCGGCCGCGGCGGCCCCCGAGGAGGAGGCCCCCGGGACGGAGACCCTTGGAACGGAGGAGCCCGGCCCCGTCGAACCCGCCGGGTCCTCCGGGGCCGCCGTGTCCGGCGACGCCGAGGCCTCTGCGGAGCCCGGGGAGGCGGAGCCCTCCGCCGCGGCTCCGGCGGCCGGCGCCCCCGAGGAGGAGTCCGGGCCCGCCGGTGCGGCCGGGCCGGCCGGTGCCCCCGGGGCCGCGGCGGGCGGGGAGGAGGCCGACACCCCCGAGGGCGAGGTCCCCGGGCCCGCGGACGCGAAGGGCGCTCCGGACAAGGAGTAGGACCGGACGGGGACGGGGGACCGGCGTGGCCGGTCCCCCGTCCGCTTCGTGCGCCCGGCCGTGCCCGGGTGCGGCGGCTCAGCCGTCGGCGAGTGCGTGCAGCCGGGCGAGGTGGTCGCTGTCGTCGTCGCCGTGGCGCTCCACGTAGGCGTCGCGGGCCTCGTCGGCGATGTCGCCGCTCTCGTCCTCGAACCCGTAGTCGACGAGGTCGTCGAGCAGGTCGATGGCGCGGTGCAGCGCGTCGTCGTCATCGGGCTCATCCGCCGGGACGTGCTGCACGACGGCGGCGAGGAGGACGGCGCGCGCGTCGTCCACGGCGCTCTCCGAGCCCGCGGCGGCGGTCAGCCGGATCCGGGTGATGGGGTCGTCGTCTGCGGCCAGCATGAGCTGTTCCGCCAGCCAGGCGCTGTCCTGGCCTTCGAGGAACGCGGTCAGTGCCGCGTCGTCAAGGGGAGTGGTCACCCGGAAGATCATAGGCCCGCACGCGCCCTCCCCGGGCGCCCAACGAAAGTCCTGATATGGACAAAATGGTCATTGGTCCGATGACCCAATATCACATTCCGTCATTTTCTCCCGGCGAGGGAAAAGAAGAAGAGCGTGTCACCCCACGCCTCTTCTCCCTTCTCCCCGGCCACGTCCGCAGTGCGGATACCGGCTTTTCGGCTCCGGCTGAACAGGGCGGTCAACGAAACACACCTATGGATCGCGCCACAGATATGAAACGGTTGTATTAACACCCGGACGTCTATCTTCCCGTCGGAGCGGGGCGGGTCTAGGGTCCTCTCAATCGACCCCCCGGGCACAGGCGCCCACCCCCCACAGAGGTGGACATGTTCATTGAGTCTTCCAGGAAGCCGCTGGCACTGCTGGCCGCAGCGGCCTCCGTGGCGCTGTTGGCGACGGCGTGCGCGGAGAGCGAGCGGGATCCCGCAGGCGACGCCTCCGAGCCGTTCGTGTTCGGATCCGCAGGCGACATCAAATCCCTCGACCCGTTCCTCGCCAGCGACGGCGAGACCTTCCGCTACAGCCGCCAGGTCTACGAAACGCTCCTCGAGCACGAATCCGGCGGCAGTGAGATCACCGGCGGACTGGCCGAGACCTGGGAGCAGTCCGAGGACGGCACCGAGTGGACCTTCCACCTCCGCGACGACGTCGTCTTCCACGACGGCGACGAGCTCACCGCCGAGGTCGTCTGCGCCAACTTCGACCGCTGGCACAACCTCTCCGGCCCCTGGCAGAGCTCCAACAACTCGTACTACTGGCAGGCCATCTTCGGCGGCTTCGCGGAGAACGAGGACGAGGGCCTGCCCGAGTCCCGCTACGTCTCCTGCGAGGCCACCGACGAGCTCACCGCCGTCATCACCATCACGGAGTACTCCTCCATCTTCCCGGGCGGTTTCAGCCTGGCGGCGTTCGGCATCCTGAGCCCCACCAGCCTGGAGACCATCGCCGACGCCGAGATCACCGGTGAGGAGGGCAACTACACCCTGCCCGACTACACCACCGAGCCCGGCGCCATCGCGGGCACCGGCCCCTTCACGGCCGAGGCGTGGAACCGCGACCAGGCCGAGGTCACCCTCGCGCGCTTCGACGACTACTGGGGCGAGCCCGCCGGGTTCGAGACCATGATCCTGCGCGCCATCCCCGACGAGACGGCCCGCCGCCAGGCCCTGGAGGCCGGTGACATCCACGGTTACGACCTGGTCGCCCCGGCCGACGTCGAACCCCTGGTCGAGGCCGGTTTCCAGGTTCCGACCCGCGACGTCTTCAACGTCCTCTACCTGGCCTTCCAGCAGGAGACCAGCGAGGAGCTGGGCGATATCGAGGTCCGCCGGGCCCTGGCCCACGCGGTCGACCGCCAGCGCATCGTCGACACCATCCTCCCGGCCGGCGGCGAGGTGGCGACCCAGTTCCACCCGAACACGCTCGACGGCTGGTCGGAGAACGTCACCACCTACGACTACGACCCGGAGCTGGCCCGGGAGATGCTGGCCGAGGCCGGCCACGAGGACCTGACCCTCGACTTCTGCTACCCGACCGAGGTCACCCGCCCGTACATGCCCGCCCCGCGCGACATCTTCGACGTCATCAGCCAGGACCTCGAGGACGTCGGCATCACGGTCGAGCCCAAGTCCTTCGAGTGGACCGAGTACGTCCCCAAGACCAACAGCGGCGAGTGCTCGCTCTACCTGCTCGGCTGGACCGGGGACTACAACGACGCCTACAACTTCCTGGGCACCTGGTTCGCGGTCAAGGACGACGCCTGGGGCATGGACGAGCCCGAGCTGTTCGAGGCCATGGCCGAGGCCAGCGGCAACCCGGACACGGAGGAGCGCGTCGCCGCCTACCGGTCCCTGAACGAGCAGATCATGGACATCCTGCCCGGCCTGCCGATCTCCAGCTCCCCGCCGTCCATCGTGTTCGCCGAGAACGTGAACCCGCCGAACGTCAGCCCGCTCACCCAGGAGAACTTCGCCGAGGCCTCCTGGAAGGAGGACTAGGGGCTGTTCTCCGAACGCCGGTCCGCTCCGCAGGGCCGAAGGCCCCCGCCCTCCGGAGGCGCCCCGGGTGAAGTCCGCGGCCGCCGAGCCGTCCTCCGAGGACGGCGGCGGCCGACGGGCGGGCCCGGGCGGAGGTTCGGAGAACACAGCCCGGTCCCCGACCGCGGGGACCCGACCCGCCTCCCGCGCCGCGGGAGGGGGAGGGCCCGGCCGATCCGTCCCCCGGTCGGCCGGGCCCGTCCATGCCGCCCCCGCCCCACCCCGGCGGGGGAAGTCCGACCCACTGGCGAAAGGCGGCGAACGTGCTGCGTTTCATCGTCAGGCGTACCCTCCAGCTGATCCCGACCCTCGGCGGTCTGTCGATCCTGTTGTTCATCTGGCTCCAACGCCTACCCGGCGGGCCGGAGTACGCCCTCCTCCCCGACGACGCGACCGACGAGCAGCGGGCCCAGCTCCGTCGCGCCCTCGGACTGGACGAACCCCTCACCGTCCAGTACGCGGCGTTCCTGCGCAACATCCTCCAGGGCGACCTGGGCACGTCCCTCCAGACCGGGCGCCCGGTCGTGGAGGAGTTCTTCACCCGCTTCCCGGCCACGTTCGAGCTGTCGGTCACCGCGATCCTCATCGCGGTCGCCGCCGGCATCCCGCTCGGCTACCTGGCCGCCCGCCGCCGCGGCGGCGTCCTCGACTTCGCCGCCGTCGGCGGCTCCCTCGTCGGCATCTGCACGCCGGTGTTCTTCCTCGCCTTCATCCTCAAGGTGGTCTTCGCCGAGCGCCTGGGGATGTTCCCCTCGGCGTTCCGGCTCTCCCCGGGGCTGAGCCGCACCGACCTGAGCGGGTTCGTCATCCTCGACGGCCTGCGCACGGGGGAGCTGGACGTCGTCTGGGACGCGCTGATGCACCTGGCGCTCCCGGGCCTGGCGCTGGCCTCCATCCCGCTGGCCGTCATCGTCCGCATGACCAGGGCCAGCGTCCTGGAGGTCCTCGACGAGGACTACGTGCGCACCGCGAACGCCAAGGGCCTGCACCGCCGCACGGTCCGCGGCCGCCACGTGCTGCGCAACGCGATGCTGCCCGTCGTCACCGCCATCGGCCTGCTCACCGGAAGCCTGTTCGCGGGTGCGGTCCTCACCGAGAGCGTGTTCGCCTTCCCGGGCGTGGGCTCGTTCGTGTACGCGGCGACCCAGACCCGGGACTACCCGGTCCTCACCGGGTTCATCCTGCTCATCGCCACCATGTACGTGCTGATCAACCTGCTGGTGGACATCTCCTACAGCCTCCTCGACCCGAGAGTGCGGGCCCAGTGATGCCGACGACACCGAACGAGCAGAACCCCTCGGAGGAAGCGCGGCCGCCGGGTCCCGACGCCGCGGGCGGCACCTCCCTGCTGACCCGCAAAGCGGACCGGATCGACCGGCTCGCCGAGCTCATGGGCCCCCGCGAGGACGGTTCCGGCGGCGCCGGGATCTGGCGCACGGCGTTCCGCCGTCTGCGCCGCAGCCCCATGGCGATCTCCGGCGCGGTCATCGTCGCCGCGTTCGTCCTCATCGCCCTGTTCGCCCCGCTCATCGCGCCCTACCCGGCCACCGCGCAGACCTGGGGGAGCGAGGTCTTCCCCAACCAGAACATCTTCGTCGGCCCCCGCGCCGAGAACTGGCTGGGCCTGGACAACCTCGGCCGCGACCAGTTCTCCCGCATGGTCATCGGCGCCCGCCAGACCCTCCTGGTCGGCGTCGTGGCGACCCTGGTCGGGTTCGGCGTCGGCGCCCTGCTCGGCGGCACCGCCGGAGCCGCGGCCACCCTGGGCGGGCGCTGGGGCAGGCTCGTCGACAACGTCGTCATGCGCGTCATCGACATGATGCTGGCGCTGCCCACCCTGCTGCTGGCGGTCACCGTGGCGGCCCTGATCGGGGCGAGCCTCACCACGGTCATGCTCGCCGTCGGCGTCGCCCAGGTGCCGATCTTCGCTCGCCTGCTGCGCGGCGCGATGATCGCCCAGGGCAACCGCGACTACGTGCTCGCCGCCCGGGCCCTGGGCGTGCGCACGCACAAGATCGCCCTCACGCACATCCTGCCCAACTCGCTGGGGCCGGTCATCGTGCAGTCCACGCTCACCCTGGCCACCGCCATCATCGACGCGGCCGCCCTCTCCTACCTGGGCCTGGGCAACCCCGACCCGTCCTTCCCGGAGTGGGGGACGATGCTCGCCGACGCACAGCGGTTCCTCTCCAGCGCGCCCCAGCTGGCCGTCTACCCGGCCCTGGCCATCATCATCACCGCGCTGGGCTTCACCCTCCTGGGTGAGGCGATGCGGGAGGCCCTCGACCCGAAGCTGAGGAAGTAAGCATGGGTTCCAGCACACCGCTGCTCGCGGTCGAAGAACTGTCCGTCGTGTTCGACGGCCGCGGCTCCGGCGAGGTCCGGGCCGTGGACGGGGTCTCGTTCACCCTGGAGGAGGGCAGGGTCACCGGACTGGTGGGGGAGTCCGGCTGCGGCAAGAGCGTCACCTCCCTGGCCCTGATGGGCCTGCTCCCCACCCGGGGGGTGAGGGTCGGCGGCTCCGCGGTCCTGCGCACCGGCGGGACCGAGGCGGACCTGCTCAGGCTGTCCCCCGGGCGGATGCGCGACCTGCGGGGCTCGCAGCTGGCGATGATCTTCCAGGACCCGCTCAGCTCCCTGAACCCGGTGGTCCCCATCGGCCGCCAGGTCACCGAGATCCTCACCCGGCACCGCGGGCTGCGCGGCTCGGCCGCGGAGAAGGAGGCCGCCGACCTGCTGTACCGGGTGGGCATCCCCGACCCGAAGCGGCGCCTGCGGGAGTACCCGCACCAGCTCTCCGGGGGCATGCGCCAGCGCGCCCTCATCGCCATGGCGGTGGCCTGCCGCCCCCGGGTGATGATCGCCGACGAGCCCACCACCGCCCTGGACGTCACCATCCAGGCCCAGATCCTCGAACTCCTCAAGGACCTGGTCACCGAGGAGGGCACCGCCCTGCTCATGATCACCCACGACCTGGGCGTGGTGGCGGGCCTGTGCGACGACATCAACGTCCTGTACGCGGGCCGCGCGGTGGAGGCCGCGCCGCGCGCGCCCCTGTTCGCCGATCCCACCCACCCCTACACGGTGGGCCTGCTCGGGTCGATCCCCCGGCTCGACGCCCCGCGCGGGGACCCGCTCACCCCGATCCGCGGTTCGGTCAACGACAACATCGCCTGGAGCGACGGGTGCGCGTTCGCGCCCCGCTGCGACCACTACACCCTGGACTGCCTCCAGGGGCCGCCGGAACTGGTCCGCACGGGAGCCGACGGATCCCACGCGCACCGCTGCGTCAACCCCGTCCGGCACGCCGAAGTGGTGGACCGGCCCGTTCTGGAGAGCCCGTCCGTGGTGGGCGACGAGGAGGAGAGGGCATGACCCTGTTGCGGATCGAGGACCTCAAGGTCCACTTCCCGATCAGGCGGGGCGTCGTGTTCGACCGCACCGTCGGCCACGTGTACGCGGTGGACGGGGTCAGCCTCGACATCGAACGCGGCAGCACCTACGGACTGGTGGGGGAGTCCGGATGCGGCAAGACCACCCTGGGCCGGGCGGTGCTGCGGCTGGTCGACATCACCTCCGGCTCCGTCGTGCACGACGGCCGCGACCTGGCCACGCTCGGCGGCGAGGAGATGCGCAGGGAGCGCCGCAACCTCCAGATGGTCTTCCAGGACCCGCTGGGCAGCCTCAACCCCCGGCAGAACATCGGCTCCATCCTCATGGAGGGGCTGGAGGCCCACGGGATCGGCGGCCCCTCCGAGGAGGAGGCCGCGTCGATGAGCGCAGGGGAGCGCCGGGAGGCCGTCCGCGCCGACCGGCGGAGCCGGGTCGTGGGGGCCCTGGAGCGGGTCGGCCTGTCCGCGAAGGCGCTGGACCGCTACCCGCACGAGTTCTCCGGCGGGCAGCGCCAGCGCATCGGCATCGCCCGCGCCCTGGTGCTGGAGCCCGACCTCATCATCTGCGACGAGCCGGTGTCGGCGCTGGACGTGTCCATCCAGGCCCAGGTCCTCAACCTGCTGGAGGAGCTCCAGCGGGAGCTGGGCCTGACCTACCTCGTCATCGCCCACGACCTGGCGGTGGTCCGCCACGTCAGCGACACGGTGGGCGTGATGTACCTGGGGTCCCTGGTGGAGGAGGCGCCCAGCGACGTGCTCTACGAGACGCCGCTGCACCCCTACACCCGGGCGCTGATGTCGGCGGTGCCCGTCCCCGACCCCGTGGTGGAGGACACCCGGGAGCGCATCCTCCTGGCGGGGGACCTGCCCTCCCCGGCCGATCCGCCCGCCGGCTGCCGGTTCCACACCCGCTGCCCCTGGCGCCAGGACGAGCTGTGCGGGACGGACCGCCCGGAACTGCGCCCGGTCGGCGGCGAGGGGCACAGGGTGGCCTGCCACCACGCGGAGAGGATCCTGTCGGGGGAGATCCTGCCGAGCGAGGAGCGTGCCCAGCGCATCGTGCACGGGACCGCGGGCTGACCCCGCGTCCGGCGGCGGGCGGGGAGAGCGCGCCCGCCGCCGGGCCCGGTCCGCCGTCCCGCGCGGCAGCGCCTCCAGGAGCCGCCTCCGCGGATGGGACCGGTCCGCCCCCTCCCGGCTCTCCTCCCCGGTCCGGGCTCCGCGACCGACCGGGAGCGCGGCCTCTCCGGGGCCGCCGGGTCCGACATCGGTCATGCCGCCGGCCCCGGGAACCCCACCCCCTCCCGTGACGGCGGTGACCACCCCGCCGCGCCCCGCGCCGGGACCCTGGAGGCATGACGCCCCCACGGGCCGCTCAGGTATCCGGACCGACCACCCGACGGCGGCCCCGGGCGGCGGACGCGCCGCGCCGGGTCCGCCCCACGGCCCTGGCCACCGGCCTCGCGGCGGGCCTGGCCGCCTGGCTGCTCGCCCCCACGCCCCGCCGCCGCCCCCGGCGTTCACCGGAGACGGGGCCTTCGCCGCCGAGGCGGCCGGGCTGGTCGACCCTGACGCCGTCCAGGGGGTGAGCGCCGCCGGAAGCGGGGGCTCGCACGCACCGCCGGAACGGAGCCCCTGCGCCGGCCCTGGCCGCCCGCCCCGCGGTGGGGGCGGGTGGTCTCCAGGACGCCACCTCCGGTGCGGACTCCGGCCGCCGTCCGCGCCTTCGCCTGTGGGCAAAGGGTTTTCGGCCCTCGCCCCGCTCGGAGAGGTTTCGGTCGGAGCACCCGGTGCGACTTTGTGACCTGGGGCGAGAGGTTTCCAGTCGGACAATTGGCTATATTCGGCTTGTCCTGTATCTCCGGTATCCCCGCCTACCGGACGACTCTCTGTCCTCAGGAGACTTTCTTGTCCCCCGACTTCCGCCCGGGCGCCTTCGCGCCCCGCGTCCTCGCCGTCTCCGCGCTCGCCGCGGGCCTGGCCTTCGGGGCCGCCGCTCCGGCCTTCGCGTCCCTGCCCTTCGCTCCTCCCGGCGACAACGGCACCGTCAAGATCCACTCCCCGGAGACCCCGGAGGAGGACAACAAGAACCAGCCCAAGGTCTGCGAGTTCCAGATCGTGGGCCACGGGTTCGACCCCGCCCAGGAGGTCACCTGGGAGATCCTCACCCAGGGCGGCAAGCCCTCCGAGCGCGAGGTCGTCCTGGAGGGCGGGCTCGAGCTGGACGAGGAGGGCTCTGGCAGCACCGAGCTGCTCAACCTCGACAACGGGCACTACCGCCTGGAGTGGACCTTCGAGGGCCAGAAGAGCAACGACGCGAAGCACAAGGTCTTCAAGGTCGACTGCCCCGAGCCCGAGCCCGGGCCCAGCGAGGAGCCCTCCACGCCGCCCAGCGGTGAGCCCTCGACCCCGCCGGAGACCGCGGAGCCCTCCGACCCGCCCACGGTCGACCCCTCCGACCCGGCCACCCCCGTGGACCCGGTCGACCCGACCGACCCGGCCACCCCCGTGGACCCGACCGACCCCGCCACCCCGGGCCCGTCGGACGAGCCCTCCGCTCCCGCCGAGGAGAAGCCGAGCCTGGCCCTGACCGGTTCGGCCGTCGCCGGGCTGGTCGCCGCCGGTGTGGCCGCCGCCGGTGGCGGCGGTGCCGCCCTCTACTTCGGCCGCAAGCGCAAGCAGCAGTAGTGGTCCGGCCGTAAGGCACGCAGGGGTGCGCCGCGAACGTGGCGCACCCCTCGCTCATGTCCCGCTTCGCCGGCCCCCCGCCGGGTAGGGGCCGGATACGACCCCTGCCCGGCGGCGGACTCCGCCGCCCCGGAGGGGCGGGCCCGCCGACCGGGCCCCGGACCCGCCAGGAGACTGCGATGGCCCTGTTCCTCTACGACGACGACTGCGGTTTCTGCAAGCGGGCGGTCGTGTTCGCGCGGGACCGCCTACGGGCGCGCACCCGGTTCGCCGCCTGGCAGCACACCGACCTGGACGCCCTCGGCCTCACCCCCGAGCAGACCTCCGAGGCCGCCTGGGTGGTCCACCCCGACGGCCGCCGCCTGAAGGGCGGCGACGCGGTCGCCGAGGTTCTGCTGCGCTCCCGGCCGCTGGTGCGGCCCGTCGGACGCCTGATGCGACTGCCTCTGCTGCGCTCGCTCAACCGCCTCGCCTACCGGTGGGTGGCCGCCAACCGCCACCGCCTGCCCGGCGGCGGCGCCTCCTGCGCGCTGCCCTCCGCGTAGGGCACGGCAGCCCGCCCGGGGCCGCTCCCGGACTCCGCGGTCAGAGCCCCCGCTCCGCGGCCTCGCGCAGCGCCCGGCACACGTCCAGCAGCCGCCCGCGCAGCACGGCGCCGCGTTCGGCGAACCCCTCCTGGGCGCCCATGTACTCGGCCTTGCCCTCGGCGGTCTCGATCCGCACCGGAGCGTACCCCCACTCCCGCAGGTCGTAGGGGGAGGCCCGCATGTCCAGCTCCCGGATCTCCCGGGACAGCTCGAAGCAGTCCACCACCAGCTCCGACGGCACCGCCGGGGACAGCTTGTACGCCCACTTGTACAGGTCCATGTTGGCGTGCAGGCAGCCCGGCTGGTCCAGCTCGACCTGCGTCTCCCGCGTCGGCCGGAGCGTGTTGAGCGGCCGCGCCGGGTCCGTGAAGAACCGGAACGCGTCGAAGTGCGAGCACCGGATGCGGTGCGACTCCACCACCCGGTCGGTCCCCTCGTGCCCCAGCCGCAGCGGGACCTGCCCGTGCCGCACCTCCCGGCTGCGGTACACCATCGCCCACTCGTGCAGCCCGAAGCAGCCCAGGTGGGCGGGCCGGGAGGCGACCGCCGACAGCAGCCCCTCCACGAAGCCCACCACCGGCCGCGCCGCCAGGAACGCCGCCGCGTCCAGCCCCACGCCCCGGGGGGTGCCGACCGCGAACCGCTCGGCCAGCCGCTCCCGGGCGCCCTCCCCGGCCAGTACCGTCCCCACTCCGGGGTCCCAGCGCCGCAGCCGGGCGGGCTTGAGGTTGTAGTAGGTGAACAGGAAGTCCTCCACCGGGTGGCGCTCACCGGTGCGGCGGCGCCGCAGGTGGTCGGCTGTGAGCGCGTCCACCCGCTCCTCGTGGCGGCGGGCGCGGCCGCGCCACTCGTCCTCCGCCAGTACCTCCACGGTCCCCGCGGACCCGGTGCTCGTTCCCATCACGGCCCCAGGGTACGCGCGGTCAGTTCGACTGCTGAACCGGCAGGTGGCGCCCCAGGTACCCGATGTACACCCGGTTGGTGGTGCCCGGCCCCAGGTCGGGGTAGAAGTACAGCCGCGGGCAGATCCCGTACTCGATGTCGAGCTTGATGTGCGCGTACATCGGCACCCGCCCGGCGGGGTCGACGTCCGGCGGTACGCGGAAGAACCGCTTCTCGTTGAGCTTGCCCCGGTTGCGGACGTGGTCGGACTCCTGCGACGCCAGCCGCTTGACCGGGATCACCCGGTACCCGTCGGGGGTCTCCTTCAGGTACGAGTGGAACCCCAGTCCCCGGTCGGGGTTGTCGAACTGGTAGCGGGCGTAGTCGTTGAGGGCGAGCAGGGCCTCCCAGGCCCGGGTCACCCACAGCGACTCCTTGCGGCTGTCGGAGAGCTCGTAGACCGTCTGGTCCTCGATGGTGAAGAAGAGGTGCGGCAGGGCGGTGTCGTCCGTGATCCGCTCCAGCAGCTCGGACACGCTGTGCGGGGGGCGGCGGGCCGGGTCGCGCGGGGCGGGGGCGGCGGCCAGCCGGAACAGCCCGGCCTCACGGGCCTGTTCGCGCAGCCAGCGCACCTCGTAGCGGGCGCCGCGCAGCCGCCCGCGCTCCTCGTCCAGCTCCTCGGCGAGGTCGGCGCTCTCGGCGAGCAGCTGCCGGCGCTCCTCGGCCAGTTCGCCGATCCGCTCGCCCTGCCGGGTGACCTCCTCCTTGAGGCGCTGCACCTGGAGTTCCAGGGCCTTGATCTCCTGGGCCGCGGCCGGTTCGGCGGCCTGGTCCGGGTCGGCCGCCGGGTGCGTCCCCGCGCCGGGGGCGCCGGGGGAGAAGCCGTTCTGGGGGGCGGGTGCGCGGCGCAGGTCCTCGGTCTCCTCGTCGAGGAGGGCGTCCACCGCCCTGAGGGGGTCGGGCAGGGTGACCTCCAGGGCGTTCTCCCTGACCCGCCGGGACAGCGCCGCCCCCACCCAGTTGCGGATCCGCTCCCCCTCGCGGGCGGTGTCCAGGGTGGTCGGGCTCATCCGGGGATGCCGGGAGGGATCGCCGCCCACACCGGGTAAGAAGGTGCGCACCCCGCCGGCGGGGATGTCCATCCCCGCGGGGAGCAGGTCCACGATCCGCTCCTGGGCCGCGCAGTCCAGCACGTACACCGAGCACATGCCGGTGCACCTGGACAGGGCGGCGGCCATGGCGGTGCGCCAGTCCGCGACGGTGACGTCCCCGGGGGCGCCGGTCGCCAGCACCGCCAGACGGCGCCGGGGATCGCGGATCGCGGAGACCAGCGTGTCCATCAGGGTGTCGTCCCGGCCGCGTACTATCACCGGCGCCGCGTGCACCCGGTGGCCGCCGTCGTGCGCGGGAAGGGCGTCCAGCAGCATCCGCGCGGCCTCGGGCGGCATGATGTCGAGCCGGGGCTGCTCGGAGGCGCCCGCGGTGTCCACCGTCATGTCCAGCCACAGGTACCGCCAGGGCGCCAGCTCCGGGTCCACGACGACGGTGACGGTCGTCCGCCACACCCCGTCGGGCTTGTCGGACTCGGTGGTCAGCCGCAGGAAGGACAGGCCCTCCTCGGGGTTGTCGTGCCGCACCACCAGCGCCCGGGAGCGGTTGCTCAGCTCATGGCGGCCGGAGGAGGCGAAGTCCACGCGCGCTCCCGAGTTCCCCCGCTTGCTCAGCCACCGGGACAGCACGGCCGACGCGGTGGCGATGGGGTCCTGGTCCTCCGGGACCGCGATGAGCGTGCGGTAGACAAGCGGCAATGGGCACTCCCGGGCTTCCGTCGTCGGCGGCGGACCCGAGGACCCGACCCGTACGCACCGGTAGAGCCCTCACCACCACTGTGTACGAAAGAACACTTCGGCGCCAGCCGAGCGACCGAAGGCGGTCTTCACGTGGTCGCTTCGCCCAGGGTGTACCCGTCCTCCGCCCAGGGAATCTCGATGTCTTCGATGTGCACGTGCCACCGGGCGCCGGGCAGGGCCCGGCGCATCCGGGTGAGGGCGTCCAGGTAGTGGCGCAGCTGGGCGAGGAGGGGCTCGCTCCCGCAGGCCGGCGGCATCTTGCTGGACCCGGCCAGGACCTGGCTCCCGTGGAGGTGCTCCTCCGGGTAGAGGAACAGCCCCTCGAAGATCTCCGCCGGCGAGAGGTACTCGACGGGCACCTCTCCCGAGGCGTGCCAGGCCGAGAACAGCTCCAGGGCCTCCTCCCGCAGGGCTTCCTCCCCCTCCGCGGCCAGGAGCCCGACGGTCGCGCGCTCGTCCGCGCTCAGCGGGCTGTCGCGTTCGGCGCTGTAGTAGAGGGAGACTCCCATGGCGGACCTTCCTTCGGGTACGGGTGTGCGTCGGGTCCTGCGGGACGACCCTGGAAGACGCCTCCGACATGCTCCATTGCGGCCAATCGGCCGCAGCGTCCTGGCAAGTCTGGACAAGGCGCCGGCCGATCCCGGGCACTAGCGTCCCTTCCATGTCCACGCACCCGTTCTGGCTGGCCGGCACCGCCGTGACCGGCGACAGCGAACTCACCGTCGTCAACCCCTACACCGGCGAGGTCGCGGGCCGGGTCTCCGTGCCCACCGCCGACCAGGTCGAGCAGGCCGTCGCCGCCGCGCAGGCCGCGGCCGCCGAGGCCGCCGCCCTGCCCGCGCACGCCAAGGCCGCGGCCCTCGACCACATCTCCCGCCGCATCGGCGAGCGGGCCGAGGAGATCGCGCAGACCATCACCGCCGAGAGCGGCAAGCCGATCAAGTGGGCCCGGGTCGAGGCCGCCCGCGCCGTGTCCGTGTTCCGCTGGGCCGCCGAGGAGGCGCGCCGCGACAGCGGCGAGCTCCAGCGCCTGGACACCGACCCCGGCGGCACCGGTCGGATGGCCCTGGTCCGCCGGGTCCCGCACGGCCCCGTGCTCGGGATCTCGCCGTTCAACTTCCCACTGAACCTGGTCGCCCACAAGATCGCCCCGGCGATCGCGGTCGGCGCCCCCATCATCCTCAAGCCGGCCCCGGCCACCCCGATGACGGCGCTGCTGCTGGGCGAGATCATCGCGGAGACCGACCTGCCCGCGGGCACGGTGTCGGTGCTGCCCATGCCCAATGACCTGGCCGGGCGCCTCATCGACGACGCCCGCCTGCCGGTCATCTCGTTCACCGGGGGCGCCTTCGGCTGGGAGATCCAGAAGCGGGCCCCGCACAAGCACGTCACCCTGGAGCTCGGCGGCAACGCCGCGGCCGTGGTGCTCGACGACGCCGACCTGGACTGGGCGGCGTCGCGCGTCGCCCTCTTCGGCAACAACCAGGCCGGGCAGGTCTGCATCGGCGTGCAGAGGGTCGTCGTCACCGACGCCGTGTACGAGGAGTTCACGGCGCGCCTGGTCGGGAAGGTGGAGGAGCTGGGCACCGGCGACCCCGCCGACGAGGGCACCGACGTGGGACCGCTGGTGGACGAGGCCGCCGCGGTCCGTGTCCAGGAGTGGGTGGACGAGGCCGTGGAGGGCGGAGCGAAGCTGCTCACCGGCGGCACCCGTGACGGCGTGACCGTGGCCCCGACGGTGATCGCCGACGCCCCCGCCGACAGCCGGGTGATGCGCCAGGAGGTGTTCGGCCCGGTGCTGGTGCTCCAGCGGGTCGCCGACACCGACGCGGCCTTCGCCGCGGTCAACGACAGCGACTTCGGACTCCAGGCGGGCGTGTTCACCCGCGACCTGCCGACCGCGTTCCGGGCCCACCGGGAGCTGGAGGTCGGCGGCGTGATCATCGGCGACGTGCCGACCTTCCGCGCCGACCAGATGCCCTACGGCGGGGTGAAGGGTTCGGGCGTGGGCCGCGAGGGCGTGCGCGCGGCCATGACGGACCTGACCTACGAGCGGGTCATGGTGCTCACCGGCATCAGCCTGTGAACCGCCGCTGACGGCTCCCGCCCGGAGCGAGGCCGGGCGGGGGCGGCGACGGGAGCGCGGTGCGGCGGGAGCGCGGTGCGGCGGGAGCGCGGTGCGGCGGGAGCGCGGCACCGCGCTCCCGCCGCGGGGGAGGCGTCTACAGCCCGGCGGCGTGGTCGTACAGCTTGCGGGCCTGCGTGCCGAACCGCGGCCCGTACTGGGTCCGCCGGTCGTCGGCGTACTTGAAGCTCACCACCGAGGACACCGTGCCCGCGCCCGTCTCGGTGTCGAACCCGGTCAGCCACGGGCCCCCGCTGGAGCCCTGGGTCATCCCGCAGCGCATGCCGTTGGCGGTGGTCCCGCCGGTGTCGGGGCGGGTGCGGCCCGAGCAGTAGTGCAGCTCGCGCCCGTTGTACGGGGACGCCGCCGGGTACCCGAACGAGTACACCTGCACCCCGTCGCGCACCCGGGTCTCCGTCCAGGTGTCGAAGGCGATCCGCTGGGCGCCCACCCTGTCCTGCACGGCCCGGCCGTCGTCGGTGTTGACCACCGCGACCGCCAGGTCGAAGCTGTCGTCGGCCCTCCTGGACCACTCCGGGGACACCAGCAGGTCGCGGGCGGTGTAGCGGCCGTAGGGCGAGGACCCGTCGCTGAACCCGGGCACGAACGTCCAGTTCCGCGCCCAGGAGCCGGTGCCGTCCTTGGCGCAGTGCCCGGCGGTGATGACGGTGCTCCGGTTGGGGGAGTCCACCACCGACGCCGAGCAGGTGAAGTCGCGTCCGTCCATCGTGAGGAACACCTTGCCGGTGGTGCGCACGACCCGGCCCCCGGCGGTCCACGCCTCCCCGGTGCTGTCGGCGCGCGGGGAGGTCTGGTGCTCGGCCTCGGGGCGGGAGAGCACCGCGGGCGCCTCGGGGAGGTTCCGGGCGAGCAGGTCGGTGATGGGCCGGGCGGCGGCCATGCGCTCGGGAGTCCAGTAGGACAGCACGGCACGGTGCTGTTCCCGGGTGACCGCCGCGCTCTGCCGTACCACTCCGTCGGCCTCGTCGAGGGCGGAGTGCGCCTCGTGGAGGCGTTCGGGGACGGTCCCGGCCTGTGCGGGTGCGAGGGACCGGTCGGCGTGGACGAGGCCGCCGACGGCGAGGGCCGCCGCTGCGAGCGCGGCCAGGAGTTTGTGCGCGGTGGACGAGGTCATGGACCGCATTTTTGCACACCTGAAGTAATCACATGACTACTTTGAGTTTGTGTCCGCGGTTTTTCGGGAAGGCGCGAACAGCCGCCCCCGACACGGGTCCCGTATCGGGGGCGGCCTGGGCGGTCGCGCCGCGCCGCGGGAGTGGCACGGCGCGCCGCCGGTAGCGGGGGCCGGTTTCCGGTCCGCCCGCGGCGGGATCACGGCGGTGCCGTTTCGGCGCCGCGGAGCCCGCCGGGGCGGTCCGGGATCAGGCGAAGGGGATGGTCACCCGGGTGGGCTCGGCCTCGGGGGAGGTCACCGTCACCCGGTTCCCGATCACGCTCTCGCTGCCGTAGCGCAGGTCGCGGGTGTCCACCACGACGGCGAGCCGGTGCCCGGCGGGCACGTCCCACACCACCGGGGACAGCTCGGTCGTCACGGTCACCGGTGCTCCCGGCACCGCGTCGCGCAGCGTGTAGGGGGCGTGGGAGAGCAGGGACCCCCGGCCCTGGGCGTCGATCGTGTACAGGTACACGAACACGGACTGCTTCCGCGCGGTGGGGGTGAACGTGAACGTGGCCTCCGGCGTACCCGCCACCCGGGCGCCGTCCGGGTAGGCGGGGCTCGTCCACACCCCCGCCCGGTAGCGGTCCACGGTGGGCAGCAGCACCCCGGTGGGCACGTCGAAGAACTGCTGGAGGGCGCCGGAGAGCATCACGGTCCCGCTCTCGGCGGTGGTGCCGATCCCGGTCCGCACGCCGTAGCTCCAGCCGGTGGCCGGGTCGGCGCCCATCGCGCCGCTGTTCTGCCAGCGGGCCCAGTCCGTGCCGGGCCTGTCCAGGTGGAAGGTCTGCTCGCTTCCGGTCACCGACTCCCAGTCCGGGTACGAGGTCCAGGCCCCGCGCCCGTTGTTGGGCTTGACCATGACCGGGTCGGCGGTGTCCACGCCGTTGTCCTCGCCCTTGAGGTGGTGGTCGAACCAGTCTCCGACGCCCGCCCAGATCTCGTCGGGCAGCCCGGCCGCGCCGAAGATCTCCTGGGTGGCGTGGTCGCCGGGGGCGACCATCAGCCGCTTGGGGCCGGTCAGTTCGCCGTAGAAGTCGGTGATGTGTCCGATCGGGAACATGCCGTCGTTCCAGCCGTGGGCCATCATCACGGCGGTGCCGTTGGCGTTGAGCCGGTCGACCTTGGTGGCGGCCGACCGGTCGGGGGCCATGTCCAGGGCGGGCTGGATGTCGCCGCGCCGGTAGGCGCGCTCCACGTTCCGGAGGGTCTCGCCCTTGCGGCCGGTCAGCGCGGCCGCGCCCAGCAGCAGTTCGGCGGACTGCACGTCGACCGTCTCGTTGGGGTACAGGGACACCTGGAGGTCGGCCCAGCCGCTGAGCGAGGCCACCGCCTTGATCCGGTCGTCCTCGGCCGCGGTGAGCAGGCTGATTCCGCCGCCGTAGGAGATCCCGGCCATGCCGATGCGCTCGGGGTCGGCGTCGGTGTTCTCCAGGGCCCAGTCGATCACCGCGCCGGCGTCGGCCCGGTCCTGCGGCCCGGCGACCTCGATGGCGCCGCCGGAGTCCCAGAATCCGCGCGAGGAGTAGGTGACGACCTGGTAGCCGGACTCCTGGGCGAGCCGGGCGCCGGCGCCGACGTAGAGCAGGTGCGGGGTGGCCCAGGCGGACGGCATGACCAGCAGGGGGTGCGGGCCCTCGACGCCGGTGGGGGTGATGACCTTGGCCGCGAGCCGGGTTCCGTCGTGGCTGGTGATGGTCACGTAGCGGATCTCGGAGCCGACCGCCGCGGCGGCCGGGGCCGGGGACAGCAGGACCGCGGCGAGTACTGCCGCCACCAGGCCGGACAGCAGCCGGACGGGGGCGGTGCGGCGGGGCGGGGGAGCGGAACGGGGGATCTGGGAACGCATGTGTCGGGAACCTCGGGGAGCAGGGACGGGAGGTTTCCGATGGGTCGTCGCGCCGCCGGTGGCCATCGGGGGAGGGCCGGTGGTCGGACCGGCCGGAGTACGGGGGATCAGGGGGTGAGGGGGGCAAGTGACTGTGAGGTAACTTACTCATCGGTTAAGTTAAGACAGCGGGGACCGCTTGTAAAGACCCGTCGACCCGCGGTCCCGCCCGCCCTCCGTCCCACCCGGCTCCTCCGTCCCGCCCGCCCCGTCCGCCGTGCAGGCCACGGGCCGCCGTGCCGGCCCCGGCCGTCCCGGTCCGCTCCGGCCGCCACCCGGGCCGCCCGCCCGCAGCGGTGGCCTCCGCCGGACCGTGCCGCCCCGCGGCCCGCCCCTCCCGTGCCTGCTCGCGCCGCGCTCGTCCGCCGGCCCGGGTGCGGGGCGGGCCCGGGCCGGACCGTCCCGGCGGCCTTCCGCCCGTGCTCCCTCCCCGCCCCGCGGGTGCCGGGCCGCAGGGGGCGGCCGGTCCCGTGCCGCGCACCCGTCCGGAAGCGGAGGGGCGCGGGGGAGGGTCCTCCACAGGCCCCGGCGACGGCTCGCCGGTTGCGCGACAATGGGGGTGTGCGACAAGAACAGCAGCGAACCGTAGTCCTCCTCGGCTCCACCGGCTCGATCGGCACCCAGGCCCTGGACCTCGTCCACCGCAACCCCGACCGCTTCCGCGTCTCCGCGCTGGCCGCCGGGGGCGGCCGGGTGGACCTGCTCGCCAAGCAGGCCGCCGAGTTCGACGTCCCACGGGTGGCCGTGGCCGACCCGGCCAGAGCCGACGAGCTGCGGCGCGCCCTCGCCGGACACGGCTCCGGCGCCACCGTGCTCGCAGGTCCCGAGGGGGTGGCCGAGATCGCCGCCGAGCCCTGCGACGTCGTCCTCAACGGCATCACCGGGGCCCTGGGCCTGGAGTCCACGCTCGCCGCGCTGCGCGCCGGGAGCACCCTGGCGCTGGCCAACAAGGAGTCGCTCATCATCGGCGGGCCGCTGGTCCGCGCGCTGGCCCGGCCGGGCCAGATCATCCCCGTCGACTCCGAGCACTTCGCCATCGCCCAGTGCTTCCCCCACCTGCCGGAGGCGGAGCTGCGCAGCCTCGCCCAGGGCCACGTGACCGCCCGCCGCGACGAGGTGCGCCGACTGGTCGTCACCGCCAGCGGCGGCCCCTTCCGCGGACGCCGCCGGGAGGAGCTGGAGCGCGTCACCCCCGCCGACGCCCTGAACCACCCCACCTGGAGCATGGGCCCGGTCATCACCGTCAACTCCGCGACCCTGGTCAACAAGGGCCTGGAGGTGATCGAGGCCAACCTGCTGTTCGACATCCCCTTCGACCGCATCGACGTGGTCGTGCACCCGCAGTCGATCGTCCACTCGATGGTCGAGTACGTGGACGGCTCCACCATCGCCAAGGCCAGCCCGCCCAGCATGATGATCCCCATCGCCTACGGCATGAGCGCCCCCGACCGGGTGCCCGACGCCGCCCCGGGCATGGACTGGACCAGGGCCCAGTCCTGGACCTTCGAGCCGCTGGACCACGAGGCGTTCCCCGCCGTCCGGCTGGCCTGCGAGGTCGGCGAGGCGGGCGGCACCGCCCCGGCCGTGTACAACGCGGCCAACGAGGAGGCCGTCGACGCCTTCCTCAGCGGAAACCTCGCGTTCCCGGCCATCCTGGACACCGTCGCGCGGGTAGTCTCTGAGCATCAGCGAACGGAACGCCCCGGTGCAGCGTCCCACGGACCAGGGGACCTCACCCTCGACGACGTGTACGCCGCTGACGGATGGGCCCGTACCCGAGCGCGCGAACTGGTCGCACGCCGGGCCTGACACCGGTGTAGGGAGAGATGCATGGTCCTGCTGCTGACCGTGGTCGGGATCGTCCTTTTCGTCCTGGGGCTGCTCTTCTCGATCGCCTGGCACGAACTCGGACACCTCGGCACCGCCAAGCTGTTCGGCATCAAGTGCACCGAGTACATGGTGGGGTTCGGCAAGACCCTCTGGTCGTTCCGCAGGGGTGAGACCGAGTACGGCGTCAAGGCCGTACCCCTGGGCGGCTACGTCCGCATGGTCGGGATGATGCCGCCCGCGCGGCGGCCCGCCGACGACGGCGGACGCAAGCTCTCCCGCTGGCGCGCCATGGCCGAGGACGCCCGCGAGGCCTCCTACGTGGAGCTCGGGCCCGAGGACCAGGACCGGCAGTTCTACCAGCGCGCCCCCTGGAAGCGCCTCATCGTCATGTTCGCCGGGCCCGGCATGAACGTGGTCCTCGCGGCCGTCCTGCTCGGTGTGCTCTTCATGGGCATCGGCGTCCCGCAGCAGACCACCCAGATCGGGGTGGTCAACGAGTGCGTGGTCTCCGCCGAGGTCCAGAACGAGGTCGACTCCTGCGAGGGGCAGCCGCCCACCCCGGCCATCGAGGCGGGGCTGCGCGCGGGCGACGTCATCGTCGAGGTCGACGGGCGGCCGACCCCGGAGTGGAACGACGCCAACCAGCTCATCCGCTCCTCGCTGGGGCCCACCGAGATCGTGGTGGAGCGCGACGGCGAGAGGATCCCGGTCACCGCCAGGATCATCGAGAACGAGCTCCCGGCCCGCGACGCCGAGGGCGACTTCATCTACGAGACCGACGCCGGCGGCGACCCGCTGGTCGACGAGCAGGGCTTCCCCGTCTACAAGATGGAGACGGTCGGCTTCCTGGGCATCATGTTCGCCACCGAGCGCGCCCCGCTCACCCTCGCCGAGTCGGCGGGTGAGATGGGCACGATGATGCTCGGTGTCGGCGAGGCGCTCATCGCCCTGCCGTCCAAGATCCCCGGGGTGTTCGGCGCCGCCTTCCTGGGCGAGGAGCGCACCGCGGACTCGCCGGTCGGCATCGTCGGGATCTCCCGCATCGGCGGCGAGATCATGGCCCAGGGCCTGCCCATCGCCGACACCGCCTCGATCATGCTCCAGATCCTGGCGGGCGTGAACCTCTTCCTGTTCGCCTTCAACATGCTGCCGATCCTGCCGCTGGACGGCGGGCACATGGCGGGGGCCATCTGGGAGTGGATCAAGCGCGGCTGGGCCAAGCTCACCCGCAGACCCGAGCCGGCCCCGGTGGACGTGGCCATGCTGACCCCGGTGGCCTACATCGTGGTGGCCTGCTTCCTGGCGTTCAGCGTGGTCCTGCTCATCGCCGACCTGTTCAACCCGGTCCGGCTGTTCGGCTGACCGTCCGTCCGAAGGCCCCGGACCCGGAGTACGTACCGGGCCCGGGGCCTTCGGCGCCCGCGGACACCGCTCCCCGGTGGCCCCCGCCCCGGGACCGCCCGTCCCGGCGGACCGCCGTCCACGCCGGCTCCGCGTCGGGTCCACGCCGCGTCCACCCCGGGGCCGCCCCCCGTCCACCCGGTGTCCGCCCATTCCGTCGAACGGCTGTTCCGGCCGGTGGGCGCCCGGGCCACCCGGTCCGGAGAACCTTCCCGTGTGGTGCGGGGCACCCTCCGAGGTACGGGTAATCTGGGGGCGCGAGCCGGGAACGGCGGAACGTCCCGCACGGCCGCCCCGCACAGGCGTCGATTTCCGGTCGTGGCTCCGCGCAGCGCGCCGGATGCCTTCTCTGTGAACCGGACGAAATTCCAAGTGCCGCCCCTCCCTCCGGCGGCAGACGAGGTGAATCAAGCGTGACGACCGTCGATCTCGGTATCCCCGCCACCCCGCCGCGCCCGCTGGCGACCCGGCGCAAGACCCGGCAGATCATGGTCGGCAACGTCCCCGTGGGCGGGGACGCGCCGGTGTCCGTGCAGTCCATGACCACCACCCGTACCTCCGATATCAACGCCACGTTGCAGCAGATCGCGGAGCTGACCGCTTCGGGCTGCCAGATCGTGCGGGTGGCGGTGCCCACCAACGACGACGCCGACGCGCTGGCGGTCATCGCCAGGAAGTCGCAGATCCCGGTGATCGCCGACATCCACTTCCAGCCCAAGTACGTGTTCCAGGCCATCGACGCCGGGTGTGCGGCGGTGCGCGTCAATCCGGGCAACATCAAGAAGTTCGACGACAAGGTCGCCGAGATCGCCAGGGCCGCCTCCGCGGCGGGCACCCCGATCCGTATCGGTGTCAACGCCGGGTCTTTGGACAAGCGCCTGCTGGCCAAGTACGGCAGGGCCACCCCCGAGGCTTTGGTGGAGTCGGCGCTGTGGGAGTGCTCGCTGTTCGAGGAGCACGGGTTCCGCGACATCAAGATCTCGGTCAAGCACAACGACCCGGTGGTGATGGTCAACGCCTACCGCCAGCTGGCCTCGGCCTGTGACTATCCGCTGCACCTGGGGGTGACCGAGGCCGGTCCGGCCTTCCAGGGCACCATCAAGTCGGCGGTGGCGTTCGGTGCGCTGTTGTCGGAGGGTATCGGTGACACCATCCGGGTGTCGTTGTCGGCGCCTCCGGCGGAGGAGGTCAAGGTCGGTACGCAGATCCTGGAGTCCCTGGGTCTGCGCGAGCGGGGTCTGGAGATCGTGTCCTGCCCCAGTTGCGGGCGGGCGCAGGTGGATGTGTACACGCTGGCCGAGGAGGTCACCGCCGGGCTGGAGGGTCTGGAGGTGCCGTTGCGGGTGGCTGTCATGGGCTGCGTCGTCAACGGTCCGGGTGAGGCCCGTGAGGCCGATCTGGGTGTGGCCTCGGGCAACGGCAAGGGCCAGATCTTCGTCAAGGGCGAGGTCGTCAAGACCGTGCCCGAGTCCAAGATCGTGGAGACGCTGATCGAGGAGGCCATGCGCATCGCCGAGGAGATGGGCGAGGCCGGTGTCGGGCCGGGCGAGCCCACCGTCGCCGTCGCCGGCTGACACCCGCCCTCCGCGCCTCCAACGGCCGCGCCCCCGACCGGGGGCGCGGCCGTTCGCGTTGTCCGAGACCCCTGCCGCCGCTGCGTCACCGCGCTGTTCGGGAGTGTGACGTGCGCGGATCCGGGCAAGCAGAGGTCAAGTGATTCCCGGCCCCTGGCAAAGAGGAGATGACATGGCTCCCGCGCGATTCGTCGTCCGCAGGTCACCGATCGGACCGGTCCTCCTCACCACGGCGGCGGTACTCGTCTCCCTCCCCGCTCTCTGGGCCGCAGGACTGGAGACGCTGTACCCGGCCGTACTGGTCGTGTCCATTGTGATCGGCCTCGGGATCTGGAGGTGGCGCGGCACCTATCTCGTGATGGAGATCCTGGAGGACCGGGTCACCGTGTCCGGTGCCGCGGTCTCCCCGGATCCGGGGGAACCCGTGGTCGCGGAGACCGGCGAGCATTTCGCCATCGAGGAGGGGCGCCTCGTGCACGTGTCGGCGAACGGCGACCGCACACCGCTCCCGGTCCACCGCCGCGGGGCCGACCGCGGGCAGTGGAACGCGATGGCCTCGGCCCTGGAACGGGCACGTCCGGGCGAAGCACCCGTGAGGCCCGACGGATCCGGAGTCTGAGTCCGAGAAAGGCCGCGTCCCCGACCGGGGCGCGGCCGCTCGCGTGTCCGAGGCGGCTGCCCGGCAGGTGCCCGGGAAGGATGCCGGGGGTGAGGGTGTTACAGGGCCGGCGGGACCGTTCGGACAGGGTTGTTTCCTGTATACGCGCAGGTCACCCGTGCGACATCACACAGGGTGATTTGATGTGGCATCGATCACGTTGATGTGCGTTTTCTTGCGCTGGAACGCATGCCTCGCGCGTGAATTCCGGATAGACGCAACGAATGTGGGTCATGTTACCCAGGTAACGCGGTTACCGTTGCTGAGGGCGTTTTCCCACTGTTAACGGGACGAAGGGAACGCCCGTCCCCCCACACCGCACCCCATCCGGGGCACTGAAGCGTGCCCGCGTCCGGGGCCGGTGTGTCCGCGTATGAAACAAGGAGTGACACGTGGTCGACCAGAAGACCCCCGCGGGTACCCCCGGGGTACCCGTGCGCCCGGGCGGTGCGCCCGCGCTTCGGGAGCGCCTCACCCGGCGCAAGCCGGTGGAGAAGCTCGTCGCCGAGACCGAGGGCGCCGCCGGCGCCGGGCTCCAACGGCACATGGGCTTCTGGCAGCTGTCCATGATCGGCATCGGCGCGACCCTGGGAACCGGCATCTTCGTGGTCCTGGGCGAGGCCGTGCCCGTCGCCGGACCGGCCGTCATGCTCTCCTTCGTGCTCGCGGGCATCACCGCCCTGTTCTCCGCCCTGGCCTACGCCGAGATGGCGGGCATGATCCCGGCCTCCGGCTCGGCCTACTCCTACAGCTACGCCACCATCGGCGAGTTCATGGCGTGGGTCTGCGGCTGGTGCCTCATGCTCACCTACGGTGTCTCCGTGGCGGCCGTGGGCGTGGGCTGGGGGCAGTACATCAACGAACTGCTGCACCTGACCACCGGCCTCTCCCTGCCGTCCGCGGTCCTGGCCGGGCCGATGGAGGGCGGGCTGGTCAACCTCCCGGCCGCCGTGGTCGTCCTGCTGTCGATGTTCGCCCTGCTCGCCGGGGTGCGTGAGAGCAGCCGCGTCAACGCGGTCATGGTCGCCATCAAGATCGCCATCCTGGTGATGTTCGTGGCCATCGCCGTCACCGCCGTCCAGGACGGCAACTTCGCCCCCTTCATGCCCATGGGCATGGCGGGCGTCAGCGCCGCGGGCGCCACCCTGTTCTTCTCCTACATCGGGTTCGACTCGGTCTCCACCGCCAGCGAGGAGGCCAAGAACCCGCAGCGCGACCTGCCGCGCGCGATCATGTTCTCGATGATCCTGGTGACCGCCATCTACTGCCTGGTGGCCTTCGCCGCGGTCGGCGCGCTGAACTGGACCGACTTCGCCGACGGCGAGACCTCCCTGGCGGGCATCCTCACCGCCGTCACCGGCACCCCCGTCTGGGCGGTCATCTTCGCCGCGGGCGCCGTGCTGGCCCTGGCCAGCGTCGTCCTGGTGGTCCTCTACAGCCAGACCCGCATCCTCTTCGTGATGTCGCGCGACGGCCTGATCCCCAAGGCGTTCTCCAAGGTCGACGCCAACGGCACCCCGCGCCTGAACACGGTCATCACCTCCGTGCTGATCGCGGTCCTGGCCGCGTTCATCCCGCTGGGCCCGCTCGCCGACGCCACCGCCATCGGCACCCTGTTCGCGTTCGCTCTGGTGAACGTGGCGGTGCTGGTGCTGCGCCGGACCCGGCCGGACCTGCCCCGCGCCTTCCGGGTGCCGGGTGCGCCGGTCACCCCCGTCCTGGGCGTGCTGGCCTGCGCCTACATGATGGCCAGCATGGGCGTCAGCGTGTGGGTGGCGTTCGTCGCGTGGCTGGTCGTCGGCCTGGCGATCTACTTCGGCTACAGCATGAAGCGCTCCGCACTGGAGACCGGGGACGCCGTCGAGGCCCGTTCCTGACCTGAGACGGAGCCCACGGAGGGGGCCGGGACTTCCCGGCCCCCTCCGGTGTGTTCCAGGGTGGGACTCCCGGAGGCGGTGCGACGGCGCCCGGCGCACGCCTGCGCAGCGAATGCCCGCACACGCGCAAAGAACCACGTCCATGCGGCGAAAATGCGCAAAGCATCCGATGTGCGACGCACACTTCGCACGGGGGCCGCCGCCTAGAGTGGATCCGGCCTCGCAGCCGCCCCACCAGCGGCGACGGGACCCGGAACGGAACGCGGCGACGGCGCCGCAAGGCATGAACGGAACGGAGGAGCGGATGGCACGGCGGACCCTGCGCGTGGCCCTGGACCAGGGCACCGGACGCAGCGGCGACCCCGCCGACGCCCTGGCCCGCCTCTCCGACCGGGCGCGTGCCGCCGCCGACGCGGGCGCCGACCTCCTCGTCGGCCCGGAGATGTCGCTGACCGGCTACAACATCGGACCGGACGCCGCACGCCTGGCCGAACCCGTTGACGGCCGCCTGGCAGCGCACGTCGCACGGATCGCCGCAGACAGCGGCGTGGCCATCGTCCACGGTTTCCCGGAGCGCGACGGCGACGCGGTGTACAACACCGTCCTCCTCACCGGCCCGGACGGCTCGCGGCTGGCCGCCTACCGCAAGACCCACCTGTTCGGCGACCTCGACCGCCGGGCCTTCACCCCCGGGAACACCCCGGTGGTCCAGGCCGACCTGGGCGGGGTGCGCCTGGGACTGCTGGTCTGCTACGACGTCGAGTTCCCCGAACCGGTGCGCGCCCACGCGCTCGCCGGCACCGAGCTGCTCGTCGTCCCCACCGCCCTCATGCTGCCCTTCACCCAGGTCCCCGACCGGATCGTCCCGGTACGGGCGCTGGAGAACCAGATCCACCTGGCGTACGTGAACCGCTGCGACACCGAGGGCGACCTGCGCTACGCGGGCCGCAGCGCCCTCATCGCGCCCGACGGCTCCGAGACCCTGCGCGCCGGGCCCGGCGAGGAACTCCTCGTGGGCGACGTCGACCTCGGGGCCGTCGCCCGCGCCCGCGAGGAACAGTCCTACCTGGACGACCGCAGACCGGCCCTCTACGGCTCCCTGAGCCGCGACTGAGTCCGGCCCCGACCGCCGGGCCCCACCCGACCCCGCGCCCACAGCGCACCGCCACACCGACCCTGGAGGGGATTCATGACGTCTGCCGTGCCCACGGCCGCCGGCACCGGCCCGGTGCAGGACCCGCCGCTGAACATGTGCGGACCGGACTTCCCGTTCGCCTACGACCGGTACCTGGAGCACCCGGCCGGGATCGGACAGATCCCGGCGGAGCGGCTCGGCACCGAGGTCGCGGTCATCGGCGGCGGCCTGTCGGGCATCGTCACCGCCTACGAGCTCATGAAGATGGGGCTCAAGCCGGTGGTCTACGAGGCCGACCGGATCGGCGGGCGGCTGCGCACCGAGCGCTTCCCCGGAGTCGACGAGGAAGAGGTCATCGCCGAGATGGGGGCCATGCGCTTCCCGCCCTCGTCCACGGCGTTCTGGCACTACGTGAACCGGGTGGGGCTGCGCACCGAGCCGTTCCCCAACCCGCTCGCCCCGACCACCCCCAGCACCGTCGTCGACCTCAAGGGCGAGTCGCACTACGCGACCACCCTCGACGACCTGCCCGAGGTGTACCGCGAGGTCGCCCGCGCCTGGGAGCGGACCCTGGAGGACGGCGCCCAGCACACCCGCATGCAGCGCGCCATCCGGGAGCGCGACGTGGCGACCCAGAAGGAGATCTGGAACGAGCTCGTCGAGAAGCTCGACAACCAGACCTTCTACGGGTTCCTGTGCGAGTCCCCGGCCTTCGCCTCCTTCCGCCACCGCGAGATCTTCGGACAGGTGGGGTTCGGCACCGGCGGCTGGGACACCGACTTCCCCAACTCGATCCTGGAGATCCTGCGGGTCACCTACACGGGCGCCGACGACGACCACATGGGCATCGTCGGCGGTGTACAGCAGCTCCCGCAGCGGCTCTGGGAGGACGCCCCGGACAAGATCGTCCACTGGGCGCAGGGCACGACCCTGGCGAAGCTGCACGGGGAGGGGCCGCGGCCGGCCGTCACCGCCCTGCGCCGCACCGCGGCGAGGGGCTCGGCGACGGGCAACATCACCGTGACGGACGCGTCGGGCTCCACCCGCACCTACCCCGCGGCGGTGTTCACCGCGCAGAGCTGGATGATGCTGTCCAAGATCGACTGCGACGAGTCGCTGCTGCCGATCGACCACTGGACCGCCATCGAGCGCACCCACTACATGGAGTCCTCCAAGCTGTTCGTGCCGGTGGACCGGGCGTTCTGGAAGGACAAGGACCCCGAGACCGGGCGCGACGTCATGAGCATGACGCTCACCGACCGCATGACCCGCGGCACCTACCTGCTGGAGGGGCCGGACCCGGACGGGCCCGCCGCCATCTGCCTGTCGTACACCTGGTGCGACGACTCGCTGAAGTGGCTGCCGCTGTCCCCGAACGAGCGCCTCGAAGTGATGCTGGCGTCGCTGGCCAAGGTGTACCCGGGCGTGGACATCCGCTCGCACATCACCGGCGACCCGGTCACGGTGTCGTGGGAGGACGAGCCGTACTTCATGGGCGCCTTCAAGGCCAACCTGCCGGGGCACTACCGGTACCAGCGCCGCCTGTTCACGCACTTCGCCCAGGACTCGCTGCCAGAGGAGTACCGCGGCCTGTTCCTGGCGGGCGACGACGTGTCCTGGACGGCCGGCTGGGCCGAGGGCGCGGTGCAGACGGCGCTCAACGCGGTGTGGGGGGTGATGCACCACCTGGGTGGTGCCACCGACCCGACGAACCCGGGGCCGGGCGACGAGTTCGACGAACTCGCGCCGGTGGCCCTGCCCGAAGGCTGAGGTCCGGGGGGACCTCGGCGGTGGGACCGGTGGGCGCGCGGAACCGCGAACCCCGCGCGCCCGCGCACCGGCCGCCGCGAGCCGATGGGAGCATGCACCCCGGGGTTGTGGGGATGACCCCGGGGTGTTCTCATGCCCGGGGTCGGGCGCGCGGCTCACCGCAGGGTGAGCGGGGTCTCGGAGGCCAGGCGGGTGAGCTTCTCCGGATTGCGGACGTAGTAGAGGCCGGTGACCAGGCCGTTCTCGATATGGATGGCCAGGACCCCGTCGAACTCTCCGTCCAGGAAGACCGAGAGCGCGGGACGGCCGTTGACCACGGTGTCCTCGACGGTGACCGCGACGCCCGCCTTGCGCAGACCGCCGACCATGAGGCGGAGCACCTTCTCCGCGCCGGTGACCGCGTTCGGGACCGCCTGCTTGATGCCGCCGCCGTCGCCGATCGCGACGACGTCGGGGGAGAGGACGTTCAACAGGTTCTGGACGTCCCCGGTCTCGAAGGCGAGTCGGAACGACTCCAGGGCCTCCCTGGTCTGGGCGGCCGTCACCGTTTCACGGGGACGGCGGGCGCCCACGTGGCGCCGCGCCCGGTGAGCGATCTGCCGGACCGCCGCCGGGGTCTTGTCGACGGCGGCGGCGATCTCGTCGTAGCCGAAACCGAAGGCCTCCCGCAGCACGAACACGGCGCGTTCGGTGGGGGAGAGCGTCTCCAGGACCAGCATGAGCGCCATCGACACGCTCTCGGCGAGCTCGACGTCCTCGGCCACGTCCGGCGTGGTGAGGAGCGGTTCGGGCAGCCAGTTGCCGACGTAGGACTCGCGGCGGCGTTTGAGGGTGCGCAGGCGGTTCAGGGACTGGCGGGTGGTGATCCGGACCAGGTAGGCGCGCGGTTCGCGCACCTGGGCCTGGTCGACCTCGGCCCACCGCAGCCAGGTCTCCTGGAGGACGTCCTCGGCGTCGGCGGCGGAGCCGAGCATCTCGTAGGCGACGGTGAACAGCAGGTTGCGGTGGGCGACGAAGGCCTCCGTCGCGAGATCGGCCCGCTGCCCACCGTCGGTGTCGTGCATGGTCCTAGCCCTTCAGGGGTGCGTCTGCGGCGGTGCGCTCCCGGAGGAGCCGTTCCCGGTGGCCGCCGTCCGTGAACCGCACCCGGCGCCTGCCGGGCCTGCGCGCCTCGTCGGACAGCTGCCCGATGATGCCCCGGCAGATGTACTCCTTGATCTTTCCACCGACGACGCCGGAGAGGTGGGCGCCGCGGGCGATGTCGTTGCGGTGGGCGAGCTGGAGGATGCCGGTGCGGCGGCCGAGGCTGATGCACTGGGCGGCGAACAGGACGCTCAGCGGCCGGGGGTCGTGCCCCGCGATGCGGGCGAGCACGGTGTCGGCGGCCTGCGGGCCGGACTGGACGGCGGCCTGGCAGCTCATCCGGACGGGCAGGCCCGAAGGGGCGGCGGCGTCGCCGGTGGCGACGATGTACGGGCCGTCGACGCTGGTGAGGGTCTCGTCGGTGAGCAGGCGGCCCTCCTCGTCGGTGCTCAGACCGCTGTGGCGGGCGAGCTGCGGAACGGAGAACCCGGCGGCCCACACGGTGACCGCGCCGGGGAGCTCCCGGCCGTCGTCGAGGCGGACGGAGTCCGCGGCCACGGCGGTGACCCGGGAGCCGGGGCCGTCGACGACGGTGACGCCCAGGGCTTCGAGGCGGCGGGCGACCGCGCGGCGGCCGCGGGGGTGCAGGTAGGGGTTGAGGAGGCCGCCGCAGACCAGCGTGACGGGGTGCCCGGTGGCCTCGGCCAGCTCGGCGGCGGCCTCGATGCCGGTGGGGCCCGCGCCGACCACCGTCACGGGGGCGGTCGGCGCGACGGAGGCCAGGGCCTCCTTCAGCGCGCGGGCCTCCTCCAGCCCGGCGAGGGGGTGCGCGAACTCGGCGGCCCCGGTGACGCCGTCGGGGAGGGCGCTGGTGCTGCCCACCGCGTAGACGAGGTGGTCGTAGCCGAGGGTGTCGCCGGACGCGAGGGAGACGGTGCGCGCCTCGGGGTCGATCAGCGTGGCCGTGTCGATGACCAGGTGCACGGCGGGGGAGAGGACGTCGGCGTAGTCGACGACGGCCTCGTGGGTGCCTGCCGCGAGCTGGTGCAGGCGGATGCGGTCGACGAAGGCGGGGCGCGGGTTGACCAGGGTGATGGAGAGGTCCGTGCGCTGGGTGAGGCGGTTGGCGGCGAGGACCCCGGAGTAGCCGCCGCCGATGACGACGACGCGGGTGTGCGTGGCCATACTGTCTCCTCGAAGTTCGAGCGGTTCGATCAAGGGACACCGGTGGTCCGCGTTCTGTGACACGTCCGCCGGAAGGGACCTCATCCACCGAAGGGCGCGGCGACGAGGCGGCCCCAGAGGAGGAACACGGCGAGGGAGAGGTAGACGGTGTTGAGGAGGATGTAGACGCTGACGCCGTCGAAGCGCAGGTGGGTGGCCATGGCGCCGAACATGAGGAGGATCCAGCACACAGCGGTGACGGGGACCATGACGGGGAGGACGCCGACCAGCGGGGGGAGGAGGAAGCCGAAGGCGGCGAGGAGCTGGAGGACGCCGAGGGTGCGGACGAGGGCGGGGTGCGCGTGGCCGGTCCAGCTGCCGCCGGGGGCGGCGGAGAGTTTTTCGATGGGCATGAAGGTCTTGCTCACGCCTCCGGTGAACGCGACGAAGGCGAGCAGGCCGGCGGCGATCCAGAGGGCGGTGTTCATGGGCGGGGCTCCTTGGTAGGGGGATTCGCCCTGGAGACACCGCTGGTGGGATGGGTGTGACAGCGTGCCGGGCGTGGTCGCCGCCACAGCCGGAACGCTTCGGGCCGAGGCGGTTCCGCCCCGGAGAAGCCCCGCCCGTCGTTCTCGCCCGCCCGCTCCGGAAGAAGGCGCCTGTGCCCCCATCGTGGAAGACGGAGACCGGTCCCGCCGGGTGCCCCCGACGGGACCGATCCGTGTTCCGGCCCTACCGCGCGGGGAGAGCGCGCAGAAGCGCGGTCCACTCCTCAGCACTGAATCCGAGGTGTCCGAGCTCCCGGTTCCGGGTGTCCCGGACCAGTGTCTCGGCCCCCTCGGCGACCTCGACGCAGTCTCCTCCGTTCCCACCGCTATAGCTGCTCTTCCGGAAGACGAGTCCCTGTTCCGCCTGCATGCGCCCTCTCCTCAGCCTGCGTGCACCTCTCAGTTGACCACCCGCAGCGAACGAGTCTGCTCACTCCGTCCACGGCCGAACTCGGACAACGGTCCTTCGCCGGGCCAGCGCCTCGGGGTAGCCTCCCCCAGAAGACATGAACCGGCCCCGCCAACTAGTCCTTGGCGGGGCCGGTTCGCACTCAGGAGCTACCTTGCAGTGAGGGTACTGAGGAGAGCGCTCCACTCCTCAGGGGCGAACTCCAGGTATCCGAGTTCTCGGTTCCGCGTGTCCCGGATGAGAGTCGATTCCCCCTCCCGCACCTCTACGCAGTCGCCCTGGGCTCCGCTGTAGCTGGATGTGTGCCAGGTGCTCTCGTTCACCGCAGTTCTCCTAGGGCTTCTGATATCAGGGCATGGGACGCTGCCGGGGGGAGCGCCCAGATCTGTAGATCTCCGAACACGGATTGCAGCCGTGCTGCAGCTCGGTCATCACTGAGCAGTTCACTGCCTGAGGCGTGTTCCACCTCGACCACGGGTGTGTTCTGGAGGGAGGTCAGTACGCGGAACGGCCCGGAGTGTCCGCCATGATACGGAGCATCCGCCGGTAGGACCAAGACTCGCATATCCCTGGACGCGGAGAGCTCGAGCAGGTGCTGTAACTGCTCTCGCATCACATGAGCCGTCCCGAGCCGGGATCGGATTACGGGCTCGGCGATGATGGCGAGCAGTCGTGGGTTGTGCATCGTCCGCAGCATTTCCAGCCGACGTGTGCGCAGTTCCACCAGCTTCTCCACCTCCTCGTCCGTATCGTGAGGTCGGCCGTCCCGGAAGATGCATCGCGCGTACCCCTCCGTTTGGAGAAGGCCAGGGATGATCAAAGGGCTCCATGTCTTGATGTCGGACGCGTCTTCTTCAGCCTTGACGACCTTGCGGTGCCAGTCCGGGTCGTCCTTGGTCCTCTTCGCGTCTTCCCATCGTCGATGGAGATCTCCGTTAGCCCCGAGAACCCTTTCGGCTTCGACCAGAAACGGTCGTTTTGGGGCACGGTAAGCGCGCTCGTATTTACTGATAGTGGACGCCCCGTACCCGGTGGCGGTCGCCATGCCGTCCAGTGTGAGCCCGCGCTGCTCACGCAACTTGCGCAGCTCGCGGCCGAAGTTGACCCATGCGGTCATGATCTTTTCAGTCATGCGTCAATCTTTACAGACTGCTTCTACCTTTGTGTACAGGATCCCTCGAAATGCGGTCGACATAGAGAAAGGCGTTGAGTTGCGCCAGGTCGGTCGGGACCATGGGGATGAGTTGAGGTGGGCGTGACAAGAGAATGTCATATGCCCTAAATCGTGCAATATGCGCAAATGCCCATCGGCAAAAAGCCCTGGCGGTCGCTCGCTGCGACCCCAGGGCGCGTGTCCCTACCAGGCATGTACCTATCGAGGTGAGACGGAATGCAGTGTATCGCTGAGAAGAACGCTCCTCCGGGGGTGGATCGGAGCACGTCGGCGCTGGTGCGGGGGCGGGCGGGGGTGCGGCACCTGCGCCCGGTCGAGCTGGCCACCGTGCGCCGCATCGCGGCGGGGGCGGCGGGGTTCGCGCTCGACCACACGGGCGGACACGGCGGGGACCTGTTGTCGCCGGAGTTCTCCGCCCAGCCCACCCGGTACTTCCCGACCCGACCGCCTCGGACCAACGGCGTCGGCCCGGGGCGGGTGGTTCCGCTGCGGCCCGACCTGGCCGGCTGGACCCGGCCCCTGACCGGCGGTGCGCCTGTGCGCCTGGTCCCGGGGCGCGGGCGCCACCACCGCCCACCGGCCCCCACCCAGCTGTCCCTGGAGGGCTATGCCCACCCCGCCCCGGTCAAGGCCCCGACCAAGGGCTCCGCCCAGACCAGGGGCGGGCGCAGGTCCCCTGAGCCCGCCCGGGAACAGGCACCGCGGATCAGGCGGGGTGTGCGCCGGTGTGCCTTTCGGGTGCGGGCCTACGTCGCCCACCCGGGCGGGGACCTGGCGCCGCTCGCGCTGGCGGTGCGCGCCTACCTGGGGCGGGGGGTGCGCTGACATGCTCGTCGGTGACATCCGTGTAGCGGATCTGTTCGAGGCCATCGGCGACGCCCTCGCCCTCCCACCGGGCGCCACCCCGGCAGAGGAGGCCGACCGCCAGGCGGTGTTGGGCCACCGCATCGCCGGGGTGCGGGCGGCCATCGACCACCTCCGGGCCACCGGGGACACGATCGAGGCCATCGACCTTCTCGATAGGGCGGTGGAGGCCCACCCGGCCGCCTACACCCCCACCCCGCCGCTGCCGCTTCCTCGGTCGGGGGGTGAGCGGTGATGGTGTCGTTGTGCGCCCAGGTGGCGCTCAACCGCGGTGGTTCCCGCCGCACCTGTGTCCTGGACACCGGCCACCCCGGAGACCACGAGGACCTCACAGGATGGCGGTGGGAACCCCCCACCCGGGTCCTGGAGCGGCTGCGTACCGCCTGGGGCGGTACCCACCGGATCGCGTGGACGGGCTCGCTGTGGGTCGCGGTCCACCGCGACCCCGCCGCCCCCTGGCGCACCCACGTGGAACCCACCCCCGACCAGCTCGAAGAACGCCTGAACCAACACATGAAGCCTCCGCCTGCCGGGCTGCAAACCCGCCCGTGGCACCGGCGCCCATACTGAAGGCGGGGCCGCACACGCCTACGGCCCCGCCCCCGCCCGGTGTGCTGTGCTGGTTGAGCGACCGGTGTCCACGTGCCACAGTGGACCCAGCCCTGAGCCATCCTGGGGCTACATAACGCGGAGATAACGGCCCGTGTTTTCCCAGGTCGCGAACTGTGAGCCCCGCGCACGCGGGGATGGACCGTACGACCTGCACCCGATCGTCCTGCACATCGAGTGAGCCCCGCGCACGCGGGGATGGACCGTCGCCCGCCCGTGTGGCCTGCCACATGGCGAGGTGAGCCCCGCGCACGCGGGGATGGACCGGCCCCGACGTCCCCGAGGGGCCGGGTGTCGAGGTGAGCCCCGCGCACGCGGGGATGGACCGTCCTCGAACAGCTCGCAGACGATGCCGCCGGGGTGAGCCCCGCGCACGCGGGGATGGACCGTCCGCGCCCAGCAGGGCCGCGAACAACTTGCCGTGAGCCCCGCGCACGCGGGGATGGACCGGGGTCCACGACGGCGATCATTCTGGGTCGGACGTGAGCCCCGCGCACGCGGGGATGGGTCGGCGCCGCCGTCCGCGAGTCACAGAATCCGGACATGCAATGCACATGATTCCCGCGGTCGAGTGGCGGGCGTTTCCGACCGATGTCACCCGACGGCAGAGCCGGCAACGAGATGTGCCATCAGCACGTACCGGGAGTGTGTTCGTGCTTTGCTTGAAAGCAACCCGCGGACCCGCTATCGCCTGGCTGTCATAGCTATCACAGCCACCCCAGAGCCGGATGTGCCTTGGGGCGGGGCGGACCGCACCTCAGTTCGGCAGCGTGTTCTGAGCGACCAACTCGATGCCGATGGCGACCACCCCCAGGGCCTCGCGCTCGGGCGGATAGATCTCCCGGATGTTGCGGAGCTGGTCCTCACGAGTCGCGGTCGGGTTGACCGAGGAGATCGGTTCGTGGTCGAACATCTCATCGAAGGTCGCGTACCGGGCGAGGCGGGTGATGCGGGTCAGGACCTCCTCGTCACGGCAGCGGAACCGTAGTAGGTCGCCGACCTTGAGCCGCTTGCGGCTGCTGTCGTTGACCCGGATCTCAGTGGTCTTGCTTCCGGTTTTGATCAGATCGAAGTACCGCTTGTAGATCCCCATTTCGTGGGCGCGGGGCCGCTGGTCGAGGTCGGCAGGTCGAGAGTTCATCAGTCGTCCGAGTTCCTTGACGGTGAAGCTTCGGAAGAAATGCTTCGGGTCGGTGAGCAGTTCGCCGACGAGCCACAGCAGCGCGTCGACGTAGTGGTCGGTGGTCCCCGGCCACTGGGTGGTGTCGAGCATCCACGGTGCCACGTCGGCGGGCAGCGCGCCCTTGCCGCGCTCGCGCAGTAGCGACTTGGACAGCTTCGCCCCGGTGTGCGCGAGCACCTGCGGGGTGAAGATTCTCAACGGCATCTGATGACCGGGGGTGCCGATGGCTCCGAGCGCGCCGTCGACGAGCTGGCTCCCGAACGCCCAGTCCCCGCCCTTGAGCATCACGTGCAGCGTGTCGGTGTCACGGCACAGCAGCCGCTCCTTGACCAGGTTGCGGTACAGAGTGGCCAGGTCCAGGTACGTGGCGTTCTCCGGGTCCACATCCACCTCATAGGGCCCGTGGTCGAAGCACACGGCTGCGAAGCGGGCACCATCCTCGCCCAGACCCACGAGCTTGGTGCGGTCGGCGCGCTTCTCCGCCCAACCGCAGCCAGGGCAGGGGAGCCGGGTGTGGACCACACCGTGGGAGGGGGCCATCCACCAGCGGATGTCTTCCAACCGCTCCAGAGCACGCAGGAATTCGGCTCGGAACCCCGGGGCGGCCTGCTGGTCGGTGTACGTCTCCAGGCGGTAGTCGGTGGCGGTGGCCTCCGACAGGGACTCGAAGAACGCCCGGTAGTAGGTGTCGATCAGGTCGCCGACCCCGGCCTTGCCGAGCGCGTGGAAGTACGTCTGCTGGTAGGCGTGGTGGGTCTCAGGATCCAGGATCACGTCGTGCGGGGCGTTATCTAGGGCGCCGAACCGCACCGAGGTCTCTACCGAGAACTCACGGCGGGCGACCTGGGCGAGCAGGAATGCCGTGCTCTGCACCAGATTGATGCCCAGGTGCGGGGCGCCGTTGATCTGGGTGCCGACGACGAATTCGATCCGCTGGGGCCGGGTGGCCTGGACTCGGGGGCGCAGAAGGTCGACCGAACGCAGCAGGGCGTTGGCCAGGACGCTGTTGGGCGAGATCAGCAGGGGGGGCGGATGCCGTCATGAGATCACCTCTGGGCCTTGGGTATGCGCAGGTTGGTCAAGATGAAGTCGAGCCGGTTGGTAGGAGAGTTGGCGGGGACGAACACGGGGTCGTACCCGGCGTCGTAATAGCCCTGGACGATCAGCTCGTGGACGCGGCGGATCTCCCTGTCCTTGGCCCAGACGATGTCGTCGGGATCTTCGAAGGTGTCCAGCGGGTCGAGCACGAACACGGTGTCGTAGCGGTAGAGGCGGTTGGCCTCCTCCAGCTCCGGGGTGGGCTGGAGCCCGAAGAACCTCTCCCAGCCGTAGGAGTCGGGAATGCCCCGGTTGTAGAAGCGGAGGCCGGAGGACTGGGACTCGAACTCGGTGATGAACGCCTGCAGCACCTCGGCGGCGTACTCGCGGCGGTCCTCGCGCTGGAGGTGGCGGCCCAGCCGTTCGCGGTGCTTGCGGTAGATGGCGCGGCCGGGCTCGGCCTCCATGCACGGGATGCCGGTCGCAACGAGTTCGGCGATCACGTCGTCCTTGCCTGCGGACGGGCCGCCGGTGATGACGTACCGGCGCGGGGGTTCGGTGGCCGCTGTGGCGATGGTGGCGGCGAGTCGGTCGGTGTCGGGTGTTCTCATCGGTCTTCCTCGGTAGTGGTGGCCTGGTCCTGCCACAGGCGGAACCAGGTGGTGAGATCGGTGGAATCGACCGCCTCCAGGAAGGTGGTGCGGTCGGGATGGTCGGCTCCTGCCCGGGTGAGCGCGTCGACGGTCTCAGAGCCCAGTGGGGGAACCCAGCCCGCGAGGGCGGACAGGTCTTCCGGGGAGGTGTCGGCGAGTGCTCCGAACGAGCCCGGAGGGTAGGCGTCGCGGTATCGCGCGGCCTCGGCGAGCAACAGTCCGTACCGCCATGCAGCAGAGGCAGCCTGGCGGGAGATGTCCGCGCGGTCTTGCGCCATGGCGGTCATCCGGTCCAGGGCCAGCAGTTCGGCGCGCAGCGCGTAGATAGCTGCCCAGACACGGGAGAGCTGCTCCTCGTGCTCGGTCAGCTCCCACGCGAACACGTCTGCGGGGAGCGGTATCCGGTCGCGCACCGGAACGAGGCGGGGAGCCGCGGCCGGCAGTACGCGGAACTGCTCGGAGTCCTGCCGGAGCATCCATGCGAGTCGGTCGATGAGCTTCGGTTCCACCCGTTTGCGGAAGTGGTCGACATCCTGTCCGGCCGCCTTTGCAGCGGCTTCCCGGCGATGGGTCAGGGTGGTGCCGGGTGCTCCGGGCGGGAGTCCGAACAGGGCTCGGGCGCTGTCGGCGTATCGGGCGTCATCGAATCGTCCCAGGAGGGTGCGCAGGACGCTGTTCAGCGCGGTGACGCGCGCGGCCTCGTCGGTAGGGTCCGTTGCGCGCACGAGGACACTGCGCAGGGTCAATAGAGGCTCGGTGGCCCTGCCTGGGACGGCTGGCAGGCCCTTGCGGAGCAGGGTGGTCAGGGCTTCGGTGACGGGTGTGTCAGAGGGCGGATCTGGCTTGGGCATACTTCGAGTGAAGCACCATGCCCAGAAAATGCCCAGTCATGATGCCCAGAAAAAGCCCAGTGGCCAGGAGGGTGTCACTCGCAAGTGAGGTCGGTCAGGGTCCAGTTCTCGCGTGCGGAGCTCCGCGCAAGCAGGGAAGAAGCTGTTCCTGGTCCCAGCGGCGTGGTCCGCGCCGGCGACGCCTCCGCCTCCTTGCTTTTTCCCGGCCGCCGAGTAGCTTCTTGACCCTCACACCGTGTCAGGCGGTCAACTCGGAGACATCATGTTCACCATCGGAGATTTCGCCCGGCACGGCCGCGTCTCGATCCGCATGCTGCGTCACTACGACGCGACAGGACTGCTGCACCCGGCCCACGTCGATCCCGCCAGCGGCTACCGCTACTACACCGCGGCCCAGCTCGCCCGCCTCAACCGGATCATCGCGCTCAAGGACCTCGGCTTCACCCTCCAGCAGGTCCGGGAGATCGTGGACGATCAGGTCGGTGTCGAGGAACTGCGCGGCATGCTGCGGCTGCGGCGGGTCGAACTGGAGACCGCGAAGGCTTCCGCGGAAGCCCGACTGGTCCAGGTCGAGGCGAGACTCCGAGCGATCGAGAGTGAGGGGCACATGCCCACCAACGACGTCGTCATCAAGAACGTCCCCGCCGTCCGGGTGGCGGAGCTGACCGCGACCGCCGCGAGCTTCGAGCCCGAGCACATCAGCCCCGTCATCAGGCCGCTCTACGACGAGCTGTTCCGGCGCCTGGAGGCGGAGGGCATCACCCCCACGGGCCCCGGTGTCGCCTACTACGAGGACGCCCCGGAGGGCGGCGGCAGGATCACCGTCCACGCCGCCGTCCAGGTCTCCGCCCCCCTTCGGGACGGCGACCTCCGTGTCCTCGACCTGCCGTCCCTCGACCAGGCGGCGACCATCGTGCACCGCGGTTCGATGGACACCGTGCTCCCCACCGCCCAGACCCTGGCCCGCTGGATCGACGCCAACGGCTACCGGTCGACCGGGCACCCCCGGGAGATCAACCTGGAGTGCCCCGAGGAGCGCGACGACTGGGTGACGGAACTGCAGGCACCGGTGACCCGGGCCTGAGCGGGCGCCCCTGGTCCCGGCCGGGACCAGGACCTGGCCCGGGGGCGGGTGGCGGGAACCACGAAGCGTCCTACCGCCCGCTCCCCTCCCGGGGCTTTCCGTGACGGGCCGGTGCGGCGGCGAGGAGCCCGCGCCGGTCCGCCTCAGCGGCCTTCGGTCCCGTTCCTGCGGGCCGCGGCCCTGGCGCCCCGCCGACGCAGATCGATCCGTGCCGTCCATTCGTAGACCGCGTCGTACCCGGCGATTCCGATCCCCATCAGCCCCAGGAGGCCGGTGATCACCGTGGCCGGGATCAGGTCCAGCATCCTGAAGAGCACCGCCAGGGCCAAAAGTCCGGCCCCGAGACCGAGGCCCCACTTTCCGATACCGCTCATACCGTCCGACCCTCTCGAACCCGCCCCGACCGTTCGAGGCCCGGCAAGCGTAGCGAGAACCGGCCCGGACGCGGCTTGCGCGCCACCGCCCCAGTGCGGCCGCGACCGCCCACCGCCCCTCAGCCCAGAGCCTGCGCCCCGATGACCGACAGCAGCCGGAGCCTCTCGTGGCTCTCACTGCCCGGGACGGCCGTGTAGACCAGCAGCGAGTGCGACTGGTCCGGGTCGACCAGCCTCTGGCAGTGCAGCTCCAGGGCGCCGACCTCCGGGTGGACGAAGTGCTTGACCTCGTGCGGCCGCACCCCCACCTCGTGCTCCTCCCACACCCGCCGGAACTCCCCGCTCCGCTCCAGCAGCAGCTCCGCGAGGTGGGCCGCCGGTGAGTCCGGCCCCCGGAGGGTGAGGACCTGGCGCAGCCCCGAGGCGTACATGCGGGAGAGGAACGCATGCTCCTCCGGCGCGTACAGCAGCCGCGACCCCGGATCCGTGAACCACCGGTACCCGATGCTGCGCTCGGGCCCCGTGAACCGGGTCGTGTCCCCGGTCAGCGCCACCCCCATCGGGCTCTGCCGCAGCGTCTCCCCGAGTTCTGTGACGATCTCCGCCGGGGTGTCGTCCAACCGGTCCAGGATCCGTAGCAGGCCGGGGCTGACATGTTCGCTCACCGCGCCGCGCGCGGGCGGGTTGTGCCCGGCAAGACGGAACAGGTGGTCCCGCTCGTCGAGCGACAGGTGCAACCCCTGGGCGATCGAGGCCAGCATCTGGTGCGACGGCTGCGGCCCGCGCTCCTGTTCGAGCCGCGAGTAGTAGTCCGTCGACATGTGGCACAGCACCGCGACCTCCTCGCGCCGCAACCCCTTGGTCCTGCGCCTCCGCCCCCGCAGCATGCCGACATCCTCGGGTTGCAGCGCCTCCCGCCGGCTCCGGAGGAACTCCGCCAGTCCGGTGCGATCGATCACGGCACGCCTTCTTCCTGCCAGGGACACGAGGCTCCGGAGCCCGGGCCTCCGGGATCCGCGGTTCGGGGATCCGGGTTCTCAGGACTCCGAGGCCCTCAAAGGGACTCAGGGGACCCGGGCCCCGCCACCAGAACCTCGGTAGGGCGCCACCAGGGCCTTCCTCCGTGTCTACCGCCCGCGCGAGCCCCCGACAACGGATCGCCGATCCCCCCTTGAGCTCGGGCAGCGGCCGCGCCGGCCCCGGATCGGGAGTCCCTGGATGACTCCGCCGACTTCGCCGATCGTGAGACCAACACGACCCAGGGAGCAGAACCATGCCTCGCCGAACCATCGACATCACCGTGCCCGACCTGACCGGGAGGCTCGCCCTCGTCACCGGCGCGAGCGACGGTATGGGCCTGGGCATGGCCGAACGCCTGGCCGCGGCCGGCGCGGAGGTCCTCCTGCCCGTCCGCAACCCCCGCAAGGGCGAGGCCGCCGTCGCGAGGATCCGCCGCGACAACCCGGGCGCCCGGGTCTCCCTGCGCGCCCTCGACCTCTCCTCGCTCGACTCCGTCGCTGCCCTCGGGGACACGCTCCGCGGCGAGGGCCGCCCGATCCACATCCTCATCAACAACGCGGGCGTGATGACCCCGCCCGACCGGCAGACCACGGCGGACGGTTTCGAGCTCCAGTTCGGCACCAACCACCTCGGCCACTTCGCGCTCGTCGGCCACCTCCTCCCGCTCCTGCGCGCAGGCCGCGCCCGCATCACCTCACAGATCAGCATCGCCGCGAGTCGCGGCACCATCAACTGGGACGACCCGAACTGGGAACGCTCCTACGACGGCATGCGCGCCTACCGCCAGTCGAAGATCGCGTTCGGGCTCTTCGGCCTCGAACTCCAGCGGCGCAGCCGAGCCCACGGATGGGGCATCACCAGCAACCTGTCCCACCCCGGCGTGGCCCCGACCAGCCTGCTCGCCGCCCGCCCCGAGGTCGGCCGCGACCGGGACACACCGGGAGTGCGCCTGATCCGGTTCCTGTCCGCCCGCGGCATCCTCGTCGGCACCGTCGAGACCGCGAAGCTCCCCGCCCTCATGGCCGCGACCGACCCCACCGCCGAGCCCGGCGTGCTCTACGGTCCCAGCGGCCCCGGGAACCTCGGCGGACGGCCCGCCGAACAGAGGCTCTACCCGCCCCTGCGCAGCCCGCAGGAGGCCGAGCAGGTCTGGCAGGTCTCCGAGCAGCTCACCCGGACCGCCATCCCCGCCACCTGACCTACAAGGGGAGGACGGCGGAGGCCCGGCGACAATGGGGGCATGACCCCCTCATCCATCCCGCACCCCAGCGAAGGACACCGGTCGTCCCCTCGGGCCGGGGACGACCGGGACCCGACGGCGACGACGCGCGCCGTCACCGCCCGTCTCATCGCCCTGGACACCCGTATCGGCGCCCGACACCTGGTCGCGGACGCCGCCTCGGCGGCTTCGGCCGCCCGCCGTGCGGTGCGCCTCAGGACCGGGGCCGTCTCCGCGGCCGCAAGCGGGGCCGACCGGGACCTGCTCTCCGCCGCTGCGGAAGCCCACCAGGTCGCCGGGTGGATCGCCTACGACGCCGAGCACCAGCGCCTGTCCCGGCGGATGAGCCTGGAGGCGCTGCGGCTGGCGCGCGCCGCCGGGGACCGCTCGATGGAGCACTTCGTGCTCGCCCAGCTCGCCATGCAGGACGTGCACGTCCCCCGACCGGACGAGGCCGCCCGCATCTGCGACACGGTGTCGGTGCAGACCCGCGGCAGTGTGCGCACCCTGTTCACGCTGCGGGCGGCACGGGCCGCGGCACAACTGGGCGAGCGGATGCGCGCACTGGACCTGATCCGCCTGACGCACAGCCGCCACCTGGACGGTCCGCGTGAGGGGGACCCCGCCTGGGCCTGGTGGGTGAACGAGGCGGAGATCGCCTGGCACCACGCCATGATCCACGCCGACACCGGGGACCGGGCCGGTGCCGTCGAGCGGTTCGCCGCCGCCACCGACCGCCCGGGGTACGCGCGCGCCGTGTTCGTCGCCCACGCGAGCCTGCTGTGGGCGCTGGCACGGGCGGGCGCCTGGGGCGAAGCCGAGGAGGTGCTGGTCCGCGAGGTGCTCCCGCGCCTGGGGGAGGTGTCCTCGGTGCGCGTCGAACGGATGCTCGCCGAGGCGGCCCACCGGCTCGACGGGGCCGCCCGGCGACCGAGCCTGCGCGACACGGCCCATGCTCTCGTCGCGACCCTGGAGTCCTTCCGCGCCGGGTCCTCGACCGGGCCGGACGCCCCGGCCACCCGTCCCCGCTCCGGATGACGCCCCGGCCCGGGGACCGGGCTCAGAGCCGGCCGCGTTCCGGGCCGGTACCGACCCGATCCGTCCGGCCGCGCCCAGGCCGTCCGAAGAACACACCGGCGACATCCGCCGCCGAACGCGGCCGGAGGCGGCGGACGCCTCCCGTCACGGCTCCACGACGTCGATCACCACGTTCCCGAGCTTGCGCCCCGTCTCCACGAACTCGTACGCCTCCACGATCCGCTCCAGCGGGTAGTGCCGGTCGATCAGCGGCCGGAACCCCCCGGTCGCCAGCAGGTCGGCGAACCAGCGGACCATCTCCTGGTCTTCCGAGGGGACAGGGAAACGCACCGTCCGCCCCGGCAGCCACGGGGTCGTCAGCGCCAGCGCCGCGTTCTGCCAGTACGGCCCCACGTCCGAGGACGCGAACCGGCCCTTGGGCGTGAGCAGCCTCCTGCACTCCCCGTACGTGCTCTTGCCGACCGCGTCGAGGACGACGTCGTAGGTCTCCCCGCCCGCCGTGAAGTCCCCGGCCTCGAAGTCGACGACCCGGTCGGCCCCCAGGTCCCGAACGGTGTCCACGTGGGCGGTCGGCGCCGTCGCGGTCACCTCGGCCCCCAAGGCCTTCAGCAACTGCACCGCGGCCGATCCGATCGCCCCCGTCGCCCCGTGGACGAACACCCGGTCGCCCTCCACGACGCGGAGCCACCGTGCCGCCGACAGCGCGTAGTGGGAGCCCTCGGTCGCACAGGCCGCCGCGGCGAAGGACACCCCGTCCGGGATCTGCGCGACCATCCCCGAGGCGGGGACCGCCAGGTACTCCGCGTGGGCGCCGAAGGCACCCTCGTTGTACCCGAAGACGCGGTCGCCGGGGGAGAAGCCGTCGACCGAAGCCCCGACCTTCTCGACCACCCCCGCGTACTCGGTGCCCAGCACCCGTCGGCGCGGCCGCGTCAGGCCGGTGAAACTGCGCACGAAGAAGGGATGGGCGGCCCGGTAGGCGCAGTCCGTCCGGTTCACCGTGGTCGCGTGCACGCGGACCAGCAGGTCGCCGTCACCGGCTTCGGGGAGGGGGACGTCCTCGATCCGCACCACATCCGGGGGACCGTACCGATCGTGCACCGCGGCTCTCATGCCACGACGCTACCTGTGCGGTCCCCGCGCCTCCACCCCCCGCCGGTGTCGGTTCCGTGGCCGGACGGGAAACCCCGTGCCGGTCGGGGAACCCCGTGCCGGTCGGGAATCCCGCCGGCCCCGTGACGGCCCTGGCGGAGGAACGGCCGGGACCCCGCGGCGGCGGGGCCCCGGAACCGTCCCCGGTCCACGCGGACCGGCACGATGAACAGCGCGGGGACCGTTCCGCGGATCAGCCGGGCAGTACGGCCTCGATCGCCTCGACGACCTCCTCGGACTCCGGCTCGGCCTGCGGGGAGAAGCGCGCGGCGACGGTGCCGTCCGGGGCGATGAGGAACTTCTCGAAGTTCCAGCGGACGTCCCCGCTGTGCCCCCCGGCGTCGGCGACGGAGACCAGCGACGAGTACAGCGGGTGCCGCCCCTCGCCGTTCACGTCGACCTTCTCCGTCATCGGGAAGGTGACGCCGTAGGTGGTCGAGCAGAAGGCGGAGATCTCCTCGGGGGAGCCCGGCTCCTGTCCCATGAACTGGTTGCACGGAACGCCCAGCACGGTGAAGCCGCGCTCCTCGTACCGCTTCTGGAGGCTCTCCAGGCCCGCGTACTGCGGGGTCAGCCCGCACCGGGACGCGACGTTGACGACCAGCACCGCCTTTCCCCGGTACTGCGGGAGGTCGGCGGAACCGCCGGTGAGGGCGTCGATCTCCACATCGAGAACGGACATGTCACTCCTTGCTCTGCGGGACTCTCCGTTGTCGGACACCTTCTCACCCCGGCTCCGGACGCTTGCCGGGGGCACACGCCGAAGCCGGCGGGCCGCTGCCCTGTTCCTGCGGCGTCCAGGACAGGGGCCGACCCGGGACGCCTCCCGGCATCGTCACCGTGAGCTCCGCAGGCCGAAGCGGGAGGGACGCGATGCCCGAACAGAACAGCGCCGCGCCCGAGGACTGCACGACCGCCACGGAGCCGAGCAGTGGCATTCCGCGGTCGCGGCGGCGGGCGACCGCGCCGCCCCGGAGCTCAGGAAGCGCGTCGACCAGGGGGGCGGCCTCCCGGGCCGCGGTGCGCGCGGGGCGGGAGGCCGTCGCCGGGTCCGCGCAACAGGCGGAGGCGGAGGCGGCACGCTCCCCGCTGCGTGCGACGGGCGGGGCCCGCCCCCTCCCCGCGCTCTGAGCAGGGACGGCCTTCCCGTTTGCAACAGGGGATCCGGGAGTTGAAAACCTGGAATCCAGATTTCTTCTGGCGGGGGAGCCGAACCGTTCGGGTGTGTCCGGGGGAATCGGCCCCGGGACGGGGCCGGAACGGGCAGGATGGCGCGGCGGGGGAGTGGTCACCCCGCGTCACCGTCGTCCACCGAAGGAGAACAGTGTTCCTCCCGGCCCCGTCCCTGCCCGACCTGGACTCCTGCTGGCTGCGCGCCGCCCACCACCTCGGCGCGCGCCCGGACACCGCCGTCCCGCACCCGGGTTCGGGTGGTCACACCCGCAGCGGCCCGGTCACCACCGCCGAAGGGGAGCCCGGCTGGCTGCGGATCTGGTGTGCGCCCGAGGCGGAGGGCGCCGTGTGGGAGGGGCCGGTCCTGGCCGCCCACCTCTTCGACGGGCACGTCCCGCGCCCGGCGCTCCTGGCCGAGGCCGCCTGGGACGGGGAGGACGGCGACCGCTGGGCGGTGCAGGCGCACCTGTACGAGCGGCTGCCCTCGCCGCCCCTGTCACCGGGGCCGGTGCTGCACCGGGCACCGGAGCTGTCCGGACAGTGGTGGGGGGACCTGGCCGAGGCCCTCACCTCGATCCGCGGGGTTCCCCCGCACCCGGAGCGCACGGTCGTCGACCAGGGGTACGTCCACCGCATCCCGGACGTGCTGCCCGAACTCGCGGGCGAGGACCTCACCGTCGAGCGCTGGGAGACCGCCCACGGCGACCTGCACTGGGCCAACCTCACCGGGGAGCCGCTGCGCATCATCGACTGGGAGGGCTGGGGCACCGCCCCGGCGGGCTTCGACGCCGCCCTGCTGTACACGTACGCGCTGCCGGTGCCGGACGCCGCCCGCCGCGTGCGTGCGGAGTTCGCGGACCTGCTGGACACCCCGTCCGGCCGCCTGGCGCAGTTGGCCGTCGCCGCCGAGGTCGTCCAGGCCGCCGCCCACGACGACCCCCACGCCCACCTGGAGCCGTTCGTCCGACAGCACCTGAGAAGCCTGCTCTGACCGGAGCCCGCAGTCGATCCGGGCCTTGTGAAAACGAGCGGCGCTCGTTTAATGTGGCCCGACCGACCCCCGAGGAGGCCGACGTGGGACGCCCCCGCACCCCCCTGCTGAGCCGGGAGCGCATCGCGCGCGCGGCCCTGGAGATGGTCCGCGAGCAGGGCGACTTCACCGTCGCCGCGCTCGCCGCGCACCTGGGCGTGCGGGTCTCCTCCCTCTACAACCACGTCCGCTCCAAGTCCGAGATCATCCAGGCCATCCGCCGCGACCGCATCCTCCCCGTACTGGAGCGGCTCCGGGACGAACCCGACCCCCGGCGCCTGCTCGAACTCCTCGTCCGCGACTACTACGAGTTCCTCAGCGGGGTCCCCCAGCTCATCCCGCTGCTCATCTCCGAGCCCGTCCGGCAGGCGGAGATGCTCGCCTACTACGACCTCATCGCCCGGTCGATCACCCGCATGGGCGTGCCCGAGGAAGAGGTCATGCCCGCCCTCGGCCTGCTGGAGGGCTATGTGCTCGGCGCCGCCATGGACCTGGGGTCGGAGCCCTTCGACCCCAGGGACATGGACGGGGCGCCGCACCTGCGCGGCGCCCTCGCCCACCGGGACGCCGCCGACCCGCTCAGGCTCCGCTCCTTCGAGACCGGCCTCGCGATCGTGCTCCGCGGCCTGGCCGCGGGCTCCCGCTGAACCGTCCCGCGCCCCGTCCGCGCCTCCCGCTCGGGCACCCCCCGTCGCCGGTCCCCGCCGGCAGTGAGGAACCCCCTTGAACCCCTCCCCGGGCCCGCGCCCCCTGCTGGGCCTCATGTCCGCTTGGGTCTACGCCCTGCTGCCCGCCGGCCTCGTCCCCGCGATCATCGCCCGCCTCGTCGGCGGACTCGGGGTGGGCCTCGAACCCGCCGGGGCGACCGCCACCGCCATGACGATCGCCGACGGCGCCGCCGTCCTCGGGTCCCGCCGCCTGGCCGAACGCGGCCACCGCACCGCGACCGCCCGCGCCGGAGTGGCGGTCCTGGCCGGCGCGTCCGCCGTGGGCGCGCCGTTCCCCGGACCGGCGGTCGCCATGGCCGCGATCGTGGTCGGCGGGCTCGGCTCCGGTCCGGTCGTCGCCGCCGCGACCGCGCACGAGGACCCCGACCGCGCGACCACCGCGGCCATCATCGTCAACCGGCCGGCCGTCGCCGCCGTACGCGCCGAGAAGGCCGGCGCGCACACCGCTTCCACCGCTTCCACCGCTCCGCAGACCCCCGAGGAGATCGCACCTTGACGAACATCCTGATCCGCGACGGCGTCCTGTTCTCCGGCGGCCGCCTCCTGGACGCCACCGCCCTGGCGGTCCGGGACGGCCGGATCGCCGCCGTCGGCACCGAGGAGGAGGCCCGCGCCGCGGCCGGCCCCGGCGCCCGGACCGTCGACGCGGCGGGCGGCCTGGTGACGCCCGGATTCGCCGACGCCCACGTCCACGCCTGCTTCGGCGGTGTGGAGGCTGCCCGCTGCGACCTCACCGGCGCCGACTCGGCGCAGGAGTGCCTGGACGCGGTCCGCGCCTACGCCGACTCCCACCCCGACACCCCCGGCGGCTGGGTGCTGGGCGGCGGCTGGGCCATGTCGTGGTTCAGCGGCGGGACCCCCGCCAAGGACCTGCTGGACGCGGTGGTCCCCGACCGCCCCGTGTTCCTCATCAACGCCGACCACCACGGCGCCTGGGCCAACAGCCGGGCCCTCGCCCTGGCCGGCGTCGACGCCCGCACCCCCGACCCGGCGGACGGCCGCATCGAGCGCGACGCCGACGGCACCCCCTCGGGCACTCTGCACGAGGGGGCGATGGACCTGGTCGGGCGACTGGTCCCGGCCACGACGGCGGAGGAGTGCGGGGCGGGGATCCTCACCGCGCAGGAGTACCTGCTCTCGCTGGGGGTGACCGCCTGGCACGAGGCGATCGTCGGCGACTACGCCGGATACCCCGACATCGCGCCCGCCTACCGCGCCCTGGCCGCCGCGGGGCGGCTGCACGCCCGGGTGACCGGTGCGGTGTGGGTGCCGCGGGACCTCACCCCCGACGGCGTGGACGCCTTCGTCGCCGACCTGCGCGTCCGCAGGGAGGAGGGCGGACCCGGCCTGCGCCTGGACACCGCCAAGATCATGGTCGACGGGGTCGCCGAGAACCGCACCGCCGCCCTGCACGACCCCTACCTCGCCCCCTGCGGCTGTGGCGGCCCCGAACGCGGCCTCGCCTACTTCGGCCCGGACCTGCTCGACGCGCTCGTCCCCGCGCTCAACGCCGCCGGGATCGCCGCGCACTTCCACGCGATCGGAGACCGTGCCGTGACCACGGCGCTCGACTCCGTCGCACGGGTGGAGCCCGGGCACCGGGCGGCGGTGCGCAACCACCTCGCCCACCTGCAGGTCGTGGACCCCCGCGACGTCCCCCGGTTCCGCGAGCTGGGGGTGACGGTCAACATGCAGGCCCTGTGGGCGTGCAACGAGGAGCAGATGACCGAGCTGACACTGCCGCTCCTGGGCCCCGAACGCGCCCGGTGGCAGTACCCCTTCGGGTCGCTGGCCGCCGACGGCGCGGAGCTGGCCATGGGCTCGGACTGGCCGGTGTCCACCCCCGACCCCTGGCAGGCACTGCACGTCGCGGCGACCCGCCGCGCCCCGGGGGACGCCGGCTCCCCGCCGCTGGAGGCGGGGGAGGCGCTGCCCCTGGCGCGGGCGCTGGAGGCCTACACCGCCGGGTCGCACCGGCTGCTCGGGTTCGGCGACGCCGGGCTGCTGGAGGCGGGGAGGAGGGCGGACCTGTGCGTCGCGGACCGCGACCCCTTCGCAGGGCCGCCGGAGGACGTCCACCTCACCCGCAACCGGCTGACCGTCCTGGGCGGCCGGATCGTCCACGGCGGGTGAGCGGAGCCCCGCCCCGCCCCCAGCCCCGCCTCCCGCCCCGGCCCACCCCCGCCCGCCGCGGGGCTAGGGTCTGTTTTTTGAGTGCCGTCCTGTTCCGCGGGGGGTGTGTGAGGCGCCGGCGGGGTTCGGCAGGCCCGGAGGGGATGTCCGGGGAACGAGGGCGTTCCCGTAGGGCCGAAGGTTCCCGCCTTCCGGGGGTGCCGAACGCGAACCGAAGCGGAGCGGAGGTTCAAAAAAATACGGCCTAGGGTCGGGCGCATGATCGAGGAACTGTGGGCCGCGGGGGAGATGCCCTTCCGCGACGGCCTGTACCGGCCGGACGACACCGCGCTGGAGGCCGACGCCCCCGGGCCCGGCGCCTACCACCCGGACGCCGGGCGGCCGATCCCCTTCCGCCTGGGCGGGCCGATGGACGTGGCCCGGGCCCTGGAGGAGGACGGGGCCAACGGCGCCGACCCCTGGTTCGAGTCCCCGCTGCCGGACGGCCGGGGGTGGCTGACCGGCGGGGGCGGCGGGATGGGCAACATCGGGTTCCTCGCCCGCCTGGGCCCCGACCGATCCCTGCGGTGGGTCCTGCCCCTGTTCCACTCCAACCCCTTCACGGGGGTGCGCTACGAGGGGGAGACCGCCGTGGCGGTCAACGACTGGGGCAACCTCCTGCGCCTGGACCTCTCCGCCGGCCCGCTGCGCGCCTGAGCGCCGGCCGCCGGCCGGACCGGACGGCGACGGCCCGGCACAGGGCGGCCCGCCCCCGTTCCGGGCGTGTCCGGACACGGGCTCCGGCCGTTGCGGTCGTACAGGACCCACCGGGTGCCGTCCGGGCTCGGCGGGGGAGGGTCCGGAGGGCGGGCCGCACCCCTCCGGGTCCCCGGGCTCAGCCCGGGTTCTCGCCGCTCCCGGCCAGGATGGGCTGGTCGACCAGCCGGGACAGGACCAGGGTGCTCTTGGTGCGGACGACGAAGGGCTCCGCGCCGATGCGCTCGATGACCTCCTCCAGGTGGCTGGTGTCGCGCGCCCGTACCTGGACGATGGCGTCGGCCTCTCCGGTGACCGTGCAGGCCGAGGTGATCTCGGGGTAGCCGGACAGGCCGGTGCGGATCTCCCCGGGGGAGGTGCGGGCCCGGCAGTACAGCTCGATGAACGCCTCCGTGGTCCAGCCGATCGCCTGGGGCTCCACCACGACGGTGAACCCGCGCACCGCTCCGGACTCCACCAGCCGGTCCACCCGGCGCTTGACGGCGGACGGGCTGAGGCCGACCTGGCCGCCGATCTCCGCGAAGCTCATGCGCGCGTCCGCGCCGAGGATCGAGATGATCCGCTCATCGACACGATCAAGACGCATTGTGCCCCTTTGTCCACTTCTGATGTAGGCGGTCAAATGTTACCGGCACCTCCCCAGGTGAGCGGCCGTGTCGCTTCCTGTCGTCACTGAAGGTAACGGAGACAATTCATGAGGCCGCGACACCTGGACGAGGGAGTGGACACGTGCGAGCACCGGCTCTGACCATGATGTCGGGGGCCCTCATGGCCTCCCTGGTGGCGGCCCCGGCCCCCGCCGCCGCACAGGCCTTCGGCCTGGCCCCGGAGCGGCCCGGGAGCACCCGCATCGACCAGAAGGCACTGCGCTGGGAGCCCTGCGAGGACCTGGAACCGCTGGGTGACGAGACCCTGGAGTGCGCCACGCTCACCGTCCCCCTGGCCCACGGCGGGCCCGGCGGCGGCGACACCGTGCGGATCGCCCTGTCCCGGGTGCGCGCCACCGGGACCGCCGAGCACACCCTGCTGGTCAACCCCGGCGGCCCGGGCAGCGCCGGGCGCCGGTGGGCCTCCCACACGCACCGGCGGATGGCGCCGGAGCTGCGCGAGGTCTACGACGTGGTCGCCTTCGACCCGCGCGGGGTGGGGGCCTCCACCCCCAGGATCACCTGCGACCCCGCCTACTTCACCGCCCCGCGGCCCGACGGCGTCCCCGAGGACGACGCGGCCGAGCAGGCGCTGCGGGCCGACGCCGAGGAGTACGCGCGCTCCTGCGCCGAGAACACCGGCCCGCTGCTGGACCACATGCGCACCGAGGACCTCGCCCACGACATGGACGCCATCCGGATCGCCCTGGACCTGGAGGAGATCGACTACCTGGGCTACTCCTACGGCAGCTACCTGGGCACCGTCTACTCCGCCCTCTACCCGGACCGGGTGCGCTCGCTCGTCCTCGACAGCGTGGTCGATCCCGACAACCCCTGGTACGAGAGCAACATGCGCCAGAACCTGGCCCTGGACCGGTCGGCCCGCGGCTTCTTCGCCTGGGTCGCCCGCCACGACGACGTCTACGGCCTGGGCGCCGACGCCGACACGGTCGAGAAGGCCTACTACGCACTGCGCTCGGAACTGGCCGCCGACCCCGTCGACGGCGTGGTCGGACCGACCGAACTGGAGAGCGCCGTCATCGTCGTCGCCTACAGCGGGGCCACCTGGCCGAGCGTGGCCGCCGCCCTGTCGGACCGCATCACCGGGGACGACCCCGCCGCCCTGAAACGGCTCCACGAGGCCTACGGGGAGAAGCCCGACGCCGACACCGACACCTCCTACGGCGGCTACCTGGCGGTCCAGTGCACGGACGCCCCCTGGCCGGGGGACTGGGACACCTGGCACCGGGACACCGAGCGGGCGCACGCCTCCGCGCCCTTCGTGAGCTGGCACAACACCTGGTACAACGCCCCGTGCTCCACCTGGGAAGCCGAGGCCAAGGAGTGGTTCCAGGTCGGGGAGGGCCCCTACCAGCACCCCGCCTACAAGGGCGACGCCCTCATCGTGCACGCCACCGGGGACGGGGCCACCCCCGTCGAGGGCTCCTACTCGCTGCGAGACCGGCTGCCCGGGTCGGCGCTGGTCATCGAGGAGGGCGGGCTCACCCACGGGGTGGCCCTCACCGGCAACGTCTGCGTCGACGAGATCACCCGCGACTACCTGCTCGAGGGCACGCTCCCCGAGCGCGTCCCGGGCGAGGGCCCCGACGCCGTCTGCCAGGGCAGGCCCGAGCCGTCCCCGCGCACCGCACAGGGCATGCCTCTGGTGGATCGCCCCGGGACGTCCGGGTGAGGGTGGAATAGGCTGGAAGCGGCGCGAACGGACCTGATCCCGCCGTCGGAGGCGACGGCGGGCGGATGGGGGAGATGCGATGCTGCGGACCTCACCGGTGAGGATTCTCGGCGAGCGCGACAGGGAGGCCGTGTACGCCCTCCTGGACGCGGATCCGGTGGGGAACGTCTTCGTCGCCTCCCGGCTGATGACCGCGGGGATCTCCGCGGGCAACGGGACCGAGGTGTGGGGCCACGTCGAACACGGCCGCCTCACCGCCCTCTGCTACTCCGGGGCCAACCTGGTCCCCGTCAACGCCGGCCCCGCGGCGATCCGCAGCTTCGCCGACCACGCCCGCTGGCGGGGCAGGCGCTGCTCGTCCATCGTCGGCCCGGTCGAGGCGGTCAGCGACTTCTGGCAGCAGGTCACCCCGTCCTGGGGCCCGGCCCGTGCCATCCGCGCCCGCCAGCCCGTGCTGGAGATCTCGACCGAGCCCGCCGTGCCCGCCGACCCGCTGGTGCGCCGGGTCCGGATGTCCGAGCTCGACACCCTCGTGCCCGCCTGCGTGGCCATGTTCACCGAGGAGGTCGGCGTGCCGCCGGACTCCGGCGACGGCGGCGCCCTCTACCGCGCCCGTATCGAGGAGCTGGTGCGCACCGGCCGCGCCTTCGCCCGCATCGAGGACGGCCGGGTCGTGTTCAAGGCCGAGGTCGGCGCGGCCACCCCGCAGGCCTGCCAGATCCAGGGCGTGTGGGTGCACCCCGACCTGCGCGGGCGGGGCCACTCGGTGCCGGGCATGGCCGCCGTCGTGCGCCACGCCCTGGCCGAGATCGCCCCGCGGGTCACCCTGTACGTCAACGACTACAACACCCCGGCCCGGGCGGCGTACCAACGGGTCGGGTTCCACCAGGTCGGAGAGGTCATGTCGGTGCTCTTCTGACCTTTCCCGTACCCGGAGGGGGCCACGACGGTGCACGGTGTCTACATAGCGTCCAGCGACGCCGAGGGCGACAAGAGGCCGGTCGCGCTCGGCCTGGCGGAACTGCTGGCGGGGACCGTCGAGTCCCTCGGGGTCTTCCGGCCCGTGGTCGACGGGGGCGAGCGCGACCCGCTGGTGGAGACGGTCCGCCGCAGGTTCGGGGTCGCGGCCCCCTACGAGGAGTGCGTCGGTGTGGCCTACGACCGGGTCCACGACGACCCCGAGCAGGCCATGTCCGAGATCGTCGCCGCCTACGGCGCGCTGGCCGCCGACTGCTCCGCCGTCATCGTCATCGGCACCGACTACACCGACGTGGCCACCCCCACCGAGTTCGCGTTCAACGCCCGGGTCGCGACCAACCTGGGCACCCCCGTGCTGCTGGTGCTCTCCGGCCGCGGCCGTTCCGAGGAGCGGGTCCGCGGCGCCGCCGCGGTCGCCGCGGCCGAACTGGAACGCGAGCACGCCGCCCTGCTGGGCACCGTCGTGGGGCGGGTCGAGCCCGAACGGGCCGACGGGATGCGCGCCGCCGGGCCATGGTCGGTGGTGCCCGAGGTGGCCGGCCTCACCGTGCCCACCGTCCGCGACATGCAGCGGGCCTGCGGCGGGCGGCTGCTGTTCGGCGAGGACAAGCGCACCGGCCGCGAGGTGTCGGGCATCCTCGTCGCCGCCATGTCCCTGCCGCACATCCTGGACCGGATGCGCGACGAGAGCGCCGTCATCCTCCCCGCCGACCGGGCGGGCGCGGTCCTGCCGGCCCTCATCGCCGCCCACCTGTCCCCGGACTTCCCCGCGATCGCGGGGGTCTTCCTCACCGGCGACATCGACGCCGACATGCCCGAACCCGTCTGGCGGCTGCTCGCCGGGATGCACGTGCGGGTCCCGGTCATCGCCACCGGCCTGGACACCTTCACCGCGGCCACCCTGCTCGCCGAGGTCCGGGGCGGCGGCGCACCCCTGCCCGACCACAAGGTCGAGTCCGCGGTGGCCGCCTTCGACTCCGGAGTGGACGGGCACACCCTGCTCGAACGCCTCCAGGTGGCCCGCACCGACACCGTCACCCCGCTCATGTTCGAGTCCGCCCTGCTGAGCCGGGCCCGCGCCGACCGGCGCCGCATCGTCCTGGCCGAGGGCACCGAGGAGCGGGTGCTGCGCGCCGCCGACCTGGTGCTGCGCCGCGACGTCGCCGACCTCACCCTGCTCGGCGACCCCCGCGAGATCCGGGCCCGCGCCGCCGACCTGGGCCTGGACGTGGCCGCCGCCGACCTGGTCGACCCCGAGTCGTCCCCGCTGCGGGACGAGTTCGCCGCGGAGTACGCCGGGCTGCGCTCCCACAAGGGCGTCACCGAGCAGCTCGCCCGCGACACCGTGGGGGAGGTCTCCTACTTCGGCACCCTCATGGTCCACCTGGGGTACGCCGACGGCATGGTGTCCGGTGCGGTCCACACCACCGCGCAGACGATCCGGCCGTCCTTCGAGATCCTGCGCACCTCGCTGGTGTCCAGCGTCTTCTTCATGTGCCTGGCCGACCGGGTCCTCGTCTACGGCGACTGCGCCGTGGTGCCCGACCCCACCGCCGAGCAGCTCGCCGAGATCGCCTCGGCCTCCGCCGACACCGCCGCCCGCTTCGGCGTGGACCCCCGGGTCGCCCTGCTGTCCTACTCCACCGGCGCCTCCGGCAGCGGAGCCGACGTGGACAAGGTGCGCGCCGCCACCGACCTGGTCCGCGAGCTCCGCCCCGACCTGCCGGTGGAGGGCCCCATCCAGTACGACGCGGCCGTGGACCCGGGGGTGGCCCGCACCAAGCTCCCCGACAGCCGGGTGGCCGGGCGCGCCACGGTGTTCGTCGTCCCCGACCTCAACACCGGCAACACCCTGTACAAGGGCGTCCAGCGCAGCGCCGGGGCGGTGGCCGTGGGCCCGGTGCTCCAGGGGCTGCGCCGCCCGGTCAACGACCTGTCCCGGGGCGCGACCGTGCGGGACATCGTCAGCACCGTCGCCATCACCGCGGTCCAGGCCCGGGCCGGGGACGGGCACCGGGAGGTTTCGCACACATCGGTGTCAGATGGGGGCTCGGGACCGGTCCGCGGCACTCCGCCCCGTCTAGTCTGAGGTCGGCCCGCGGCGCCGACGGCGCCCTTTCGTCCCCTGTCCCGAGAGAGCGCGATGACCCTGCGGAACCCGACCGGCCGAGCCCGCCTGTCCCTGGCCTTCCTCCTGGCCGCCCTGGCCGTGCTGGGACCGCTCAACATCGACATGTACCTGCCCGCGTTCCCGGAGATCTCCGCCGACCTGGGCGCCGGGGCCTCGCAGGTCCAGCTCAGCCTCACCACCTGCCTCGTCGGGCTGGCGCTCGGCCAGTTCGTCGTCGGCCCCCTCAGCGACGCGTACGGCCGCCGCGGGCCGCTGCTGGTCTCCCTGGTCCTGTTCGTGCTGGCGTCCGCGGTGTGCGCCCTGGCCCCGAACATCGCCGTGCTGGTGGCGGGCCGCTTCCTCCAGGGGCTGACCGCCTCTGCCGGGGTGGTGCTCTCCCGCGCGGTCGTCCGCGACGTGTTCGACGGACACGAGCTCACCCGGTTCTTCGCCCTGCTGATGGTCATCAACGCGGTGGCGCCGCTGGTGGCTCCGGTGGTCGGCGGGGCGCTGCTGTGGCCCTCCTTCACCGGGTGGGAGACCGTGTTCTGGGCCCTGGCGCTGCTGGGCGTCGCCATCGTCGCGGTCACCGCCCTGCGCCTGCCCGAGACCCTGCCCCGTGAGCGGCGCGCACCGGGCACGGTCGGCGGCACCCTGCGCAGTGTCGGGGGGCTGCTGCGCGACCGGGTCTTCCTGGGGTACGCGCTGGTCACAGGCCTGCTGCACGGCGGCAGCTTCGCCTACGTCGCCGGGACGCCCTTCGTCTACCAGGAGCTGCACGGGGTGTCACCGCAGGTGTTCGGGGTGCTGTTCGGGATCAACGGGATCGCGATCATCGTGGGCAGCTGGGCGGTGGGCCGGTTCTCCCCGCGTCTGGGGGAGCGGCGCCTGCTGGTCACCGCGGTCGCGGTCGCGGTGCTGGCCACCGGGGTGCTGCTGGCCGCCACCCTGCTCCAGGGGCCGCTGGTCTCCCTGGTCGTGCCGATCTTCGTCTACATGACCTGCATGGGCATGATCCTCACCGGCTCGTTCGCCCTGGCCATGGAGGGGCAGGAGCGCCGGGCCGGCAGCGCCAGCGCGCTGCTGGGCGCGCTGTCCCCGCTGTTCGGCGCGGTGGTGGCCCCCCTGGTGGGGCTGGACGAGACCACGGCGGTGCCGATGGGGGCGCTGCTGTTCGGCACCTCCGCCGCCGGGCTGCTCGTCCTGTTCGCGATGACCTCGCGCCGCACCCGCGTCCCCGTCGCCGAGGGCTGACCGAGGGCCGGGGGCGCGCCGCCGGGTGCGGGCCCGGAGAGCCGCTCCCGGGGAGGCCCGCGGGCGGGGGACCGTATCCCGATCGATGTCGGAGGGAAGCGAAAACGTGGTGTTCGAATGGATTGCTTTCCGTTTTATGCGCTTTGTTGATTGAATGATCGGTTCACGGGATTCCATGGAGACCTGCCTCCCCCGGTCGGAACCCCGTTCCGGGTATTGCCAACGTGTTGCATGTCACATGGTCGTGCCTGGGATGTGGACTGTTTCCTTTGTCTGTATCGGGGAGGACACGTGACGGGGTTTTGTGGCCGATCCCGGACGTCGTGAAGGCGGGTGTGCTGTTCTTGAGTCGGCACACCCTTGTCTAAGGTGAGTGCAGGCGGCGCAACCCGCGCGCCCGTGCGGGTGATTGGAGTGACCGGATGGCTGAGGCGAGGCAACTCCGGGAATACGTGCCCGCGGAGGTACCCGGGAGCACGGCACCCGCCCCGATCGAGGGCGGCGACCTGAGCGGTGGTGCCACCGACCACACCGTGTGGAGCTGCGCGGGCAACCTGACCGCGGTCCGCTCCGTCCGCGCCCGCGTGCGCGACTTCCTCGCACGCATGGGCCACTCCGAGAGCATCCTGGACGACGCCGAGCTCGCCGTCAGCGAACTGGCCACCAACGCCCTGCTGCACTCCCGCTCGGGACAGAGCGGCGGGGTCATGACGCTGTTCATCCGCTCCGACGGCACCCGGCTGCGCGTGGCCATCGCCGACCAGGGCGAGCGCGCGGGCGAGGGCGGGCACAGCCGCGAGGACGGAGACGACTTCGGCCGCGGCAAGCTCATCGTCGACAGCTGCGCCACACGCAGCGGCGAGTACTGGAGCGAGGCCACCCACGTGGCCTGGTTCGAGATCGAGGACCCGCAGCCGGGCCTGGCCCTGGACCAGGACACGGTCTAGCGGAGCGCAGGCCGCCCGACCCCCTCTCCGATCCCTCACCCGCCCGTCGCCCCCGCCCCCGGCGGACGTCCTCCGCGCGCGGGTACCTCCCGCTCCCGCCCCCGGAACCCCGCCGGCGCCGTGCGCCCGCGGCGCGGGTCAGGCGGGCAGTCCCGGAGCGGCGACCCGTTCGGGCTCGGGATCGCAGCGCACCGTCACCCGGCGCCCCTCCGGAACCGGGCAGTCCGCTCCCGCCACCACACAGGCCCCCGTCCACAGCGCCAGCGCCACCAGCGCAGCCCGGGTGGCCTCCTCACCGTGCTCGCCCACGGAGACCACGTCCTCGGCGGTCAGCTCCAGCCGCTCGCGCAGCGCGGCGAACCGCGCCATGAGGTCGCTGTGCGGGTACAGCGTCGTCAGCAGCCCGGCCCCGGTCTCCTCGTAGCCCAGGATGCCGTTGTCGAACAGCCCCCGCGACGGGCTGTAGCCCGTACCGTCCGGGCTGGGCCGCAGCAGGTCGTCGAAGGGCGTGGTCCCCAGGGCGTCGCCGAACGCGATGACCTGCCGCACCCGCGAGCGGTCGGCCAGCTCCAGCGCGACGGGCACCAGGTCGGCGCTCACCATCAGCAGCCGGGCGTCGGTCTCGGCCAGGGCCGCGCACTGCACGTCCGGGTCGGAGGCGGGGGACAGGGGCAGGGCTCGGCCGCCCACCGCCATCACCGTGTAGGTGGCCAGGAACCGCTCGGGCGAGACCGGGGCCAGCACACCGACCACGTCGCCCAGGCACAGGCCCCGCTGGCTCAGCCCGGCGGCGGCCCGCTCCACGGTGGCGGCGAAGGCCAGCGCGTCCACACGGGACCGCTTGCCGCGGATGGTGCCCCCGCGCCCCTGGCGCAGGCGCAGTCGTTCGCACAGGCCACCGGTCAGCGAGCCGATGGGGTCGTCCCGGCGCGGCAGGTTGCGCCCCGGTCGTCCGGTTCCAGAAGACAGCCCTACCCCCATGTGTTCCCCCAGTTCACCCTGGCCGCGGTGATACCGCCATCCGGGCTCGTCACGCCCCCTCCACGTGGCGAGCCCGGCGGCGCCGCACCGGCCGGTCCGAGCGAGGTCCCTCCCCAGGTTCCACCTCGCGCCGGTGCGGGTTCCCACCGGCCCCGGGCGTCCTCCCGGGGCTGACGGTCCGCCGGGATCCCGGGGTTCGGTTCGGGGCCGGCGGCCGCTGTGGGCCGCGCGCGCCCGCGTCACCGAAATGCCGCGATCGCGTGCGTTCCATGGCCTGAAGCCTAGCGCGTTCACGGTCGGATGCACATGCATATTGCTATGCAGATGCATATGTAGATTCGGTGCGCAGAAGTGATGGGAGCCCTATTCGGGGGGCGGGAGAACCGTCAGCCCCGGCCCCCGTGGCTCTGTATCCACGCCGCGATCTGGGTGCGCGAATGGAACCCCATCTTGCGGTTGATGTTGGCGATGTGCCGGGCCGCGGTCGCCGGACTGATGAACAGCGCCCGCGCGATCTCCGGGTTGCTGCGCCCACCGCTCACCAATCGGGCGACCTCCAGCTCGCGGCGGGTCAGCCGCTCCTGCGGCGGCGTCCGCGGCGGGGGCGGCAGCGGTGCCGCGGGGGTCCGGGCCGTGCGGGGTGCCCGGGCGGCCGTCTTCCGGGCCGGGCTCTTCGTGGGCGCGCTGCGCCGGGACGGCGGCCTGCGCACCTCCTCGGCCAGGCGCTCGGCCTCCCGGACGGCTTCGGCGGTGCCCAGCTCCCTCCCCTTCTCCCACAGCGCCACCAGGCGCCGTTTCCGGCGCCGCGTCTTCTCCTCGTCGCCGAACGGCCAGGGCGCGGCGGGCGAGGACAGGCCCAACTGCTCGCGCACCTGCACGGCCGCTCCGGCGATCCCGCAGGCCGCGTCGCGCATCCCCACCGCGAAGGCGACCCGGGCGATCGCGACCAGCGCCCGCCCCACCTCGCCCCGCTGCCCGGTGGCGTGGCTCAGCAGCAGGCCCTCGCCGAGGTAGTCGCAGGCCTGCTCCACCCGGCCCTGGGCGTACGCCACCCGGCCGATCCCGGCCAGGCAGCGGGCCTCCTCCGCCGGGGCACCGATCAGCCGCTGGGTGTCCAACGCCTCCCGGTAGCACCGGTCGGCCGTCACCAGGTCCCCGCCCGACTCGGCCGCGCGGGCCTGGCCGATGAGGGTGACCCCCACCCCCCACCGGTGGTCGATCCCGCGCAGCAGGGTCAGCGCCGCGTTGTAGTGCTGGTCGGCGGTCTGGTGGTCGCCCTGCTGGGCGGCCAGCGCACCCCGGGTGCCCAGGGCGATCGCCTCGCCCCACAGGTCGCCGGACTCGCGGCACAGCCGCAGGGCCTCCTCCACCCGCACCGCCGCCCGGTCGGGCACCCGCTCGCGCACCTCCACCAGCGCCAGCAGGTTCAGGGCGGTGCGCACGAACATCTCGTCGCCGGACTCCCGGCACAGCCGCAGCCCCTCCTCGCCCAGCGACAGCGCCAGGGCGTGGTCGCGGCGCACCCGCGCCAGCTGGGCGCGGCCCACCAGGGCGCGCGCCCGTGAGGGGGCCTTCTCCGCGTCCTCCAAGCCCAGCAGCAGGTCCATCAGGTGGGCGCCCTCGGAGACGTCCTGGTGGCTCACCCAGTGCGCCACCAGGCTCGACGCCAGCCGCAGCCCCGGCTCGGCCCGCCCCTCCCGGTGCGCCCAGCGCAGCAGCGAGCGCAGCGTGGCGTACTCGGCGAGCACCCGGCGCCGTCCGGCGTCGCGCTCGCTCCACGGCATGGCCCGGCTCGACTCCAGCCGGAGCCCGAGGTCCTCGGCCAGCCGGGTCATCCGCTCCAGCAACCGCTCCCGGAACACCCCGTCCTCGCCCGCCTCGGCCAGCCGCGCGGCGGCGAACACGCGCACCGCCTCGGGCAGCCGGTACCGAAGCCGCCCCTCGAACTCGCCGGTGACGGTGATGAGCGACCGGTCCAGCAGCGACGCCAGCAGGTCCAGCACCCGTTCCCGGGCCAACTCCCCGTCGGCGCACACCTGCTCGGCCGACTCCAGGTCCCAGCCGCGGAACACCGACAGCCGCCGCAGCAGGATCCGCTCCGGCTCGGGCAGGGCCCGGTACACGAAGTCGAGGACGATCGGCAGCGCCTCGCTGCGCGACACCGCCTGCCCCGGGCCCGGCTGGAACTCGGGTGAGGCCAGGTGCGCGCGCAGCCCCTCGGCCAGCGCGCCCACGCCGGTTCCCGGCGCACTCCCGCCGAGGACCTCGATGCCCAGCGGCACCCCGCCGGCCAGGTCGCACAGCACCGCTGCGGTCTCCAGCTCCTGCCGGGACGGCGCGAAGCGGGGGTCGCGGATGCGCGCCCGGTCCAGGAACAGCCGCACCGCCTCGGAGTCCGCGGGGTCGGGGGGCGGGCCGTTGCGCGAGGCCACCGGCAGCGCCATGGGGGTCATCCGCCACACCGTTCCGCCCGGCAGCCTCACCGGCTCCAGCGCGGTGACCAGGATCGACACCTCCGGGCAGGCGGCCAGCAGGGTCTCGCCGATCTCGGTGACCACCTCCGCGACGTGGTCGCAGGAGTCCAGCACCAGCAGCAGCTTCCGGTCGCGCAGCGCTTCGACCACGGTCGTCGCCAGCGGCTGCCCAGGCTCCTCCACCACGCCCACCGCGTGCGCCACCCGGGTGTGGACCTCCAGCCCGGTGTGCGCGTCGGCCAGATCCGCCGCCCACACCCCGTCGGGGAAGGAGGCCGTGGACTGCTCGGCCACGCGCAGGGCCAGCCGGGTCTTGCCGATCCCCTCGGTACCGCACAGCGTCACCGAGCGACTCGACTCGAGCAGCCGCAGCAGGCTGCTCAGATCCCGCTCACGGCCCACGAAGCCGGTGCCCGGCCGAGGGAGGTTGTGCCGCGCGGGCGCGGTCAGAGGTGCCATGGCCTTCACATGTCGGGGCGGTCGGGGGGAGGTCCTCACCGTGGTGGGGTTGCTGGCAAGGGGACGGCGTCGTAGGGGGGAGGTCGGAATCTCTGTCTTAGCGTCTGCGCGCGCGGTGTGCAAGTGCGCTCGGAGCGTGCCGGGCCGTTCATGCCCGGTCCCGGGCGGAAGCCCAGCCGGTCAGCTGGGTCCGGGAGGAAATAGAGAGTTTTCTGAAGATGTTCGCGATATGCCGGGCCGCCGTGGCCTGGCTGATCGTCAAACGCTCCGCGATCTCCCGGTTGGACAGCCCCTGCTCGACCAGTTCGGCGATCTCCCGCTCCCGCGGGGTGAGGGTGACCGGCTCCGCGGGCCTGTCCGAGGCGCGGGGGAAGGCCAGGGCACGGTCGCGCACCTGCTCCAGCGGCAGCGACCGCCAGGCGTTCCAGGCGTCGGCGGTCCGGGCCGGGCCCACCCGCCGCTCCACGGCCGCCCGCAGCCGCACCGTCTCCGCCGAGGGCCGGTCCAGTGCCGTCCGCAGGTCGGCGGCCACCCCCGCCAGCGCGGCGGCCCGCTCGGACTCCTCCTCGGCCAGCGCCAGCTCGCCCAGCGCCTCCAGCGCCCGGGCCACCGCGATGCGCTGCCCGGAGGTGAAGCTCACCCGCAGGCAGGAGGCCAGCGGCTCGCGCGCCCGGAGGATGTGGCCCTGGGCCAGGTAGAGCCGGCCCAGCTCGCGCGAGCAGTGCGCGGTGGCCGGGGCCGCGCCCAGCTCCTCGAAGACCGCCAGCGACTCGGCGAACAGCTCGCGGGCCCGCTCGAACTCGCCCCGCTCGGCGTCGATCGACCCCAGCACGTGCAGGCAGCGCGCCACGCTCCACCGGTCGTTCAGCTTCTCGCCCAGCTCGATGCAGTGCCGCAGCAGCTCCACCGCCCGCTCCGGCTCCCCGCGCCGCCGGGCCAGCTGGGCCAGCACCCCCAGGGCGGTGGTCTCGGTGAGCGGGTCGCCGTCCTGCTCGGCCCAGGCCAGGGCGCGCTCGGCGTGCCCGCGCCCCTCGTCCAGGGCGTTGGTGCGCAGTGCCAGCGCCGCCATGGTGGCCAGCGCGGAGGCCGCGGCCCCCGCCTCCCGGCAGGCCCGCGCGGCCTCCAGGGCGCACATGGCCAGTGTGGACACCCGCGGTGCCACGTCCAGGTCCAGGCGCAGCTCGGCCTGGAGCGCCAGCGCGCGGGCCCGCAGCTGCGGCGACTGGCCGTCGGGGTCGGCGGCCAGCACCGTCTCCAGGATCCGGCCGCCCTCCGCGGCCAGGTCGCGCACCAGCCAGTACGGGCGCAGCGCCACGCACACCCGCAGCGCCTCGTCCACCCGGCCCCGCGACAGCGCCCACCGCACCACCCGGGCGTGGTTCTCCCGGTGGTGGTCGAGCAGGCGGAAGTGGGCCAGCCGCTCCGACCAGCCCAGCGGGGAGCGGGCGCTCTCTGCGGCCGCCTCCAGGCGGGTGACGCAGAAGTCCAGGTAGCGGGACCAGCGCTCGTCCTCGCCGCCTTCCGCGGCCAGGTGCTCGGCGGCGTAGGCGCGCACGGTCTCGGTGAGCCGGTAGTGGGCGGTGCCCTCGATCTCGGCGTCCACCATGATGAGGGACTTGTCCAGCAGGGAGAAGTGCAGCGGCAGGATGTCGGCCGGGTCCACCCCGTCGCCGGCGCACACGTCCTCGGCGGCCTCCAGGTACCAGGTGCCGAACACCGACAGGCGGTGCAGCAGCGCCCGCTCGGGCTCGCTCAGCAGGTCGTGGCTCCACTCCAGGACCGCCCGCAGCGTGCGCTGGCGCGGCGGCAGGTCGCCCGATCCGTCACTGGTGAGCAGCTGGAACCGGTCGTCCAGGCGGCGCAGGATCTGCTGCACCGACAGCACCCGCACCCGGGCCGCGGCCAGCTCGATGGCCAGGGGCATGCCGTCGAGCAGGCGGCAGATCTCGGCGATGTGGCCGGAGTTGTCCCGGGTCATCTCGAACCCGGAGCGGGCCGCGTGCGCCCGGGTCACGAACAGGCGCACCGACTCGTAGCGCTGGGCGTCGCGCCGGGGCAGCGGCGCCGGGTCGGCGGAGTAGGGGTCGGTGGGGGTGGGCCGGGCCGGCAGCGACAGCGGCGGCACCCGCCAGATGCTCTCCTCCGGTATGTGCAGCGGCTGGCGGCTGGTCGCCAGGACGCGCACCCGGGGGCAGTCGCGCAGCACCGCCCGGCACAGCCGCCCGACCGGCTCCACCGCGTGCTCGCAGGTGTCCAGGAACAGCAGGAGGCTCTGGGTGCGCAGCGCGGTGATGACGGCCTCCGTCATGGTGCGGCTGTCGTCCTCCACCGCCTGGAGGACGCCGGCCACCGCACGCAGCACCTGGTCCTCGGTGGTGGCCTCGCTCAGGTCCACGAAGCGCACCCCGTCGGGGAACCGGCGCATCACGCGCTCGGCCAGGTGCAGGGCCAGCCTGGTCTTGCCGATCCCGCCGGTTCCGGTCAGCGTGACCATCCGGGCGGTGCCCAGCAGGCGGCCCAGGTCGACGATGTCGCGTTCACGGCCGACGAAGCGGATGAACTCGCCGGCGGACAGGGGCAGGTTGTGGCGAGGAGGAGACATGGCCTCGATTACTAGGACACCGGACGGCCCGCGCCACGGGTCCGTCCGGACCCGGGGCCGCGGAGAACAGCCGCGACCAGTGTCGCACCTCTCCCCGCGGCCTGTCCCGGGAATGGCCGGTTCCGGCACGAGCGGTCGGAAACCGCCCATGCCGGTCGCATCCGCGTCGCGGAGCGGCTACGCTGTGCGGTCGCCGGGAGACCAGGACGCCGGGTCGGCCGCGCTCTGCTCGCCGCTGCCCATGTCCTTCACCTCGTGGCCGCCGTCCTCGCCGAAGGGCGGGAACCACACGAAGGGGATGCCCTTCTTGGAGGCGTACTGGATCTGCTTGCCGACCTTGGCGGTGGAGTGGAACACCTCGGTGTTGAACCCGCGCGAGCGCAGCAGCTCGCCCACCGCCAGGGCGTCGCGGCGCCGCTCGGCGTCGGGCACCACGACCATCACGTCGGTCGGGCAGATCCGGCCGCCCCCGATCCGCCCCTCGGCGACGAGCTTGGCGAAGATCCTGGTCAGGCCGATGGAGATGCCCACGCCCGGCAGCCGACGGCGGATGAACTGCCCGGCCAGGTCCTCGTAGCGGCCGCCCGCGCAGATGCTGCCGTAGCCGGGGTCGTCGTCGAAGGACGCCTCGTAGACCGTGCCGGTGTAGTAGTCCAGCCCGCGGGCGATCGACAGGTCGGCGACCACCGCGCCCTCGGGCAGGTCGGCCAGGTCGTCCAGCACGAACGACAGCTCCTCCAGGCCCTCCTCCAGCAGCGGGGAGGACACGCCCAGCGCCCGCACCCGTGCGGGCACCTCGGCCCCGGTGCCGCGCACGCGCGCCAGCGCCAGGCAGGCGTCGGCCTGCTCGGAGGTCAGCCCGCCCCCGGTGAGGATCTCCCGGACGCCCCCGTCGCCGATCTTGTGGAGCTTGTCCACGGCCCGGATGACCATGATCGGGTCCTTGACGCCCAGGCCCTCGTAGAAGCCCTGGAGGACCTTGCGGTTGTTGACGTTGAGCGTCCAGGCCGGGATGTCCAGCCCGCTGAGCACCCGGTGCACGATGCGCGGCAGTTCGGCGTCGAAGTGCAGCGGCACGGAGTCGACGTTGATGACGTCGATGTCGCACTGGGTGAACTCGCGGAAGCGCCCCTCCTGCGGCCGCTCGCCCCGCCACACGCGCTGCATCTGGTAGCGCTTGAACGGGAACGTCAGCTCGTTGAAGTGCTGGGCGACGTACCGGGCGAACGGCACCGTCAGGTCGAAGTGCAGCCCCAGCCTGGCGTCGGAGTCGTCCTTGGGGTCGGCCTGGAGGCGGTGCAGGGTGTAGACCTCCTGGGAGGTCTCGCCCTTGGCCGTCAGCACGTCCAGGTTCTCCACGGACGGGGTCTCCACGGACGCGAAGCCGAAGGACTCGAATCCGGCGCGGATATGGTCCAGCCAGCGCTGCTCCACGGACCGGACCTGGGGGGTCCACTCGGGGAAACCGCTGATCGGGGCTGGGCGGACGACGCGCTGATCGGACATGCGGAGTTCTCGGCTCCCTGGAAGTCGTGCGGATGCGCGGCTCCGCGACGGGCACGGGCCGCTTTCGGGGGTGGCCCGCACTGCGCGGGCCTGCCCATCCTACGGCCAGGAGCACCGGTGGCACGGCCGCCACCGGCCCACGTGGACGGTTGTGGGCCGGTGGGGGCTCCGGCGGAGGTCGGGCGCTGCGGCCCCGACGTCGAAGAGCGGGACGTCGGTTCGCCGGTCGCGCGTCCGGGAACGCCGCCGACGGCTCCCGCGGTGCGGTCGGGTGCTCGTGCCAGGAGTCGGTTCCGCGACCGCGTGCATCGTGCGGGTGCCCTGCTCTCCACCGTAGACGCCGGGGACGGTGGCGGACAGGGATCGGCGCGGCCGGAAGCGGCCGAAAACGGCCGCTCACAATGTCGTAAAGTCCTTCTCCCGGGGTAGAGTTCTGTGCTTACCTGATCACTCTCGGTTCCCGGCGGGGGACGGATCGCCACCGGCGCCTCAGGGGGCACTGTGGCCCTTCGTGCTGCCCGGGGCCCGCCCCCGGAGAGTGTGAGAAAGCGGACCCGTGCGGCCACTGCGCCAAAACGCCGTCCAAAACGGCCGTCCGGTGTTAGGTTCCAGGGGCGGCGACCCTGTGGGGGTTCGGACCCGGGACCGCCGTGCCCCTCGGAAGACCGGGCCGCGCGAGTCGTACTCGTCCGTGCGGACCCGGCACTCTCGCTAGGACTGTGACTGTGATAGATCCAGCCAACACCACGAACGACGTTCAAGCACCCGGTGCACTGTCCACGAAGATCATCATCGCCGGGGGATTCGGCGTGGGTAAGACCACGTTCGTCGGCGCCGTCTCGGAGATCCCCCCGGTGCGGACCGAGGCCGCGGTGACCGCCGCCAGCGCCGGGGTCGACGACCTCTCGCACACCCCGGACAAGACCAGCACGACGGTGGCCATGGACTTCGGCCGCATCTCGCTGGACACCGACCTGACCCTGTTCCTGTTCGGCACCCCCGGCCAGCAGCGCTTCTGGTTCATGTGGGACGACCTGGTGCGCGGGGCGCTGGGGGCGGTGATCCTGGCCGACACCCGCCGCCTGGAGGACACCTTCCAGGCCCTGGACTACTTCGAGCGCCAGTACCGGCTGCCGTTCGTCGTGGCCGTCAACGAGTTCGACCCCGACGCTTCCATGTACAGCGCCGACGACCTGCGCGACGCCCTCGACCTCACCCCCGACGTCCCGGTCGTGCGCTGCGACGCCCGCGACCGCAGATCCGTCGTCCGGGTGCTGGTCACCCTCGTCAAGCACGCCATGGCGGTGGAGGCGCGCCAGCGCGGCGACCGCCAGCTCGTCTACTGACCCGGGGCACCGGTCGGCCGCCCCCCGCGCGACCGGTGACCGGAGCGTGTCCGTCAGGGGGGCTTGTGGGGTGTGTGTCCGGCGTTACCCTGTGGTGGTGTTCGGACGAATGGCGGAAAGCGTGCGCCGTCTGCTGGGGAAGCCCGGCGCGGTGGATCTGCGGCCTTATACCAAGCTCCTGTCGGCTATCGAGGCCGAGGAGGATGGCCTGCGCGAGCTCGGTGACACCGAGCTGACGGACAAGGCCATCGAACTCGGCACCGGAGACCTCCCCTACGGGCGCGACGACCTCGTGTCGCTGTGCGCGGTGGGCCGCGAGGCGGCCCGGCGCGCTCTCGACGAGCGCCCCTTCGACGTGCAGCTGCTGGGCGTCATGGCGCTCCTCGACGGGCACGTGGCCGAGATGGCCACCGGTGAGGGCAAGACCCTGACCGGTGCACTGGCCGCCGCGGGCTTCGCCCTGCGCGGCCGGCGCGTCCACGTCATGAGCGTCAACGACTACCTGGCCCGCCGCGACGCGGAGTGGATGAAGCCGCTCTACGACATGCTCGGCGTCACCGTCGGGTGGATCACCGAGGAGTCCACGCCGGAGCAGCGGCGCGAGGCGTACTCCTGCGACGTGACCTACGCCCCGGTCAGCGAACTGGGCTTCGACGTGCTGCGCGACCGCATGGTCACCGACATCGCCGACCGGGTGGTCCCCGAGCCGCACGTGGCCATCATCGACGAGGCCGACTCCGTGCTCGTGGACGAGGCCCGGGTGCCGCTGGTCCTGGCCGGCGCGGCCGAGCGGGTCGACGCGGACGTGGAGCTGGCCGACGTCGTTCGCGCCCTCAAGCCGCGCATGCACTACGAGATCGACGGCGAGGGCCGCAACGTCCAGCTCACCGACGCCGGGATCGACGCCGTGGAGAAGGCGCTGGGCGGCGTGGACCTGTACTCGGAGGAGGAGACCTCCCTGCTGCCGCAGGTCAACCTGGCGCTGCACGCCCAGGTGCTGCTCCAGCGCGACGTCCACTACGTGGTGCGCGACGGCGAGGTCCGGCTCATCAACGAGTCCCGCGGCCGCATCGCCCTGCTCCAGCGCTGGCCCGACGGCCTCCAGGCGGCGGTCGAGGCCAAGGAGAAGGTCGCGCTCAGCGAGACCGGCGAGGTGCTGGACTCCATCACCGTCCAGTCGCTGATCCTGCGCTACCCGACCCGGGCCGGGATGACCGGTACCGCCATGTCCGTGGCCGAGCAGCTGCGCGAGTTCTACGAGCTCGAGGTCGCGGTCATCCCCTCCAACAAGCCCAACATCCGCGAGGACCACGGCACCCACCTCTTCGCCACCCGGGAGGAGAAGGAGGACGCCCTCCTGGAGGAGGTCGAGACGGTGCACGCCACCGGACGGCCCATCCTCATCGGCACCCAGGACGTCGCCGAGTCCGAGCGGCTGGCCGAGCGGCTGCGCAAGGCCGGCCTGGAGTGCGTGGTCCTCAACGCCAAGAACGACGCCGACGAGGCCGCCATCATCGCGGAGGCGGGTACCCACGCCGCCATCACGGTCTCCACCCAGATGGCCGGGCGCGGCACCGACATCCGCCTGGGCGGCAGTGACATGGCCGACCGCGACCGGGTGGTCGAGGCCGGGGGCCTGTACGTCATGGGTTACGGCCGCTACCCCAGCAGCCGCCTGGACGGCCAGCTGCGCGGCCGCGCCGGGCGCCAGGGCGACCCGGGCGACTCGGTGTTCTTCGTCAGCATGGACGACGACCTGGTGGCCAACAACGCCACCGAGACCTCCGGCTACACCACCGACGACCGCGGCGAGATCACCGACCCGGCCTGGCTGGCCATGGTCGACCACGCCCAGCGGGTCGCCGAGGGGCAGCTGCTGGAGGTGCACCGCAACACCTGGCGCTACAACCAGCTCATCGACGTGCAGCGGGACGTGGTCCTGGAGCACCGGGAACTGGTCCTCAGCGGCGACGAGGGCGACCGGCACATCAGGAAGGACCGGCCCGAGAAGCACAAGGAGCTGGTCGAGGAGGTGGGCGAGGAGGCGGTCGCCGACGCGGCCCGGCTCATCACCCTTTACCACCTGGACCGCGGCTGGACCGACCACAACGCGTTCCTGTCCGAGCTGCGCGAGGGCATCCACCTGCGCTTCCTGGGCCGCCGGGACCCGCTGGACGAGTTCAACCGCGACGCCGTGCCGGTGTTCAAGGGCTTCCTGGACGAGGCCCGGTCGCGGGCCGCGGAGAGCTTCGAGGAGCTCGAGGTGGAGGACGGCGCGCTGGACGTCTCCGAGGTGGGGGTCAAGCGCCCGTCGATGACCTGGACGTACATGGTCCACGACCACCCGTTCAGCTCGGCCCTGGAGGCCGTCGCGGGACGCATCAAGGGGCTCATGGGCAACAGGTAGTTCCCCGGGGTTCGCCCCCCTTGTTTTCCCCCGTGCGGGTCGGGACTTTGGTCCCGGCCCGCACTTACTTTTGTCGGCTACTCTTCTGAAAAGCCTCTGCGACGGTGGAATCGCCATGCGCAATTGACCTGAGCGGGTTAACATGGCTGCGTTTTCCAGGAAATCCGAGACGGTTGGGACAGAAACTGCTGTGGTCCACGAAATCGGCGCGCAGGAAAAGATCAGTTACGGACGCAACGACCGCTTCCTCGGCGGTCCGGTGGGCGGCGGCCAGTTCTGGATCGACGAGGAGGGCCGGGCGGTCGCCAAGATCGGCGGTCCCAAGGAGTGGCGGCCCACACCGATGATCGACGTCCGGGTGGGCGACGTGTTCAGCGTCGGCGGCCAGGTGTGGAAGGTCACCGATATCGTCGACGCCGAGGCGCCCTCCGCTTATCTGCTGGCCACGCGCATTAGTTGAGAAGTCCCCCGCCCGCGGAGTCCGGCGGGATCCCCCATGTTTGCTTGCGCCGGGAATCGCAACCCGCTGCAACCTTTCGCCGAAAGGTCGCACCGGGTGACGGTTCCCGGTTTTTCGCGCGGGGGCCTTTTCTCCCGGTGAGCGCCCGGTGACGTTGTGCCCCGATGTCGTCGCAGGTCACGGGAGGTCCTTTCGGCCGCCCCCGGCGAATCGAGACGCTCCGGTTATCCGATGGGGGGTGTCCGTGTTACCGCCGCGTCGTTAACGTCGTCGGTGCAGGGCGCGCCCCGGCTCCGGGACGCCGCGCCCGCCGCCCCGTGGCCGGTCCCAGGGGCTGTCCCCCGCCCCTGGGCCTGGCCTCCTCCCCCCGTCGGTGGGGAGCCCTCTCTGCGCATCCGCTCCGCCTCCGGGGACACCCGGGTCCGCTCCGGGTTCAGCGCTCATAACCGGTTCCAGTCCCAGGCTCTTCGGAGAAACCTTGGGTCTGCTGGGAGAAGCTCGGATCCGAGGGCTTGCATTAGAACAAGTTTCAGTATTACGCTCAGGCCATGCCCGGCCCGGTGAGGGCATCCGGTGGTTCGGTCACCGGATGCCGAGGACGGCCGGTGAGGACCGCCGCCCGCAGGCAGCCGGATCGCGCCCCGGCACCGGCGGGCGGCGGCCGCTTCCTCAGGCCGGAAGCCGGGAGATCTCCTCGAAGGTCGGACAGGGCCAGGTCCGCCCGCACCCCGCGCACAGTGCCCCCTCGCCCTCGCCGGGGCGGTGCAGCCGCAACAGCTCCGCGCACACCGCCGCCAGTGCCGCCACCTCGTTGCGCGCGTTCGCGTAGAAGGCCACGTCGTTGATCCGGGACAGCGGGCTCTCCGAGCCGCCCCGCGGTATCCCGACCGTGTCGGGTTCCCAGGGGACCGCCCGGGCCGAGCGCTCCTGGATGCCCTCGACGCACCGGAGCAGTCTCGCGTGCTCGGTGGCACTCCCTTTCGTCGGCCTGGTGAACGGCATCGCCGATCTCCCCCCAACGGGTGGATGCGCAGCTACATCTGGTGACCCAGCGTATACCTATCATCGCGGAATGTCGCGACACGGGGGCGGCGCGGAAAGCGGGCCGCCCCCAAGGGGAGAGGCGGCCCGCAGGGAAGGGGCGGATCGGGTTCGGGCTAGTGGCAGTTGCCCCCGCAGGAGCACGAGCCGCCGTTCTGGCAGCCGCAGCCGCAGCCCGAACCGCAGTTGCAGGCGCTCGGGGGAGTGGTCAAGGGGTGGGTCATGTTCCCTCCTCGGATCGGTCCGAAGTCCGGTCCACCGCGCCCGGGCGGCGCGGTTCCCGAAAGATGACCTGCCCGGGGCCGGGCTTTCCCAATCCGAGACGGGATCCTTGACGAATCCTGGCCGACACGCCCGCGCCCCGGGGGCCGCCCCACCGGCCCGGGAGGAAGCGGACTCAGGCGAAGAACCCCGGAGCCCGGCTCGGCCTGCGTGTCATTCGGTAGAGCCAAACCTGGCCGATGAGCATGACCGGAACCGCCGGAGCCAGCACCGACCAGACCAGCACCGCGGTCGTGTCCGGGACGGAGGCCAGGGGCAGGTCCCCCGCCACCGCCACCAGCACGCCCGGCACGGCGATCGCCACCGCCGACGTGTGCCGCGACAGCATCGGACCGGACAGGCCCGCCGTCGCCGCCAGGGCGGCCGCCAGCGCCGCGGTCGGGAGCAGCGCCGCCGCGCCCGGCCCGGTCGCCGGGACGGCGGCCGCCGCCGTCACCACGACGCCGGCCAGGGCCGCCACCGCGATCCGGCGGGTGTCGCGGGCGGCCACGTCCGCGCTCTCGGCGTCGACCTCGCCGACCAGCCGCTCGGCCCCGAAGGCCGCCCCCCGCAGCGCGAACAGCAGCGTCACGGTCAGCGCACACGGCACCGTGAACAGGGAGACGCCCGGCTCACCGGCGATCAGCGACGCGAGCACCCAGCCCCAGGACAGGGCCAGCGCCCAGCTGCCCGCGACGACGGCGCCGTCCCACAGCGCCGCCCACCCGGCCCCCGGCACCCGAGAGCGCAGCCACAGGCCCGCGTCGCGCACCAGCAGCCCGGCCGCCAGCGCCACCAGCACCGGCCACAGCCGCGCCACCACGTGGTGCTCCACCGCGGGGAACAGCCCGGCCAGCACCCCGACCAGGGCCACCAGCCACACCTCGGTGGCCAGGAAGTAGGGCGCGATCGCGGCCACCACCCGGCGCCGCTGCGCCGGGCCGCGCGCCACCCGCGGCATCAGCATGCCCAGGCCCACGTCGGCCCCGGCCAGCACCAGGTAGCCCACGACGAACAGGGCGAGCAGAAGAGAGGACAGGGAGGACAGGACGTCCGACATGGCACGGCTCCGGTTCAGAAGGTGGGGACGGGGGAGGCGGAGGCGGCCGCGGGACGGTCGTCGCGGCGCTCGGCCAGCGGTCCGCCCTCGGGGCCGCGCCGGGCGAACCCGACCAGCAGCCACCAGGTCGTGGCGGCCAGTGCCGCGAACGCGACCGTGAACAGCCCGAAGGACACCGCCGCGGCCGCCGGGGACATCGGCGTCACCGCGTCCGCCGTGGTCAGGTGGTGCACGACCGTCCACGGCTGGCGGTTCGTCTCCCGGAAGACCCACCCGCCGACACTCGCCAGGTAGGGCAGGAAGGGGAGCGCGGCCAGCGGGTACAGCGCCCACCGCATCCGCCGTGCGTTCCTGGAGAGCCGGGCGATCACCCAGCCCAGCAGCAGGACCGGCCCCAGGAGGAACATCAGGGACCACAGGCCCACCATGAAGACCTCGGCGGTGGTGCCGACGGCCGGGTGGACCCCGCTCCCGGCCGCCTCGATCGCCTCGATCTCCGCGGAGGTGTAGGTCCGGCCGCTGGTGGGCGGGTCCTGGCCGAGCAGGCCGAACTGCACCCCGCCGAAGGCCGCCACCGGGATCGGCAGCAGGCACATCACCAGCACCCCGTAGCCGATACCGCGCGAGAACATCCGCTGCGGGTCGTTCCCCCGCCGCAGGTGGTAGGCGCTCGTCGCGATGACCACCGCGGCACCCACCAGCAGGGAACCGGTCACGATGTGCCCGAACGCCATCGTCGCCGCCGGGTTCGTCATCAGCGCCACCGGGTCGGTCAGGTGGGCGACCCCGTCCACCATCTCGAAGCCCACCGGGTTGCGCAGGAACCCGTTGGAGACCAGCACCCACCAGGCCGACAGGTACGCCGTCGCGGTCACCACGGCGAAGCACGCCAGGTGCGCCCAGCGGCCCATCCGGTCCCACCCGAAGATCCACAGCCCCAGGAACGTGGACTCGATGAAGAACGCCGTCATCGTCTCCAGGGCCAGCGGCGCCCCGAAGGAGTAGCCGTACATCTCCTGCAGGCCGCTCCAGTTGAGCGCCAACTGGAGTTCCATGACCAGCCCCGAGAGCACGCCCATGCCGTAGTTGACCAGGTAGATCCCGCCCCAGAAGCGGACCGCGGACATCCGCTCCCGGTCGCCGGACAGGGTCGCCCGCAGCTGGGCGACGAGGATGTAGGGCGCCAGTCCCAGGGTCAGGGCCACGAACATGAAGTGCGTCGCCGCCGTGAACGCGAACTGGAGCCGCGCCAGGAGGAGGGGATCGTCGAACATCGCAGGGCCTCGTGATCGTCGTAGGGAATCACGAGAAGCATCCGACGGGGGTCCGCCACGGGACATCGTCCGGCGGAAGGCTTTCCCCGCCTCCTCCGGGGGTAGCCGGCCCCCGGGCCCTACTCCCGGGGGGCTACGGGGAACCCCTAGGGGGTCGCCCGGCCCCCGCTCCAGCCGGGGGACACCAGCGCCGTCTCGTAGGCCAGCACCACCAGCTGCGCCCGGTCCCGCACCCCGAGCTTCACCATGGCCCGGCTCACGTGGGTCTTGGCGGTGGCGGGGCTGAGCACCAGCTCCTTGGCGATCTCCTCGTTGGAGAGCCCCCGGCCCACCAGGGCCACCACCTCCCGCTCCCGGTCGGTGAGGCCGTTCAGCCGCGGAGACGGCGCGGGGGCCGTGCGCGGGCGGCTCGTGTAGTCGGCGATCAGCCGCCGGGTGATCCCGGGCGACAGCAGCGCCTCGCCTCCGTGCACCACCCGCACCGCCTGGAGCAGGTCGCGCGGCTCGGTGTCCTTGACCAGGAACCCGCTCACCCCCGAGCGCAGCGCCTCGAAGATGTACTCGTCCAGGTCGAACGTGGTCAGGATGATGATCCTGGTCCGGCCCAGGGCGGGCTCGGCGATGATGCGCGCGGCGGCCTCCAGGCCGTCCACCCCCGGCATGCGGATGTCCATGAGGACCACGTCGGGGCGCTCGGCGCGGGCCAGCCGCACCGCCTCCTCGCCGTCCGCGGCCTCGGCCACCACCTGGATGTCGTCCGCGCTGTCCAGGAGGGCGCGGAAACCGGCCCGCACCAGCGCCTGGTCGTCGGCCAGCAGTACGCGGATCAACCTTCACCCCGTTCGTTCGTCGGAACCCTCGATCGGCAGCCGGGCCCGCACCCGGAATCCTCCCCCCTCCAGGGGGCCCGCGTCCACCGTGCCGCCCACCAGGCCGGCACGCTCGCGCATCCCGGTGATGCCGTTGCCCGCGGCCGGCGCACCCAGCGTGCCCCGCCCGTCGTCGCCCACCTCCACGACCACCTCCGTGGGCCGGTAGTCCACCACCACCGTCGCGCTCCCGGCCCCGGCGTGGCGCACCACGTTGGTCAGCGCCTCCTGCACGATGCGGTAGACCGCCGAGTCGGTGCCCACGGGCAGTTTCACCGGAGCGCCGACGACCTTCACCTCCACCGCGACCCCGGCCCTGCGGGCCGCCTCGGCGACCTCGTCGATCCGGTCGGCGCCCGCCACCGGGGAGCGCGGCGCGCCCTCGTCCACCATCCGCAGCACCCCCAGGATGGCGCGCAGCTCCACCAGCGTGTCCTTGCTGGTCCGCTTGATGGTGGCCAGCGCCTCCGAGGCCCGCTCCGGCTCGTTCTCCATCAGGTACAGGGCGGTCCCGGCCTGCACGTTGATGAGCGAGATGTTGTGCGCGACCGTGTCGTGGACGTCGCGGGCCAGCCGCAGCCGCTCCTCGGAGGCCCGCCGCAGCAGCTCCTCCTCACGGGTGCGCCGCGCCTCCTCCTCGCGCCGCCGGTCCGCCCGCAGGTACTCCTGCCGCCAGCGCACCACCTCGCCCGTGCACAGCAGGACCAGCACCCAGCCGATGATCCCGAGCGCCTCGGGGCGGAACGCCCCCGTGACCAGCAGCTCGTAACCGTTCACCGCGAGGAACTGCGTGATCCCCAGCGTCCACCCGAACGCCCGGTACCCCCACCGGACCAGGCTGTAGAGCACCACGGCGGTACAGACCATGACCAGCCCGTCGGGGAACCCCAGGGGGTAGTACGCGGTCGCCGCCGCCACCGACACCAGCCCGACGGTGCGGGGGAGGGCGGTGCGCCACAGCAGGGACAGGGAGGCCACGGCGACCAGCGCGTACCCCCACGGCCACGGCTCGGCGGCTCCCGACCCGGGGTCCACCGCCCGGACGGCGAAGGTGCTGCCCGCCGCCAGGAGGAACAGGCCCAGGGCGATCCATACGTCGGTCCGCGCCGGGCGCGGGAGTGGTGCCGTCACACCCCCGAAGGTACGGCCTGCACGCCGGGGTTTCCGTCCCCCCTCGGGAGGCGATCCCCGGTCCGGCCTACTCCTCACGGAGTATGTCCCACCGCACGGTCAGAAGACGCCGTCGGGAGGGGCGGGGGAGTCGACGGCGTCGGAGTCGCGCACCGGGGCGCGACCGGAGGCGAACCTGTCCAGCTCCTCCCCGGACAGCAGGCGGGCCATCTCCGGGTCGCGGTGCGCGCGCCGGTACAGCCCGTCCACCGGCAGCGGCCCGTGGGAGGCGGTGAGCACGAGGTTGCCGAACCGGCGGCCCCTCAGCACGCCCGGCTCCGCCGACAGCGCCACCTGCGGCAGCACCTCGCGGACGGTCGCCACCTGGGCGCGGGTGTGCGCCAGCGCGCCGCCGTCGCCCACGTTCACCGCCAGCAGCCCGCCGGGGCGCAGCACCCGGGCCGCCTCGGTGTAGAACTCCACCGAGGTCAGCCGGGCCGGGGTGCGGGCGCCCGCGAACACGTCGGACACGATGAGGTCGGCGCTGGCGTCGTGCCGGGCAGCGATCCACTCCCGGGCGTCGCCGATCCCCACCCTCAGCTGCGCGCGCCGGTCCCAGGGCAGCCGCCGCCGCACCAGCTCCACCAGCGGGGCGTCCACGTCCACCGCCCGCTGCCGCGAACCCGGCCGGGTGTGCGCGATGTAGCGGGCCAGGGTCAGCGCCCCCGCGCCCAGGTGCAGGGCGTCGATCGGCTCCCGGCCGGGGGCGACCAGGTCGGCGGCGTGCGCGATCCGCCGCACGTACGAGAAGTCCAGGTGGGTGGGATCGGACAGGTCCACGTGGGACTGGGGCGTGCCCCCCACCACCAGGAACCAGGAGTCGGCCCGGTCGGCGTCGGCCAGCAGCTCCATCCCCGGAGCCCCGATGGCCTCGTCGTCGTCCCGTGCGCCGCGTCCGCCCATGTCCCCGTCCCGTCCGTCCGATGCGGCCCCCAGCGTAGCCGTCCACGGGCGGGGATCGAGCGCGCGCACCGCCCCCCGGAGGGCGCTAGCCTGGGGTTCCCCTGTTCTTCCTACACACCCGCGCCCCCGCCGGGGCGCGTTCACCGAGGAGTGGCCGTGCTACTGCGGATGTCGACCCTGTTCCTGCGCACCCTGCGTGAGGACCCGGCGGACGCCGAGGTGCCGAGCCACAAGCTGCTCGTCCGCGGCGGCTACGTGCGCCGCGCCGCCCCGGGCGTCTACTCCTGGCTGCCCCTGGGCAAGATCGTCCTGGAGAACGTGGCCCGCGTGGTCCGCGAGGAGATGAACGCGATCGGCGGCCAGGAGCTGCTGCTGCCCGCGCTGCTGCCCAAGGAGTACTACGAGGCCACCGGACGCTGGGAGGAGTACGGCGACACCCTGTTCCGCCTCCGGGACCGCAAGGGCGCCGACTACCTGCTCGGCCCCACCCACGAGGAGGTCTTCACCCTCCTGGTGAAGGGCGAGTACTCCTCCTACAAGGACTTCCCGGTCATCCTCTACCAGATCCAGGAGAAGTTCCGCGACGAGGCCCGTCCCAGGGCGGGCGTGCTGCGCGGCCGCGAGTTCCACATGAAGGACTCCTACTCCTTCGACATCGACGACGCCGGGCTCCAGGAGTCCTACGACAAGCACCGCGCCGCCTACATCCGGATCTTCGACCGGCTGGGCCTGGAGTACGTGATCGTCAAGGCCACCTCCGGCGCCATGGGCGGCTCGGCCTCCGAGGAGTTCCTCGCGGTCGCGCCCACCGGTGAGGACACCTTCGTGCGCAGCACGGAGTCGGACTACGCGGCCAACGTCGAGGCGGTCACCACCCCCGCCCCGCCCGCGCTGCCGATCGAGGGGCTGCCGGAGGCGAGGGTCCACCACACACCGGACACCGCCACCATCCGGACCCTCGTCGACTTCCTCAACGACCTGGAGCTGGGCCGCGACTTCAGCGAGGCGGACACCCTCAAGAACGTCCTGGTCAAGACCCGGGCCCCGGGCGCCCGGGAGTGGGAGCTGCTGGCCGTCGGCCTGCCCGGCGACCGCGAGGTGGACTTCAAGCGCCTGGAGGCCGCGCTGGAGCCTGCCGAGGTGGCTCTGCTGGACGACGCCGACTTCGCCGCGAACCCGTTCCTGGCCAAGGGCTACATCGGTCCCCGGGCGCTGCTCGACAACAAGGTCCGCTACCTCGTCGACCCCCGCGTGGTCACCGGCACCGCCTGGGTGACCGGCGCCGACCGGCCCGACCACCACGTCATCGACCTGGTGGCGGGGCGCGACTTCGTCCCGGACGGCGTCATCGACGTCGCCGAGGTCCGCGACGGCGACCCCTCCCCGGACGGGCGGGGCACCCTGTACACCGCGCGCGGTATCGAGATCGGCCACATCTTCCAGCTGGGCCGCAAGTACGCCGACGCCTTCCAGCTCGACGCACTGGGTCCGGACGGCAAGCCCAAGCGCATCACCATGGGCTCCTACGGCATCGGCGTCTCCCGGGTGCTGGCCTCGGTCGTCGAGCAGTCCCACGACGACAAGGGCATCGTCTGGCCGCGCGAGATCGCCCCGGCCGACGTGCACGTCGTCGGCACCGGCAAGGGCGACCAGATCGAGGAGGCGCTGCGCATCGCCGGCGAGCTCCAGGCCCGCGGGCTGCGCGTCCTGGTGGACGACCGCAAGGGCGTCTCGCCGGGCGTGAAGTTCACCGACGCCGAACTGCTGGGCGTTCCCACCGCCGTCATCGTCGGCCGCGGACTGGCCGACGGCGTGGTGGAGCTGCGCGACCGCGCCACCGGGGAGCGCGAGGAGGTCGCCCTGGACGCGATCGTCGAGCGCGCCGAGGCCGCCTGCCGAGCCTGACCACAGGGCACCCGTCCGCCGGTTCCGACGGTGGCCGCCTCCCCGGTCTCCCGGGGGCGCGGCCACCGCGCCGTTCACGGAACGCCCGTGTGCCGGGCTCAGGCCCCGTCGAACCCGGGGAGGGCGCCGGGGTCCCCGCCCCGCTCCAGTACCCGCACCGCCGCGTCCTGGAGGTTGCGGGCCCCGGCCGTGCGCAGGTCGGTGTCGCGGGCGGCCGACAGCCACGCGTAGGCGCGGGCCGCCGTCTCCTCCAGCCCCAGCAGGAAGGCGTCCAGGGAGGCGTCGTCCCGCTCCGCGGGCAGGGGGTAGGAGGCCAGCGCGGGAGTGGGGTCCACACCCGCGGCCACCGACAGCGCGTGCAGTTCGTCACGCAGCGCCTTGTGCACCAGGGCCTCCTCCTCGGCCCGGGAGCGGTAGTCGAGGTCGCCCCCGGCGCCGCCCGCGAACTCGTACCCGTACACCGCCGCGTGCTCCGCCGCCAGGGCCTCGGCCAGCGCCCGGGGGCCGTCGTCGACCGCCGGCAGGTCCGCATCACTCACCGGGCACCGCCACCTTCCACCGCTCCGTGTCCACCGTCAGTGCCCCGGTCACGCGCGCGCCAGCAGGTGGGCGTGCACGGCCTCGCAGGCCCCGATACCGCTGATCAGCTGGGCCAGGCCGGGATCCGACACCGCCGCGGCCTGGTCGATGCGCGCCGCCGCGGCCGAGGCCTCCAGGACCCGCAGCCCCCCGGTGTCGGGGGCGGTGTCCGGGGCCGGGTCCGTCGGGCGCTCCGACGGGTCCTGCTCCCGTGCCGCGGCCGACTCCTCCGGCAGTGCGGCCGCCAGCGCGTCCATGTGCTCCAGGTGGTGGCCGCGCAGCCGCTCCAGCAGGTCGGCCGGGCCGGACCCGGTCTCGACCGCCCTGGCGTAACGGGCCGCCAGCAGCTCCTTCTCCCACAGCAGGGAACGGATCACGTGCTCGTCGGGGGTCACGTCGGCCGGGTACCACTCGGTCCCGCCGCATCCGCTCACCCCCGCGACCGCGACGCCCGCCGCCACCGCGCCCAGGACCGTGCGGCGACTGACGCTGACCTCGCCCACGCGCTCTCCTTCCGTGCCCGGCGCCGTCCTCGGCGCCGACGGCCTCCATCTTTCCATGACCGGGCCCGGAACCGCTCCCGTCCACACCCCCTGCCGGGCAGGGCCTGCGGGCCCGCCGGGGCGCCCGCCGACGCGCCCCCGCCGCGGACGGCGACCTGGAAAGGCCCCGGGTGTGGATACCCTTGCACCACGACCGCCGTCGTACGCGACGCGCGGCCGGTTCGCGTCCCCGCCGGGGGCGCGGACCCGACAGTCGAAGACTCACGTACAGAGCTGGACCGCCCCGTACACCGGCCCACGGCCGCACGGGCGGGATTCTCGCCTTGGAGGGGCACACCACATGGGAGCGCAGGCGCGCCAGGAGCGCATCGCCGAGCTGCTGGAACCCGTCCTGGCCGCGGCCGGGCTGGACCTGGAGGCCGTCGAGCTGACACCGGCCGGCAAGCGTCGGGTCCTGCGCGTGGTCGTGGACTCCGACAACGGGGTGGACCTGGACACCGTCGGCGAGGTCAGCCCGGAGATCGACGCGCTCCTGGAGTCCTCCGACGTCATGGGCGAGCTGCCCTACGTCCTGGAGGTCACCTCTCCCGGGGTGGACCGCCCGTTGACCCGGCCGCGGCACTGGCGCCGCTCGCGCGGGCGCCTGGTGCAGGCGGCCCTCGCCGACGGCGGCGAGGTCACCGGCCGGGTCACCGAGGCCGACGACGACGGCGTCACACTCGACGTCGAGGGTCGATCCCGCACCTACACCTACGCCGAGATCGGCAAGGGCAGGGTGCAGGTGGAATTCCGCCGTGCGTCCGACACCGGCGCGGCGGACTAGAGGGGGAGCCCCGTGGACATTGACATGAGCGTTCTGCGCAGCCTGGAACGCGAGAAGGACATCTCCGTCGAACTGGTCGCCCGGGCCATCGAGGACGCGCTGCTGATCGCGTACCACCGCGAGGAGGGCCCCGACAAGAGGGCCAGGGTCGAACTCGACCGCTCCACCGGGCACGTCACCGTGTGGGTGGCCGAGCTGGACGAGGAGGGCGGGGTCGTCGGGGAGTCCGACGGCACCCCCACCAACTTCGGCCGCATCGCGACCTCCACCGCCAAGCAGGTCATCCTCCAGCGCCTGCGCGACGCCGAGGACGAGCTGACCCTGGGCGAGTTCGCCGGACGCGAGCACGACATCGTCTCCGGCATCATCCAGCAGGGCAAGGACCCCCGCAACGTCCTGGTCGACCTGGGCCGGCTCGAGGCGGTGCTGCCCCCGCAGGAGCAGGTGCCCACCGAGACCTACACCCACGGCGAGCGCCTGCGCGCCTACGTGGTACAGGTCCGCAAGGGCCACCGCGGCCCCTCGGTGACCCTGTCGCGCACCCACCCCAACCTGGTGCGCAAGCTCTTCGAGCTGGAGGTCCCCGAGATCGCCGACGGCACCGTGGAGATCGCCGCGATCGCCCGCGAGGCCGGCCACCGCACCAAGATGGCGGTCCGCTCCAACCGGGGCGGCGTCAACGCCAAGGGCGCCTGCATCGGCCCGCTGGGCAGCCGCGTGCGCAATGTCATGGCGGAGCTGCACGGGGAGAAGATCGACATCGTCGACCACTCCGACGACCCGGCGGTGTTCGTCGCCAACGCCCTGTCCCCGGCGCGGGTCAATTCCGTGGAAATCCTCGACATGGCCGCCCGGGTGGCCCGGGTGATCGTTCCCGACTACCAGCAGTCGCTGGCGATCGGCAAGGAGGGCCAGAACGCCCGCCTGGCCGCCCGTCTCACCGGCTGGCGCATCGACATCCGCTCCGACGCGGAGGCCCCCGGGGCGGCCGACGACGAGGTCGACACGGATGGTCGCGGCGCCGCGACGGACGGTTAACGGGTCGCGGCCATGCCTCGACGCGATATGGTTGCGGGAGACGGTCCCGACCGTCCCACGCGTACGTGCGTGGGGTGTCGGTCGCGGGCAGTCCAATCCGACCTCGTTCGGATGGTGGCCGAGGGCAAGGCCGTCATCCCCGACGTTCGGGGTCGACGTCCGGGTCGCGGTGCCTACCTGCACGACGATCGGCGATGCCTCCAGGCGGCCGAGCGCAAACGGGTGTGGTCACGCGCCTTTCGGAGGGGACCGGGCGACGGCGGGTGGGACGTTTCACGTGTGGAGGCGCTGTTCGGCGTCACCCCGCACGACCCACCGGCGGGCCCGTCCCGATAGGGTTGGAATGTCCGGACCGGCCTCCGGGTTGTAGTGACCGAGGTCGGTGTGCAGTGCTGCGTGCTGCACGAGCTGAATACGGCCCATTGTTGTGTAGCGATGAGGAAGCAGGTCGAGATTGCGATGAGCGCCTGATGAGTACGCAGCGATGAGTACGAGCTAACAACGGTCCGGCACGAGCCCATGTCCCGGACCGAAGCTGAAGGAGAGTAGTGGCGAAGGTCCGGGTGTACGAACTCGCCAAGGAGTTCGGAGTAGAGAGCAAGGCCGTCCTGGCCAAGCTCAACGAGATGGGCGAATTCGTTCGTTCGGCGTCCTCGACGATAGAGGCCCCCGTCGTGCGACGCCTGCAGGAAGCTTTCAACAACGGGAACGACGGCGGCAAGAAGGGCGGGGCTCCCAAGCCCGGTCCGCGCGCCGAGTCCCCCGCGGCCCCCAAGCCGGGGCCCGCTCCCAAGCCGGGACCCAAGCCGGGTCCGGCTCCCAAGCCCGCGGCGCAGGCTCCGGCCGCGCCCACCCCGCCGGTGCAGGCTCCGGCGGCCGAGACCGCGCGTCCCGCGGCTCCCAAGCCGGGCCCCAAGGCCCCGCGCGGCGAGTCCGGCCCGCGTCCCGGCGGCGCTCCGCGCCCCGGCCAGCAGGGTCGCCCCGAGGGCGGCGCCCCGCGCGGCGAGCGCCCCGAGCGTTCCGAGCGCGCTGAGCGTCCCGACCGCGGCGAGCGCCCGCAGCGCGGCGACCGCGGTCCGCGTCCCGAGGGCCGCAACCCCCGTCCGGGTCCGCGCACGACCGGTCCGCGTCCCGGCAACAACCCGTTCCAGACCAACGCCTCGGGCATGGGTGCCAAGCCGGCCCCGCGTCCGGGCGGCGGTGCCCCGCGTCCCGGCGGCCAGGGCGGTCCCCGCCCCGGCCCGCGTCCGGGCCCGCAGGGCGACCAGCGCGCACCCCGTCCGGGTGGCGGCGCTCCGCGTCCGGGTGCCCCCGGCGCTCCGGGCGGTCCCCGTCCCGGCCCGCGTCCGGGCCCGCAGGGCGACCGCGCCCCGCGTCCGGGCGGTGCCGCCGGCGTGCCGCGTCCCGGCGGTGCGGCCGGGGCTCCCCGTCCCGGTGGCGGTGCTCCGCGTCCGGGCGGTCCGCGCCCCAGCCCGATGAACATGCCCTCGTCCCGTCCCGCTCCGGCCGCAGGCGCCGGTCGCGGCGGTGCCGGCGGCGGCCGTCCCGGCCCCGGTGGCCGCGGTCGCGGCGGTGCCCCCGCGGGCGCCGGCGGTCCGCGTCCGGGCGGTGGCGGCGGTGGCGGCGCCGGTCGTCCCGGTGGCGGCGGCTTCGGCGGTCGTCCCGGTGGCGGCGGCCGCGGTCGCGGTGGCGGCACGGCCGGTGCGTTCGGCCGTCCGGGCGGTCGTCCCGGGCGTGCCCGCAAGTCCAAGAAGCAGCGGCGCCAGGAGTTCAACGACCTCCAGGCCCCGTCGTTCGGCGGCGTCAAGATTCCGAGTGGCAACAACCAGGTCATCCGGCTGTCCCGCGGCGCCTCGCTGTCCGACTTCGGTGACAAGATCGACGTCAACCCGGCGTCGCTGGTCCAGGTGCTCATGCACCTGGGCGAGATGGTGACCGCGACCCAGTCCCTTCCGGACGAGACCCTGGTGCTGCTGGGCGAGGAGCTCAAGTACCGCATCGAGGTCGTCAGCCCGGAGGACGAGGACCGCGAGCTGCTGGAGTCCTTCTCCATCGACTTCGGTGAGGACGACGGGACCGAAGAGGACCTGCGTCCCCGCCCGCCGGTGGTCACCGTCATGGGTCACGTCGACCACGGTAAGACCCGACTGCTGGACACCATCCGCAAGACCAACGTCGTGAGCGGCGAGGCCGGCGGTATCACCCAGCACATCGGCGCCTACCAGGTCGCCACCGAGGTGGACGGCGAAGAGCGCAAGATCACCTTCATCGACACCCCCGGTCACGAGGCGTTCACCGCCATGCGTGCCCGCGGTGCGAAGGTCACCGACATCGCGGTCCTGGTGGTCGCGGCCGACGACGGCGTCAAGCCGCAGACGGCCGAGGCCATCGACCACGCCAAGGCGGCCGAGGTGCCGATCGTGGTGGCGGTCAACAAGATCGACGTCGAGGGCGCCGACCCGCAGCGGGTCCGCGCGCAGCTCACCGAGTACGGCCTGGTGGCCGAGGAGTACGGCGGCGACGTCCAGTTCGTGGACATCTCCGCGCTCCGCGGCACCAACATCGACGCCCTGCTCGAGTCGATCGTGCTGACGTCCGACGCGGCCCTGGACCTCCAGGCCAACCCGGACATGGACGCCCAGGGCCTGGCCATCGAGGCCTACCTGGACCGCGGTCGCGGTTCCACGGCCACGGTGCTGGTCCAGCGCGGCACGCTCAATGTCGGCGACTCGATCGTCTGTGGTGACGCCTACGGCCGCGTTCGCGCCATGCTCGACGAGCACGGCCAGAACGTGCAGAGCGCCGAGCCGTCCCGTCCGGTGCAGGTGCTGGGTCTGACCAACGTGCCCAGCGCCGGCGACAGCTTCCTGGTCGTCAAGGACGACCGGGTGGCCCGCCAGATCGCGCAGCAGCGTGAGGCGCGCGAGCGCTTCGCCCAGCAGGCGCGGTCGGCCCGACGGGTCACGTTCGAGACCTGGCAGGATCACCTCAAGGAGGGTGAGCGCTCCGAACTGCTCCTCCTCATCAAGGGTGACATGTCCGGTTCGGTCGAGGCGCTCGAGGAGTCGCTGCTCAAGATCGACGCCGGTGGCGAAGAGGTCAACATCCGGGTCATCGGGCGCGGTGTCGGTGCGATCACGCAGAACGACATCAACCTGGCGGCCTCGGCCGACGCCATCATCGTCGGCTTCAACGTTCGGCCCGAGGGCAAGAACAGCGAGCTCGCCGACCGCATGGGCGTCGACATCCGCTACTACTCGGTCATCTACCAGGCCATCGACGAGGTCGAAGCCGCCGTCAAGGGTCTCCTCAAGCCCATCTACGAGGAGGTCAAGCTCGGTTCGGCCGAGATCCGCGAGGTCTTCAAGGTGCCCAAGATCGGCAACATCGCCGGTGCGATCGTCCGCGACGGCATCATCCGCCGCAACTCCAAGGCGCGGCTCATCCGCGACGGGGTCGTCATCTCCGAGAACCTCACGGTGGACTCGCTCCGCCGGTTCAAGGACGACGCGACCGAGGTCCGCGAGGGCTTCGAGTGCGGTATCGGTGTCGGGTACAACGACATCCGCATCGAGGACGTCATCGAGACGTACGAGATGCAGGAGAAGCCCCGCGACTAGTCGTCGCGAGGCCTGATCCACCGGGGCCCCGGACACGAGCTGTCCGGGGCCCCGCCTTTGACGGTTCACAACACCACAGGTGATCACTTGTACGTTGGGGCGCTGACCCTGGACGTCCTTCTCGGTGACGTCCACTCGCTCAAACAGAAGCGTTCGCTGGTGCGGCCGGTCATCTCCGAGCTGCGCCGCAAGTTCTCGGTGTCGGTCTCCGAGGTGGGGGAGCACGATCTGTACCGCCGCGCCAGGATCGGCGTCGCGGTGGTCGCCCCGACCGCGGCCCACGCCCGGGAGCAGATGGACACCTGCGAGCGCTTCGTCGCGGGCCGTCCCGAACTGGAGCTGCTGTCCGCCAGGCAGCGGCTCTTCAACGAAGAGGAAGACTGACGATGGTCGACGCAGCACGCGCGCGCAAGATCGCCGACCGCATCCAGCGCATCGTCGCCGAGATGCTGGACCGGCGTATCAAGGACCCGCGCCTGGGATTCGTCACCGTGACCGACGCGCGCATCACCGCGGACCTGCGGGACGCCACGGTGTACTACACGGTGTTCGGCAGCCCGGAGGAACGCTCCGCCTCCGCCGCCGCGCTGGAGAGCGCCAAGGGCCTCATCCGCAGCGAGGTGGGGAAGCAGACCGGCATCCGCCACACGCCGAGCCTGACCTTCGTGATCGACGAGGTCCAGGAGAACGCCCAGCACATCGAGGAGCTGCTGGTCAAGGCGCGCCGGTCGGACGCCGAGGTGGCCGAGCGGGCCACCGGCGCGAGCCCGGCGGGCGAGGCCGACCCCTACAAGGCCCCGCGCGAGGTCGAGGACGACGAGGACGAGGAGTAGGCCTCCCCGTTCCCGCCGAGAACACCGCGGGCGGTGGCGCTGCGCCGCCGCCCGCTCCCTTTCCCGTTCCTTCCCGAGGAGACCGATGGCCGAGAGCGGCGTCGTGGTGATCGACAAACCCGCCGACTGGACCTCGCACGACGTGGTCGCCAAGACCCGCGGGCTCGCCCGTACGCGCCGGGTCGGCCACGCCGGCACCCTGGACCCGATGGCCACCGGGGTCCTGGTGCTGGGGATCGAGAAGGGCACCAAGCTCCTCGGGCACCTCACCCTCACGGAGAAGGCGTACGACGCCACCATCCGGTTGGGCCTCACCACCAACACCGACGACGCCGAGGGCGAACCCGGCGTGCGGGTGGACGCCGCGGGGGTCGCGGACGAGGACGTCCACGCGGCGGTGCGGGCGCTCACCGGGGAGATCATGCAGGTCCCGCCCCAGGTCAGCGCGATCAAGGTGGACGGCAGGCGGGCCTACAAGTCGGCGCGGGAGGGCAAGGAGGTCGAGCTGAAGGCCCGGCCGGTCACCATCGCCGCGTTCGAGGTCACCGCCGTGCGCCGGACCGCCGACGAGGCGGGCGTGTTCGTGGACGTGGACGCCTCCGTCGTCTGCTCCAGCGGCACCTACATCCGCTCCCTGGCCCGCGACATGGGCGCGGCCCTGGGCGTCGGCGGCCACCTGACGGCGCTGCGCCGTACCCGGGTGGGCCCCTACGACCTGGCGCAGGCGCACACCCTGGAGCAGCTGGCGAAGGAGTTCACCCAGGTCCCGCTGGCGGAGGCGGTCGCGGCGGCCTTCCCGGCGCGCACCCTCACCGAGGAGGAGGTCCGGCGGGTGCGGCACGGCAACCGGATCGACCCCGACGACCGGGGGCGGGGGCCCATCGGCCTGTTCGCCCCCGACGGACGGGTGATCGCGCTGGCGGAGAACCGCCGCGACCACATGAAGCCGCTGGTGGTCTTCGAGCCCGCCTAGGCCGTGTTCTTTCGAACCTCCGCTCCGCTTCGGTTCGCGTTCGGCGCCTTTGGAGGGCGGGGACCCTCGGCCCCACGGGAACGTCCTCGTTCCTCGGACATTCCCTCCGGGCCTCCAGAACCCCGCCGGCGCCTCACACACCCCCGCGGAACAGACGGCACTCAAAAAACAGACCCTAGTCCGTGTTCTTTCGAACCTCCGCTCCGCTGCGGTCCGCGTTCGGCGCCTTTGGAGGGCGGGGACCTTCGGCCCCACGGGAACGTCCTCGTTCCTCGGACATTCCCTCCGGGCCTGCAGAACCCCGCCGGCGCCTCACACACCCCCGCGGAACAGGACGGCATCCAAGGGCACGGCCTAGCCCTCCCATTCCTTGAGGAAGTCCGCCAGGGCGGCGGTGAGCTCCGCGGGGCGCTCCACCGAGGGCAGGTGCCCGGTGTCGGGCAGCTCCAGCAGCCGGGCGCCGGGGATCCCCATCACGTACAGGTCGGCGACGTCCTGGATCTCGCGTACGTCGGAGAGTCCCTTGACGACCAGGGCGGGGACGTCCACCCCGTCCAGCCGGCCGTTGGCGGGAGGGTCGATCCACTGCGGCGTGTTGGCGGGGGAGGACCACATCCGGGTGAACAGCTCGCGCAGCATCAGCAGGCTCAGGTCCCAGGCCTCCGGGGGCAGGTCCTCGGGGGTACGGCCGGGGCCCGCCACCATGAACCGGGCCTGGGCCTGCGCCATCGCGGCCACGTCGGCGGGATCGGGGACGGCGTTCCCGGCCCGGTAGCGGGCCATGCGCTCGGACGGGACGGCGGGCCCCACGGCCGCGGCCGCCGCGTCCGTGAACGACTGCGGCCAGCGGTGCCCGGACATCCCGGGGCAGACCAGCGCCAGCGCGCCGACCCGGTCGGGTGCGGCCAGTGCGGCGTCCACGGCGTGCGCACCGCCGAACGACGCGCCCACCAGGGCCGCCCTGTCGATGCCCAGCACGTCCATGAGGTCGAGCAGGTCCCGGTGGTGCTCCACCGGACCCGCGTGGTCGGCGGACCCTCCCACTCCGCGCCGGTCGTAGCGGACCACCCGGTGGTCGGCGGCCAGCGCGGCGAACTGGTGGTCCCACATGCGCCGGTCGCCCATCCCGGCGTGCAGCAGCACCACGGCCGGCCCGTCACCGGCCTCGTCGTAGGCGAGTCGGGTCGAACCCGTGTCGATCATCGGCATCCGGGCAGGCTAACGACCCCCTCCCCCCGCTGTCGACCCCCTTCTCCCCACCGCAGAACCGCGAATCCACGCGCGGATCATGTACAAGATCAATGTGTGGGCTGGAATTCTGTACATGAGCACACTTCCGCTGGCGGAGGCCGGGAACAGCCTGTCCAAGATCGTCGACGAGGTCGGGAGAACCCACGGAGCCGTGACCATCACCCGCAACGGCAGGCCCTCTGCGGTGGTGATCTCCGTGGATGACTACGAGTCGATGATGGAGACCTTCGCGCTCCTGGAAAGCCCGGAGGAGCAGCAGCGGCTGCGTGAAGCGGAGGGGGCCGTCGCCGAAGGCGACTTCGTCACCGGTGGGGAGACGGCCGTGCCGATGCGTGAACGGGCTCGGAGGGAAGGGCTCGGGTGAACGATCCGCGGCTCATCCTCCCCCCTCCCGCCAAGCGGGCCCTGACGAAGGGGCTGCCGTTCAAGGTCGCTTCTGCCGTGTGGGAACTCGTCGACGGAGGCCTGAAGCTGGAACCACGAAGAGCCGGCAAGCCGTTGAACCCGCCGTTCGCCGGGCGGCGGGTGGCCCGTCGCTCCTCCTACCGTGTCCGGTACCGGATCGATGAGGAGGCGCGCACCGTCGTGATCCTCGTTGTCCAGGGGCGCACTGATGCCTACCGTTCCTCGGGACACGCCTGACGTCCGGTGGGGCCGGGCGCCGGGGGGTTCGTGTCGGCGGGCGGGCGGGGGACGTGGCAGGCTTGGGGCGGGAGGGCCGAAAGGCCCTCCGCCAAGGCGAGCGGCGAGAGGGAGTCGGACGTGCGGCGATGGGACGGGCCCGAGAACGTGCCCTCCGGATGGGGGCGGTCCGTGGTGGCCGTCGGTGTCTTCGACGGGGTGCACCGGGGACACCAGGCCCTCCTGGCGACCGCGGTCGAACGGGGCCTGGAGCTGGGGCTGCCGGTGGTCGTGGTGACCTTCGACCCGCACCCGGAGGCGGTGCTGCGCGGCACCGCTCCGGCGGTGCTCACACCGGTGGAGCGGCGTATCGGCCTGCTCGGCGAGTACGGTGCCGACGCGGTGTGCGTCATGCCCTTCACCAAGGACCTGTCGGCGCGCACCCCCGAGGAGTTCGTGCGCACCCTCCTGGTCGACCGGCTGCACGCCGCGGCCGTGGTGGTCGGCGAGGACTTCCGGTTCGGGCACCGGGCCGCCGGGGACGTGGCCGAGCTGGCCCGGCTGGGCGGGGAGGCGGGCTTCACGGTGGACGGGGTCGCCCTGGTCGCCGACGGCGAGACCATCACCTCCACCCGGGTGCGCGGCCTGCTGGCCGCCGGCGACGTGGCCGGGGCGGCCGACCTGCTGGGCCGCCCGCACCGGGTCGAGGGCGAGATCGTGCACGGCGCGGCCCGCGGACGCGAGCTGCTGGGCTTCCCCACCGCCAACATGGACCTGGCCCCGCACACCGCCGTCCCCGGAGACGGCGTGTACGCGGGCTGGCTGAGCCGGGTCGAGCCGGTCTCCGGGGGCGAGTCGCGCTGGCCCGCGGCGATCTCGGTGGGCACCAACCCCACCTTCGACGGTGCCGAGCGCACCGTGGAGTCCTACGCCCTGGACCGCGACGACCTGGAGCTGTACGGGGTGCGGATGACCGTGGACTTCACCGCGCGCATCCGCGGCCAGGAGCGGTTCGACAGCATCGACGACCTGATCGCGGCGATGCGCCGCGACGTCGACCGGTGCCGCGAGGTCCTGGGGACGGGCTGAGGCGGGGGAGACCACCCCCACGCTCCGTACGCACCCGGGACCTCCGCGTCTGCGGTAGGGTGGGGACGTCCACGTGTGCCCCGCACGAGGTCACGGTAACGTGACCCGAGGGAGCCGCGATGTCCTCCGCCGTCGGCGGAAGCCGCGCTGCACACCAGACGGTGACTGTTCGTACGCGTGGTCACCGTGTCCGGACCCGGCACGGCCCGGGTCCGTCCTGCGTACCGATTCAGCAGAAAAGGAACGACGTGTCGATCGACGCCGCCACCAAAGAGAAGATCATCGCCGAGTACGCCACCGGCGAGGGTGACACCGGCTCCCCCGAGGTCCAGGTCGCGCTGCTCACGCACCGCATCACCGAGCTCACCGAGCACCTCAAGGACCACAAGCACGACCACCACAGCCGTCGTGGCCTGCTCCTGATGGTCGGCCGCCGCCGCCGTCTCCTCAAGTACATCGCCAAGCAGGACATCACCCGCTACCGCTCGCTGATCGAGCGCCTGGGCCTGCGCCGCTAGGACGCCGGAGGGAGTGGCTTCGGTCGCTCCCTCTTTCTTAGTAGGGTGTACGTGTCGGCGGTCACGGCCGCCGGCACCCCCAACAGAACAGAGACCACCCGCGTTCACACTCCCTCGGCCGCAGAGTCGGGGCCGGTCCTCGGTAGTGGCCCCCGGAAGGTCCCGTCACGGGACCCCGTGGGCTTCGATCGATGACCGGCCGTCATCAACTCCGGGGCACGGGCGCGGGGAACGAGCACACGCGCCGGACCAGCGGGTCCGGGGCATCCCAACGCGAACACGTGTAGTAGGAGGTCGCCCATGGAGGGCGTTTACTCTGCCGAAGCCGTCATCGACAACGGCAAGTTCGGCACCCGTACCATCCGCTTCGAGACCGGCCGCCTGGCCCGCCAGGCCGCCGGTTCGGCGACGGTGTACCTGGACGACGAGACCGTCGTCCTGTCGGCCACCACCGCCTCGAAGCGCCCCAAGGACAACCTCGACTTCTTCCCGCTGACGGTGGACGTCGAGGAGCGCATGTACGCGGCCGGCCGCATCCCCGGCTCCTTCTTCCGGCGCGAGGGCCGTCCGTCCGAGGACGCCATCCTCACCTGCCGCCTGATCGACCGGCCGCTGCGCCCGTCGTTCAGGAAGGGCCTGCGCAACGAGATCCAGATCGTCGAGACGATCCTGGCCCTGCACCCCGACCACCTGTACGACGTCGTGGCCATCAACGCCGCCTCGATGTCCACGCAGATCGCCGGGCTGCCCTTCTCCGGGCCGATCGGCGGCGTCCGCGTCGCCCTGATCGACGGCCAGTGGGTCGGCTTCCCCACCCACTCCGAGCTGGAGAACGCCACCTTCGACATGGTGGTCGCCGGTCGCGTCCTGGAGGACGGCGACGTCGCGATCATGATGGTCGAGGCCGAGTCCACGGTCCACACCATCAAGCTGGTCTCCGAGGGCGCCGTCGGCCCCAACGAGCAGACGGTGGCCGAGGGCCTGGAGGCCGCCAAGCCCTTCATCAAGGTGCTGTGCCGCGCCCAGCAGGCCGTCGCGGACCAGACCAGCCGCGAGGAGGGCGAGTTCCCGATCTTCCTCGACTACGAGGAGGACGCGTACGCCGCCGTCGAGGCCGCGGTGCGCGAGGACCTGTCCAAGGCGCTGACCATCGCGGACAAGCAGGACCGCGAGGCCGAGCTGGACAGGGTCAAGGCCGCGGCGGCCGAGAAGCTCGCCGAGGACTTCGAGGGCCGCGAGAAGGAGGTCTCGGCCGCCTTCCGCTCGCTCACCAAGAACCTGATGCGCGAGCGCGTCCTGCGCGACAAGATCCGCATCGACGGCCGCGGCCCCAAGGACATCCGTCCGCTGTCCGCCGACGTCGGCGTGCTGCCCCGGGTCCACGGCTCGGCGCTCTTCGAGCGCGGTGAGACCCAGATCCTGGGCGTCACCACCCTGAACATGCTGCGTATGGAGCAGATGGTCGACACTCTCAACCCCGAGAAGACCAAGCGCTACATGCACAACTACAACTTCCCGCCCTACTCCACCGGTGAGACCGGCCGGGTGGGCTCGCCCAAGCGGCGCGAGATCGGGCACGGCGCCCTCGCCGAGCGCGCCCTGCTCCCGGTCCTGCCCTCGCGCGAGGAGTTCCCCTACGCGATCCGCCAGGTCTCCGAGGCGCTGGGCTCCAACGGCTCCACCTCGATGGGCTCGGTCTGCGCCTCCACCATGTCCCTGCTGTCGGCCGGTGTGCCGCTCAAGGAGATGGTGTCCGGCATCGCCATGGGCCTGATCAGCGAGGGCGACGAGTTCGTCACCCTCACCGACATCCTCGGTGCCGAGGACGCGTTCGGCGACATGGACTTCAAGGTCGCCGGCACCCGTGACCTCATCACGGCCCTGCAGCTCGACACCAAGCTCGACGGCATCCCCGCCGAGCAGCTGGCGCTCGCGCTCCAGCAGGCCCGCGGTGCCCGCCTGGCGATCCTCGACGTCATGCAGGAGGCCATCGAGCGTCCGGCCGAGATGAGCCCGAACGCTCCGCGCATCCTGACCGTCAAGGTCCCCGTCGACAAGATCGGCGAGGTCATCGGCCCCAAGGGCAAGATGATCAACTCGATCCAGGACGAGACCGGCGCCGAGATCACCATCGAGGACGACGGCACCATCTACATCGGTGCCACCGACGGCCCCTCGGCCGAGGCCGCCCGCGACACGATCAACCAGATCGCCAACCCGACGATGCCCGAGGTCGGCGACCGCTACCTGGGCACCGTGGTCAAGACCACGACGTTCGGCGCGTTCGTGTCGCTGCTGCCCGGCAAGGACGGCCTGCTGCACATCTCGCAGATCCGCAAGCTGCACGGCGGCAAGCGGATCGAGAACCTCGACGACGTGATCAGCATCGGCGAGAAGATCCAGGTCGAGATCCGCGAGATCGACGACCGCGGCAAGCTGTCGCTGGTCCCGGTCGAGGTCGTCGAGGCGGAGTCCGCCCCGGCGGCCGCCCCGGCCGCCGCCGAGGGCGAGGGCGAGGCCCCGGCCGAGCCCGAGGAGCAGGACGGCGACAAGGACAACGGCGAGGGCGCCCCGCGCCGGCGCCGCCGCCGCTCGAGCAGCCGCTCCGAGAACACCTGATCCGCTCTGAGCACGTGAGGGGGCGGTCGCACCGAGAGGGTGCGGCCGCCCCCACCGCGTATCCTCTGGCGGGTAGGACACCGACGCATCCGACGCGAAGAAGAAGGATTCATGAGCTCTGTCCCCATCGCCGCCGAGCAGGAGCCGGGCACGACCGTGACGCTGCTGGAGCCGGACGGCGGTTCCGGCCTGGTTCGCCGGACCGTGCTGCCCGGCGGCCTGCGCGTGGTCACCGAGCACATCCCGGGCGGGCGCTCCGCCGCGTTCGGGATCTCGGCGACCACGGGCTCGCGCGACGAGGACGCCGCGCACGCCGGCTCGGCGCACTTCCTGGAGCACCTGCTGTTCAAGGGGACCCGGACCCGGTCGGCGCTGGAGATCTCCGCGCTGCTGGACGGGGTGGGCGCGGACCACAACGCCTACACCACCAAGGAGCACACCTGCTACTACGCGAAGGTGCTCGACCGCGACCTGCCGCTGGCCATCGACGTCGTCGGTGACATGGTCGCCAACTCCGTGCTGGACGAGGGCGAGGTGGAGACCGAGCGCGGCGTGATCCTGGAGGAGATCGCCATGTACGAGGACGAGCCCGCCGACCTGGTGGACGACGTCTTCGCGGCGCACTTCTTCGGGGACACCCCGCTGGGGCGGCCGATCCTGGGCACCATCGACACCATCAAGGCGCTGCCCCGGGAGCGGATCGCCGAGCAGTACCGGGACGCCTACGTCCCCGCGGAGTTGATCGTCACGGCGGCCGGCAGCCTGGACCACGACCAGGTGGTGGAGCAGGTCCGGCAGATGTTCGCCGAGCGGCTGGCCGCCGCGGGCGACGCCCGCCCGGCCGGGCCGCGCATCGGCGGCGGGCCGGTCCCCACCGCCGGCGGCCAGGTGGTGCAGTCCCGCGACACCGAGCAGGCGCACATCATCCTGGGGTCGGAGGGCATCATGCGCACCGACCCGCGCTGGCACGCGCTGCGGCTGCTCAGCGCCGCCCTGGGCGGGGGCATGTCCTCGCGCCTGTTCCAGGAGGTGCGCGAGAAGCGCGGCCTGGCGTACTCGGTGCACGCCTACCACACCGGCTACGCCGACACGGGGGCCTTCCAGATCTACGCGGGCTGCCTGCCGGAGAAGGCCGACGAGGTCGTCGGCGTGTGCCGGGAGGAGCTGGCGAAGGTGACGGCCTCGGGGATCACCGACGAGGAGCTGCGACGGGCCAAGGGGCAGATCCAGGGCTCCCTGGTGCTGGGCAGCGAGGGCACCAACGCCCGCATGGGGCGGCTGCTGGGACACGAGCTGAACCACCCGCGCCACTTCTCCATCGACGAGGACCTGGCCCGGTTCGACGCGGTGACCCGCGAGCAGGTCGCCGAGGTCGCCGCCGAGCTGCTGTCGCGCCCGCAGGCGCTGGCGGTCATCGGCCCCTACGACGAGGGCCGCACCTTCTGACCGGCCGCAGGCCGCCGGGCCCGCTCCCCGTTCCCGGGGCGCGGGCCCGCGCCGTACGGCCGGGCCGGCCGGGTCAGGGCTCCAGGAGCGTCCGCCCGACGTAGTCGCCCTCCGCGCACCCCGGGGGGACGGCGAACACGGCCGAGCCGACGGCGGTGACCCACTCGTTGAGCAGGTCCAGCTCGTCCAGCCGCCGCTGGAGGGGCACGAACTGGCGCACCGGGTCGGCCTGGAACGCGGCGAACAGCAGTCCGGCCTCGGGGGTCCCGTGGTCGCGCAGGTCGTAGTTGTAGCCGCGCCGGAAGATCCGCTGGTCGGGGTCGTCGGTGCGGGCCCGGCGCACGTGGGAGAACGCCGGGACCACCGTCAGCCCGGAGGCGTCGGTGGCGGCCAGGTCCACCTCCGCGTGCTCGCCGCCCCCGGTGAGCGGGGCCCCGTCGGCGAGCCGGCGGCCGATGACGGCCTCCCTGGCGGGCCGGTCGAGTTCGTCCCAGGTGTCCAGGTGGGTCTCGATGCGCCGCAGCACCATCCCGGTCCCCCCGTCCAGCCAGGCCGGTCCGGACCGCCGCCACACCAGGTGGTCGAAGTCGGCGGTCCCCGGGCGCGGGTTGACCGTCCCGTCCACCTGGCCCATGAGGTTGCGCATGGTGGTGCCGTCGGCCTCGGAGCCGTGGGCGCGCCGGAACCCGCTCTGGGTCCAGCGGGGCCCGGCGAACGCGCGGGTGTCCTTGCCGAGCATCCGCACCGTGTGCGCAACCGTCACCGGGTCGTCGGCGCACACCTGGACGAGCAGGTCGGCCTGGCCCCAGCGCGGGTCCAGGTCGTCGTGGTCGAACTCCGGCAGCGGGCGCAGCCAGTCGGGGACGGCCCCCGGGTCCACCCGTTCCACAAGTCCGGGGCCGAAGCCGAACGTGACGGTGAGCCGGGCGGGGACGGCGGCCAGCTCGGGTTCGGTGTCGGCCAGGGCGGGCTCGCCCCGGGTGAGCCGGGCGGCGTCGTCGCTGAGCAGCCGCATCAGCCTGCGCACCCCCTCGGCGTCCACCTCCGCGCGCAGGTCGAAGGCGGTGAAGCAGGCGTGGGCCTGCGGTGGGGTCTCGACCCCTGCCTGGCGGGGGCCGTGGAAGGGCACGGTCAGCTCCCCGTTGAGGGGCGCCGCGGCCTGCGGGGCCGGGGCCCCCGCCCCCCGGGAGGCGAGGACGCCCCCGGCGGCTCCGGCGACGGCCCCGGCCCCGGCGGCGGCCCCGCTCAGGAGCAGCCCCCGTCTGCTGATGCCCGCCATCAGTGGTCCCCGTGCCCTTCGCCGTCGTACTCCTCGTTGGCTCCCGAGTACTCCTTGACCGGCGCGGTGAACTCGGAGGTGGAGCCGTCGGCGAACTCGACGGTGACGGTCACCTCGTCGCCCGGCTCCAGGTCCTCGGCCAGGTCCATGAGCATGATGTGGTCACCGCCCGGGGCCAGGCTCCGGGTCCCCTGGGCGGGCACGGGGAAACCGCCGTCGATCTCGCGCATGACGGAGTCGGCGCCGTCGGTGACGACCTCGTGGAGCTCGACCAGTCCGGCGGCGGGGTGCTCGGCGGCCACGATCACGACCTCGGCGTCGGAGCCGTTGGCGACCTCGCCGAACACGCCGGTCATGCCGTCCTCGACGGTGGCGGCCTTCACCCACGGGTCGGTGATGGAGAAGGCGTCGGCCTGGGCCCCGGCGGGGGAGGGGGACGCGGACGGCGCGTCCGCGGCGCCGGTGGCGGTCGCGCCGCCGCCCCCGCAGGCGGTCAGGGCCAGGCCGAGCAGGGCGGCCGCCAGGCCTGCGGGGGCGGTTCGGCTGCGGGCGGTGCGGATGGGGTTCACGGTGCCTCCGGATGCGGGGCCGCTCACTGCGGCCGTTCACCCTGGGAGTCGGACACCGCACCCGTTCGGTTCCCGGCCCGTCCGGAGAACCGTGGCGGCGGCTCAGGAACCCCGTTTGCGCCTGCGCACGGAGATCGCCTTGGGGGCGGCGGCGTTGGCGGCGCCGCGGACCACCACCTCCAGCAGGCCCTCCCCGTAGGAGGCCTCCAGGTCGCGTTCGGTGACCCCCTCGGGCAGGGCGATCTCCCGGCGGAAGGTGCCCATGAAGCGCTCCGACGAGTAGTAGACGACGGTCCCCTCCTCGTCGCGCCTGCGCTCGCCGCTGATGGTGAGGACGCCGTGGTTCAGGCTGACGGACACGTCCTCCTCGTACACGCCGGCCACCTCGCAGCGGATCACCAGGTCCTCGCCGCGGGCGAGGATGTCGGTGGACGGGCTCCAGGCGTCGGCGTACCCGCGCTCGCGGTGCCCGGCCTGCCCGGTCTCGATCGAGGCCATCGCGTCGGAGACCCGGTTCATCTCGGTGATCATGTCCACGACCCCGTGGAAGGGGTTGGTGAACTTCTTCGGTGCCATCGTGCTCACTCCTCGGCTCGTGTTCAGCGGTCGCCGCGCGGGCGGTGGGGCGGGCGGTGGGACGGCGCCGGGTCCTCGGTGCCCCGAGCCGTCCCGGGCCCGGGCCTGCGGGGTTCCTCCTTGAGGGCCCTGATCAGTCCCCAGCACATGAGGAGCAGGATCACCGCGAAGGGCAGGCCGGTGACCACCGCCGCCGCCTGGAGCGCGGAGAGGGCCTCGGCTCCGCCCAGGACCAGCAGCACCAGGGTGACGGCGCCCTCGCTGACCGCCCAGAACGCACGCTGGATCTTGAGCGGGTTGGCGTCGCCCCCGTTGGTGAGGGTGTCCACCACCAGCGAGCCGGAGTCGGAGGAGGTGACGAAGAAGACCGCCACCACGATGATCAGCAGGACCGAGACGACCAGCCCCACCACCTGCCCCAGGGGCAGCAGCTCGATGAGCCGGAACGCCCGGTCCTCCTCGGCCAGGGCGTTGAACCCCCCGCTCCGGAAGAGGTCGTAGTACAGGCCGGAGCCGCCGAACACCCCGAACCACAGGACCGAGACGATGACCGGAGCGAACAGCGCGCCGATCACGAACTCCCGGATGGTGCGACCGTAGGAGACGCGGGCCAGGAAGATCCCGACGAAGGGCGCCCAGGAGATCCACCAGCCCCAGTAGAAGATGCTCCACGTGGTGGTCCAGCTCGCGGCCTGCCCGTCCACCAGGGGGCTGGGGAAGGACAGGCTCCACGGGACGAGGTTGGCCAGGTAGTCGCCCAGGCCCGTGGTGGTGATGCTGATGATCCACAGCTTGGGTCCGAACAGGAACACGACCAGCATCAGCGCGATCGCCAGCCAGAGGTTGATGACCGACAGCCGGCGGATGCCCTTGTCGATCCCGGCCAGGACGCTGAGCAGGGCGACCCCGGTGATGACGATGATGAGCACCGAGTGGACGAGCGGGCCCGACTCGATGCCGAAGACGTGCTGGATGCCGCCGCCGATCTGGAGGGTGCCCAGGCCCAGTGAGGTGGCCAGGCCGAAGATCGTGCCGAACACGGCGAGGATGTCGACGAGGTTGCCGGGCCAGCCGAACGCCCGCTCGCCCAGGAGGGGGTAGAGCGCGGAGGCGGGGCGCAGCGGCAGTCCCTTGCGGAAGGTGAAGTAGCCGAGCGAGATGCCCAGGGCGATGTAGATGGCCCAGGGGTGGAAGCTCCAGTGGAAGAAGCTCAGCGCCATGGCCTCTCCGGCGGCGTCGGCGGTGGCGCTCCCGTCCTCACCGGGAAGGTACTCGGCCGTCCGCGGCCAGTGCAGGTGGTGGATGGGCTCGGAGACGCCCCAGAACACCAGGCCGATGCCCATGCCGGTGGTGAAGAGCATCGCGAACCAGGCGACGGTCCCGAACTCCGGCCGGGAGTCGTCGGGGCCCAGCCGGATGCTCCCGAACCGGCTGAGCATCAGGAACAGGGCCAGGCCCAGGAAGAACGTCGTGGCGAGCACGTACAGCCAGCCCAGGTTGACCCCGATCCAGTCCCGGGTGGCCGTCGCGGCGTTCAGGAGCGGCTCGGTGAGGACGATCCCCAGGACCACGAACGCGAGGATGACCACCCCGGAGACGATGAAGACCGCGGGGTTGGTGTGTTCGCGGATGTAGGTGCGCAGGGTCGAGATGACGACTCCTTCCCAACCCCGGAAGGTCGGGGGGCTCCTTACCGGGTGGCGTGTCGGCCGAGTGGTGTGACCGGCCACGGACATGTCCCGGGAATCGTAGGGGCGGAGCGGCCGCCGGGCGGGGAACCCCGCGCTCGCGGAGTGTCGCCGCACGGAACGCGGAAAAGGGATCTACCGTGCGCTCAGGGAGATTCGGAGAGCCGGTCCAGGGTGCGGCCGACCCTGCCGAGCCAGTCGACGATGACGGCCAGTTCCTCGGGGGTGTAGCCGTCGTGCAGCTCGGTCATCGCCCGGCGCATACCGGGGGCGAGTGCCGCGTTCATGCGGTCCGCTCCCTCGGTGAGGCGCACGGCGACCTTGCGCCGGTCCTCGGGGTGGCGGGTGCGCTCGACCAGCCCGTGGGCCTCCATCCGGTCGATCACACCGGTGACCGATCCGGTGGACAGGCACAGACTCGACGCGATCTCCCCGGGTGTCATCGTGCCCGCGACGCGCAACAGCGTGTAGCACTGGAAGTCGGTGGGGTTCATCCCGGAGCGGTCGGCCATCCGGTGCAGGAGCTTGATGAGCCGGACGGCGAGCATCTGGCCGTCGTTCTGCAGGGATTCGTAGAAGCCGAACCTCGCCGTGCCGTCGGGGTCGGAGGGGGAGGCGGTCGACACGGTCTCCATTGGTCCTCTCTCCCCGGCCTGCGGCCTTCGGTCGTTCCGAGTCTACGACCCGGAGGGCACTCCCCATCGCGCCTGCGCCGACCGGTGCCCGGCATCGGGAAAATTAGCTCTGTTGCCGAGATTCATGTTTTCCGAGATTATTTGTGGTGACATCACCCGTCCAGGGAGGCAGACATCGAACCCGTTCTGAGCGTGCCGGGCCCGCTCCGCATCCACGACGTCCACGGCGACCCGCGGCCCGCGCTCGACCAGGTGCTGCGCGACCACCTGCGGCGCCGCCTGCGCCGGGCGGAGGAGACGGATCCGGAGTTCGCCGCCGGGACCGCCGCCGAGACCGTCCGCTTCACCCTCCAGGGCGGAAAGAGGCTGCGGTCCGCCCTGGCATGGTGGGGCTGGAGGGCGGGCGGCGGCCCGGTGTCCGGGCCCGTCGCCCAGCACGCGCTGACCGCCTGCGCCTCCCTGGAGCTGCTCCAGACCTGCGCCCTGGTGCACGACGACGTCATGGACGGCTCCGCGACCCGGCGGGGCGCGCCCTGCGTCCACCGGGTCCACGAGGACGAGCACCGCGCCAACGGCTGGTCCGGTGAGGCCCGGCGCTACGGCGAGTCCCTCGCCGTCCTGGTCGGGGACCTCGCCCTGGCCTGGGCGGACGACATGCTCGCCGGGGCCCTCCCCGGGGTGCTCCGCCCGGAGGCGGGCCGGAACGTCTGGCGGGAGATGCGGACCGAGATGATCGCCGGGCAGTTCCTCGACGTGCGGGGCCAGGCGACGAGGTCGCGCTCGGAGTCCCTGGCCCTGCGCATCGACCTCCTCAAGACCGCCTCCTACACCGTGGAGCGCCCGCTGCACCTGGGCGCGGCCATGGCCGGGGCACCCCCGTCCGCCGTCGAGGCCCTGCGGGCCTACGGCCGGGACGTGGGCGTCGCCTTCCAGCTCGCCGACGACCTCGCCGGCGCCTACGGCGACACCGGGACCACGGGAAAGCCCGTCGGCGACGACCTGCGCGAGGGCAAGGCCACCCTGCTGCTGGCGCTCGGCACCCGGCTGGCGCGCGAGCAGGACGACGAGGAGGGCCTCGACGTCCTGGAACGGGTCGGTGCGGGAGCCGACCCGGAGCGGGCGGCCGCCGTCCTGGAGCGCCTCGGGGCCGGGGAGATGATCGCCGAACACTGCCGGGGCCTGGCCGCACGCGGGCGCGCCCACCTGGACGGGGTCGACCTGCCCGACCCGGTGCGCGCCTTCCTCACCGGCCTGGCCGCGCGGATCGGAGAGGACGCATGAGCGACCGCACCGCACCCGGCCGGGGCCGGGTCGTCATCGTCGGTGCCGGACTCTCCGGCCTGGCCTGCGCCCTGCACCTGGTGGGGGCCGGACGCCAGGTCACGGTGCTGGAGCGCGACGACCACCCGGGCGGCCGGGCGGGCCGCCTGGACCTGGACGGTTTCCGGTTCGACACCGGGCCCACCGTCCTGACCATGCCCGAGCTCCTGGACGAGGCCCTGGCCGCCGTCGGCGAGACCGTCGCCGACCGGCTCGACCTGGTCCCCCTGCGCCCCGCCTACCGGGCCGCCTTCGCCGACGGCTCCACCATCGACGTCCACACCGACGCCGACGCGATGGCCGCCGAGGTGGCCCGGGCGGCCGGGGAACGCGAGGCCGACGGCTACCTGCGGCTGCGCGACTGGCTGACCCGGCTGTACCGGGCCGAGATGGGCACCTTCATCGACGCTCAGTTCGACTCCCTGCTGGACCTGGCCCGGCCCGACCTCGTGCGGCTGGCCGCCCTGGGCGGGTTCGGGCGGCTCTCCGCCGCCGTGGGCCGCCACGTGCGCGACGAGCGCCTGCGGCGGATCTTCTCCTTCCAGGCCCTCTACGCCGGGGTGGCGCCGCGGCGGGCGCTGGCCGCCTACGCCGTCATCGCCTACATGGACACCATCGCGGGCGTGTACTTCCCCCGGGGCGGCATGCGCGCCCTGGGCGACGCCCTGGCCGGCGCGGCGGCCAAGGCCGGTGCCGTGTTCCGCTACGGCGACGCCGTCACCTCCCTGGAGCGCCGGGGCGACCGGGTCACCGCCGCCGTCACGGCCTCCGGGGAGCGCTTCCCCTGCGACCAGGTGGTGGTCACTGCCGACCTGCCCGCGGCGTACCGGCTGCTGGGCGGCGCCCCCCGGCGGCGGGTCCCGCTCCGCTACTCGCCGTCCGCGGTGGTCCTGCACCTGGGGGTGGACCGAACGTGGGAGGGCCTGGAGCACCACACGATCTCCTTCGGTTCCGCCTGGGACCGCACCTTCGACGAGATCATCCGGCGCGGCCGGGTGATGAGCGACCCGTCGCTGCTGGTCACCCGGCCCACCCGCACCGACCCGACCCTGGCCCCGGAGGGGCACGAGTCGCTGTACGTGCTGGCACCCGCGCCCCACCTGGAGGCGGGCCCCATCGACTGGGACGCCGAGGGACCGCGCTACCGCGACCACCTGGTGTCCACCCTGGAGGAGCGGGGCCTCACCGGGCTGGACGCCGCCGTCCGCACCGAGCACCTCGTCACCCCGGCGGACTGGGCCCGCCGGGGCCTGGCGCGCGGCACCCCGTTCTCGCTCGCCCACACCTTCGCCCAGACCGGGCCGTTCCGGCCCCGCAACACCGTCCCCGGCCTGGCCAACGTCGCACTGGCCGGATGCGGTACCACGCCCGGGGTCGGCCTACCGACCGTCCTGATCTCGGGGAAGCTCGCCGCCGCCCGCGTGGTGGAACGGACAGGGGGACGATGAGCACCGCCCACACCGAACTCGACGCCGCCGGGATCAACCCGCGGGGGCTGCGCCTGGCCTACCTGCGCTGCCGGGAGCTGCACGCCCGCCACGGGCGGACCTACTTCACCGCCACCCGGGTCCTGCCCCCGGACCGGAGGCCCGGGGTGCACGCCCTGTACGGGTTCGCCCGCTGGGTCGACGACATCGTGGACGAGCCCGGACCCGGCACCACCACCGCCGACCGGGCGGCCCTGCTGGACGCCGTCGACGCCGACCTGGCCCGCGCGCTGCACGGCGGGGAGCCGGCGGAGCCGGTGCTGGGCGCGCTGGCGCACACCGTCGAGCGCTACGGGCTGCCCGCCGCCCACTTCACCGCGTTCATGCGGTCGATGCGCATGGACCTGACCGTCACCGACTACCGCGACCTGGGACACCTGCGCGAGTACATGTACGGGTCGGCGGCCGTGATCGGCCTCCAGGTCCTGCCGGTGCTGGGCACCGTGGTCCCCAGGCAGGAGGCCGAGCGCCCGGCGGCCGCCCTGGGCGAGGCCTTCCAGCTGACCAACTTCCTCCGCGACACCGCCGAGGACCTGGCCCGGGGGCGGGTGTACCTGCCCGCCGACGTGCTGGCCGCCCACGGGGTGGACCGCGAGCTGCTGGCGCACTGCGCCCGCACCCGCCGCCCCGACGCGCGGGCCCGCCGGGCGGTCGCCGCCCTGGTCGAGGTCAACCAGGGCTTCTACCGGGAGGCCGAGCCCGGCATCGCCATGCTCGATCCGGTGGCCCGCCCGTGTGTCGCCACCGCGTTCCGGCTCTACCGCGCCATCCTGGACGAGATCGCGGCGGCCGACCACGACGTGTGGAGCACCCGGCACCGGGTCTCGGAGGCCCGCAAGTTCGCCGCCGCGGTGCCGGCCCTCGCCCGCTCCCTGCTGGCCCGGTCCATCCCGCGCCCCCGCCCGGTGTCCGAAAGGTAGGCCCGCGTGTCCCTCCCCGATCCGACCCCCCGCCGCCTTCCGCTGCGGCGCATGCCCGCCACCGCCTGGACCGCCCAGGAACCGACCTGGCGCGACGGGTCGCCCGGCGTCATCGCGGCCGCCCTCAAGCGGGCGCTGGCCCGGCCCTCGGGCAACTGGTACGTGCTGGCCGCCTCCTCCGAGGTCCGCACCGACCGGCCCTTCGGGCGGGTCGTCGGGGGTGTCGAGCTCGTCGCCTGGCGCACCCCCGACGGCACCGCGCACGTCGCCCCGGGGGCCTGCCCGCACCTGGGCGCCCCCCTGTGCAGGGGGGCCGTCGACGACGGGCGCCTCGTGTGCCGCTGGCACGGGCTGTCCCTGGGCGCCGACGGCTTCCCCGGCTGGAGCCCGTACCCGGCCCACGACGACGGAGTCCTGGTGTGGGTGCGCCTGGACCGGGTCGGCGGCGAGGATCCGCTGGAGGCCCCGGTGGTGCCCGAGCGCCCGCCCCTGGAGGGGGCGATCACCGCGGTGGAGAGCCTCGCCGGCCGCTGCGAGCCCGAGGACGTCATCGCCAACCGCCTCGACCCCTGGCACGGCTCGTGGTTCCACCCGTACAGCTTCGTCGGGCTGCGGGTCACGGAGGTGGCCGAGGGGCCCGACCCCGACCCGGACCGCATGGTCGTCGAGGTGGGGTTCAGGGTGGCGGGCCGCTGGGGGGTGCCGGTGCGGGCCGAGTTCGTCTGCCCCGAGCCGCGCACCGTCGTCATGCGCATCATCGGGGGCGAGGGGCTGGGCAGTGTCGTGGAGACGCACGCGACCCCGCTGGGCACCGACGGGCGGGGAGTCCCCCGCACGGCCGTCATCGAGGCGACCGTCGCCTCCTCCGAGCGCACCGGGTTCGCCGTCGCCCGCCGCCTGGCCGCCGCCGTCCGCCCCGCGGTGCGGGCCGCCGTCCGCCGCCTGTGGCGCGACGACCTCGCCTACGCCGAGCGCCGCTACCTCCTCCGCTCCACCGGCCGCTTCCCCGGCTGACCGGCCGGTCCCGCCCCGCTCCCGGGGCGGCGGGCGAGGCGGGCGAGGGCGCGGGCGGGGGCGAGGCGGCCGCGCCGGGGGACGGTCCACAGGGTGTGGCCGGGCAGACCCCAGCGGGACAGCAGGGCGTTGGCGGCCAGCAGGCCGGAGGCGGCGGCGCGCTCCATGAGCGCGACCGGCAGGCCGGTGCGCACGTGGTCGCCCGCCACGACCAGGAACGGGTCCGGGGTGTCCGCGGACAGGCGGTCGCGGTAGGAGCCCGGAGCGAACAGCGGGCAGTCCGCACGCAGCTCGTGCCGGGAGTCCACCACCGCGGCCGCCGCCAGCTCCGGGTACACCGCCACCGCCTGCTCCCACAGGCGTTCGCGCTCGCGGTCGGGATCGCAGTCCTGCGCCAGCGCGTAGGCGTGCAGCTCCACGACCGAACCGCCGGTATCCCCGGCCCATCCGCGGGCCCGTGCGTCGTACCTCTCCAGGACGCTGATGTTGTCCAGGGTCGGGTACCCGGCGGTGCCCAGGAACGCGGGCCGGTGCGGACGCACCGGCCGGTCCAGCCAGTACCGCGAGACCAGGAACGGAGGCGCCGACTCCAGCCGGGCCGCCCGGGCCCGCCAGCCGGCGTCGCCCAGGCCGGGGGAGGCGGCGGCCAGGGCCCGCACCCCCGGGACGTCGGCGGCCAGCACCACGGCGTCGAACTCCCCGTGGCCCGCGAGCGAGAAGCGCCGCCCGGCCCCCGGGTCGATCCGCTCCACGGGCGCCGCCGTGCGCACCTTCACGTCCAGCCCTGCCAGGTACCGGACCAGCGGCTCCCACAGCGACTCCGGGAACGGCGCGCGCGGCACGTCGAACACCAGGCCCTCGGACGAGCCCAGGAAGTACAGGTGGAACATCACCGCCAGCTCCGCCGCGGAGAGGCGGTCGGTCGGCGCGAAGAAGCTCCGGGTGAACACCTCGAACGCCAGGTGGCGCGCGGTCGGCGGGAACCGGATCGCCGCCAGCAGGTCCCGCGCGCTCATGTGGTCGAGCCGCTCGTAGACCCCGGGCACGTCCACGTCGAGCAGCTGCAGCGCGGCCGGGACGTTCACCCGGGCCAGGTCGCGCAGCGGGAAGCTCGGGCTGGTGGCGGCCAGCACCGCCGCGTTCCACGGCGGGGCGGCGGGCAGGCCCGAGAACCGGTCGCGCGGACCGTCCCGGTGCACCAGCGGGTAGTCGGCCAGGGGCGTCAGCGCCGCCAGCCCCGGATCGGCGCGGCGCAGCAGCCCCCGCAGGTTGTAGTACTGGCGGAAGAACGCGTGGAATCCGCGGTCCATCGCCGCGCGCGAGCCGTCGGCCAGGACCGTGTCCCACCCGCGCAGCCGCCCGCCCGGGGACTCCTCCCGCTCGAACACCGTCACCCGCACACCGCGCTCGGCCAGTCCGCAGGCCGCCGCCAGTCCGGCGATCCCGCCGCCGACCACCGCGGCCACGGGCGCCTCCGGGGCGCGGGGCCCGGCCGGCGGGGCGGGCGGGACCTCCTCGGCGAGCCGGTCGCGCACGTCCGCCGGGCGGTTCACCGGCCCTCCGCCGGCCGCGCGCCCGCGAACGTGTGCGTGACCCCGTACTGCCAGCCCGGCATGGGCGCGGAGGCCACCGGGTCCAGGCCCGCGCGGCGCATCCGCTCCAGCAGCGCCCGGCGGCCGTCGAACTCCAGCACGCTGCGCCACAGGTACCGGAACAGGTCCCCGCTGCCCGACAGCGCCCGTCCGGCGGGGATGATCACCCCGTGGCACACCGCCGTCCACACGGCCCGTGCCGCCGCCGAGTCGGCCACCGAGTACTCGTGCAGCACCAGCCTCCCGCCCGGCCGCAGCAGGTCCCGCATCACGCGCAGCGCCAGATCCGGGTCGGGGCAGTTGCGGATCAGGTAGGCCCCGAACACCGCGTCCACCGGTCCGCCCAGCCGCTCGGCCGCCCACTCCGGCGTCAGCTCCTCCGCCCGCGCGCGGTGGAACGACACCGCGTCCGGCCAGGGCTTGGCTCGGGCGGCCTCCAGCATCCCCTCCGACGCGTCCACCCCGACGATCCGGGACGAGGGCACGGCGTGCAGCAGGGCCGCGGTGGAGGCGCCCGTGCCGCAGCCCAGGTCCAGGATCCGCGGCTCGGGCGACAGCGCTCCGGCGTCCAGCCGCCGCGCGGAGATCCGCAGGTGGGCGTGGTAGCCGGGGCTTCCCGCCACCAGCCGGTCGTAGGCGGCCGCGGCGCGGTCGAACCCGTCGGTGACCGCACCCTCCGCCTTGGCCCTCGTGGTGTCCACGCATCCTCCCGGTGGGTGCTCGCGTACGGCGGCCTCCCCCGGCAGAGTGGGGGACATGAACGACCATGACGCGGTGATCGTCGGCGGGGGAGCCGCAGGGCTCACCCTGGCCCACCGGCTCGGACGGGTCAACCACCCCGACGGGAGCCCGTTGCGTGTCGCCCTGCTGGAGCCCCCGCCGGGCCCGCACACCCCGCCCCCGCGCACCTGGTGCTTCTGGGAGCCGGAGGGCGGCGAGTGGGACCCCCTGCTGGCCGCCCGCTGGCGGCGGCTGACCGTCGTGGGGCCCGACGGCACCGGGCACACCGCTCCCGCCGCCCCCTTCGTCTACAAGATGCTGCGCTCCTCCGACCTGGACTCGCACGTCAGGGCCGGCTTCGGGGACCGTGTCGAGCCGGTGCCGCTGCTGGTGGAGGAGGTCCGCGACGGCGCCGACCGCGCCACCGTGGCGGGGGTGCTGCCCGACGGCTCCCCCGCCCGCCTCACCGCCCGCTGGGTGTTCGACTCCCGTCCGCCCCGGCCCCTCCCGGCCGGCCGCACCCTGCTGCTCCAGCACTTCCGGGGCTGGTTCGTGCGCACCCCCGACGACGCCTTCGACCCGGAGGCGGCGGTGCTGATGGACTTCCGGCCGCCCCAGCCGGAGAACGCGGTGGCCTTCGCGTACGTGCTCCCGCTGTCGGCGCGCGAGGCCCTGGTGGAGTACACCGAGTTCGGCCCCGAGCCGCTCACCACCGCCGAGTACGACCTCCGCCTGGCCGACCACTGCTCCCGCCTGGGCCTGGCGGGGTTCGAGGTCACCGCCGCAGAGCAGGGGGTCATCCCCATGACCGACGCGCCCCTGCCCACCCGCGCCGGGCGGAGGGTCTTCCGGATCGGCACGGCGGGCGGGGCCACCCGCCCCTCGACGGGGTACACGTTCAGCGGGGTGCTGCGCCAGACCGCGGCCGTGGCCGCCGCCCTGGAACGGGGGAGGGAACCGGTGCCGCCGGTCCCGCACCGCCGCCGCCACCTGGCCATGGACGCGATCCTCCTGCGGGCGCTGGCCACCGGCAGGGTGAGGGGGGCGGAGTTCTTCACCCGCCTGCTCGCCCCCGGACGGCTCGGCGACGTGCTGGCCTTCCTCGACGGCGGGACCCGGCTGCCCAGGGAGCTGGCGCTGGGGCTGCGCACCCCGGTCGGCCCCATGTCCCTGACCGCGCTGGACCACCTGTGGTATTCGGCCCGCACCGCCCTCACCCCGGGTCGAGGTTCCGCACCGCCTCCGACAGCGACCCCAGGTGGCCGCCCCCGGCCCGTGCGGTGAGCGAGCGCCACCCGCCCCCGGCCGTGTACACCCGGACGGCCTGCGGCGAGGCCGCGGCGGCGCGCACCGCCCCGCGCAGCGCCGCCAGGTCGCCGGGCCCGCCGACGTGGGACCAGAGCACCACGGCCCGGGGGGCGGTCCGGCGCACCGCACGTTCCGCGGCGTCCGCCGGCGTGCAGGCGCCCAGCACGCGGTGCGACAGGCCGCGCTCGCGCAGTGCGGCGGCCAGCGCCTCCACCGGCAGGCTGTGCATCTCTTGGGGGCCGCAGGCCAGGAGCACGGGCCGCTGGTCCTGCCGGCGCGGCCCCTCCGGCGGGGGGACCCGGCGCAGGGCGGAGGAGACGCACCACGACAGCAGGTGCTCCACCTCCACGTAGCGGCGGGTGCCGTCCCACTTGCGGCCCATCCCGTACAGCAGCGGCATGGCCAGGCCCTCCCAGGCGGCGACCACGCCCTCCTCCCGCAGCGCGCGTTCGACCAGGGCCTCCACGAGGTCGGAGTCCATCCGCATCGCCGCCCGGGCCACCCCCTGGAGGCGGGGCGCCCGCCCGACCGGGAGGGTGTCCCCGCCCGGCCGCGGCCCGGAGCCGTGCCCGGTCCGCGGTGCGGGCACGGCCGGGGCGGCGGGTCCGCCCGCGCCCCGCACCCGTTCGGCCGCGACGGCCGGGGCCAGCCCCTCGCCCACCAGGCGGCACAGCTCGCGCAGCCGTCGCACGTCCTCGGGCGTGTAGCGGCGGTGACCGCCGGGGCTGCGCTCACGCGGGCCTATCCCGTACCGGTGGTCCCAGCTGCGCAGGGTCGACGGGGACACCCCCAGCATGCGGGCGGTCGCGCCGGGAGTCAGGGTTTCCGACATGGCGTTCCAACCGTTGCGAAAGCGGTGCGAGTTGTCGTGCTCGTCCTGGCCACCGACTCTAGCTGCAAGGACGCGAAACGGAGGGCATCATGGACCTGGACACCGCGCATTCCGCCGACCGCCGCCTGGAGGTCGTCCACCGCCTCGGAACGGCGTTCATCGGACTCGTCCTGGTGGGCTTCGGCGCCACGAGCCTGTTCGTGCGGCTGCCGCTGTTCGACACCCGCGGCGAGGTCGTCGCGGGCCTCTCCACAAACGGGGCCCTGGGGTTCGTCTCGGTGGCCGTCGGCTCGCTGCTGGTCGGCGCGGCCGTGGTGGGCGGAACCTTCGCCTCGACGGTGTCGACCCTGGTGGGCGTCGGTTTCGTCGCGAGCGGACTGGTCAACCTCTACCTCATGAGCACCGACTTCAACATCCTGGCCTTCTCGATGCCCAACGTCATCTTCAGCTTCGTGGTCGGCATCCTGATGCTCACCGTCGGCATGTACGGCCGCTTCACCGGCGGCCTGCCCGAGGACAACCCGTACCGGCGCCACCGGGAGCGGCGGCGCGGACAGGGGGCCGGGACGCCGGCCGGGGCGGTCCGGTGAGCGGGCGCCGGGCCCTGGTCACCGGGGCCACCGGGTACATCGGGGGCCGACTGGTCCCGCAGCTCCTCGACGCCGGTTTCGACGTCCGATGCCTGGCCCGCGATCCCGGCAAGCTGCGAGACCACCCCTGGCGCGGGAGCGTCGAGGTGGTCCGCGGCGACGTGGTCTCGGGGGAGGGGCTGGACGAGGCGGCGGAGGGCGTCGAGGTCGCCTACTACCTCGTCCACTCCATGTCGGGAAGCCGGGACTTCTCCGGTACCGACGCCCGGGGGGCGCGCAACTTCGCCGCCGCGGCCGCCGCGGCCGGGACGGCACGGATCGTCTACCTGGGGGGCCTGGCGCCCGAGGGCGAGGACCTGTCCGCGCACATGGCCTCCCGCACGGAGGTGGGCCGCATCCTGCTGGAGGGGCCGGTGCCCGCCGCCGTGCTGCGGGCCGCCGTGATCATCGGCTCCGGCTCGGCGTCCTTCGAGATGCTGCGCTACCTCACCGAGCGCCTGCCGGTGATGACCACGCCGCGCTGGGTGCGCAGCCGGGTGCAGCCGATCGCCGTGCGCGACGTGCTGCGGCTCTTGGTGGAGGCCGCGGACCTGCCGTCCGGGTCGAACCGCACCTTCGACGTCGGCGGCCCCGACGTGCTCACCTACGCGGACATGATCCGGCGGTTCGCGCGCGCGGCGGACCTGGGCCCGCGGCTGATCCTGCCGCTGCCGGTGCTGTCCCCGGGGCTGTCGAGCCTGTGGGTCGGCCTGGTCACCCCGGTGCCGCCCGCCATCGCACGACCGCTGGTGGAGTCGCTGCGCCACGACGCCGTGTGCGGTGAGGACGACCTCTCGGACCTGCTCGGCGACCACGGGCGCATCGGGTTCGACCGGGCGGTGCGGCTGGCCCTGTGCCGGACGGCCGAGGCGAGGGTGGACACCCGGTGGACGTCGGCGGCCTGGGCGGGCGCCCCGTCCGACCCGCTGCCCACCGATCCGGACTGGGCGGGCGGCAGCCTGTACACCGACGACCGGACGCGGGAGGTGGACGCGCCGCCCGAGGCGGTCTGGCGGGTCGTCGAGGGGATCGGCGGGGCCCGCGGCTGGTACTCGTGGCCGCTGGCCTGGGCGGCGCGCGGATGGATCGACCTGGCCGTGGGAGGAGTCGGCCTGCGCCGGGGACGCCGCGACCCGGGGCGCCTGCGTGTCGGAGACTCCCTGGACTTCTGGCGGGTGGAGGAGGTCGTGCCGGGGAGCCTGCTCCGGCTGCGCGCCGAGATGCGGCTGCCGGGCCCGGCCTGGCTGGAGTTCACCCTGGAGCCCGGGGAGGGGGGAGCGGGCCGCACACGCCTGCGCCAGCGGGCGCTGTTCCGCCCCCGGGGCCTGCTGGGGCAGCTGTACTGGGCCGCGGTGACGCCCTTCCACGGTGTGGTGTTCGGCTCGATGTCGCGGAACATGGCCCGCACCGCGGAGAGCGAGGCGCGCGAGCCCGCCGCCGTGTGAGAGACCCGCCCCGCCGCGCCCCGCGCCGTACCCGGCGCGGGGCGCGGTGCGCGGGGCACCGGGGCGGGCATCCCCGGAAGGGTGTAGAGTCGCGCCCAAGAAGTCTCGAAAAGCGAGATGCTTGGTTTCCGTGGCTTTTGTCCGCGGTGGAGGGGAACACCGGTGAACGAGGAGAGGCGGCCGGAACGCCGGTCGCGCTGGTGGGTCGGAGCCGCGCTGCTCGTCGTCCTCGTCTGGACGCTGGGCGGAGGGCCGCTGGGAGCCTTCCTCGGAAAGCTCGGCGAGGTGCAGACCAACGACCGGTCCGCGTTCCTGCCGGTGGGGGCGGAGTCCACGGAGGTCGCCCGGATCGCCGAGGACTTCGACCGCGAGGACGCGGTGCCCGCCGTCGCCCTGTGGTCCGGCGAGGAGGAGATCACCGAGGGGGAGCTGGCGGACATCGCCGCCGTCGGCGAGGAGGTCGCGACCCGGCCCTGGGTGTCCGGCGACGTCATCGGACCCGTCCCCGGCACCGAGGACCCCTCCGTCGCCCAGCTGGTCGTGCCGATCGACTCCGACGAGAAGACCTCCGACGCGGTCGAGGAGCTGCGCGAGATCCTGGCCGAGGAACCGGTCGGCGAGCTGACCCCCCAGGTCACCGGGCCGGCCGGCTACGCCGCCGACCTCGCCGCGGCCTTCGGCGGGATCGACTCCACCCTGCTCCTCGTCGCGGTCACGGCCGTGCTGGTCATCCTCGTGGCGGTCTACCGCTCCCCGCTGCTGCCGATCCTCGTCATCCTGGCCTCCCTGCTGGCCCTGGGCCTGTCCGGGGCCCTGGTGTACCTGGCCGCCGACACCGGCCTGGTCGACCTCAACGGCCAGAGCCAGGGCATCCTGTTCATCCTGGTCGTCGGCGCCTGCACCGACTACGCCCTGCTGCTCGTCGCCCGCTACCGCGAGGAGCTGGCCCTGCACGAGCGGGTCCCCCGCGCGGTCCTGGCGGCCCTGCGCGGTGTCACCGGGCCGGTGCTCGCCTCCGCCGGGACCGTCGTCCTGGGGCTGCTCTGCCTGCTCGCGGCGGACCTGGCCTCCACCCGCAGCCTCGGTCCGGTCGTGGCCGTCGGCGTCGGCGCGGCCGTGCTCTCGGCGATGACCTTCCTGCCCGCCGCGCTCGCCCTCGCCGGCCGGGCCGCGTTCTGGCCGACCGCCCCGCACCGGCCCACCGCCGAGACCGGCGGCGACACCGACCGGGTCATGGCCGCCCACCCGCTGTGGGGGCGGATCGCCCGGGCCGTCGCCCGCCGTCCGCGCGCCCTGTGGATCGCCACCACCGCCCTGCTCGCCGCGGCGGCCGTGTTCGCCCCCGCCTTCGACGCCCGGGGCACCGGCCAGGCCGAGGTGTTCCGCACCGAGGTGGAGGCGGTCACCGCCCAGGAGGTGCTGGACCGGGGCTTCGGCACCGACGCGGCCGCCGCGCCCGCCCTGGTGGTCGCCGACGCCGACCACCTCGACGCCGTCGTCGCCGCGGCCGAGTCCTCCCCGGCCGTCGACAGCGCCGCCCCCGTCACCGAGCCCGGGCCCCCGGGGGCGGACCTCCCGCCGCTGACCGAGGACGGCCGCGTCCTGGTCGAGGCGGTCCTCACCGTGGGCCCGGAGTCGCCCGAGGCCGTGGACGCCGTCCGGGGCCTGCGCGAACGCCTGGCCGAGGACGCGCCGCAGGCCGACGCGCTGGTCGGCGGCGTCACCGCCACCGACCTGGACACCCTGGAGACGGCCCAGCGCGACTTCCTCGTCGTGGTGCCCCTGGTCCTGGCCGTGGTCCTGCTGGTGCTCGTCGTCCTGCTGCGGGCCCTGGTCGCCCCGCTCATGCTCATGGCCGCCAACGTGCTCTCGTTCGCCGCGGCGCTGGGCGTGGGGACCCTGGTCTTCGACCACGTCCTGGACCTGCCCGGGGCCGATCCGGTGGTGCCGCTGTTCGCGTTCGTCTTCCTGGTGGCACTGGGGATCGACTACAGCATCTTCCTCATGTCGCGCGCCCGGGAGGAGACCCTGGCCCACGGGCACCGCGACGGTGTGCTGCGGGCGCTCACCGTCACCGGCGGCGTCATCACCTCCGCCGGGGTGGTGCTGGCCGCCACCTTCGCGGCGCTCGCCGTGATCCCCCTGCTGTTCCTGCTCCAGCTGGCCTTCCTGGTGGCGTTCGGAGTGCTGGTGGACGCACTGCTCGTGCGCACCGTGCTGGTCCCCGCGCTGGCGCTGGACACGGGCCCGCGCACCTGGTGGCCGGGCCGGGCCCGCCGCGCCGGGGGCTGACGGCGGTTCACAGGGGGTCGCCGGGCAGGTCCCGGTAGGTGGCGGCCAGCTTGTTGGTGAGCGAGGCCAGCGGCAGCCGCGTCCCGTCGATGGCGCTCACCGGGCGCACCCCGGTGACCGCGTTGGTCACGAACGCCCCGGCGGTCCGGAGGGCGGCCGCCGCGGACAGCGGCCGGGTGGACACCGGTACGCCCATCTCCTCGGCCAGGCCGCTCACCAGCCGGGCGGTCACCCCGGGCAGCGCCGGTGCCTGCGGCCACACCAGGCCGCCGCCGTCCAGGAAGCAGATGTTCCAGGTGGGTCCCTCCGACACCCGGCCGTCCACCCCGCTGAACAGGGCGTCGTCGTGACCGTCCAGCTGGGCGGCCCGCCGCTGGTGGACGGCCCCGAACAGGCCGGTGCCCTTCACCCCGGGGGTGTCCCGGGTGTACAGGCGCACGCCCAGCCGCAGCGGGGGCGGCAGCCGGTCGGGCGCTGGAGCCGGGCGCGTGGTGATGAGGATCTGCGGCAGACTGCGCCCGGCGGGCCTGCCCAGGTCCAGACCGGGGTCGAAGACCGTCACCCGGATGACCGCGGGGGAGGGGTGGGCCCGGGCGCTGCGGCGCGCCAGCTCGCGTACTCGGGAGATGTCCAGTTCGGTGCCGAACAGCGTCCGGCAGTCCCGGCTCAGCCGTTCCATGTGCAGGTCCAGGCCGCGCACGCGCAGGCCGGTGACGAGCATCGTGGTGAAGTGGCCGTAGCCGTGGAGGGCGAGGGAGGCGAGCTCCCCGGTGGTGGCGGGGCGTCCGTTCAGTTCCATTGCGCGCCCATCATGGCATTTCGGGACCTGTGTCACGGGGCTTTTCCTCCGCCTCGCGCCGAGCGGTGGAGAACACCAAGGTCAGAGCCGCGCAGATCGGTCGGTCAGGCCGGGTCGCCGGTCTCGCGGGCGAGGAAGGCGGTGAGCAGCTGCTCCTCCGAGGTGTCCAGGTACGTCTCCAGCTCGGCGGCCGCGGCCGTGCGGTCCCCCGCCGCGAGCAGGGTGTGGATGCGCCGGTTCCAGTCCAGGTAGGGGGCGTGGAACTCGCGCGGCGCGTCCATCACGTGGAAGACCAGCCGGGTCTCGGCCAGGATCCGGCTCATGAACTCGTCGATGCGCGCACTGCCCGCCAGCCCGGCCAGCGCCTGGTGGAAGTGCATGTTGGCGGTGCCCACCCCCCACCAGTCGCCGGAGGCGCGGGCCGCCTCCCCCTCCTCGACGGCCCGCCCCACCGCCTCCAGCGCCTCGGGCGCGGGGTCGGCGGCGCGCTGCACGGCGGGCAGCTCCAGGGAGCGCCGGGCCTGGAAGAGGTCGCGGACGTCCTCCGCCGTGGGGAGCGTGACGAACACGCCGCGGTGCATCTGGTGGACCACCAGCCGTTCGCGGACGAGCAGCCGGAACGCCTCGCGCAGGGTGTTGCGGGAGACGCCGAGCTCCTCGCACAGCCGCTCCTCGGAGAGGCGGCCGCCGGGCGGGTGGTCGCCGTCGATGACGGCCTCGCGCAGGAGCCTGGCGACCCGCTCGGCCTGGCTGGGCAGCGGCAGCAGCCGTCGGGCGGGCCTGCCGACGCGGTCGTCCGTGGCCGTCACAGGGGCTCCTCACCGGAGAAGGGTCGATGCCCTCCCATTGTGGCCGATGGGGAGGGGGGCCGGTGGGGCCCGTCCGGAGGAACCCGTTCATTGGATGATCCTATGAACGCTCGTCCGGCGCGAATCCCGCGGCGCATCGCTGACCTGGGTTCTTTTCCGGAGCCCTCTTTACCGTCATCGTTGGATTGAAGTATTGTTCAACAATCCAACGAGGCGTGGAGTGGTCCGCGTCACGCCCCGCCTCCGCCCCTCACCCAGGAGAGACCCCATGGGCGACACACCCCCCGCACCCCCGAAGGTGCGCCCCCGCCTCGGCCGGGTCGCAATGGGCAGCACCCTGCTCGGCGCGATGTTCCTCATGGCCACCAGCGCCATCGGCCCCGGCTTCATCACCCAGACCACCCAGTTCACGGCGCAGCTCGGCGCCACGTTCGCCTTCGCGATCCTCGTCTCGATCCTCGTGGACATCGCCGTCCAGCTGAACATCTGGCGGGTCGTCGGCGTCGCGAACATGCGCGCCCAGGACCTGGCCAACAAGGTCGTCCCCGGCGCGGGCTACCTGCTCGCCGCACTCATCGTCTTCGGCGGCCTGGTCTTCAACGTCGGCAACCTCGCCGGCACCGGACTCGGCCTGAACGCCCTGGCCGGAGTCGACCCGAGGACCGGCGCCGTCGTCTCCGCGGTCCTGGCGGTGGTCATCCTGGGAGCCAAGAGGCTGGGTGCCGCCCTGGACCGGGTCCTGGTCGTCCTCGGCGTCGCGATGATCGCCCTCACCCTCTACGTCGCGGTCATCTCGCGGCCCCCGGTCGGCGACGCCCTGCGCCAGGCCGTCCTGCCCGAGCAGCTGGGCACGGACGTCTTCCTCGCCACGGTCACCATCATCGGCGGCACCGTCGGCGGCTACATCACCTACGCCGGGGTCCACCGCCTCATCGAGGCCGGCCGGGGCGGCCCCGAGAACATCGCCTCGATCTCCCGCACCTCCGTGCTCGGGATCATCGTCACCGGCGTCATGCGCGTGCTGCTCTTCCTCGCCATCCTCGGGGTGGTCTCCGGCGGCGCCGAGATCCTCGGCTCCGACAACCCCTCGGCCGAGGCGTTCCTCCAGGCCGCCGGGGAGGCGGGCATGCGCCTGTTCGGCGTGATCATGTGGGCGGCCGCCGTCAGCTCCGTGATCGGCGCCTCCTACACCTCCATCTCCTTCGTCTCCACCTTCCACCCCGTGCTGGAGAAGCGGCGGGGCCTGCTGGTCACCGCCTTCATCGGGGTCTCCCTGGCCATCCTGCTGGCGTCCGGCCAGGCCCCGACCACGCTCCTGGTGCTGGCGGGCGCCCTCAACGGCGTCATCCTGCCGGTCGGCCTGGGCATCATGCTCTGGGTCGCGGCCCGCCGCTCCCGAGACCTGCTCGGCGGCTACAGGTACCCCGTGGGACTGATCGTCATCGGGGTCCTGGCCTGGGCGCTCACCGCCTACATGGCCGTCAACTCCCTCGGCGGCATCGCCGCGCTCTGGCAGTAGCGGCCCCCGCCCCGGCGCCGCCCGGCGCACCGGGGCGGGTATCCCTTCCAAGAAACGAGAAGCGAGGAGCACCGATGTCGCGCATCGACCTCAACTCCGACCTCGGCGAGGGCTTCGGCCGCTGGGAGCTCGGCGACGACCGGGACCTGCTGTCGATCGTCACCAGCGCCAACGTCGCCTGCGGGTTCCACGCGGGCGACCCCTCCGTGATGCGCCGCACCGCCGCGGACGCCGCCGCCCGGAGCGTGGCGGTCGGCGCCCACGTCGGCTACCGGGACCTGGCCGGCTTCGGGCGCCGCTTCATCGACGTCCCGCCCGCCGAGCTGACCGCCGACGTCCTGTACCAGATGGGCGCGCTGTCGTCCTTCACCCGCCTGGCGGGCGACCGCATCCGCTACGTCAAACCGCACGGAGCCCTCTACAACACGATCGTCCACCACGAGGAGCAGGCCGCCGCCGTGGTCGAGGCCGTCCGCGCCTTCGACCCCGGCATGCCCGTGCTCGGGCTGCCCGGCTCGCGGTTCCTGCGGCTGGCCGAGGAGGCCGGACTGCCCGTCCACCGGGAGGCGTTCGCCGACCGCGCCTACACCCCCGGGGGCACCCTGGTCTCCCGCCGCGAGCCCGGCGCGGTCCTGCACGACCCCGGCGAGATCGCCGAGCGCTGCCTGCGCATCGCCCGCCGCGAACCGGTCACCGCGGTCGACGGGAGTGAGATCCTCATCGAGGCCGACTCCCTGTGCGTCCACGGCGACAGCCCCGGAGCGGTCGCCATCGCCCGCGCCGTCGCCGAGCGGCTGCGCACCGAGGGCGTCACCCTGGCGCCGTTCACCCGCTGACCGCCCCGGGGCCGCCCCCCGGCCCGAAGGAGGATCCTTGCGCGTACTGACCTGCGCCGACAGCGGCGTGCTGGTGGAGGTCGCCGACCTGGACGAGGTGATGGCCCTGGGCGCCGCCCTGGAGGCCGCTCGCCCCGAAGGCGTCACCGACGTCGTCCCGGCCGCCCGGACCGTGCTCCTGCGGCTCGCTCCCGGGGCCGACCCCGCCGCGGTCGCCGCCGCGGTCCGTGCGGTCCCCCTCGCCCCGGCGGGGGAGAGGGCCGTGGGGGAGACCGTGGTCGTCCCGGTGGTCTACGACGGCGAGGACCTCGCCGACGTCGCCCGGCTGACCGGCCTCACCCCGCGCGGGGTGGTCGCGGCGCACACCGCCGCCACCTGGACCGTCGCCTTCTGCGGTTTCGCCCCCGGGTTCGGCTACCTCGTCTGCGGCGACGACCGCCTGCACGTGCCGCGGCGCGCCGAGTCGCGCACCCGGGTCCCGGCCGGTTCGGTCGCCTTGGCCGGGGAGTTCACCGGCGTCTACCCGCGCAGCTCCCCCGGCGGCTGGCAGCTGCTCGGCCGCACCGAGGAGAAGGTCTGGGACCTGGACCGCGACCCGCCCGGCCTGCTGCGCCCGGGTGTGCGCGTCCGCTTCGAGGAGGTGCCGTGAGCGCCCTGGAGATCCTGGCGACCGGGCCGATGGCCACGGTCCAGGACGCCGGACGGCCCGGCCACGCCGCCCTGGGCGTGGGCCGCTCCGGCGCCGCCGACGCCGCCTCCTACGCCCTGGCCAACCGCATGCTCGCCAACCCGGCCGGGGCGGCCGCCCTGGAGGCCACCCTGGGCGGTCTGCGGGTACGCGCCCGCGGACCCCTCACGGTCGCCGTCACTGGGGCCGGGGTCCCGCTCCGGGTGGACGGCCGCGGGGCCGCCGTGAACACCGTCCTGCACCTGTCCGACGGCGCCGAACTGGCCATGGGCGCCCCGGCCCGCGGCCTGCGCACCTACCTGGCCGTGCGCGGGGGCCTGGACGTGCCCCCGGTCCTGGGGTCGCGCAGCACCGACGTGCTGGCCGGGCTCGGCCCCGACCTGCCCGCCCCCGGCGCCGTGCTGCCGGTCGGCCCGCCGCCCACCGGCTTCCCGAACCTCGACCTGGCCCCGGTCCCGCCGGTCGGCGGCCCGGAGACGACCCTGCGCGTCGTACCGGGCCCGCGCGAGGACTGGTTCGCCGACGGCGCCCTCGAGACCCTGTTCACCTCCGCCTTCGAGGTCACCCCGCGCAGTGACCGGGTGGGGGCCCGGCTGGCCGGGCCGGCCCTGGAGCGGTCCCGCGGCGGCGAGCTGCCCAGCGAGGGCATGGTGCCCGGTTCGCTGCAGGTGCCGCCCGACGGCGAACCCGTGCTCTTCCTGGCCGACCACCCGGTGACCGGCGGCTACCCGGTGATCGCGGTGGTCCGCACCGCCGACCTGCCCCGGGCGGCCCAGGCCCGGCCCGGGACCGCGATCCGCTTCACGCTCTAGAAGGAGAGGCCCGATGAACCCGGCAGAGCTGTCCCCTCGGCAGGCCCGCGCGCTGTTCCGCTCCGGGCTGCGCACGCCCACCTCGGGGTTCAGCCCGGGATACGCGCAGGCCAACCTCATCGCCCTGCCGCGCGAGGCGGCCTTCGACTTCCTGCTGTTCGCCCAGCGCAACCCCAAGCCGTGCCCGGTACTGGACGTGACCGAGCCGGGACGGGTGTCGGCGTCGGTGTTCGCCGGGGACCTGCGCACCGACCTGCCCGCCTACCGCGTGTACCGGCACGGCGAACCGGTCGAGGAGCGCACCGACGTCACCGACCTGTGGCGGGACGACCTGGTGGCGTTCCTCATCGGGTGCAGCTTCACGTTCGAGGCGCCGCTGCTGGAGGCGGGGATCCCCGTGCGCCACATCGAGGCCGGGACCAACGTCGCGATGTACCGCACGAACCGGGAGTGCCGCCCGGCCGGGAGGTTCCGGGGACCGCTGGTGGTGTCCATGCGGCCGGTCCCGGCGGACCGGGTGGCCGACGCCGTGCGCATCACCTCCCGCTACCCGGCCGTCCACGGGGCGCCGGTGCACGTGGGCGACCCGGCGGCGCTGGGCATCGCCGACCTGTCCCGGCCCGACTACGGGGACCCGGTGCAGGTCCGGGAGGGGGAGATCCCGGTGTTCTGGGCCTGCGGGGTGACCCCGCAGGCGGCGGTGACGGCTTCGGCCCCGGAGTTCGCCATCGGGCACGCTCCGGGGCACATGGCCGTCACCGACGTGAAGGACTCCTTCTACCAGGTGCCGTGACGGCCCCGGTCAGGACTGCTCGGTGCCGTCCCGGCCGTCCTGTTCGCCGGGGGAGTCGGGAGAGGAGAGCCGCCGGTCGGGGTCCTGGCCGCCGATCCGCCCCGGCCGCTGCGCCCGCGGGTCCCCGCCCGGAGGGGGCGGGGCCTGCGGCTGCGGGGCCGGCGGCGGGGGCGGGGGCGGGGCCTGCGGCTGCGGGGCCGGCGGCGGGGGCGGGTCCTGCGGCGGCGGTGTCCGCCGCACCCGGTCCTGTCCCTGCTCGTAGCGGCCGCGCTGGCGGGTGTACCCGGACTGGCTGGCGTAGGTCATCTTGGCGGCCCGCGACAGGTCGTCCTCCCGGGCCATCCGCGCCATGTCCCGCAGCTCCATGGCCTGGGCGGCCGCCGGGGGCGGCGGCGCTCCGGGCGCGGCGCCCGGCCGCCCGCCCGGGGCCTGCGGGCCGTCGAGGAAGTCCGGAGCGTCCGGTCCCCCCAGGTCCTCCAGGCTCCGCCCGGCCTCGTCCAGCAGCCGGGCCGCCTCGCCCCGGTCGCCCCGCCGCAGCGCCTCGCTCGCCCGCTTCTTGGCGGTCTGCGCCCGCTGCAGCGCCTCCTCGGTGCGCACCTCCGGGCGCGGCACCCGGCCGGAGGCCTCGTCTCCCGGCACCACGTTCACACTGATCGGGAGCGTCGCGGTGTAGGTGGTCAGGGTCTCCGGGTCCACATAGGTGGCCTCCAGCGTGGTCAGGGTGACCGTCCCCAGCGACGGAACCCCCGGCACCTCCAGCCGCAGCAGCAGCCTGCGCTCCTCGCCGGAGTGGAAGTCGCCCAGTTCCACCATCACCGAACCGTCCGGCAGCCGGTGCGAGGGCATCTCGCCGACCACGTCCACCGAGCGCACGTGCTCGCCCGCCGGGATCCGCAGCGACACCGCCTGCGCGCTCTTGGCCAGCAGGTACTCCGCCTCCCGGGCGATCAGCCCGCCGGCCGTGTCGGGGTCCTCGGCGAACAGGGCGCTGCCCGTACCGCCCTCGGACACCGCGCCCAGCAGGGCCTCGTCGTAGCCCAGACCGTAGCCGAGAGTGGCCACCGTGACCTTGTGGCCGTAGGCGTCGGCGGCCACCTGCCGCAGCAGGTCGTGGTCGGTGACGCCGTTGTTGGCGTGCCCGTCGGAGACGAGCAGCAGGGTCGCCCCCCGCTCACCGCCCGCCCGGCGCGCCTCCTGGATACCGCGCAGCAGGCCGCTGGACAGGTCGGTGCCGCCGCCCGCGCGCAGCGCCCCGACGGTCCTGCGGGCCGCCGCCTTGTCGGCCAGAGGTCCGCAGGGCACCACCACCCGGGCCTGGGTGTCGAACGTGACCAGCCCGAAGTCGTCGGAGGGGTCGAGCCGGTCGATCAGTCCCTGCAGGGCCTTCACCGCACCGTCCAGGCGGCCGCCGTGCATGGAGCCGCTGGTGTCCAGGACGATCTGGAGGGTGGCCTTGGGACGTCGGGTGTCCTTCGCGCGCTCGGGCGCGGTGATGTCGATCAGCACGGCCACGGCGTCCCCGGTGTCCAGGGGGACGGCGTCGAAGTCGAGCAGGGCGGAAAGGTGCATGTGCGGCTCCCAGGGGGTCGGCTTCCCCCCAGGCTAGGCACCGGTACCGACATCCGCCCCGTTCCGCGTGGCCGGAACGGGCCATCCGGGGCCGGTGCCCGGGCCCCGGGACCCGTTCACCGGCGAGGCCGCCGTCAGGACTCCGAGACCCGCACGGCGCGCGTCCTCGACGAGCCCGGCGTGGACGACCGCACGGCTGCGGTCACCGCTGCTCTCGGTCGCGGCCCGTCCGGGCGGGGCCGCGCGTCACCGGGCCTTCAGGCCCATGCGGCGCAGCTCCAGGGCGGCCAGCCGGTCCAGGGCCGCGGAGTCCCCGGAGCGCCAGGCTTCGGCGGGGTCGGGGTGGACCGCGGCCAGCCGGGCGGGGGCCACGCCGGTGAGGGCGCGCAGCGCCAGCAGGCGGGACCGGGCCTGCGGCGACAGCTTCCCGGCCCGGCGCACCGAGGTGGCCCGCGCGATCCACCGCGCCCGGGCGGGCAGCCAGGTGACGGCGACCAGCAGTACCGGTACCGCCGCCAGCATCAGGGGCAGGGTGGTGGCCAGTGAGGCGACCGTTTCCCGGAAGGAGTCGCCCGCCGAGGTCAGGGAGGTGCCGGTCTCGCTCATGCTCGTGAAGGGGACGGCCAGGGCCTCCCCGGCCAGGGGCACCCGGGCGGCCTGTTCGGCGGCGCTGTCCATGTGCTCGCTGAACCCCCGGCCGGTGGCGGCCATGAGCTCGCCGGGCCGGTCCAGGGCGCCGATGGTGTCGCGCAGTTCGAGCGCGGCCCTGACCCAGAGGTAGACCCACAGCACGGCCAGGGTGTCGGACGCGAGCTGGAACAGGGCGCGGACCGGGCGGTCGGCGTACAACTTCACGGGGTCTCCCAGGGGGACGAGGAGGGACCGGACGCCGTGTCCGGACGGTCATCCGTTACCCGCTCCGACGCACCGGTACTCCACCGGTTCCCGTGTCGACCCGCCTCATCCGCCGGCGGTGAGCGGGACGGGGTGTTCGCGCGGTCCCGGCACGGGAGAGAAGTCGTCGGCGGAGCACATCGGGGCCGCGCGCAGCGGCCGGAGCACGCGCACCGCAGTCGGCGTCCGGGTGGCGGGCCCCGACGGGAACGGGCCCGACCGGCCCGGGGCCGCCCTCGTGCCGCCGACCGGAACGGCGCCGGGCGGCGCCGCCCGGCGCCGAGCGGTCGGACGCGGTGGACCCCACCGCCGGGCACGTCCGGGGGCGCACAGCAGCCCCCGCCCCCGGAGCGGGTCCGGAGGGCGGGGAGAAGGGGCGAGCCGGCGATGGTGCGGGCGATGGCCGGTCCGCCGAGCACGGCGGGAGCCGTCCCGAGGCGCTCGCGGCCTTCTCCGACGCCCCGGGCCGGGACACGGCCCTGGAGTTCGGACCCGACCGCATCCCCGACGGTCCGGAACGGCGCTTCTAGACGGGGTGCCGGTCGAGGAAGCCGCGGATCTCCTTCGCCCACTCCTGCGGTGCCTCGGCGGCGACCAGGTGGCCGGAGGCGAGCTCCACCGGTTCCGCGCCGGGGATGCCCGCGGCCAGCTCGCGGGACAGTTCCGGGGAGACCAGCCTGTCCAGTGCCGCGGCCACCACCAGCGTGGGCACCCTGATCTCCGGCAGGTCGGCGCGGGTGTCCGCGGCCGCCACCAGGTCCACGTGCTCGGGGGTGCCCGGGGGGACGGAGCCGGCCACGGCGCGCACCACCTCCTCCAGCTCCTCCGGGGACAGCGCCTCCAGGGCCGGGGCGCCGTAGGCGACGGAGACCATGAAGCGGGCCAGGGTCCGCGGGTCGTCCCCGGCCAGCAGGGCGCGCCACACGTCCACGTTCAACCGCGTCCGGTTGTCGATCCGGGCGAACCCGGCGGTGAGGACCAGCCCCGTCACGCGCTCGGGGTGGCGGGCGGCGGCGCGCACCGCCACGGCGGTGCCCAGGGAGTAGCCCAGGACCGTGAAGCGCTCGACTCCCTCCTCCACGGCGGCGGCCACCAGGGCGTCGGCCACCGCGTCCAGGTCCAGCGGCCCGGTGGCGCGCGGGGTGGCCCCCGACCCCGGCAGGTCCGGGGCGACCACGGTGTGGGTGCGGGCCAGGTCCGCGAGCAGCGGGCCGAAGTTCGGTTCGATCCCGCCCCCGCCGCCGTGCGCGAGCAGCAGCCCCGGACCGGAACCCTTGACGGTTCGTGCGTAACGTTCGATCATGCGGCGACGGTAGGCCGTGACACCGGTGTGAAGGTCAAGGGGAAGGAGTCGTCCCGTGCTGATCGGGGAGCTGTCGGAGCGGACCGGGGTGAGCCGCAGGCTGCTGCGCTACTACGAGGAGCAGGGCCTGCTGGATTCCGACCGCGCCGCCAACGGGTACCGCACCTACGCCCCCGACGCGGTCCGCACGGTGCGCGCCGTCCGCGCCCTGCTCGCCCTGGGCCTGACCACGGAGACCATCGCCTCGGTGCTGCCGTGCGTCCGCGACCCCGAGGCCGACCCCGTCGAGCTGGAACTGTGCCCCGACCTGGTGGCGACCATCCGGGCGGAGGTGGCCGCCCTGGACTCCCGCATCGAGGAGCTGGCCGGACGGCGGGGCGCCCTCAGCGCCCAGCTGGCCGGCTGCTGAGGCCGGCCGCCGAAGAACGCGGACCGCCCCGCACCGGCCCTGGAGAGGCCGGTACGGGGCGGTCGGGGAACCGGTGCGGCAGCGGGAGTGCAAGGGAATCGTGCGCGCACCGGGCGCGGTCCGTGAGCCGGGAGTGAGCCGGACCGCGCTTGGCTCAGGAGGGGGAGCCCACCGGGGAGCGGTCCCCGTCCGGGTCCGCGTCACCGTCGGTCGCCGGGGCCTCGGAGGCGGTCGCCGCGGCGGTGACCTCGGCTCCGGCGCCCTCGGTGCCCGGGGCGGGGGCCTCGTCCTTCTTCCCGGGGTCCTCGCGGTCCGGGCTCATGAGGGCGTCCATGTCGATGGCGTTCGGGTCACCGAGCACGTACTTCAGCCGGTCGCGGTCCAGGCCTCCGGTCCAGCGGGCGATGACCAGGGTGCCCACCGCGTTTCCGGTGAGGTTGGTCAGGGCGCGGGCCTCGGACATGAACCGGTCGATGCCGACGATGAGTGCGATGCCGGCCAGCGGGATGACGTCGCCGAACGCGGCCAGGGAGGCGGCCAGGGTCACCAGTCCGGCGCCGCTGACGCCCGCCGCGCCCTTGCTGGACAGGAGCATGAACAGCAGCAGGCCGATCTGGGTCCACACCGACACGTCCGAGCCGGTGGCCTGCGCGATGAAGATCGCGCCCATGGTCATGTAGATCGCCGTGCCGTCCAGGTTGAACGAGTACCCGGTCGGGATGGTCAGGCCCACCACCGACTTCCTGACGCCCGCCGCCTCCAGCTTGGTCAGCATGCGCGGGAGCACGGACTCGCTGGAGGAGGTGCCCAGGACGATCAGCAGTTCGTCGCGGATCAGGCGCAGCAGCCTGAACAGGCTGAACCCCGCCAGCCGGCTGATGACGCCCAGGACCACCACGATGAACAGCACGCAGGTGACGTAGAAGCCGAGCATGAAGTAGGCCAGGCTGGACAGCACCTGGCCGCCGTACTCGCCGATGGTGAAGGCCATACCGCCGAAGGCGCCGACGGGAGCGGCGTACATGACGATCCTGATGACGCCGAACATGATGTGCGACATCGTGTCCAGGGCGCGGACCGCGGCCTCGCCCCGCCTGCCGAGCATCGTCAGCGCGCAGGCCACCAGGATGGCCAGGACGAGCACCTGGATGAGCTGGCCGTCGACGAACGCCGAGAAGAACGAATCGGGGATCGTGTGGAGGACGAAGCCGGAGAATCCCTCGCCGCTCTCCTCCGCCTTGGCGATGGTGTCGGCCGCGTCGGACTCGTCGAACGACACGTTCAGGCCCACGCCGGGCCGCATGATGTTGACGGTGACCAGGCCGATGGCCAGGGCGAGGACGGTCGTCGCCGTGAAGTAGAGCAGGGTCCGCAGGGCCAGCCCGCCCGCCCTGGCGAGGTCGCCCAGACCGGCGATGCCGACGACGACGGTGCAGAAGATGGTCGGGGCGATGACGACCTTGACGAGCTTGATGAACAGGTCGGCGAGCCACCGCATCTCGGCGGCCCAGGCCGGGAAGGCCAGGCCGACGGCGATGCCGAGCGTGATGCCGACGAGCACCCAGAAGTACAGCCGGCGGTGGATGGGCTTCCTGCGCGGGGCCGGCGCCTGGTCGGCGCCCTCGCCGACGGCGGCGCGTCCGAAACTCGGCATGGCTCCTCCTCGGAAGGTTCGTGTGCGGCGGGTCACAGGAACCTTCGCTGAGAGGCGCATCGCAGGCGAACCTCACGGGTGAAACTCAAGGTTCACCTGACATTCGCTCACGACCCGTACCCGCCTGCGCCGCCCTCGTCCACGCAGCGTGACATCGGGACTCCGTTCATCACGGACCGTGATACCGGCCGCGGTCGTGGCGGCGTCGGCCGCCGGTGGGCGCGGCGGGGCGGTGCTTCCCACCACTCCTGAACGCCCCCGGGCGGTGTGTCAGCGGAGGGCCGGATCGTTCTCGCGGACCCGGACCAGCCGGGTGAGCAGGGCCAGCACCGGCAGCTCCAGCAGCGGCCCGGCCACCAGGGCGACCGCGATGAGCGGCCGGTCGGGGAAGGCCGCCACGGCGATCGCCAGGGCGATCGGGGAGTTGCGCGCCACCGAGGTCATGGTGAGCGTGACCCGCTGGTCGGCGGGCAGCCCCAGCAGCCGGGCCGTGCCCAGCGCCAGCAGCGGAGCCGCGACGAAGAAGAGCACCAGCGGCGGCACCAGCGCCGCCAGCCCGCCCGCGTGCGCGAGCACCGTGCGGGCCTGTCCGGCGAACATGGCCGCCACCGCCAGGTACAGCAGCGGCAGCACCGCCGCCGCGGCCCGGCCCACCAGCACCCGGTCCCGCCGGTCCGCGCCCTGGAAACGGGCCGTCGCCCACCGGGCGAGCACCGCCACCGCCAGCGGTACCACCAGCACCAGCAGCACCGACTCCACCAGCGTTCCGGTGTCCACCATGGCGGCCTCGCCACCCAGCAGCACCACGTACACCGGCAACAGCAGCAGCTGGAGCACCAGGTTCACCGGCAGCAGCGCCGCGGCCGCCCCCATGTGCCCGCGGCCCAGGCGGGTGAACACCAGGTACCAGTCGGTGCAGGGGGTCACCAGCAGCAGCAACAGGCCGATCCGCAGGTCCGGGGCTCCTCCCAGCAGGCCCGCGCCCAGCCCCCAGGCCAGCAGCGGGGTCACCGCGAAGTTCAGCACCAGACTCGCCGCGACGACCTTTCGGGCCGACCGGACCTCGGCCACCTGGGCGGCGTCCACCTGGACGAACACCGCGGCGAGCATGAGCATCAGCGCGGGCAGCACCAGGTGTCCCGCCGCCTCCGCGACCGGGAGCAGCAGCCCCAGGCCCAGCCCCAGCAGGGCGGCCGCGGCCACGAACAGGCTCTGGAACTTCTCGGACGCGGACACGCGGCGACCTTCCGGCGGTGGGGAACGGGCACCTCAACGGTAGTCCGCCATCGTGCCCGGGGAGGGGCCGGGCCGGGCGGGACGCCGCGGGGCGCTCCGCCCGGCCCGGACGCCGGACCCGGCCCCGGACCGGTTCTCAGGCCGGTTCTCAGGCCGGGAGTTCACCCCTGCGGGCCAGCTCCCCGTACCACCGCGCGCTCGGCTTGACCGTGCGCGCGAAGGTCTGCCGGTCCACTGCCACCAGGCCGAACGTGGGCTTCCAGGAACCCCACTCGTAGTTGTCCAGCAGTGACCAGTGCAGGTAGCCGCGCACGTCCACGCCGTCGGCCAGGGCCCTGCCCAGCCCGGCCAGCGCGCCCCGGGTGTACTCGATCCGCTCCTCGTCGGAGGAGGTGGCGATGCCGTTCTCCGTGACCAGGATCGGGATCCCGCCGGTGCGCTCGGCGGTGTGCCGGATCGCACCCTCCAGCGCCGCCGGGTGGAACTCCCACCCGGTGAGGGTGCGGCGGACGTCCGGTGCCGGTTCCACGGGGCCCTCGGGGCCGATGACCACCCGGGTGTAGGCCTGCACGCCGACGAAGTCGTCCTCGCGCGCCGCGTCCAGGAAGAGGTCCTCGCGCGAGTACGCCCACTCCCGCGCCAGGTCCTCTGCCCCGTCGACCGCCTGGAAGTTCTGGTTGGCCACCGTCCACCCGCTGCGCAGCCCCGGCAGCGCCGACAGCTCCTCTCGGGCGGCGCGGTGGGCGGCGACCAGGGCCCGGGAGACCCCCACGTCCGGCGGGGGCATCGCCCCGGCCACCAGCTCGCGGCGTTCCTCCCGGTCCTCGGAGGGGCGGCGTAGCCCGGAGACCATCGCGACCATGTTCGGCTCGTTGACCGTGCACACCCACGACACACCGTCCAGGATCGGCAGCACCTGCCGCACGTACCGCCGGAACAGGTCGACGCCCTGCGGCCCGGTCCACCCGCCCCGGGCGGAGAACCACAGCGGCGACGTGAAGTGGTGCAGGGTCACCACGGGGGTCAGCCCCCGCTCCAGGCAGCCCTCGACCATCCGCCGGTAGTGGGCGAGCGCGGCCGCGGAGAACTCGCCGGGCGCGGGCTCGATCCGGGACCACTCCACACCGAAGCGGTAGGTGTTCAGGCCCAGGTCGCGCACGATGTCCAGGTCCTCGCGCCACCGGTGGTAGGAATCGCAGGCGTCGCCGCTGAGCTCCTTCAGGGGCGAGCCGGGCGCGTGCTCCAGCGCCCAGATGTCGCTGGCGACGTTGCCGCCCTCGACCTGGTGCGGCGCGGTCGCCGCACCCCACAGGAAACCCTCGGGGGTCGTCGTCATCGGTCTCTCCTCCCGGCCCGTCAGCCCGTGTACTCGCCGCGTTCGATCGCGGCCCTTCGCCTGCCCTCGATGTCGGCGACCAGCAGGTCGACGACATCGGCGGTGATCCCCACCCCGAAGGTGCGCAGGGTGATGAGCGGGACCTGGGCGGCCATCCGCAGCAGCTCCTCGGGGATCTCCTGGAGCTCGGGGACACCGCCCATGAGTTCGGAGACGACCGGGCCGGCGATCGGGTGCGCCCGCCACTCGGCGATGGTGGAGCGGCCGGTCAGCGGCGGCAGGAAGCGGTCGCCGGGGCTCTCGACCTCTCCGGTGAGGCGGATGTCGCGCGAGGACGCGCCGACCTCGACCGTGTACGTGCCGGCGGCCAGAGACCAGCGGTGGTGTTCGGCGTCCCAGGTGCTCAGGTCGCGACCGGACAGCGCCAGCTCGACCCGCTCGGCCTCCCCGGGCTCCAGGAACACCTTGGCGAACCCGCGCAGCTCGCGGCGGGGCCGGTCCGGGCGGTCCTGGACCGCCCCGGTGTAGAGCTGGGCGACCTCGGCCGCGGCCCGGGCCCCGGTGTTTGCGACGGTGAACGCCACCGTCCAGGAGTTCTCACCGGTCGCGGTGACCTCCAGGTCGGAGTAGGCGAACTCGGTGTAGGTGAGGCCGTGCCCGAAGGGGTGGGCGACGGGCCGGTCCAGGGTGTCGAAGTACCGGTACCCGACGTACACGCCCTCGCCGTAGGAGCAGGTTCCCTGCCCGCCGGGGAAGTGCAGGTACGAACCGTGGTCGGAGAGCCTCAGCGGGATGGTCTCGGTGAGCCGCCCGGAGGGGGAGACCGCACCGGTCAGGACGTCGGCCGTGGCGGCGCCGCCGGCCTGGCCCAGCAGCCACCCCTCCAGGACCGCGTCGGCGTCGTCCTCCCAGGGGGAGGTCGCCACCACGCCGCCGTTGGACAGTACGACCACCACGCGCTCGGCCGCCTCGCGGACCCGCGCCAGCAGGGCGGTCTGGTCTGCGGGCAGGTCGATGTGCTCGCGGTCGTAGCCCTCGGACTCGGCGGCGTCGGGCAGGCCCAGGAACAGCACGGCCGTCCCGGCCTCCCGGGCCGCCGCCACCGCCTCCTCGACGAGGTCGGGGGCGGCGGAGCCGTCCAGCCTGAAGCCGGGGGCGAAGGACACCCGGCCGGGCATGGCCGCGTTCAGCGCGTCCAGTGCCGAGTGCACCCGGGTGGGCACCACGTGGGAGGAGCCGCCGCCCTGGTAGCGCGGCGAGCGGGCGAACTCGCCGATGACCGCCACCGGGCGCTCCCGGTCCAGCGGCAGCGCACCGCGCTCGTTCTTGAGCAGTACCAGCGCCTCGCGCGCCGCCTCCCGGGCCAGGGCGTCGTGCGCCTCGTGCCCGGGGGAGCGGGAGGTGTCGGCGGACACGCGCTCCTGGAGGCGGCGCAGCCGCTCCACGACCGTGTCCAGGACGGACTCGTCCAGGTCGCCGCGTTCGACGGCCGCGACGATCTCGGCGTCCGTGCCGCTGGGCGGCATCTCCAGGTCCAGGCCGGCGCGCACCGAGTCCACCCGGTCCACGACCGCGCCCCAGTCGGAGACCACGGCGCCCTCGTACCCCCACTCCCCGCGCAGCAGGTCGGTGAGCAGCCACGGGTCCCGGCTGGCGTGCACCCCGTTGACCCGGTTGTAGGAGCACATCACCATGGCGGGCTCGGTGGTCCGGATGACCTCCTCGAAGGCGGGGAGGTAGATCTCGCGCAGGGTGCGCTCGTCCACCTCGGCGCTCACCCGCATCCGGTCGGTCTCCTGGTTGTTGGCGGCGAAGTGCTTGACGCACGCGCCGACCCCCTGCGACTGCAGCCCCTCCACCAGCGCGGCGGCGATCCGGGCGGTCACGTGCGGGTCCTCCGAGAGGTACTCGAAGTTGCGGCCGCACAGCGGGGACCGCTTGATGTTCATGCCCGGGCCCAGGACGACGTCCACGCCCGCGGCGGAGGCCTCCGTGCCCAGGGCCGCGCCGACCCGGTGCACCAGGGAGGGGTTCCAGGTGGCGCCCAGGGCGACGGCGGGCGGGAAGCAGGTGGCCGGGAGGCTGTGCCCGATGCCGAGGTGGTCGCCCTTCTCGGGCTGCACGCGCAGGCCGTGCGGGCCGTCGGACAGGTGCAGGGAGCGCAGGACGCCGTCGATCGCGGTGGTGTGCCAGGTGCCGGAACCGGAGGTGGCCGACGCCTTGGCGGAGAGGCTCGGGGGAGGGGAGGTGTTCATTGCGGCCTTTCGGGTGGGGTCAGGTGTCGCCGCTCTCCGTGACGACGTCCAGGAGCCGGAGGTACTCCAGGACCGAGGCGCGCATGTCGACGACCTCGGGGGCCAGCAGCCACTGGACCTGGAGCCCGTCCTGGAGGGCGAGGAGCTGGGCGGCGGCGGTCTCGGGGGAGACGCCGGGACGGTCCGCGAGCAGGACGGAGAACGCCGCGGTCAGGTGCTCGCGCAGGACCTCGTACCGGCGGGTGAAGTAGGGGTTCGCCGGATGGTCGGGGTCGGTCGCCTCGGCGGAGAGCTTGGTGTAGAGGGAGACCAGGCCCGGGGTCCGGGTGTTGCGCTCGACGATGTCGACGAGGTTGTCGACCAGCTCGTCGGCGGACAGGCCGGGGTCGAGCACCAGGTGTGCGTCGGCCTGGTCGCGCCTGGTCAGGACATCGATGAGGGTGGCCTCCTTGCTGGGGAAGTGGTGCAGGACCCCCGCGTGGGTGAGTCCGGCGTGGGCGGCGATGTCGCGCAGCGACACCGCCCGGTAGCCCGAGCGGGAGAAGAGCTCGAAGGCGGCTTCGACGATCCGCCGCCGGGTGCGCTCCCCCTTGGTCATACGCGGTCGTTCGGGCTCGTGTCCGGTCAACGGGCTTCTCCTTGCGATGCGGTGTTCCCGGCCCTTTGTGCGGGGCGGATGTGCGATGGCTAAGAGGTTATGGCTCCGGCGCCCGTGTTCCCGCTGCTCGAAGGCCCTTCCTGGCCCGCTCCCGAGTGGTGTACGGTGTGCGTCACAAAACCTACCACGTGGTTAATTTGTGATTCACGTCTCCTATACGACCTTCGGGTGCCCCGCCCCGGACCTCCCCCACGGAGAGACACATGCAGAGGAAGACCGGCCTCACCACAGCCGCCGCCGTCGGCGCGGCGACGCTCCTGCTGACCGGCTGCGCCGCGGAAGGGGGCGACTCCGGCTCCCCGACCCTGTCCATCGCGACGATGACGTTCCCGCAGAGCCTCGACCCGGCCGAGGCGATGGGGTCGGCGCTGCCCTACTACCAAGCGGTCTACGACACGCTGGTCAAGCGTGAGCCGGACGGCTCCTACACGCCGATGCTGGCGACCGGGTGGTCCTACGACGACACACTCACCGAGCTGAGCCTGACCCTGCGCGAGGACGTCGCCTTCGACGACGGCACCCCGTTCGACGGCGAGGCGGTCAAGGCCAACCTGGAGCGGTTCCGCGACGCCGGGGGCGGCCAGGCGGCGACCATGGCCTCCCTGGAGGAGGTCGAGGTGGTCGACGCGACCCACGTCGTCCTGCACCTGTCCCAGCCCAACCCGGCGATGCTCTTCTACCTCAGCGACGCCGCCGGCCTGATGGCCAACCCGGCCGCGTTCGAGGAGGAGGGCCTGGGCACGGACCCGGACGGGACCGGCCCCTACGAGCTGGACACCGGCCGGACCGCCGTCGGCACCACGTGGGTCTTCACCCGTGCCGACGGCTACTGGGGCGAGGAACCGCCCTACGACGAGATCTCGATCGGGTACTTCGACAACGAGACCGCCATCGTCAACGGGCTGCGCACCGGCCAGATCAACGCAGCCCTCGTCCAGACCGCCGACCAGCAGCAGGTCGTGAGCGGCGACGCGGCCCTGGAGACCGTCCCGCAGAGCATCGACTACCAGGGGATCATCCTCTTCGACCGGGACGGCGCACTGGTCCCGGAGCTGGCCGAGCCGAAGGTGCGCCAGGCCATCGCCCACGCCCTGGACCGCGAGACCATGCTCGAACAGCTGCGCGGCGGGCAGGGCGAGATCACCGACCAGGTCTTCGGCACCGAGACGGCCGCCTACGACCCCGCACTCGACTCCCGCTACCCCTACGACCCGGACCGGGCTCGGGAACTGCTGGAGGAGGCCGGGTACGCCGAAGGCTTCTCCCTCACCCTGCCCCGGATCGCCGCCATCGTCCCCGACGCCATGGCCGCCAGCATCAGGACCGACCTGGACGCCGTCGGCATCGACCTGGCCTGGGAGGACCTCGAACAGGGCAACGCGCTGTCGCGGATCTTCGTCGACCAGGCCTTCCCCGGCATGGTCATGAACAACGCCCAGCCCGCCGAGGACTGGATCACCGTCGCCGAACTCGTGCTGCCCGGCACCTTCAACCACCGCGGCAACACCGACGAGACAGTGCAGGAGCTGACCGCCGAACTCCAGAACGCGCCCGCGGGAGAGGGCGACGAGGCCGCCCGGGAACTCAACCGGCACCTGGTCGAACAGGCCTGGTTCGTGCCCTTCTACCGGATGCGGTACCTGCACGTCACCGACGGCACCGTTGCCGTGGAACCCCAGTCGGGCATGGCCGTGCCGTCCCTGTACAACTACACCCCCGTCGACTGACCCATGGCGCTCTTCGTCCTGAGGAGGGCGGGGTCGGCGCTGCTGCTCCTGCTCGTGGTCTCCGCCCTCTCCTTCACCCTGCTGTCGGTCCCCGACCTGGACGTCGGACGCCAGCTCCTGGGGCCCGGAGCCGCCCAGGAGCTGGTCGACGCCCGCAACGCCGCCCTGGGACTGGACCGGCCGGTCGTCGTCCGCTACCTCGACTGGCTCCTGTCCGCCGCCCGCGGCGACCTGGGGACCTCCTGGTTCACCGGAGAGGACGTCTCCCGGGCCATCGGCAACCGGCTCCCCGTCACCCTCAGCCTCATGGTGGGCGTGACCCTGGTGACCGCCGTCGCCTCCTTCGGCCTGGGAGTGTGGGCCGGCGTGCGCCGCGGCTTCGTCGACAGGATCGTGCAGGTGGTCGGCGTCATCGGCTACGCCCTGCCCGGATTCCTGGTCACCCTCGTGATCGTGCTGGTGTTCGCGGTGCAGCTGCGCTGGTTCCCCGCCATCGGCTACATCCCGCCGAGCAGATCAGTGAGCGGCTGGCTGAGCACCATCACCCTTCCGGTCCTGTCCCTGTCCATCGCCTCCGTGGCCGGGGTCTCCCAGCAGGTCCGCAGCTCGGTGATCGAGGTGCTGGGCCGCGACCACGTGCGCACCCTGCGCGCCCGCGGACTGCCCTCCGGACGGGTGGTGTTCCGGCACGTGCTCCGCAGCGCCGCCACCCCCGCGCTCACCGTGCTGGGCCTGCAGTTCGTCGGCCTGCTCGGCGGCGCCGTCCTGGTCGAGCAGATCTTCGGCCTGCCCGGCATCGGTGCCATGACCGTCCAGTACACGACCCGCGGCGACGTCCCCGTGATCATGGGCCTGGTGATGATGACGGTGATCGGCGTCGTCGTCATCAACCTCCTCGTGGACGTCCTCGTCGGCTGGCTCGACCCGAAGGCGAGGCTCGCGTGACCGAGCAGAACACCCCCGCGGCGACCGTCGCGGACACCGAGTCGCCCGCGGACACCGCGGTCCCCGCGCCCCCGCGGCGCACCGGGGTGGGGCGGCGGTTCCTCACCGACCCCCAGGCCGTCCTGTCCTGCCTGGTCCTGCTGGTGATCGCGGGCCTGGTGCTGTTCGCCCCCTGGGCGACCCCGCACGACCCCGACGCCGCGAACCTGCGCGACGCCTTCGGCCCGCCCGGCGGCGGGCACCTGCTCGGCTTCGACTCCGCGGGCCGGGACGTGTGGGCCCGCCTGCTGTACGGCGGGCGCAACACCCTGGGCGGGGCACTGCTGGCCGTCGCCGTCGCCCTGGCCGTCGGGGTGCCCGCGGGCCTGGCCGCCGGATACCACGGCGGCTGGTTCGACACCGCCTCCGGATGGGTCGTCAACCTGGTCATGGCGCTGCCCGCCATGGTCGTCCTGCTCGCCTCCCGCGCCGTTCTGGGCCCCACCGTCTGGGTGCTCATGATCGTGCTCGGCCTGCTCGTCTCGCCCTCCTTCTACCGCCTGGTGCGGGGCGTCGTCGCCGGGGTGCGCGGCGAGCTGTACGTGGACGCCGCCAGGGTGTCCGGGCTGGGCGACCTGCGCATCATCGCCCGCCACGTGCTGGTGGTCGTACGCGCGCCCGTCATCATCCAGACCTCGCTGGTCGCCGGGCTGGCCATCGGCCTCCAGGCGGGCCTGGAGTTCCTGGGCATCGGCAGCGGCTCGCTGCCCACCTGGGGCGCGATGCTCAACGAGGCGTTCACCAACATCCAGCGGGCGCCGCTGTTCATGCTGTGGCCCGGTCTGGCGCTCGGCCTCACCAGCGCCGCGCTGGTCCTGCTGGCCGGGGCGATGCGCGACGTTCTGGAGGACCGCGGCGTCGGACCCGTCACGGGGCGCCGGCTGCACCGGGCCGCCGCCGACGCCCCCACCACCCTGGAGACCGCCGGGGAGCGCGCCGACCTGCTGTCGGTGCGCGACCTCGCGGTCGCCTACGCGCGCACCGACGGCTCCGCCACCGAGGTCGTCCACGGAGTCGACCTCGACGTGCGACGCGGCGAGGTCCTCGGCCTGGTGGGCGAGTCCGGCTCGGGCAAGTCCCAGACCGCGTTCTCGGTGCTGGGCCTGCTGCCCGTCGGCGGCCGCGTGGTCCGCGGCAGCATCCTCGTCGACGGGGTCGAGGCCGTCGGTGCGGGCGAGCGCACCCTGCGGGGCCTGCGCGGCGCCACCGTCGGTTACATCCCGCAGGAACCGATGAGCAACCTCGACCCCGCGTTCACCGTGGGCGACCACCTCACCGAACCCCTGCGGGTCCGCGGCGGACTGAACCGGGCGCAGGCCCGGGAGAGGGCCCTGGAGCTGCTGCGCCAGGTGGAGATCCCCGACCCGGAACGGGTCATGGCCGCCTACCCGCACCAGATCTCCGGCGGCATGGCCCAGCGGGTCCTCATCGCCGGGGCGATCTCGCTCGACCCCGCCCTGCTCGTCGCCGACGAGCCCACCACCGCCCTGGACGTCACCGTCCAGGCCGAGGTGCTGGCGCTGCTCCGGCGCCTGCAGGCCGAACGCGGCATGGGCGTCCTGCTGGTCACCCACGACCTCGGCGTGGTCGCCGACCTGTGCGACCGGGTCGCCGTCATGAGCGGCGGTCGCATCGTGGAGACCGGTACCGCCGCCGACCTCCTCACCCGGCCGGAGCACCCCTACACGCGGCGGCTGCTCGACGCGGTCCCCGACGACGCCCCGGCCCGCGCCCCCAGGACCCCGGAGGCCCCCCGATGACCGGCACCACGCACACCCCCGCGCCTCCACGCACCGACGGCCCCGGCGGCCGCGGCTCCCCCGAACCGCGGATACCCCGGCCCCGGGCGCCCGGACACGGCTCCGGCCCGGGCGCCGCACGGCGGCGCACCGGCCCCGCCGACCACATCGGCCACGACGGACGGGAGACGGACGCATGAGCGGAAACGGAGCCCTGCTGGAGGTGCGCGACCTTCGGGTGTCCTTCCCCGGCCGGAACCGGCGGACACCGCGCACCGAGGTCCTGAAGGGGGTCTCCCTGGACATCCGGCCGGGGGAGACCCTCGGCCTGGTGGGGGAGTCGGGCTCGGGCAAGTCCACCATCGGCCGGGCGATCCTGGGCCTGGTCCCCGTCGCGGACGGCACCATCACGTTCGCCGGGGAGCAGATCGAGCGCGCCGGACGGCGGCGGCGACGCGCCCTGAGCCGGGAGATCCAGGTGGTCTTCCAGGACCCCTACACCTCGCTCAACCCGTCCCTGCTCATCGGCGACACCCTCGCCGAACCCCTCGTAGCCCAGGGAACGCCCGCCCGGCGGGCCCGGGAGCGGGTCGCCGACCTGCTCGACCGGGTGGCGCTCCCCGCCGACGCTGCGCACCGCCTGCCCCGGGAGTTCTCCGGAGGCCAGCGCCAGCGGGTGGCCATCGCCCGCGCCCTGGCCGTCGAACCCCGGCTGATCGTCTGCGACGAGCCGGTGTCCGCGCTGGACCTCACCACCCAGCGGACCGTCACGGACCTGCTGCTGGACATCCAGGAACGCACCGGCGTCTCCTACCTGTTCGTGTCGCACGACCTGTCGGTGGTGCGCGCGCTCAGCCACCGGGTGACGGTGATCCACCGCGGAGAGCTGGTGGAGACCGGCCCCGCCGAGCGGGTCACCCGCGACCCCGAACATCCCTACACACAGCGGCTTCTGCTGTCCGCCCCGGTCGCCGACCCGGACCGCCAGCGCGAGCGCCGTGCCGAATACGAGAGGCGATTCCGTGCCCCTGCTTCCTGAGGCCGTCGGCCTCGTCCCCCCGCCCGTCACCGCTCCCGCCGGCCCGCCGGTGCTGGTCGGGAGCGGTCGTCGGATCACCCTGTCCGGGGCGCCCGCCGACGCCGCCGCCTGGTTCGCCGACCTCGCCGGGCGGCTGCACGGCGTGCGGGTGGAGGAGGTCGCCGAGGGCGGCGACGTCCACGTGGCCCGCGGCGGGGTGACCGAGGTGCCCCCGGCCGCCGGGATCGACCCCCGGTCCGTGTCCGCCGACGAGCGGCACCGCGTGGACATCGCCCCCGGCGGGGTGCGCGTGACCGCGGCCTCGGACGAGGCCGCGTTCCGGGCGCTCACCGCCCTGGCCCAGGTCCTGCACGCGGACGGGACCGTGCACGCGCCCGGCGGGACCCTCGCCGACGGGCCCCGGTACGCCTGGCGGGGACTGTCCCTGGACGTGGCGCGGCACTTCTTCACCGCCGAGGAGGTGCGCCGGATCATCGATCTGCTCGCCCTGTACCGGTTCAGTGTGCTGCACCTGCACCTGACCGACAACGAGGGGTGGCGGGTGGAGTCGGCGGCGTGGCCCCGGCTCACCGCGGGCGGGCCGCACTACACCCGCGCCGGGTTCGCGGAGCTGGTGGAGTACGCCGCCCGGCGGTACGTCACGGTGGTGCCCGAGGTGGACCTGCCGGGCCACACCGGCGCCGCGTTCGACGCCTACCCCGAGCTCCAGGGCGACCTCCCGGTGCTCCACCCCCGCGTGCGGTTCCTGCACCCGGACGTGCCCGCCGCCCGGGACTTCGCCCGTGACGTCATCGAGGAGTTCGCGTCGCTGAGCCCGGGGCCGTTCCTGCACATCGGCGGGGACGAGCCCTTCGGCATGGAGCACGGCGACTACGTCCGCTTCGTCCGCCACGCCCACGCCTGCGCCCGGGCGGCGGGCAAGCGGGTGGTGGCCTGGCAGGAGGCCGCCCGGGCCGGGGTGATGGACGGAGAGGACGTCCTCCAGTACTGGATCGGTGCCCCGGACGAGTTCGACCCCGAGAGCATCAAGCGGCAGGTGCCCGAGGAGTTCCACGCCCTGGTCGACCGGGCCGCCGAGACGTTCCGGATCTCCCCGGGGGACGTACCCGCGGGTGCCGCGGCAGGGGTGCCGGTGCTGGTCTCGCCCAACTCGGTCCTCTACCTCGACCGCCCCTACGCCGAGCCGGCCGCCGCCGAACAGGAGGGGATGCGGGCCCGGCTCGGCCTGCCCGCCTACCCGCCGATCACCAGGGAGGCGGCCTTCGACTGGGATCCCGGGCGGGCGGCGCCGGACGCCGCCGTCGCCGGTGTGGAGGCCGCGGTCTGGGGGGAGACCCTCACCGGGTTCGACGACCTGGCGTTCCTGCTGCTGCCCCGGCTCGCAGGCGTCGCCGAGAAGGCCTGGAGCCTCCCCACCACCTGGGAGTCCCACGCCCGCCGCCTCTCCGGCCACGAGCGCCACTGGGCCGCACTGGGCTTCGGCGCCCACTACCGCCCCGGGTGATCCGGGCCGGTGGCCGGGTTCCGGGCTCGGGCACCTGACCACCGGTCCACCTGATCCCGGACCCGGCGGCGGGACGCCGGAGCCGGGAGGCGGCGGAGGGGCACCACCGCCCGCCCTTCGCGGCGGTTCGCCCTCCCACCGAGGCGGACGTTCGCCGAGACGGTCCCGCCCGGCCCGGCGCGCGTCGGGCATCCGCCGGGCGAACGCCCCGTCGGCGGCCGACGCCCGCCGCGGCGGTGGACGCCCGTCCGGGCCGGCTACCGCCAGGCGTCCGCCGCGCCCCGGGCGTAGTCGGCGAACGAGGTGGCGGGACGGCCCAGCGCGCGCTCCACCCCGCCGACGGGCTCGGTGTTGCGGCCGTCCAGGATCTCCTCCAGCAGGCCCACCAGGCCGTGCGCCAGCTCCTCGGGAGCGCCCGCGGCCGTCATCGCCGCGACGAACTCCTCCGGCGACACCTCCAGGAAGCGGACCCGCCTGCCGGCCGCCTCGCCCACCACGCGCACCGCCTCGGTGAACGTGATCGCCTCCGGGCCGGTGAGCTCATAGGTCTCGCCGGCGTGCCCGTCCTCGGTCAGGGACAGCAGGGCCGCCCGGGCGACGTCGTCCAGGTCCACGAACGGCTCGGGGACGTCGGGCACCGGCAGGACCAGGGTGCCCTCCAGGACCGGAGGCAGGAAGAAGCTCTCGGAGAAGTTCTGGGCGAAGACCGAGCAGCGCAGCACGGTCGTGCCGGGGAAGGCCTCCCGGACCCTGTCCTCGGCCTCCCGGGCCCCCTTCTCCCCCCGACCGGACAGCAGCGCCATCCGGCGCACGCCCGCCGCGGCGGCGCGCTCGGCGAACGCCGACACCGCCTCGGCGGCGCCGGGGAAGGCCAGGTCGGGGTGGTAGCAGAGGTAGACGCCGGTGACCCCGTCCAGGACGGCGTCCCAGGTGGAGGCGTCATGCCAGTCGAAGCGCGGCTCCCCGGCCCGGGAGCCCACCCGGACCCGGACCCCGGCCTCGGTGAGGAGGGCGCTCACCCGGCGCCCGGTCATGCCGGTGCCGCCGGTGACGAGGATGTGGTCGGTGTTCGTGTTCTCGTTCATGACCCGAGTCCATCAGGCCGGAGCCGGACGGAACATGGTCCGAATACCGGAGGACATAAGAAATCGTCTGACATAGGCTCGGGGCCATGGACCCGCTCTCCCACCTCCTCGACGGGCCCCGGGCCCGGGGCGCCTTCACCCTGCGCGTGGTCATGCGCCCCCCGTGGGGCATCCGGCTGCTCGACCGCTCCGCACTCACCCTCGCCGTGGTGACCTCCGGGCGCGTGTGGGTGGACGTCGGCGACACGGGCGCCGAGGCCGTTGCCGGGGACGTGGTCCTCGTGCGCGGCCCGGACCCCTATTCGTTCTCCGACCGCGGCGGACGCTCCCCAACGGTCACCGTCCACCCGGGGCAGCGCTGCGTGGCGGCCGACGGGCAGGAGGTGCATGTGAGCATGCGCCACGGTGTGGGGACCTGGGGCAACGACCCCGAGGGGCCCGACACCCTGGTCGTCGGCGCCTACGAGGACGACAGCGAGGTCGGCCGCCTGGCCCTGTCAGCCCTGCCCCGCCTGGCGGTGCTGTCGGGCGAGCGCGTCGACCCGGGCCTGGTCTCCCTGCTGGCCAGGGAGGTCACCAGCGCCCGCGTCGCCCAGGCCGGCCTCAACGACCGGCTGTTGGACTGCCTGCTGGTGATGGCGGTCCGAGCCTGGATCGAGGACGCGTCCGACCGCACCCCGAGCTGGCTCAACGCCCGCCGCGACCCGGTGGCGGCCCGCGCCCTGGACCTCGTCCACGAACGCCCGGCCGAGCCGTGGACCCTGGCGGGGCTGGCCCGCGCCTGTGCGGTGTCCCGCTCCACCCTCGCCGACCGCTTCCAGCGGGCGGTGGGCGTCCCTCCCATGACCTACCTGCGCAACTGGCGGCTCACCCTCGCGGGCGACCTGCTCACGGCCCGCCCGGACCTGGGGCTGGAGGCGGTCGCCGCCCGGGTCGGCTACGGCAGCGCCTTCGCCTTCAGCGCCGCCTTCAAACAGCACACCGGGCTCAGCCCCTCCCGCTACCGCGTCCCCGTCCCCGCCCACTGACCCGCGTCCCCGGGGGCCGGTCGTCCCGGCGGCGCGCACGGCGGCCTCCTCTTCGGGATGCGGACCCCGTCCCGTTAGGTTGGTGTCCGGGCCCGCCGCCCGGGCGGGTCGCACGACCCACCGGGAGGCACCGCCGTTGACCGACAGGACCCAGGCCTTCGACCGGCTCACCGACGACTACCGGCGCTTCCGCCCCGGCTACCCCGAGGACGTCACCGAGCGCCTCCGCGAGCACGTCCTGGCCGGGACCGGTGAGCCCCGGCTCCTGCTCGACGTCGGCTCCGGTACCGGGATCTCCACCCGCACCCTGCGCCACCTGTTCGGCCCCGGGCCCCGGGTGGTCGGCGTCGAACCCGGCCGCGCCATGCGCGGGACCGCCGTCGAGGAGGCCGACGGGCTGGAGTACGTGGACGGCCGGGCCGAGGCCCTGCCCTTCCCCGACGGGTCCGCCTCCCTGGTCCTGGCCGCCCAGGCCGTGCACTGGTTCGACCGGCCCGCGTTCTACGCCGAGGCCGCGCGGGTCCTGGCGCCCGGCGGCACCGTCGCGGTCCTTCACAACGACCGCGACTGGGAGTCCAGCGACTTCGTCGACGCCTACGAGGGCCTGCTGGAGAGGTACGGCGACGACTACCGGCGCGACTACCGGGTGTTCGACACGGTGGGGGAGATGAACGCGACGGACGGGCTGGCCGACGCGGTGGAGCACACCACGGCCTGGACCCGCGAACAGGACCTGGAGGGGCTGCTCGGCGGCGCGCTGTCCTCGAGCAAGGTGGCCGCGGTCGTCCGCGCCCTCGGTGAGGACGCCGCCCGCGAGGCGATCACGGCCCTGGCCCGCGACCACTTCCCGGACGGGGCGGTCCGCATCCCCTACGTCACCCGCCTCTTCCTCGCCCGCCGCACCTGAGCCGGGCCGGGAGCGGCGACGACCGGTGGCGGGTGACGGGCGGGGGTGCTGCGGCCGTGGGCCGTCGGTTGAGGGTGGTGGTGGGTGACGGGCGGGGGTGCTGCGGCCGTGGGCCGTCGGTTGAGGGTGGTGGTGGGTGACGGGCGGGGGTGCTGCGGCCGTGGGCCGCCGGTTGAGGGTGGTGGGTGACGGGCGGGCTTTGCCGACCGCCGCCCCCCTCCTGGCATTGCCCCGCCCCGCCCCCGGGAAGGGTTCCGCCGATCGGGTCCGACACCCGGACCCGGTGACGAGGGGAGAACGCACACCCATGGCACAGCTCATCGTCCTCGGCGTGGCCGACCGGGACACCGCCGAACGCGCCCTGGACCTTGCCGCCGACCTCAACAAGCAGCAGCTGCTCCGGCTGGAGGACGCCGCCTACGCCTACAAGGACGACAAGGGCCGCCCCCGCATCCAGCAGACCGTGAGCACCACCGCCGCGGGCGCGACGGGCGGCGCCCTGTGGGGCACCCTCATCGGCCTGATCTTCCTCAACCCCCTGCTGGGCATGGCCGTCGGCGCGGCCACCGGCGCCGTGGCGGGCAAACTCACCGACGTCGGTATCGACGACGACGTGATCAAGCAGATCGGCACCCACCTGGAGGACGGCCGCGCCGCGGTCTTCCTGCTCGCCGACATCAACACCGCCGACCGCGTCATCGACGCCTTCAAGCCGCTCCGGCCCACCGTCATCCAGACCAACCTGTCCAAGGACGACGAGCACCAGCTCATCGAGGCACTGCGGTCCTGACCGCGGCTCCGGGACCCGCCGCGCCGCGGCGGGTCCTCCCGCGTCCGGCCCCGGCGTCCCGCCCGGGACGCGTCGGGCGGACCCCGTACGGGCCGGGCTCCGGTCAGGCCGGGCGTGAGCGCAGGCGGCGCAGCATGCGGGCGTCGCGGAAGCCCACGGCCCGGGCGGCGGCCTCCGCCGTCTCGCCCGTCCCGATCAGGTGCTCGGCGTGCTCCAGGCGCAACCCCTGCTGGTACCGCAGCGGCGTGAGCCCGGTCGCCGCCGTGAACAGCCGGGTCAGCGTCCGCTCGCTCACCCGCGCCGTCGCGGCGAGCTCCGCCAGCGGCAGCGGTTCGCGGAACCGGGCGTCGATGACGTCCTGCACCCGGTGCACCGCGTCCACCAGGTGCCCCCGGTGACGCAGCATCACCCCGGCCTGCGGCTCGTCGCCGTTGCGGCGGGCGTACACCACCATCTCCCGGGCGACCGCGGCCGCCGCCGAGGGGCCGTGCCGTACGGTGACCAGGTGCAGGGCCAGGTCGATGCCGCTGGCGATGCCCGCCGAGGTGATCACGCCGCCGTCGGCCACATAGAGCACGTCGGGCACCACCCGGGCCTCGGGGAACCGGCGGGCCAGCAGGTCCTGGAGCCCGTGGTGGGTGGTGCAGCGCCGACCGTCCAGCAAACCGGCCTCGCCCAGGGCGAAGGCGCCCGAGCACACGCTCGCCACCGTCCCGCCCGCCGCCCGGTGGGCGGACAGCGCGGCGGCCTGCCCCTCGGTCAGCACCCGGTAGGGCACGCGCCCGCCCGCCCGCCACCCCGGAACGACCACCAGGTCGCCGGGGGAGGACGGCAGTTCGTCGGTGGACACCCGCAGGGCCAGGCCCTGCGCGGTGACCACCTCCTCCCGCGCCGCGCTGTAGCGGACCTCGTAACCCAGGCCCAGGTCGGCGGCGGTGGAGAACACCTGTGCCGGACCGGCCAGGTCCAGCAGGTGCACGCCCGGGGTGAGGAGGAAACCGACGGTGCTCACGATCCGGTCAGTCTACGCCGACCACCTCGGCGACCGTGGCGATGCGCGCGAACCGCCCCGACAGCGCGTACACGGTGCGGGTGACGACGTCCTCCGTGCCCAGGGTGAGCGGGTCGGCGAGGATCTCCGCCAGCGCCCGTCCCCGCGGCGAGCCCGGAGCCTGGATCGGCTCGGTGGCGGTGGCGTCCACCACGAAGGTGACCCCGTATCCCAGGTCCGACGCGGCCCGGGCGGTGGTCTCGCAGCACTGCTCGGTGCGGATGCCGCAGACCGCCACCTCCGACACCCCCCAGCCGTCGAGGATCCGCTGCAGGTCGGTGCCGCCGAAGGCGCTGTGCACGGTCTTTCGCAGCACCGGCTCGCCCTCCCGCGGTTCGAGCCCGTCCAGGGGCTCCACGAACCCGAGGTCGGGGTCGAACACGGTGCCGGTCCCCGGTTCGGTGTGCAGGATCCACACCACCCGGTCGCCGCGCCCGCGGGCGTGCTCCACGAGCGCGGCGACGTCGTCGGCGACGTCGGGGTTGGAGGAGGCCTGCCAGGTCTCCCTCCGGAGGAAGGACTTCTGGGTGTCGACCACAAGGAGTGCTCTCGTCATGTCCCGATCCTCCCGTGCCGCCCCCGCCCCCGACAGGCACGATCGGGGCCGCCACCGGAACGATCCGGTCAGCCGAGCCGCTTCTTGAAACCCAGGTGCGAGGCCTCGTGGCCCAGGCGCTCGTAGAACCGGTGGGCGTCCTCGCGCTTCCGGTCGGAGGTGAGCTGGACCAGCACCGCGCCCCGGTTCCGGGCCGCCCGCTCCACCCACTCCATGAACGCCGTCCCCAGGCCGGTGCCGCGCTCGCTCCCGTGCACCCGCACCGCCTCCACCTGCACCCGCAGCGACCCCCGCCGGGACAGCCCGGGGATGAACGTCAGCTGGAGGGTGCCCACGACCCGGTCGCCCCGGCGCAGCACCGCCAGGAACTGGTTCGGGTCGGCGTCGATCTCCTGGAACGCCCGCCGGTACACCTCCGGCTCGTCCGGAGACTCCCGGGAGGCGCCCAGCCGGTCGTCGGCGAGAAGCCGCACGATCGCCGGAACGTCCTCGAACCGGGCGCGGTCCACGACCACCCCGGGCACCAGCTCCTCCGTCGCGGGTACCGCGTCGCCGTGTCCCACACGCTCTCCTTCGTCCGGCCATCGGATCGCCCCCACGGTGCCACAGCCCCCCGCCCCGCTCGACCGGCGGGGCAGGGTCCTCCCCTCCGTGCGGCCGCCGCGGGCCTCGAATAAAGTCGGTCCATGGACGTCGAGCGGTTGACCGACCTGGCCCGCGCCACCGAGAACGCCGACCCCCTGGTGGGGCTGGACGCCACGGTGCTCATGCGCAAGGAGATGGAGCGCCTGGAGGCGGTCCTGGTGCGCCGCGCCCGCAACCAGGGGGCCACCTGGGAACGGATCGCCGAGGCGCTGGGCGTGTCCAAGCAGGCGGTCCACAAGAAGTACCGGGGCGGCCTCCTCGGCTGAGCCCCGCGTCCGGGGTCCGGCCCCGGCTCCGGCGGCCCCGCCGGGGTCCGCGGGCGCGGTCAGGCCGACCGGCGCACCGCCGCGGCGAACCGCTCCATCCGCTCCCCGAACCCCTCCCACTCCCCGAACCACACCGCCACGGCGTCCGCTCCCGCCTGCTCCAGGGCGCGGTACAGGTCCACGGCCGGCCCGAGGTCCGCATCCGCGCCGGACCAGGCGATGCGGGCCTGTGCCCGTACGGGGCGCCCGGCCAGCTCCCGCAGCCGGTCCCGTCGGCGGGCGAACCCGGCGGCGTCCAGGCCCACCGCCTGCCAGGCGTCGGCCAGGGCGGCGGCCCGGGCCAGCGCGGGTTCCGAGGTGCCGCCCACCGTCACCGGCAGGGGTGAGGCGGGGCGGGGCTCGAACACGCCCCGCTCGTAGGAGTGGAAACGTCCCCGGAAGGCCCCCTCCCCCTCGAAGAGGTGCCGCAGCAGCCGGAGCACCTCGTCGGTGCGGGCGCCGCGTCCGGCGAAGTCCGCGCCCACCGCGGCGAACTCCTCCCGGGACCAGCCGACCCCCACCCCCAGTACGAAGCGCCCGCCGGACAGGGCGTGCAGGGTCGCCGCCTGCTTGGCGAGGGTGAACGGGTCGCGCATCGGCGCGACCAGCACCGACGTGCCCAGCCCGACCCGCTCGGTGCGTGCGGCCAGGTGGGCCAGGGTCACCAGCGGCTCGTACACGCCGCCGAAGGTCCTCCCGTAGGGCTCGGGCGGGAGCAGGTGGTCGGGCAGCCACAGGGTGTCCGCCCCCAGGCCCTCGGCCCGCAGCGCGAGCTCGGTCAGGACCCGCGGAGGCATCTCCGGGGACTCGTCGGGCAGGACCACCTGGAAGCGGGCCGCGGGTGCCGCGGCGGAGGGCTGTTCGCTCATGCGCCGAACGTAGGCCCTGCCACCGGTGTGAGGGTCAAGCCCGGGTCCGGGTTCAGCGGCCGCCGGGGAGGGTCACCGTGACGACCACCGCCCGGTGGTCGCTCCCGGCCACCTCCAGCACCTCCAGGTCGTCCATCCCCGTGTCCGGGGGGACCAGCACGTGGTCGATGGTCACCGGGGGCAGCGCCCGCCCCAGGACCGGCCAGGTCGGGCTGGTGCCCTCGCCCAGGGCGGCCGCGGCGTCGACGTAGCCCGCGTCCAGGACGTCACGCAGGGCGGCGTGGTCCAGGGTGGCGTTGAAGTCCCCGGCCAGGATGCGCCGCACCTCCTGCGGCGGGGGAGCGGCCAGCGCGGCCAGCTCCGCCTCCCAGGCCGCGGTGTACCGCGGGTTCAGCGGGGGAGGCGTGTGCACCGACACCACCTCCACCGCCCCGCCGTACTCCGCGCCCGGCACCTCCATCGCCGCGACGGGCATCGCGAACCCGTCCGGCCCGTTCAGCGAGCCCGCGTCGGTCAGCGGCAGCACCGCGTGCACGGTGCTCCCCTCCACGCCGGCCCCGGATCGGTCGACGACGTACGGCAGCAGGTCGTCGAGCCCGGCGGCGGACAGGTCGGCCAGCAGCTCCGGGGTGACCTCCTGCAACGCCAGCACGTCCACCTCCTGGTCGCGGACCAGGCCGACGACCTCGTCCACCCGCGCCCCGCCGCCGAGGGCGTTGAAGGTCATCACCCGCAGCGCGGGCCCGCCCATGTCGGTGACCGCGTACACCACCGCCCGGGGCACGACCGCCGCCACCAGGACGGCGGCCGCCACGGCCAGCACGCCCAGGGAGACCCACCGGCGCAGCACCCCGGCGACGGTGGCGGCCAGGACGGCCGCCCCCGCCGCATAGGGGGTGTAGGCGAGCAGCGGCACCAGCGGGAACCCGCGCTCCAGGCCCGCCCAGCGCAGCAGCGCGAACACCGCGAACCCCGCCGCGACCAGGCCCACCAGGGCGGTCACGGCCCCCGACCGCCGTACCCCCGCCGCCACGTCCTCTGTCATCGGGCCTCCCTCGCCGTCGTCCGTCGGGAAGGTGGGATCCCGGGTACGGGGGGCGGGTTGCGGCCCGATGCGGTCGAGGGGTTCACCAGGAGCGCCCCGCCGCGGACAGCACCGCCAGCACCCGGTCCATGCAGGAGTTCTCCGGCATCTGGGGCCGCCGCACCAGGAACGCGGTGTTGATCGGCGGGTCCTCCGGGTCCAGCAGCGTCACCAGCCGTCCCGCGTCCAGCTCCCCCTGGCACAGGTAGCGGGGCAGCACACTGATCCCGGCGCCGCCCGCGACCGTGACCATCACCGCCCGCAGGTCCGGCACGGACACCGCGGCCTTGCAGGTCAGCCGGACCCCGAAAACGTGCCGCCAGTACCGGCGCAGGATCGGCAGGCTCTCGTCGTAGGCCACCAGCGGCACCTCGCACAGGGCCGAGGCCCCCTGCCGGGCGAGTCGCTCGGAGCCGATGCGCTCCACCCACAGCGGTGCGCCCACCAGCACGAACTCCTCGTCCGCCAGCGGCTCGGCGACCAGCGAGCGCCCGCGCGGCCGCACCGTGGACACCACCAGGTCGTGCCGTCCCGCGCGCAGTTCCTCCAGCAGGTCCTCGGAGAGCCCGTGCCGCACCCGCAGCCGCAGTCCCTCCGACTCCACCAGCGGGGCCAGGGCGGGCAGCACCAGCATGTGCAGCGCCTCGGCCGGGCCCGCCAGCCGCAGCGGCCGGTGCGGCGCCGCCGGACCGGCCCCGGCCACCAGCTCCAGCGCGTCCAGGGGCTCGGCGATCCGGGCCGCCAGCTCGTTGGCCTCCGCGGTCGGTGCGACACCGCGCGGCAGCCGCTCGAACAGGGAGTGTCCCAGGCGGCGCTCCAGCGAGCGTATCTGTGTGGTCACGGTCGGCTGTGACAGGCGCAACGCCTGTGCCGCGGCGGTGAAGGACCCGGACCGGTGCACGGCCAGGAAAGTCCTCAGCTGCTGCAGATCCAGCGGTGCGGGGCCGGTCTCGACGGGGAGGTCCTCGAGGACCGCCGTCGATCCATTGGAATACCTATGGCTCACTTCGGCGATTTTATTGGTCGATCAATACGTGGAGGTACTACCGTCGGCCCCCGGGTCCACCGCGCACCGCCCAGAGGACCCGACACCGTTCCAGCGGCCCATCCGTTCGAGAGGTTCACCGTGTCCGTCACCAGCAGGGAAGTCCACCTCGTCGCCCGCCCGGTCGGAGAGCCCGTCCCCGCCGACTTCGCACTCGTCGAGACGGAACTGCCCGACCCCGGTCCCGGCCAGGTCCTGGTCCGCAACGACTGGATCTCCGTCGACCCGTACATGCGCGGCCGGATGAACGACTCCAAGTCCTACGTCGCCCCCTACCGCCTCGGCGAGGCCATGGAGGGCGGCGCGGTCGGCACCGTCATCGCCTCCGGGGACGACTCGGTCCCGGTAGGCGCCTCCGTGCTGCACTCCCTGGGCTGGCGCGACCACGCCCTGCTGCCCGCCACCGCGCTCCGGATCGTGGACACCGAGGCCGCGCCGGCGCAGGCCTACCTCAACGCGCTCGGCATGATCGGCTTCACCGCCTACGTGGGCCTCACCGAGATCGCCCCCGTCCGCGAGGGCGACGTGGTGTTCGTCTCCGGCGCGGCCGGGGCGGTCGGCTCCCTCGCCGGCCAGATCGCCCGCCGCCTGGGCGCCTCCCGGGTCGTCGGCTCGGCCGGGGGACCGGAGAAGAAGCGCCGCCTGGTCGAGGAGTTCGGCTACGACGCCGCCATCGACTACCGCGAGGGCCGCCTGGAGGAGCAGCTCGCCCAGGCCGCCCCCGACGGCATCGACGTCTACTTCGACAACGTCGGCGGCGACCACCTGCGGGCGGCGATCGCCGCGGCGCGCGACCACGGCCGCATGGCGCTGTGCGGGGCGATCTCGCAGTACAACGCCACCGAGCCGGTCCCCGGACCGGACAACCTGTTCCTCGCCGTGGGCAAGCGGCTCACCCTGCGCGGCTTCATCGTCGGCGACCACGGCCGCCTCATGGGCGAGTACGCCCGGCGCGCCGCCGGCTGGCTGGCCGAGGGCGACCTGCGCGCCCGGGAGACCGTCGTGGACGGCATCGACAACGCGGTCACCGCCTTCCTCGACATGATGCGCGGCGCCAACACCGGCAAGATGCTGGTCCGCCTGCCCCACTGACCGCCGCGGGCCCGGGCCACCGCGTCCGGCCCCCTCGACGGACCCCCACCGCAGCACCGTCTCCACGACCCCGGAAAGGGACCCATGCAGCACGTCACCCTCAACAACGGCCTCCGTATGCCGCAGCTCGGATTCGGAGTCTGGCAGGTCCCCGACGACCAGGCCCAGGCCTCCGTCGAGACCGCCCTGGAGGTCGGCTACCGCAGTATCGACACCGCCCGCATCTACGACAACGAGGCGGGCACCGGCCGGGCCCTGGCCGCCTCCGGCCTGCCCCGCGAGGAGCTGTTCGTCACCACCAAGCTGTGGAACGACGACCAGGGCGCCGACAAGGCCCTGCGGGCCTTCGACGCCAGCCTCGAACGCCTCGGCCTGGACTACGTCGACCTCTACCTGATCCACTGGCCCGTCCCGGCCCAGGACGCCTACGTCGAGACCTGGAAGGTGCTGGAGCGCATCGCGGCCGAGGGCCGCGCCAAGGCGGTCGGGGTGTCCAACTTCACCGAGAAGACCCTGGCCCGCCTGCTGGAGAACTCCGACCTGGTGCCCGCGGTCAACCAGATCGAACTGCACCCGTACTTCTCCCAGGAGGCCATGCGCGGGCTCAACGCCGAGCACGGCATCCTCACCGAGGCCTGGAGCCCCCTCGGCCAGGGCAAGGGCCTGCTGGAGGACCCCGTGCTCACCGAGATCGGTGCCGAGCACGGCAAGTCCGCCGCCCAGGTGGTGCTGCGCTGGCACCTCCAGATCGGCAACGTGGTCATCCCCAAGTCGGTGACCCCGTCCCGCATCGCGGAGAACTTCGACGTGTTCGACTTCGTGCTGGACGGCGACGAGCTGGACAGGATCGGGGCGCTGGACCGCAACGGCCGCATCGGGCCGGACCCGGACGGGTTCAACGTCGCCTGACGGCGGCGGAGGAGGGCGTCCCCGCGGCGGGGACGCCCTCCGGCGCTTCGCGCGCCGGTGGCCGCCACCGGCCGCCGCTCTCTGCGCACCGCCCGGGGCGGCCCCGCCCCCGGCGCCGACCAGGGGGGACGGGCCCGCGAGAGGGGTCCGGCGGGCCCGGAGGGGGGTCCGGTGCGGGGGACGGGACGGGCCGCGCGGGGCCCGCCCGGGAGCGGACGCGCCCCCGAGGTGGCACGGGGCCCGCGGGAGGCGTACAGTCCTCTCTTGGCGCGCCGGGCAGGAGTCCGGCGGACAGCATTCTCCCTACGCGAAATCCCGGATCCATGACCGTTGTTCCTTCGCGCACCGCGCGTGTCTACCGCTCCGAGAGCGCCGAGCGCTCGGTGCACGCCTGGTGCCACAAAGCCCTCGGCAGCTGGCCCGACCTCGGACCGCTGCCCCCCGTGGAGACCCGCATGGGGAGCACCCAGGCCTTCCGCGCCGCGGGCGGCCCCGGCACCCCGGTCCTGGTCCTGTCCGGCACCAACTTCAACGCCGCCACGACGGTCCCCGCGGCCCGCGCACTGGCCGGCGACCGCCCCGTGTACCTGGTGGACCTGCCCGGCCAGCCCGGCCTCAGCTGCGGCGAGCGGGTCGGCAGGCCCGGGATCGAGGCGTACGGTGCCTGGTTCGACGAGCTCCTCCCGCGGATCACCGACGGGCCGGTCATCGTGCTCGGCCACTCCCGGGGCGCCGCCATCGCCCTGGCCTCCACCCCTTCGCCGCTGGTAGCGGGCCTGCTGCTGCTCAACCCGGCCGGACTGACCGCGCCCGGTGTGAGCTCCGAGTCGATGCGCGCCACCCTGCCGTGGATGCTGCGCCCCACCGAGCAGACCAGCGGCCGCCTCGTCGAGTTCCTCAGCGGGCCGCAGACCCCCTGCGAGGAGCACCGGGCGGAGACCGAGTGGCTCACCCTGGTGGCGCGCAGCTGCCGCACCGGTTCCCTGCCCAGCCCGCTGCAGGCCGAGCGGATCCGCGCCTGGTCCGACACCCCGGTCGCGGTCGCCACCGGCTCGCACGACCAGTTCTTCTCACCGGCGCGCCTGCACGGGCCCGCCCGCCGGTTCCTGGACGCCGAGGTCCACACGATCGAGGGCGCCGGCCACCTCTCGCTGTACGAGTGCCCCGAGCGGGTCCGCGAGCTGCTGCGCTCGCTCGACCCCGCCTGAGACCCTGCCCGCGCCCCGTCCGCACGCTCCGGGAGGGGCCGCGGACGGGTCCCACGGACGATTTCGGAACGGCGCACAGCCGTGTCCCGGCCCACATCCGGGGTCGAGAAAGGCAAGACTCTCCGTGACGGAATCATCACGGGGAGGCGCATATGCTCGACAGGGCGGCAAAAGCCCTCGGTCTCAGGACCGATCCGGTCATCTTCTTCGGCGCGGTCGCGGTAACGGTGCTGTTCGTGGTGTGCGCCATCGCCTTCACCGCCGCGGTGGACGCGGTCTTCGGCGCCGTGTCCGACTGGATCCTCACCCACCTGGGATGGTTCTACATCCTGGGGGTCACGACCTTCCTGGCCTTCCTGATCTGGATCGCCCTGAGCAGGTACGGCCGCATCCGGCTCGGCAGCGACGACAGCCGCCCCGACTACAGCGACCCCGTCTGGTTCTGCATGCTCTTCGCCGCGGGCATCGGCAGCATCCTCATGTTCTGGGGCGTGGCGGAGCCCATCAGCCACTTCGCGGAGCCGCCGCTGCGCGACGCGGAACCGGGATCGGTGCAGGCGGCGCGCGAGGCCATGGGGTTCACCCTGTACCACTTCGGCCTGCACACGTGGACGATCTTCTGCCTCCCGGGGCTGGCCTTCGCCTACTTCGCGTACCGCAAGGGGCTGCCGTTCCGGCTGAGCTCGATCCTGTACCCCTTCCTCGGGCAACGCGCCTTCGGGCCCGTCGGGCGCTTCGTCGACGCCTTCGCGGTCCTGGGCACCCTCTTCGGCGTGGCCGTCACCATCGGCCTGGGCACCATGCAGATCAACAGCGGACTGCACACGCTCTTCGGCGTTCCGGAGAACAAGGTCGTCCAGCTCATCCTCATCACCTCCGTGACGACCCTCGCGGTGATCTCCGTGGCCACCGGACTGGACATCGGCATCAAGTGGCTGTCCACCGTCAACATCGTGATGGCCGTCGGGCTGCTCGTCTTCGTCTTCCTCGCCGGATCGAGCCTCTACCTGGTCAAGGGGGTCGTCGAGACCACCGGCGTGTACCTGCAGTGGCTCATCCCGCTCTCCTTCTGGAACGACACCTTCGGCGACACCGGATGGCAGGGGTCGTGGACGGTCTTCTACTGGGCGTGGACCATCACCTGGTCGCCGTTCGTGGGGATCTTCGTCGCCCGCATCTCCAGGGGGCGCACGATCCGGGAGTTCGTCCTGGGCGTCCTCGCCGTGCCCACCGCGTTCAGCATCGTCTGGTTCGGCGTCTTCGGCCTGTCCTCGTTCGACATCGAGATGAACCAGGGCGGAGAGCTGGTCCGCAACGTCGTGGTGGAGGGGGACATCCCCGGCGCGCTGTTCGCCTTCCTGGCCCACTACCCCCTGACGACCTTCGTCTCCGCGGTGAGCATCCTCATCGTGATCATCTTCTTCACCACCTCCTCGGACTCCGCCTCGCTCGTGGTCGACATGCTGTGCTCGGGCGGATCCGGGTCCCCCACCCGTCAGCGGGTGTTCTGGGGCATCACCGAAGGTGTGGTCGCCGCCACCGTGCTCACCGCGAGCGGGCTGGGAGGGCTGGAGGCGCTGCAGCAGACGATCATCGTCTTCGGGCTGCCGTTCTTCGTCCTCGCGTTCTTCATGATGGCCGGCCTGGTGCGCAGCCTGCGCGGGGAACCGGAGAGCGCCTTCCGCCGGCGCCCCCGGCGACGGCGGAAGGACCGGGAGGGGGCCGACACGGGCGGCGCGGCCGACACGGGCGGCGGCGGATAGGGAGCGCCCGGCCCCCTCACGGGGGCGGGCTCATCCCGGCCAGAAGAAGTCGTCCAGGTCCCGGTACAGCTCCAGCAGTCCGGGGTCGACCAGGTCGCGGCCGTAGGCGTCCAGGAACGCCTCGGCGTCGCGGGGACCGAACGACGGGTTGAGGTCGCTCAGCATGCTGCCCGTCATGTCCGCCAGGTCCAGGTGGCGGTCGCCGACGCCCACCCTCCCCAGGTCGATGAGGGACCACCCGCCCCTCCCGTCCACCAGGACGTTGGGCAGGCAGTAGTCGCCGTGCAGCAGGACCGGGCCGGACAGCGGGGCGCGGCCGAGGCGTTCGGCCAGCCCGGAGAGGACCTCACCGGCCGGGGTCCCCGCCCGGTGGCCCCGCTCCCGCCAGCCGCGGTCCACCGTTCCGGCGGCCACTCGCTCACGCGCCTGTTCCAGGAGGACCCCGGGGCCCATCGGGAACGGCACGCCCGCCACCGGCACGGCGTGCAGCTCGCGCAGCGCCCGGGCGAGCAGGGCGATCAGGGCCGGGCGGTCGTGCCCCGGCTCGTGGGCGCCCCGGCCGGGCCGGTGCTCCATGGTCAGCCAGTGCGTCCCCCGCCACCGCCCGGAGTCCAGCAGCCGCGGTACCGGGAGCGGGGTGCGGGCCAGCAGGCGCAGCCGCCGCTCGGTGGCGGCCAGCTCGGACACCAGGTCGGGGCGGCTCCCGTCCGCCGACTTGAACACCGCCGCCGGTCTCCCCGCCACGTACAGCAGGGCCACCCGGGCCCCGGACAGGCCCACGTCGACCTCCTCGACCCGGTCGGCGGCGACACCCGGTGGCAGCGGCATGGACCGCAGCCTAGCCGGGGGCCGACGCCCCCTCCAGTGGTTTTCCCCGCCGCCCGGCGGGGGCCGGTACCCGCACCCGGTCGGGTGCCTACGCCCCGTCCGGTGCCTTCCCGGGGCCGGCCTGCCGTTCCCGCGCGTCCGCGCCGACGGAGGGCAGGATCACCTCGTCGACGATCCGGGCGAGGTGGTCGCGGTCGGGCGCCCGGCCGTGGTCGACCGTGTACTTCAGGACCATGGCCTCGCCGATGTCGACGGTCACGTCGGTGACCCGGGCGGGGTCGATCCGCCCCCGCTCCGCGTAGTGCAGCAGGACGGTGCGGGTGAAGCGCCCGCCGCGGGGGTCGAACACCTCGCGGTCGAGCCGCGCGTGGAGGCCGGGGTCGCGCAGGGACTCGGCGATCACCGCGAACATCGCCCGGCCCAGGGGGTCCTCGCTCAGTTCGGTCAGCACGGTCAGCGCGTCGATGAGGTCGCCGCGCAGGTCGTCGGCCGCCGGGGCGGGGCTCTCCTGCGGGAAGTGGCTGTACATGGCGTCCAGCAGGATGTCGGCGGGTACGGACCAGCGCCGGTACAGCGAGGTCTTGGCGGTGCCCGCCCGGCGGGCGATCCCCTCCATGGACAGCCCGGCCACGCCGTGCTCGGCCGCCTCCAGGATCGCGGCCTGGTGGATGGCGCCGACGAGCTCGCTCCCGCGCCTGCGCGTCCGCCGGGGGGACGGCCCCGGTTCCCCGGCCGGCCGCGCGGAGGACTCCTCGTTCCGTTCGTCCACAGGGCTTCCCAGCTTGGCTACGGTGCCGTATCTTAAAAACGCGGCATTGGATACGTCCCCGTATCTTACCTCGGCCGGTGGGTCCGGCTGCGCCCATGCCGCCTCCCTACGACGACCGACCCCCGTGGAGCGATCCGTATGTCCTCTTCCCTACGACCTCCGCCCGCAGCGGTCCACGGCACGGACCCGGCGGCCAGGGCCCTCGCCCCCGACCTGGCCCGCGGTGTGATGCTGCTGGTCATCGCGGTGGTGCACGCCCACATATTCCGGCTGATGGTCAACGGCGACCCCACGGGCACGCCCGCCGGGGTGCTCGACACCGTGACGACGATGGCCGTGCTGATGTTCGCCGAGGCGCGGGGCTACCCGATGTTCGCCGCACTGTTCGGATACGGACTGGCCTGGATCTGCCTGCGGAGGATCGGCGAGGGCCGGCCGTGGCCCTGGGTCCGCGCCCTGGTGCGCAGGCGCGGCCGCTGGATGGTGGCCATCGGACTGGCGCACGTGGTGCTGCTCTTCTTCGGCGACATCATCTCGGTGTACGGGCTCGTCGCCCTGCTCTTCGCGGGGCTGCTGAACGTCACCGACCGGCGGCTGCTCGCCCACGGGTTCACCTGGATGGCGGTCGGCTCCCTGGTCTACGCACTGGGCACCACCCTGCCCGCGGCGGCCTCCGCCGAGAGCGCGAGCGCGCTCAGCGAGAGCCCCTGGGCGGATCTGGGGATGCGGCTGCTGACCTGGCCGATCATGACCCCGCTGCTGCTGGTGACCTCGGTGTTCCCCTTCGTCATCGGTGTGTGGGCGGCCCGGCGGAGCGTCATGGAGCGGCCGTGGGAGCACCTGGCGCTGCTGCGCCGGACCGCCGGGATCGGCATCCCTCTCGCTGTGCTGGGCGGGGTTCCCCAGGCGCTGGCCTCCACCGGGCTGTGGCGGCCGCACTCGGTCGCGGTCGAGGCCGCCGGGGCGTGGCTGCACGTGCTCACGGGGTACGCGGGCGGGTTCGGCTACGCGGCGCTCATCGCACTGGTGGCGGTACGCCTCGGTGGCCGGCAGGGGCCGCTGGTCCGGGCGCTGGCCGCCACCGGGCAGCGCTCCATGACCTGCTACCTGCTGCAGTCGGTGGCCTGGATGGTGCTGTTCATGCCGTACACGCTGGACCTGGGCACCGGTATGTCCGACACGGTGTCGGTGCTGGTCGGCGCGGGGGTGTGGGCGGTGACCGTGGTCCTGGCCGACCTGATGCGGCGGGCCGGGATCCGCGGCCCGGCCGAGAGCTTCCTGCGGTGGCGCACCTACGCACCGGTCCGCCACGACCGAGCCGGAGCCGGAAGCGGAAACGGAGCCGATGCCGGGGCCGAGGGCGGCGGTGACGGCGACCGGCCAGGCCGACCATCCGCGGAGCGGTCGCCCTCCTGAACCGGGGTCGCCTCCAGGGCCGCGGGGCCGCCTCCGGGGGCTACGGGACAGGGCCTTCTGATGCTCCGCGCCCGATGGGGGCGGTCTCCGGTTCGGCGTCTTCCGGAACGGGACCGCCTCCCTCTCCCGCCCGCAGAGGGTCCCTGGTCACCTGCACCTAGGGGCGCAGGGGGAAGCCCTCACGGGTGGTCGGCGGGGCCCGGGACCCCGGCCGCCGGGTACGGCGGTGAGGGGGCGGGGCCGGTCGGCACCTGTACCGCGGGACCGGGCTCGCGGGTGGCCGGAGACGCCGGGAGGGGCCTGCGCCGTCGAGCACGAGGCGGTGGGAGCATGGCGGGATGAGTGTTTCCGATGATGACTTCCTCCAGGACACCGCCGCCCGGCTGGGTGGATTGCCCGGGGTGCGGGCGGTGGCACTGGGCGGCTCCCGGGCCCAGGGAACGCACCGGGTCGACAGCGACTGGGACCTGGCGGTCTACTATCGCGGCGGCTTCGACCCCCAGGACCTGCGGGACCTGGGCTGGCCCGGGGAGGTGTCGGAGATCGGCGGCTGGGGCGGAGGTGTGTTCAACGGCGGCGCGTGGCTGCGCATCGACGGCCGCCGGGTGGACGTGCACTACCGCGACCTGGACGTGGTGGAACGGGAGACCGCCCGGGCGCAGGGCGGGGAGTTCGATGTGGAACCCCTCCTGTTCCACCTGGCGGGCATCCCCACGTACCTGGTGGTCGCCGAACTCGCCCTGGGCCTCACCCTGCTCGGGGAGCTGCCCCGGCCGGACTACCCGCCGGCGCTGCGCCGGAGCGCACCGCCCCGCTGGCGCGGGATCGCCGCGGCCACCCTCGGATACGCCGAGCACGCCCACGCGCCCCGGGGGAGGGTGAGCCAGACCGCGGGCCTCATCGCACAGGCGGCCGTCCAGGCCGCCCACGCCGTGCTGGCCGCCCGTGGGGAGTGGGCGACCAACGACAAGGCCCTGCTGGCCAGGGCCGGACTGGAGGAGGTCGACCTGGTCATCGCCGGGCTGACCGCCGACCCCAAGGACCTGGTGGCCGGCGTGGCAGAGGCCGGACGGGTCCTCGCCACCGCGTGAACGGGGGCCGCACCCGCGGCCCCCGGCGTCACTACAGCGGCGCGTCCCACACCATGTCGACGACTCCGCTCAGCGTCGCGTACCCCGCCCGGGCGAAGGCCGCCGCCATGGGCGTGTTGCCCAGGTCGGTGGCCGCCCGGATGTACGAGACGCCCTCCTCGACCAGCACCCGCGTGCCCTCGGCGAGGATGTCGTCGATGTACCCGTGCCCCCGGTGCTCGGGCAGCACCGCGATGTAGCCGATGATCGGGTGGTAGGCGTTGCGCGCGGGCAGTACGAACCCCACCGGCTCCCCGTCCGGCAGGGTGGCGATCCGCCACCACGAGGTCGGCGTGGGGTAGCGGGAGAACTCCTCCTCGAACTCGTCGGAGACGATCTCCGCCGGGGTCTTGAGAGCCAGCTCGTGCCGGTGGTGGGCGTCCAGGCTGCCCTGGAGCACCCGCTCCATCAGGTCCCGCATCTCCCGCTCGTCCCGCATCGGCCGGAAACGCAGTCTGTCGCCCGGCGCGGGCGGGGTCTCCTGCGCGGTCCATTCGAACCGCAGCCGTTCCACCAGCAGGGAACCGCCGGTCTTCTCCACGGCGGCCATCCGCTCGCCCACCGCCCGGCTCTCGACGGGGTCGGAGCCGCGGTCCGCCGAGACGTACCGCAGGTACTCGGGAGGCACGGCGCCCTCGGGCAGTGCGGCCGCGACCGCGGTGCGCAGCAGGTGCTCCAGGGCCGCGACCCGGTCCAGGTCCTCGTCGGCGTCGTCGACGTCGAACACGTCGAGGAGCAGCGGCGCGTCACCGCTCTGGCGGGCCCAGAAGGAGAGCCGGGCCACGAGCCGGTCCCCGTCCAGGGCCAGCCACATCCACTCGGGGCGGCGGCGCCCCGCGGACAGGTCGTCGGCGAACTCGGTGTTCAGCATGTACGGGAGCCGGTTGAACAGGTCCAGCTCCTCGGGTCCGGTGATCGGACGGATGGTCAGGTCGGATACTGCAACAGTCAAGGCGACACCTTCGTGTGTGCGCCCGACCGCCCGGGGGCGGGCCTGTGCCCTAGTGGTTCCCCCGGGAGGCCTCGAGCGCGATGTGCACGGTGGACATGGCCCGGCCTCCTCTCATCGTCGGACCCCGGTTCACCGTTCGTCCCGGGGCCCGACGTTTCTACCGGGAGCGTGTCGGCGGGTGCAACCCTTTTACGCGGCCTCCCCCGTGGAGTCCCCCTCCACGGCCCGCGTCCGCGCCCGCCGCCGCACGGTGACCGCCCAGGTCAGGGCACCGGCCACCAGGCCCCAGAACGCCGACCCGATGCCCAGGAAGGTCATCCCGGACGCCGTCGCCAGGAACGTCACCAGCGCCGCCTCCCGGGACCGCTCGTCCGACAGCGCGGACGACAGCGACCCCCCGATCGTGCCGAGCAGGCCGAGTCCGGCGATGGCCGCGATCAGTGCCGGGGGCAGCGCCACCAGCAGCGCCGCGACGGTCGCCCCGAACACCCCGACGACCAGGTAGAACACCCCCGCCCACACCCCGGCCAGGAAGCGCCGGTCCCGGTCCGGGTGGGCCTGGGGCCCGGTGCAGATCGCGGCGGTGATCGCGGCCAGGTTCATGCCGAAGCAGCCGAAGGGCGCCAGCACCAGGTTGGTCGCCCCGGTCCACCCGATCAGCGGGGAGACGGGGACCCGGTAGCCGTCGTTGCGCAGCACCGCCACCCCGGGCAGGTTCTGCGACGCCATCGTCACCACGAACAGCGGCACCCCGACGCTCACCAGCACCTGCCAGGAGAACTCGGGCACCACCAGGACCGGCACAGCCGGCCGCGGGGTCACCCCGGACAGGTCCAGCGAACCGGTCCACGCCGCCACCGCCCCGCCGGCGACCAGCGCGGCGGGCACGGCGTAGCGCGGCGCCCAGCGCCGCGCAGCCAGGTAAACGGCGAACATGGCGGCCACCAGGGCCGGGTCGCCCTGGAAGCTCGCGAACAGGCCGATCCCGAACTGGAGCAGCACCCCGGCCAGGAGCCCGGCGGCCAGCGGCACGGGGATGCGGTCCATGACCTTCTCGAACCAGCCGGTGACCCCGCTCAGCGTGATCAGCGCGGCCGAGAACACGAACGCCCCCACCGCCTGCGCCAGCGTCACGCCGTCCAGGCCCACCGCCAGCAGCGCGGCGCCGGGCGTGGACCAGGCGGTGACCACGGGGGCCCGGTGGCGCAGGGACAGGCCGACGCAGGTGACGGCCATGCCGACGCCGAGCGCGAGCATCCACGACGCGATCTGGCCCGGGTCCGCCCCGGCGGCCTCGGCCGCGGTGAACACGATCGCCGCGGAACTCGTCACGCCGACCAGGACCGCGACCAGGCCCGCGGTGACGGCGGGCAGGGGGGCGACGGAACCGGCGAGCCGGAACAGGGTCCTCATGGGGATCCATCCTCGCCGGTTCCGTTCCGGGTCCCCGCGGCGGGGTGGCTTTTCAGCCCATGACCGGATGACCGGGTGCGACCTGCCGGAAAACCACCTGACCGCGACCGGCGCCGGATGCCACGATGCCTCCCATGAGCACCTTCGACGAACTGGTGGCCGAGGCCGCCGCCGCACCCGTGGCCGGGTGGGACTTCTCCTGGCTGGACGGGCGCGCCACCGAGCAGCGCCCCTCCTGGGGTTACCACCGCCTGGTGGCCGAGCGTATGGCGCGGGCACAGGCCGCACTGGACGTGCAGACCGGGGGAGGGGAGCTCCTCGCGGGCGTTCCCCGCAGACCGCCGCTGACGGCCGCCACCGAGGGGTGGCCGCCCAACGTCGCCGCGGCCACCCGCCTGCTCCACCCCCTGGGCACGGCAGTGGTCGCCGCCGATGCCGCCGACCCCCTGCCGTTCGCGGACGACGCCTTCGACCTCGTCGTCTCCCGCCACCCGGTGGCGGCGAACTGGCCCGAGATCGCCCGGGTCCTGGCCCCGGGCGGCACCTACCTGTCCCAGGAGGTCGGCCCGGCCAGCGTCTTCGAGGTGGTGGAGTTCTTCCTGGGGCCGCAGCCGGAGGAGGCCCGCACGAGCCGCCACCCCGACCGCACCCGGCGCGCCGCCGAGGCCGCGGGTCTGGAGGTGGTGGACCTGCGGTCGGAGGAGCTGCACACCGAGTTCTTCGACGTCGGCGCGGTGGTCTACTTCCTGCGCAAGGTCGTGTGGATGGTCCCGGACTTCACCGTCGAGAAGTACCTCGACCGGCTGCGGGCCATGCACGACCACATCGCGCGCGAGGGCTCGTTCACGGCCACGACCACACGTTTCCTCATCGAGGCCCGGGCCCCGCACCGCCCCTGAGCGCGAGCCTCCCGCGCAGCCCGCGCCCCGGCCGGACCCGAAGCCCCGGGCGCCCCGGCCGGTGCACCGGAGCCGCGTGCGGCGGCCGGGCGGCCGCCGGGGGAGGGCACGGTTCCGGGCCCCCTTACTTCTCCTCGGCGGAGACGCGCTGGACGACCTCGAACCCCCACAGCTCGCTGCCGGTCGCGGCGGGTCCGCCCTGGCCGTGGCTCTGGCCCTGGCCGTGGCCGTGCCCGGTGCGGCCCGCGTCGGCGGCGGCCTGGGCGTGGCCCCGGCGGAACTCGCGGCTGGCCAACCAGTTGTCGAAGTCCTCCTGGGACCGCCACCGGGTGTACACCAGGTACTTGTCGGTTCCCTCCACCGGGCGCAGCAGCTGGAACTCCTCGAACCCCGGCTGCCCCTCCACCAGGCCCGCCCGGTTGGCGAACCGCTCCTCCAGGGTGGCCCCGGCACCCTCCGGGACGGTCAGGACGTTGAACTTGACGACGCTCACGCGCCACCTCCACGGTTGTCGGCGATCTGTAACGCCCAACCTAGGACAGTCCTCACCCGGCCCGGCGGCGCCCCCGCCGGTGTACGTTGGCCGACGTCCCACCGCTTCCGGACGAACGAGGACTGCCATGGTGTTCCACCGCCCCGGCCGCGCCGGGGACCTGCCCCCGCTGCCCGACCTGTGGGCGCGCGCCGCCCTGCTGGCCGCCCTGCCCCCGCGCCCCACGTACACCGCGGACGGGGAGGGCGTCATCCGCTTCGACGACGGCGCCGGCAGCAGGTGCGAGCTGGTCCCGGTCGCGGGCGGCCGGGCCGTCCTCACCGGCACGGAGCGCCACTGCGACGAGCACATCCACACGGGGGTGGACCCGCTGGACGGCGCCCCCGGCTGGCTGCCCTGGACCCGGCTGGCCGATCACGAAATCGACCGGCCACCGGGTCTGGCCTACTGGTGGGACGGTTCCGCCTGGAACCGGATCGACTACGACGACCGGGTGGAGGACGACGGCCTGTCCCGCCTGGTCGGGCACCTGGCCGACGACGCCTCCGTCCGCACCTGGATCGCGGCCGGGCTCGACGTCCCCGCGGACCTCGCCCCGGAGCTGGACTCCCTGGTCACGGACCTGCTGGCCCGCGCCCGCTCCGCCCGGCTCACCCGGGAGGAGGTCGACCGCGCCCTGGCCCTCTACGCACGCTGCCCCGGGTACCGCGGGAACACCGACGCCCCGGCGGCCCTGGCCGCGGCCGCCCGGCTCGGACTGACCCCCGGCGTCACCCCTCCCGCCCTGCCCGCGGGGACCGCCGCCCCGGTCCGGACCCGGCTGCTCGGGGACTACGAGGAGATGGTGTCCCTGTGGCTGGGCGACGACCTGCGCCGCCGCGCGGAGATCCCCGGCCGCCCCGCCCCCGGCCCCTCGCCCGCCCTCGACGCCCTGGCCGCCTGGACGCGCGCGCAGGCCCCCGGCGGCACCGCCGTCCTCCTCCACGAGAGGATCGGCCGGACCTGGGGCTTCGCCGGGAGCGGACCCGAACCCCTGTACCGGCGCTCGCCGCACACCGAGCCCATGTCCCTCCTGGACGACCTCCACGGAACCGAGTCCCATCCGGAGCACGGCGGCTGGTGCTTCCTCCGGCTGGAGGTCGCCCCCACGGGCGCCACCGCGCTCCGGGCGTACGACCACTGGCCCTCCTGGTTCCCGGCCGACGGCCACGGCTGGGAGCCCACCGCTGTCCAGGCGGCGGGGAGCACCTTCCTCCGGGACCTGGGGGAGCGCGCCCCGGAGTGGCGCCACCCCCTCGACGGCCGGCGCCGGACGTACGAGCTGCCCGACGGCCCGGACACCGTCCCGGGCGCCCCCTGGGTCCCACTGGCGCCCGGGGAACGCGAAGACCTGGAGTCCCGGGTCGCGGCGGCCTTCGCCGAGGGGGCCGGCGGCGCCCGTGTCCGGGGGTTCGCCGCGATGCTGGGCGGGCGCACCGGAGTGCACGCGGTCGCCGAGGAGGCCGCGGGCGGCACCCGCCGGCTCACCGTGCCCGCGGCCGTGCGCACGCCGCTGGAGCGGCTGCGCCGGGGGATGTACGAACCCGGAACCGGCACGTGGTTCCGTGCGGACGTCACCGTGGAGCCGGACGGGACGCACACCTTCTCCTACGACCGCGACTCCGAGCCCGACTTCGGGCACGGCACCGACCGGCGGTACCACGTCCTGGACTTCCGCTGCTTCCCCCGCGCCCCCGAGCACGTTCCCGACTGGTGGCGCGACCGGCTCGGACTCTGACGCCTCCGTTCACCGCCGGAGGGTCCGGCCCTCCGGCGGAGCGTACGGGTCGTTCTTCCGCCCTGTGGCGTTCTCGTGGTCGCCTGCCGCTTCGCGCCCTGCGTCGGGGCCGATTCTGCGGTGTCCCGCTTTCAACTCGCTTACCGCTCCCCGGACGCGTCCGGCGCGGACGGCCGGCCCCGGGTTCACCTCAGGCCGTGCCTGCGGGCGACCATGTCCAGCACCACCGACCGCGGCAGCAGCCGCCGCAGCGCGAACACCAGCGGCGCGTTGCTGCCCACCGCGTACAGCGGCCGGGGCCGGGCGTCCTCGACCGCCCGCAGGACCGTGCGGGACACCCTCCCGGCGGGGATGCCCGCGGCCTCGTTGGCGTTGAGCGCGGCCAGCATGGTGCGGTAGTCGGCGGTGTAGGGGGAGCCCTCGCGCAGGTACTGGGTGCGCCGCTCGCTGATGCCGGTGTTGATCGAACCGGGCTCCACCGTGGCCACCCCGATCCCGTACGGGGAGACCTCGCGGCGCAGCGCGTCCGCGAACCCCCTGATCGCGGCCTTGGACGCCACGTACGAGGACCGGTGCGCCAGCGGGAAGCTGGCCAGCATCGACCCGACCATGACGACCCGCCCGTACCGGCGCTCGCGCATACCGGGCAGCAGCAGCTGGGTCAGGCGCACCGCTCCGAACACGTTGAGGCGGAACAGCCGCTCCAGGGCGTCGGGGGGCAGTTCCTCCAGCGGTCCGCTCTGGCTCTCTCCCGCGTTGTTGACCAGCACGTCCACGTTTCCGGCCGCCGCCGCGCAGGCCGTGATGGAGTCCTCCTCGGTGAGGTCCAGGGCGAGGTACTCCACCCCGGCCGCGGGATCGGTGACGGCCTCGGGCCGGCGGCTCGTGCCGTACACGCGGTATCCGCGCCGGACCAGGTCGGCGGCGACGGCCCGGCCGATGCCGGAGGAGGCGCCGGTGACGAGCGCGGTCCGCCGGGTGGTGTTCTGCATTCGGGGGTCCTTCCGGGGGAGGGGACGGGATGCGCTCGCGCCGCGCTGGGGGAGATGATCGCACGCCCCCGCTCCCCGGGTCACGGCCGCCCGGCCCCGGTCAGTCCCACCGGTGCGGGTCGAACATGGAGACGGGCAGCGCCGTCTCCCCCTCCCGTGCCAGGTCGGCCAGGGCCTCGCCCACGGCGGAGGCGAACTTGTACCCGTGTCCGGAGAACCCGCCCGCGACGACCAGGCCGGGCAGGTCGCGGTGGCGGCCGATGACGAAGTGCTCGTCGGAGGTCATCGTGTACATGCACGCCGCCATGCGCTCGGGCAGCGGTTCCACGCCGCGCAGTCCGGCGGCGAGCTCGCCGAGCCTGTGGGCGTCGTCCCGGTCGGGGGCGCGCGGGCCCGCGTCGGGGTCGACGGGTTCGCCCCACTGGGAGCCGGGGCGGCGCGGGGCTCCGGGTGCCTCGGCGTGCACGCCGATCTTCACGGTGCGCCCGTCCAGGCTGGGGAACCCGTACCAGAGGGTGCCGTCGGGCTCGTCCCGGGCGAACACCGGCCCGGCGGCGTGCGGCGGGGCGTCCCCGGTGAGCCGGAACCAGCCCAGCACCCGGCGCTCCACCCGGATGCCGCCGCCGAGCCCGGCCAGGGAGGGCAGCAGGGCCGGCAGCCACGCCCCGGCGGTCACCACCACCCGGCGGGCCCGGATCCCGGTGCCGCCGACGAACACGCGGGGGCGGTCGGGGTCGGGTTCGATCCGGGTGACGGCCGCGCCGGTGACCACGCGGGCTCCTGCGGCGCGGGCCAGCCGCACCGCGGCCAGGATGGCGGCCTCGGGCAGGACGGCGCCGCCCTCCTCCTCGAAGACCCCCTCCTCCCCGGGGCGCACCGCGTGCTGGGGGAAGCGGTCGGCCAGGTCGGCGCCGGCCAGGTGCTCCACGGCGAGCCCGTGGCGGGCGGCCGCGGCCAGGGAGCCGGTCACCGCCCCGCTGCCGGGGGCGCCCAGCATGAGCGCCCCGGTGCGGTGGACGAGCCGCTCCCCGGAGGCCTCCTCCAGCTCGGCCCAGGCACGCCAGGCGGCCCGGACGAAGGGCACGTACTCCTCACCCTCCAGGTAGGCGGTGCGGATGATGCGCGACTCGCCGTGGCTGGAGCCGCGGGTGTGGCCGGGGGCGAACCTTTCGATCCCGATGGCGTCGACTCCCTGCCGGGCCAGCCGCCACAGCGTCTGGGCGCCCATCGCGCCCAGGCCCACGACGACGGTGTCGGTCTCCATCGGATACGTCACGTTCCCTCCCTGCGGGGCGTGCCCCGTCCCGGGGCCTGCCGTCCCATGGTCCCAGGTCCGGACATGCCGAACGCCCGCCCCGGCGAGGGGGCGGGCGCACTCCCGGACGGGGAAGGAGGTGTCCGGGAGAAAAGGGGAAGGAGTGGTGCCGCGCCCGGAAAAGGGCGCGGCGGAAAATGCGACCGGCAGAGTGGGAGCGCTCCCAGTCGCGTCGTGAGCGGGTGGTTGAAGGAACCGATGATGGTACGCCGCCGGGCTTTCCGCGCCGGTGCCCGGCAAGCCCGAGCGGCGTGCCAGAAAGGTAACCCGGTAATGGTGATATGTAAATACCATATGGCGGTTTTGTTTCGGGAACGGTGTCCCGAAAACACGGAACCCCTGTTCCGCCCCGCCCTCACCTCCCGTCGGCCCTGCCGAGCGGTCGCCAGGCCGCCACCGCCAGCACCCCCACCGCGGCCGACGCCACCAGGAAGGGCGCCAGCAGCCCCAGGGCTCCGGCCAGTACCCCGCCGAGGACCGCCCCCAGCGCCGCCCCGCCCAGGTCGGCCCACCGGTACACCCCGGACACCCGGCCCAGCAGGCCGTCGGGCGTCGCCGTCTGGCGCACCGTCACCGCCGCGGTCCCCCACACCACGGCGTGCACACCGAACACCGACATGACCGCGCCGGCGGCCCAGGGGTTCTCGACCAGGGCCAGCACCAGGTACGTCGCCGCCTCCAGCACCAGACCCCAGCGCAGCAGGAACGCCCGCCCCACCCGGGGCTCCAGGAACCCGTACAGCCGGGAGCCCGCCACACCGCCGACCGCGCCCGCCGCGATGAACAGGCCGAACCCGGCCTCGGACAGCCCCAGGTGCTCACGGGCGTACAGCACCCAGACCGAGAACACCCCCACCCCGGTCAGGTTCATGACGAGGATGCAGGCGGTCAGCGTCCGCAGCACCGGGACGCCCCGGACGAACGCCAGGCCCCGGACGGTGTCCGCCCACAGGCCGCCGCCGTCCGCGCGCCCCGGCTCCGGGGGCAGGGCCCGGGACCGCACCGCCAGGCGCAGCACGACCAGCCCGGCCACCCCGTAGGCGAGGGCGTCGAACCCGAACGGCAGCGCCCACAGCGCGGCGAACATCAACGCGCCCAGCGGCGGGCCCAGCAGCTGGTTGTTGAGCGAGAACGTCAGAGCCAACCGGGCGTTGGCCCGCCCCAGCAGCTCCCGGGGGACCACCGAGGGCACCAGCGCGCCGTAGGCGGAGTCGGCCAGGGCCTCGCCCGCCCCGAGCGCGAACACCGCGGCGTAGATCCACCAGAGGTGGAGGCCGCCGCCGAGCAGGGCCAGGGCCAGCAGGGCGAGCACCGCGCCCCGGGCCAGGTCGGCGGCGACCAGCACGGAACGCCGGGGGAGCCGGTCGACCAGGGTTCCGGCGAACGGCGAGAACAGCAGGTGCGGCGCGGTCTGCACGGCCGCGGCGCCCGCCACGGCCAGGGGTGAGGGTGCCACGGAGGCGACGAGCAGGGGGCCTGCGGCCAGCAGCGCGCCGTCACCGAGGTTGGTCAGGGCGGACGCCCACCACAGGAGGGTGAAGTCGCGGCCCAGGGGAGGGCGCCCGCCGCGCCTGCGGCGGAACGGGGACGAGGACACGGGAACTCCCGGAAGCACGAGAAGGAAGGAGGGAAGTGCACGTCCGCGCCTCCCGCCCGACCGTGTCCGGGAACACCGGGCACCACGGACCGCCGGCGCACCCCGGCCGGGGTGCGCCGGTCGCGGCCCGGGGCCGTCAGCGCTCGGCCGGCTTCCCGGTCGCGGGGGTGCGGGGGGCGTGTCGCCCGGAGCTCTCGTGCATGGTGTCCCTTCGGTCCGTGTGCCGTCACCGCACCGTAGACCGGGCGGCCGCCGCGGGTCGACGGATTTTTCGGAGCGCTGTGTTTCCGGATGGATCCGGTGGGTAACAATGGGCGTGGGAGCGCTCCCCGTCGCGCGGCCGCACGGCCGAGACCGACGGAGACGCAATGAACGAGAACACCGCACCGACCGCCCCCCGCCTCACCCCGGCGGCCCGGGCCCTCACCCTGGCGGCACTGCCCCTGCTCGCCCTGACCGCCACGGCCGCCCCCGCCTCCGCGCACGGCTCCGTGGTCGACCCCGCCTCCCGCAACTACGGCTGCTTCGAGCGCTGGGGCGACGACCACCTCAACCCGGGCATGGCGCAGGAAGACCCCATGTGCTGGCAGGCGTGGCAGGACAACCCCAACGCCATGTGGAACTGGAACGGCCTGTACCGCGACAACGTCGGAGGCGACCACCGGGGCCAGGTGCCCGACGGCACCCTGTGCAGCGGCGGCAACACCGAGGGCGGACGCTACGACTCCCTCGACACCCCCGGCGACTGGGTCACCACCCCCGTCGGCGACGACTTCACCATCCACCTCTACGACCAGGCGTCGCACGGGGCGGACTACTTCCAGGTGTACGTCACCCGCGAGGGATTCGACCCGACCACGCAGGCCCCCGGCTGGAACGACCTGGAACTGGTCGAGCAGACCGGCCAGTACCCGCCCGGCAACGACTACCTGATCGACGTCAGCACCTCGGGTTACACCGGCCACCACATCGTGTACACGATCTGGAAGGCCTCCCACCAGGACCAGGTGTACTACCTGTGCAGCGACGTGGACTTCGGGTGACCCCCTCCGCCCGGGCCGGGGGCCTGTGAACCCCGTCCCGGAGGCGGCCCGCCGGGTCCCGGAACGCCCGGCGGGCCGCCCTCAGGCGCCCAGGTGGCGAAGGATGGCCAATACCCGGCGGTTGTACCCGGGGGCCGCGGCCAGCCCGAACTTCTCGAAGATCGCGTTGGCGTGCTTCTCCACCGCGCTCACCGACACGAACAGCCGCCCGGCGATCGCCGGGTTGGTGTGCCCCTGCGCCATCAGCTCCAGCACCTCGCGCTCCCGGCCGGTCAGCCCGTCCCCCTCGCCCCCCGCCAGCAGCTGCCTCACCACCTCCGGGTCGAAGGCCGCCCCGCCCGACCCCACCCGCTCCAGCGCGTCGAGGAAGCCGTCCACCTCCATCACCCGGTCCTTGAGCAGGTAGCCGACCCCGCCGGTGTTCTCGGTGAACAGCCGGGTCGCGTACCGCCGCTCCACGTACTGGGACAGCACCAGCACCCCGATCCCGGGGCGCTCCCGGCGCAGCCGCACCGCCGCACGCAGCCCCTCGTCGGTGTGGGCGGGCGGCATGCGCACGTCCGCCACGACCACGTCGGGCTCCTCCTCGGCGACCGCCGCGAGCAGCGCCTCGGCGTCCCCGACGGCGGCGAGGACCCGATGGCCCTCGTCCTCCAGCAGCCGCACCAGGCCCTCGCGCAGCAGCGCCGAATCCTCGGCCACGATCACCCGCACGGCAGTACCGCCGCCACCGTCGTCGGCCCGCCGACCGGGCTGTCCACGGTCAGGCGGCCGTCCAGCGCGCCCACCCGGCCCGCCAGGCCGGACAGCCCCGTCCCCGACGGGTCGGCCCCGCCCGCCCCGTCGTCGCGCACCCGGACCGCCACCGCGTTCCCCTCCCTCTCGACGCGCACGTCCACCCGGGTGGCCCCGGCGTGCTTGACCGTGTTGGTGACCGCCTCGGCCACCACGAAATAGGCCGCGGTCTCCACCGCCGGGGGGATCCCCGCCACAGGACCGCAGGACACCCGGACCGGCAGCTCCGACCGGGCGGCCAGCCCGTCCAGGGCCGCCGCCAGACCGGACTCGGCCAGCACCGCCGGGTACACCCGCCAGGCGACCTCCTTGAGGTCGCGGATCGCGTTGCCCACCTCCCGGTGGGCCTGCTCCACCAGCTCCCGGCCGCGCGCCGTGCCGGGGTCGCGACGGGCCCGGCCCAGGGCCATGCCCACCAGGACCAGCCGCTGCTGCAGACCGTCGTGCAGGTCGCGTTCGATCCGGCGGCGCTCCCGGTCCACCGCGGTGACCACCCCGGCCCGGGACGCGGTGAGCTCGGCGACCCGCTCCTCCAGCAGGTCCCGGCGACTGGGGCCCAGCAGACGGCGCGCGATCCAGCGCTCGGTGCCCACCAGCCCCACGATCCCCTGCACACTCAGGTACACCAGAGCCAGCCCGAACGGGACGATCCCGAGCGGATTGCCGTCCAGCACGGGCAACGGGGAGAGGGCGAGGTAGAACCCGGCCGGGAGGAAGAACCCCAGCACCAGCCCGCCGAACAGCCCGACCGGGCAGCGCACCGCCAGATACGCCAGCACGCGCAGCGGGCCGGGCTCCCCGACGATCTCGATGCCGAACAGGGCGGCCAGCCGCCACCGCTCCACCCTCTCCAGCGGCCGCAGTACCCGGCCCAGCAGCAGCCGCCCCCGGCCCGTGGCGGCCAGCGGCAGCAGGAACAGCACCGGTGCCAGCACCGCGGCCTCCGCCGCCGCGGACAGCCCGCCCAGTGCGGTGCCCGCCGCGGCCCGCGCCCAGACGCGCGCCGACCGGTCCTCGCCCCCCATGTATCCCCCTCGCTGCCGCTCCTACGGAAGGTAGCGGCCCCCGGCCGCAGCCGGTACTGCGGAACACCGCAGTCCCCGCCGAGGGATCCCGTACGGACCCGGCGGAATCCCCCATGGGAGCGGGGGAGCGCACGGCGTAGCGTTCTTCTCGCCCCGGCCGGGCTCCGAATCCATCCACTCCGAAGGGATGTCCGTGGACGACACGACCGTGCGCCGCGCGACCCTGTGGGCCGCCGGGACCCTCCTGTCCGTGTTCGCCATGCAGGCGGCCTGGGACATCGCCCTGCTCGCCTGGCTCTTCCCCGTCCTGCTGCTCCGCTTCACCCGCTCGGTCCGGCCCCTGGCCGCGTTCGGCGGCGCCCTGGCCTCCACCACCGTCTCCACGACGGCCTGGCTGGCCCTTGCCGACCTGTTGTCCCCGGCCCTCCTCCCCCTCGGACTGCTCCTCGCCCTGTTCCACACGGTTCCCTACGCGGTGGACCGGCTCCTGTACCAGCGGATCGGCCGGTGGGCGAGCGCGGCCTTCCCCGCCGCCGTGGTCGCGGTGGAGTTCGGGGTGGCCTCGGCCACGCCCTTCGGCACGATCCAGGGCGTCCTGGGTGCCACCCAGGCGGAGAACACCGCGCTGATCCAGCTGGCGTCGGTGACGGGGGTGTACGGGGTGAGCTTCCTGGTCGCCTGGACGGCTTCGGCCGCCGCGCTCGTGTGGGAGCGGGGCGCGGGGGACCGCCCGGCCCGGAACGCGGTGGTCGCCGCCGTCGCGGCCGTCGCCGCGGTCACCGTGCTGGGCGGGGCGCGTCTGGTGTTCACCCCGCCGGCCGCGGACACGGTGCGCGTCGCGGGGGTGAGCGCCTCCCGCGCGGCCTGGGAGCAGATCCGCCCGACCTTCCGCGAGTACGACTCGCTGGAGGCGATCCTGGCCGCCGACCGCGCCGAGATGCGTTCGCGCTTCGCGGCCGTCAACGACGACCTCCTCGCCTCCACCGAGCGCGAGGCAGAGGCGGGCGCCGAGGTGGTGGTCTGGGCGGAGTCGGCCGCCTTCACCCTGGAGGCCGACCGCGACCTGCTGGTGGAGGACATCGCCCGGGCCGCCCGGCGGCACGGGATCCACGTGAACGCCGGGATGTCGGTCTACACGGAGGAGGCGCCGCACCTGCGCAATCAGATGGTCCTCGTCGGCCCCGACGGGTCCGTGCTGTGGACCTACGACAAGAGCCACCCCATCCCGGTGCTGGAACCGTACGAGCCCGGCGACGGCCGCGTGCCCGTGGTGGACACGCCCGCCGGGCGGCTGGCCACGGTCATCTGCTACGACGGGGACTTCCCGGGCACGGTCCGGCAGGCGGGGACCGCGGGTGCGGACATCCTGCTGATCGGTGCCAACACCTGGGAGGGGATCAAGGAGATGCACGCGCGCAACGCGGTGTTCCGCGCCGTGGAGAACGGGGTGTCGCTGGTCCGGCAGGCGAGCCGGGGCCGGTCCAACGCGGTCGACCCGCTCGGGCGGACCCTGGCGACGGTGGACTACTACTCCACCGGCCGGCAGATCCTGGTGGCCGACGTCCCCCGCGCGGGCACCGCCACGGTCTACGCACGGACGGGAGACGTGTTCGCGTGGCTGTGCGCCGCGGCCCTGCTCCCCCTGGCCGCCGGGGCGGCGGTGCACCGCCGCCCCGGCGGGCGCGGGGTCAGGCCTCCCCGCCGGTGAGGCGGTCGCGGGCGGCGTCGGTGACGGCGCCGCCGGGGTCCTCCGCGAACCCGCCGACGGCGTCGGCCTGCTCCTGGAAGCCCTGGGCGGTCTCGGAGGCCTCGCCGAACGCCGCTTCTCCGTAGCCCTGGGCGGCCTCGGTCATCCCGCCCATGGCGGCTTCCCCGTACCCCTGGGCGGCTTCGGCCGCACCGCCGAAGGCTGCTTCCCCGTAGCCCTGGGCGGCCTCGGTCACCCCACCGAAGGCGGCTTCCCCGTACCCCTGGGCCGTTTCGGCCGCACCGCCGAAGGACTCCCCGTAGCCCTGGGCGGTCTCGCCCAGGCCGGCGGCACCCTGGACCGCCTCCTCGGCGGCCCCGCCGAAGAGGCCCCTGAACCACTCCACAACACCGTCGAACATCGTCGCGCACTCCTTCTGGTCCCCTGACCCGTACCCGTGTGCCCTACCCGGGCCGTATAAACCGTGGGTAAGGGGAGGATGCGTCGGGTGATCGCTCCGGGGCGGCGCGGGTCCCACGGGGCGGCCGCGTCCGCCGGGCGCCCGGCCGCCCGCCGGACCGGGGGCGGGCCGTAGGGTGGGCGCCACGGCACCGCCGACCGGGCGGCGCCCCGCCCCCGGAGGAGTGAGCATGTCCGGTGCCGACCCCTCGGCCCTGGTCGACGCCCTGGTCGCATGGGCCCGGCCGCGCCCCTGGATCGACTGGGTCAACCTGGGCGGATCCCTCGGGCGCGGCGCGGGCGACGCCCTCTCGGACGTGGACGCGGGACTCGGGCTGGCCGAAGGGGAGCCCTTCGACCGGCGGCGGGACGAGGTGCTCGCCGGGGCGCGCGGGTTCGCCCCCGTGGCCGCCGACCTCGTCCAGGCCTGGGACTCCGGCTCCTCACACCTCATCGTCGCCTACGCGGACGGGCGCCAGCTCTCCCTGGTCGTGGCGCCCGCGGACGGCCGCACCGGACTGCCCCCGCAGACCACCGCCCTGCTGGACCGCTCGGGCCGCTTCGGGCGGAACCTCCCCCCGCAGCGGTGGGACCCCGACACCGCCACCCTCGGCGAGTGGGCCTTCCTGGCCTGGATCGCGGTGGGCGACGCAGCCCGGCACACCGCGCGGGGCTCCTCCTGGCGGGCCCTGCACTCCCTGACCGAGGGCCGCGACCTGCTCTGGCGCCTGTGGGCGGCGCACCGGGGGCTGGTGTTCCCGGCGTTCGGCGTCGTCACGGTGCAGAACGCCGGCGACCCCGGCCCGCCCGGGATCGAGCGCACCCATCCGGTGTCCCTGGCCGCGGCCGACCTCGCGGCCGCGGTGCGCGCCCTGGCCGACCTGCTGGGGCGGGTCGCCGCGCCCGCACCGGACGGCCTGGTATCGGTGGTGCGGAGCCGGGTGGACGCGCTGCCGCCGGACGGAGGGCGGTGAGGGCCCGGCCGGCTCAGGGGCCCGTTCGGAAGCCGTGGGGCCCGCCCGGCCTAACGGCCTCTTTCGACGGCTTCCCCGCCGGGTCCGTTCCGTGCGGGGTCGGCGGCCAGGACCAGGGTGTCGCCCGCGGGGGTCCGGATGTAGAACACCCGCCGCCCCACCCGCCACGACCGCACCAGCCCCGCCGCCCGCAGCACCGACAGGTGCTCCGACACGGTGGCCGGGCTCCAGCCCCGGGTCCGGGCCAGCACCGTGGTCGTCGCCGGTTCGGCCAGCTCCACCAGCAGGCGCGCTCGGGTGCCGCCCAGCAGGCGGGCCAGGGCGTCCCCGGCCGCCGGGGGGCCGTCCGCCTCCCACAGCCTGCCCACCCCGTGCACGGGGTAGATCAGCGTCGGCTGCCAGGGGGCCTCGGTCTTGGCCACGGTCTCCGGCCACATGAACACGCTGGGCATCAGCACCAGCCCCCGGCCGTCCAGCGTGCGCTCGCCCTCGGCCGGGTCGGGAAGGTGCAGCACCCGGCCCCGCCAGCGGGTGTCGGGCGCGACGGCGGCGATCACCTCCCGCAGCCCGCCCTGGGCGACGGTCCGGGCGCGCAACGACACGTCGGCCTCCAGCAGCGCGCGGGCCCGCGGCCAGTGCGGGGCCACCAGCCCCTCCCACGCCCGGCGCAGGGCCCGGACGATCCGCTCCAGCGTCGCCGCCGGGTCGGCCAGCAGCGGCCCGGTCACCGTCCCGGGCAGGGCCCGGCGGGGGTCCAGCAGGCAGCGCTCCAGTTCCACCGCCACCCGGTCGGGCGGGGTGGCGAGCAGCACCTCCAGTTCGTCCTCCAGGTCCACGGACGGCCCCGGCGGGGGAGGGGCCAGGAAGTCGGGCGTGTAGCCGGGGCGCGGCGACAGCAGCGGCAGGGGGTCCAGACCCAGGTCGGTGCCGCTGCGCTCGCGGATCGCCGCGGGCCACAGGCGGCGCAGCGTGCCCCGGTGGGGTTCGCCGAGCAGCCGCACCGCCGCCGTGGCCTCCCACAGCGGGGAGACCGCGAAACGGCAGCGCAGCAGGTCGTCGTGGGTGAACACCAGCCGTCCCGGCACCGCGGCCCCCGTTCTGCTCCCCCGTTCCGCCCGCCCCTGCGCGGACGCCACCCTTCGGCCACCGCCGAATCGTTTGAGGCTACCCCGGCAGCGGGCCGAGTCTGGGGACATGACGTCCCCGACCGCGCCGCGCGCCACAGCGCGCACCGGCTACCTCCGGGTCCTTTCCGTTCCCGAGTTCCGCGTCCTCTTCCTGGCCGAGGTGCTGGCGATCCTGGGCCAGGTCGCCGCGCAGATCACGCTGTCCCTCACCGTGTACGCGCGCACCGGCTCGCCGCTGCTGTCGGCGCTCGCCTTCGCCGTGGGGTTCCTGCCCCACCTGCTGGGCGCCACCCTGCTGTCGGCCTGGAGCGACCGGGTCCCCGCCCGCCGCCTCATGGTCCTCACCCAGGCGGCGACCGCCCTGCTCGTGGTGTGCATGGCGGTGCCGGGGGCACCCGTCCCCGTCATGCTGCTGCTGATGTTCGCCACGGGCGCGATCGCCCCCCTCTACCAGGGCACCAAGGCGGCTGCGGTGGCCGACGTGCTGCCGCCGGAGGGCTTCGCGCTGGGCCGCTCCCTGCTGCGGATGGCGGCCCAGCTCGCCCAGATCTGCGGGTTCGCGTTCGGCGGTGTGCTGTTCGCGGCCCTCTCTCCCACCCCGGCGCTGCTCGCGGGGGCCGGGCTGCTGCTGGCCTCCTGCCTGCTGCTGAGGTTCGGGCTCCCCCTCTCCCCGGCCCGCCGCGCCCCGGGGCCGGCCCCGTCGTCGCCGGTCGCCGAGTCCCTGCGCGGCGCCCGCGAGGCCCTGCGCTCCCCGCGCCTGCGCGTGCTGCTCGCCCTGACCTGGTTCCCGCCGGTGCTGGGCGTGTCCGCCGAGGCCCTGGCCGCACCCCTGGCCGACGGGCTGGGCGGCGGCCCCGCCCTGGTCGCCATGCTGCTGTCGGCCACCCCGGTCGGCATGATCACGGGGACCCTCCTCGCCGGCTCCCTGCTCACCGACGCCCAGCGGGTGCGGGCCATCGTCCCGCTCGGCCTGCTCGCCTTCCTGCCGCTGCTCGGCCTGGGCCTGCACCCGGGGCCGGCGGTGCTGCTCGCCCTGCTCGTGCTGTCCGGGGCGGGGTACGGGTACGCGCTGGGCGTGGACCGGCTGCTGGTGGCGGCGATCCCCGAACAGCAGCGCGGCCAGGTCATGACGCTGGTGACCGCGGGGCTGATGATCTTCCAGGGGGTGGGGTTCGCACTGGCGGGGGCGCTCGCCGAGTTCCTGTCCCCGAACACGGTGGTGGTGCTCGCGGCCCTGGTCGGCATCACCGTCGTCCTGGCCGCCGGGACCCGGGCGGGACGCCCCTGAACCGGGCCCCGCCCGTGTCGGGGGGCGGGAGGTCGCGCGCCCTCCCGCCCCCCGCGGAGAACCCCGTCTAGCGCACGTGCCTGGGGTTGCTCACGCCGCTCTCCCGGTGGGTCCGGTCCAGAGCGGTCGCGTAGTAGGTGCGGCCGCTTTCCTCCGCGGTGAACACCGCCCGGCCGTCCTCGCCCGCGGGCACCGTTCCGACCAGGGTGCGCGCGTCGGCCACGGCGCAGTCGGGATCGCGGCGGGGCTCCCCCTCCACCGCGTACACCGCGTAGTAGGCGGGCCGCTCGCCCCGGCCGGGGCGGATGGACAGCTCCACGCCGTCCCCCCGCGCCCCGCCGACCACCCGCGGAGCCCCCGGCGCCCGGCCTGGCAGGTCCTCGTGCAGGGGTACCAGTGCCGGGTACCGGTAGTGCTCCTCGCGCACGATCGCCATCGCCTCCGCCGCGTTGGTGCGCAGCGACGTCGCGCTGAAGTAGACGTCGCCCAGCACCCCGGGGTGGTCCCGGTTGAAGTCCAGGTGCCGGGACAGCTCGCGCGGGTCCGACCAGGCGCCCGCGTTCCCGACCTTGTAGGCGGCCTGGCCCACGTACAGGTGCACGCCGGTGCCCTCCACGACCTGCTCCCACCAGGGCACCAGCACCGCGTAGTCGGCGACCGGCAGGCCGATCTCCCAGTAGACCTGCGGGTTGATGTAGTCCACCCACCCCTCGCGGACCCACCGGCGGCTGTCGGCGTACTGGGAGTCGTAGGACTGGAGCCCGTTGGTGGCGGACCCCCGGCGGTCGGTGCCGGAGTTGCGCCAGATGCCGAAGGGGCTGATGCCGAACTTGACGTGCGGCTTGGCGGCGTGCACCGCCTCGTCCATCTCCCGCACCATGGCGTTGACGTTGTCGCGCCGCCAGTCCCCGATGTCGTCGTGGTCGCCGCCGTACTCGGCGAAGGTGTCGGCGTCGGGGATCTCCTGGCCGCTCACCGGATAGGGGTAGAAGTAGTCGTCGAAGTGCACGCCGTCCATGTCGTAGTTCTCGACGGCGTGCATCATCGCGCCGATCACGAACTCCCGCACCTCGGGGATGCCGGGGTCGTAGTAGAGCCGTCCGCCGTAGGTGAAGGTCCAGTCGGGGTTGCGGCGGGCGGGGTGGTCGGCGGTCAGGCGGCCGAGGTCGTCGTGCATGGCCACCCGGTAGGGGTTGAACCAGCCGTGGAACTCCAGGCCCCGCGCGTGGGCCTCCTCGACGGCGAACTCCAGGGGGTCGTAGCCGGGGTCCCGGCCCTGGGTCCCGGTGAGCCACTGCGACCAGGGTTCGTGGGGGGAGGGCCAGAAGGCGTCGGCGGTGGGCCGGATCTGCACGAACACCGCGTTCAGGCCGTTGGCGACGGCGCGGTCGTACAGGGCGGTCAGCTCGTCCTGCTGCTGCTCGGGGGTGAGCCCGGTGCGGCTGGGCCAGTCGATGTTGTGCACTCCCGCGATCCATTCGGCGCGCATCTGCCGCTTGGGCGGGGCCTCGGAGTCGACCCGGCACTCGGCGGTGCCGGCGGTGGTGCCGGGGACGGTCAGCGCCGCCGCGGGCGGTACGGGCATCAGGGCGGCGGCCAGGGTCGCGGCGAGGGCCCCGCCCAGGAGCGCGCCGCGCCGGGGGACGGGGGAGGTGGATCGGGACGGGTGCGCCAACGTGGCTCCTTCCGGAGGCTGTCCTGCGGGTGGGGCCCGACGGGTTCCGGGTCGTGTCCTCGCGATGACGGTACGCGAACCGGCCCACCCAGAAGAAAACCTTCACGATTTTCCGGAGTGTCGCAAGAGATCTACGTGCTTTTGGTGCCCGAGTGACCGATGTGCCCTCTGTGGCTTTCGCCCCGCCCCGTCCACCACACTGGCGACCATGACCGAGCCCCTCCGCTCCCACACCCTGCGGCGCGACACCGTCGAGCTGCACGTCCTCGACACCGGCGGCGACGGGCCGCCGGTCGTGATCCTGCACGGGCTCGCGGGGAGCGCGCGCGAGTTCGAGCCGACCGCCCGCGCCCTGGCCCCCGACTTCCGGGTGCTGCTGCCGGACCAGCGCGGCCACGGCCGCAGCACCCGCCGCCCGGAGGACACCTCGCGTGCCGCCTTCGCCGCCGACGCCGCCGCGGTCGCCGAGGGGATCGCCGGGGGACCGGTGCGGCTGGTCGGCCAGTCGATGGGGGCGCACACCGCACTGCTCACCGCGGCCGCCCGCCCCGACCTCGTCGAACGCCTGGTGCTGCTGGAGGGGCACCCGGCGGGGAGCGGCGGACCGGACGAGGCCGCGCGGATCGGCGCGTTCTTCGCCTCCTGGCCGCTGCCCTTCCCCGACCGGGAGGCGGCCCGCGCCTTCCTCGGCGCGGACGTGCTGTCCGCGGCCTGGGCCGCGGACCTGGAGCAGGGGCCGGACGGGCTGCGCCCCCGGTTCGACGCCGACGTGATGGAGGAGGTCGCCGCCACCCTCCGGGAGCCCCGCTGGGCCGAGTGGGAGTCGGTGGCGGCGCCGGCCCTCGCGGTCTTCGCCGACCAGGGCATCTTCACCGACACGCAGAAGAAGGAGATGGTCGACCGCCGCCCGGCCACCGTCCGCGTCGACCTCGACGCCTCCCACGAGGCCCACCTGGAGGACCCCGACACCTGCATCGCCCTGCTGCGCGGCTTCCTCCTCAGCGCACGATCTTGAACCCGAACCTGTGGGTGCCCAGGGTCCTGTACAGGGTCATCCACATCGGCAGCATCATCTCCGTGGCACGGGCCGTGCCGATCCCGCCCAGGTCGATCACGTCGGACCAGCCCGACTCCCGCAGCAGGCCGCCGACCTGCGCCTTGGCGGAGGCGTCGTCACCGCTGAGGAAGACGGAATGGTCGCCTCCCGCGATTCCGGGCGCGGTCATCACCTCCGCCGCCAGGGTGTTGAAGGTCTTCACCACCCGCGTTCCGGGCAGTGCCCGCTGGAGTCGTTCGCCGAGACTGTCGGTGTTGACGGGGTCAAGGACGATCTCATCCTCCCGGGAGAAGTCGAACGGGCTCGACACGTCCATGAGGACCTTCCCTGCCAGGGCATCGGCCAGGGGGGTGAGCGCCGCGACGCAGGCGGGACCGGAGATCGCGTTCACGGCCAGGTCCGCACCGCGCACCGCCTCGGCGAAGGTGGTGACCGGCGCGCCGAACGAGGGGTTCCGCGCGAGGGCGGCGGCGGGGTCCCGGGTGCCGACCGCCACATCGTGCCCCGCCTCCAGGAAGGCGGGGAGCAGGGTGCGGGCGACCTCACCGGTGCCCAGGATCGCTATGCGCACGGAGACGCCCCTTTCCGTCGCTCCGGGCCGCCCCGGAGCCGTCATCCCGGACCCTACCCCCGCTCCTTCCGGGCGGTCGGCCCGACCCGGGGCGGTGACGGGGATGACGAGGCTCACAGGTGGGATGCGCATCCCGCGTTGCATGTGCATTCATCATGATGCATACTTATTGCCATGTCCAAGGTACTCACCTCTCTGCCCGTCGGTGAACGTGTCGGCATCGCCTTCTCCGGGGGTCTCGACACCTCGGTGGCGGTCGCGTGGATGCGCGAGAAGGGCGCCGTCCCGTGCACCTACACCGCCGACATCGGCCAGTACGACGAACCCGACATCGCCTCGGTCCCCGGCCGCGCCCATGACTACGGCGCGGAGATCGCCAGGCTCGTCGACGGCCGTGCCGCCCTGGTGGAGGAGGGGCTGGCGGCCTTGGCCTGCGGCGCCTTCCACATCCGCTCCGGCGGGCGCCCCTACTTCAACACCACCCCCCTGGGCCGCGCCGTCACCGGCACCCTGCTGGTGCGCGCCATGCTGGAGGACGGGGTGCAGATCTGGGGCGACGGCTCCACCTACAAGGGCAACGACATCGAGCGGTTCTACCGTTACGGCCTGCTGGCCAACCCCGCCCTGCGGATCTACAAGCCCTGGCTGGACGCCGACTTCGTCAACGAGCTCGGCGGCCGCAAGGAGATGTCCGAGTGGCTCCAGCAGCGCGACCTCCCCTACCGGGACAGCACCGAGAAGGCCTACTCCACTGACGCCAACATCTGGGGCGCCACCCACGAGGCCAAGGCACTGGAGCACCTGGACACCGGCATCGAGATCGTCGAGCCCATCATGGGCGTCCGCTTCTGGGACCCCGAGGTGGAGATCGCCCCCGAGGACGTCACGGTCGGCTTCGAGCAGGGCCGCCCCGTCACCATCAACGGCAAGTCCTTCGCCTCCGCCGTGGACCTGGTCCTGGAGGCCAACGCCATCGGCGGCCGCCACGGCCTGGGCATGTCCGACCAGATCGAGAACCGCATCATCGAGGCCAAGAGCCGCGGCATCTACGAGGCCCCCGGCATGGCCCTGCTGCACGCCGCCTACGAGCGACTGGTCAACGCCATCCACAACGAGGACACCCTCGCCGCCTACCACACCGAGGGCCGCCGCCTGGGCCGCCTCATGTACGAGGGCCGCTGGCTGGAGCCGCAGGCGCTCATGCTCCGCGAGTCGCTCCAGCGCTGGGTGGGCACCGCCGTCACCGGCGAGGTGACCCTGCGCCTGCGCCGCGGCGAGGACTACTCGCTCCTGGACACCGCCGGTCCCGCGTTCAGCTACCACCCGGACAAGCTGTCCATGGAGCGCACCGAGGACTCCGCCTTCGGCCCGACCGACCGGATCGGCCAGCTCACCATGCGCAACCTCGACATCGCCGACTCCCGCGCCAAGCTGGAGGAGTACGCCCGGCTCGGCATGGTCGGCACCGGGGAGGCCGCCTCCGTGGGCGCCGCCCAGGCCGCATCCACCGGCCTCATCGGTGCCATGCCCGAGGGCGGCGCCGAGACGATCGCCTCCCGTGGCCAGGCCCCCGAGGACGAGCTGCTCCTCGACCAGGCCGCCATGGAGTCCGGCACGGACTGAGTCCCCCGCGTCCCTGTGGCGCGCGGCCGTGGGCCGCGCGCCACATCGGTCAGCCCCGGGGGGCGGGCCGCTCCTGGGCGAGCCGCATCGACACGTACTCGTCGATCCCGCTGAACCTGGAGTACGGGGCCCTGCGCCGCCGGTGCTCCCGGAATCCGAGCCGCCGGTAGAGCCCCAGCGCCGCCTCGTTGTTCGTGGCGATGTCCTCCAGCACGTACTCGTCGTACCCGGGCAGGTCGAGCAGGTGGAGCAGGACCGCCTTGGCCGCCCCCCTGCCCCGGTGCCTCAGGGAGGAGGCCACGAACCCGATCTCGGCCTTGCCCTCCCGCGGTTCCCGCACAGCCCCCTGGAACCAGCTGCGGAACACCCGGTCGGCGATGGTCCCCCTGACCGCGCCGAGGTGCCGCCGCAGGGTCTTCGCGTCGGGCCGGATGCACTCCTCGTCGCCGACGGTGAGCGAGGCCAGCCCCGCCGGCTCGCCGTCGACCAGTGCCACGTGGAACCGTTCCAGCACCAGCATGTGCGCGATGGCGTCGGCCAGGACCTCCGGGTCCTTGGAGAAGGCGGCCAGGTCCGGCCCGAACCCATCCACGAACACCCGCGCGACCTCCCGCCGGCGCGCCTCGCCCAGTACGTCGCCGCGTACGACCTCGATCATCCCGGCCCTCCCCGTCTCACCTGTCATCGGTGTCCTCCTCGATCAGCGGGGCCAGGAGCACGGTGGCGCTCGGCACGGCGAACCCCTCGCCCAGGACGGAGCGCATCGTCACCAGCCCGCCGAGGGCGGCGAAGAGGCAGGTCGCCAGCTCGTCCGCCGGACCGCGGCGGAACCCGCCCAGCTCCTGGCCGCGCTCGATCAGCTCCACCGCCGCGCGGATGAGCTCCCGGTGCCCGTCGACCAGGTCCCGGACCGCGGGCAGCACCTCCTCCGGCCCGTCGCCTCCGGCGACCCCGTGGGCGAACGCCTGGTTCATGAGCAGGAAGAAGTCCACGAACCCCTGATCGCCGACCACGTCCCGCAGGAACCCCTCACAGAAGCCGCGCAGCAGCTCCGCGGGGGAGTCGCAGGACTCGGGGGCGCGGAACCGCGCGACGGTGAGGGCCAGTCCGGCCGCCGCCTCCCCGACCAGGTCGCCGTACAGCTCCTCCTTGGTGGCGAAGTGCCGGTAGACGAGCCCGGTGCTCATGCCCGCCTCGGCCGCGATCCGCCGCATGTTGACCGCCGCGTACCCCTGGTGGGCGAAAAGTCGCATCGCCGCCGCCCGGACCCGTTCCCGGGTGGCGGCCCGCATCGCCTCGTTCTGCTCCGGACTGCGCGGCAACGGCCCCTCGTTTCCCCGATTTTTCAATGAACAGTTGTTCATTCTATTCGGGAAGCCCTTGGGCGCAAGGGATTTCCCTCCCTCCGGCGCCGGGCGTACCCTGCGGACATGGACGCGCACGCCGACACCCTGGTCGCCAGGCCGAACGTGCCGGGCGTCGTCGAGGTCTTCCACACCCACATGCTCGGGCACGCCTACCCGATGCACACCCACGACACCTGGACGCTGCTCGTCCTCGACTCCGGCCTGGTCCGCTACGACCTGGGACGGCACGAGCACGGCGCGCTGGAGCGCACCGTCACCCTGCTGCCCCCGCACGTCCCGCACAACGGCACCCCCACCTCGGAGCAGGGCCTGCGCAAACGCGTCGTCTACCTGGAGCCCGCGCGGATCGGCGCCGACCTGGTGGGCCGCTCCGTCGACCGCCCCGCCCTGGACGACGCGGCGCTGCGGCGGCGCATCCACGCGCTGCACCGGGCCCTGCTCGAACCCGGCGGGGAACTGGAGGCCGAGAGCCGCCTGGCGCTCATCACCGAACGCCTGCGCGGCCACCTGCTGGGCGACCCCGAGCCCCCGCCGCCCGGCGACCGCTCGGTACTGGCCGGGAGCCTGCGCGACCTGCTGGACGCCCGGGTGGTGGAGGGGGTCTCGCTCGACGAGGCCGCCGCCCGACTGCACGCCCACCCCGCCCACCTGGTGCGGGCCTTCGGCCGCAGGTTCGGCATGCCCCCGCACCGCTACCTGGTGGGGCGCCGGGTGGACCTGGCCCGCCGCCTGATCCTCCAGGGGCGCAGCCCGGCCGCCGCGGCCGCGGCGGCCGGATTCCACGACCAGGCGCACCTGCACCGGCACTTCACACGCATCCTGGGGCTGTCCCCGGGCCGGTTCGCGCGGGCCCTGCGCACGGCCCCGGTCAGCGGTGCATCCGGGCGCCCTTGACGACCTTGTCCACAGCGTTCTTCGGCCCGTACACGGCGATCCCGACCAGGTCCAGCGAGTCCCGGGCGACCGCCCGCACCGCCGCCCGGTTGTCCCGGTCGTTGCCGGTGGCGAACAGGTCGGAGGTGAAGACGGCGACGGCCAGACCCCGCGACACCGCCCGCCCGTGGGCCCGGGTGAGGACCTCCTTGTCCCCCTCGAACACCAGCACCGGCTGGCGGAACATCGGCAGGTAGACGGTGCCGTCACCGTCCTCGTAGGGCTCACCGACGACGTCGGGTTCATGGGTCCCCAGGCCGCTGACCAGGAACGAGGCCACGTTCAGCCGCTGCCACACGGCGAGGTCGTCGCGCAGCAGGACGGCGATCCTGGTGTCGAAGCGCACGGGCGCCCCGGGGTGTTCGTTGTTCTCCATGGCACCATGCTCACGCCCCTGCCGGGCGGCGGTCTTGTACGTTCTTCTCCTCTTCGCCTCCGCTCTGCCGCGGGGTGGGGCGGGCCCCACCCCGGGGCCTCGCCCCGGCCCCCGTGACCGCCCCCGCCGGATCCGCTTGCATGGCGTACGGACCTATCCGGCCGGAGAGAGGCGGAACGACGTGTTGCGGGTACGCGGACTGACCAGGACCCACCGGCGCGGGAACGTCCCCGTGCCCGCCCTGCGGGGGGTCGACGCGGACTTCGACCCCGGCGGGTTCACCGCGATCATGGGGCCCTCCGGCTCCGGTAAGAGCACGCTCCTGCACTGCGCCGCCGGGCTGGACCGCCCGGACGGGGGACAGGTGCTGTTCGGCGGCCGCGACCTCGCCCGGCTGCCGGAACGCGAGCTCACCCGGCTGCGCGCGGGAGCGTTCGGGTTCGTGTTCCAGGACTTCAACCTGCTCCCCTCCCTCACCGCCCGGGAGAACGTCGAGCTCACCGCGCGCCTGTCCGGGCGGCCTCCGGACGCCTCCCGATGCGACGCCCTCGCGGACCTGCTGGACGTGCGCGACCGCCTCGACCACCGGCCCGCGGAGCTCTCCGGCGGCCAGTCCCAGCGGGTCGCGCTGCTCCGCGCCCTGGTGCACCGGCCCGACGTGCTGTTCGCCGACGAGCCCACCGGGGCCCTGGACACCCGTTCCGGCGCCCGGGTCCTGGACGCCCTGCGGCACGCGGTCGACCGGGACGGGCGCACCGTCGTCATGGTCACCCACGACCCGGCCGCGGCGGCCCGCGCCGACCGGGTGCTCTTCCTGCGCGACGGCCGGATCGCCGACTCCCTCACCGCTCCCACCCCGACGGCGGTGCTGGACCGGATGGGGGCACGGTGATCCGCTTCGTGCTGCGCGGACTGCGGGAGCGGGTGCGCACCCTCGCCCTGTCGGTCCTCACCCTGACGCTGGGCGCCGCGCTCGCCACCGCGGCCCTGGTCCTACAGACCTCCGCCGAACACGCCGCGGGTAGCGTGTGGCTGCCCACCGCCGCCCCCGTCGTGGTGGCCGCCGACCCGGCGGACGACCGGCTGGCCGCCACACCCTCGGCCGAACCCGCCCGCCTGCCCGAGGACACCGCGGCCGCCCTGGGCGGGCTGCCCGGGGTGCGCACGGCCGTCGTCCAGGCGCCCTTCGCCGCCTACGTCATCGCCGACGGCCCGGACGGCCCAGGCGGGCCCGTCCTGGGCGGACAGGCCGACCGCTCCCACGGGTACGCCTGGGACCCGGGGCTGGAACCCGAGAGGGGCCGCGGGCCCACCCGCGCGGGGGAGGCCGCGGTGGACGCCCGGACCGCCGCCGACGCCGGACTCGACGCGGGCGACCGCGTGCGCGTCCTCACCGACGACGGGGTCTTCGAGGTCACCGTCACCGGAGTGGTCGCGGGTCCGCCCGGCGGCCGCGCCGTGTTCTTCGCCCCGGACGCGGACGGCGCCCCCGCCGGCCACCGGGCCCCCACCGCGGTGGCCCTGTACCCGGACGGCGGAGTGGACGCCGCCGCGCTCGCCGCCGCCGTCACCGAACAGGTGCCCGGGGTGCGGGTGCTCACCGGGGCGGAGCGGAGCACGGCGTTCGCCGTCGGCCGGGTCGACCGCGAGCTGTCCACCGGCATGGGCCGTTTCTTCGGCACCACCGCCGTGCTCACCCTGGCCGTCGCCGCGGTCGTCACCACCGGACTGCTCACCACGGCGGTGCGCGCCCGCACCCGGGAGTTCGCGCTGCTGCGCCTGGCGGGCGCCTCCCCGGGGGCGGTCCGCCGCATCGTGTGGGGGGAGGCCCTGGTCTTGGGCGCCGTGGCTGCCGTGCTCGCGCCGCCCCTGGGCCTGCTCGGCGCCGCGGCCCTGATCGGGGCGTTCTCCGCCGCCGGAACGCTGCCCGCCGGGTTCGAAACCGTGGTCGACCCGGCGGCCGTCGCGGCCGGACCACTGGTCGCGCTGGCCGCACCCCTGGCGGCGGCGGTGCGCCCGGCCCGCGCCGCCGGGTGCACCGCCCCGGTCGAGGCGGTACGGGCGGCCGCCGCGGAGGACCCGGCCCGGGTGCGCGGCCGCGTCATCGGCGGCGGCCTGTCCCTGACGGCCGCCGTCGCCCTGCTCGGACTCACCGTCGCCACCGCCGGAACCCAGGGGTCGGTGCTGGCGGCGTCCACGGCCGCGATCGCCCTCGTCCCGGCCGCCGCGCTCCTCGTCCCCGTCGGCCTGGCCCGGCTCCTGCGCCGCCTGCGGCCGCGCGCCGCGGTGCCCTTCCTCGTCGTCCGCGAGGCCGCGGCGGCCCCGCACCGGGTCACCGGTGTGCTGACCCCCCTCCTGGTGACCACCCTGGTCGGTCTGCTGCTCCTCCTCCAGTCGCCCACCCTGGTCCAGGCCCGCACCCACTCCTACGGGGAGCGCCTGGCCGCCGACCTCGTGGTGTCCGGGCCGACCGGGGTGGGCCTGCCCGCGGGCACGGTCGGGGCGGCCGCCGCCGTCCCGGGGGTCGCCGCGGCGGGCGGGTTCCGCCAGACGGTCGTGATCGGCGACCGGACGTCGGCGCCCGCCCACATCGTCACCCCGGAGACCGTCGGCGACCTCTACCGCCTCGACACCGAACAGGGGTCGTGGGACCGCTTCGACGACGGCGGTATCGCCCTGAACGCCGGCCTGGCCGCCGCCGAGGGGTGGGAGGCCGGCGACACCGCCGAACTCCACGGCCCCGACGGGGAACCGATTCGCGCCCGGGTCGCCGTCGTGTACCGGGCGGGCCTGGACTTCCCGGACGTCCTGCTGCCCCGCGCCGCCCTGGCCGAGCGCATGGTCGACCCGCTGGAGAGCGCCGTCCACGTGCGCCTGGAGCCCGGCGCAGACCCGGCCGAGACGGCCCGCCTGCTCCGCGAGGCCGTGGCCGCCGTGCCCGGGGCCGAGGTCTCCGACCGCGCCGACCACCTGGCCGCCCTGGCGGCGCTCGGCGAGGAGGACGGCTGGATCACCTACCTGATGGTCGCGGTCGCGGCCGGCCTGTCCGGAGTGGGTGCGATCGCCACACTGGCGGTGTCCGCCTCGGCCCGCACCCGGGAGTTCGCGCTGCTACGCCTGGCCGGTGCCACCCGCGGCCGGGTCGCGGCGGTGGTCGCGGGCGAGGCGCTGGCGGTGTCGGCGCTGGCCCTGGCGGCGGGGACCGCGGTCGCCCTGGTCGGCCTGGCCGCCATCGCGCACGCGCTCACCGGCGGTTTCGCCGCCCCGGCGGTCCCGCTCGACCGCTACGCCGTCGTCGCCCTGGCGGTCCCGGCCGTGGGACTGCTCGCAAGCGTGGTCCCCGCCCTGTCCGCCCTGCGCTCCCACCCCCTCCGGGCCGCCGTGGCCTGATCTCCGCGCCCTGTCGGGGCGGGGGCGCTTCTGCCAGACTGCGGGGCACATGAACGAGCACACGGACCGCCCCCGGTGCGGTGGCACACCCGCCCCCGACGGGCGCTGCTGGGAGTGCGGCGCCGACCTCTCCGACCTCCTCGGGCGCACCCGGGCCGACGCCGGCGGCGCGGCCGGATACGGCGAACGCGGACCCGGCCGCCGGCTCAACGCCGACGCCCCGGCCCTGCGCGCGGCCGGCCCGTGGACCGTGGGCGCAGTCTGCGACGGCGTCTCCATGGCGCCCCGGGCGGAGCGGGCGGCCCGCATCGCCGCCGAGGTCACCGTCCAGGCCTTGGCCCGCGCCCTGGCGGCGGGCGCCATCCCCGAGGACGCACTCACCGACGCCACCGCCCGGGCCGGTCGCGCCGTCGCGGCCCTGGCCACCCCCGGCGGCCCGCACCCGGACCCGCTCGGACCCGGGTCCCTCGCGCCCTCCTGCACCCAGGTCGCCTGCGTCGGCGGGGAGCACGGCCTGTGGGTGTCCTGGGTCGGCGACAGCCGCGCCTACCGGCTGCCCGACTCCGGCACCGGGATGCTCCTCACCGAGGACGACACCGGCGAGCACGACGCCCTCGTCGCCTGGCTGGGCGCCGACGCCGCCGATCCCGTTCCGCGCATCCGCAGCCACCGGCCCCCGGGCCCGGGGCGGCTGCTGCTGTGCACCGACGGGCTGTGGCGCCACTTGCCCGGCCCCGACGACCTGCGCGCGGTCGCGGGCACGGCCGCCCCGGCGGACGCCGCCCGCACCCTGGTCCGGCGCGTCCTGGACTCGGGGGGCCGCGACGACGCCACCGCCCTGGTCGTCCCCGTGCGGCCGGAGCGGCGGTGACGGCCGGGATGCAGGACGTCCCCGTGGGAGCGGCGGCGCCCGTCCCGGAACCCGCGCGGAGCCCGGCCCCGTTCCCGGCGGGTCAGCGGATCCTGCGGTAGACCAGGTCGAAGTCCTTCTCCCAGCCGCCGTCCCCGTGCGCGATCTCCCAGACGCCCTCGACGGTGTTCCCGTCCGCGGAGAAGGTCCCGGTGAACCTCTGCCGGAAGTCGAGCGGTGAGAAGTCCGCCTCCTCCCGCAGCAGGGTCCACACCCCGTCGGCGAACCCCATCGCGTACAGGCGCACGACGCCCCGGGAGTCGAAGTGGTGCAGTGTGTACGTTCCGGCCCCGGACCCCTGCGCGATGACCTTCAGGCCGTCGGGGGCCTCGGGGATCGACACCTCGCTGCGCTCCACCAGGAAGGCCCCGTCCAGATCCCAGGTGAACCGGCTGTGCGCTGCGACCCCCTCGGGGGCGCCGCCGGCGAAGCCGGCCTCCAGCTCCCACTCGCCGACGAAGACGTCCAGGCGCGCCAGCGCCTCGGTCCTGCCTGATCCCGTGGTCTCCATGTCCGCCCTCTTTCCTCTCCTCGGCTTCCTTCCCCCGGCGGGCGCCGCCCACCGCGTTCCGTCACCCGTACCGACCACCGCCGCCGCCCGGGCTCATCGGCCCTACCGCGGCCCCTCCCGCCCGGGTCCGCCGCGGCGCTGCTCCCGGGGGTGCCGGAGGTTCCGGTCCGGCGGTTCGCGCGATTAGGGTTGATCCATCACATGATTTGACTAGTTCCAGAAAACTGGGCAGACTTCGGGGCATGCCAACCCCTTCGGATTTCGAGCGCATGCTGCGCGAGTCCGGCCTGCGGGTGACGAGCCCTCGGATGGCAGTGCTGTCCGCCGTGCACGACAACCCGCACGCCGACACGGAGTCGGTCATCGACATCGTGCGCGGGAACCTCGGCACGGTGTCCGGCCAGGCCGTCTACGACGTGCTCAAGGCGTTGACCGGCGCCGGCCTCGTTCGGCGCATCCAGCCACAGGGCTCCGTGGCCCGCTATGAGACACGGGTCGGGGACAACCACCACCACGTCGTGTGCCGGTCCTGCGGTGCCATAGCCGACGTCGACTGCGCCGTCGGGCACGCACCGTGCCTGACCGCCTCCTCCGACCACGGCTTCCGCATCGACGAGGCCGAGGTCGTCTACTGGGGCCTGTGCCCCGACTGCTCCCGTACACGCGAGTCCTGAAACCAAGAGTTCACCTCTTCCCTGTTCCGGAAGGAAGACGATGTCCGAAAACAACGAGGTGGTCACCCCGACCCCCGAGGCCGAGGCGTCCGGCGGCTGCCCCGTCGCGCACGGTCGCACCCCCCACCCCACCCAGAGCGGCGCGAACAGCACCTGGTGGCCCAACCGGCTCAACCTGAAGATCCTGGCCAAGAACCCGGCCGTGGCGAACCCCCTCGGTGAGGGCTTCGACTACGCCGCGGCGTTCGAGGCCCTGGACCTGGACGCCGTGAAGGCGGACATCGCCGAGGTCCTCACGACCTCCCAGGACTGGTGGCCCGCCGACTTCGGCCACTACGGCCCGCTCATCATCCGTATGTCCTGGCACAGCGCGGGCACCTACCGCCTGTTCGACGGCCGCGGCGGCGGCAGCGCCGGCCAGCAGCGGTTCGCCCCGCTCAACAGCTGGCCCGACAACGCCAACCTGGACAAGGCCCGCCGCCTGCTGTGGCCGGTCAAGAAGAAGTACGGCCAGAACATCTCCTGGGCCGACCTCCTCATCCTCGCGGGCAACGTCGCGCTGGAGTCCATGGGCTTCAAGACCTTCGGTTTCGGCGGCGGTCGCGAGGACGTGTGGGAGGCCGACGAGGACGTCTACTGGGGCCCCGAGACCACCTGGCTCGACGACAAGCGCTACAGCGGCGACCGCGAGCTGGAGAAGCCGCTGGCCGCCGTCCAGATGGGCCTCATCTACGTCAACCCGGAGGGCCCCAACGGCAACCCCGACCCGATCGCCGCGGCCCGCGACATCCGCGACACCTTCGGGCGCATGGGCATGAACGACGAGGAGACCGTCGCCCTCATCGCCGGCGGCCACACCTTCGGCAAGACCCACGGCGCGGGCCCGGCCGACAACGTCGAGGCCGACCCCGAGGCCGCCGGGCTGGAGCTGCAGGGCCTGGGCTGGAAGAACAATTACGGCACCGGCAAGGGCGCCGACACCATCACGTCGGGCCTGGAGGTCACCTGGACCTCCACTCCCGCGCAGTGGAGCCACGGCTTCTTCAAGAACCTGTTCGAGTTCGAGTACGAGCTCACCAAGAGCCCGGCCGGCGCGCACCAGTGGGTCGCCAAGGACGCCGAGGAGATCATCCCCGACGCCCACGACCCGAACAAGAAGCACAAGCCGACCATGCTCACCACCGACCTGTCGCTGCGCTTCGACCCGGTCTACGAGCAGATCTCGCGCCGCTTCTACGAGAAGCCCGAGGAGTTCGCGGACGCGTTCGCCCGCGCCTGGTACAAGCTGACCCACCGCGACATGGGCCCCAAGACCCGCTACCTCGGCCCGGAGGTCCCGGAGGAGACCCTGCTCTGGCAGGACCCGCTGCCCGCCCGCGAGGGCGAGGTCATCGGCGAGGCCGAGATCGCCTCCCTGAAGGCCGCCGTCGCCGAGTCCGGCCTGACCGTCTCCCAGCTGGTGAAGACCGCCTGGGCCTCGGCGTCCACCTACCGGGACAGCGACAAGCGCGGCGGCGCCAACGGCGCCCGCGTCCGCCTGGCCCCGCAGATCGACTGGGCGGTCAACAACCCGGCCGAGCTGCGCGAGGTCCTGGGCATCCTCGAGAACATCGCCGAGAAGTTCAACGCCTCCTCCGCGAAGAAGGTGTCCCTGGCCGACCTCATCGTCCTCGCCGGCGGCGTGGGCGTGGAGCAGGCGGCGCGGGCCGCCGGCCGGGAGGTCGTCGTCCCGTTCACCCCGGGCCGTGTGGACGCGACCCTGGAGCACACGGACGTCGAGTCCTTCTCCTACCTCCAGCCGGTCGCGGACGGCTTCCGCAACTACTACGGCGAGGGCAACCGCCTCCCCGCCGAGTACCTGCTGCTCGACAAGGCGAACCTGCTGGGCCTGAGCGCCCCGGAGACCACCGTCCTGGTCGGCGGCCTGCGCGTGCTGGGCGCCAACTACGACAACTCCGAGACGGGCGTCCTCACCGACCGGCCGGGCACCCTGACGAACGACTTCTTCGTCAACCTGCTCGACCTGGGGACCGTCTGGTCCCCGACCGGTGAGAACTCCGAGACCTCGCAGTCGTTCGTCGCCAAGGACGAGTCCGGCGCGGTCAAGTGGACCGGCAGCCGCGTCGACCTGGTGTTCGGCTCCAACTCGGAGCTGCGCGCCCTGGCCGAGGTGTACGCCTCCGACGACGCCGAGGGCAAGTTCGTCGAGGACTTCGTCGCCGCGTGGACCAAGGTCATGGAGCTGGACCGCTTCGACCTGGCCTGATCCCGATCCGGGTCCTGCCCGGAACCGGACCCGGAGCCGGTCCGACCGCCACGGTCGGACCGGCTTCCCCCCTTTTTCCGGGGCACCGCCCAGGGGCGGGGCCCGTCGGCGGCCTCCTCTGCCACCCGCCCGGCGCCGCCCTCCTCGAACCGCCGCAGGTCGCGGAACGGGGTGCCGGTCTCCGCATGCCCGTCGACGCCCCGCCCGTACCGCGGGCGGGGCGGGCCGGTCCGTGCCCCCCCGGCACAGCCGCCCGCCGCCCGCCGTCGACGGCCCGGCGGAGACCGGCCGTACGGGGCCGCCCATGACACCACGTCATGGTTCCGCCCCCCGGAATGTCACCCCGCTGAGGTGACGCGGCGCCACTGCCGCCCGGACGCCGCTCCCGCTGGAATGGAGGCATGTCCAGCGGCCCGCGGGCGGGGCGTCCGGTACGGCGGCGCCCCGGGCGGGCGGATGGAGCACCGCACGGCCACCCGGCCCGCCGGACCCGGGCCGCGCACCGCACCCGCCGGACCGCCGAACCAGAGGAGAGCAACGCCATGTCGACCGCCCGCTCCGACCGCCCGCAGCCTCCGACACCGGCGGCCCCCGCCTCCCCGACGCGCCCGGGCTGGCCCGAGGTCATCGCAGGCCTGGCGGCCCTGTCCGCCGCCGTGGTCGCGTTCGTGTTCGTCCCGGCCGACCCCCTGGACCCGGTGGTGTACGGCCTCGTCGCCGCAGCCTGGTCGGGCCTGGCCGGACTCTTCGGCTTCGCCGTGGCCGCGGCGCTGCGCGTCCGCTCGCTCGCCGCCTTCAACGTCCGCCGCACCACCTGGCGCTGGATGCTCCTCGGCGCCGCCTGGGGCCTGGCCGCTCTGGTCCTCAAGGGCGTGCTGGTCCTCGCCATCACCGCACTGACCGGCTACGACGAGAACCCGCAGGGCATGTACTACGACGCCGCGGGCGGCGGCCTGCCCGCGTTCCTCCTGACCGTCCTGTTCCTGGCGGTGCTGACGCCCATCGGCGAGGAGTTCCTCTTCCGCGGTGTCGTCACCACCGCCCTGCTGCGCTACGGCCCCGTCGTCGGGGCACTGGGCGGTTCGGCGGTCTTCGCGGTCTTCCACGGTGTCAACATCATCCTGCCCGCGGCGTTCGTCGTGGGCCTGATCGCCGCCGAGGTGATGCGTCGCAGCGGATCCATCTGGCCCGCGGTGGCCGTCCACTCCGTCAACAACCTCGCCCTGCCGCTGCTGGTGCTCCTCACGGGCACCGCGGCTCCGGCCTGACCGCCGCCGGCCCTCTGCTCAGCGGTGCGGCGGTGGGGCGGGCGGTCACGGCTGCCGGGGGCGGTCGTACCCCGGCCCCGGTCGCCGGGGAGGGCGCGGGGCGGCGGGACACGGCCGGACCCCGGCGCGCCCCGCCCCCGCTCCGCCCCCGCCCCGCTTCCGGTTCACCCGCCGCCGACCGCGTCCGCTCCGGAGATCCGCCAGAAGTCGGCGTAGCGGCCGCCGCGCCGCAGCAGCTCCTCGTGGTCGCCCTCCTCCACGATCCGCCCCCCGTCCAGGAAGACGATGCGGTCCGCGTTCCGGACGGTGCGCAGCCGGTGCGCCACCATCACCACCGTCCGCCCCTCCAGCAGCCGCTCGATCCCCTCGTGGACCGCCGCCTCGTTCACCGGATCCAGTGCGGAGGTCACCTCGTCGAGCAGGACGACCGGCGCGTCCTTGAGCAGCGCCCGTGCGATCGACACCCGCTGGCGCTCACCGCCCGACAGCAGCGCGCCGCCCTCACCGACCTCGGTCGCCCAGCCGTCGGGCAGCCGCTCGACCACCTCGTCCAGCCGGGCCGCCGCCGCGGCCGCCCGCACCTGTGCCGTGTCCGCGTCGGGGCGGCCCAGCCGCACGTTCTCCTCGATCGTCCCGGCGAAGAGGTGGACGTCCTGGAAGACGACGGCGATCCGCTCCATCAGCACCTCCGTGGCGATGGACCGCACGTCCGCACCGCCCAGGCGCACCGCACCCCCGTCCACGTCGTGGAACCGCGCCACCAGGTGCAGCAGCGTGCTCTTGCCCGCTCCCGACGGCCCGACGACGGCGAGTCGCCGCCCCGCCGGCACGGACAGTGAAACGCCGTCGACCACCGGCCGCCCGCCGTGCCCGAAGACCACGGAGTCGAACTCCAGGCCGTGCCCCCGGGGCCGGACCGGCTCCCGGGGCTCGGGCAGCGGCCCGGTGCGCAGCACCGCGTCGAGCCGGGCCAGTTCGGCCCGCGCGGCCCGGATCCGTCCGCCGATGTCCGCCAGCGACAGCACCGGATCGGCGCAGCGGGCCGCCAGTACCAGGAGCGCCAGCACCTCGGCCGCGCCGAGGTCCCCGCCGAGCGCCAGGTGGGCGCCCAGGGCCAGCACCGCCGTGAACACCGCCTGGACGGTGAGCGCCAGGCCCACGACACCGGGCAGGGCCGACACCAGTGAGCGGTGGGACGCGCGCCGGATCCCCCGCAGTGCCTCGTCCAGCGCCCGGAACCGCTCGGTGCCCCGGCCCCCGGCCCGCAGCACCGGCTGGGCCCGGAGGTACTCGATGACCCGCCCGGTCGCCTCGCGGTCCCGGTCGGCGCGTTCGGCGTCGGCGGCGGCCAGCGCCCGCCCGGTCCCGGCCTGGACCGCCGCCACGACCGGGGCGGCGACCGCCGCGGCGAGCCCCATCCGCCAGTCGAAGGCGAGCATCACGGCGACGATCGCCAACGGCGTCGCGCAGGCGGTGACGAACGGCGCCAGCAGGTGTGCGATCACGCCCATCGCCTGCAGGACGCCCCGCCCCGCCAGCCCGGAGACCTCGCCGACCCGGTCCTGTGTGTACCAGCCGACGGGCAACCGGGCGAGGTGGTCGCCGAGCCGGCGGTACACCCCGCGCAGCAGTGTGGTCCCGGCCCGGAACCCGGACAGGTCGGCCAGGTAGCGCAGGACCGCGTACCCGGCGACCGCGGCGCCGAACGCGGCCAGCCAGGGCAGGGCGCCGCCGGGATCCTCCCCGAACAGCGCCCGCAGCACCGGGACCAGCAGGGCGCAGGACAGGCCCTCGGCCACGGCGGCGGCCGCCATCAGGACGACGGTGCGCCGCACCGGTCGGGCGTACTCGTGCCCCAGCACGCGCAGCAGCATCCGGATCATCGCGCTTCGCCTCTTTCCCCGGTGCCGCCCGGTGCCCGCCCGCCCGGGGCGGCCGGCTCCCCGGCGGTCGTTCGGTGGGATCTCCAGAACTCGGCGAACCTGCCGCCCGGTGCCCGCAGGAGGTCGGCGGGAGCGCCGCGCTCGACGACCTCCCCGCCCTCCAGCATCACGACGGTGTCGGCGTCGGCGACCGTCTCCATGCGGTGCGCGATGACCAGGACGGTGCGCCCGCTCCCGGGCGCCATCAGGGTCCGGCGCACCGCCCGCTCGGTCCGCGGGTCGGCGAACGAGGTCGCCTCGTCGAGCACCAGGACGGGGGTGTCGGCGAGCAGCGCGCGGGCGACCGCGATCCGCTGGGCCTCTCCGCCCGACGGTTCGGCCTCCTCGCCCAGCACCGTGTCGTATCCGCGCGGCAGGGCGAGGACGCGCTCGTGCACGTCCGCCGCCTCGGCTGCGCGCACCACGGCCGCACGGTCGGCGTGCGGTACCGCCAGGGCGATGTTGTCCGCGACCGAGGCGCGCAGCAGGCGGGTGTCCTGGAAGACGAAGGAGACCTTGCGGTACAGCTCCCGGCCGTCGATCTCCCGAAGGTCGACCCCGCCCAGGGACACAGATCCGCCGGTCGGGTCGAAGAACCGGGGCAGCAGCCGGACCAGCGTGGACTTGCCGCCGCCCGAGGGGCCGACGACCGCGGTGACCGTCCCCGGTTCGAGCACCAGGTCGACGCCCCGCAGCACCTCGCGGCCGTCCCCGTAGTCGAACCGGACCCCTCGCAGCTCCACCCGGTGGCCCCGGGGCGCGACCGGGCGTGCGGGCTCGGGGAGCGGCGGCACCGCCAGCACCTCCCGGATCCGGCCGAGCGCGCGCCGGGCGGTCTGCACGTCGTCGAAGCCGTGGCCCAGGGCCGCCACGGGGGCGACCAGGCCGGGTCCGAGCAGCAGGAAGGGCGGCAGGTCGGCGGGGGCCATGCCGCCCGCCGTGATCAGCGCGGTCCCGCCGGCGAGCACGGCCAGCAGCACGAACGGCGGTGACAGCACCAGCTGCATGCCCGCCGCGACCACGGACAGGTTGCGCACCATGCGGAAGAACGAGGCGGTGAAGTCGTCCACGGCGCGGAGGAACCCGCGGTGGGCGCGCTCCTCGCCGCCGAACACCTTGACCACCGCGATGCCCTGGACGAACTCCACGGCGGAGTTCGCGATCCTGCCCTGGGCGGCGTCGAACTCCTCCTGCTCGCGCAGCCGGGCGGGGGTCATCATCAGCGGTACCAGCGCCACCGCCAGCACCACCGGAACCAGGGTGACCAGGGTGAGCCGCCAGTCGACGGTGAACAGGTAGGCCAGCGCCGCCAGCGGCACCGCGAACGCGGAGACGAGCTCACCGGGGGTGTGGGCGATGAACGGGTGCACGGCGCCCACGTCCTCGCCGACCACCTTGGCCAGCTCGCCGGTCCGGCGCCGGGAGAGCCAGCCGATCGGCGCCCGCCCCAGCCGGGCGGCCAGGCTCCGGCGCAGGTCCAGCTGGAGTCGGACGTCCACCAGGTGCCCGATCCCGGACGACGCGGCGGTGCACAGCAGTCGGACGAACATCCCGGCCGCGCCCGAGACCACGGCGTTCCGGACGTGTTCGGGGTCCGGCGGGCCCGGGGACAGCAGGGCCCGGCCCAGCTCGACCACCGCCAGCAGGGGGGCCAGTCCGGCGAGTGCACCGACGACCTGGAGGACGACCACCGCGGTGAAACCGCCCAGGTAGGGGCGCAGGAGCCCGTCCGGGCCCCGGATCGCGGACGGTCCGCCACCCGTGGACGCTCCGCCGTCCGCGGCCGGACCGGGGGAGGGGGCGGGCGGCGGAGCGGATCCCCCGCCCGCCCCGCTGAGGCCGGTGGCGGTCATCGCTCCCGTACCTCCGCCCGTGGCGCTGCGGGGTGCAGCAGGCCGCGCAGGAAGCCGAGGATCTCGCGGCCCGCGGGCCGGGCGGCCGGGACCAGGCCGGGCATGCTGACGAAGCCGTGCACGGCCCGCGGGCAGCTGAGCAGGCGGGCGTCGGTGCCTGCGGCGCGGAGCCGTTCGGCGTAGCGGCGGCCGTGGTCGCCGAGGGGGTCCAGCGCCCCGGTGACGACCAGGGCCGGCGGCAGGTCCGACAGGTCTCCGGCCAGCAGCGGGGACACGTTGCGCGGGTCCAGGCCCGGCGGCACGCTCAACCGGGCCGCGGTGCGCCACTCGGACAGGGAGAGCCCGGGCTGTCCCGTGTTGGCGGCGACGGAGGGGTAGGACTCCCTGGTGTCGGTCCAGTCGGTGACCGGGTAGGTCAGCACCTGGGCGCGCAGCGACGGGCCGTCCGCGCGTGAGCGCAGGGCCAGGAGTGCGGCGATGGTGCCCCCGGCGCTCTCGCCCAGGACGGCGACGGCCGCGGGGTCGACGCCCCAGGCGGCGTGGTCGTCGAGGATCCGGTCGAGGACGTCGTAGCCGTCCTCGACCGGCGCGGGCAGAGGGTGTTCGGGGGCGAGGCGGTAGTCCACCCCCACGACCACCGCCGGGCACCGGGCGGCCAGGCGGCTGTTGATCCAGTCGTTCTGCGCGGCGGTGCCGACGAGGAAGCCCCCGCCGTGGAACGACAGGATCAGCGGCAGCCGCGGCCCGGCGTTCTTCGGCCGGTGCACGCGCAGGGTCAGGCGGCGGCCCGGCAGGTGGAGGGTGCGCTCCCCGACGCGGGCGCGGGGGTCGGGGAACCCGGTGACCACGCGCAGTGCGCGCGAGGCCCGCAGGCGGTTGGTCCGGTGCCGCGCGGCGATCACCTGCTCGTCGGTGAACGCCTCCCAGTCGGTGCTGCTCCTGGCGAGGATGCGGGTGCCCAGGGGGGCTCGTCCGCTCATGGCATGTCCTCTCGTCAATTACGCTACTTCGAGTAGCGTAATTGGCAAGATAGCCTGACCCCGTGCAGAAATCCACTCCGGCCGGACGTCCTCGCTCGGACCTGAACGCGACCGTCTTCGCGGCCACCCTGGACTCGGTGCGGGAACTGGGCTACGCGGGTGCCACGATGGACCGCATCGCGGCCGCGGCGGGGGTCGCCAAGACGACGCTCTACCGCCGGTGGCCATCCAAGGGCGCGCTGATCGTGGACTGCCTGCTCGACGCGATCGGCGTGGTGCCGCTGGAGGGTGACACCCGGGACGCGATGCTGGAGACGGCCGTCCGCTGGGCCGCCGCCAAGATCGGCGAGCCCGGGGTGGGCGCCGCGTTCGCAGGGGTGTTCAGCGAGGCCATCAACGATCCGGGCCTGCGCGAGATCCTGACCGCTCGTTTCCAGGCGCCCTACCTCGCCGTACTCCGGGAGGCGCTGAACGAGCCGGAGCAGAGGATCCTGCTCATCGTCGACGTGATCGCGGGGACCCTGCTCCACCGCCTGGGCATCAGCGGCCGGCCGATGGTCGAGGCCGACGTGGAGGAGCTGATCAGGATGGTGCAGGGGGCCCTGGGCTGAGGGCACGGGCGGGGGCGCGGCCCGGAGTGCCCGGGCGGATCAGGGGAGGCGGCGGGGGACGGTACCCGGCCGGTGCGCTCCTCACCCGCTCCGCCGACCGGTCTCCGTCAGGCGGCGGCGCGGCGGAACCGGTACCACTTCGGCGAGGTCCGGTTCATCGGCCACCCCAGGCCGGCGGGGTCGGCGTCCTCCGCCGAGAGGAGGTCCCACCCCGGGAACGCCGCCTCGACCTCCGCCTGCGACACCCCCTCGACGAGCCGCCGGTACCTGGACGGTCCGAAGGCGAGCATCAGCAGGACGGCCCCGGGTGCCGCCAGCTCAGTCACGCCCCGCCCCTCCGCGGCCCGCTGCTCCGGTTCCAGACCCTGGAAGCAGCCGATGTCGAGGAAGAGGTCGAACGCGCCCAGCCCGGCCGCGGGCAGGTCGGTCACGTCCCCGACGACGTAGGTGATCTCCGCCGGTCCCCTCTTCCGGGCGGCCTCGACCGCCTCCGGCACGAAGTCGACGCCCACCGCCTCCCAGCCGCGCCGGGCCAGCTCGGGGGTGAACTGGCCGCGGCCGCATCCCAGGTCCAGGGCCCGCCCGGGCCCGTCCGGGCGCTGCTTGGTCTCGCGGTCGAGCAGACCGCCCAGCTGCGCTCCGCCCGCGGCGCCGTAACGTTCCCACGGGGTGAATCCGAGTCGGTACATCCGCGCGTATTTCGTCATGCCCCCACGGTAGGTCGGCCTTCCGGAGGACCGCCGTCGCCCCCGCCCTTCGGTTCCGCCGGTCCCGGAGCAGGGCGAACGCGGCGGCGCGGTCCCCTGTCGTCCCCGCCGCCACGGCCCCGGCGGCCCGGTCCGGTGGCGCGGTCCCCGCTCCGCGGCGGCCGGCCCGGGCGCGGATCCGGCGGCCCGCTCCCGGGGTGCGCCCGCCGTGCCGGACTCGGACCCGGACCGGCCCCTGACGGGAACCGACCCCCTGACGAAAGAGGAAGCGCATGTCCGAGGAACACCGGAACGTCGACGACGACGAGGGGGGCGGGATGCCGCAGATGACCCCGGAGGCCTTCGACGCCCGGTTCACGGCCCAGGCCGGGAGTCCGCTGCTCACCGCTCTGTGGGCGCGGGCCTGGGGAGAGCAGTACCCGAGCGAGGTCGGGCCCTCCAGCGGCTGCCCCTGGCGGCTTCTCGGGACCATGGTCGCGGTGCTGCGCCCCGCGCCCGGTTCCACGGTGGTCGACCTCGGCTGCGGCCTGGGCGGCCCGGGCCTGTGGCTGGGCTGGGCGACCGGTGCCCGCCTGGTCGGCGTCGACTGGTCGGCGGCGGCCCTGGAGATCGCCCGGAACCGGGCGCCCGCCTGGCTGCCGCCCGGCCGCGCCGAGTTCCACCGGGGCACCTTCGCCGACACCGGGCTGCCCGAGGGCCTCGCCGACACGGTGATCAGCGTCGACGCGCTGGCCCTGGCCCCCGACCCGGACGCCGCCCTGCGGGAGGTGCGGCGCCTCCTGCGCCCGGGCGGCCGGCTGCTCTTCACCGCCGCCGAACCGACCGGGGCTCTGGGCGACGACGGTGCCTCGACGTGGTCCGGTCCCCTGCTCTCGGCAGGTCTTCTTCCGGGACCGCGCCACGAGCTTCCCGGTGAGAGGGAGGCGTGGGGCGGGCTCTACGCCTCCATCCGCCGCCACGAACCGGAACTGCGCGCCGAGATGGGCGATCGGGCGACGGACACGCTGCTCGCCGAGGCCGCCGTGGTCGAACCCCACCTGGGCGACCTCTCCTGGGGGGCGATCGAGGCGACCGCTCCGGCCTGACCGGGCGGGGCCGGCAGGGCACCGCGCGGGCGGGGTGCCGGCCTGGGGCGCGGGCGGGCGCTGACTCGGGGAGGCGCCTGCCCGCGGCGGAGTCCGCGCGCACGGAAGCCGAAGAACCGCAGGCCGCCGACGACGGCCCCGGCCTGGATCTCCGGCAGGGTCCACGCGTGCGAGGAGTGGTCGTCGCACGCCACGCCCCGCGCTCGAGCAGCGGCGCGACCATGCGGTGGACCTCGGCGGTGCCGTCGATGCGACCGGAGACGTCCACCACCTGGAGAGCCCAGGAGGGGTGGAGCCCGAGAGCGGTGTCGACGGCCGCCACCTCCTCGGGCTCCCAGCCGTGGAAGAGCCGGCCCGTCTCCTCGTCGTCGACGTCCACGTCGAGCCCCTCCCACAGGCCCCGGGGACCGCCGGGTGCGGGCCGGTGCCGGTCGGGCGCCGCGAGGACCTCGGCCCGTCGGGCGGTGGGGAACACGAACACGGTGCGCATGGCCGGCCTGCAGGACGGTGCCGGCCCGCGGCCCGGCCGTGCCGCCTCACCGCGGGCGCGCCCCGGCCGCCGGGCCCGCACGCCCCGAGCAGGCCCGAATCGACCGGGCCCGCCCGGCCGCCCCGGCGCCGACCCGTGGATGCGGGCCGGCGCCGAAGGCCGTGGGCTGCGGAGCCGGTGCGCCCGGTCAGGCGCGGTCGACCAGGATCTGCCCGTCGGTGGCGCGCTGACCGGCCAGGCCGCCGCCGTAGTTGGCCTCGACCCGCGAGCGCTCGGAGGCGTTGGGGTAGGCGTTGGTGCAGCTCACGCCGCCGGTGGAGCCCGACATGAGCGACGAGCACGGTCCGGGCTTGGCGTCGGGCAGGCCCAGGCTGTGGCCGAGCTCGTGCGCGGCGATGCGCACCGCGTTGTAGCCCGCCGCGGTGCCCTGACGGCCCATCCAGACGGTGACCTGCCCGCCCGGGCGCACCGGCCCCAGGTGGGCGCGGGGCCAGCCGTCGTCGGCGATGACGCGGATCTCGGCGCGCCGCCCGGCGGGGACCGGCTCCAGGCGGACGTTGGAGACGCTGGAGTTCCACACGTTCACGGCCGCGCGGACGGCGGAGGTGTACTCCGCCGCCTGCCCGGTGTCGTAGTACAGGACGGTCTGGCGCAGCGGCTGCACCGGTTCCGCGGGCGCGGCGGTGGCCGGTGCCGCGCCCACCAGCGTCAGGGCCAGTGCGCTCAGCGCGATCAGGAGGGGGGTGAGGATACGTCTCAGCATGCGGGGGCTCCCGGGGGTAGGGGTGCTGATGTGATCGGTGACCCGGTGGGGTCGGGGCGATGCTATGCGTAGTTGCGTACCGCCACAAGGAGTGCAGAACGGTCGATCATGGCGCTGTGCACCGACCTGGTCCTCCCGGGTGAGCGCCCGCCCGGAAGCCCCTCAGGGTGAGGCCCCGTAGCGGGCGGCGACCGCGGCGGCGCGGTCGCGCAGGGAGGTGCGCAGCCACTGCGGGGCCAGCGCCTCCGCGTCCGTGCCGAGCTGCCACAGCGCCCACTCGGCGTGCCGGGCGTCCTGGAAGGCCGCCTCCAGCCGCAGCCGCCCGTCCGCTCCGGCCTCTTCGGAGAACACGGCCACCGCGGTGCCCGCCAGCTCCTCCCGCCGCGCCGGATCCACCAGCACCAGCGCGGTGACCAGGTCGCCGCCGGTCCGGAACCGAGTGCCGCGCTCCTGCCAGACCCGGCCCAGGTCGACCCGGTCCGGCCGCCGGGCGGGCTCGTCGAGCTCCTCCGCCGCCGAGATCCGGGACAGCCGGTAGGTGCGGTCCTCACCCGACCTCACCGCCAACAGGTAGCCCCGCTCGCGTACGGTGACCAGGCCGACCGGATCCACGGTGCGCCATGCCGGGGGCCGGTCCGCGGCGGCGTAGCGGATGCGCAGCCGGTGCCCGGCGAGCACCGCGCGGCGGACCTCGGCCATGACGGCGTCCGGTGCCTCCTCGGCGGCCACCCGGCGCGCGAGCAGGTCGGTCTCGGGGTCGATGAGCAACCGCTCGGCCACACCGGCCGCGGCGCCCCGGTGGCTTTCGGGCAGCGCGTCGATCACCTTGAGCATGGCCGAGGCGAGTGCCGAGCCCAGGCCGAACGTCTGCGCGCCGCGCCGCGACCCGGCGATCAGCAGGGCCAGCGCCTCGTCGTGGTTCAGCCCGGTGAGCTCGGTCCTGAAACCGGGCAGCAGCGCGAAACCGCCGTGCCTGCCGCGTTCGGCGTAGACCGGCACCCCGGCCGCGGACAGCGCCTCGACGTCGCGGAGCACGGTGCGGGTCGACACCTCCAGCTCACGGGCCAGCGTCGCCGCGGACAGCCGGCCGCGCTGGCGCAGCAGCAGCACCAGGGAGACCAACCGATCAGCGCGCATGGCAGGAATCTACCGATAAACACGACACAGGGTGTCGTGATTCGTTGGGAGGCTCTCCCCACCGCACACGGGAGGTCGTCCGACGGCCCGGTCGAACCGACCGGACCTCCGGTCCTCCCGTGTCACCCGGGGCGGAACCCTCATCGGCCGCACCCGGCCCCTCCGGGCGCCGGGGACCCCGGTTCAAGACACCTACGACCCCAAGGACCCCCATGACGCACGCCATCGTCAATCCGGACGGCCTGCACGACCCGGTCCCGTTCGGCTACAGCCACACCGCCGCGATCCCCGCGGGCGCGGAACTGGTGCTCATCGCGGGCCAGTACGGCTCGGACCCGGACGGCGCGGTCGTCTCGGCCGATTTCGCCGAGCAGGTGAAGCGGACCTTCCACAACATCGGTGTCGCCCTCGCCGCCCACGGGCTCGGGTTCGAGCACGTCGTCCAGCTCAGGACGTACGTGGTGAACCACGACGTCGACAGGCTCGGGCCGATCGCCGGGGCCGTGCGGGAGCTCTGGGGCACGGAACCGCCCGCGCAGACCCTCGTCGGTGTCGCGGCCCTGGCCGCGCCCGACGTGCTGTTCGAGGTCGAGGCACTCGCGGTCCGACCCTGACCCCCGGCCGCCGGGCCGGGCCGCGCGGCCCGGCCCGGTGGAGCCCGCCGCCCCGTCACCCGCCCGGACCCGGTCCCGTGCACGGTGCCTACGCGGGGACGACGCCCCTGCCCCCGCCGGACCTCCATGGCCGCGAACACGGCCCCGGGCACAGGCAGGCCCACCACGGCCCGGGCACCGCAGGCCCGTTGCCCGGTGTCCGCCTCGGCGCCCTGCCCCTCCCGCCCCGGGCCCCGGCGGATGGGGCCGGGCGCGGGCCGACGGCGGTCGCCTCCCGCGCCGCCCCCTCCGGCCGGGGCCCGGACGGGGCGGAGGACCGTCCACCGTTCCGGCCACCCGCCTCACCGGCAGGAGGCCGGGCGGGCACCACCGGGGACCCCCGCCCGGCGCGCACCCCGGCGGGAGAGCGCGGCACAGGCAGGCCGATCCCGTTTCCCGGCGGCCCCGGACCACCCCGCGGACGGCACGTTCGCACACCGGGCCGATACGGGTCGCGGCGCCTCGTACAGTGAGAACTCCACCTCGGGCGGGGGAGACCCCCGACGGCCCGTGGCCGAACACGAGCCCCGCTCCCGCGGGACACCCTGGAGGAGATCCTTGTACCTGGCCCGCATCAACCTCGACCCCCAGCGCAGCACCGGCATGGACCAGTGGGAGGCCATGGGGCGGGCCGTACGCAGAGCGGTCGACCCCGACCCCGCCTCCGACGCCCGGGTGCTGTGGGCACGCACCTCGCCGAGCACACTGGTGGTCAGCTCCGACACCGCCCCCGCCTGGGGGAAGATCCCCGGCGCGACCTCCGCCGCGATCCACCCGATGCCGCGTTACACCGAGGGCGAGAGCATCCGCTGGGAGCTCATCACGGCGCCCACCGCGCAGCGCGGGGCAGGCGACGCGGAGGGGAGCCCGCGCCCGCGCGGCAAGCGGGTCCCCGTGCCGGAGGAGGGGTTCGGGGACTGGCTGGACGCCAAGCTCGCGGGCGCGGTGGACGTCACCTCGGCGAAGTGGAAGCGCCTGGGCGGCAGGCCCGCCCGGTACCACTTCACGGGGGAGGCCGTGGTCCGGGACAGCGACGCGCTCCAGGACCTGTGCCTGAACGGCATCGGCGCGGGCACGGCCACGGGAGCCGGGCTGCTCCTCGCCAGCCCCCTGGCCCCGCAGTAGACAGGTCCCTCCACCCGGGGGCCGCGGCCCCACAGCCCTCCCATCGGTCGGGGCGGGCCCGTTCGCCCCCGGGCCCTGCCGCGTCCCGGCGGCCCGTGGTCCGCGGCCCGCCAAGAGGCCCCGGACGGGGCGCCCCTCATGTTCCGCCGCCCTGCCTCCACCGCCACCGAGGCCCGGGAACAGACGACGGAGTCGGCCGAGCCGTCCCTGCTCGCCCGGGAACCGACACTGCGGCCTTTCACGGACACCCCCGATCCGAGGGGGCGGGGCCGTTCAAGGTCGGCGGTGCACCGTCGTGGGCACAGGAGCCCGAGCCCTACCGGTGCGCCTGTGGCGCCGTGCCGGTGTACCTCTGCCGGATACCGGAGAACACGAAGTTCGCCACCCGCCCTGGAGCGCCGGAGCAGCCCGACGGCATCGCCGACGACGCCTGTGTGCTGTTCCCGGGCAACGAGGTCTACCTGTTGGCCTGCCCGGACCACTGCGACCCGGCGGCGGTCCGGCCGGTGAACCGGAACCGGGGCTCTCCGGCTCAAGGTCTCCCGGCCGCGAGCGGCCCGCCGGGAAACGGCCGTGGGCTGTTCCGGGAGCTGTGGCGCATCTATTGCATGACCGTGCGGTGGGGGTGTGCCAGGGACTTCTGACAGACGTGGACGCCGAGCGAGTACCCGCGGCCGATGACGAGCCCCTCCAGGCCGCCCGCCTCCATGCTCTGGATCTGGAACAGGTACTCCGTGGGGGATCCGCAGTCGCATTCGACGGGGAAGGCATCGGTCAGGCTCCACCGCTGGAACCCGCCGAGCTTCATGCCGCGCCGGTGGGCGACGTCGTAGAAGTAGCTGGGTTTGGGGATCACATGCCCGGTCTGGGGAACGTCGTCCTCCCATTCCCGGATGCGTTCGGCGAGTTCTTCGGGGAGTTCCTCGTCGGTGGGGTAGTCGGTGATCTCCTCGATGGCGAGCGCGCAGGGAGGCAGCTCGTAGTGCCGGTCCCAGGTGTGCGGGCGGGGCTGTTCCCGCAGGGGGGAGAGCCCTTCGAGGCTCTGGCGGAGGCGCAGGGTGAGCCAGGGGGTGTGGCCGTGGCCGTCCGCGTCCGGTGGTTCGGGGTGGTCGTTGGGGCACCACAGGACGTGCAGCAGTTCTGCGTTGCCGGGAAGGGAGTGCCCTTCGGGGAGGTCGCGTGCGAAGAGCTGGAGCACCGGGTGCAGGGCGACGGGCTCCTCGGGCCGCTCCTCGGCCGATCCGTCGGTGAGGCTGAAGGTGTGGTGGATGAGGTCGCAGGTGGGCCAGGGCTCGTCGGAGGGCCACAGGAGCGGGCCGCCGACGGAGCTGTCCTGCGGCCTCGGGTCCGCCAGATGGGGGTGGAGCAGGAGGGCGGGGGCGCCGTACCGGTGCAGCTCCGGGAAGGCGTCGAGGAGTCGGGCGCGCTTGGCGGCGGGGGTCTCATGGGACATGGGGGAGCCTTGCTCGTGGAGGTCGCCTCGGTCCGGGAAGACCAGCGCCGGTCGGTGACAGCCCTGTTCGGCAGAGGGTCCCGTCCCGCCCGGCCGGGAGGCGGTCGGCCGCACAGGCCCTTCTGCGCGGACTCCGGTTGCGGGAGAGGGCGCGATCCGTGCTGATGAGAGCGCTGGTGGATAGGTGCGGCCGCCCCGAGGCAGCGCGACCCGGTCACGGGGCGGCAGAGTGCTCCGGAGGCGGGGACCACCTTACCCGGGGACTCGCGCCGGGGAGCACACATGGAGCACCCGGGGGACCGAAACGGATCCAGGCCAGCTCCTGTGCCCGGCGCCGGTCGAGTGCGAGCAGAGTGCGCGCGCCCGGCGCGAACGCCGCCGGACCGTGCCGGATGGCCGCGCGCAGACGTCGCCAGCGCCGCGAATGCGCCCGGTGGCTGCGCTCGGTCACCCGCCTCCCCCGGGAGTCCTGCCCGTTCCGGGCCTCCTGCGGAGTGGCGTCGATCATCAGCACGTGCATCTCGTACCGGCGGAGCCGGCAGAGCAGGGCGAGCAGCACGCGGACCGGGCTCCGGGTCCCGCACTCGTGCAGCACCACCGGGCCGCCGCGCAGCGCCGCGGCCATCCGGACCAGGTGCAGGACGTGCACCACCCAGCGCCACAGCGGGTAGGGGATCCGACCGAGCAGCGGTCCCAGCCGGTAGCGCGACTGCAGCGAGTCGACCACCCGCACGCCCTCCGCGGTGAGCACGGTCCGCTGCTCGTCCCCGCGGAGCCCGAACAGCCGCCGCAGGAGGGTGCTCTTCCCGGCCCCGGGTACCCCGGCGACCAGGACCAGGGACCGCCGGGGATAGACCAGGCCGCGCACCGTCGCGCCATTCACGGTGGGCACATACCGTGTCGGCCCCTGGAACATCTTCGGTAGCTCCTCAAAGCCGACCCCGCCGGTGAGACGCGGCTCTGCGGCGGCCACGTCACCCATGTCATGAAGCTACCGGGCACCGACGACTCCGGAAAACGCAGGCGACCCCAGGATCCGCGCCACCCTGCGGGCGGAGTCGAACACCGCGGTGCGTGAGGGACCGCCGGCCCCGGCCCCGTGCAGGGGTCGCGCTCGGAGGACGGCCCGGGGTTCCCGGCCGGTGGTGTGGACGGTGGAGCAGACCTGTACCTTCCTGCACCACGCGAGGAGGTGCACGCGGCTGTCCCCGATGCTCCACCCCATCGCCGTCAAGGGGCTGCGCCGTGGTGAGGCGGTGGGGCCGCCCTGGGCCGACACCCGGCTCGTGGACGGACAGACCGGCATCCGCCTCCAGGTCGTCCGGCCCGCTCGGGAGACGAGCACCGTGGGAGCCGACACGATCAGGATCCTGGAGGTGCAGGGGGTTCCAGAACGAGCAGTGCCTCCGAGCCGGGCCTCCTGGACGGACAGCGGGCCGGTGTTCTCCCGCCAGGACGGGGCGGGCCGGCATCCGGGGCAGGTCGGTGGCCGGTTCCGTCGCATCACCGAAGCGGTAGGGCGGGTTCACTCCGCCCGGCCTGGGGCCTCCTCGCGCGCGGAGCCGGTCGGCCGCCGGATCAAAGGCTCCCTGGGGCAGGGCCCGTTTCCTCGGGGCCGGTTCGAGACTCGGTACATCCGATGCTCAGCCCACGTTCCACAGCCGTGCGGTGCCGTCGGCACCACCGGTGGCGAGGGTGGTGCCGTTGGGGCTGAAGGCCACTGATCGGACGGCTCCGTTGTGGCCGGTGAGTGTGGTGATGTGTTCTCCGGTGTCGGCGTTCCACAGTCGTGCGGTGTGGTCGGCACCGCCGGTGGCGAGGGTGGTGCCGTTGGGGCTGAAGGCCACTGATTGGACGGCTCCGTTGTGGCCGGTGAGTGTGGTGATGTGTTCTCCGGTGTCGGCGTTCCACAGTCGTGCGGTGCCGTCGGCACCGCCGGTGGCGAGAAGGGCGCCCTCAGGGCTGAACGCGACGGCCCACACGTTGTCCATGTGGCCGGTGAGTGTGGCGAGGTGCTCGCCGGTGTCGGCGTTCCACAGTCGTGCGGTGTGGTCGGTGCTGCCGGTGGCGAGGGTGGTGCTGTCGGGGCTGAAGGCCACTGATTGGACGGCTCCGTTGTGGCCGGTGAGTGTGGTGATGTGTTCTCCGGTGTCGGCGTTCCACAGTCGTGCGGTGCCATCGGTGCCGCCGGTGGCGAGGGCGGCGCCGTCAGGGCTGAACGCCACCGAATACACGTAGCTCTGGTGGTCGGTGAGGGTGGAGATTTCTCCGGCGCCCACGTCCCACAAGCGTGCCGCACCATTATCGTTGCCGCCGCCGGTGGCGAGAGCGGCTCCGTCGGGACTGAATGACACGGATTCCACATAGTCGTTGTGGGTGAGGGTGGTGAGGTGTTCTCCGGTGTCCACATCCCATAGGCGCGCAGTGCCGTTTCTTTCGCCGCCGCCGGTGGCGAGGGTGGTCCCGTCGGGACTGAACGCCACTGTATGCACGACACCGCCATGCCTGGCGAGAGTCAGCCTGCCGGGTGTGAACGTGTTCCACAGGAACACGGCGAGAACGGTGAAGACGGCTGTTGTCGCCAGGAGCCCGACCATCCAGAGCTTCGCGTTCGACTTCCGGGGTTCGGTGTCGGGGGACGGTCCCTGGGGGGAGGCGGGTATTCGGGACTGGGGCAGGCCGTTCCCGTCGCGGATATGGGTGGGTTCCTGGATCTCGCTGGAGAGCACGGGGCCGACCGGTTCGGTGGCGGGGTAGGGGCTCCGTGCCGGTCCGGCCTGTGCTCGGAGCGGAGTCTCCGTAGGTGATGGAGGGGCGCTCATCGGTGCGGAGCGGATTTCCGTATCGGTGTCGAATGAGGGCCAGGAGTCGTGGAGGTCGACTTTCTCGAACCGCGTCAGTATTCGTTCGGGTGTGGGCCGCCGGTCGGGGTCGTGGTTCCAGCACTCGATGACGAGGGCCCCCAGGTCCGGGTCGAACTCCCCGGGATGCGGGGGCGGGCTGATGAGGCGGCGCAGGGTCTCGGCCATGGTGGCCCCCTGGAAGGGGTTGGTGCCGGTGGCGGCGTAGGCGAGCACGGTGCCGAGGGAGAACATGTCCGAGGCCGGGCCCACGCGGGAGCCCTCGGTCTGTTCGGGGGACATGTAGGGCAGGGTGCCGAAGACCGCGCCGCGGGTGGTCATGCTGTCGGCGTCCAGGGGGCGGGCGATGCCGAAGTCGATGATGCGGGGGCCGTCATCGGCCAGGATGATGTTGGCCGGTTTGAGGTCGCGGTGGACCAGGCCGCAGGCGTGGATGGCCTGCAGGCCCTCGGCCAGTCCCGTGGCCAGGACGTAGAGGGCGGGCGGGGTGATGGGGCCGTACTCGCGGACCGCCTGTCCCAGGCTGGGGCCGGGGATGTGGGCGGTGGCGATCCACGGAGCGTCGGCGTCGGGGTCGGCGTCCACGACCTGGGCGGTGTGGAAGCCGCCGACCCTGCGGGCGGCGTCGGCCTCACGCGCGAACCGGGCACGGAAGCCCTCTTGCCCGGTGAGGTCGGGGCGGATGACCTTGACGACCAGGCGGCGCCCGGAGGGGGTGCGTGCGAGGTAGACCTGGCCCATGCCGCCGGCGCCCAGACGCGAGACGAGGTGGTAGGGGCCGATGCGGGGCGGGTCGGTGGGGCGGAGGGATTCCACGGGGTTGCTTTCATGACGGGGTTCGGGGGTCGTGCTGTTCGGGGAGGCGGGGCAGTGCCTCTCCAGGGAGCGGCGGAGCCGGCTCGATGGGCGGTCGGCATGCCGGGCGACCGTGTGCCGGGGTCGCGGGCCCTGTGTTCGCTCCGTCTGATTGTGGTGCGTCGGGCCCCGTGGGGTAAGAGGCTCCACTGAGTGTCCGCATTCGGCCGGTGGGCTGCCACCGGCGGGGACGGACCGGGGATGACCGGTGGTGCGGCGGCTGTGGGGCGTCGGTGAGCGGACACGGGACCATCCCAGGCAAGCCGTACGGGGGACGGCAGAGTGCTCCGGAGGTGGGGGCGCCTTGTACGGGGACTTGTACTGGGGAGCACGCAGGGGCCCGGAACGCGGTGAGGACCTCTTGCGAGGTCCTCGTGTAACCCCTGTGAACTGGGGTTTTGTGGCGCACCCGGCAGGATTCGAACCTGCGGCCATCGGATTAGAAGTCCGGTGCTCTATCCACTGAGCTACGGGTGCTCGGTTCAATTGTGGACCGCGGTGGCGGGTCGTGACCACGTTGTGACCCGGGGTGCGGCCGGGGTGGTGCGGGAGGGCTCCGGTCGAGCGGTCGGCTCGCGGCGCGGTCTCCCGGGCAGACATTCTAGGGTATTTGGAAGATCTCGCCCACAGGTGGGCAAAGCCTCACCAACTACGGTGATTCGTAGTTGACACTCGTTACCACGCGCGCTCTGTCAAACCGGTCGCTATGGGCCTCGCGCACCACGTTACCGGTGATTAACCCCCGGTGTGCCGCAGCCCCGCTGGTGTTTCGCGAACTCCCGGTGCCCCCTGGTCAGAAGTGCCACCATTGTCCGATGAGAACGGCTGTCCAGGCCAGGACGTACATCGGAAATCCTCACTCTCCGTAACTACAAGTGCCTATATATCACTCTGCGTAGCCATCTGGAGTGTGTCGGATCCCGGAGTCGCTACCGTGGTGCGGTGCGATCTCGAGGAATGGCGGCGGGCTACCTGCTGGACCTGCTGGTGCGTGACCCCCGGAGGGGGCACCCCGTGGCGGTGTTCGGGCGTGCCGCGGGCTGGTGGGAACGGCGTGTGTACCGGGACTCGGCGGTCGCCGGCGCGGCGTTCACCGCCGGGGCCGTCCTGCCGGCGGCCGGGCTGGGGCTCCTGGCCGGGCGGGGCGGGGAGTCCGCGACCGCCGCGGTCACCTGGGCGGTGCTGGGCGGCTCCATGCTGTGCCGGGAGGCGGAGGGGGTGGCCCGGGCCCTGGAGGACGGGGACCTGGAGCTGGCCCGGGAACTGCTGCCGCGGCTGTGCGGGCGGAACCCGGAGGGGCTGGGGGAGCGGGAGATCGCGCGGGCCGTCGTGGAGTCGGTCGCCGAGAACACCTCCGACGCCGTGGTCGGCCCCCTGGTGTGGGGTGCGCTGGCGGGGACCGCCGGACTCGCCGGCTTCCGGGCGGTGAACACGCTGGACGCCATGGTCGGCCACCGGAACGCGCGGTACCGCAGGTTCGGTGCGCCCGCGGCCCGGCTGGACGACCTGGCCGGCTGGGCGCCCGCACGCCTCACCGCGCTGCTCGCGGTCGCCGCGGCGCCCCTGGTCGGCGGGGACGCCGGTCGGGCGTGGCGGGTGTGGCGGCGGGACGGGGACCGGCACCCCAGTCCGAACGCCGGGCAGTGCGAGGCCGCGTTCGCCGGGGCGCTCGGGCTGTCCCTGGGCGGGGCCAACGTCTACGGGGAGCGGGTGGAGTCACGTCCCGTCATGGGCGACGGGCCGCCGCCGCGGGTCGCGGACATCCGGCGGGCCGTCCGGCTGTCCCGGGCGGTGGGCGCGGGTGCGCTGGCGGTGACCGCCCTGTGAGGCGGTCCGGTCGCGGCCCGGCGCCCCGGGGGCCGGGCCGCGACCGGCTCAGGCGGCGAGGCTGCGGGCGTAGTTGACCTGCTGGTTGACCTGCGCGGACAGCCCGGCGTAGGAGGCGGGGATGGAGGCCGCGTGGTAGTGGCCGTGGCCCTGCACGGTGACCTGGACGTGTCCGCTGGTCTTCTCTTCCTTGACCAGCAGGAAGAGCAGGCCGAGCAGGCAGGTCCACCAGAACACCAGGAGCGCCACGATGATGGCCCAGACCGGCGTGGAGCGCTCGGTGCGGGTCATGTCGGTGACGGTCCACACCGTTCCCCGGATCGGGAAGCGCCCTCCGGGGGTGATGACGGTGTTCTGGGTGATGGCGATGTCCCCGATGGTGCTGAGCACGGGCTCGTCCGAGGAGCCGGGTGTGGGGCCGGCGGGGACGGGGGCGTAACCACCGGTCGGGCCGCCGTAGGGCTCCAGCGCCCCGTGCCCGTCGGAGGGGTTCCACGCGGACGGGTCGTGCGGCGGCTGCTGGTGCGGCTGCTGCCAGGGGTCGCCCTCGGGGGAGGAGTAAGGGTTCATGCGCTGATTGTGTCAAAGCGCGGGGGTCCGCGGAACGCGATCCCGGCCCCGACCTCGGCGGGGAGGGAGTACGCGGCCTGGCCGGATGTGGCCACTTCCGCGAGGGTGCGGACCGTCCGTGACGGCGCCTGTTCGGCGGGTCGCCCCGCGTTCGCCCTGGATGTGGTGTGGGTCACTTTAAACATGCCGTTCGCGGGAGGGGCGGGCCGGTGCGGCGTCGGGGGCGGCGCTCAAACGTGAATCTCTTTCGCGATTTACCTACCCGTACGTAACATGCCGCTGAACCATCGCCCGCACCCCCAGGTGGTGACAGCACATGCCCCCTTCTCCCCCCACTCTCGGAAGGCGGTTGCGCGCCGGTGCCTCCGGTGTCGCTCTGGCGGTCGCGGCCGCCACCGTCGCGGCGCTCCCGGCGGCGCCCGCCCTCGCCGAACCCGTCCCCGACTACTGCGCGCCCGCGGGATGCCACGACATCCTCCCGCCGGGCCAGAACGGCAGCGCGACCCTCGTCGAGATCCTCGGGCACCAGGCCTTCGGGACCCGCCCCCGTTTCTCGTCCAGCCAGCTGGACATGTACGACAACCTCGTCCACCACTACGACGGCCTCACCGAGGACGGACTCGACGACTTCTTCCTCGACGCGACCTTCGGCGTGGCCGAGGGCGACGTGGGCCGCCGCTACAAGCCGCGCTCCGACGTCACGATCACCCGCGACCGCCACCACGGCATCCCCCACATCGAGGGGACCACCCGCGAGGGCACCATGTTCGGCGCCGGATACGCGGCCGCCGAGGACCGGCTCTTCCTCATGGACGTGCTGCGCCGGGTCGGCCGCGGCGAGCTCACCTCCTTCGCGGGGGGCGCCGAGGGCAACCGGGGCCTGGAACAGGACCTGTGGCGCACCGCGCCCTACACCGAGGAGGACAAGCAGGCGCAGGTCGACCGGGTCGCCGCCGCCGGCGGGCGCGGGGAACAGGCCCTGGCCGACGTCGAGGACTACCTCGAAGGCGTCAACTCCTACATCGGCCGGGCCGACCGCGGCCGCTACTTCCCCGGCGAGTACGTCCTGACCGGGCACAAGGACGCCATCACCAACGCGGGTGAGATCGAGCCCTTCACCGTCACCGACGTCGTCGGCATCGCCGCCATGGTCGGCGGCATCTTCGGCGGAGGCGGTGGCGGGGAGGTCCAGTCCGCCATCGTCCTGGCCAACTTCCAGGACCGCTACGGCGCCGAGGAGGGCCTGGCCCTCTGGCAGGACTGGCGCATGGAGAACGACCCCGAGGCCCTGGTCAGCGTCCCCGGCGAGTTCCCCTACAGCGGCACCCCCGACGACCCGGTGGGCGAGGTCCGCCCCGACCCGGGCTCGGTGGAGTACTACGACATCGTCCACGACGAGCACGGCTCGGCGGCCTCCGGACAGGCGGCCGAACCCACCGGACCCTCCGCCGCCACCACGGCCGGGCCCGACGGGGCGGAGGAGCTCACGGTCGAGGACCTCACCCGGGAGCAGCAGGAGGAGCTCGACACCATGGTGGAGGAGGGCGACCTCTCCGCCGCCGAGGGCGTGTTCAACGAAGGGGTGCTGCCCGAGGGCCTGCTCGACCCGCACGGGATGTCCAACGCCCTGCTCGTCTCCGGAGAGCACACCGAGAGCGGCAATCCGGTGGCCGTCATGGGACCGCAGACCGCCTACTTCTCACCCCAGCTGCTCCTGCTCCAGGAGCTCCAGGGGCCGGGCATCAGCGCCCGCGGCGCCTCCTTCGCCGGGGTGAGCTTCTACGTCCAGATGGGACGCGGCGTCGACTACGCCTGGAGCGCCACCTCGGCGGGCCAGGACCTCACCGACACCTTCGCCGTGCACCTGTGCGAGACCGACGGGTCCGAGCCCACCACCGCCTCGCGCGCCTACGTCGACTCCTCCGGGGACTGCACCCCCTTCGAGGAGCTGAGCGTCACCAACGAGTGGAAGCCCACCGTCGCCGACGGCACCCCGGCGGGCGGCTACACGCTCACCTCGCTGCGGTCCGAGTACGGGCTGGTGCAGTCGTTCGCGACGGCGGACGGGGTCCCGGTCGCGTTCACCTCGCTGCGCTCCACCTACATGCACGAGGTGGACTCCATCATCGGGTTCCAGCGCTTCAACGACCCCGACGAGATCACCTCGGCGGAGGCGTTCATCGACGCCGCCGGGGACATCGGATACGCGTTCAACTGGCACTACGTGGACGACGAGGACATCGCGTTCATCAACTCCGGCGCCAACCCGCAGCGGAACCCGGGCACCAACCCCAACCTGCCGATCGACCCCTACTCGGACGCCGGCTGGACCGACTGGGACCCGCAGGGCAACGACGTCCCCCACATCCCCAAGAGCGAGCACCCGCAGGCGGTGAACCCCGACTACATCGTCAACTGGAACAACAAGCCCGCGCAGGGGTACACCTCGGGCTGGTCCACCGGCTCGGTCCACCGAGGCGACCTGCTGGACACCCGGGTGTCGGCGCTCGTCGCGGACGGGCACCGGTTCACCACCGCGAGCCTGACCCGGGTGATGATGGAGGCCGGTACCACCGACCTGCGCGCCCAGGAGGTACTGCCGCTGCTGCTGGAGGTCATCGACTCCGAGGAGGTCACCGACCCCGCGCTGGCGTCGGCGGTCGAGGGCCTGCGGCAGTGGAACGCGGCGGGGTCCCAGCGCCGCGAGCCCTTCCGCGACGCCGGGTACTACTCCTACGCCGACTCCATCCGGATCCTGGACGCCTGGTGGCCGCTCCTGGTCCGGGCCCAGTTCGAACCCGAGCTGGGCGGGGACCTGTACACCGAGCTGACCCGGGCCGCCCAGATCGACGAGTCGCCCTCGGGCAACATCGGCGGCGGCACACCCGGCAGCGTGAACCAGGGGCAGCCCCACCGCGGCTCCGCCTTCCAGTACGGCTGGTGGTCGTACGTGGACAAGGACCTGCGCACCGTCCTGGGCCACGACGTCGAGGGACCGCTCGGCGACGGCGCCTACTGCGGCGGCGGCGACCTGTCGGAGTGCCGCACGGTCCTGCTCGACACCCTCGCCGAGGCCGTGGCCACCCCGGCGGGCGACGTCTACCCGGGTGACGCCCACTGCGCCGTCGGGGCACAGCTGTGCGCCGACACGGTGATCCACCAGTCGGTGGGCGGTATCAACATGTGGCCGATCGCCTGGCAGAACCGGCCCACCTACCAGCTCGTCTACCAGTTCTCCGGCGGACGGTAGCGACGGGCGGCGCGGTCCCCGGCGGCCCTGAGCGGGTGCCTCCGGGGGCCGCGCCGTGTCCGGGGCCGGGCCGGACGCCGGGACATCCGGGCACCGGAACCCCGCGCGGGGTTCCGGATCCTCCGGGGATCGCCGGAGCCGACCGGAACCGGGATACGAAATCCCCGTACTCGCAAGCGGATCGTGTGGTTTGTCAGGCTCGGGTGGGTAGCAAAGGAGTACCCGGAACACGAACGGGAGGATGGTCGATGGACGCCTGGCTGGTCTGGCTGCTCCTTGCCGTCGTCCTGGGGGCCGTCGAGGTCTTCACCCTCACCTTCGTCCTGGGGCTGCTCGCCGCGGCGGCGCTGGTCGCCGCCCTCCTCGGCGCCGTCGGGCTCCCGGTGGCGGTACAGATCATCGGGTTCGTCGCGGCCTCGGCCGCGGGGGTCTACCTGGTGCGGCCGATCATGCGCCGCCAGCTCTCCGGCGGGCCCGTGGTGCGCTCGGGGGCCGAGGGGCTGGTGGGGCGCAGCGCCGTGGTGCTCCAGCCGGTGGACCGGGACAAGGGGCTGATCAAGCTCTCCGGGGAGGAGTGGTCGGCGCGCAGTATCGACGAGGACCTGGTGATCCCCGTGGGCACGCACGTCGACGTCATGGAGATCGACGGCGCCACCGCAGTGGTCTACCCGCGCGAGGCCCTTCCCTGAGCCGGTCGCCCGGCCGCCGGGGAGGGCGGGGCGGGCCGGGGCCGCGCGCACCGCCGCAGACACGATCCGAGGTCAGGTACCGAACATGCCGGAAACAGTCATACCCTTCATCATTCTCGCGATCCTCGTCGTGGGCCTCGCCCTGGCGTCGATCCGCATCGTCCCACAGGCCCGGGCGTACAACATCGAACGCTTCGGCCGGTACATCAAGACGCTCGGGCCCGGGCTGAACTTCATCATCCCGGGCGTGGACCGCGTCAACACCAGGTTCGACCTGCGCGAGCACGTGTTCACCTCGCGTCCCCAGCCGGTGATCACCGAGGACAACCTGGTCGTCAACATCGACACCGTCCTCTACTACCAGATCACCCACCCCAAGGACGCGGCGTACGAGGTCGCCAACTACATCCAGGCCATAGACCAGCTCACCGTCACCACACTGCGCAACGTGATCGGCTCGATGGACCTGGAGCGCACCCTCACCTCGCGCGAGGAGATCAACACCCGCCTGCGCGGCGTCCTGGACGAGACCACCGGCAAGTGGGGCATCCGCGTCAACCGGGTCGAGATCAAGGCCATCGACCCGCCGCCCACCATCAAGGAGGCGATGGAGAAGCAGATGCGGGCCGACCGCGACAAGCGCGCGGCCATCCTGCACGCCGAGGGCGAGCGCCAGGCCCGCATCCTCAAGGCGGAGGGCGCACGCCAGCAGGCGATCCTGGAGGCGCAGGGCGACCAGCAGGCGGCGATCCTGCGGGCCGACGGCGAGGCCCAGGCGGTGGAGCGGGTCTTCCAGGCGGTGCACGCCAACAACGCCGACGCCAAGCTGCTGGCCTACAAGTACCTGGAGACCCTGCCGCAGCTGGCCAACGGGGAGGGCAACACGTTCTGGGTCATCCCGGGCGAGTTCACCGAGGCGGTCAAGAACGTCAGCCACGCCTTCGCCGGGGAGGCGGTGAGCTCGCGGCCCTCCACCGAGAAGGACGAGGACGCCGGGACGGGCGGACCGGCCCAGATCTCCGGGCCCGACCCGGCCGAGCGGTCGGCGTCGGCGCAGGCCGCCATGGACGCCGCGGAGGCGGCCCGACAGGCGGTTGAGGACGCCCGCGACGACGTGCGCCGGGCCGGGGTGGCGGGTACGCGCGGTGCCGAGGCCGCCCCGCCCCCGCGCCGGGAGGGGTAGCCGCGGCGCAGCCGTCGCCGGGTGTCCCGGGCCTCCCGGCCCCGGGCCGGGGCCCGGGACACCGGCACCACCGGCTCCCACGACCTCTCGTTCCGCGGGCTGGGTGGAGGCGGGGCGCCTCCGGCGGTGAACGGCGTCGCGCCCGCCGGACGCGAGCCTTGGGCGCCGTGCCGTCGTGCCGCGCCGGGTGACGTCGCGTCGGGTGCCGGCGCACGGGGTCCCCGGCCCGAACGGCGTCGCGCCCGCCGAGCGGAGACCGCACCGCGGGACCGTGCGGCCCGGGGTCAGGTCAGGAGGAGCTTGCCCGTGGTCCGGCGCGAGGCCAGCGCCTCCTGGGCGGCGCCCGCCTCGGCCAGCGGGTACCGGCCGCCGATCCGCACGTCCAGCCGCCCCTCGCCCACCAGGGAGAACAGGTCGTCGGCCCGCCACAGCAGCTCCTGGCGGTCGGCCACGAAGTGCGCCAGCGACGGCCGGGTCAGGTACACCGAACCGGCGGCGTTGAGCCGCTGCGGGTCCACCGGCTCCACCGGGCCCGAGGACTGCCCGAACAGCGCCAGCACACCGCGCGGGCGCAGCGAGGCCAGGCTCGCGTCGAAGGTGTCGCGGCCCACGCCGTCGTAGACGGCCGCAACTCCCGCCCCGCCGGTGAGGTCGCGCACCGCCTCGGTCACCGGGGTCCGGGTGTAGCGGACGACCTCGTCCGCGCCGGCCTCGCGGGCGATGCGCTCCTTCTCCTCCGAGGAGACGGTGCCGATCACCCGGGCGCCCCTCTCCTTGGCGAGCTGCGTGACGAGCAGCCCGGTACCTCCGGCCGCCGCGTGCACCAGCACGGTCTCGCCCTCGGACACCGGGTGCACCGAATTCACCAGGTAGTGGGCGGTCATGCCCTGGAGCAGCAGGGCCGCGGCCTGCTCCGAGGACACTTTGTCGGGCACCGGCACCACCAGGGCGGCCTTGACCACGGCGCGGTCGGCGTAGGCGCCCGGCGCCATAGCCCACCCCACCCGTCGGCCGACGGACAGGTCCTCGACCCCCTCACCCACGGCGGTCACCGTACCGGCGGCCTCCATCCCCGGGACGAAGGGCAGCGGGACGTCGTACAGGCCGCTGCGCTGGTAGATGTCGATGAAGTTGACCCCGCGGGCCTCTACGTCGATGAGGACCTCACCGGGGCCGGGTACGGGGTCGACGACCTCGGAGACGCGCAGGACCTCGGGTCCGCCGGTCTCCTCCAGGACGATGGCGCGCATGCTTCCACTCCTTGCCGAATGCGAATGCCCGGCATCATGCCAGGCCGTCCGGGGCGGCGCCACGGCGGCACCCGCCCCGGGGCGCGCTCACTCCTGCGCGAGGATCTCGTGCACCGAGAAATCGGTGTAGAGCACCGCCATCGGCTGGTGGCCGGGGCCCGACCGGGTCATCATCCCGATCCGCCGGCGGTCCTCGACCTCCTCGGCCTCCGCAGGCAGCGGGTCGGAGTCGACGGCGCTCACCGCGTGCTCGCCGTTCACCCACAGGGCCAGCTCCATGTGCGCCTCGCCGCCCTCGTCCTCGACGTACTCGCAGGTGAAGGCGAGCGTGTTGACCACGACCTCGTCCCGGTCGAACTCGTACGGGGAACCGGGGTCGTACCCGTCCGTCCTGGCGCTCTCCTCGAACAGCGGGTAGGGCTCGAACCCCTGGACCTCGTTGGTGCGTTCGAGGACCTGGTCGCCCTCCTCCTCGCTCATCCGCCGGATCTCGGCCTGCTGCCCGTCGTAGCGCACCGCGGCCTCGTACTGGGTGCGGTACTCCTCACCGGAGGTGTCCCAGCAGCGGACGCCGAAGGTCGCCTGCTCGGGCCCCTCGATCACGTAGGCACTGGCGGTGACCAGCACCCGGTCGGGCATGTCGTCCTCGCGGTCCAACGGCACGACCAGGCCCCGGCTCGGGTCGTCGCCCGAGGGCTCGGGGTGCCGGAGGAGCATGCCGCGGCGCTCCTCCCAGTACAGGGCACCGTCCTCGACCTCCTCGGCGTCGTAGAAATAGGTGTTCCACGCGGGGTTGAAGGCGAAGTCGGTGTTGTAGATCGAGACGATCTCGTTGTCCTCCTCCGAGGGAGGCCGGGGCTCCAGGTTGGACAGGACCACCGGGCCGATCCCGGCGATCAGCACGAGAGCGCCCGCACCCGCCCCGAGGGCGAGCAGCAGTCGGCGCCTGCGCCGTGCGCCGTCGCCCGCGCCGCCGCCGTCGGCCCCGCCGTTCACACCGGCGTTCGGCGGTACCGGGGCGCCGGGGCCGCCCGGACCCGACGGGAAGCCGTGGGCGGGCTGCCCGTGCGGCGGCGGGGCGTATCCGGCGGGCATCCGATGGGTGGCGGGGGGCTGGGGCCCGGAGGGCCCGTGGTGCGCCCGCTCGTGGAGGGTGGGCGGCACCTGGCCGCCGGGGCCCTGGTGGGCGGGGGAGCGGGGCTGTTCGCGGCCCTGGTGGTAGGGCAGGGTCGGGGCCGCGCCGGTGTCGCCCCCGTGCCCGCCCCCTCCCTGGGGGAAGGGGGCGGTGGCCCCCTCGGGCGGGGTCTGCCCGTGCGGGGGCGTGGTCGGGGCGGGCGGTGCGCCCGGGACCGGGACGCCGGTCGGCACCTCCCAGGAGTCGCTGATGCTGCGCCGCACCTCGGACTCGGCCGGCGCGTCCTGGCCGGTCAGGCGGGCCAGGAGCTGCTGAGAGGTGGGCCGCCGGGACGGGTCCTTGTCCAGGGCCGCGGCCACCAGGTCGTACAGGCCCGGGTCCAGCCCCTCCAGCCGGGGCGGCGCCGACGTGATGTTGTGCAGGACCGCGGGCACGGTCGCGGCGTCGAACGGCGCCTCGCCCAGTCCCGCGAAGGCCACCAGGCAGCCCCAGGCGAAGATGTCGGCCGCGGCCGTGGGCGGCTCGCCCAGCAGCAGCTCCGGGGCCATGTAGGAGGGGGTGCCCATGAGCTGGCTGGACCGGGTGACCCCGCCGCCGGAATCATCCAGGGCGCGGGCGATCCCGAAGTCGATGACCTTGGGGCCCACCGGGGACAGCAGCACGTTGGCGGGCTTGAGGTCGCGGTGGATCACCCCCGATCCGTGGATGGCGGTGAGCGCGGCGGCCACGCCCATGGCCAGGCCCTCCAGGGTGCCCCCCGACATCGGACCGCCCCGGCGGATCGCCTCGTCCAGGTTCGGCCCGGGGACGTACTCGGAGACGATGAACAGTGTGTCGCCCTCCAGGCGGGCGTCGATGACCCCGGCGGTGGAGAACCGGGCGACGCGCCGGGCCGACTCCACCTCGCGGGCGAACCGCAGCCGGAACGACTCGTCGTCGGCGAGGTCGGGGTGGATGAGTTTGACGGCGACGGGCCGCCCGGAGGCGTCCTCCGCGAGGTAGACGGTGCCCATCCCGCCGCGACCCAGGCGCGCGGTGATGCGGTAGCCATCGAGTTCCCGGGGGTCGCCCGCGCGCAGGGGTCTGCCGCTCTGATGGCCGTTCGACATCACGGTGGAGGGTCCTCGCATGGTTCGGGGATGGGGTGGTGCCAGGGTACCGAGGCGACACGCCGCGCGGTCTCCGGACGGGCGGGCCCCGCCCCGGGGCCGCCCGTCGCAGGGGGTGGCTCTCGTCGGTCACATGAGGTGATGCCGAGCTTCGGGAAACAGTTCCACGGGTCGGCCGATTTCGCTACTGTGGGAACACTTGTTCGAACATCTGTCCGTATCTTCCCCGCGGGCGGGCACAACCGGGGCCGGAGGGGTCGATGCCGAGGGGAAGTGTCGTGGGAAGGTACTACGGGACAGAGGTGACGGTCGTGCAGGACGGGGGTCGGCCGGCCCGGTTCACCTGGAACGGCAGGGTCTACGGCGTGCGCCGGATCATGGACCACTGGGTGACGCCGCAGGAGGGGTGGCGGCCCTCGCACGGCCCCCTGGCCCCGCGCAGCGAGCACTGGCGCCTGGAGGCGGGCGCCGCAGGCTCCGAGGGGGTGTACGAACTGCGCCACGACACCCTCGCCGGGACCTGGTCGCTGTCCCGGGTCTGGGGGTGACGGGACACCGGCCGGGGCGACCGCCGGAGCCGCCCGGGCCCGGGCGGCTCAGCCCCGGCCGAGGTCGGCGGGGACCAGCCCGTACACGGCCAGGTCGGAGCGGCCCCCGTGCAGCGGCATGGCGCTGCGCTCCACCCCCTCCAGGGTGAATCCGGCCTTCTCCGCGACCCGCCGCGAGGCCGTGTTGCCGGTGGCCGCCTTGATCTCCAGCCGCTGGAACCCCCGGTCCAGGGCCCAGCGGGACACGGCGACCACCGCCTCGGTGGTGTGGCCCCGGCCCCGCGCCCAGGGGGCCGCCCAGTAGCCGATCTCGCTGTTCATCGCGGGCCACAGAACGCGGATCAGCCCCACCGCGCCGACCAGCCGGCCGCCGTCCTTCGCCGTGACGGCCCACTGCTGGCCCTCCCCGCCGGTGCGCAGTCCGGGCGCGATCTCCCGGCACCACTGCTCGGCGTCGGCGCGCGTGTAGGGGACGCCTGGGCGGGGGAGGGGCAGCCACCGCTGGAGGCAGGGGTCGTTGCACGCGGTGTACACGTCCTCGATGTCGTCCTCTATGAACGCGCGCAGGCGCAGGCGCTCGGTCTCCAGGACGACGGAGGGCAGGACGGGGCGCGGGCGCACGGAGGCCATGGGATCTCCCGGGTTCACAGGACGCGGTTCCACAAGCCTAGACACGGCCGCGGTCCCCACCGGCCCCGACGGGGTCGGCGCCCCGCGGCGGGGCGCCGACCGCGGGGTCAGGCGGGTCCGCGGGCGACGCGGTCGCGGATCGCGGTGTCGAACACCTCGGCGAAGGCGTTGCCGGGGCACTCGGTGGACAGCCAGTCGCGGTGCCGCCCCAGCGCCGGGCCGGGGGTGACGGCCCCGGTGTCGGGGTGGGTGTAGTCGATCGCGGCCAGGGGGTCCACCCCGGTCAGCGCGCACAGCAGGCGCAGCACGCGGACCAGGGAGTCCTGGGCGGCCCGGGTCGGCAGCGCTTCGGTGAAGTCCCCGAGCAGGCACACCCCGATGTTGCCGTGGTTGACGCCGAAGGCGTGCCCCGCGGTGACGGAGCGGGCCCGGCCCGGCAGCGGGGGCCCGGAGAAGACGGGGACCCCGTCCCCGCCGGAGTGGCGGCCCTCGTAGACCGTGCCCCCGGGGTCGATGAGCAGGTGGTAGCCGATGTCGCCCCAGGCCTGTTCCACGGCGTGCAGGTAGTACACGGCGCGTACGTCGGCGGCGTGGTCGCCGGTGGTCGCCATGGCGGTGTGGTGCACGGTGATGGCCTGCACCGGGTGGAACACCGCCGGCCACAGGTCGGTGCCCTCCTCGTCGAACCGCCAGGACTCGTCGGCGCCCCACCCGGCGCGGGTGCGCAGGCGCAGGGCGGGCAGGCCCGGGGAGCGGGCGCCCTCGGCGGACAGCGTGGTCCGCGCCGGACCGCCGACGCGCAGGGCCTCCCCGTCGAACAGGTTCACGGCGGCGGTGTCCCCCTCGATGTCGGCCTCGTACCCGGTGGCGCCCTCGGGGGCGCGGACCAGGGCGGAGCCCACGGGGCCCTCGCCCTCGCGGCCCTCGGTGTGCAGGTGGAGGGGTTCCCAGGCGCCGGGGCCGGAGGGCGTCTCGAATCGGATGGCGCCCCGGGCCCCGGGGCGTCCGGTGACGGTGACCACGTCGAACGGCCGCCCGGTGCGGACGCGGGGGCCGGCGGGGGCGGTCTCGGCCAGGACCCGGGGGGCGGTGCGGTCCCCGGCGGCCAGGGCGGTGCGCGGGTCCGCGGCGCCGCCCAGGGCGGCCAGTCCTGCCGCGGCGGTGGCACCGGTGAGGAACGTGCGTCGTCGCATGCGGGTCGTCTCCTTCGGATGCTCGGTGGGTACCCGGGGGCAGGGAGCCCGGCCACTCTCGCACATGTACCGCCACGGAGGGTGACGCTTCGTCGGGGAAAGTGGCCGGATCCGGCCGCTCCGGGCCGGTGCCCGGTGGGCCGCCGGGCACCGCCCGGTGCCGGGACCGGTGCCGGCGGGGCCCCGGCCGGAACCCTCCGAAACCTGCTTCCACCTGCGATGACAGGGGAGATATCGGACGCCGGCCACATGCCTTCAGGGTGGCTCTGGCACAGTTGACGGTGATGTGGCGGGCTCGGCACAGGGGGTCGACCGGCGATCCGCCCGGGCCCGGGGGACCCGTGCGAGCGGCACACCGCCGCAGGCTACGCTTACCGGTCGAACACCGGAACGAGCAGTGGGAACGGGCAGTCGACACACCTTCACGGGGGAGCGATCATGACCGACGACGACCGCGAGGACGCACGCTCCAGCGGCTCCGGCGGGGACGACTCCCGCGGCCGGACCCCGGGGGCGTCCGGCCTCGGACCGCTGGGAGGCCTGCTCGACGGCCTGCCCGAGAGCGGCCGCGGCACCAGGCCCCGGCGGCCTGCGGGCGCCAACCCGTTCCGGCGGCCCGACCCCGCCCCCGGCATCCGGCCGGCCCAGGGCCAGGCACCGCCCGCGGCCCCCGCCGCACCCCGGCCCGAACCGGTCGAACGGGCCGAGCCCCCCGCGCCCGGGCCCGCGGCCCCCGAACCGCCCGCCGAGCCCGTTCCGACCCCGCCGGCCCGGCCCAACGTCATCCCCTTCCGCAACGCTCCCGAACCCGGGCCCCGGGCCGAGGACCGCCCCGCGGACCCCGCGCCCCCGGAGCGCACCGACCACCCGGCGGCCACCGCCGACGGGACACCCGCGGACACCCCCGCGACCACCGAAGCAGAACAGAGCATGCACGCACACGAAGCGGCCGTCCCCCATCCCGAGCCGCACCCGGCACAGCCGCCCCGCACCGCCGCGGTCCGCACCGCCCCGGAGCCGGCCTCCCCGGCGCCCGTCCCCGCCGGGGCGGGCGACCGCACCGCCGACCACGCCTACGACGAGGCCGCCCGCGCCGCCGTCTACCGGGCCATCAACGACCGGCGCGACGTGCGCACCGGCTTCCTCCCCGACCCCGTCGCCCCCGAGGTGCTCACCCGCGTCCTGGACGCCGCCCACCGGGCGCCCAGCATCGGCCACTCCCAGCCCTGGGACTTCGTGGTCATCGGGGACCCCGAACTGCGCGGCCGGGTCCTGGACCTGGCCCGCCGCGAACGCGACGAGTACTCCCACGCCCTGCCCGGCACCCGCGCCCGGGTCCTCTCCGGGCTCAAGGTCGAGGCCGTGGCCGAGGCCCCGCTCAACATCGCGGTCACCGTCGACTCCACCCGGGGCCTGGGGCACACCCCCGGCCGCCACGCCAAGCCCATGAGCGCCGCCTACGCCGCGGCCCTGGCCGTGGAGAACCTGTGGCTGGCCGCCCGCGCCGAAGGCCTCGGCGTGGGCTGGGTCGGCTTCGCCGACGAAGGCGACGTCGCCCGCGCCCTCGACCTCCCCTCCCACCTCGAAGTCGTCGCCTACCTGTGCCTGGGCCACGTCGAGGATTTCCCCACCGAGCCCGAGCCCGGCCTCTCCGGCTGGGCGAGGGGACGCCCCCTGTCCTGGGCGGTGCACCACGACCGCTACGGTCGCCGCGGTCTGCCCGGCCAGGAGCCCACGACCCTGCTGGAGGAGACCATCGCCGCCATCGGAGCCCTGAACACCCGCGCGGTGGAGGAGGCCCGGGACCGGCAGGACAGGATGACCAAGCCGCCGGGCTCCCTCGGGATCCTGGAAGAGGTGTCCGTCCGCCTCGCCGGACTCGCCGGGGAGTGCCCTCCCCCCATCCCCGAACCCGCGGCCGTCGCCGTGTTCGCCGGGGACCACGGCGTCCACGCCCAGGGGGTGACCGCCTGGCCGCAGGAGGTCACCGAGCAGATGGTGCACAACTTCCTCAACGGCGGCGCCGTCGTCAACGCGTTCGCCGCCCAGGTCGGCGCCGAGGTCACCGTGGTGGACGTCGGTGTGGTCGGCGACCTGCCCCACGCCGCCGGGCTGCTGTCGCGCAAGGTCGCCCGGGGCACCGCCGACATCACCCTGGGCCCCGCCATGACCCGCGACCAGGCCATGCAGGCCCTGGAGAACGGTATCGAGGTGGCCCGCGACCTGGTCACCGCGGGCAACCGGTGCCTGATCACCGGCGATATGGGCATCGCCAACACCACCCCCTCGGCCGCCCTCATCTGCGCCTTCACCGGGGCCTCCGCGGAGGAGGCCACCGGCCGCGGCACCGGTGTGGACGACGCGATGTTCGAGAACAAGGTCGACGTGGTCCGCCGCGCCCTGGCCGCCAACCCCGTGGACCCCGCCGACCCCATCGGCACCCTGGCGGCCCTGGGCGGGCTCGAGCACGCCGCCCTGGCCGGGTTCATCCTCGGCGGCGCCGCCCTGCGCGTCCCGGTACTGCTCGACGGGGTCATCGCCGGGTCGGCCGCACTGGCCGCCGCGGCCATCTCCGGCGACTCCACCGGCGCCTACTTCGCCGGACACCGCTCCAGCGAGCCCGGCCACGCCCTGGTGCTGGAGCACCTGGGGCTGCGCCCGCTGGTGGACCTGGAGATGCGCCTGGGGGAGGGGTCGGGGGCGCTGCTGGCCCTGCCGCTGCTCCAGGGCGCGGCCCGGGCGCTGCGCGACGTGGCCACCTTCGACGACGCCGGGGTCTCGTCCGCGCACTGACCGGACCGGCCGGACGCCGCGACCGCCCGCACCTCCCGGGGTGCGGGCGGTCTCACATTCGTCCGGGGGTCCGCTTCATCTCCCCGTAATACCGCTTTGACAAGGTACTTTTGAGCAATCGCCGACCACCACCGGCAGGCGTTCCGGCTCCATGGCCGGTCACAGCGCCCGCCGGTGCCCCGCCGCCGTCGCCGGGGTCCGGAACCGACGACCGAAGGGGTACTCCCCGTGACCTATCTCCTCGGCCTGCGCCTGCACGACCGTGACGTACTCGTCATCGGCGGCGGCCACGTGGCCCAACGCCGCGTCCCCGTCCTGCTCCAGGCGGGCGCCCGGGTCACTCTGGTGGCCCCGTCCGTCTCCGCCGCGCTGGAGGACCTCGCCGCCGCCGGGCGCATCACCTGGACCGCCCGCGCGTACGAGCCCGGCGACGTCGCCGGGGCCGACGCCCCCGTCTACTGGCTGGTCCACGCCGCCACCGACGACCCCGGTGTCAACGCCGCCGTCGCCGCCGAGGCCGAGGCCGCCCGCATCTGGTGCGTGCGCGCCGACGACCGGCACGCCTCCGCGGCCTGGACCCCGGCCAGCGGCCAGGAGGGCGGCATCACCGTCGGCGTCGTCGCCTCCGGGGACCCGCGCCGCTCCGCCGGGCTGCGCGACGCCATCGTCGACGGCCTCGCCGACGGCACCCTGGACGCCCGCCGCGGGCGCGAACGCCTCGCCGGCGTCGCCCTGGTGGGCGGCGGACCCGGTGATCCCGGTCTGATCACGGTTCGGGGGCGGCAGCTGCTGTCCCAGGCCGACGTCGTGGTCGTCGACCGGCTCGCGCCCACCTCCCTGCTGGACCGGCTCCCCGCCGACGTGGAGATCGTCGACGCCGCCAAGATCCCCTACGGCCGTTCCATGCAGCAGGAGGAGATCAACCGCGTCCTCGTCGACCGCGCGCGGCAGGGGAAGTTCGTGGTCCGCCTCAAGGGCGGCGACTCCTTCCTGTTCGGCCGCGGGGGAGAGGAGGCCGCGGCCTGCGCCGCGGCCGGGATCCCGGTCACGGCCGTGCCCGGTGTCACCAGCGCGCTGGCCGCCCCCGCCGCCGCCGGCATCCCCGCCACCCACCGCGGTGTCGCCCAGGACGTGCACATCGTCTCCGCCCACGTTCCTCCCGGCGACCCCCGGTCCACCGTGGACTGGGCGGGCCTGGCCCGCGCCGGCGGCACCGTCGTCGTCCTCATGGGGGTCGAACGCCTGTCCGCGATCGCCGACGCGCTCGTCTCCCACGGGCGCCCCGCGGACACCCCCGTCGCGGTGGTCCAGGAGGCGACCCTGCCCGGGCAGCGGACGGTCACGGGTACGCTGGCCACCATCGCCGACTCGGCCGAGCAGGCCGGAGTGCGGCCCCCGGCGGTGGCGATCATCGGAGAAGTGGTCCAAACAGCGCGGGAACTTGACATACTGCACACGGGAACCCAGTTCGAGACCCATCGACTGGCGACCGGGCGCGATCTCTCATAACACCCCCTGATGGCGTCGCCCGCCCGGAGGGGAACGTCAGCACCGTTGAGGAGGGCACACCGATCATGACCCGGCCGTCGGCCGCGCCGGACACCACCGGTTCCGGTCCCGCGGACCGGTTCGGTACCGGACCGGCCGCCACCTCCGACCAGCCCGCCCAGGGCCCCGGACCGCTGCCCGAGGGGGACCCCCGGGCCATCAACGAGGCCCGGCGGGGGCCCACCGTCCCCGTTGCGGCCGGACCCGCCAAACACCGCGCCCCCGCTCCGGAGGACGGCCGTTTCGAGCAGGTCCTGGAATCCCTGCGCAAGCAGATCCGGGACCTGAGATTCGCCGACGGCCTCCCCGGAGCCGAGGAGGGGCGCGTCCTGCAGGCCGACGTGCTCGCCCAGCTCTCCGACTACGTGCTGCCCAGGGTGCGCCGCCCCGACATCCCGCTGCTCATCGCGGTCGCGGGATCCACCGGAGCCGGCAAGTCCACCCTGGTCAACAGCCTGGTCGGTGAGCAGGTCACCACCACCGGCGTGCGCAGGCCCACCACCAACAGCCCCGTCCTGGCGTGCAACCCCGCCGACGTGGACTGGTTCAGCGAGGCCTCCTTCATCCCGTCCCTGCCGCGCGTGCGCCAGCAGGGCCTGGCCATGCCCGGCAAGGACGGCATGCTCGTCCTGGCCGCCACCGAGGCCATGCCCCCCGGCGTGGCCCTGCTCGACACCCCCGACGTCGACTCGGCGGTGGCCGCCCACCACGAGTTCGCGGCCAAGTTCCTCGACGCCGCCGACCTGTGGGTGTTCGTCACCACCAGCAGCCGCTACGCCGACGCCCGCGTGTGGGAGTTCCTCCAGGTCGCCCGCGACCGCGACACCTCGATGGCGGTCGTGCTGTCCCGGGTGCCGCGCCGGGGCCGCCGCAGGCTCCTGGACCACTTCGGCGCCATGCTGGAGGCCAACGGCCTGGGCTCGGCCGCCCGGTTCGCCATCCCCGAGACCGACCAGATCCGGGGCGAGCGCTTCACCTCCAACGTCGCCGACCACATCCGCGGATTCCTCGCGGACGTGGCGGGCGAGGCCGAGCAGCGCGACCGGGTGTCCCGGCGCACCTTCATCGGGGTCATCGACAGCTTCCGCACACGGGTGCCCGAGCTGGCCCGCCAGGTGGAGACCCAGATCGAGGCCGGACGGGTCATGGCCACCGCGGTGGACACCGGCTACGCCGACGCCCGGACGCGCATCGGCGACGGCCTGGGCGACGGCTCCCTGCTGCGCGGATCCCTGATCGCCCGCTGGCAGGAGGTCGCCGCCAGCGGTGAGCTCGCCCGCAGCCTGCGCCCGCGCGGCCGCCGCTCCCGCCGGGCGGGCCGGGCCGAGCAGGCCGAGCGCGGACAGCGGGTGGCCGCCCTGGAGCGCGCCGTCCGCGACGCCGTGGAGGCCCTCGTGGTCTCCTCCTGCGAACGCGCCTCCGAGGAGGTCGAACGCGTCTGGCGGGAGGTCCCCGGCGGAGCCGACCTGGCGGCCAGGGCGCTCAACCAGCCCGGCACCGGCCTGCTGGTCCAGCAGATCCGCCAGGAGATCGGCGAGTGGCAGCGCGACATCGCCGAGATGACCGGGGAGGCCGGGGCCACCAAACGCTCGGTCGCCCGGCTGGTCACCTTCGACCGCGACATCGTCACCCTGATCCTCATCATCGACCTGCTCGGCTACGAGCGGTCCCGCTCCGGGGGCGGCGCGCACGCCGCGGAGCCCTCCGGTCCCTCACCGCAGCGCCTGCTCAAGGGGTTGTTCGGCGCGCAGTCGCTGCGCAGTATCGGCGCGAAGGCGCGGGAGAACCTCATCGACCGCATCAACGGCCTGCTCGACCGCGAACGGGTCCCCTTCGACACCGCACTGGCGTCGGCGGAGATCCCCTCCGAGGACGCCGCCGTCCAGCTCTACCAGGCCACGTACAACCTTGAGATAGCACGATGACGACTCAGTGGAACCCCGCGCACGCGGCCGGGGACACCGACGGCGCCACCCGCGGAGGGGACGCCCGGGCGTCCTCGGACAGCGGGCCCTGGCGCGGCTACACCGTGCCGGTCCCCGAGCACCCGGACCACACCCGCCCCGGAGGGGAGGGGGAGCCCGCACACGACGGGATCTCCGCCTACCCCGAGGACGCGTCCGCGGCCCCCGGAGAGCCGACCGGGCCCGCGGCCGCGGAGGAGCCCGCCGGCGCCCCCCAGGGCGACGGTGACGCCACCGCGGACGGTTCCGGTCGGACGACCTCCGCCCAGCGCCGCAGCGGCCGCCACGCCCGCCACACGGCGTCCCCGCCCACGGCACCCGCCGCGCCCGCCGAACCGGAGGCGGCGGAGGAGGAGCCGCGGGCGGAGGGCGCCGACGAGGACCCCGACGGCCTCGCCGGATGGGTGGGCAGCCTCGCCGAGGCCGCCGAGGACGCGCGCATCGCCGGTCGCGGCAGCGCCACCGGTGCCTTCGCCGCCGTCCCCGCAGCAGGTCGCCGCGCCCGGACCGAACGCACCGCCCACGCCTCCGACACGGAGGAGGAGCGGGCCGACGGCCGCACCGACGACACGGACGCGGGAGCCGTTCCCCCGGAGGCGGCGGGCGCCGCCCCGGACACGGCCCGGGCCCCGTCGCGGGAGCGGACCGCGGGACCGGCCGAGGGCACCTGGGTGCCCGAACCGGAGCCGCGGGACGCCGGCGACGACGGACCGGAGCCGCTGCCCCGCCGTGTCCCCGGACCCTCCGCGGTCTCCGGGGCCTTCCGGGCCGTGGACCCCGAGACGGAGCCCGCGGGCCCGGCCGCCGACACCGACGAGGAGTACCGGCCCACCACCCACGACTCCTGGCAGCACACCAGGAACACCACCCGGGCCGAGCTCATCGAGCGGCTGGACGCCCTGTCCACCCTCACCGAACTCGGTCAGGGCGACCTGCCGCAGGACCTCACCGCCCGCTCCGCCCAGCTGCTCGACCACGCCGGGGCCCGCCTGCGGCTGTCCGCCGAGCACACCGTCGTCGCCCTCGCGGGCGGCACCGGCAGCGGCAAGTCGTCCCTGTTCAACGCCCTGTGCGGGCTGGAGCTGTCGCAGACCGGCATCACGCGGCCCACCACATCCAAGGCGCACGCCTGCGTGTGGGGCCACGAGGGCGCGGACGCCCTGCTGGGCTGGCTCGGGGTGCCCACCCGCTACCGCCACTCGCGCACCAGCGTCCTGGACTCGGGCAGTTCCGAGCTGACCGGCCTGGTCCTGCTCGACCTGCCCGACCACGACTCGGTGCGCAGCATGCACACCGCCGAGGCCGACCGGCTCATCGGCTCCGTCGACCTGCTCGTGTGGGTGCTCGACCCGCAGAAGTACGCCGACGCCGCCGTCCACCACCGCTACCTGGCCAAGATGGCCGGGCACGGCGCGGTCACCGTCGCGGTGCTCAACCAGGTGGACAAGGTCGAGCCGGACGAGCTCAAGGAGCTCCTCACCGACCTGCGCCGCCTGCTGGAGTCGGAGTCCGGTGTGCACCCGCGGGTGCTGACCACCTCCACCCTCACCGGGCAGGGCATCCGCGACCTGCGCGAGTTCCTCGCCGAGACCGTGCGCGAGCGGCGCGCCCTCGTCGACCGGCTCGTCGCCGACCTGGACCAGGTCGTCGCCCCCTACGCCGAGTACATCGGCGAGGGGGAGGTCCCCGAGACCGTGCCCGCCGAGGTGCGTTCGCGCGTCCAGGAGGGGCTGGGCAGGGCCGCCGCCGTCACGGCCGTCGCCGACGCCGTCGAGGCCAACGACGTCCGCCGGGGGCGGCGCCGGGTCGGCTGGCCGGTCGCCCGCCGGGCGGCCCGCCTGCGCAAGGACCCGTTGGCCGCCGTGCAGCTCGACTTCCTGCGCAAGGACGGCGACCAGGTGCTGGGCGGTCCCGTGGACGCCCACGAGGCCGAGCTGGAGACGGTCCTTTCGGAGGCGGCCGACGCCGTCTCCGAGGACATGCCCGCGCCGTGGCGGCGCCGGATGCGCGCCGCCGCCCGGTCGTCCGCGGCCGAACTGCCCGCCGAGCTGGGCGGTGCGGTGGCGTCCGCGGTCGGCGACCCGGACCAGAGCCCCTCGTGGTGGCGCCTGGCGCGGTCGGCGCAGTTCTCCCTGCTGGCCGTGGCCGGGATCGGCCTGGCCTGGGCGGTCGTGGCACTGGTGAGCCGGCTGGGCGGCGGGATCACCGGAGTCGCGATGTTCGACGACGCGGTGTTCGTGGCGTACGCCGCCGCCCTGGTCGCCGCCGCCCTCGTGGTGGGGTGGCTGACCGGTGTCGGCTGCGGGAACCTCGTGGAGGTGGCCGCGGTGCAGCGCCGGGAGGACGTGGAGCGGGCGGCCCAGGCGAAGGTGCGGGAGATCGCCGTGGCGCGCGTGGTGGAGCCGATGGAGGCCGAACTGGCGCGCTACCGGGAGTTCCGCACGGCCTACGAGGTGGCCGCGCCCACGGAGGACTGAGAACGGCGGCGGCCGCCCCGGGCGACCGCCGCCTACGGTGCCGGGTGAGGGCGGCTTCGAGCCGCCCTCACCCGGATTTCGTTTCACGGACGGATCAGGTCCAGTGAACGCCGTTGCCGACCATGGGCATGCTCCTTCGCAGGTTGTGGAGAACGGTGGTACCCCAAGGCGTGAGACCCCGACGGGCGCGTTCGCAGCCGATCGGGAACCTGTGGATCCCAGAGCAGAATGCCCTAGTTTCCGCGTTACAACCACCCTTCGCGGTACCGGGTTCCCTCAAAGGCCGACCCGCCGGTGGCCGGACACATGCAAGCAGTGATTAACCTATTACCCAAAGTAATGTAAAGTACGGGGGCGTCGGCTTGTGCCGATCAGAGGATCACCTCTTGGAAACACGTCTATCCAGATGTCGTGACCGAGTGGCACTGTAAGGGAACGTCGGGCGAGGAGGCTTCGTCGGAGGAGGTGGCGCGGAGGGCGGCGGGCCACGCTGAGAGCACGGCGGGAGAAGGCCGCCGCGGTGGAGAGTGGAGGGAGGGCGGAGGAGTGAGCATCTCGGAGAAGTCGGTGACATCGGTGGATCGCCCCGTCGGAGGGCGGGCTCGTTGGCCGTTCCTCCAGGAACCCCCTAGTCTGATCGTTTTCATGTCCCTGCTGGTGCTCACCGCCCTGTTCCTGTTCGGTGTGGCCTTCGCGGTGACCGCGTTCTCCCCGGTGGACCTCCTGGTGTTCGGCGCGCTGGTGGCCGGCGCGGCGATCAGCGTCGAGGGGAGCCGGCGCCTGGAGACCCCCCAGCACGCCGGACTCAACAGGGACCTGCTGGGCGCCTGGTGGTTCCCGGTCGTCCTGCTTCTGCCCCCCGTCTACTCGTTCCTCATCCCCGTCCCCGTCTTCCTGCTCATCCAGCGGCGACTGCGCCAGACCCTGGTGTACCGGAGGGTCTTCAACACGGCGTCGGTGGGTCTGTCCGGGTTCGTGGTGTCCGTCGCCTGGCACTGGATGATCGCCGGGGACTTCATGGGGGGCCTGCGCGGCGCCTCCGGAACGACCTACCAGCTGACCTCCGTGCCGGGGGTGCTGTTCGCCCTCGTCGGCTGCGCGGCCTTCACCGCGCTCAACACCCTGATCGTCGCCCTGGCCGCGCGGATCAGCAGCGGGGGCAAGAGCGGCTTCCTCCCGCTGTGGGACCGCGAGGCGCTCATGGTCGACCTCGTCGAGCTGTGCGTCGGGGTCATCGTCGCGGCGCTGGCGCACATCTCCCTCTTCCTGCTGCCGATCGTGGTCCCGCCGATCCTGCTGCTCCAGCGCAGCCTGCTGTACCAGCAGTTGCAGACCGCGGCGCGGACCGATCCCAAGACCGGGCTGCTCAACGCGCCCACCTGGGAGCAGGAGGCCTCGATCGAGATCGCCCGCTCCCGTGCCGCGCGCAACCGGTCGGCGATCCTGATCGTCGACATCGACCACTTCAAGCGGGTCAACGACACCCACGGACACCTCTTCGGGGACCAGGTGCTCATGGGGGTGGCCACGACGATCTCCCACCACCTGCGCCAGTCGGACCTGCTCGGCCGGTTCGGCGGCGAGGAGTTCGTGGTGCTGCTGCCCGGCGCCGACGTCGCCGAGGCCTGGCAGGCCGCCGAACGGCTGCGCGTCGAGGTGGGCTGCATGGAGATCGCGGTGGACAAGGTGCAGGTCACCGTCACCGTGTCGATCGGCCTGGCGGTGGTCGGGGAGCACGGCAACGACCTGGTGGAGCTGCTCACCGCCGCCGACCTGGCGCTGTACCGGGCCAAGGAGACCGGGCGCAACCGGGTGTGCCTGCCGGGCGGGCGGCCGGAGGGGGGCGCGGTCCCCGAACCGCAGGACAGGCGGGAGGCGAACCCCGCCCCCGAACGCCCGCAGGGCATCGCGGACGCCTGACCGGTCGGGACGGGGCGCCCGGCCCCCGCGCGCCCGGGGTTGTCCACAGGTCCCCGAAGGCCGTTGCGCGAGGCCGGTCCGTCACGCACCGTGAATACATGCACATCGAACAGGATCGTTCCGCGCAGTCCTCCGCCCCCGACGACCCCCGGCCCCCGCTTCCGCGCCGCCGCCGGCCCCCCGCTCCCCGCCCTCCCGCCGACACCTTTCCGGTGGGCCTCCCGCCCGGTCCCGCCGGCACCCCCGGCCCGACGGAACCGCCTCCGCCCGCCCCCGGCCCGACCGCCGGGGCGGAGAGGGCCCCGAGGGGGGACGACCGGCCGCAGGAGCCCCCGGACACCGGCGGGCCGCGGCCGCCCGGCGCCGTCCACCGGAACGGGGGAGCACCGCCGGGAAGCCGCATCCCGTCGAGCGGCGGGACCCGCCCCCGACCGCCGGGCGGAGACCGCGCCGGGGAGCGTCCGGAGGACGGCGGGCACCGGCCCGGTGCGCCGGGACCGTGCGGTGGTGCCGGGACGCCGGGGGAGACCCCGCCCGGGGCGCCGCCGGGAACCGCCGCATCGGGCGGGCCCCCGCCGTCCGGCGACGCAGGCGGGGCCGCCGGAGGCCCGGAGGAAGGGGGCGGGGGGTCACCGGACGCCGAGGCGCCCCCGCGGGGGGAGGGTTCACGCCGAGGCGTCGGGGCACGGCCGGTGGTCCGACCGCCGGGCGGTGGCGCCCCGCCCGGTGTTCCCGGGCCGGGTGGCCGCCCGCAGGAACGCCCGGGGGTCCGCCCGCCGCCGGGCGGTGGGGACCGGGCCGACGCGGACGCGGGGGGAGGCGTGCCGCGGGGGCCGGGCGGCCGTGCGTTCCCCGCGGCCGGAGCGCCGGTGGGCGGACGGTTGGCGCTGCGCAACCCGCTGGACATCATCGCCGGGATGCCCTACCTGGTGGGGGAGCCGCCCGACCCCGGGATCGTGGTCCTGGCGGCCAGGGGGGCCGGCGTGCACGCCGCTTTCTGCGGGGCGCTGGACGGCGAGCACAGGCACCTCACGCCCGTGCAGCGGTCCCGGCCGCCGGTCGACCTGGCCGTCGCCGAGGGGTGCGACGGGCTGCTCATCGTCGCCTACGGGCCGCCCGAACGCGTCACCCCCTACGTGGACGCCCTCATGCTCACGGCGCGGGACCGCGGGGCGGCCGTCATCGACGCGCTGCGGGTCACCGGCGGGCGCTACTGGTCCTACACCTGCGTCTCCCCCTCCTGCTGCCCGCCCGAGGGCACCGTCGTCAACGTCGACGGCTCACCCGTGCCGGCCGGGGCGGTCCTGCGCGGCATCACCCCCGCCGGGCCGCCCCGGGTCGCGCCCGCCGACCTCGACCGCGTCCGCGCCCTGCTCACCCCCGCGGGCGGGCCCGAACGGGCCGCGGCCGGGGCGGCCGCCGAAGCGTTCGAGAGCCGGCTCCTGGTACTGCCGGAGGACGTACGGGTCGCGCGCGGCACGGAGGCGGTCCGGGAGGGGGTCGAGGGCGACGGGCTCCCCGGGCGCGAGGACACCGCCCGGCTCGGCGTCCACCTCGGGCACATCCGGGTGCGCGACCGGGCCTGGTCCGCCATCACCGCGCGCACCGCCCCGCGCCACCGCGACCTGTGGGCGCACCTGGTCCGCCACCTGCCCGACCGGTGGCGGGCGGCGCCCGCCGCGCTCACCGCGGTCGCCGCCTGGCAGCAGGGCGACGAGGTCCTCGCCATGGCCGCCGTGGAGACCGCGCTGGCAGCCGACCCCGGGTACTCCATGGCGGTGCTCATGGGCCGGGCACTGGCCTGGGGGCTCCCGGTGGAGCGGTGGCGCGACTCCACACCGGAGGGATGACCCGGAGAGGCCCCCGCGATGGCGGGGGCATATCCCGCGACGCCCTAGGCTGGGAGGCATGCCGGAGTACATCTACACCATGAACAACGTGCGCAAGGCGCACGGCGACAAGGTCGTCCTGGACAACGTTTCGGGGTCGTTCCTGCCCGGAGCCAAGATCGGTGTCGTGGGCCCCAACGGTGCGGGTAAGTCGACGCTTCTGAAGATCATGGCCGGCATCGAGCAGCCGTCCAACGGTGAGGCGCGCCTCATGCCCGGGTTCACGGTCGGCCTGCTCGCCCAGGAACCCCACCTCGACGAGAACAAGACCGTCCTGGAGAACGTCGAGGACGGCGTCGCCGAGACCAAGGCGATGCTGACCCGCTTCAACGAGATCGCCGAGCAGATGGCGACGGACTACTCCGACGACCTGCTCGAGGAGATGGGCAAGCTGCAGGAGCAGCTCGACCACCGCAACGCCTGGGACCTGGACAGCCAGCTCGCCCAGGCGATGGACGCGCTGCGCTGCCCGCCCGGCGACGCCGACGTCACCAGGCTCTCCGGTGGTGAGAAGCGCCGTGTCGCCCTGTGCAAGCTGCTGCTGGAGCAGCCCGACCTGCTCCTGCTCGACGAGCCCACCAACCACCTCGACGCCGAGAGCGTGAACTGGCTGGAGCAGCACCTGGCCAAGTACCCGGGCACGATCATCGCGATCACCCACGACCGGTACTTCCTCGACCACGTGGCCACCTGGATCCTGGAGCTGGACCGCGGCCAGTTCTACCCCTACGAGGGCAACTACTCCACCTACCTGGAGACCAAGCAGGGCCGCCTGAAGGTGGAGGGGCAGAAGGACGCCAAGCGCGCCAAGCGCCTCAAGGACGAGCTGGAGTGGGTCCGCTCCAACGCCAAGGCCCGCCAGACCAAGAGCAAGGCCCGCCTCCAGCGCTACGAGGAGATGGCCGCCGAGGCGGACAAGACCCGCAAGCTGGACTTCGAGGAGATCCAGATCCCGCCGGGTCCGCGCCTGGGCACCACCGTGGTCGAGGTCAAGAACCTCACCAAGGGCTTCGGCGACCGCGTTCTCATCGAGGACCTCAGCTTCTCGCTGCCGCCCAACGGCATCGTCGGTGTCATCGGCCCCAACGGTGTCGGCAAGACCACCCTGTTCAAGATGATCGTCGGCGAGGAGACCCCGGACAAGGGCGTCATCAACGTCGGCGACACCGTCGAGATCTCCTACGTCGACCAGTACCGGGGCCGTATCGACGACTCCAAGAACGTCTGGGAGACCATCTCCGACGGCGAGACCTTCATCCAGGTCGGCAAGGTCGAGATCCCCAGCCGCGCCTACGTGGCCGCGTTCGGGTTCAAGGGTTCGGACCAGCAGAAGAAGTCCGGCGTCCTGTCCGGTGGTGAGCGCAACCGCGTCAACCTGGCGCTCACCCTCAAGCAGGGCGGCAACCTGCTGCTGCTGGACGAGCCCACCAACGACCTCGACGTCGAGACCCTCGGCTCGCTGGAGAACGCGCTCCTGGACTTCCCGGGCTGCGCCGTGATCACCTCCCACGACCGCTGGTTCCTGGACCGCGTCGCCACGCACATCCTGGCCTGGGAGGGCGACGCCAACTGGTTCTGGTTCGAGGGCAACTTCGAGTCCTACGAGAAGAACAAGATCGAGCGCCTGGGCCCGGAGGCCGCGCGCCCGCACGCGGTCACCCACCGCAAGCTCACCCGCGACTAGGACGTGTTCGGTGGATGCCTTAGTGTGGTCCGGCGCCTGCGCCGGGTGACGCGAGCGGCCTCCGGGCGATCTCTCGCAGGACGGCCGGCGAAGGTCGGCCGTCCGAGCGCGGGAGGCGGCCCGGAGGCCGCGAGCCGGAATGATCCGCCGGACACGTCCGGGGCCCGTTCTCCGGATGTCGGTCCGACCCGCGGGGTCGGTGAGGCGCCGGCGGGGTTCCGGAGGCCCGGAGGAGGCGTCTCCGAGGAGAGGTCCCTGGCCGTGGGCCGTCCGGTGGGGGCCTCCCGGTCCTCGACGGGTGGGTGAGGACGTCTCCGCGAGGCCGCCGTGCCCCCTCGGACCCGTTCCCGCCCTCTGGGGCGCCGAAAGCGAACCGGACCGGGGCCGTCGTGCGCAGGGCCCCGGGACCGGACCGGTCCCGGGGCCCTGCGGCTTCGTTCCGTGGGCCCTGTGGCCCTCGGAGAGGGGCCGCGGAGTCGCATACCCTAGGGGCGATGACTTCCGCGCGCGATGACCAGCAGAGCCCGGGCGAGGAGCCCGTGCACATGACGTTCTACGAGGCCGTGGGCGGTGAGGAGACCTTCACCCGCCTGGTCCGCCGGTTCTACGAGGGCGTGGCCGACGACCCCGTGCTCCGGCCCATGTACCCCGAGGAGGACCTGGGCCCCGCCGAGGAGCGGCTGCGGCTGTTCCTCATCCAGTACTGGGGCGGCCCGCGTACCTACAACGAGCAGCGCGGCCACCCCCGGCTGCGGATGCGCCACTTCCCGTTCCGCATCGGGACGGCGGAACGCGACCTGTGGCTGCGGCACATGCGGGCCGCCGTCGACTCCCTGGACCTGCCCGAGGTGCTCGAGCGGCAGCTGTGGGAGTACATGGTCATGGCGGCGCACAGCATGGTGAACGTCCCGGAGGAGGCGCCCCGCCCGGCGGTCGCCGACCCCACCCGGGTCGCGGTGTCCTCCGAGTCCGCCGACGACGGGGACGACGACGGCGAGACCGTCACCATCTCCCTCAAGTAGTCCCGTCCGGACGCGGGTCCGCCCCCGGGCCCGTGCGCCGGGAACACCCGACGACTCCCGAACCGGCCGTCCGAGGGGCGGCCGGTCGTTCGTGTGCGCCCGGGGGCGGTGCCGTCGGGCGCGGGCCGCCGGTGTCGTTCCGCCGGGACCCGGCGGGCCGTGCGGGCCCTTCGGCCCCCCGGCGGCCGCCCGGGGACGGCCGTGGCGGTGCCGCCGGGCGGGGCCGGGCGCGACCGGTCAGAGGTACTGCGCGAGGTGGGCGCGCTCGACGTCGTTGAGCCGCCGGGCGCTCTGGGTGGGCACGTCGAAGCCCACCAGCACCGTCCTGGCCCGCAGGTACACCCGCTCGTCGTCGAGGATCTCGTAGGCCAGCGAGAAGCTGGCGTTGCGCACCTCGGTCACCCACAGCTCGACCCGCACCGGCTCCGAGCGCGGCAGCAGCGGCGCCGTGTAGTCGGCCTCCTGGCGGGCCACGACCATGGCGCCGAACACCTCCTCGCCGTCGACCGCCCCGCCGAAGCGCAGGAACGAGATGCGGGCGTCCTCGAGGTAGGTCAGCATCCGGACGTTGTTGACGTGGTGCTGCGGGTCGAGGTCGGCGTAGCGGACCTGCGCCAGGTGTACGTGCCGGCGAGGACCGGCCGCCGTACCGGTGTCCGCGGCCTCCTCGGTCTGTGTCACGTCCGTGTCCTCTCGTGGCTCTGCGGGGATGGGACCGAATCCGATTCTCCCAGGGCCGGCCCCGCGGGCACACGGCCGGACGCCCCCGGGGCCTGTGTCCTTGCTCTCCGGGGGACGAGAGCGGTCCCACCCCGCGGACGCGCCCCGCGGACCGGCCGCGGGGCGCGTCCGGCCGGGATCAGCCGACGCGCAGCCCCAGGTGGTGGGCGAGGAAGCCCAGCTGGTCGGCGTTCAGCTCCACGCTGCGGCTCACCGAGCGGGTGCTGTGCCCCACCTCGGCCTCCCTGCGCAGCAGCACCGGACGCTCCGCGACCGGCGCCGAGGTCGCCCACTGCAGCTGCGCGCACAGCTTCCGGGCGTGCAGCGGGTCGACCCGGGTGTCGTTGTCGAACACCGTGAAGAGCACGGCCGGGTACCGGGTGCCCTCCCGCACGTTGTGGTACGGCGAGTAGCCCAGCAGCCAGCCCAGCTGTTCGGGGTCCTCTGCACTGCCGTACTCCACGCTCCACAGGCGGCCCAGCCCGAACCGCTCGTAGCGGACCATGTCCAGCAGCGGGGCCGAGCAGACCGCGGCCGCGAACAGGTCCGGCCGCCGGGTGACCATCGCCCCGACCAGCAGGCCGCCGTTGCTGCCGCCCATGACCGCCAGGCGGTCGGTGTCGGTGACCCCGGTGGCGATGAGGTGCTCGGCTGCGGCGGCGCAGTCGTCGAACACGTTCTCCTTGTTCGCGAGCATGCCGCCGCGGTGCCACTCCTCGCCCTCCTCCAGGCCGCCGCGCAGCCCGGCGACCGCGTACACGCCGCCGGCCCGCACCCAGGCCAGGGCGGTGGCCGAGTAGCCGGGGGTGAGGGAGATCCGGAAACCGCCGTACCCGTACAGGATGGTCGGCCGCGGCCCGTCGGCGGGCTCGGCGGGCGCCATCACCAGCATCCGGACGGTGGTGCCGTCCCCGGACGTGTACGCGACCTGCTCCACCCGCACGTCGGGCACGGTGACGGTGCCGGGCGCCTTCTCCCACAGGTCCACCGCGCCGCTGCGGGCGTCGTAGCGGTACACCGATGACGGGGTGGTGCTGTCGGTGTAGCCGAACCAGGCCTCGTGGCCGCCCTCGGGGCGCTCCAGCAGGCCGCCGACGCTGCCCAGCCCCGGCAGCGGCAGCGTGCCCAGCAGCTCCCCGGTGGCCAGGTCGTGCCGGGTGACCTCGCCGATGGCGTGCCGGGTCCAGGAGACGAGCAGCTCGGGGCGCTCCAGCCCGGGGCCGTCGAGGACCGCGTAGTCCTCCAGCACCGCGTCGTCGGCCTCGGCCACGAGCGTGCGCCAGTTCTCGTACCCGGGCGCCTCGGGGTCGGCGACGCACAGGCGGCCGCGCGGGGCGTCCCGGTCGGTGAACATGTACAGGCGCCCGTCCCGGCCCACGTGTGCGGACAGGGCGGCGTCGACGTCCTCCTGGACGCCCACCCAGGCGGGCGCCTCGGGCGAGCTGCGGTCCAGGTCGGCCAGCCACAGGTCGGTGGCCGCGGAGGTGCCCCTGGAGGCGTCCAGCACCAGCCAGCGGCCGTCCCGGCTCACCCACACCCCGAAGTACTCGGTCTTGTCGCGGCCCTCGCCGAAGATCAGCACGTCCTCGTCGGCGGGGGTGCCCAACCGGTGCAGGTACACACGCCGGTGGTAGTCGTGTTCGCCCTCCGGGACCTCCTCGGGGGGCAGTTTGCGCACGTAGTAGAACGCCGACGAGTCCGGAAGCCAGGCGACGGGGGTGTACCGGGCCCGGTCGATGGGCCCGTCGACGACCTCCCCGCTGTCCACGTCCACGACCCGCAGGACGGACTCCTCGTTGCCGCCCTCGGACAGCTGGTAGGCGAGCAGCCGCCCGGACGGGTCGACCTTCCACGCGTCCAGCGTGGTCAGCCCCGAGGGGTCCATCGCCCCGGGGTCGAGCAGGGCCCGCTCGGGGCCGTCCCCGTCGCGCACGTACAGGACGGGGTGCTCCTGGTCGGCGGTCCGGCGCCCGGAGAAGCGGCGCTCCCCGCGCCACACGGGGGCGCCCACGCTGCCGGCGCCCAGGAATTCGCGCACGTGCGCCGCGAACCGGTCCCGGCCGGGCAGGTGTGCGCCGAGTTCGGAGAACAGGGTGTCCTGGGCGGCCGACCATTCCTTGGTGGCGGCGGATTCGGGGTCTTCCAACCATCGGTAGGGGTCGGCGACAGGGCGGCCGTGCAGGGTCTCGACGAGATCGAGACGCTCGGCCGAGGGATAGCGGAGTTCAGGCATGCTTCGCACTCTATCCACCGCTATCTCACGTGCGATCGGTATGGGAAGGGAACATGGAACGTGGTTTCGGCGGCGCGCATTATGACCAGGAATAGCGATAACAGCGGGTTCACGAGGCGGGCGCCGGAAATTGGGGTGGCGCCGGAGCCTCCCCACCGCGCACACTGAATGCGGGACGCAACTCGGCGGGACCACCGGGAGGTCCGTGTGGCAAGGCGTACAGAGCCACCGATCGCGGGATCGGTGCACAGGGAGGTCTCCTGGCTGGCCGAACGGCTGGCCGGGGAAGAGACACGGTCGTCGCACCCGACGGCCGGAGTGGCGCGATGAGCGGCGCGCGCAGCAGGGAGGGCGGTCCAACCGCCCGCCGGCACGTGCTGCTTCTCAACGCGAGTTTCGAACCACTCACGACACTGCCGCTGCGCAGGGCGATCCTGCTCGTGCTGCGGGAGAAGGCGGAGGTCGTCCACCGCGACGACGCGGGGGCGGTGCTCCACTCGGCGACGCACTCCTACGAGGTGCCGTCGGTGATCCGGCTCAGGCGCTACATCACTGTTCCCTACAGCCGCAGGGTGCCCCTCACCCGCGTGGCGCTGATGCGCCGCGACCGGAACACCTGCGGTTACTGCGGCAAGAAGGCGGAGACGATCGACCACGTCATCCCGCGCAGCCGCGGCGGCGCGCACGTGTGGGAGAACGTCGTGGCCGCCTGCAAGCCGTGCAACCACCGCAAGGCCGACAAGTTCCTGGACGAACTCGGCTGGGAGCTGAACGTCACCCCCAAGGTGCCCAAGGGCCCGCACTGGCGGCTGATCAACGGGGACCTGCACGGTGATCCGCAGTGGGAGCCCTACATGGCGCACCTGGCCGCCTGACGGCTCCGAACGCGCCCGGCGGCGGGGACAGCGCGTCCCGGCCCCGATCCGCCCCGCCGCCTCCGGTACGCCTTCGACGGGCGGCCGGGGGCGGTTCTCCATGGGGACCCTTCCGGGCCGGGGCGGCGGCCGTATCCTGGAGGCATGCCCAGATACGACTTCCGGTGCCGCGAGTGCGGTGACACCTTCGAGCTCTCCCGTCCGATGTCCGAGTCCGGGGACCCGGCCGCCTGCCCGCAGGGACACGACGACACGGTGCGACTGCTGTCCACGGTGGCCGTCGGCGGACTGGCCCCGGCGCCCGCCTCCGGTGGCGGCGGCTGCTGCGGGGGCGGCTGCTGCGGCTGACCGCGCGTTGTCCACAGGTGAAGGGGCGGCCCCGACGGGGCCGCCCCTTCACCTGTGACGGACCGCAGACCAGGGGCACGCACGCCGCCCGCTCTCCGCCGGCCGGGGCGGTCGGCCCGCGCGCCGACGGTGCCCGGAGCCGCTGTCGACGGCCGGAAACCGCCGGTCCGGGGCGTACGACCCCTGCTGCAATGGGGACCGCATCCCTGTGAACCCCTGACGGACGGGACCCCGTACCGATGACGACCCCTGCCTCACCGAGTCCCTCCCCGGCCTTCCCCGGAGCCTCCGCGGCACCGGAGCGCCCCTCCCCGCTCTCCTGGCTCGCCGTGCTCTCGGTGGCGCTGGGGATCTTCGCGATCGTCACCACCGAGATCCTGCCGATCGGACTGCTGACCTCCATCGGCGCCGACTTCACCGTCTCGGACGGGGCCGCCGGGCTGATGATGACCATGCCCGGTCTGCTGGCCGCGGTCGCGGCACCCCTGATCACGGTCCTCACCGGGGGAGTGGACCGCCGCGCCATGCTGGCGGTGTTCGTCCTGCTGCTGGCGGCGGCGAACCTCGTCACCGCGCTCGCGTCGAGCTACTGGCCGGTGCTGCTCGCCCGGGTGATGGTCGGCGTGACCATCGGCGGTTTCTGGTCCATCGGTGCGGGGCTGGCCGGCCGCCTGGTCCCCGCCGCCTGGACGGCCCGGGCGACCTCGGTGGTCTTCGCGGCGGTCCCTCTGGGCTCGGTGCTCGGCGTCCCCCTGGGGACGCTCGTGGGGGACGTGGCGGGGTGGCGGACCGCTTTCGCGGCCCTGGCGGTCCTCAGCCTCGGAGTCCTCGCCCTGCTGCTCGCGGTGGTACCGCCCCTGCCCGCCCGGGAGCCGACCCGTGCGGGGGCGCTCGCCGGAGCGCTCGGCGGGAGCGGCACCCGCTTCGCCCTGGTGCTGACGTTCCTCGTCGTGTCCGCCCACTTCGCCGCCTACACCTACATCACCCCGTTCCTGGAGAGGGTGACCGGGGCGGGGCCCGGACTCGTCACGGTCCACCTGCTCGCCTACGGCGCGGCGGGGGTCGCCGGGAACTTCCTGGGCGGTGCGGCCGCGGCACGGCGTCCCCGCGCCGCCTTCGCGGGGGCCGCCGCGCTGATCGCCGCCGCCACCCTCCTGCTGCCGGTCCTGGGCGGGGGAGCGGTGGGCTCCCTGACCCTGCTGGTGCTGTGGGGAGCGGCCTACGGTGCCGTGCCGGTCTGTTCCCAGACCCTCTTCTCCAGGGCGGTGCCCGGCTCGCCCGAGGTCTCCGCGGTGCTCTTCACCGCCTCGTTCCAGGCCACGCTCTCCCTGGGCGCGCTGGCCGGGGGAGCGGTGGTGGACCGGTCCTCGCCCCCGGCGGTGATGGTCCTCGCCGGCGCGGTCGCGCTCGTGGCGGTGGGGACCGTCCTCCTCCGCCGGGCCCGCGGCGCCGCGCGGCCGTGAGCGCGGCGGGGGGCCGGGCCCGCTCCGGGCCCGGCCCCCCGCCGAGAGGTCAGCGCTCGATCTGGGACACGTCGCGGGCCGCGCCGGTGGAGGCCGAGGTGGCCATCGCGGCGTAGGCGCGCAGGGCGGCGGTCACCGGCCGCTGCCGGTCGCGCGGCTGGAACCGGCCCAGCTCCTTGAGCAGGCGCTCGCGGCGGGCGTCCAGCTCCTCCTCGGGCACCTCCAGCACGATGCTCCGGTTCGGGATGTCGATGCCGATGATGTCGCCGTCCTCGACCAGGGCGATGTCGCCGCCCGCGGCCGCCTCCGGGGAGGCGTGGCCGATGGACAGGCCCGAGGTACCGCCCGAGAAGCGCCCGTCGGTGATGAGCGCGCACGCCTTGCCCAGGCCGCGCCCCTTGAGGAAGCTCGTCGGGTACAGCATCTCCTGCATGCCCGGGCCGCCCTTGGGGCCCTCGTAGCGGATGACCACGACGTCGCCGGGCTCGATCCGCTTGCCGAGGATGCCGTCCACGGCGTCCTCCTGCGACTCGAACACCTTGGCCGGCCCGGAGAAGGTCCACAGCTCCTCCTCCACGCCCGCCGTCTTGACGATCGCGCCGTCCGGGGCGAGGTTGCCGAAGAGCACCGCCAGGCCGCCGTCCTTGGTGTAGGCGTGCTCGACGGAGCGGATGCAGCCCTTCTCCCGGTCGGTGTCCAGGCTGTCCCAGCGGGTGCTCTGCGAGTACGCCCGGGTGGTGCGCACGCCGCCGGGGGCGGCGTGGAACAGCTCCACGGCCTCGGGCAGGACGGTGTCGGAGGCGATGTCCCACTCGGCGAGGTACTCGCCGACGGTCTTGCCGTGCACGGTGGGCAGCGAGGTGTCCAGCAGCCCGCCGCGGGCCAGCTCGCCCAGGATGGCGGGGATGCCGCCCGCCCGGTGGACGTCCTCGATGTGGTACTTCTCCGTGTTCGGGGCGACCTTGGCCAGGCACGGCACCCGGCGGGAGACCGCGTCGATGTCGGTGAGGCCGAAGTCCACGCCCGCCTCGGTGGCGGCGGCCAGCAGGTGCAGGATCGTGTTGGTGGACCCGCCCATGGCCACGTCCAGGGCCATGGCGTTGCCGAACGCGGCCGGGGTGGCGATGGACAGCGGCAGGACCGAGTCGTCGTCCTGCCCGTAGTACCGCCGGGCCGCCTCCACGACCAGCCGTCCGGCGTCCTCGTACAGGGCCCGTCGGGCGGTGTGGGTGGCCAGGACGGTGCCGTTGCCGGGCAGGGCCAGGCCGATGGCCTCGGTGAGGCAGTTCATCGAGTTGGCGGTGAACATGCCCGAGCACGAACCGCAGGTCGGGCAGGCGTTCTCCTCCATCTCGTCCAGCTCGGCCTGCGACACGCTCTCGTCGGCCGCGGCGATCATCGGGTTGATCAGGTCGAGCTTCTTGACGGTGGTGGCGGTGCCGTTGACGACGGTCACCTTGCCCGCCTCCATCGGCCCGCCGGAGACGAACACGGTGGGGATGTTGAGGCGCAGCGCGGCCAGCAGCATGCCCGGGGTGATCTTGTCGCAGTTGGACACGCACACCAGGGCGTCGGCGCAGTGCGCGTTGACCATGTACTCGACGGCGTCGGCGATCAGCTCGCGGCTGGGCAGCGAGTAGAGCATGCCGCCGTGGCCCATGGCGATGCCGTCGTCGACGGCGATGGTGTTGAACTCCCGGGGGACTCCGCCCGCGGCGCGCACGGAGTCGGCGACGACGTCGGCGACCTCGCGCAGGTGCACGTGGCCGGGGACGAACTGGGTGAAGCTGTTGGCCACGGCCACGATGGGCTTGCCGAAGTCCTCGCTCTGTACGCCGGTGGCGCGCATGAGGGCGCGCGCTCCCGCCATGTTCCGGCCGTGGGTGACGGTGCGTGAGCGTAGGGGTGGCATGGCGCGGACTCCCATCGTTGCGGGTGTTTCCCCTCGATGGTAGTCCCCTTCCGGTGCGCTCGCGGTCTCAGCGGGAAAGACGGGCGGTCCGAATACCGAGACGGGTCGGGATTCTGCCTGTTCGGCTCCGGGTGCCGTCCGGCCCCGGACACACGTGAGGCCCGGCGGCCACTGCGCTGTGGTCCGTCCGGGCCTGCCGCTCCGTGGTTCAGGGGCGCGGTGGGAGGACCCGCTCTGCGGCCCGGTAGATCTCCTCGATCTCCTGCTCGGTCAGGCGGTCCCGGCCGCTGCGCAGCCACTTGCGGACCTTGGTGCCGGAGATGATGTCCACACCCCGCAGCCGGTGGCTGTCCCAGGGCATGCCGGGACCGTAGATGGCCAGGGAGGCGCGCACCTTGATCTCGCGGCCGAGCTCCTTGCTGATGAGCTCCTCCGCCCGCTTGGCCTCCTCCAGCGCCTCGTCGATGCGCTGGTTCTTGTTGAAGCGCCCGTGGTAGAGCTGCTCGAGCTTGTTGCGCAGCGGCAGACGCTTGTCCCACGACTCGGAGTCGATGGCGAAGGCGCCGCGCCGACCCACGATGAAGTGGTCGATCTGGCCGTTGCCGCCGGGTACCGCGCGGGCGTGCAGGACCTTGTAGCCGAGCTGCTTCATCACCTTCAGCTGGACCTCGGTCTTGCGCTGGGCGGCCGATGGCTTGCGCCAGCGGGCGATCTCGGACTCGCGCCGGGACTGGTGGACCGAGATGCCGACCATGGCGGCGATGCCCAGGGTCGCGCCGATGCGCCAGTCGGAGGTGACCAGGCCGCAGGCGACCGCGACGGCCACGGCCACGGCTCCGCGCACGGCCCATTTGCGGACGGACCCCTTCTCGCGGAGGGCTCCATAAAGTGCCCTTGTGCCCGAAATGTCCTTTTGCTTTTTCTGGTTGGGGAAGAAGAGGCCCTCGGGCCTTTCCGGCTCCGGCCTCTGGGGCGACGGGTTCACTCTGGTTGCCGATTCCACGTCGGACAGGTTAGTTCCACTCATATCCGAGTCCTAGTGCATTACTTCTCACACTTTTCTTCCCTTGTTCTGTGGCTCGGGGTGGTGTCGGAGCCGCAGGGGCAGGGAAGGATAGATGTTTCGCCGATCTCTCCAGAGAACTTCGGTTCCACCTCTCGTGGTGCCCGTTGGCGTGCCCGCTAACCTGGGTCGGTATGACCCAGATCCATGACCTTCCGGCCCACCGGCTCGCCGCGATGGTCCACAGTCGTGAACTGTCCCCTCGTGAGATCACAGAGCACGTTCTGGTCCGGACCGACCGGCACGGCCCCGCCCACGGTGCCTACATTACGGTCATAGCGGAAAAGGCTCTGGAACAAGCCCGATATGCCGAGAAGCGGGTGATGAGCGACACGCCGGAGAGTCTGCCCCCGCTCCTGGGGGTCCCCGTCCCCATCAAGGACCTCGACCTCCTCGCCGGTGTCCGGGTCACCTACGGCTCCCGTGCCCTGGCCGACGGCGTCGCCCCCGTCGACTCCGACACCGTCGCCCGCCTGCGCGCCGCCGGGGCGGTCTTCACGGGCAAGACCAACACCCCCGAGTTCGGCTCCAGCTGCTACACCGAGAACGCCGTCGCCCCGCCCGCCCGCAACCCCTGGAACCCCGCCCTGTCCCCGGGCGGCTCCAGCGGAGGCGCGGCCGTGGCCGTCGCCGCCGGGCTGGCCCCCGTCGCCCACGCCAGCGACGGCGGCGGGTCCATCCGCATCCCGGCCTCGGCCTGCGGGCTGTTCGGCCTCAAACCCACCCGGGGCCGCATCTCCGGCGCCCCGGTCAAGCCCGACCTCGTCGGCCTGTCCACGAGCGGTCCCCTCTCCCGCCACGTGGCCGACGCCGCGCTGATGCTCGACGTCATGTCCGGGAACCGCCCCGGCGACTACTACACCGCCCCGCCACTGCCGGCCGGGGAGACCTTCGCCGACCACGCCCGCCGCGCACCGGGCCGGCTGCGCATCGGCCACTACGCCGACACCGGCTCGGCCGGACTGCACGTCCACCCCGACGTCCTGGCCGCCCACGAGTCCACCCTGCGCCTGCTCGCCGACCTGGGACACGAGGTCGAGGAGATCCCCGAGCCCGGCGACGCCCACTTCGGCGGCACCTTCACCGAAGACTTCTCCCTCATCTGGGCGGCCATGGCCTCGGCCACCCCGGTCCCCGCCGGGCGCGAGTCCGAACTCGGCGAGCTCAACCGCTGGCTGCGCGAACGCGCCCGCGCACTCCCGGTCCCGGAGTACATCGCCGCCTGCGCCCGCCTCCAGCGCGGGGTCCGGTCGTGGCTGGCCGCCACCGAGCCCTACGACGCGGTGGTCACCCCCGCCCTGGCCCTCCCCCCGGTGCCCGTCGGGTACTTCACCGGGGACGGGCCGGAGGAGGAGTTCCGGCGGATGACCGCCTTCACCCCGTTCACCTCGGTCTTCAACGTCACCGGGCAGCCGTCCATGAGCGTGCCCCTGCACCACGCGCCCGACGGTGCCCCGCTGGGCTCCATGGTCACCGGCCGGATGGGCGGCGAGCCCCTGCTGCTGTCCCTGGCGGCGCAGCTGGAGCGGGCCCGGCCCTGGGCCGACCGGGTGCCCCCGGTCTGGAACGACTGAGCACGTCCGGCCGGCCGGCGCCCCGGCTCAGTCCCCGGGCCCCGGGGGCCGGGGACCGCCGGTCTCCGCCACCGGGGCGACCATCCCCGCCGCACCCGCGGGGGGCGCGGCCCCGGCGATCTCCGCGGCCTCCACCGGGGCCGTCCGCGCGGCATCGGCCGGGGCCCCGGGGACGAGCGGGCTCAGCAGCGCCGCGATCGTGACCAGCAGGGCGGCCCCCAGTGCACCGCCCGAGATCCCCATGAGGTCGATCAGGCCACCGGACAGCGGACCGGCGAGCGCGCCGCCGGTACCCAGGGCCGTGGCCATCCACCCGAACGCCTCGGCGCGCCGGTCGGACGGCGCCAGGTCGCCCAGCCGCCCCATCGTGGCGGCCAGCGTCGGAGCGATCGCCAGCCCGGACAGGAACAGCAGCGGAGCGACCCACAGCGGGGTGGACAGCTCCACCAGCGGCGGCGTGAACGGCAGCAGCACCGCCACGCCCGCCGCCGAGGCGAACGAGCGCCGCACCAGCCGCGGCCGGCCCCGCAGGCCGCCCGCGATCGCGCCGCCCACCAGCGAGCCCAGCGCCCACACCGACGCCAGCACCATGACCAGGTGCGGGGCGTTCAGCTCGTTGGCCCAGGCGACGATGACCATGTCCACGCCCATGATCCCGCTGACCATCAGCAGGCACATCACGAACAGCACCACCAGGGCGGGCTCGCGCAGCAGGCTCCGGCGCGGACCGGCGGCCACCGGCGCCGCCCCCTCCTCCAGGGGCGCCGGCCCGGTCAGCCCGGCCCGGCGCAGCGCCAGGGCGAATCCCAGCGCGCCCAGCAGGCCCATCACCGCGAGCATCACCAGCGCCCAGCGCGCTCCGGCGAACGCCACGACACCGGCGGTCAGGATGGGGCACAGGACGAACAGCAGCTCCTGCGTCGTGGCCTCGGCCGCGTAGATCGCCTGCCGCTCCGGGCCCCTCGTCAGCCGCGGCCACAGGGCCCGAACGATCTGGTTGGCGGGGGTGCCGAACAGGCCTGTGCCCAGCGCCAGGGGGATGGACACCCACCACAGCGAGCCCGGCAGCCACGTCAGTGCCAGCAGCCCCACCGTGAACAGCACACCGCACACCAGCACCAGGCGGTCGGTGCCGCCCCTGTCCGCCATCCTCCCGCGCAGCGGCCCCACCAGCGCCATGCCCAGCGTGAACGCTCCCGCCACCAGGCCGGCCAGCGAGTAGGAACCGGTCCAGTCGACCACCAGGAAGGTGACCGCGATCATCAGGCCGGGGGTGTAGAACCGCGCCGTCAGGGACCAGGCCAGCAGGGACAGGACATGGGGGACGGCGAAGAGCCGCCGGTAGTTCGCGAGCACACCCCAGATTATGCAGAGTGTGCAGGTAACGGGTCATCCGATTATCGATATGACCGGAGGTATGGCCCCCGTCCGGCGGATCGCCGGATCCGGGTCCGCGACGCGCCGGGCGGGCCCCGGAACGATCCCGCCTTTCCCCCCGGGGCGGCCGGAACGGGCACCCGATCGGCCGGTACCGGTCCGTCCTTGCGGTGTACGGAGCCCCGGGTAGGGCATGATCGGTTTCTGTGAGGGACGTTCAGCTGGCCCGACTGGCCGAGCAGTACGGTGTCGCGACGAGTTACGAGGACTGGCGGGGCCGCAGGGTCCCGGTCGACCTCGACGTCATCCGCCATGTCCTGGCCGCCCTGGGCGCGGACCCGGACCAGGGGCCGCCCGACCGGGAACCGGGCCTGCTCCCGCCCGCGGTCGTCCTGCGCGAGGGCAAGGCGCCCGACCCGGTGCTGCCCGACGGGGTGCACAGCACCGTGGAGACCGCCGACGGCTCCCTGCTGCCCTTCGACCAGGGCCTGCCCCTGGGCGTCCACACACTGCGCGTCACCCACCGCGGCACCGAGCACGACGCGCCGCTGCTGGTCGTCCCCGACCGGATCGAGCCCACCGCCCTGCGCGAGAACCCGCGCCTGTGGGGCGTCATGACCCAGCTCTACAGCGTCCGCTCCCGCGCCTCCTGGGGCATCGGCGACCTGCGCGACCTCTCCGAGGTCTCCGACTGGAGCGCCCGCGACCTGGGCGCCGACTTCGTCCTCATCAACCCGGTCCACGCCACCGAGCCCCTCGTCCCGGTGGAACCCTCCCCGTACCTGCCGGTCAGCCGCCGCTACGCCAGCCCGCTGTACCTCCGCATCGAGGACGTCCCCGAGTACGCCCGCCTGGACCCAGCCCAGCGCGAGGGCATCCAGCGCCTGGCCCGACCGCTGCGCGAGCGCGGACGCACCGCCGACCTGCTCGACCGCGACGCCGTCTGGGAGGCCAAGCGGACCGCCCTGGAGATCCTCTTCCAGGTGCCCCGGGCGCCGGGCCGCGAGGCCGCCCTGCGCGGCTACCTCGAACGCGAGGGGCAGCCCCTGGTGGAGTTCGCCACCTGGTCCGCGCTGGCCGAGGAGTACGGCTCCGACCACCGCACCTGGCCCGCCCACCTGCGCGACGTCGGCGACGAGGCCGTGGGCCGGGCCGCACTGGCCCGCTGGCCCGCCGTGGAGTTCCACCGCTGGCTCCAGTGGCTCCTCGACGAGCAGCTCGCCCAGGCCCAGGCCACCGCCCGCGCCGGCGGCATGGACGTGGGGATCGTGCACGACCTCGCCATCGGGGTGCAGGCGGGCGGGGCCGACGCCTGGATGTTCGGCGACGCCCTCGTCCAGGGCCTGCACGTGGGCGCACCGCCCGACGAGTTCAACAGCCTGGGCCAGGACTGGGGACAGCCGCCCTGGCACCCGCGCCGCCTGGCCGAACGCGGCTACGGGCCGCTGCGGCAGATCCTCGGCCAGGCCCTGCGCCACTCCGGCGGGGTGCGCATCGACCACATCATGGGCCTGTTCCGCCTGTGGTGCGTGCCCGAGGGGGCCTCCGCCGACCAGGGAACCTACGTCACCTTCGACCACGAGGGCACCGTGGGCGCGCTGCTGCTGGCCGCCCGGCGGGCCGACGCCGTCGTCATCGGCGAGGACCTGGGCACGGTCGAGCCGTGGGTGCGCGACCACCTGGCGGACCGGGGCATCCTGGGGACCTCGGTGCTGTGGTTCGAGCAGGAGCCCGGCGGCCGCCCGCGCGCCCCCGGGGACTGGCGCTCCGACTGCCTGGCCACGGTCGCCACCCACGACCTGCCCCCGGTGGCGTCGTTCCTGTCCGCCGAGCACGTCGAGCTGCGCGACCGCCTGGGCCTGCTGTCCCGGCCGGTGGAGGAGGAGCGGGCCGACGCCGAGGCCCGGGTGGAGCGCTGGCGGGCCCTGCTCGTGGAACTGGGGATGCTGGAGGAGGAGGCCGAGCCGCTCGCCGACCCGGCCGCCGTGGTCGCCGCGATGCACGCCTACCTCATGGCGACCCCGGCCCGGATGGTCGGGGTGGCCCTCACCGACGTGGTGGGGGAGCGGCGCATGCAGAACCAGCCGGGCACCAGCACCGAGTACCCCAACTGGCGGATCCCCCTCACCAACGGGGAGGGGGAGCCCGTCCTGGTGGACGAGCTGCTCGCCGACCCCCGCATGGTGGCGCGCATCCGCCGCACCCTGGGCCCGCTCGGAGACGGCAGCGGCCGCACCCTGTAGCGCCGTCCCGCGGTGTCCGAGGACGCGGACGGCCCCGGGGAGGCGCGTCCTCCCCGGGGCCGTCCGACCGCGAATCCGCGGACCCTACTGGCGGGCGTCACCCGCGGCGATGTCCACGGCACGGGCCTTCAGCGCCCGCTCCACACCGGCGCGCCCCTCGACGAGCAGGCGGCGCAGCGCGGGAGCCGGGGAGTTCTCGGCGATGTAGGCGTCGGTGCGCTCCAGCGTCGCCTCCTCCACCAGGCCGCCCGGGTACATGAACTCGGCGAAGGTCTGCGCGAACTCGCCGGTCCACTTCTCCCAGGCCGGGGCCAGCTGCGCGAAGTACTTCTCCACGTAGGGCCGGTACAGGTCGGCCTGGCCCGGCTCGACGAAGCCCAGCAGCACCGACCGGAACTCGGCGTTGGCGAGCTCCTCTCCCACGATCCGCTCCCAGGCCGCGGCCTTGGCCCCGGCGGTGGGGATCGCGGCCCGCGCACCGGCGGCGTGCCGCTGCCCGGCGGCCGTCGGGTCGTTCTTGAGCTCGGCGTCGATCTCCGCCTCGCCCGCCTTGCCGGTGGCGACCAGGCGGCGCAGCAGGGTCCACCGCAGCTCGGTGTCCACCACCAGGCCGTCAACGGTGATCGCGCCGTCCAGCAGCCCCTGGATCAGGGACAGGTGGGCGTCGCCGACCGCGCTGGAGGCCAGCGCGTTGACGTAGGCCAGCTGGAGGTCGCCGCCGGGCTCGGCGGCCGTCAACAGCTCGCGCAGCCTCTCCGACAGCCGCTCGAAGCCGAACGGGCGCCAGGCCGGGTCGGCGTAGTTGTGCAGCGCCGAGACGGCCTGGCGCAGCAGCGTCTGGGCGACCATCACGTCGTCCACGCCCTCGATACCGGAGACGACCAGGTCCACGTAGTCGCGGGCGGGCATCTCGCCGTCGCGGGTCATGTCCCAGGCGGCCCCGAAGGCCAGCGCCCGCGGCAGCGACTCCCGGATGCCGCAGATACCCTCCACGACCGTGGCCAGGGACCGCTCGTCCAGCCGGATCTTGGTGAAGGTCAGGTCGTCGTCGTTGATGAGCACCAGGTCCGGGCGGGCCCTGCCGACCAGCTCGGCCACCTCGGTGCGGGCGCCGCTGACGTCCAGCTCCACGCGCTCGCGGCGCACGATGCCCTCGGGGGTGCGGTCGTACAGGCCGATCGCCAGCCGGTGGGAGCGCAGCGTCGGGTGCTCGGGGGCGGCCTCCTGGAGCACCGCGAACGACGTGAAGTTCCCGTCCGCGTCCACCTCGAAGTCCGGCCGCATCGTGTTGACGCCGGTGGTCTCCAGCCACTCGCGCGACCAGCCCGACAGGTCCCGGCCCGAGGCCGCCTCCAGGTGCTTGAGCAGGTCCTTCAGCTCGGTGTTGCCGAAGGCGAACTCCTGGAAGTAGGCCCGCACGCCCGCGAAGAACGCGTCCACGCCCACGTACGCCGCCAGCTGCTTGAGCACCGAGGCGCCCTTGGCGTAGGTGATGCCGTCGAAGTTCACCTCGACCGCCTGGATGTCGACCATGTCGGCGGCGATCGGGTGGGTGGAGGGCAGCTGGTCCTGGCGCAGCGCCCAGGACTTCTCCACGTTCGCGAACGTGGTCCAGGCGTCCGTCCACCTGGTGGCGTTGGCCTGGCAGTACACGCTGGCGTAGGTGGCGAAGGACTCGTTCAGCCACAGGTCGTCCCACCAGCGCATGGTGACCAGGTCGCCGAACCACATGTGCGCCATCTCGTGCAGGATCGTCTCGGCGCGCCGCTCGTAGCGGGCGTCGGTCACCCGGGAGCGGAAGACGTAGTCCTCCAGGAACGTGACGGCGCCCGCGTTCTCCATGGCGCCCGCGTTGAACTCCGGCACGAACAGCTGGTCGTACTTGCCGAAGGCGTAGCGCACCCCGAACAGGTCGTGGAAGAAGTCGAAACCCTGCCTGGTGACCTCGAACAGGGCCTCGGAGTCCAGGTGCTCGGCCAGCGACGCCCGGCAGAACAGGCCCAGGTCGATGCCGTCGTGCTCGGCGCGCACCTCGTGGTACGGGCCCGCGACCAGCGCCGTGATGTAGGTGGACATGCGCTCGGTGGCGGGGAAGTGCCAGCGCACCCGCTCCTCGCCCGCCTCCTCGCGCGTCACGTCGGGGGCGCTGTTGGACACCACGGTCCACGACGGGGGGGCGAACACCGTCAGCTCGAACGTCGCCTTCAGGTCGGGCTGGTCGAAGCACGCGAACATGCGGTGCGCGTCGGCCGTCTCGAACTGGGTGTACAGGTACACCGAGTCGTCCACCGGGTCCACGAACCGGTGCAGGCCCTCACCGGTGCGCATGTAGGCGGCTTCGGCCACCACGGTCAGCTCGTTGTCGGCGGCCACCTCGGGCAGCGCCAGGCGCTCTCCGTCGAACAGCTCGGCCGGGTCCAGTTCCGCCCCGTTCAGCGTCGCCGACAGCACGCGCGGCGCCGCCAGCTCCACGAACGTCCGCGCACCCGGCTCCGAAGAGGAGAAGCGGACCACGGTGGTGGATCGGAAGGTCTCGTCACCGGTGGTGAGGTCGAGCTCCACGTCGTAGGAGTCGACGCTCAGAATGCGCGCCCGCTCCCGAGCCTCGTCCCGGGTCAGGTTCCCTGCCACGCCACGCTCCCTCCACGGCCGCCGTCGTCGCCGGCCGGATCGCTGCACCGGGGCGACGGCTCGGGCCGGGGGAAACCTCTGGACGGAGCGTCGTCTGGGCCGGTGGATCGGTTGTCGATTCGGCTCCGATCCTGCCACGCGCCAGGGTGGAATGCGCAACCGAAATCGAAGGTTGTAGCGCTACGGCGACCCCTGCGGGGCGCCGACCCGACTCTCTTGCGAGGAGTAATCCATGACGCAGACCGCCGTGGACACGGACGAGCAGGACATCGCCTACGCGGACATGTGGTTCGATCCGGCCTGCCCCTGGGCCTGGATCACCTCCCGCTGGCTGCTGGAGGTCGAGAAGGTCCGCCCGGTGCGGGTGCGCTGGCACGTGATGAGCCTGAGCGTCCTCAACGAGGGCCGCGACATCCCCCAGGACTACCGCGACATGCTCGACAGGTCCTGGGCCGCCGTGCGCGTGTGCATCGCCGCCGAGCAGCGCTTCGGTTCCGAGGTCCTGGGCCCCCTCTACACCGCCCTGGGCACCCGCTTCCACAACAAGAAGGAGCCGAAGACCGAGGAGACCCTGCGCGCCGCCCTGGCCGAGGCGGGCCTGCCCGAGGACCTGGCCGCGGCCGGCGCGTCCACCGAGTACGACGAGGCCCTGCGCGCCTCCCACGCCGAGGCGATGAAGCTGGTCGGTGAGGACGTGGGCACCCCCGTGGTCCAGGTCGGGGACGTCGCGTTCTTCGGCCCCGTCGTCACCCCGGCCCCGCGCGGGGAGGAGGCGGGGAAGCTCTGGGACGGCGTCCGCCTGGTCGCCGGGACCGAGGGCTTCTTCGAGCTCAAGCGCACCCGCACCCGCGGCCCCGTCTTCGACTAGGGCCTGTTCTTTTGGTGCCGTCCTGTTCCGCGGGAGGTGTGTGAGGCGCCGGCGGGGATGTCCGGGGAACGGGGATGTTCCCGTGGGGCCGAGGGTTCCCGCCTTCTGAGGGCGCCGAACGCGGACCGAAGCGGAGCGGAGGCCCGAAAAACACGGACTGGGCCGCGTTCCTCGGGCCCTGCTCCGGCCCCGCCGCCCCCGACGGACGGCCTGGCGGCCGCGGCACCCGCCTGCTCCGGCGCCTCCGGAAGGCGGGAGCCTCCGGCCCTGCGGAGCGGACCGGCATCCGGGAACGTGCCCCGGTACCGCCGGGGGCTCCGGAGCCCCCGGCGGCACCGGGGGACACGGCGTCCGCGCCGCGCCCGGGACGCGGGTGCGGCGCGGGCCCGGGCACGCCCGGGTGCACACTGGAGGGGGCCGCGGGGGCGGCCGACCACGATGAAAGGACCGGCCGTGTACGGACCCGACGACGAACGCAGGGTCGAGTTCCTCGACGACCTCGACGTCCTGCCCGACACCACCTCCGACGAGGGCGCCCTGGGCTGGGGCGACGAGGTCTCCGACGACTCCACCTCCCGGCTGATCGCCGAGCGCCCCCCGCACTGGGACTGAGGGCGGACCCGGCCCCGCGGGAGCCGGGCCGCCCGCGCCCGGCGCCCGCGGAGCGCCATCGGCGGGACCACCGGTCGTGCATCCCGCACTGGCCGACCGAATCCGGTTCTGCGACAGTGGGGGCATGCGATCCCTCTACATCGACGGCGCCTGGCGCGACTCCGCCTCCGACGAGGCCCTGGACGTGATCGACCCGGCGACCGAGCAGGTCATCGACACCGTTCCGGCCGGCGACCCCAAGGACGTCGACGCCGCGGTGGCGGCCGCCGCGGCCGCCCTCCCGGCCTGGTCGGCCCTGGCACCCGGCCGCCGCGTCACCCACCTGGCCCGGGCGCTGGACCTCTTCAACGAGCGCATCGACTCCATCGCCGCCGTACTGACCCGGGACATGGGCGCGCCGGTGAAGTTCTCCCGCAGCGTGCAGGCGGGCCTGCCCTCCCTCATGTTCCGGACCTACATCGACCTGGTCGAGGAGACCGGCGAGCACTTCTTCGGCGGCGAGAAGGTGGGCAACTCGCTCATCGTCCGCGAGCCCGTCGGCGTGGTCGGCGCCATCACCCCGTGGAACTACCCCCTGCACCAGATCGTGCTCAAGGTCGTGCCCGCCCTGCTGGCCGGCAACACGGTCGTCCTCAAGCCCAGCGAGGTCGCCCCGCTGAGCGCCTACGCCCTGGCCGAGGTGTTCCACGACGCGGGCCTTCCCGCTGGCGTGTTCAACCTGGTCTCGGGCACCGGGCCGGTCGTCGGCGAGGCCATCGCCGCCCACCCGGCGGTCGACATGGTCTCCTTCACCGGCTCCACCCGCGCGGGTGTCCGGGTCTCCCAGGTGGCCGCCGAGACCGTCAAGCGGGTCGCCCTGGAGCTGGGCGGCAAGTCGCCCAACGTGATCCTGCCCGACGCCGACATCACCGCCGCCGTCAAGCGCGGTGTCGCCGACGTCATGCGCAACACCGGCCAGAGCTGCAACGCCCTCACCCGCATGCTCGTCCACCGCGACTCCTACGAGGAGGCCGTCGCCCTGGCCGCACAGGCCGCCGCCAAGTACGTCCCCGGGGACCCCAAGGACGAGTCCACCCGGTTGGGCCCGCTGGTCTCCGCGGCCCAGCTGGACAAGGTCCGCTCCTACATCGAACTCGGGGTCGAGGAGGGCGCCCGCCTGGTCGCCGGCGGGCCCGAGCCCGTCGAGGGCCCCGGCTACCACATCCGGCCCACGGTCTTCGCGGACGTGCGCAACGACATGCGCATCGCCCAGGAGGAGATCTTCGGCCCGGTCCTCGTCCTCATCCCCTACGACACCGAGGAGGAGGCCGTCGCCATCGCCAACGACACCGTCTACGGGCTCAGCGCGGCGGTGTGGTCGGGCGACCCCGAGCGCGGCCTGGCGGTCGCCCGCCGCCTGCGGGCCGGACAGGTGGAGCTGAACGGGGGCGCCCTCAACCCGCGCGCGCCCTTCGGCGGCTACAAGCGCTCCGGCAACGGGCGCGAGTGGGGGATGCCCGGCCTGGAGGAGTTCTGCGAGGTCAAGGCCGTGCAGATGTGACCCTGGGGTGTGGTCGTTCTCACGGCCCGAAACCGTTCATACCAGGAATCGGCCCCAGTGAGAATCACGTTGAGGGGTGTGGAAAAATTCCGACTGGATCCCCTGGTCGAACCCAATCGAGGTGTGAGTTGAGCAACAAGCCCGCGGTCTCCAAGGCAGGACCCCTCGGCAAGGACATCAAGATGATCGTGATCAGCAACATCGTCGCGATCGCCTCCATGGCTCTCTTCGCCGTGCTGGGTCTGAGCGTCGCGGCCGCCGCCGGCGCCGCCTGACCCTCGGTCACAGACGCGTCCGACGCCCCGCCCGTCCCCTCGACGGGCGGGGCGTCGTGCTCCCCGCCCCGGCGACCTGCGACACTGTGTCCCGTGCGTGTTTACCTTGGATCAGATCATGCGGGCTACGAGCTCAAAGAACACCTCGTCTCCTGGCTGAAGGAGCGCGGCCACGAGGTCGTCGACGCCGGGCCCTTCGCCTACGACGCGGTCGACGACTACCCTCCCTTCGTCCTGCGCGCCGCCGAGGGCGTCGCGGCCGACCCCGGTGCGCTGGGCGTCGTCATCGGCGGCTCCGGCAACGGCGAGCAGATCGCCGCGAACAAGGTCGCGGGCGTCCGCGCGGCGCTGGCGTGGAGCGAGGACACCGCCCGGCTGGCGCGCGAGCACAACGACGCCAACGTGCTCGGCATCGGCGGCCGGATGCACACCCTGGAGGAGGCCACCCGCTTCGTCGAGGTCTTCCTGTCCACGCCCTACAGCGACGAGGAGCGGCACACCCGCCGCATCGCGATGCTGAGCGCCTACGAGGAGACCGGCGAGCTCCCGCCCCTGCCGTAGGACGGCTCCGGGCACCCGGGACCCGTGCGCCCCCGTCCGCGGACGGGGGCGCACGCGTACGCGGCCCCGGGAACGGGTTTGGGCTGAGCCCAAACCCTCGATTATGGGGGAGAACACCGAGGGATGCACGTGCAACTCGGACACCCCCCGCGCTACAGTTCGTGCACAGCGGTCCGGTTCCGTCCCGGCCGCCGTCCGGCGGTGCCCACGGCCCGCCGCCACGACCGCGGGCGGATCCCCACACCGCCCTTCGCCCGTCCCGAGCCGGGGACATCCTCGGGGCTGGCCGTACCGCCACGGTAACGGTCCGGGCCGCCGAGCCGACCGACACCGAACCCCCGCGGGCGGGCGCGTCCGCACAGAGGATCCATGAAGCCCACACCGAACGCCAAGGCCGCCCGACTGCTGCGCACGACCGCGCAGCGGATCGTCGCGGTCCTGCGGCGCAAGGTGCTCTTCCGCTACCGGCTCGTCCTCATCACCCTCGTCGTCCTGGCCGTCGGTGTCGGCGTCGGCGCCGTCTGGGGGCCCTCCGGGTGGTTCCCGCCCAGCTCCACCATCCTCACCGTCCTGGCCGGCGGCCTGCTGCTCAAGCGCAAGAGCCTGGCCTTCCTGCTCGGCGTGGTCGCCGCCGTCCTCGTCTTCGTGGCCTACATGCTCGACTTCGGGCAGGTCGGCCCCGGGCTGCTGGTCACCATCGGCGTCACCGCGGTGCTGTCCTACCTGCTGTCGGGGGTGCGCGAGCGCCTGGGCGTGCAGGGCCTGAGCGGCGAGATGATGCTCCTGGACCTGCGCGACAGGCTGCGCCAGCAGGGCCGCCTGCCCGCGCTGCCCGCGGGCTGGGGCCGCACCGCCGTCCTGCGCCAGGCCGGGGGCTCCTCCTTCGGCGGCGACTTCGTCGTCTCCGACCGCGACGGCGACCGGCTGGACATCGCCGTGGTCGACGTCTCCGGCAAGGGCGTCGACGCCGGGACCCGCGCCCTTCTGCTCTCGGGCGCCTTCAGCGGCCTCATCGGCGCGGTGCCCCCCAAGGACTTCCTCGCCCACTGCAACGACTACCTCATGCGCACCGGCGGCGGTGAGGGATTCGTCACCGCCGTCCACCTGAGCGTGGACCTGTCCACCGGCGACTACAGTGTCGCCTCCGCCGGGCACCCGCCCGCCGTGCACTACGACGCGGGCACCGGGTCGTGGACCACCACCGAGGCCAAGGGCGTGGTCCTGGGCGTCATCCCGGAGATGACCTACACCTCGGTCCGCGGCCGCCTGCGGCCCGGCGACGCCCTGATGCTCTGCACCGACGGCCTCATCGAGACCCCCGGCGAGGACCTCGACGCGGGCATCGACCGTCTGCTCGGCGCCGCCGAGACCCTGGTCGCACGCGGCTTCTCCAACGGCGCCGCGAAGATGGTCGACGCCCTCAGCAAGGACAAGAACGACGACTGCGCGCTGGTCGTCCTCTGGCGCGACTGACACCCCGGGACGGGGCGGCGGAGCCCGGCCGCGGGCCCGGGACGGGTAAGGTTCGGGGTGCTCCCCGTCCCGCGTACGGCGGCCGTCTCCGTACACGTCCCCGGATATCCGTGCGCGCCCTCCCTCCACCGGCGCCGACTCCGCGCGGTCCACCACACCAGTGACGACGGGACCCGGAGCCGCAATCGGAAACCGGTGTCGCCCGCGGGCCGTGCCCGCCGGCGGAGGAGAACGCGAGGGGGTGCTTCGCATGTCAGAAGGCGAGCGCGCTGAAGAACTCACGGAACTGGTCGAGAACAACGACCTGACGGGTATCCGGCTCTGGTTGGCCGAACATAGGCCCTACGAGATCGCAGACGAACTCTCCCGCATGGCGGGCGGACAGGCGATCATCCCCTTCCGGCTCCTGGACAAGGACCGCGAGCTGGAGGTCTTCGAGGAACTCGACCCCGGCCAGCAGCAGGCCATCCTCCTGGGCCTGCGGGACACGGCCTTCCACGAGATCCTCGAGGAGATGGACCCCGACGACCGGGCCCGCCTCATCGGGGAGGCCCCGGCCAAGATCGCCACCCGCGCCCTGGCCGGGCTGAGCCCCGCCGAGCGCAGGATGACCGCGGCGCTGCTGGGCTACCCCGAGGACTCCGTCGGCCGCTACATGACGCCCGAGACGGTCGTCCTGCACCGCGACCTCACCGTGGGGCGGGCGCTGGAGATCGTGCGCGCCAAAGGAGCCGACGCCGAGACCATCTACACCCTGCCGGTGGTCACCGACGGGCGCCGCCTGGTCGGCACCGTCACCCTGGGGGACCTGGTCGTCAACGACGACGCCCGGCTGATCAAGGACGTCGTCGACGTGCTGGCCCCGCGGGTGCAGGCCTCCCACCAGGCCGAGGACGCCGCCCGCCTCATGCAGGAGGCCAACCTGGTCTCCCTGCCGGTGGTCGACTCCGAGGACCGGTTCGTGGGCCTGCTGACCTTCGACGACGCCCTGGAGCTCATCGAGGCCGCCGACTCCGAGGACATGGCCCGCCAGTCCGGCGCCAGCCCCCTCGGCGAGCACTACGTCAGCGTCGGGGTGCTGCGCCTGGTCGGCGCCCGCTCGGTGTGGCTCATGCTCCTCATCGTGGCGGCCACCCTCACCGTCAACGTCATGCAGGTCTTCGAGGCCACCCTGGAGGAGGTCACGGCGCTGGCGGTGTTCGTGCCGATGCTCATCGGCACCGGCGGCAACGTCGGCGCCCAGTCCGCCACCGCGATCGTGCGCGCCCTGGCCGTCGGCGAGGTGCGGGTGCGCGACCTGCCCAAGGTCATCTGGAAGGAGGCGCGGGTCGGCCTGCTGCTCGGTGTGATGCTCGCCGGCCTGGCCCTGGCCATCGGCGCCCTGCTGGTGGGGTTCCAGGTCGCCGTGGTCGTGGCCTGCTCGGTCGTCGCCATCTGCACCTGGGCGGCGATCATCGGCTCGTCGATGCCGCTGCTGGCCCGCAAGGTGGGCGTGGACCCGGCGGTGGTGTCCTCGCCCATGGTGGCGACCCTGGTCGACGCCACCGGGCTCATCATCTACTTCTCGGTGGCCCGCCTCGTCCTCCACATCTGACCTGCTGGAATAACCAGCGGCCGCAACGGGTATCGCCTGGGGTGCAGGACGGATCAAGGGGGGATTCCATGTCCGGTGCCGGAGATGCGTTCGACAAACTTCGGAAGGTCGTCGACGACAACGCCGACAAGGCCCAGGGACTGGTCGGCAAGGCCGCGGACGCCGCCAAGAAGGCGACCGGCGGTGCCCACGACGACAAGATCGACAAGGGAGCCGGAGCCGCCACCGACTACCTGCGCAAAAAGGCCCAGAAGAACAAGGAGCGGTAGGACCGGTCCGCGGGGGCGGGACCGGGCGTCCACAATAGGGGGATGTCCGATCCCGCCCCGTCCCGTTCCCGGGTCCTCCTGGCCCGGATCCGCGTGCCCCTCATGTGGGCGGCGGGCGCCGCACTGCTCGCCGGGTACGCCGGCCTGCCCTGGTGGGCGGGCTGGTCCCTGTTCGCCGTCGCGCTGGCCGTGTACCTGCGCCTGGGCACCGTCCGGTGCGCCCCCCGGGTGCTGCGGCCCCCGGTGCGGGGGAGGTGGATGGCGCTGACGAGTCCGGTGGACGCGGTTCCCAGCCAGGGGAGCCACGCGTACGGGCAGACGTACGCCCTGGGCCTGGTCGCCGAGGACGGGACCCGGCCCGACATCGGCTGGCGGCCGCTGAGCCGCCCGCCGGAGGAGTTCCCGGCGTTCGGGGAGCCGGTGTACGCGCCCGCCGGAGGGGTCGTCGTCGCCGTCCACGACCGGCGCCGCGACCACCGCAGCCGCAACTCCTGGCCGTGGCTGCTGGGCTCGGTCCTGGAGAACACCCTGCGCGAGCTGCGCGGACCGGCCGGCCTGCTGGGCAACCACGTGATCATCGACGTCGGCGGCGCGTACGTCCTGCTGGGACACCTGCGGCGGGGGTCGGTCACCGTTCGCCCGGGGGACAGGATCGAGGCCGGGCGGCGGGTGGCCCGCTGCGGCAACTCGGGAGCGTGCACGGAGCCGCAGCTGCGGATGCAGCTCATGGACCACCGGCGGCCGCTGCTGGCGGCGGGCCTGCCCTTCCTCTGGGAGGCCGGGTGGAACGGGGACTCCGACGCCCCCGGGCTTCCGGAGACCTGGCGTCCGTTCGACGTCCCCGCTGGTCAGGGCGATTCCCCGAGCGATTACCCTGAGACCGAACAGGTAAGGCGAACCTAACGTTCCAGTGAGGGGGCGGTATGGGAGAGATCGACGGACGACCCTGTCGGCTCACGGTCTGCCGCGGCTGCTGCTGCGGGACCAGGAAGAAGGTCCCCGGCGTCGACCACAAGGCCCAGCTGGCCCGCCTCTCCGCCATCGACGACCACGCCGGGCGGACCGTCCCCGTCCGTACGAGCAAGTGCCTGGGCATCTGCTTCCAGGCCAACGTCGTGGTCGTACAGCCCTCCCAGGCGGGCCACGCCGCCGGCGGCAGGCCCGTGTGGCTGGGGGAGATGACCGAGGAGAAGCTGCTCGACGCCCTCGACGACTGGATCTTCGACGGCGGCCCCGGCCTGGCGCCGCTGCCCGCCGTCCTGGCCGACCACGTCACCTCCAAGGACGCCAAGAAGCCCAAGAAGCGCAAGCGGCCCAAGAAGGCCAAGGCGGCCAAGAAGGAGCGCAAGAAGGCGAAGGAGCGGAAGGCCGAGAAGGCCTCCCGCCCCGCGAAGAAGGACGCCGACAAGAAGCGCCGCAAGAAGGACAAGGACAAGGCCAAGGACAGGAAGGGCGAGCGCCGCAAGAAGAAGTAGCGCCGGGCCCGCTCCCTACCGGCCCTGCGGCGCGAACTGGGTCCGGTACAGCGCCGTGTACAGGCCGCCCCGGCCCAACAGCTCCTCGTGCGTGCCCCGCTCCAGGATCCGCCCGTCCTCCAGGACCAGGATCTGGTCGGCCTCGCGCACGGTGGCCAGCCGGTGCGCGATCACCAGCGACGTGCGCCCGGTCAGCGCCTCGGCCAGCGCCTCCTGCACCGCCGCCTCCGACTCCGAGTCCAGGTGCGCGGTCGCCTCGTCCAGCACCACCACCGACGGCGAGCGCAGCAGCAGCCGGGCGATCGCCAGGCGCTGCTTCTCGCCTCCGGACAGCCGGTAGCCGCGGTCGCCCACCATCGTGTCCAGCCCGTCGGGCAGTTGGTCCAGCAGCGGGCCCAGCCGTGCCATCCGCAGTGCCTGCGCCATCTCCTCCTCGGTGGCGTCGGGCTTGGCGTAGCGCAGGTTCGCTCCCACCGTGTCGTGGAACAGCTGGGCGTCCTGGGTGACGACGCCCACCGCCTCGCGCAGCGAGTCCGAGGTCGCCTCGCGCAGGTCCAGCCCGCCGATCCGCACCGCGCCCTCGGTCGGGTCGTACAGCCGCGACACCAGGTGCGTCAGCGTCGTCTTGCCCGCGCCGGAGGGGCCCACCAGGGCCACCATCGTCCCGGGCTCGGCCCGCAGCGACACCCCGCTCAGCACCTGGGTGTCGTCGGAGGAGCGCCCCTGCGGGTTCAGCTCCAGCGAGGCCACCGACGTGTCCTCGGCGCCCGGGTAGCGGAACGACACGTTGTCGAACTCCACCCCCACGGGACCCCGCGGGATCGGCCGGGCGTCCGGGGACTCCTTGATCGCGGGCTCCAGGTCCAGGATCTCGAAGACCCGGTCGAAGGACACCAGGGCGGTCATGATCTCCACGTGCACGTTGGACAGGCTGGTCACCGGCCCGTACAGGCGGACCATCAGGGTGGTCAGGGCCACCAGTGTGCCGACCTCGAACGCGCCGCCCGCCGCCAGCACGCCGCCGACGCCGTAGACCATCGCGGTGGCCAGCGCGGTGACGGTGCCCAGCATGGTGAACAGCAGGCCGCCGTACACCGCCTGGCGCACACCCAGGTCGCGCACTCTCCCGGCCCGCCGGGCGAAGCCCTCGGACTCGTCCCGCGGGCGGCCGTACAGCTTGACCAGCATGGCCCCGCCGACGTTGAACCGCTCCGTCATCAGGGAGCTCATGTCGGCGTTGGTGTCCATCGCGTCCCGGGAGATGTGCGCCAGCCTGCGGCCGATCAGCTTGGCGGGGACGAGGAACAGCGGCACCAGCGCCAGTGCCAGCAGCGTCACCTGCCACGACAGTGCCAGCATGGTGATGATCACCGCGGTGGCGCTGACGAGGTTGGACACCACCGACTGCAGGACGGAGGTGATCGCCCGCTGGGCGCCGACCACGTCGGTGTTCAGCCGGCTGATGAGCGATCCGGTCTGCGTGCGGGTGAAGAACGCCAGCGGCATCTTCTGTACGTGGGTGAAGACCTGCGTGCGCAGCAGGTAGATGACGCCCTCGCCGATCCGGGCCGACAGCCACCGGCCGGTGAGCGAGAGTACGCCCTCCAGCAGGGCCAGGCCGCCTGCGGCGACCGCGAGGGTGACCACCAGCGAGGTGTTCCCGGGGATGATGCCCCGGTCGATGAGGGATTTGAGCAGCAGCGGGTTGGCCACCACGATGGCGGCGCCCACGGACGTCACGAGAAGGAACAGCAGTATCGCCCGCCAGTGGGGGCGGGCGTAGGAGATGATGCGACGGGTGAGGCCCCGGGGCAGTTCCTGCCCGCGGGCGCTCCCGTCGTTGACCAGGGCCCTGTAGGAGAGCCGACCGGACATCATGGTCATACAGGCCTCGATTCGCGTTACGCGTGGGTCAACAACCGCCGACGCGTGCCGCTTCCCGGGGAGCCCCTCCGGGCGCGCTCAGAGGGCGTGGGCCAGCCTGCCCAGGGCGGCGGTGGTGGAGCGGCCGGGGGTGAAGGGCAGTTCCCAGGCGAGGGCGTCCAGCGCCTCGGCGCCCAGGATCTTCGCCTGTGTGTAGCGGTCCCCGGCGGTGAAGGCCAGGGCGGCCGGGGCCAGGGGGCGCAGGACCTCGGCGTAGGCCGACCAGTCGGCGACCCCGGGGGGCCCGTCGATGACGAAGGCGCCGGTCACACAGCGCAGGGCGGCGATGGTCTCGGCACGCTCCTCGGCGGGGTTGACCGGGCGTCCGGGACCCTTCCAGGCGCGGACGCGCTCGTCGCACTCGATGCCCACGACCAGGGGCAGCCCCCGGTCGGCGATGGCCTGGAGGAAGCGGATGTGCCCGACGTGCAGGACGTCGAAGACGCCGGTGACGACGGCGGGCCGCTCCAGCCCCTCCGGCCGTTCGAACCAGCGCGCGCTCAGCGCCGTACCCGTGCCCGTGTCCGTCATCCAGTCACCCGATCCTCACAGGGGTGCCCGTGTCCGGTCTCGTCGGCGACCCCGCCCGAAAGGTCAACGTACCCGGTCGGGCCGGGTATTCCGGCGGCGGGTCCGAGCGGCGTTCGGCCCCGGGGAGGGGTCGCTCGGGGGCCCGGCCCGGGACGCGCAGAAGGCGGGGGCCGGTGCTCGCGCACCGGCCCCCGCCGTGGAAGAGCGGGCGACGAGAATCGAACTCGCATGACCAGCTTGGAAGGCTGGGGTTCTACCATTGAACTACGCCCGCGTGGCGCCGGAGCCTTCGAGTTTCCTCTAGACTCGTTGAGCCGACGGGGACAAGAGTACAGTCTCCGCAGCGTTGGTCGCACACTTTCTTTCGCGTAACGTGCGGACGGCGTGTTCGGCCCGTGCCGAGAACCCCGAGCCGCACGCGGCGAGCGGGGGACCGGTGCACGGGGTGTGGCGCAGCTTGGTTAGCGCGCATGCTTTGGGAGCATGAGGCCGCGGGTTCGAATCCCGCCACCCCGACGAAACCAACCGCGGCGGCGGCTTCAGGCCGTGCGCGGTGGCCCCCTGTGCATCTGCCCTAGACTTGGTGCGATCAGCAGGAAACTGTAAGTCCCAGCCCGTCGCAGGGCACCCCGACGCCGGAGATCGTCAGATCGGGCGGGGGTGCGCGCGTGCATTCGCCGTTGTGTGGTGCGCCTGCGGGCCGACGCGGACACCAGCCGGCAAACCTAGGAGTACCGCCCCGTGAAGACCGTTGTCGAGGAGCTGAGCCCGACCCGGGTCAAGCTGACCATCGAGGTGCCCTTCGAGGAGCTCGATCACGCTTTCGACGTGACCTACAAGTCGCTCGCGAAGCAGGTTCGGATCAAGGGCTTCCGCCCGGGCAAGGCGCCGGCGCGACTGATCGACCGCTACGTCGGTCGTGGCGCTGTGATCAGCGAAGCGGTCAACCACGCCGTTCCCGAGCTCTACAACGAGGCCATCCAGAAGGAGGAGATCTTCGCGCTCGGCCAGCCCGACGTGGAGGTCACCAAGCTGGAGGACAACGAGGAGCTCGCCTTCACGGCCGAGGTCGACATCCGCCCCAAGTTCGAGGTCTCGGACTACAAGGGGATCGAGGTGACCGTCGACAACGCCGAGGTCACCGAGGAGCAGATCGACGAGCAGCTCGGCCTCCTGCGTGAGCGCTTCTCGACCCTGGTCGGCGCCGAGCGCCCGGTCGAGGACGGCGACCACGTCTCCATCGACCTGTCCGCCGCCGTCGACGGTGAGAAGCTCGAGGACGTCGCCGTCAGCGGCTACTCCTACGAGGTCGGCACCAACACCATGCTGGAGGGCCTCGACGAGACCCTGCGCGGCATGGAGGCCGAGGGTGAGGCCACCTTCACCACCACCCTGGTGGGCGGCGAGCACGAGGGCAAGGAGGCGGACGTCACCGTCACCGTGCACAGCGTCAAGGTCAAGGAGCTGCCCGAGCTGGACGACGAGTTCGCCCAGCTGGCCAGCGAGTTCGACACCATCGACGAGCTGCGCGAGGACGTGCGCAAGCGCATGACCGAGGTGCGCCGCATCCAGCAGCTGTCCTCCGCCCGGGACAAGGCCCTGGAGAAGCTGATCGAGTCGATCGACCTGCCGCTGCCCGACGCGGTCGTCGACGAGGAGATCCAGCGCCGTCGCGAGAGCCTGGAGCAGCAGCTCGCGCAGAGCGGCCTCACCAAGGAGGCCTACCTCGAGTCGCAGGAGAAGACCGAGGAGGAGTTCGAGGAGGAGCTGACCACCGGCGCCCGCTCCGCGGTCAAGGCCGGGTTCATCCTCGACCAGCTGGCCATCCAGGAGGACCTGAGCGCCGACCAGGGCGAGCTCAGCCAGTACGTGTTCGAGCAGGCCCAGCGCATGGGCGTCAGCCCGGACCAGCTGGCCCAGCACCTGGTGCAGTCCAACCAGATCCGCGTCGCCTTCACCGAGGTCGTCCGCGGCAAGGCCATGGACCTGGTGCTGTCCTCTGCCAAGGTCACCGACGAGGACGGCAACGTCATCGAGCAGGAGACCGCCGAGGAGAAGGCGGCCAAGGCCGCCGCCGAGGCCGCCGTCGAGACCCTCGAGGTGATGGAGGAGGCCGCCCCGTCCGAGGAGGCCGCCGAGGCCCCGGCCCAGGAGAAGGCCGGGGACGAGGACACCAAGGCCGACGAGGCCAAGTAGGTCCCGCCGAGCGTTCGCGGGCCCCGCACGACCCCTCGGGGTCGGGCGGGGCCCGCCGCTTTCTCCGCCCGCCCCGCGGAACCGGCCCGGAGCGCGGGGCACGGGCCGCCCCGTGCGGCGCCGGAACACGCGTTATTCCCGCTCCCGGACGCTTTCTTGTTCGCCGTCGGGGGAACAGGGCCCGCCGGGCTTGCGTCACCCTGCGCTCAAAGCGAACAGGCACGGTATCCGTGCAACCCCGGTGCCGGTCGGCGTTAGTGTCGCTGTATCGCAACCGTTTCGATTCCGGAGCAGGTGACGAGAGTGCCGCCGATCTTTGATGAGTCCTCGCGATTCGACGCTCGTACGTCGGAGACGCAGTTTTCCCCTTTTCTTGAGCAGACGCCTCAGCGCCTGTTGCGCCAGCGAATCGTTTTCCTCGGCCAGCAGGTCGACGACGAGATCGCCAACCGACTGGTGGGCGAACTCCTGCTGCTGTCCGCCGAGGACCGCCAGCGGGACATCACGATGTACATCAACTCGCCCGGTGGTTCCGTGACCGCGGGCATGGCGATCTACGACGTGATGCAGTACATCCCCAACGACGTCCGCACCGTGGGCATCGGCATGGCCGCCTCGATGGGCCAGATGCTCCTGTGCGCCGGGTCCCCCGGCAAGCGCTACGCGCTGCCGCACACCCGGGTCATGATGCACCAGCCGTCCGGCGGCATCGGGGGCACCGCCTCCGACATCCGCATCCTCGCGGACCAGCTGCTGTACGTGAAGAAGATGTTCATCGAGAAGATCTCCGAGCACACCGGGCAGACGGTCGAGCAGATCGAGAAGGACGCCGACCGCGACCGCTGGTTCACCGCACAGGAGGCCAAGGACTACGGCTTCATCGACGAGGTCCTGGAGGGCACGCTCGATGTGACCCGGGAGCGCAGCCAGTAAGTGGTCTCCGACCGGTACCGCCGGGGCCCGGAACGGACCCGGGTCCGGCACAGTGACCCCGCCCGACCCGGCGGGCCCGGGATCGGCGTAGTGCGTGGAAGCGTGGAAGGCGTGAAATGACCGAGTTCAACCCCTTTATCGGCGGCACGGCCCCGATGTCTCCCCAGGGCCGCTACGTCCTGCCGTCCTACGTGGAGCGGACCTCGTACGGCGTCAAGGAGATGAATCCGTACAACAAGCTCTTCGAGGAGCGGATCATCTTCGTCGGCGTGCAGATCGACGACACGTCGGCGAACGACCTGATGGCGCAGCTCATCACGCTGGAGCAGCTCGACTCCGAGCGCGACATCCAGATGTACATCAACTCGCCCGGCGGGTCGTTCACGTCGCTCATGGCGATCTACGACACCATGCAGTTCGTCCGCCCGGACATCCAGACGGTGTGCATCGGCCAGGCGGCCTCCGCCGCGGCCATCCTGCTCGCGGGCGGGACCAAGGGCAAGCGGGGCGCGCTGCCCAACGCCCGCATCCTGATCCACCAGCCCGCCACCGAGGGCATGCACGGCCAGGCCAGCGACATCGAGATCCAGGCCAACGAGATCACCCGGATCCGCACCCAGCTGGAGACCACCCTGGCGCGGCACACGGGCCGCACGCCCGAGCAGGTGTCCAAGGACATCGAGCGCGACAAGATCCTCACGGCCGAGGAGGCCAAGGACTACGGCATCATCGACTTCGTGCTCCCGTACCGCAAGGCGTCCCTGAACAAGTAGACCCTGCGGGCACAGGTCGAGGAAGCGTCGACCGGACCGGCCGCCAACCCGCCCGGAAGGGCCCGGTGGTGAAGCCGGTCCGGTTTTTCGCTTAGTCTGGCGAAAGAGCGACACACGGATCGCCCGTCCGCGCGCGGCCGGGTGCGGGTCCACGGGACCGCGCACCGCCGGCACGCGACAGGCGGCCTTAGTTTCGAGGAGTGGCTGGGTGGCACGCATCGGCGACGGCGGGGACCTGCTGAAGTGCTCGTTCTGCGGCAAGAGCCAGAAGCAGGTGAAGAAGCTCATCGCCGGCCCCGGCGTCTACATCTGCGATGAGTGCATCGACCTCTGCAACGAGATCATCGAGGAGGAGCTCGCCGACTCCACCGAGCTCTCCTGGGATGCGTTGCCCAAGCCGCGGGAGATCTACGAGTTCCTGGATTCGTATGTGATCGGGCAGGACCAGGCGAAGAAGGCGTTGTCGGTGGCGGTCTACAACCACTACAAGCGGGTGCGTTCCGAGGGGGAGCGCCCGGGTGGTGAGGATGTGGAGATCGCGAAGTCGAACATTCTGCTGCTGGGTCCGACGGGGTCGGGTAAGACGTTGCTGGCGCAGACGTTGGCGCGGATTCTGAACGTGCCGTTCGCGATCGCCGATGCGACGGCGCTGACGGAGGCGGGGTATGTCGGTGAGGATGTGGAGAACATCCTGTTGAAGTTGATCCAGGCGGCCGATTACGACGTGAAGAAGGCCGAGACGGGGATCATCTACATCGACGAGGTGGACAAGGTCGCTCGTAAGAGTGAGAATCCCTCGATCACGCGGGATGTGTCGGGTGAGGGGGTGCAGCAGGCGTTGTTGAAGATCTTGGAGGGGACGACGGCGAGTGTGCCTCCGCAGGGGGGTCGTAAGCATCCGCACCAGGAGTTCATCCAGATCGATACGACGAATGTGTTGTTCATCTGTGGTGGGGCTTTCGCCGGGTTGGACAAGATCATCGAGTCGCGTACGGGGCGGCAGGGGATGGGGTTCAATGCGGTGTTGCGGTCGAAGGAGGAGCTCGCCGGGGGTGGGTTCGGTGAGGTGATGCCGGAGGATCTGTTGAAGTTCGGGATGATCCCGGAGTTCATCGGTCGGTTGCCGGTGATCACGAGTGTGCACGATCTGGATCGTGAGGCGTTGATCCGGATTCTGACGGAGCCGCGTAATGCGTTGGTGAAGCAGTATCAGCGGTTGTTCGAGTTGGACGGTGTGGGGTTGGAGTTCACGCCGGACGCGTTGGAGGCGATCGCTGAGCAGGGGATCATTCGGGGGACGGGTGCGCGTGGGTTGCGGGCGATCATCGAGGAGGTGTTGTTGTCGGTGATGTACGAGGTGCCCTCTCGTGAGGATGTGGGTCGGGTGATCATTTCGCGGGAGACGGTGATCGACAACGTGAATCCGACGATCGTGCCGCGGGCGCAGGTGGAGCCGCAGCGCCGCGAGAAGTCCGCCTGATCCTTCCGGCCGTACCGCTCCGGCGGGCGCGGCCGGGACATGGTGCGCGAAAGGACGGCGCCCTCCCCGGGGAGGGCGCCGTCCTTTCGCGTCCGGAGCCGGGCGGCCCTACCCCTCGTCCTCGAGGACGGCCTCCATCCGCTCGATCTCCGTGTTCTGCTCGGCGATGAGGTCGTTGGCCATCTTCATCACCGTCTGGTCCTTGCCGTTCTCCAGGACCTCCTCGGCCATGGTCACCGCGCCCCGGTGGTGGGCGGACATCAGCTCCACGAAGAGCCGGTCGAACTCGTCGCCCTCGGCCGCCTCCAGCCGGTCCATGTCCTCCTCGGAGACCATGCCCGGCATGTCCGCGTGGTCCACCTGGAGGTCGCAGGCGGGGACCTCGCCCTCGCCGTGGTGGGTGCCGTCCCCCTCCAGACCGCAGAAGTTCTGGTGGGCGGGGTTCTCCCGGGCCGGGCCGAAGACGTTCGTCTCCAGCCAGCTCTCCATGGCGGTGATCTCCGGCTCCTGGGCGGCGCCGATCCGCTCGGCGATACCGCCGATGCCCTCCCGCTGATGGCGCCCGGGGGCCAGGTCGGCCATCTCCAGGGCCTGGGCGTGGTGCTCGATCATCTGCACCAGGTAGACGACGTCGGCCTCGTTGTGGCCCTGTTCCTCGGCCAGGGCGGCGATCTGGTCGGCGGTGGCCGGGGACGACGACTCACCCGGCGCGCCGGGGGCGATGATGTTCGCCGACTCCTGCGGTGCCTCCTCCCCGGTGCAGGCCGAGGCTCCCAGGAGTACGAGGGCGGTTCCTGCCGCGAGTACCAGGCGACGCACTGGGTGTCCTCCAAGAAACGGGGGTGTGGGGCGGGCCCGGGGGCTGTACGTCGTCCCCGGCCGGTCCGGTCGGAGGAGAACGCTCTGCTGGGCTTTCTACTCACTCCCCAGGTGTTTTGTCCAGCCTTGGGAGCGTGTCTCCACCGTTTCGTTCATTCCGCGTGTCCTGTGCGTCCCCTCTGTCGGATCTGGGGCAAGTGAGACCCTTGCGGTGTTTCGCCTGGTCAGTGGCTTAAGAGAGGAGTACAACACAAAGTAGCTGATCTGTTGCTTTGTGTGCCGGGGGTGGGTCGTGGGCGAGATGGCCGGACGGCGGGGGAGGGCGCGCCGCGCACTCCTGCGCGGGGGCGGTGCCGCTGCGGCGGCGGCCCTGGCGGTGGTGGTCGCCGCTCCCGGAGCCGGGGCGGCCCCGGGGGAGGAGCCCGGAGAGGACCTCTCCGCCGAGGGGATGGTCCGGGTGGGCGGGCTGCCCAAGCCCGAACCGCTGGGCGCCTTCAACACCGACCTGGCGTTCACCGGCGACCACGCCATCGGCGGCAACTACGACGGGTTCGCCGTCTACGACATCTCCGACCCCGCCCGGCCCTCCGTGGTGTCGACCGTCCTGTGCCCCGGCGGCCAGGGCGACGTGTCGGTCAGCGGGGACCTGCTGTACTTCTCCGTCGACTACCCCCGCGCCGGAGAGGAGTGCGGCGCCCCGGCGGCCCCGGCCACCGACCCCGACGCGTTCGAGGGCATCCGGATCTTCGACATCTCGGACAAGGCCGACCCGCAGTACGTGGCCGCGGTCCGCACCGACTGCGGCTCGCACACCAACACGCTCGTCCCGGGCAAGGACGGCGGGCACGAGTACATCTACGTCTCCTCGTACTCGCCCTCGGAGAACTTCCCCAACTGCCGGCCGCCGCACGACAAGATCTCCGTCATCAAGGTCCCCCTCGACGACCCGGCCTCCGCCCGGGTGGCGGCCGAGCCGGTGCTGTTCCCCGACGGCGGATCCGGGTCCACCACCGGGTGCCACGACATCACGGCCTACCCCGAGCGCGGCATCGCCGCCGCGGCCTGCCTGGGCGACGGGCTGCTGCTCGACATCTCCGACCCGGTCGCGCCGCGGGTGCTGGAACGGGTCCAGGACCCGAACTTCGCCTTCTGGCATTCGGCGACGTTCACCGACGACGCCCGGCACGTGCTGTTCACCGACGAACTGGGCGGGGGGAGCGGGGCCGTCTGCACGGAGAAGGTCGGACCCGAGCGCGGGGCGAACGCGGTCTACGCGCTCAGTGGTTCCGGAGACCGATCGGAACTCGATTTCAGGAGCTACTACAAACTGCCGCGCCATCAGACCGGAACCGAGAACTGTGTGGCGCACAACGGCTCGCTCATCCCCGTCCCCGGCCAGGACTTCTTCGTCCAGGCGTGGTACCAGGGCGGAGTCTCCGTCATCGACCTGACCGACCCCGGCGCCCCCCGGGAGGTCGGCCACTTCGACCGGGGGCCGTGGGACCCGCAGGCCCTGCGCACCGCCGGTTCATGGTCGGCGTACTACTACAACGGGCACGTCTACTCGTCCGACATCCGGCACGGGATCGACGTGCTCCGGCTCACCGACCCGCGCCTGGAGCCCGCGGCGGAAGTGGTCATGGACGAGTTCAACCCCCAGTCCCAACCGTCCTTTTCCGGACAGGAAGAACATCCGTAACACGAGTGGGGCACGCGGGAAACGGGTGCGTGCGGGGGCTGCGGAACCCGGGCCGCCGCCGCCCCCGGCGCGAACCTAGGCACCGTGCGTGACGGGATCGGGCCGTGTGCACACCGTGTTAAGCAGTGTGTTTCTTTTGTTCCCCCCTATACAGATAGATGTTGAAGTGTGTACTTTTTCCCTGTTCAGCGCCGGACCGAACAGGAGCCCCCATGGCGTTCTCCCCCACACCATCCCTGTCGCCGCACCCGCGGAGATCCGCCCTGAGAAAGGGAACGGTCGCCCTCGCCGGGGCCACCGCCCTCGTGGCGTCCCTCCTCGCCCCCTCCACCGCGGCCGCCGACCAGGCCTTCGTCAGTGACGCCGACACCAGCGCCAACGTCACCCACGTCGCCAACGTCCCCAAGACCCAGACGATGAGCGACTTCAACTCCGACCTGGCGTTCACCGGTGACTACGCCATCGGCGGCAACTACAACGGGTTCGTCATCTACGACATCTCCACCCCGGAGGACCCGCAGATCGTCTCCGAGGTCCTGTGCCCCGGCGGCCAGGGCGACGTGTCGGTCAGCGGGGACCTGGTCTACTTCTCCGTCGACTACGCCCGCGCCAGCGAGGAGTGCGGCGCCCCGTCCGTGCCCACCAGCGACCCGAACGGGTTCGAGGGCATCCGGATCTTCGACATCTCGGACAAGGCCAACCCGCAGTACGTGGCCGCGGTCCGCACCGACTGCGGCTCGCACACCAACACGCTCGTCCCGGGCAAGGACGGCGAGCACGAGTACATCTACGTCTCCTCGTACTCGCCCTCGGCGAACTTCCCCAACTGCCAGCCGCCGCACGACAAGATCTCCATCATCGAGGTCCCCCTCGACGACCCGGCCTCCGCGCAGGTCATCGACGCCCCCGTGCTCTTCCCCGACGGCGGCTACACCAACACCAGCGGCTGCCACGACATCACCGTCTACCCCAAGCACGACATCGCCGCGGGCGCCTGCATGGGCGACGGGATCCTGATGGACATCTCCGACCCGGCGGCCCCGGTCGTCACCGACGTCGTCCGCGACACCAACTTCGCGTTCTGGCACTCGGCCACCTTCACCAACGACGGCAAGACGGTGATGTTCACCGACGAGCTCGGCGGCGGCGGCGGCGCGACCTGCCTGGAGAGCATCGGCTCCGAGCGCGGGGCCAACGCCATCTACACGATCGGCGGCCTCAAGAAGGGCGACCCGGAGCTGTCCTTCGAGGGCTACTACAAGATCCCGCGCATGCAGAGCAGCACCGAGAACTGCGTCGCGCACAACGGCTCCCTCATCCCGGTCCCGGGCCGCGACTTCTTCGTCCAGTCCTGGTACCAGGGCGGCGTCTCCGTCATCGACTTCAACGACCCGAAGAACCCGCAGGAGATCGGCTACTTCGACCGCGCCCCGATCAGCGAGGACCGCCTCGTGCTCGGCGGCTCCTGGTCGGCCTACTACTACAACGGCTACGTCTACTCCTCGGACATCACCCGGGGCCTGGACGTCATCAAGCTCGAGGACCCGCGCTTCCGCGTGGCGGAGCAGGTCCACATGAGCGAGTTCAACCCGCAGTCGCAGCCGGAGTACCGCCCGGGAAGGGGCAACGGCCGCTGACCGCCCCCGCAGACCGCCCCCGGTCCCAGGGCCGGGGCGGATGACGTGAGAGGGGCCGCGGCCGTACAGCCGCGGCCCCTTCGCGTGTCCCCCGACCACCCCCTAGTGCACAGGAGTCCCGATGCACGCACCGCGCAACAGGAAGGGCCTGCGCCGCACCGTCGCACTGGCCACGACCGCCGCGGCCTCCCTGCTCGTGGGTCTGCTCGGCCCGGCGACCGCGTACGCGGACGCGCCCCCGGCCGACTCGATCCACAGCTCCAACATCGAGCACGTGGCCTACGTGCCCAAGCCCTCCACCGTCCGCAACGTCAACTCCGACCTGGCGTTCACCGGCGACTACGCCATCGGCGGCAACTACGACGGCTTCGTCATCTACGACATCTCCGACCCGGAGAACACCACGGTCCTCACCGAGGTCCTGTGCCCCGGTGGCCAGGGCGACGTGTCGGTCAGCGGGGACCTGCTGTACTTCTCCGTCGACTACCCGCGCGCCGGAGAGGAGTGCGGCGCCCCCGCCACGCCCGTGAGCAACCCCGACGGGTTCGAGGGCATCCGGATCTTCGACATCTCGGACAAGGCCAACCCGCAGTACGTGGCCGCGGTCCGCACCGACTGCGGCTCGCACACCAACACCGTCGTCCCGAGCAAGGACGGCGAGAGCGACCTGGTCTACGTGTCGTCGTACTCCCCGTCGGCGAACTTCCCCAACTGCCGGCCGCCGCACGACAAGATCGCCGTCATCGAGGTCCCCCACGACGACCCGGCCTCCGCCGCGATCGTCAACGAGCCGGTCCTGTTCCCGGACGGCGGCAACCACTCCCAGCCCGGCCTGCTGCTGCCCACGCAGGGCTGCCACGACATCACCGTCTACGCCGAGTACGACATCGCGGCCGGCGCCTGCATGGGCGACGGGATCCTGATGGACATCTCCGACCCCGTGAACCCGGTCGTCACCGAGGTCGTCCAGGACCCGAACTTCGCGTTCTGGCACTCGGCGACGTTCACCAACGACGCCAAGAACGTGCTGTTCACCGACGAGCTCGGCGGCGGCGGCGCCCCGACCTGCACCGAGGAGATCGGCCCGGAGCGCGGCGCCAACGCCATCTACCGGCTCAAGAACACCAACGCCGGCCCCGAGATGGACTTCGCCAGCTACTACAAGATCGACCGGCACCAGGGCGACCAGGTCTGCGTCGCGCACAACGGCTCCCTCATCCCGGTCCCGGGCCAGGACTTCTTCGTCCAGTCCTGGTACCAGGGCGGCGTGTCCATCATGGACTTCAACAACCCGAGGAAGCCCAAGGAGATCGCCTTCTTCGACATGGACTCCCGGGTCGAGGAGGGTGTCCTGGACAACGACACCTGGTCGGCGTACTACTACAACGGCTACATCTACTCCAACGACATCAACCGCGGGCTCGACGTCCTGAAGGTCACCGACCCGCGCCTGCGGTCGGCCGAGCGCGTCACGTTCGACGAGCTCAACCCGCAGAACCAGGAGAGCTACCACCCCGGCCGCCGCTAGGCGGTGTTCTTCGAACCTCCGCTCCGCCCCGGTCCGTGTCCGGCGCCCCTAGCGGGCGGGAACCCACGGCACCGCGGAGCGGACCGGAATCCGGGAACAGGTCCCGGGCCGACGGTCCCCTCCCGGCGGGGGCGGCGCTCCGGCGCCGCCCCCGCCCCCTTTTCCCCGAGCCGGGCGGTCAGCCGAAGAGGCGGTCGGTGGGCACGTCCAGGACTTCGGTCATCCGACCGGTGAAGTAGACCGTCCCCAGCGCCAGCACCCGGTCGCCCAGGGCGGCCACCCGGGCGGGCGACAGGTCGGCGGCGTCCACCCGGCCCCAGGGCGGGGGCGGCGCGTACTCGAAGCGCAGGTGGGCCTCGGGCAGGCGCACCATGGTCACCGGCAGGTCGCCCAGCACCGTCACCGCCCCCGCGACGTCCTTGTGGTCGGGCAGGCACAGCAGCACGTGGTCCACCCCGCCCCAGGCCGCGCGCGCGTGCTCCAGCGCCGTCGCCACCCCGACCCGGTCGATCGCCGAGTCCACGATCACCTCGGCTCCGGCCGAGCCCGGCACCGGGTGCCGCGACAGCCGGGCGGGCAGCCGCAGGGTGCGCAGCACCGCGTGCAGCCGCCCCGGGTCCAGCGGGCCCCGGCCCAGGTGCTCCAGCATCCGGGCGGCCGCGGCCGTGCCCAGCACCCCCGACGCCGCCGACAGTCCCGGCGGGCGCAGGTCCGCGGGGGGCTGCGCCCCCGGGGCCTGCGGATCGGCGACCTCGGCCCGCACCCGGCCCCCCGTCGCCTCGGCCAGGGCCGCGTCCACCGCCGCGGCGACCTGCGGGGTCTGCGGCAGCCGCACCAGCGCCCGGGTGCGCTCCCCGGCCACCCGGGTCTTCTCCCGGGCTATCTCGGCCACGGTGTCCCCGAGGATCCCCACGTGTTCGGCGAACACCGCGCCCAGGGCGACCACCTCCGGGCCGATCAGCCGCAGCTCGTCGCGGTGGCCGCCCATCCCGGCCTCCAGTACGCACACGTCGGCCCCGGCGTCACGGGCGTGCAGCAGGGCGGCGATGAGGAACAGCCCGCTCGGCGCCAGGTACCCGCCCGCCCCGGCCGGGTCGGGGAGCGCGCGCCTGGCCCGGTCGATCCGCGCGCCCAGGCCGTCCAGCACGCCGTCGGAGACCGAGACCCCGTCCAGCCGCACCCGCTCCCGGTAGGAGCGGAAGCTCGGCCCGGTGGCCAGCACGGTCCGCAGCCCCGCCGAGGACAGCGCGGCCGCCGCCGTGGTGGCCGTGGTCCCCTTGCCCTTGGAGCCCACCACCCCCAGCACGGGCGGCCGGTCGTCCGCCAGGTCCAGGGCGCGCATCAGCTCCAGGGCGCGCCCCAGGCTGCGGGTCGAGCCGGGGGAGCGGCCGGACCACTCGATGAAGAAAGGGTCAAGGACGGGCATGCCCCCAGTATGGGCCCGGTCATATCCCGGTCCGGACTCCGTACCCGGAGGTCGCACGCCCGCCGGGGCGCGTACACTGGCGCGGTGTGTACACCCCGACCCCGACCTCTCAGCAGCCGTGAGTGAGGAGCGCGCCGACGCGCGCTACGCCGAAGTGACGGCGCAGATCCTCGCCCGGGCACCCGAGACCGACATCGACCCGCGCCTGGACCGCGTCCGCACACTGCTGGACCTGCTGGGCGATCCGCACCGGAACTTCCGGGTCATCCACGTCACGGGGACCAACGGCAAGACCTCCACCGCCCGCATGATCGACGCGCTCATGCGCGCCAGGGGCCTGCGCACGGGCCGCTACACCAGCCCGCACCTGCGCACCGTCCGCGAGCGCATCGTCGTCGACGGGGAGCCGATCTCCCAGGAGCGGTTCGTCGAGACCTACGACGACATCCGCCCCTACATCGAGATGGCCGACGCGACGAACGACGCACCGCTGTCGTTCTTCGAGATCCTCACGGTGATGGCCTACGCGGTCTTCGCCGACACCCCGGTCGACGTGGCCGTCGTCGAGGTGGGCATGGGCGGCCGCTGGGACGCCACCAACGTGGTCGACGGCGACGTCGCGGTGGTCACGCCCATCGGTATCGACCACACCGACTACCTGCCCGACACCGTCGAGGGCATCGCCGAGGAGAAGGCGGGCATCATCAAGCCCGACTCCGTCGCGGTCATCGCCCAGCAGCCGGTGTCCGCGGCCGAGGTCCTGCTGCGCAACGCGTCCGAGGTCGGGGCCCGGGTGGCCCGCGAGGGCCTGGAGTTCGGGGTGCTGGGACGCGAGGTCGCCGTGGGCGGCCAACAGGTCACCGTCAAGGGCCTGGCCGGCAGCTACGACTCCGTCTTCCTGCCGCTGTTCGGCGCCCACCAGGCGTCGAACGCCGCCGTGGCCGTCGCCGCGGTCGAGGCGTTCGCCGCCGCGGGCGAGGACGAGGCCGGCCTGGACCCCGCCCTCGTCGCGGAGGCCCTCGCCGGGGTCGATTCCCCCGGGCGTCTGGAGGTGGTGCGCACCAGCCCCACCGTCATCGCGGACGCCGCGCACAACCCGGCCGGAATGGCCGCGACCGTCGCCGCCGTGGAGGAGGCCTTCACCTTCTCCCGGCTGGTGGGCGTGGTCGCGATCATGGCCGACAAGGACGTCGAAGGGATCCTGGATCCCCTGGAACCGTTGCTCGACGAGATCGTCGTCACCCGCAACTCCTCTCCCCGCTCCCTCGACCCGGAGTCCCTGGCCGCCCTGGCCGCGCGGATCTTCGGCGAGGACCGCGTCCACGTGGCGCCCCGACTCGACGACGCGATCGACCTGGCCGTGGGCCGGGCCGAGGAGGACGGCGAGTTCGGCGGCGCGGGGGTGCTCGTCACCGGCTCGGTGGTCACCGCGGGCGACGCGGTCCACCTGCTGCGCGGCGCGGGGGAGTAGCGGACCGGCGCTCTCACTACGAAGGGAAATCCCACCGTGCGTGTCGTCTGCGCCGTCGTGCTGGCCTTCGAGGTCATCGTCATCGGCCTCTTCATCCCCGTGGCCGTGGCCCTGGCGGGTATGGACCCCGTCCTGGCCGGGAGCCTGTGGGGCGCCATGGCCGTCGCGGCCCTGGTACTGGCCGGCCTCCAGAAGTACCGCTGGGCCCACTACGCCGCCTGGCTGCTCCAGGCCGCGTTCCTGTTCACCTCGTTCATGCTCCCGGGGGGCATGCTGGTCGCCGTGGTCTTCGTGTCCCTGTGGGTGGCCGGTGTGATCCTGGGCCGGCGGACCGACGAGATGAAGGCCGCCCACCGGGCACGGGCCGAGGCCGAGGCCGCCAGGGAGGGCGAAGCGGCCGTCGGTGCGTCGTCGGACTCCTGAACGCGATAGTGTGACGCACGTTTCCGCGTGCACAGACGCCGTGGGCGTCGTGCCCCCGCGCGCCACGCGGAGTGCCAGTGAGGAGTTGAATCGCACGTGGAACGCACTCTCGTTCTCATCAAGCCGGACGGCGTCCGCCGCAACATCGTCGGCGAGGTCATCTCGCGCATCGAGCGCAAGGGCCTGAAGATCGTCGCGATGGAGCTGCGCACGCTCGACGCCGAGACCGCCAGGACCCACTACGAGGAGCACGCCGAGCGGCCGTTCTTCGGCTCCCTGGTGGAGTTCATCACCGGCGGCCCGCTGGTGGCCATGGTGGTCGAGGGCGAGCGCGCCGTCGAGGCCTTCCGGGCCCTGGCCGGTGCGACCGACCCGGTCACCGCCGCCCCGGGCACCATCCGCGGCGACTTCGCCCTGGAGGTGCAGCAGAACATCGTGCACGGCTCGGACTCCACCTACTCCGCCGAGCGCGAGATCAAGCTGTTCTTCCCCGACCTGGGCTGAGCCCGGTCGCGAGGACCCGTGCCGAAGGGCCGCCCCCGTGGGGGGCGGCCCTTCGCGCCGTTCCGGGGGAATCGCGCCGAACCCCGTACACGGCGGCGGGTCCGCGGTTACGCTGTGCTCTCCGCGAGACCCCCTCCGATGCGATCCGCACCTGTTCACGGCGGCGCCGCAGGTCTTTCCCGTGTCTTCGGGGACGGAGGACAACGATTCGGTGTGTTTGCGTAACCAGGTAAGTGCCGACCGTTACGATACGGGGGACTGGATACCTATCGTGCCGGAACGACTACGTATGGTCGCCCCGTGCAACCACGTCCGACACGGCGCCACTGAGGACGTTACATGCCGAACAACCTTGCATTTCTCGGCCGGGACATGGCCGTCGACCTGGGGACCGCCAACACGCTCGTGTACGTGCGTGGTCGCGGCATCGTCCTGAACGAACCCTCGGTCGTCGCCCTCAACACCTCGACGGGCAAGATCGTCGCCGTGGGCATCGAGGCCAAGCAGATGATCGGCCGCACCCCGACCAACATCACCGCCATCCGCCCGCTCAAGGACGGCGTCATCGCCGACTTCGAGATCACCGAGCGGATGCTGCGCTACTTCATCCAGAAGATCCACCGCCGCCGGCACTTCGCCAAGCCCCGCATCATCGTCGCGGTTCCCAGCGGCATCACCTCCGTGGAGCACCGCGCCGTCAAGGAGGCCGGGTACCAGGCGGGCGCCCGACGGGTCTACATCATCGAAGAGCCCATGGCCGCCGCCATCGGCGCGGGCCTGCCCGTGCACGAGCCCACCGGCAACATGGTCGTCGACATCGGCGGCGGCACCACCGAGGTCGCGGTCATCTCCATGGGGGGCATCGTCACCTCCCAGTCCATCCGGGTCGGCGGCGACGAGCTGGACCAGGCCATCATGACCTTCGTCAAGAAGGAGTACTCCCTGATGATCGGGGAGCGCACCGCCGAGGAGCTCAAGCTCGCCATCGGCTCGGCCTACCCGACCGGCGCCGAGGAGCTGCACGCCGAGGTGCGCGGCCGCGACCTGGTCAGCGGCCTGCCCAAGACCATCGTCATGTCCGAGTCCGACGTCCGCCAGGCCGTCGAGGAACCCGTCACCGCCATCATCGACGCGGTCCGCACCAGCCTCGACAAGTGCCCGCCCGAGCTGTCCGGCGACATCATGGACCGCGGCATCGCCGTCACCGGCGGCGGGGCCCTGCTGCGCGGCCTCGACGAGCGGCTCCTGCACGAGACCGGGATGCCCATCCACGTCGCGGACAACGCCCTGGACTCGGTCGCCATCGGCTCCGGCACCTGCGTCGAGAACTACGAGCGCCTCCACCAGGTCCTCGTCCCGGAACGGCGGCGCTGATGCTGCGCGACAGCCCGAGGTCCCGGCTCACCCTGGCCGTGCTGGTCGCCCTGTCGGTGGTCCTGCTGGTACTGGACGGCCGTCCGGGCCACAACCCGGTCACCGCGGCGGCCCGAGCGGGCGGCGAACTGCTCTTCGCGCCCGCCGCCGCGGGAGTGGGGTACGTCGCCGCGCCGGTCACCGGCCTCTACGACACCGTGCGGCGGGCACCCGGGGCCTCCGAGCGCATCGCCGAGCTCGAGGCCGCCAACGCCGAGCTGGAGGAGGAGCTGCGCGCCGCCCGCCTCGACGAGGGCCGCGCCGAGGAGCTCGACGGCCTCCTGCACCTGTCCGGGATGGGCGGCTACGAGATCGTCCCCGCCCAGGCGGTCACCCGCACCACCCCGCGCGGCTACGCCGACGTCGCCACCATCGACGCCGGAACCGAGTCCGGGGTCCGCACCGACATGACCGTGGTCAACGGCCAGGGGCTGGTCGGCCGGGTCATCGACGCCGGCCCGCGCACCGCCACCGTGCTGCTCGCCACCGACGTCACCTCGGCGGTCGGCGCCCGCCTGGAGTCCACGCGCAAGATCGGCGTCGTCACCGGCGGCACCGTGCCCGGCGGGCCCGAGGCCGACCTCACCCTGGAGCTGTTCGACATGGAGGCGCCCGTGGAGGCCGGGGACCGGCTGGTCACCCTCGGCTCGCACGAGGGGGCGCCGTTCGTGCCGGGGGTGCCCATCGGCACCGTCGAGGAGGTGCAGGCCGCTCCGGGCGCGCTCAGCCGCATCGCCGCACTGTCCCCGGCGGTCGACTTCGCGTCCCTGGACCTGGTCGGCGTCGTCGTCGCCGGTCCGGCCGAGGACCCCAGGGACTCCGTGCTCCCGCCCAAGCCCGACGCACCCGAGAGGGAGAAGTAGACATGAGGTCCGCCGTGACCCTGCTCTCGGTGGCCGCGGTCGTGCTCGTCCAGGCGGTGGTCGTCAACCGGCTCCCGTTCGGCGCGCTCTCCGACGGCGGCCCCGGCCCCGACCTGGCGCTGGCCGCGGTCGTCGCCCTGGCGCTGACCACCGGCCCCGCGTCCGCCGCGACCTGGGGGTTCGGCATCGGCCTGGCCCTGGACGTGCTGCCGCCGGCCGACAACGCGATCGGCCGCTACGCCCTGATCCTGTGCCTGGCCGGATACCTGGTGTCGCTGATCCACCGCAACACCGGAGCCCCCGGAGGGGTCGGCACCCGCACCTCGCGCTGGTTCGCCCTGGGCGCGGTCCTGCTCACCTCGGTCGGCGTCGGACTCGCCTACGCCGGCCTGGGCGTGCTCATGGGCGACCCGCGCACCGGCCTGTCCGACATCGCCGTCGCGGTCGGAGCCGGCGCCGCGCTCACCCTGCTGGCGGCGCCGCTGGTGACCCTGCCCCTGCTGTGGCTGCGCGAGGCCCTCTCGGACCACGAGTTCGCCACCGTCCAGGGGCCGATGTCCCCGCAGGGGTGGTGACCGTGCGCCGACCTCCGATGGACCCGAGCCTGCCCGGCCCCCGCCTGGGGCGGACGGGGATCGTCATCTCACAGATCCTCGTCGTCGTCCTGTTCGCCGCCCTCGGCGCGCGCCTGTGGTACCTCCAGATCCCGATGGCCGACCACTACCGGGAGCTGGCCGTCTCCAACCACCACCAGCGGCTCGTCGTGCCCGCCACCCGCGGCCAGATCCTCGACGCCAGCGGCCGCCCCATGGTCGCCAACCGCACCGAGCTGGTCGTGTCCGCCGACTACCACGAGCTGGTGGGCATGGACGACGGCGGCGAGCGGGTCCTGTCCGACCTCTCCGGAGTCCTCGACGTACCCCTGGAGGAGCTCCAGCAGCGCATGCGCCTGTGCGGGCCCGAGGTGGAGCGGCCCTGCTGGCCCGGATCCCCCTACCAGCCCGTCACCCTCGCCGAGGACATCGAACCGTCCGTCGCCCTCCAGATCATGGAGAGCTCCGACGACTTCCCGGGCATCACCGCCCAGGCCCAGGCCGTCCGCGAGTACCCCAACGGCGCCCGGGCCGGGCAGATCCTCGGCTACCTGCAGCCCGTCACCCAGGAGGAGCTGGAGGCCCGCGAGGAGCTGCGCACCCAGTTCACGGGTATCGACCAGGTCGGCCGCGACGGCCTGGAGGCGGTCTACGACGCCCAGCTGCGCGGCACCGCGGGGGTGCGCACCCTGGGGGTCAACAACCACGGCGAGGTCATGGACGTCATCTCCGACCAGCCCCCCGAGGCCGGGATGCACATCGTCACCCACCTGGACATGGGCCTCCAGAAGATCGTCGAGGACGCGCTGGCCGAGGGTATGAAGGGCGCCCGGCCCCGCTACAGGGCCGACTCCGGGGCCGCCATCGTCATGGACGTGCGCACCGGCGGCATCGTCGCCATGGCCAGCCTCCCCTCCTACGACCCCGCCATCTGGCAGGGCGGTATCGACCAGGAGAAGTTCGACGAACTGCTCAGCGCCGAGGCCGGGGAGCCGCTGCTGTCGCGCGCGGTCCAGGGCCAGTACCCGCCCGGCTCCACGTTCAAGGTGTCGTCGCTGTCGGCCGCCGTCGAGAACGGCTACTCGCTGCGCAGCACCTACGCCTGCCCCGGCTCGGTCAACATCGCCGGGCAGAACTACCAGAACTACGCCGGCGGCGGCCACGGCACCATCAGCCTGCACAAGGCCATCGTCGTCTCCTGCAACACGATCTTCTACAACTTCGGCTACCAGCTGTGGCTCAAGGACGGAGGCCTCGAACCCGAGGGCGAACCCCGGGAGGCCATGGCCGAGATGGCCCGCGGCTACGGGTTCGGGGCCCCGACCGGTATCGACCTGCCCTACGAGACGAGCGGGCGCATCCCCGACCGCGAGTGGAAGCGCACCTTCTGGGAGGAGACCCGGGAGGTCAACTGCCGCCGCGGCGAGGAGGGCTACCCCGAGATCGCCAAGACCAACCCGTCCCACGCCTCCTACCTCAAGCTCCTGGCCTACGAGCAGTGCGTCGAGGGGTTCCAGTGGCGGGCCGGAGAGGCCGTCAACTTCGCGATCGGTCAGGGCGACGTGCTCGTCAGCCCGCTCCAGCTGGTCCGCGCCTACGCCGCCATCGCCAACGGCGGCACCGTGTACGAGCCGCGCGTGGCCCGGGCGCTGGTCTCCGCCGACGGCAGCACCGTGCAGGAGATCGAGCCGGTCGTCGCCGGGCGCGTCCCGGTGAAGGACGAGACCATCCGCTACCTCCAGGACGCCCTGGAGGAGGTCACCAAGTCCGGCACCGGCCGCGGCGCCTTCGCGGACTTCCCGCAGGACAAGGTGTCCGTCGCGGGCAAGACCGGTAGCGCCGACGGCCAGAACCGGCAGGTGTCGTCCTGGTTCGTTTCCTACGCGCCCGCCGACGACCCGCAGTTCGCCGTCGTCGTGTTCGTCTCCCAGGGCGGCACCGGCGGTACCACCTCCGCGCCCATCGCCCGGAAGATCTACGACGGCATCTACGGGTTCGGCGACTTCGACGAGCCCGCCCTGCCCGGGGGCAAGCCCCGCGCGGACCTGCCCGTGGTGCGCCCCGACGGCTCCATCGACCCTCTGGACCGGTGACCCATGACCGTACACGCCCCGCGCGGGCTCGCCCTGGGCCGGACCGCGGTGACCGCCGTCGGCACCGCCCGCAGGCTGGACTGGGTCCTGGTGCTCGCGGTGGCCGCGCTGTGCGCGATCGGCTGCCTGCTGGTGTGGTCGGCCACCCAGCCCGGTGACGGCGGGAACCCGCTGGACTCCACCGAGCACCTGCGCAAGCACCTGGCCCACCTGGCCGTGGGCTGGGCGGTGTGCCTGTTCGTGGCCTCCGTCGACCACCGGACCGTCCGCGCGTACGCGCCCATCGTCTACGTCGCCACCGTCGTCGCCCTGATCCTGGTGCTGACCCCGCTGGGCGCCGTCATCAACGGCTCGCGCGGGTGGATCGTGGTGGGCGGCTTCCAGTTCCAGCCCAGCGAGCTGGCCAAGGTGGGCCTCATCCTGGTCCTGGCCACCCTGCTGGGTGAGCCCCGCGACGGCGAGACCCGGCCGATGTCCAGGGACGTGCTGTTCTGCCTGCTGGCGCTCGCGCTCCCGCTCGTCCTGGTCATGCTCCAGCCCGACCTGGGCACCACGCTGGTGCTGGGGGTCATCTTCCTGGGGATGCTGACCCTGTCCGGGGCGCCGGTCTTCTGGGTCGCCGGGATGCTGCTGGCCGGGGTGGCGGCGGGGTTCTGCGTGTGGTGGTTCGACATGCTGGAGCCCTACCAGCTCGACCGCATCGCGACCCTGGTGGACCCGTCGGCGGACCCGCAGGGCGCCGGGTACAACTCCAACCAGGCGCTCATCGCCGTCGGTTCGGGCGGCTTCGACGGGACCGGGCTGTTCCAGGGGGAGCAGACGCACGGCCGGTTCGTGCCCGAGCAGCACACCGACTTCATCTTCACGGTCGCCGGGGAGGAGCTGGGATTCCTCGGAGCCGGCCTGGTCGTCGGCCTGTTCGCGGTGATCCTGTGGCGGGTCCTGCGCGTCGCCCTGCGCTGCGACCAGCCCTACCCGCGCCTGCTGTGCGTGGGGGTGGCGTCCTGGTTCGGGTTCCAGACCTTCATCAACATCGGCATGGGGCTGGGCATCGTCCCGGTGACCGGCCTGCCGCTGCCGTTCGTCTCCTACGGCGGCACGGCGCTGCTGGCCAACCTGCTGGCGCTGGGGCTGGTCCTGGGGGTGAACTCCCGGGACCGGGGATTCGAATAGGGGCCTGTGGAAGACCGGGGGCGGAGGTGGCGGCGCCGGTAGCCTGAGAGGGAAGGTCCGTCACCGTCCGTCGATCGAAAGTCTCCAGACCCATGACCGTCGAAAGCCTCTTTCCGCGACTGGAGCCACTGTTGGCCCGGGTCGGCAAACCCATCCAGTACGTGGGCGGCGAGCTCAACTCCGTCGTCAAGGACTGGGACGGCGCCCGGGTGCGCTGGGCGCTGATGTACCCCGACGCCTACGAGGTGGGAGTGCCCAACCAGGGCGTGCAGATCCTGTACGAGATCCTCAACGAGCGCGAGGGGGTGCTGGCCGAGCGGGCGTACGCGGTCTGGCCGGACATGGAGGCCCTGCTGCGAGAGCACGGGGTGCCGCACTTCACCGTGGACGCCCACCGGCCGCTGGGCGCCTTCGACCTCATCGGCGTCAGCTTCGCCAGCGAGATGGGCTACACCAACCTGCTCACCGCGCTGGACCTGGCCGGCATCCCGCTGCACGCGGCGGACCGGCGCGAGGGGCACCCGGTGGTGCTGGCCGGGGGGCACTCGGCGTTCAACCCCGAGCCGGTCGCCGACTTCCTGGACGCGGTGGTGCTCGGCGACGGCGAGGAGATCACCCTGGCGATCACCGAGATCGTCCGCGAGTTCAAGGACGAGGGGGAGCCGGGCGGCCGCGACGGCCTGCTGCTCCGGCTGGCCGCCACCGGCGGGGTGTACGTACCGCGCTTCTACGACGTGGAGTACCACGGGGACGGGCGCATCGCCGGGTACACGCCCAACCGGGCGGGAGTGCCCGAGACGGTGCACAAGCACACCGTCATGGACCTGGACCGGTGGCCCTACCCGAAGAAGCCGATCGTGCCCACCGCGGAGTCGGTGCACGAGCGCTACAGCGTGGAGATCTTCCGCGGCTGCACCCGCGGCTGCCGGTTCTGCCAGGCCGGGATGATCACCCGGCCGGTGCGCGAGCGCAACAAGGAGACGGTCACCTCCATGGTCCGCGAGGGGGTGAAGAACTCCGGCTTCCAGGAGGTGGGCCTGCTGTCGCTGTCCAGCGCCGACCACAGCCAGATCAAGGACATCGCCAAGGACCTGGCCGACGGCTACGAGGGCACCAACACCGGGCTGTCGCTGCCCTCCACCCGGGTGGACGCCTTCAACATCGACCTGGCCGAGGAGCTCACCCGCAACGGCCGCCGCTCCGGGCTGACCTTCGCCCCCGAGGGCGGCAGCGAGCGGATGCGCCGGGTCATCAACAAGATGGTCACGGAGGAGGACCTCATCCGCACCGTCACCGCGGCGTACGCGGCGGGGTGGCGGCAGGTCAAGCTGTACTTCATGTGCGGCCTGCCCACCGAGGAGGACGAGGACGTGCTGGCCATCGCGGACCTGGCCACCGAGGTCATCCGCACCGGCCGGGAGGTGACCGGGCGCCGGGACATCCGCTGCACGGTGTCCATCGGCGGTTTCGTGCCCAAGCCGCAGACCCCGTTCCAGTGGGCGGGCCAGACCTCGCACGAGGTGGTGGACGCCCGGCTGCGCAAGCTCCGCGACCGGCTGCGCTCGGACCGCGCCTACGGCAAGTCCATCGGGCTGCGCTACCACGAGGGGCGCCCGTCCATCGTGGAGGGGCTGCTCTCCCGGGGCGACCGCCGGGTGGGCCGGGTCATCGAGGAGGCGTGGCGCTCGGGCGGGCGGTTCGACGGCTGGAGCGAGCACTTCTCCTACGAGCGCTGGATGAAGGCGGCCGAGACCGGCCTGGCCGGGTACCCGGTGGACGTCGACTGGTACACCACCCGCGAGCGGGACGAGGACGAGGTGCTGCCCTGGGACCACCTGGACGCGGGACTGGACCGCTCCTGGCTGTGGCAGGACTGGCAGGACTCCCTGCACGGCGAGGAGTCGCTGGAGATCGACGACTGCCGCTGGAACCCCTGCTACGACTGCGGGGTGTGCCCCAGCATGGGCACCGAGATCCAGATCAACGCCCCGGCGGAGGGGCGGCCCATGCTCCCCCTCACCGTCGTCTGACGGCCCGCCCCGGCCCGCGGCGGGCGGGCCGGGGCCGGCGGTGCGGGCCGGGCACCGGTCGGCGCGCTCGCCGGGCATGCGGCGCCGCGGTTCCTCCGGCGGGTCCGGACGGCGGGAGCCGTGCACGCGGCCGGCGAGGGAGTCGGGTTCGGCCGGATCGGTCCCGGACGGGGTGGCTCGAGCGCGGCGCCGCCGGTCATGCGCACGGCCCGGGGGACGCCGAAAAGAAGAGGGGCGGACGGTGCCGGAGGGGAGGGCGCGCGAAGGGGCCGTGAGGGTGGTGGAGTAGGATGCCCGCTCCGGGCGCCGCCTGTGCGGTGGTCCTCGACCCTGTGAAGGGGAGCGCCCGGGGGAGAAGGTGTACGGCCCGGCGCCCCGCTCGCGCCGGGCCGTACGTGTAATAGGACTCGCGGCCCCTCCGGGGGGTTGCCACGGGTTCAGGATTTTCTTCGGATTTTTTTTCCGGACCCCCGCGTTCTGGTGGTGAACACAGGTTCAGAGTGCGCGCGGTCCCCGAGGCGGCCCGCTCGGAGTTCGATCGGGACTTTTCGATCGCAGGTCAGCGGGGCAGATACCGGGTGCGTGGTCCTGGCGGACGCACGTGCAACGGAGCGCCCCCCGGTTCGCCGGTCCAGGTGCACCGCCGCGCACCGTACGCTGAACAGGACGAGGAACAGCCCCTCACCGGTCGCCCCGCGACCGCACCGGGGCATGAGGAAAGGAGTTGAGCTGCCCCCCGCACCCGAGGGCACCACTTCACCCTCCACCGCCGCACCCGGACAACGGCTCCGCGTCCGCTACGCCAAGCGCGGTCGCATGAGGTTCGCCAGCCACCGGGACATCGCCCGGGCACTGGAGCGCGCCCTGCGCCGGGCCGACGTACCGGTCGCCTTCTCCGCCGGTTTCTCGCCCCACCCGAAGATCTCCTACACCGGAGCGGCCCCCACCGGGGTCGCCAGTGAGGCGGAGTACCTCGAACTCACCCTCACCGAGGAACGGGAGCCCGCCCGGGTCGGGGCCGACATCGACGCGGCCATGCCGGACGGTATCGACGTCGTCGAGGTCGTCCGGGCCCGTGTTCCCGGCCTGGCCGAACGGCTCCAGGCCTCCGTGTGGCAGGTGGAACTGGGCGGGGTCGGACCCGGCGAGGCGGAACGCGCCGTCGGGGCCTACCTGGCGGCCGAGACCGTCGAGGTGGAGCGGATGACCAAGAAGGGTCGCCGCCGCTTCGACACCCGACCGGCGGTGGTCGGCATCGACGTGTGTCGTGGACCCGGGCGTGCCCCGAGGGAGCAGGACACCACATATGCCATACTTCGGATGGTCGTACGGCACACGACACCTGCTGTGCGACCGGACGACGTGCTGACCGGCCTCCGCCATGCGGCCGACCTCGCGCCGCCGTCATCGGTGACGATGACCCGGCTGGCGCAGGGGCCGCTGGACGAGACGACAGGTGCGGTCGCAGACCCGCTCGCCGCGGACCGAAACGACTCCGGAACGGCGGACGACGCCCAGGAGCGGGGCGACAGCGCACCACAGCCGTCGGCGCCCATGACGGGACCGCGCTGATGAGCGGCCCCGAAGCGGGGAACGTGGGCGCCACCACAGGACTTTGCCTCGACGGCACCCCGGTGCCGTCGGCGCTGACACAGCGACGACAGTTCTCGTGAGCCGCGCCGCCGACCGAAGGGTCGCGGCGCGCCCGGGGACTTTGACGGGAGACCGCCCGGATGCTCGACAACGAGCCCAGCAACGGTGCAGACGACACCGTGGGTACAACTGAAACAACCGAAACGAGGGCGGCGACGCCCCCCGTGGGGGGAGGCGAGGTGCGCGTGACCACACGCGCACCGGCCAGGGGCGTGCGCCGCGCGGCGGGACCGCCCCCCGAGCCCGACGACGTCTTCGTCCCCCCGGCCAAGCCCGTGACCACGCTCGCGGGTTCCGGTGAGGGCGGCACGGTCAAGGTCACCTCCGCCACCCCCGTGCGGCGACGCACGGTGCGCGTCGAGGACCGGCCGCCGGAGCCGGCCCCCCGGGCCGCCGAGGTCGCGCCGGAGACCGACGAGCCCCGGGCCGCCGCGCCCGAGAAGAAGACCCGCACGCGCCGCACCCGCGCGGCCGCCGCGGAGTCCTCCGAGCCGGCCGTGGCCGCTGAGGCCCCCGCCGCCGAGCCGGAGCCCCGCACCCGCACGCGCCGTTCGCGCACGCGGGCCGCCGCCGAGCCCACCGCCGCAGCCGAGGCCTCCGCCGCCTCCGGGACCGAGGAGGAACCGGAGGACGGCGCCCAGGCCGGTGCCGTCTTCCAGGCGCCCTCCATGCTCTTCCAGCCCCCCGTGGTCGCCGCCCCGCCCGCCGTCCCCGCCGTGGTCGTCGAGGACGAGGACGAGATCGAGCCGGTCGAGGACGAGGACGACGAGTCCGCCGAAGCCGAGGAGGAGTCCGCCGAGGAGACCGGCGCGGAGGAGTCCGCCGAGGAGCGGCCCGGCCGACGCCGTCGCCGCCGCGGCGGCCGGGGCCGGGGCCGTTCGCGCACCGGTGACGAGGCCGACGACGCCGAGTCCGCCGACGAGTCCGATGAGGCCGAGGACAGGGCCGACACCGAGGACGCCTCCGAGGGCGCCGAGGAGGACGACCGCGCGGGCAGCCGCCGGCGTCGCCGCCGTCGCCGCCGCTCCGGCGGCGGGGGGAGCGACACCACCTCCGACGACCCGCCCAACACCGTGGTCCGCGTCCGCGAGCCGCGCCCGGACCGGCCCATCTCGGACGAGGTCCAGGCCGTGCGCGGGTCCACCCGCCTGGAGGCCAAGAAGCAGCGCCGCCGAGAGGGCCGCGAGCAGGGCCGCCGCCGCGCCCCGATCGTCACCGAGTCGGAGTTCCTGGCCCGCCGCGAGGCGGTCAAGCGCGACCTGGTCATCCGCCGCACCGGCGACCGCACCCAGATCGCCGTCCTCGAGGACGACATCCTCGTCGAGCACTACGTCGACCGCGCCACCCACCGCTCCTACGTGGGCAACGTGTACCTGGGCCGGGTGCAGAACGTGCTGCCGTCGATGGAGGCCGCGTTCGTCGACATCGGCAAGGGCCGCAACGCCGTCCTGTACGCGGGCGAGGTCAACTGGGACTCCTTCGGCCTGGACGGTCAGCCCAAGCGCATCGAGTCGGTGCTCAAGTCCGGCCAGTCGGTCCTGGTGCAGGTCACCAAGGACCCTGTCGGCCACAAGGGCGCCCGCCTGACCAGCCAGATCAGCCTGCCCGGCCGCTACCTCGTGTACGTGCCCGGCGGCTCGATGACCGGCATCAGCCGCAAGCTCCCCGACAAGGAGCGCGCCCGCCTCAAGCAGATCCTCAAGAAGGTCATGCCCTCCGGCGCGGGCGTCATCGTCCGCACCGCCGCCGAGGGCGCGAGCGAGGAGGAGCTGGAGCGCGACATCTCCCGCCTGGCCAACCAGTGGGAGTCCATCAAGCGCAAGTCCAAGTCGGCCAACGCCCCCGCCCTGCTCAACAGCGAGCCGGACCTGACCATCCGGGTCGTGCGGGACGTGTTCAACGAGGACTTCTCCAGCCTGGTGGTCTCCGGCGACGAGGCCTGGGACACCGTGCACGACTACGTCGAGCACGTGGCGCCCAACCTCGCCGAGCGGGCCTCCCACTGGACCGAGGACCGCGACGTCTTCGCCGCCTACCGGATCGACGAGCAGATCAACAAGGCGCTGGAGCGCAAGGTCTGGCTGCCCAGCGGCGGCTCGCTCGTCATCGACCGCACCGAGGCGATGACGGTCGTCGACGTCAACACCGGAAAGTTCACCGGCCAGGGCGGCAACCTCGAGGAGACCGTCACCAAGAACAACCTGGAGGCGGCCGAGGAGATCGTCCGCCAGCTCCGGCTGCGCGACATCGGCGGCATCATCGTCATCGACTTCATCGACATGGTCCTGGAGTCCAACCGCGACCTGGTGCTGCGCCGGATGCTCGAGTGCCTGTCCCGGGACCGCACCAAGCACCAGGTGGCCGAGGTCACCTCGCTGGGCCTGGTGCAGATGACCCGCAAGCGGGTCGGCCAGGGGCTGCTGGAGGCCTTCTCCCACACCTGTGAGCACTGCAGCGGACGCGGCCTGATCCTGTCCACCGACCCGGTGGAGGGCAAGGGCGGCTCCGGCGGCGGCGCGGGCGGCAACGGGCGCAAGAAGAAGGGCAAGGGCGACAAGGGCAAGGGCGAGGCCGAGCAGGCCGAGGTGCAGGACACCGCCGCCGAGGAGCCCGAGCCCGAGCCCGCCGAGCCGCAGGCCCCGGTGGCCGAGGAGGCGGCCGAGCCCGCCGCCGAGGCCGAGGGGAAGCCGGAGAAGAAGGCGGCCAGGGGCAAGAAGGCCGAGGACGCCGACGAGGCGGAGAAGGCCGAGCCCAAGCGGACCCGCAAGCGCACCTCGCGTTCGCGCAAGGCCGCCGAGGAGGCGGTCGAGACCGAGGCCGAGGAGTCGGCGACCGAGCCGCAGGAGGCCGCTCCGGCCGCCGGGGAGCCCGAGGCCGCCGAGGCCCCGGAGGCTCCGGCCGAGGAGGCACCGGCCCCGCGCCGCACCCGGCGCACCGCGACCCGCCGGACCGCCCGTGCGGCCGCCGAGGCCGTCGGCGAGCCGGAGGCCGTGACCGAGACCACCGCACCGGAGGAGGGCGACGAGGAGGCCGCCGAGCGGCCCAAGCGCCGCCGCACCCGGCGCACCAAGGCGGCGGCCTCGACCACCGCCGTGGACGCCGGCTGAGCCGGAGCGGGACGTGGGCCCGGTCCGGGCCGGGGGGCGACCCCGGCCCGGACCGCGGCACGTGTGCAGGCCCGTGGCGGGTCGGTGGTAACCTGATGGACGGTGCGTCGGCGCGCTCCGAGTGATCGCGCGCCCCGACACCAAGTGCTCTCCACGCAGGGTTTGTTTCCCTCAGATCCCCGCGCCCCGCTACAGGCAACAGTGGATCGTGGAACGAGGACTCCCCGTTGTTCCCACACGGGGCGGTCCTCCCGGCCAGCCCGCGAGGGCATCCGGCCGGACCCGGACCCCGAACACATGTCTCGGGGATGGTCCCGAGCATTATTCGTTGAGCGAGCAGGAAGAGAGTTACGCGGTGTACGCGATCGTGCGAGCGGGCGGCCGTCAGGAGAAGGTGTCCGTCGATGACGTCCTGAACATCGACAAGGTCTCTGCCGAGACCGGCGCCACCATCACGTGGCAGCCCATCCTCGTCGTGGAGGACGGCAACGTCGTCAGCGACACGGACAAGCTGAGCGGCTACACGGTCACCGCCGAGGTTCTCGGTGAGACCAAGGGCCCCAAGATCAACATCCTGAAGTACAAGAACAAGACCGGTTACAAGAAGCGCCAGGGTCACCGCCAGAAGCACACCCAGGTCCGCGTCACCGGCATCTCGGCGAAGTAGGAGGATCTGAGAGATGGCACACAAGAAGGGCGCATCGTCCAGCCGCAACGGCCGCGACTCGAACGCCAAGCGCCTGGGTGTCAAGCGCTTCGGCGGCCAGGCCGTCCAGGCCGGTGAGATCCTCATCCGCCAGCGCGGCACCAAGTTCCACCCCGGCGCCAACGTGGGCCGCGGCGGCGACGACACGCTGTTCGCCCTGGTCGCCGGCGAGGTCAAGTTCGCCAACTTCCGCGGCCGCAAGGCCGTGAACATCGTTCCCGCCGCCGCCGAGTAGGTCGCGCGCGGACGTTGTTCTTGCAGAGGCGGGCCAGGGAACACTGGCCCGCCTCTGGTGTTGTCACCAGGTGACGCACCCATTTCCCATCGGCCGCCCCGCGGCCGGAGCAGTGAACAGAGGAGAACCATGCCCGACTTCGTCGACGAGGCGGTCTTGCACGTCAAGGCCGGGAACGGCGGGCACGGCTGCGCCTCCGTCCACCGCGAGAAGTTCAAGCCCCTGGGCGGACCCGACGGCGGCAACGGAGGCCGGGGCGGCGACGTCGTCCTGGAGGTCGACGCCCAGACCGCCACCCTGCTGGACTTCCAGCGCCGCCCGCACCGCACCGCCCAGAACGGCACCCCGGGCATGGGCGGCCACCGCAACGGCGCCAACGGCGACGACCTGGTCCTGTACGTGCCCGACGGCACCGTGGTCACCCGCTCGGACGGCGAGGTCATCGCCGACCTGGTCGGCCACGGCACCCGCCTGGTACTCGCCCAGGGCGGCAGCGGCGGCCTGGGCAACGCCGCGCTGGCCTCCAAGAAGCGCAAGGCCCCCGGCTTCGCCCTCAAGGGCGAGGAGGGCGAGGCGTTCGACGTCCGCCTGGAGATGAAGACCATCGCCGACGTCGGCCTGGTGGGCTTCCCCAGCGCCGGGAAGTCCTCGCTCATCGCCGCCATGTCGGCCGCCCGGCCCAAGATCGCCGACTACCCGTTCACCACCCTGGTCCCCAACCTCGGTGTGGTCGAGGCGGGCACCACCCAGTACGTCATCGCCGACGTGCCCGGTCTCATCCCCGGCGCCAGCGACGGCAAGGGCCTGGGCCTGGAGTTCCTTCGCCACATCGAGCGCTGCTCCACCCTGCTGCACGTCCTGGACTGCGCCACCTACGAGCCGGGCCGCGACCCCGTCAGCGATCTGGAGGCCCTGGAGGCGGAGCTGACCGCCTACGGGACGGCCACCGGCGTCGACCTGTCCGACCGCCCGCGCATCGTCGTCCTCAACAAGGTCGACGTACCCGAGGCACGCGAGCTCGCCGAACTCGTCACGCCCATGCTCACCGAGCGCGGCCACCGCGTGCTGGAGGTCTCCGCGGCCTCCCGCGAGGGACTGCGCGAGCTGTCCTTCGCCCTGGCGGAGCAGGTCTCCGCGGCCCGCGACGCCGCCCCGGCCGCCGAGCCCACCCGCATCGTCATCCGACCCAGGATGATCGGCGACGTGCCCTTCGAGGTCGTCCCCCTGGGGAACAACGCCTTCCAGGTCCGGGGCGAGAAGCCCGCCCGCTGGGTGCGCCAGACCGACTTCTCCAACGACGAGGCCGTCGGCTACCTCGCCGAGCGGCTCAACCGCCTGGGCATCGAGGAGCAGCTGGCCAAGGCCGGGGCCACCGAGGGAGCCGAGGTCCACATCGGCACCGATGAGGACTCCGTGGTCTTCGACTGGGACCCGTCCCTGGACGCCGAGGCCGTCCCGTCCGGCCCGCGCGGGACCGACGCCCGGCTGGGCTGAACCGCGCGGGGACGTACGGGCCCGGCCGAACACGCAAGAGGGGCGCGGCTCCGCCGAGCGGACCGCGCCCCCGGATGGAAAGCCCCCACACGGTGCACAGCGCAGAACAACTCGAACAGACCGCCTCCCGGGAGGCCCGCGGGCGGGCGGCCGTCGCCGCCGCCCGCCGGGTCGTCGTCAAGGTGGGGTCCTCGTCGCTGACGACCCCCGACGGCCGCATCGACTCCGGCCGGATCCGGGAGCTGGTCGAGGTACTGGCGTCCCGCCGCGCCCTGGGCCAGGAGGTCATCCTGGTCTCCTCCGGTGCGGTGGCGGCGGGGATGACCCCGCTGGGGATGCGCTCCCGCCCCCGCGACCTGGCCTCCCAGCAGGCCGCCGCCAGCGTCGGCCAGGGGCTGCTGCTGGCCGCCTACACCGCCGAGCTGGCGGGGTACGGCATCAACGCCGCCCAGGTCCTGCTCACGGTGGAGGACCTGATGCGGCGGGTGCAGCACCGCAACGCCCAGCGCACCCTGCGCCGGCTTCTGGACATCGGCGCCCTGCCCATCGTCAACGAGAACGACACCGTGGCCACCCACGAACTGCGGTTCGGCGACAACGACCGGCTGGCGGCCCTTGTCGCGCACCTGATGAGGGCCGACGCCCTGGTCCTGCTGTCGGACGTGGACGCCCTCTACGACGGCGACCCGGCCGACCCCGCCTCCCGGGTGGTGGGCCTGGTCTCCGGGCCCGAGGACCTGGAGGGCATCGACGTCGGCTCCACGGGCAGGCGGGGCGTGGGCACCGGTGGCATGGTCACCAAGGTCGACTCGGCGCGCATCGCGACCGAGGCGGGTGTGAACACCCTGCTCACCTCCGCCGCCAACGCCCGCGCCGCGCTGGCGGGGGAGGGGGTGGGCACGCTCTTCGCCGCCGCCTCCGGGCGGCGCCCCTCGGCCCGCCAGCTGTGGCTGGCGCATGCCACCTCGGGGCGCGGCAGCCTGGTCCTGGACCCGGGCGCGGTGTCCGCCGTGGTCGGGGACAAGGCGTCGCTGCTGCCCGCCGGGGTGGTGGACGTGTTCGGCGAGTTCAGTGCCGGGGACCCCGTGGACCTGCGCGACGAGCAGGGCACGGTGGTGGCCCGGGGCCTGGTCAACTACGACTCCGCCGAGGTGCCCGACCTCATGGGTCGCTCCACCCGCTGGCTGGCGCGGGAGCTGGGCCCCTCCTACGAGCGCGAGCTGGTCCACCGCGACGACCTCGTGGTCCTCTGACACCCGCCGCGTGAACGCCGCCCGCGGGAACCCCGCGGGCGGCCGGGGCGGGGGGACGCGGCTCCCGCACCGCGAGCGGGCCGCGGCGACACGGCCCGGGTGCCCGCGGATGTCCCCGGCCCGGGAGAGAATCCGGTCACAGGGACATGGAAGGGGCGGGTCTCCCGCCCCCCCGGAGAAGGAGTGCCCCATGCCGAGCTTGATGGCGCGGCTGCTGTCGCTGGGGCTGCGTGTGGCACGCAAGCGCCCCATGGAGTCGGTGGAGAGCGCCCGGGAGTGGCTGTACGAGCCCAAGGACGACCCCGCGCCGCCGTACCTGGTCACCCAGCGGCACCGGATCAGCCTGAGGACGGTCGCGGGTTTCCCCGTCTACACCGTGCTCCCCGCGGAGGAAGCGGCCCCGGACAGGGCCGTGCTGTACGTGCACGGCGGGACCTACGTCAGCGAGATCTCGGCGTGGCACTGGGTGCTCATCTCCCGGATGGCCGACACCGGCTGCCGGGTGGAGGTGCCGCTGTACGGGCTGGCACCCGAGCACACCTACCGGGAGGCCTTCCCGTTCCTGACGGAGGTCTACCGGGAGCTGTCGGCCGACGTCGACCCCGGGCGTATCGCGTTCGCGGGCGACTCCGCCGGCGGCGGGCTCGCCCTGGCCCTGGCCCAGACGCTGCCCGGCGCGGGGCTGCCGGAACCGGCCCGGCTGATCCTGGTGTCCCCGTGGGCCGACCTGACCATGTCCAACCCCGAGATCGCCGAGGTGGACGAGCGCGACCCCTGGCTGAGCCCCGTGGGGATGCTGGAGGCGGCGAAGTCCTGGTCGGGAGGGGACGACCTGGCCCTTCCCCGGCTGAGCCCGGTGTACGGGGAACTGGCGACCCTGCCGCCCATGGACCTCTACATCGGCACGCGCGACGTGCTGCTGCCGGACACCCGGCGCCTGCGGGACCTGGTGGCCGAGGTCGGGGGCACCGTCCGCCTCAGCGAGGAGGAGGGGGCCTTCCACATCTACCCCCTGGTCCCGGTCCCCGAGGGGGGACGGGCGCGCGCCCGGATCCTGCGGACCGTCCGGGACCTGTGAACGCGCCCCGCGGCGCCCGGAGGCGGGCGCCGCGGGGCCTCAGGCGAGGCGCCGCACCACCGACAGCGGCAGCCGCTTCATGAGGAAGCCGATCGGGACCCACGGCCAGGCCGGGACGTACGCCTTGGCCCGGCGCTTCTCGATGGCCGCGACCATGGCGCGCACGCCGGTCGCGGTGTCGACCATGAACCTCGTCCTCTGCTCCACCTTCTCGTTCATCTCCGACCTGATGTAGCCGGGGTGGACCACCGACACGTCCACGCCGGGGATGTTCTCGGCGCGCACCCCCTCGGCGAGCGCGGAGACACCCGCCTTGGTGGCGGCGTAGACCGTCATGGACCGGCGCATACCGCGCAGCGCCGACATGGAGGAGATCACCACCAGGTGCCCGCGGCCCTGCGCCCGGAAGATCTCCAGGGCCGCCTCCACCTGGGCCAGCGCCCCCACGAAGTTGGTCATGGCGGTCTGCCGGTTGGCGTCGAACCTGCCGGTGCCCAGTGCGGCGCCCTTGCCCAGTCCGGCGTTGACCACCACCCGGTCCACGGAGCCCAGCTCCGCGGCGAACTCGCCGAGGACCCGGAAGACGGCCTCGTCGTCGGTGACGTCCAGGGCCCTGAGCACCACGCGCCGGCCGGGGTGGGCGGAGGCGATCTCCTCGCGCAGCCCCTCCAGGCGGTCGGTACGCCGGGCGCACAGGCCCAGGTCGTAGCCGAGCGCCGCGAACTGCCGGGCCATCTCGGCCCCCAGTCCGGCGCTGGCCCCGGTGATGACGACGGTCCCCCTGCTCACGCCCGCTCCTTCGCGGCGGAGCCGCCGACGCGCTTGAGCATCTGCCCGGCAACGGCCCGCATGGTCCGGTCGTACAGCGGGCGCGCCAGGCGCTTGGCCCAGAACCCGCCCCTCGCCTGCGCGTCGGGCAGGATCAGGTGGGTGCCCCGGTCCACGGCCCGCACGACGCGGACGGCGATGTCCCCGGCGCCCAGGTGCGACCCGTTGATGAGCTTGACGGCGCTCCTCTCCACCTCGGGGTCGCTGCCGCGCAGCGACGACGCCAGGTTGGTCCGGAAGAACGAGGGGCACACCACCGACACCCGCACCCCGAACGGGTGGAGCTCGTGGAGCAGGGTCTCGCTGAGCGCGACCACGGCGGCCTTGGTGGCGTTGTAGGAGCTCATCGCGGGCGGGTGGACGAGCCCGGCGGCGGAGGCGGTGTTGACGATGTGGCCCGAGCCCTGGCGCTTGAACAGCGGGGTGAAGGTGCGGCAGCCCCGCACCACGCCGAACAGGTTGATCTCGGTGATCCAGCGCCAGTCGTCCATGCCCAGGACGTCGATGCGGCCTCCCGCGGCGACCCCGGCGTTGTTCACGAGGAGGTCCAGGCCGCCCCAGTTCTCCTCGACCCAGGCCAGGGCGTTCGCCCAGTCCTCGTCGGAGGTGACGTCCAGCCGCAGGTAGCGGGCCCCGGCGGGCAGGCCCGCGGGCGCCTCCCCGGCCAGGTCGGTGGCCAGGACGCGGTCGCCCCGGGCGCTGAACTCCGCGACGAGCGCGGCGCCCAGCCCGGAGGCGCCGCCGGTCACCAGGACGGTGCGGGGGGTGGAGGAGGTGGTCATGTCCGGCTCCGTGTTCCATAGGTCGGCTGTCGGACGACGGGAGCCCGGTGCGCCAGGTCGGGCCCGTCGGTGGACGCCCCGCCGGGGGCGTGCCGTGCACCGATCCTAGTGAACACCGTTCGGTGTCTCCGGGGCCGGTCCCGCGCACGGCCGCGGGGGCCCGCCCGGGCCTCTATCATGCGGGAATGAGCGAACGGATGATGCGGACCGGCGGCGACCATCCCCAGCGCGGCGAGGTGCGGGAGATCCCCACCTCCCAGAACGCCACCGAACTCGTTTACGCCCCCGAGCGGGACGGCCTGGCCGACGCGGGCGAGATCGCCTGGACCTGGGTCCCCTTCGAGGAGGACCCCTCCCAGGGCAAGGACCGGCCGCTGCTGGTCGTGGGCCGCAAGGGCAGGCGCCTGCACGGGCTGATGCTGTCCTCGCAGCGCCCCGAGCAGTGGGAGCGCCAGGACTGGCTGCCCATCGGCTCCGGCCCCTGGGACCGCGAGGGCCGCGACTCCTACCTGCGGATGGACCGCCTCTTCGAGTTCGACGAGGACGACATCCGGCGCGAGGCCGCCGTCATGGACGAGAGGACCTTCTGGCTGGTCGCCGACGTCCTGCGCAGCCGCTACGGCTGGCGCTGAGCCCGGCCGCCGCGCCCGGACCCGGGCGCGGCGGCGGGGACCGGCCGGTGCGGCTCCCGCTCCGGTCCGGGCACCGTCCCGACCCGTGGACGCGGGCGGGCGGGGAGAGGGCCGGGCGGCGGAGGGGCCGGGCGGATAGGCTGGGGCGACCACCCCGGTCCGGCCCCTGCGACGCGGCAGGCCCCCGGGCGCGCGGGTGGCCCTCCCGAATCCGAGAGAGTAACGCCATGAGTGACATCGAGCGCGAGGTCCGCGCGGTAGCCGAACGTGCGGGGGACGCGGCGGCCGACCTTGCCCCGCTCAGCCGGGCGGTCAAGGACGCCGCCCTGGAGGCGATCGCCGAGGCCCTGGTCAAGCGGGCCGACGAGATCACGGCCGCCAACGCCCAGGACGTGGCCCGGGCCCGTGAGGACGGCACCTCCGAGGCCATGATCGACCGCCTCACGCTGACCCCGCAGCGCATCGAGGCCATCGCCGACGCCGTCCGCGAGATCGTCGAGCTCCCCGACCCGGTGGGCGAGTCCGTGCGCGGCGGGGTGCTCCCCAACGGCCTGGACCTGCGCCAGATCCGGGTGCCGCTGGGCGTGGTGGGCATCATCTACGAGGGCCGCCCCAACGTCACGGTGGACGCCGCCGCGCTGTGCCTCAAGAGCGGCAACGCCGCCCTGCTGCGCGGCTCCTCCTCCGCCTACGACTCCAACACCGCCATCGTCGCCGTCATCCGCGACGCCCTGGCGGGCACCGGCGTCCCGGTGGACGCCGTGCAGCTGGTGCCCGGCCGCACCCGCGAGTCCTCGCTGGCGCTGATGCGCGCCCGCGGCCTGGTCGACGTCCTCATCCCGCGCGGCGGCGGCTCCCTCATCCAGGCCGTGGTCCGCGACTCCACCGTCCCGGTCATCGAGACCGGGGAGGGCCTGTGCCACGTGTACGTGGACGCCGAGGCCGACCTCGACAAGGCGGTGGCCATCACCGTCAACGCCAAGGCCCAGCGCTGCTCGGTGTGCAACTCCACCGAGACCCTGCTGGTGCACGAGGCCGTCGCCGAGGCGTTCCTGCCGCGCGTGCTGGCCGAGCTGGCCGACGCCGGCGTGACGGTGCACGGCGACGCCCGGGTGCGCGAGATCGCCGCCGCCCACGCCTCGCCCGCCACCGTGGTCGAGGCCACCGAGGAGGACTGGGCCACCGAGTACCTCTCCCTGGACCTGGCGGTCCGGGTCGTGCCCACCGTCGACGACGCGCTGGCGCACATCCGCCGCTACTCGACCAAGCACACCGAGGCCATCGTCACCGACTCGCTCAGGACCTCCCGCTACTTCGTCTCCCGGGTGGACGCGGCCGCGGTGATGGTCAACGCCTCGACCCGCTTCACCGACGGCGGCGAGTTCGGATTCGGTGCGGAGATCGGCATCTCCACCCAGAAACTGCACGCCCGCGGTCCCATGGGCCTGACCGAGATGACCTCCACCAAGTACATCGTGACCGGTGACGGCCATGTGAAGTGAGACACCTTCGGCCGGGGGCCGTCGCGGACCGGTGTCCGCGGCGGCCCCCGCCGTCTCTCCCACCTGCCGGTACGCCTCGGAGGCGGTGCAGGGGCCCCCTTGCCACCTGGTCCGTTTTCCCGGTGGAAACCTGGACAGAAGAGAATCTTCGCTCAGCACGTATTCCCAAAGCGCCCAGGGCTCGGTACTTTCGCTGGGGTCTCTTCCGGCGCTCTTCCCCGCTCGTGCCACGGGAGCGTCCCCCACCCCGGCCACGCTGAAAGGAACCCCCCGTATGAAGATCCGGAGCTCGGTCGCAGCCGCCGCCACGGCCGCCCTGGCCGTCGGCGGTATCACGCTCATGGCCGCCCCCGCCCAGGCGGACCTGGTCACGCTCTGCTCGGGCCACGGCGGCGCCATCACGCTGCCCACCGACCTGGCGGTCCCCGCCGGCAAGAGCTGCTTCCTGGACGGCACCGTCATCCAGGGCGACGTCACCGTCCGCAAGGGCGGCAACCTGCACATCCTGGGCGGTGAGATCCAGGGCACGGTCACCGTGCAGCAGGACGCCTACTTCGACGCCTCCGACACCTCCGTCGGCGGCCGCGTCGTCAACCGCGGCTCCTACGGCACCTACCTGGAGGAGAGCACCGCCGCCGACGCCCTGCGCGCCGTCCCGGTCGAGGGGGCCGCCAACGACGGGTTCGCGTTCGTCGTCGACTCCTCCGTCAAGAACATCAACGCCGAGACCGGCGCCGTCTACGTCGAGGGCTCCCGGATCGGCGGTGCCGTCAAGGGCACCGGCGTCGAGTACGTCGACATCTACGACTCCGTCGTGCGCGGCGCGCTCACCGTCACCGGGGCCGCCTCCGGCGGCATCCTCTGCGACAGCGAGGTCATCGGCGCGGCGTCCTACACCGACGGCGCGGGCCCGGTCGCCGTGGGCGCGGGCGCCCAGGCGGGCTTCTGCTCGTCGGTCAACTACATCGACGGCAAGCTGACCGTCACCGGCATCTCCGGCGGCGCCTACATCGACAACAACATCATCGGTGGCGACCTGGTCGCGTCGGGCAACACCCCGACCGCCCAGATCGGCGACAACAACCGCGTCCGCGGCGACATCCTCACCCAGGAGGTGGCGCTGCGCTCCTTCAGCACCGCCGTGGTGGAGGAGTTCGAGGCGCACGAGGGCGACCTGGTCGAGGAGGTCGAGGCCGCCCGCGCCGAGACCGTCGACGAGGCCATGGCCGCCGGCCCGGCCTTCTAGGAGCACCGGACCGCACCACCGCACCGCGCACATCGGCGCCGCCGGCACCCCGCCGACGGCGCCGATTCCCGTTCGCCGCCGGCAGGCGGCGAACGGCGGGGCGGCACCGGCACGGACCCGCGGGCTGCTACGGTGCGGGGCGACCGCGCAGCCGCAGGAAGAGAGAGCCCATGCCCACCACCGAGCCCTACGGCGACCACCCCAGCGGCATCGTCCACCGCTGGGATCCGGCGGGCGGGAGCGGCGGGGGAGCGGGCGGTCCCGCGCCGGTGGCCGTGCTGCTGCACGGCGGCTGGTGGCGCGACCTGCACGACGCCTCGCTCATGGACCCGATCGCCCGCGACCTCAGCGCGGCGGGGTGGGCGGTGTGGAACGTCGAGTACCGGCGCACGGGGCGCGACGGCGGCGGCTGGCCGCGGACCTCCGACGACGTGAACGCCGCCCTGCGGTGGATCGGCCGCGCCCTGCGGGCCGCGCCGGAGCGCTACGACGCCTCCCGGGTGGTGGGCGTCGGCCACTCCGCGGGCGGACACCTGGCCCTGCTCAACGCCCTGGACCCGGACACCCCGGTCACCGAGGTGGTCGCCCTGGCGCCCATCACCGACCTGGAGCGCTGCGCCCGGGCCGGGCTCGGCGAGGGCGCGGTCGAGCCCTTCCTGGGGCCGGACCCCGGGGCGGAGGTGTACGAGGAGTCCTCTCCGCTGCACCGGGTCCCCCTCGGGCGGCCCCAGCTGGTGGTGCACGGCGGTGCCGACCAGCGTGTCCCGGTCGCGCACAGCCGCGACTACGTGGCGGCGGCCCGTGCGGCGGGCGACCGGGTGGAGTACCAGGAGCCGGCCGGGGCCGACCACTTCGCGGTCATCGACCCGGGACACGAGGCATGGAGCGAGGTGCGCGCCCACCTGGAGCGGTGAGCGCCCGGAGCCCGGGGCGGCAGGAACGGGGGAGGGGCGGCCCGCCGGACCGCCCCCGCCACCCGGTCCGCGCAGACCTAGTTGTTCGTGCTCTGGCCCTGCTCGCCGCGCGAGGAGCCGTTGCGCCAGCGGTCGGCCACCGTGTCGAAGATCTTCCCGCCCGCGCTGGCCGCGCTGCCCGCGACGTCGCGCAGGGTCCCCAGCAGCGGGTCGCCGGTGCGCTCCCAGGCCTCCTTGTACGACTTGGCGGCGTTGCGCGCCTCCTCGCCGACCCGGGCGTCCTTGTCGGTGGAGCGGCGCGGGTAGTCGCCGTCGAGGATGCGCCGGTAGGAGCCGTCCTCCACCCAGCGGTCCAGCTCGGCCAGCCGCACCACCGCGAACGGGTGGGTCTGGCCGACCAGGCTGAGCAGCTTGAGGAGCCCGTCGCGGGCGTCGCCGCCCCGCTCGTACTCGCGGGCCTGCTCCAGGAACGCGTCGGGGTTCATCTCCGCCAGGCGCGAGCCGCCCGCCAGCTTCATCAGCGCGCGCTTGCCGGCTTCGGGGTCCTGGGCCGCGAGGATGCCCGCGCGGTCGCAGGACAGCTCGGACTTGCGGTACCACTCCTCCAGGGCGGCCACGATGGCCTGGAGGCCGATGTAGCCCAGCGGCACCCACGCCACCCGGGTGGCCAGCCGGATCAGGGCCAGCAGCATGGTGCGGTACACGGCGTGGCCGCTGAGGATGTGGCCCACCTCGTGGCCGATGACGAACCGCTGCTCGTCGGCCTCCAGCAGGTCGAACAGGCCCGTGGTCATGACGATGAAGGGCTTCTGGCTGCCGATCGCCATGGCGTTGGGCCGGGGGTTCATCTGGATGTACAGCTCCGGGACCTCGTCCAGGTCCAGGACGTAGGCGGCGTCGCGCACGTAGTCGTACACGTGCGGGAACTGGGTGGGGCCGACGCGGACCGCGCTGGACAGGAACATCAGGCGCAGGGCGCGCTCGTTGAAGAGGCCGGAGAGGCGCTTGAAGACCTCGTCGAAGCCGCGCAGGGACCGCAACGCGACCAGGGCGCCGCGGTCGGCTGGGTGCTCGTAGGCGCGGGGCGAGATGTCGGAGAGCCGGACACGGACGCGATCTGGTGAGTTGGACATACCGGCATGCTATGCGTCGGGATCGCGCTTGGCCACGCTTTCGGGGCAACGAGATATGACGCGTTTCTCCGGGTGGCGGCGGAACCCGAGGTGGCGGCGGGGAAGGGGCCGCCGGGGACCGGACGGGGGCGGAACCGGAATCGGGGGAAGGTCAGGGGGAACCCGGGCGCGTCTCAGGGCCGGACGCCTCCCGCCGGCGGGGAAGGAAGCAGGGCCCGCGATCGTTGTCCGTGTGCACCGGCGGATCGGGAGAACAGGGATATAAGGTGCGGTGTTCTCCAGCGGTGTCGGCTAATCTCGGTTGGCCGATTCCGGCACACCGGACCGAGGAACGGAGCAGTCGAGTGGTGCACGAGGACAACAGGGGACAGGGGCCCGCAGGAGCGGGCCGGCCTCCCCGCATCGGCATCATGGGCGGCACCTTCGACCCCATCCACCACGGCCACCTCGTCGCCGCCAGTGAGGTCGCCCACCTCTTCGAGCTGGACGAGGTGGTGTTCGTCCCCACCGGGCGGCCCTGGCAGAAGGACCCGCAGAAGGTCACCCCGCCGGAGGACCGCTACCTCATGACGGTCATCGCCACCGCGGAGAACCCGCAGTTCCGGGTGGACCGCATAGAGATCGACCGCGACGGGCCGACCTACACGATCGACACGCTGCGCCAGATGCGGGCCTCCTACGGCCCCGACGTGGAACTGTTCTTCATCACGGGGGCCGACGCGCTGGGCGCCATCCTGGGATGGCAGAACGCGGATGAACTTTTCGAGCTCGCGCATTTCGTAGGCTGTAACCGTCCCGGTCACCGGCTCAGCGACACCGGGCTCCCCGCGGGGAAGGTCTCCCTGGTGGAGGTCCCGGCGCTGGCCATCTCCTCGACCGAGTGCCGCGAACGCGTGCGCAAGGGCGAACCCATCTGGTACCTGGTCCCGGACGGCATCGTCCGCTACATCAACAAGACCGGGCTCTACCAAGACCGCTGAAAGGCAGCAAGCACAACGTGACAGCCACCGACAGGGCGCTGGAAATGGTCAAGGTCGCCGCAGAGGCCGCCTCCGACAAGCTCGCCCAGGAGATCATCGCCTACGACGTCAGCGAGCAGCTCGTCATCACCGAGGCCTTCGTGCTCTGCTCGGCGCCCAACGACCGCCAGGTCCGCGCGATCGTCGACGAGATCGAGGACCAGCTGCGCCTCAAGTCCGGCGTCAAGCCGGTCCGCCGCGAGGGCGAGCGCGACGGGCGCTGGGTGCTGCTGGACTACGCCGACATCGTCGTGCACATCCAGCACGAGGAGGAGCGCGGCTACTACGGGCTCGAGCGCCTGTGGAAGGACTGCCCGACCATCGAACTGCCCGAGAGCGCCCGCGGCGCCGAGCGCACCCCGCTCGACGAGCAGTGACCGGACCGCCGCCCCGGCGACGGGGTGGGCCGGTCCTCCGACACATCCCCGAGTGGAGAGACGCACCAAGGTGACCGACACCCGTCGCGTGCTGTTCTGGCGGCACGGCCGTACCGCGTGGAACGTGGAGAACCGCTTCCAGGGGCAGACCGACATCGAGCTCGACAGGGTCGGACACGCCCAGGCCGAACGGGCGGGGCGGCTGCTCGCCACCCTGAAGCCCGACCTGATCGTGGCCTCCGACCTCAAACGGGCCGCCGACACGGCCGGCTACCTCAGCCGGGCCGCGGAGCTGCCCGTCGAGTACGACAAGGGGCTGCGCGAGCGGTTCGGCGGGTCCTGGGAGGGGTTCACCGGCAAGGAGCTGGCGGAGCGCTGGCCCGACCGGCACCCGCGCATGGACATCCCCGACGGGGAGCCGATCGGGGACGTGGGCGACCGCATGGACGCCGCCGTCCAGCGGGCGCTGTCCCGGACCCCCGAGGGCGGACTCCTCGTCGTGGTCAGCCACGGCGCGGCACTGCGCGTGGGGATCTCCCGCATGCTGGGGATCCCCGACGAGCAGCGCGAGATCCTCGGGCCGCTCAGCAACTGCTGCTGGTCGGTGCTCCAGCCGCGCAGGGACCACTGGAGGCTCATGGAGCACAACGCCGCCAGCCTGCCCGAACCGGTGGTGCTCAGCGACGACGCGTAATCCGTTTCGACGTTCGGACGGGATTCCGCTATGGTGTGGGAGTCGGCAGCGCACCGAAGGGTGCGAGGTCCGACTCCCACAAGGGGCTATGGCGCAGTTGGTAGCGCGCCTCCATGGCATGGAGGAGGTCTGGGGTTCGAATCCCCATAGCTCCACTCGACTCTGAGACGACCCTGCTCGGGGGCCTTCGGCCGCCTCGCAGGGTCGTCTTCGTTGTGCCTGCCGGGGGGAGACCCCCCGATCCCCCCGAGGTGACCCCCTGGGGCGGGGCCATCTGTATCGGAATGCTTGCGCGGGGTCCTCCCGCATCGTGTGCGGGCTGGACCCGCGGTGGGCTCTGCTCGCGTGTTGGACGCGCTCGCGGGGTCGTCTTGGTCGTGTCTGCCGGGGGGAGGCCCCCCGATCCCCCCGAGGTGACCCCCTGGGGCGGGGCCATCTGTATCGGAATGCTTGCGCGGGGTCCTCCCGCATCGTGTGCGGGCTGGACCCGCGGTGCGGCTCCGCCGGGGGCTCCGGGGTTCTCAGGAGATCTTGCGGCGGTAGGTGTTCATGGCGAAGGCGTAGGCCACGACGAGGATGCCGATGCACCAGGCCAGCGCCGCCCAGATGTCGTTGCCGACCGGCTGCTCGGCGAACAGGGCGCGGATCGTGTTCACGATGGAGGTCACCGGCTGGTTCTCGGCGAACCACCGGACCGGGCCGGGCATCGTCTCGGTGGGCACGAACGCCGAGCTGAGGAACGGCAGGAAGATGAGCGGGAAGGAGAACGCGCTCGCGCCGTCCACGGTCTTGGCGGACAGCCCCGGGATCACCGCGATCCAGGTCAGCGCCAGGATGAACAGGAACAGGATGCCGATGACCGAGAGCCAGGCCGTCACCCCCGCTCCGGTCCGGAAACCCATGAGGAGCGCGACGCCCGTCACGACCGCGAGCGAGATCGCGTTGGCGACCAGCGAGGTCAGCACGTGCGCCCACAGCACACCCGACCGCGCGATGGGCATGGACTGGAACCGCTCGAAGATCCCGCCCTGCATGTCCTGGAAGAGCCGGAACGCGGTGTAGGCGATGCCCGAGGCCACCGTGATGAGCAGGATGCCGGGCAGCATGTAGTTCACATAGGAGTCCGACCCGGTGTCGATCGCGCCGCCGAAGACGTAGACGAACATCAGCATCATGGCGATCGGCATCACGGCCGTCGTGACGATGGTGTCCGGGCTGCGCGAGATGTGGCGCAGGGACCGTCCCAGCAGGGTGGTGGTGTCACTGAGGAAGTACGCGTTCATGGGCTTTCCTTGCCGCCGTCGCCGACCAGGGCGAGGAAGACGTCTTCGAGGGAGGGCTGCTTCTCCACGTACTCGACGGTCGCCGGGGGCAGCAGCCCCCTGAGCTCTTCGAGGGTGCCGTCGACGATGATGCGGCCCCGGTGCAGGATCGCGATCCGGTCGGCCAGCTGCTCGGCCTCGTCGAGGTACTGGGTGGTGAGCAGCACGGTGGTGCCGTTGTCCGCGAGTTCCCTGACGGTCTGCCACACCTCGATGCGCGCCTGGGGGTCCAGGCCGGTGGTGGGCTCGTCGAGGAAGATGATCGGCGGGTCGCCGATCAGGCTCATCGCGATGTCCAGGCGGCGGCGCATGCCGCCGGAGTACGTCGACACCCTCCGCCCGCCCGCGTCGGTGAGCGAGAAGCGGGCGAGCAGGCGGTCGGCGACCGCGCCCGGGTCCTCGAGGTGGCGCAGCCTGGCGACGAGCACCAGGTTCTCCCGGCCGGTGAGGATCTCGTCCACGGCCGCGAACTGCCCGGTGAGGCTGATGGAGTCCCGCACCTTCGCGGGCTGTTCGGTGACGTCGAAGCCGTTGACCCCGGCCGTGCCGGCGTCGGGCCTGAGCAGGGTGGACAGGATCCTCACCACCGTGGTCTTGCCTGCCCCGTTGGAGCCGAGCAGGGCGAAGACGCCGCCCCCGGCCACGTCGAAGTCCACGCCCCGCAGCACGTGCAGGTCCTTGTAGGACTTCTCCAGGCCGCGTACGCGGATCGCCGGAGCGGCGGTCGTCCGCGCCGTCATGAGTGGTCCTCCTCTTCCTCGGCGCGCGCGACGGCCTCGACCAGTCGGTCGCGCTCCTTCCTGATCCACTGGCCGTCCGAGTAGTTGGCGAGGAACACCTCCGCGAACTCCACCGGGTCCTCCCCGACGACATCGCGGACCGGTGTCCCGTCCGCCGCGGCCTGCTCGAACAGGTCGCCGAGCTCCTCCAGCATCGACATGAGGACGTCGCCCCTCACGATCGAGCCGAAGTACGTCAGGTAGCGCTCCAGCGCCTCGACCGTCGTGCGGTAGGGCGCGGGGAGCGCCTTGACGCGCGCCCTGTGCTCCCGCCAACGGCGCTTGTCACCGAAGTCGCCGACGATCTTCTCGATGAACGATGTCATCGGATCCTCTCCTTTTCCTCAGCCGCTTTCCTCGCGGAGCTGCTCCAGCCGCTGCGAGAGGAAGCCCCACGTGTTCCAGAACTCGTCGAGGTACTCCCGGCCCTGCGCGTTGAGGGAGTACACCTTGCGCGGCGGCCCCTTCTCCGACGGGACCTTCTCCACGTCGACCAGGCCGCGCTTCTCGACCCGCAGGAGCAGGGCGTAGACCGTGCCCTCCGCGATGTCGGAGAACCCCTGCTCCCGCAGCCACGCCGTGATCTCGTAGCCGTACGCGGACCGCACGGCCAGGATCGCCAGGACGATGCCCTCCAGCGTGCCCTTGAGCATCTCCGTCATCTGCCTGCCCACGGAGCACCTCCTTTGGCTACTTAATAACGCTGACTACTGGTATATAGTAGCAATGAATAGTGGAGGCGCAAGCCCTCCGCGGAAGGCGGGTGGGGGGTGTCCGGTCGGGAGGCCGGCGGCCGGGCCGCCGACCTCCGGTGGTGATCGTTCCGAGGACGGGGCGGGCGGCATCCGGCTCCGCGATCGCCTCGTCGATCCGCTCGCACCGGCCCCCGGCGGGGCCGGAGGCGCCGGGTTCCAGCAGGCCGTCGCCATCGACGGTGCAGGTCGGTACCTCCCGGATCCGGGCTGTGTCCGGCCCGGCCGCGAGCAGGGTCCCGACGCGTCGCACGGCTGCGACGCCCTCTTCGCCGTGCACGCGGCGACCGCTCGGCAGGCGGGGCCGTGCCGCCCGGCATGCCGGGGACGCGCCCGCCGGGGTCCGTCCGCCGTACCGGCTCCCCGGGCGCGCATGCCGCTCCGGCTCGGCTCCGAGGCGGACGTGCGGGTTCGCCCGGCCCGCAGGGCCGCTGTGACCGTTCCCGGCCCGGGCCCGTGGGGCGCCCCGGACACTCCACCGACGGTGCGCCGGACGCCGCGCGGACCGGGGTGCGGAGAGCGGTCGACGCGGTCCACGGTGCCGGGGGCCGGGCGCCTCGCGGCGCCCGGGCTGTCGTCCACCCGAGACCCGTCACCGCGACCGGAGCGCGGCCCAGGCCCCGGAGGCGGAGCCGCAGGGGTCCCGCTCCCCGACCCGAGCGGGCGGGGGAGGGCCCCGCCGTCCGCGCCCCCGGGGACCGCCCCCTTTCCAGAAGCCCTGAGCCACCGCCGGAGGACATCGTCCGGCGGTGGCTCAGGGGGTGGGGTCCGAGGGTGGGTTCCCGGTCCGGTCACGGGGGGCGAGGGGGAGCCGGGACCTTCGCCGCGGGGGGTGAGGGGGAGGAAGGCCCTCGGCCCCGCACCCGGGGGCCTCCGGTCCGAGGAGGGACCCCCGGGACCGGGGCCGGGGCGTCGCCCGGTCAGCGGGCGCGGTGGAACTCGGTGACGAGCACCCCGTCGCCGTAGGTCGTCGCCCCGGTGAGCCTCCACGCCGACCTGTCCGCGGTCTCGCCGAACAGCCTGCGGCCGTGTCCCAGCAGCACCGGGAACGTCATCAGCCGGATCCCGTCGACCAGGTCGTGCTCGATGAGGCCCCGCACCAGGCCGAGGCTGCCCGGGACGGAGACCTCCCCGTCCACCTCGGCCTTCAGACGCGTCACGGCCTCGACCAGGTCCCCCGAGACCACCGTCGTGTTGGTCCACTCCGGATCGGTGAGCGTGTTCGAGACGACGTACTTGGGCATCCCGTTGTACTTGTCGGCGAGCGCCCCCTCGTACCTCGGCCAGGCCGACGCGAACCCCTCGTACGTCCGGCGCCCCAGCAGCAGCGCCGCCGCCCCGAACGCCTCGTCCTCCTTGAACTTCTCCCCTTCCGGCCCCCGGTCCACATCGAAGCTCCAGTTCGGGTACTTGAAGTCCTCGCCGCCCGGAGCCTCGGCGACGCCGTCCAGGGACACGAACTCGGTCACCACGATCCGCCCCATGTCAGGCCTCCTTCCCGGCGAACGCCCGCAGCACCGGCGCGAGCACCTCCGGCGTCGCGCTGTGGTTCTCGCCCGGCACCACCTGCAGGGTCGCCGTCGGCAGGTGCTCGGCGACCGCCCGCGCCCCCGCGGCCAGGAACGGCCAGGTCGCGTCCCCGTGCAGGACCAGTACCGGAACGTCGATCCCGGACCACAGGTCCGCCCGCAGCGGCCTCCCGGACATCGTGTCGCCGATGTTCCTGCCGTCGTAGGCGATCGTGTGCGCGACCGCCTCCAGCCCCGGCCACATCTCGCTCTCGCGCATCCCGCCGAGGAAGTCCCCCGGCATCCCCACGGCCGCCGTCATGAACAGCTCCACCGCGTCCCCGGGCCGCCCGGCGGCCACGGCCGCGTCGAGCCGCTCCACGTAGTCGTCCGGCAGCGGCGGACGCGAGTCGTCCACCACCACGGGCGGCTCGAACAGCACCAGCCGTGCGACCGGCGCCCCCGCCTGTGCCGCGTTGAGCGCCAGGTGCCCGCCCGAGGACCAGGCGAACACCGTCGCGGGCCGCCCGCCGCCCGCCTGCTCGACCACCGCGGCCAGGTCCTCGAACTCCCGCTCCACCGCGTACGGCAGGGTGTCGCCGCTCTCGCCCCGGCCGCGCCGGTCGTAGTCGACCACCCGGAACCCGTCGGCGAGCAGCCCGCCCAGCCCCGCGTTCTCCCGGGTGGTCGCGCGGTGCGCGGTCGCCCCGTCGATGATGATGATCGGATCGCCCCCGCCCCAGGCGGTGTAAGCGATGACGGTGCCGTCGGCCGAGGTGACCGTTCCTTCAGACATGTCGTCCGGACCCTTCCCGTGTCGTCCGCGGTACTCGTCCACCGCGTCGACGCCAGACTAGAAACCGCCGGGGGGCTCGGTCTTGTACAGAAGCGACATCGACCCGTCGGCCCTGCGGAGCTCGGTCGCCGTGCGGCCGATGAACCGGCGCAGCGAGCGGGACAGGTGCGGCTGGTCGTAGTAGTCCAGCCGGTGCACCACGTCCAGCGGGGCCAGCCCCTCGCCGAGCAGCACCGCCGCCTCCCGGGCCCGTTCGATCTGCCGGATCGCCCCCTGGGTGAGCCCGGTGGCGGCTGCGACGCGCCGCTGCACCGACCGGGTCCCCACCCGGGCGATCCCGCCCCACACCACCTCGTCGACCAGCGGGTCGCGCGAGATCACGCCCTCCCGGGCCAGCCGGCCGACGAGGTCCTCGGCACTGTCGAAGTCCGGGATCTCCCACTCCCGGCCGCCCAGCGCGAACGTGCGCTCGGTGACGCGGGGGCTCTCCGCCGTGGAGTCGACCAGCCGGGGCAGGGGCGACAGCACGGTCCCGTGCGCGAAGATGATCCCCAGCGACTCCGAGTCGCCCGCGAGCTCGACGGTGGACGCCGCGGTCTCGGGTCCGCGGACGGCGGCGCGGACCGCGCCCCCGTCCTCCCAGAACACCAGCTCCCAGGTGGACGTCGCGACCGAGGTCATGGTGCCCGACCCCGACGCGCGCCCCCGCCAGACGAGTGCCACGTGGGGTGAGTCCGACGCTCGGTACTCGCTCTCGATCGCCATCACGGCCCCCTCCTTCCCAGTCCGGTCCCGCACGGCCCATCCTTCCCGACGGCACCGACGGGAGGCCGGGGTCCGTCCCACCGCGTGGTGAACCCGTTCGACCCGATGGCGGAGCGACCGCATGCGGGGCCCCGTGGCCGCCCTGCTCGCGCCGGGAGTCCTGGGCGCCGCCGGCCCCGCCCACGCCGACGACTCCGCCTTCGACGACGGGGGAAGACCGCGAACGGCCGGAACCGCCCGCCTCCGGGAGCGCGGTGGTCCCGGCCCCCGCCGCAGTCAGAGGCCCGTCGCCCGACCCCCGGGGGCCACGGCGAGGGCGTCGATCTCGACGAGGACGTCGGGGCGGGCGAACCCCGCCACCTGGAGCACGGTGATCGCCGTCGGGTGCGGACCCCACACCTGCCCCGCGGCCCGGTAGCCGGCGGTCACGTCCTCACCCGCCTTCAGGTGGATGGTCAGCTTCGCGACGTGGCTCTGGTCGGCCCCCGCCTCGGCCAGCACCGCGAGCACGTTGCGGAACGCCTGGACGGTCTGCTCGCCGAGGTCGTCGGAGACGACCGCGCCGGAGGCGTCGGTGCCGTTCTGTCCGCCGACGACGATCAGGGGCCCGTGGTCGACGCGCACCCCCTGGGAGAACGCGGGGTTGGTGTGCAGGGCGGCCGGGTTCAGGTGGGTGAGGCCGGACATCTCAGTTCTCCTCTGTGGGGCGGTGTTCGGCCGCGCGGCGTTCGCGCAGCCTGCGGACCTTGTGCCGGTTCCCGCACCGGCGCATCGAGCACCAGGTGCGCGAGCCCGCGCGCGAGGTGTCCAGGTAGACGAGTCCGCAGTCGTCGGCGGAGCAGGACCGCACGCGCTCGGGGCGGCCGAGCACGGCCACCGCGTCCCGCCCGACGGCGGCGAGCAGCCGGTCGGCTGTGGGGGCGAGGGGCGCGCCGAGCTGTGGCGGCAGGTCGGGCATGGCGGCGCACCGGTCGATCACGGCGACGGCGTCCGGCGGGACCGGTAGCCCCTTGGAGACCGCCATCGCGCCGCGGGCGATCGCCCCGCGCAGTTCGCGCGCCTTCCGGTACCCGGCCTCGTCGACCGCGACCCGGGCGCCGAACCGCTCCCGCCACCACTCCTCCAGGTCCGCGGGGCCGTGCCAGCGCTCCCACTCGGGCGGGCCGTCGAAGCCGCCGGTGTAGGCGAAGTCGAGGGAGATCGCGCCGGAGTCGAACCACCAGCGCTGCCCGTCGCGGGAGTCCATCCACTGCCCCGTGGCCGGTGCGTTGCTCATGTAACCACCTTAGAGAGTTACGAAGCGGTGTGCAAGGCGCCGGGACGTCACTCCCCGGTCGGGCCCGCGCGGCGGGCGGACCCCGCCGCGGCGGCGCAGCGGTCGGCCAGGCGGGCGAAGGCGTCCGCGAGTTCGGGCGGACCGACCACCTCGATCCCGGCGCCGAACCGGCCGACCTCCGCGGCCAGTGCCGTCCACGACCAGGACCCCAGCACGAGCCGGCACCGGTCCGTGCCCAGTTCCTCCACCACCCCGTCGCGGACGTACGGGGCCACCTCGGCGGCGGGCAGGTCCAGGAGCACCTCCCCGCGGCAGGGCGGGCCGCCCGGCCCCTCGGAGCCCCGGAACCGGGCGGCGACGAACGCTCCTGCGTCCCCGCCCGGCGGCTCGCGCGGGGTGAACCGCGGGCCGGTCGGCGGGCGCACGGTGATGCGGTCCGCGCGGAAGGTGCGCCAGTCGCCGCGGTCCAGGTCCCAGGCGAGCAGGTACCAGCGGCCCGCCCGGGCGACCAGGCCGTGCGGCTCCACCCTGCGCGGGGGAGGGCCGAGGGTGTCGCCGCGGTCCCCGGCGGCGGCGTAGTCGAACCGCAGGACCTCGCGGGCGTGCACGGCCGAGCCCAGCGCGGCGAGGACGCCGCCTTCGACCGGAACCCCGGCCTCCTCCGCGACAGCGACTTCCAGGGTGTCGACCCGGCGGCGCAGCCGCGCGGGCAGGAGGCGGCGGACGGTGTGCAGGGCGCGCGCCGCGTCCTCCGCGACGCCCGAGCCCGTCGCCGAGGCCAGGCGCAGGGCCAGTGCCAGGGCGACCGCCTGCCCGTCGTCGAACAGCAGCGGCGGCAGGTCGGCCCCCGCGTCCAGCCGGTAGCCGCCGTCGGGGCCCTTGGCGGTCGCCACCGGGTAGCCCAGCTCGCGCAGCCGGTCGATGTCCCGGCGCACGGTGCGCGGGCTGACGTCCAGCCGCTCGGCCAGCAGGGCCCCCGGCCAGTCCCGGCGCGCCTGGAGGAGGGAGAGCAGCTTCAGCAGCCGCACGGAGGTTTTCTGCATGTTCCCACCCTTCCCGGAGAAGAGGCCACCACCTGGCCGCTTCTCCTGCGACCTTGTGTGTGCCACGGGCCGCCGGCCCGTGCAGACCCACCGAGGATGAGGGAACGACCATGGCCATCACCACCACGGCCCACGTGAACTTCCGGGGCGACGCCCGCGCGGCGCTGGAGTTCTACCGGAGTGTGTTCGGCGGCGACATCGCCGTGATCACCTACAGGGACGCCCACAGCGTCACCGACGAGGCGGAGGCCGACCAGGTCATGTGGGGTCGGGTGGAGTCCGCCGCGGGCTTTCGCATCATGGCCTACGACGTCCCCGGGCGCACCGGGTGGAACCCGGGGGAGAAGCCCTTCTTCGTGTCCGTGCGCGGCGACTCGGTGGAGGAGGTCACCGGGTACTGGGAGGCGCTGGCCGAGGGTGCCACCGTGGTGCAGCCCCTGGGGGCCTCCGGCTGGGCACGGGTGTACGGCATGCTCGAGGACCGCTTCGGCCTGACCTGGGTCCTGGACGTCCCCGCGGCCTGACCGCGGGCGGGCCCGAACGCCGGCGGGCCCGGCCTCCGGGGGAGGCCGGGCCCGCCTTCAGGGCCGGTGCGTCACTTGGTGACGAAGGGGACCAGGGCCTCGTTGACCGCGTCGGCGTGGGTCCACAGCAGGCCGTGGGGGGCGCCCTCGACCTCCACGTACTCGGCCTCGGGCACGGCCTCGTGGAACGGCCGGCCGGTGGAGTCGATCGGCAGGATGCCGTCGGCGGTGCCGTGCAGGATCAGGACGGGCTTGCCCGCCTCCCGCACCGCGGCCACGTCCTCGCGGAAGTCCTCGATCCAGGCGGGCACCACGGCGTAGGCGGCCACCGGGGCGCTGCCCACGGCGGTGTTCCAGTTGGCGGTCACGACCTCCTGGGAGATCCGGTTCCCCAGGTTCTCGTCCAGGTTGTAGAAGTCCTTGTAGAACTGCGTGTACCAGGAGTAGCGGTCGGTGTACGCGGCCTCGGCGATGCCGTCGAACACCTCCTGCGGCACACCGGTCGGGTTGTCATCGGTCTTGAGCAGGAACGGCTCCAGCGAGGCGAGGAAGGCCAGCTTGGCGACGCGCTCGTGGCCGTGGTTCTTCACGTAGCGGGCCAGCTCGCCGGTCCCCATGGAGAAGCCGACCAGGACCACGTCCCGCAGGTCCAGGGTCTCCAGCAGGGTGTTCAGGTCGGCCGCGAAGGTGTCGTAGTCGTAGCCCGTGCCGACCTTGGAGGAGCGCCCGAAGCCGCGCCGGTCGTAGGTGATCACGCGCTTGCCGGCCTTGATCAGCTCGCGCGCCTGCAGCTCCCAGCTGTCCCCGTTGAGCGGGTAGCCGTGGATGAGGACGACGGGCTGCCCCTGGCCGTGGTCCTCGTAGTACAGCTCGATGTCGGTGCTGTTCTCGGTACCGACCTTGATGAACGCCATGACATTCCCCTTCCCCCGAGGAGAACGGCCGTTCTCCCCTTCGTTCGCTATAGTAGAGAACGATCGTTCTCAATGCAAGGAGGCAGGAAGATGTCAGCGGGAACGGACGATGAACAGGCCCGTCGCGCGATCGTGGAGGCGGCCGACGGGCTCTTCTACTCCCGCGGGGTCAACTCGGTGGGCATGGACGCGGTGCGGGAGCGGGCCGGGTTCTCGCTCAAGCGCATCTACAAGCTGTTCCCCTCCAAGGAGGACCTGGTCATCGCCGTGCTCGACCACCGGTCGCGCATGTGGAACGAGGGCATCACCCTGGCCGCGCGGGACTCCGGCGACCACGTCGAACGGCTGCTGGCCGTGTTCGACTTCCTCGCCTCCTGGTTCCGCCAGGACGACTTCCGGGGATGCGCCTTCATCAACGCCTACGGCGAACTCGGCTCCGGCTCCAGCCGGGTGTCACTGGCCGTCCGCGAGCAGAAGGCGTCCTTCCAGGACTACGTCGCGGACCTGGTCGGGCGGATCGGCGGCTCCCCGGAACTGGCCGCCCAGCTGGTGCTGCTCGCCGAGGGAGCCCAGACCACCGCCGCCATCTCCGGGTCCCCCGAGGCGGCCGACGTCGCCCGCCGCGCGGCCCGGACCCTCATCGCGGCCGACACCGGCCTGCTCCGCGCCGCCTGAACCCGGCCGCGGCCCCGACGCCGCGGCCGTTCCGCCACCGGTCCCTCCGACGACGTCCTTGCGGCCCCCTCCCCCTGGCTTTCCGTTCCTTTTCCACAGGCCGGGCGACAATGTTTCCGTGCTGTTTCCGAGGAGATGATCCCAGAGCACACCCGACCGCTCGCGCACTGTAACGGGGGGCGCGGAAGGAGAGGCCCATGTTCTTCACGCCGGGGCACCGACCGCGGTCACGGGGCCGCGGAACACGGGCCGCGCGCACGCTCGCGGCCGGAGCCGCCGCCCTGGTCCTGGCCCTGTCCACCGGGTGCGGTGCGCCGCCGGGCGAGGAGGGCGGGGGAGCGGGCCTGGCCGACGACCCCCGGTTCGTCTGGGCCGTCACCGGCGCGGACCGGGCCGCCCACGAGCAGGTCGCCGCCCTGTGGAACGAGACCCACCCCGACCGGCAGGTGGAGGTCTTCTTCCTCGCACCCACCGCCGACGAGCAGCGCCAGGCCATGTTCCAGGACCTCCAGAGCCGGGCGGGGCGGTTCGACGTCCTGGGGCTGGACGTGATCTGGACGGGCGAGTTCGCCGACTTCGGCTACATCGAGAGCCTGGAGGACCTGCGCCCGCGGGTCGAGGGCGTGAGCCTGCCCGGGGCGATCGACACGGCCCAGTGGCGCCAGGAGCTCTTCGCCCTCCCGTACTCCTCCAACGGCGCGTTCCTCTACTACCGCACCGACCTCATCGACGAGCCGCCGCGCACCTGGGAGGAGCTGTACGAGACCGGGACCGCGGCCGCCGAGGAGGCGGGGATCTCCGGCTTCGTCGGCCAGGGCGACCGCTACGAGGGCTTCGTCGTCAGCTACCTGGAGCTGTTCTGGGCCGCGGGGGGCGAGCTGTTCGACGACGGGCAGACCCGCAGCACCTTCATGGAGGGCGACGCCGCCGCCACCGCGCTGGACTTCATGGCCCGGGCCCAGGCGAGCGGCTTCTACGCCGAAGGCTACGACTCCATGGTCGAGGACGACGCCCGGGCGCTGTTCCAGGCAGGGGAGGCGGTGTACATGCGCAACTGGCCCTACGCCGTGCCGCTGCTGTCGGGCGAGGCCGGGGAGGAGAGCGCGGTCGCGGACGACTTCGCCGTCGCCCCGCTGCCGACCTTCGACGGCCGGGGCGGCACCAGCGCCCTGGGCGGGCTCAACAACGCCGTGAGCACCCTGAGCGACGAGAAGGAGCTGGCCCGCGAGTTCGTGCTGTGGGCGGCCACCGACCCCGAAGCCCAGGCCCTGCTGGCCGACAACAGCCTGCCGCCCACCATGGAGTCCGTCTACGACGAATCGGAGGACCCGAACTTCCAGATGCTCGGCGACATCCTGGCCGAGGCGCACGCCCGGCCTCCGGTCCCGGGGTACAACTCGCTCTCCCTGGCGATCCAGGACGAGCTCCACCCCGCCTTCCTGGGCCAGGCCGACACGGACCAGGCCCTGACGGCCGTGGAACGCGCCGCGGACGACGCCCTCCGGCAGGAGTAGGACATGGCGACTCGACAGAGCAACGAACGGACGGCGGACGGCCGGACGGCTCACGTGCCCCGGCAGCGCGGCGGCGGGGGCGGGAGCGGCGGAGGCGGCCGGACCGCCCGGGGCGGCGGCCGCGGACCCCGCCCCAGACCGGGCCACGGCCTGGGCGAACGGGCCATGGGCCGGGTCTTCCTGGCCCCCTCGTTCGCCTTCATGGCCGTCATCGCACTCTTCCCGGTCTTCTACGCCGTCCTGATGAGCCTCTACAGCATCCGCGGGTTCAACCAGGACTTCGCCGGGCTCGACAACTACCTGCGGGCCCTCACCGACCCGGGCTTCTACAACGCCGTGCTCAACACCCTGGTCTTCACGGTGGCGTCGGTGTCCCTGGAGTTCGCCATCGGGCTGGGGTTCGCGCTGATCATGCACCAGGCGTTCGTCGGCCGCGGACTGACCCGCGCGGTCATCCTGGTGCCCTGGGTGATCCCGACCGCCGTCGCCGCCCAGGTGTGGCGGTACATGTTCGACCACAACCCCGGGTTCGCGAACGCGGTTCTGGGCACGGACATCAACTGGCTGCGCGACCCGTTCTGGTCCATGGCCGGGATCATCGCCGCCGACGTGTGGAAGACCGCGCCCTTCGTGGCGCTGCTGCTGCTCGCCGGCCTCCAGACGATCCCCCGGGACTACTACGAGGCGGCCGAGGTGGACGGCGCCGGGGCGCTCCAGCGCTTCTGGTCCATCACCCTGCCGCTGCTGCGCCCGGCGATCGTGGTGGCGCTGCTGTTCCGCACGGTGGACGCGCTGCGCATGTTCGACTTCGCGTACGTGTTCGCCGGGTACTCCAACTCGCTGGCGACGCTGTCGGTGTACGCGCAGCGCTTCCTGGTCGCCGAACCCCGGCTCGGGTACGCCAGCGCGCTGTCCACGGTCACGTTCGTGGTCGTGATGCTCGTCGGTCTGGCGTTCATCTCCCGTATGGGCAGGCACATGGTCGGGGACACGGCACGGGAGGTGCGGCGATGACGACGTCCGAGACGGTCCAGGCCCGCGAGGCGGTGAGGGGGGCGCACCGGCCGCGCCGGGGGATGCCGCCCGCCCTGGTCCACACGCTCAAGCTGCTGGGCCTGGCCGTGGTGCTGCTGTGGTGCCTGTTCCCCTTCCTGTGGATGGGGATGACCAGTCTGCGCACCGGGTCGGCGGCGCTCACCGACCCCAACATCCTGCGCGGTCCGTTCAGCCTGGACAACTACGACCAGGTCTTCGGCCAGGGTTTCCAGTTCGCACTGCGCAACTCCCTGGTCGTGGCGGCCGCGACCACGCTCATCTGCATCCCCGTGGCGGCGCTGGCCGGCTACGCGCTGGCCCGCCTGCCGCTGCGCGGGCGGTTCGTGCTGCTGGCCCTGATCCTGGTGGCGACGCTGTTCCCGCCGGTGGCACTGGTCAACCCGCTGTACCAGATGTACCTGGAGCTCCAGGCGCTGACCGGGATCAACCTGCTCAACAGCTACGCGGGCATGGTGATCCCGTACGTGGCGCTGACCCTGCCGCTGGCCATCTTCATCCTGGCCACGTTCTTCGCGGGCATCCCGCGGGAGATCGAGGAGTCGGCGAAGGTGGACGGGGCCACGCCCTTCCAGGCGTTCTGGCGGGTGGTGGCGCCGCTGGCGGCGCCGGGGGTGGGCGCGGCGGCGATCCTGACGTTCGTGTACGCCACCAACGAGTTCCTGCTGGCGTTCTCGTTCGCGCCCCGCGACCTCAACGTGCAGACGGTCCCGGTGTTCATCGGCACCTTCGAGCGCGTCGGGTACGAGAACCCCATCGGACAGGTCATGGCGGCGTCGGTGCTGGTGTCGGTCCCGCTGATCGTCTTCGCGCTGGTCCTGCAGCGCCGGATCGTGGCCGGGCTGACCTCCGGCGCCGTCAAGGGGTGAGCAACGCCGGGGGCGGGCCTCCCCGCCCCCGGGTCAGGCCAGGCAGGCGCGGAGCACGGCGGCCATCCGCTCCCGGGGCTCGACGATCCCGGGACGGGTGACCCCCCGCAGGATGAGGCCGTCGGCGTAGGCCATGAGCGTGCGCATCGCGGCCTGCGGGTCGGTCGCGCCCAGGTCGGCGAGGATGCGCGCGCCCCAGTCCTGGATGAGGGCGGCGCCCCGGTCCAGGGCGGCGGCGATCCGGGGATCGTGGGTCGCCTCCACCGACAGCGCGTAGCGGGCCACGGTGCGGACCCGGTCGGTGGTCACCGAGTTCTCGACGAACCGGATGACGGCGTCCAGGAAGCGGTCGGGTGTCGGCTCCCCGGGCAGGTCCATCGCGGCCCAGTCACGCCGGTCCAGTTCCTCCAGCCGTTCCACCACCGCGGCGATGAGCGCGTCGCGGGTGCGGAAGTGGTTGGAGGCCGAGCCCCTGGGCAGGCCCGCCGAGGCGTCCACCCGGCCGTGGGTGAGAGCGTGCACGCCGCCCGTACCGAGCAGGGTGATGGCGGCGTCCAGGGCGCGTTCGCGAGTCTCCGACATGAGGTCACTATAAACATAGTGACTTGTTACTACGATCGTAGTAACGTGAGGGCATGAACGGTAGAGCACTCATCGTCGGCGGCGGCATCGCCGGGCTCGCGGCCGCACGCGGCCTGCTGGAACGGGGCTGGGAGGTCGAGGTGCGCGAACGCCACCCCGGCCCGCCCGACATCGGCGGGGCGCTGGGCATGTGGCCGCCCGCACTGGAGGCCCTGGACCGGATCGGCCTGGGCGCGGCGGTCCGCGCGACCGGGAGCGTCCCCACCGCCGCGCGGCTGGCCGCCGCCGACGGGCGGACCCTCGCGCGCCTGGACTCGCGCGCCCCCGCCGCGCGGCTGATCTCCCGCTCCGCGCTGCTGGAGATCCTGGTCGGCGCCCTGCCGGAGGGGACGGTCCGCTGGAACACCCCCGTCACCGCCGAGGAGGTCACCGCGGTCCCGGGGACCGACGGGTTCGACGTGCTCGTCGGGGCCGACGGCCTCAACGGCACCGTCCGCCGGGGCGCGTTCCCCGGCGCGCCCGCGGCCCGGCGCCTGGGCACCGTCGCCTACCGGGGTGCCGTGCCCGGCCACACCGAGGCCTTCACCGAGACCTGGGGGAGCGGCCGCATCTTCGGCGTCACCCCCATGGACGGGACCAGCACCAACTGGTACGCGGCCCTGCGCGCCGACCTGGTACCCGACCGCGGCGAGCCCCCGGTCGACCTGCTGCGCCGGCTGTACGGCGGCTGGCACGCGGAGGTCGCCCGGGTGCTGGACGCCCTGCCCGGCACCGCCGTCGACCGGCGCACCCTCTACGACCTGCCCGCGCCCGCCTCCTACGTGCACGGACGCCACGTCCTCATCGGCGACTCCGCCCACGCCATGGCCCCCAACCTGGGTCGGGGCGCCTGCGAGTCCCTGGTGGACGCCGCCGTCCTGGCCCGGGCGCTGGGCGAGGCCCCCACCGCCGCCGCGGGGCTGGCCCACTACGACCGGGTCCGCCGCCGTGCGGCGGGCCGGCTCGTACGCGCCTCCCGGGCGGTGAGCCGGATCGCCACCGCCACCCGCCTCACCGGACTGCGCGACGGGACCCTGCGCACCGCGGGGGCGCTGTTCCGATAATCGCTTTACCCGCGGCCGCCACCCCGGTTGGCTGGGGCCATGAACGGATCATCCGACAGTGTTCTGCCCCTGACCACCGACGTGCGCGAACACCCCGCCGTGTTCGCCAGCGCCTTCAACTCCGGCGACCCCGACCTCGTGGAACGCGTCTACGAGGAGGACGGGATCCTGGTCCTGGACCCCGACGCCCCCCTGACGGGCGCGGACCGGCGCGAGGGCAACGCCCGGTTCATGTCGCTGGGGGTGCCGATCGCGGTGCGGCCCCGGCACATCCACCAGGCGGGAGACCTCGCCTTCCTCGTCGTCGACTGGGAGGTGCGCGGCACCGGCCCCGACGGGCGGGAGGTCGACATCCGCGGCACCGCCACCGACGTGGCCCGGCGCGGGGCCGACGGGCTGTGGCGGTACGTCATCGACAACCCGTTCGGCGTGGCCGGGGCGCCCGGGACGCCCTGACCGCGCAACCGCCCCGGACCGGGCGGACCCGGCCCGGGGCGGCGCTGCCGATCGCGCCCGCGGGTCAGCCGGCCGCGGACGGCTCCGGTACCCCGGCTCCGGCCTCGGCGATGTGCAGCGCCGCGACCAGGTCCCGGTACAGCCCGTCGCGCTCCAGCAGCTCGGCGTGCGTCCCCTGGGCGCGGACCCCGCCCTCCTCCATCAGGATGATCCGGTCGGCGTGGATCACCGTCGACAGCCGGTGCGCCACCGTCACCACGGCCGCCCGGTCGGCGTGCCGCCGTACGCTCTCGGTGATCGCGGCCTCGGTGATGGCGTCCACCTGCGAGGTCGCCTCGTCCAGCAGCAGCACGTCCGGCGAGCGCAGCAGCGCCCGGGCCAGCGCCACGCGCTGGCGCTGGCCGCCCGAGAACGCGGTGGCGTCCAGCGGGGTGTCCAGCCCCTCCTCCAGGGCGTCGACCTTGTCGGCCAACCGGACGTCCCCGACCACCCGCCGGATCTCCTCCTCGGTCGCGTCCGGTCTGCTGAACAGCAGGTTGTCCCGCAGGGTGCCCGGCACCACCGGGGTGTCCTGCTCCACGTAGGCGAAGTGGGCGCGCACCTGGTCGGGGCTCAGCTCCCGGTAGGGGGTGCCGTTCACCCGGACCTCCCCGCCCTCCGGTTCCAGGAAGCGCAGCAGCAGCGACAGCACCGTGGTCTTGCCCGCCCCCGACGGGCCCACGATCGCGGTGTGCCCCCGCCGGGGGATCACCAGGTCGACCCCCCTCAGCGCGGGGGCGGCGCCGGGGGCGTAGCGGGCGGTCACCCCGCGCAGCTCCAGCAGGGCGTCCGGGGCCCGCCCTCCGGAGGCCGCTGCGTCCGCCGGGGCCGCGGGCCCCTCGGCGGACGGTTCCAGCGGGATCGCCTCCACCTCGCGGATCCGCTTGGCCGCGGCGATACCCGACTGGAGCGTGCTCACACTCTGGGACAGCTCCATGACCGGGGTGAGCAGCGTGAACGCGTACAGCAGGAACGCGATCAGGGTGGACACCCCGATGTCCCCGGAGGCCACCCGCAGGGCGCCCACACCCAGGATCGCGATGATCGCCAGTTGGATGCCGCTGAACGCGATCGTCCAGGCCACCGCCTCCCGGCGGACCGCCCGCACGCCGTGCTCGGCGGACTCCCGCGCGTGGAGGAGGATGGTGTCGCCCAGGCGCTCCTCGGCCCGGCTCACCTTGACGGTGCGGATCGCCCGCAGAGCCCCGTCCAGCACGCCGCCCATCAGGCCCAGCGAGTTCTGCGCCTTCTCCTGGGCCTTGGCCAGGGCGGGCATCAGGGTGAGGAACAGGACGGTGACGACGAGCACCGCCCCCGCCGTGACGGAGACCAGGACCAGGTCCAGGACCGCCATCATCACCAGGGTGCCGACCAGCAGGACGGCTCCGTTGATGAGGCTGATGACGCTGCTGGACGCGGCCTCGCGCAGCAGCACCGTGTCGGAGGTGGCCCGGGTGACCAGCTCGCCGGAGGAGCGCCGGGACAGGGGGATGAGCGCCGCCCGGAAGTAGCGGCGCACCAGGGACGTGCGGGCGTCCAGCACGACCTTCTCGGCGACGGTGCCCAGCAGGATCCAGTGGTACATGCCCAGCACCGCGCCGACCGCGAACAGGCCCAGCAGCAGGGCGATGGGCGTCAGCAGCCCGCCCCCGTCGCCCAGGGTGTCCAGGACGAGCTTGACCACCATGGGGTTGGCCAGCTCCAGGGCGGAACCGAACAGGGCCAGGACCAGGCCCAGCAGCAGCTTGCGACGGTGCGGGCGCACGAACGACCACAGCACCTTCAGCTGGGCGAAGCGCGGTTCGGCCGGGGACTCGGCCCGGGATGGGTCATCACGAATCTCAATAGGATCAGGCATGTTTGAAATTAGGTCATAGGTGACCGATTATTGTCAACCAAATACCTGCAACCCTAGGATGAGTGCATGGTGAAGAGCGCAGCCTCAGACGAAGAGACGAGGACCCGTGCCCGCACCCGCCGCGCCATCCTGGACGCGGCCGTGCAGGTCCTCGGTGACAACCCCGCCGCCCCGCTGTCCCAGGTCGCCAGAACCGCCGGGGTCGCCCGCAGCACCCTCCAGCGCTACTTCGCCGAACGGGCCGACCTCACCCACGCCCTGCGCGACTACGCCGACGAACTCGTCAACGAGGCCTGTGAGCGGGCCCGCACCACCGAGGGCACCGGGATCGAGGCGTTCACCCGGCTCGTCGCCGAGTACTTCACCCTGCGCAAGGTGGTCATGCTGGCGTTCGGCTCCGACGACCTGACCGAGGCCGCCGGCCAGGAGGACGAGTGCGGCCAGGCGGACCTGGCGCTGCGCGCGCTCATCGAGCGGGGGCACGAGGACGGCACCATCGACCCCAGGATCGGCCCGGTGTGGGCCGAGCAGCTGCTGTGGGCCGGGCTGTACGCGGGATGGAGCTACGTCACCACGGCCAGGGTCCCCGCCTACGAGGCGCTCACCCTGTGCCTGCACTCACTCGTCAAAGCGGTGGAGCGGCGGCCCGGCCGGGACGGCTGACAGGGCGGGGGAGGGGCCTCCGGGAACCGCCGGGCCCGGAGGCGGGACACGTGACTACAGGTACAGGCCGGTGCCCCGCTCGGGGGCCTCCTTGGCGATCGCGTGCACATCCCGCTCGCGCAGGATGATGTACCGCTCGCCGTTCAACTCGACCTCGCCCTGCTCCTCCGGGTCGAACAGCACCCGGTCCCCGGTCTTGACGTGCCGGGCACCGGTCCCGGCACCGACCACCTCACCCCAGGCGAGCCGGGTGGCCAGCTTCACCGTGTCCGGAATGACCAGACCCGCGCTGCTGCGCCGCTCGCTCTTGTCAGGGACCGTCTTCACCAACAGGCGGTCGTGGAGCATCTGGATTTCTAGCTTTGATTCGGCCACCCGTCCAGGGTATTCGCCTCCGGCGGGGAGTCGCCGCCCCCACCACAGGGCACGGGGCCGCCCCCCTGGCTCAACCGTCCCTTAACCTCCGGTACAGTATTTCCATCGCCGACCGGGGCAACCGAGCGGCGCACCAGGGGCTATGGCGCAGTTGGTAGCGCGCCTCCATGGCATGGAGGAGGTCTGGGGTTCGAATCCCCATAGCTCCACGAACTCGGGACGACCCTGCTCGGGGGCCTTCGGCCGCCTCGCCGGGTCGTCCTTCGTGTTCACCGGGGGGAGACCCCGGTCCCCCCGAGGCGCCCCCCTGCGGCCGGGCCGCGGTGATCGGCGGGGTGGCAGCAGCGGTTTCTTGCATCGCGGGGCTTCGCCCCGGGGGTTGCAGTCGGGTCACCCGTGTTCCACTCGGTTCTGAGGCGACCCTGCCCGCGCGTTGGACGCGCTCGCAGGGTCGTCTTCGTCGTGCCCGCCGGGGGAGACCCCCGCCCGCCGAGTACCCCCCGGGGCGGGGGCCGCGTGCGTCGGGGCGTTCGGCGGCGGGGCCTCTTTCACCGCGTACGGGCTTCGCCCGCGGGATGACGGTGCCGGGTGTCCTCGTGACACCGGAGGGCCCCGTGTCCCCGGGGTGGCCGACTCGTTCCGGAGCGGGCCCCGGCGTACGGCCGGGCGTCGACCGTCCGTAATGCAACCGATTGCAGTGATCGGGTACCCGATTCCAATATCGGCGGGGGCCGACAGGAGAAAACGCAGGACAGAGCCGCCGGAGGGCGGTCCGGCGCTATGAGGGCCTGCAAACGGTTGCAGTAACCCCCCTTGACTTGGAAAGCGCTTTCTTTAATCTCGGTGACACACATCACCACTCATCCACGAGGAAAGGGGAAGCGGTGAAACGGTTGATCGCGCGTCGCTTCATGTCGACGCTGGCCGCCGCGACCATGGTCGCAGCAGGACTGACGCTCTCGGTGTCACCCTCGGCCGCCCAGACCGGTAGCGCCACGGGCTATGCGACCCAGAACGGCGGCACCACGGGCGGCGCGGGCGGACAGACCGTCCGCGCCACCACCGGCACCCAGATCCATCAGGCGCTGTGCAACCGCCCCAGCACCAGTACCCCGATCATCATCCAGGTCGAGGGCACCATCAACCACGGCAACACCACCAAGGTCTCGGGCACCGGCTGCGACACCGCCGCCGACGTCATCGAGCTCAAGAAGATCAGCAACGTCACCATCGTCGGAGTCGGCAGCGGGGCCGTGTTCGACCAGCTGGGCATCCACATCCGCGAGTCCAGCAACATCATCATCCAGAACGTCACCGTCAAGAACGTCAAGAAGTCCGGCTCGCCCACCTCCAACGGCGGCGACGCCATCGGCATGGAGGCGGGTGTCCGCAACGTCTGGGTCGACCACGTGACCCTGGAGGCATCGGGCGGGGAGTCGCAGGGCTACGACGGCCTGTTCGACATGAAGAACAACACCCAGTACGTCACCCTCTCCTACAGCATCCTGCGCAACTCCGGGCGCGGCGGCCTGGTCGGGTCGAGCGAGAGCGACCTGTCCAACGGCTTCATCACGTACCACCACAACGTGTTCCAGAACCTCGACTCGCGGGCTCCCCTGCTGCGCGGCGGCATCGCGCACATGTACAACAACCACTACGTCGACATCGCGCAGTCCGGGATCAACTCCCGGGCCGGGGCTCGCGCCAAGGTGGAGAACAACTACTTCGAGGACTCCAAGGACGTCCTGGGCACCTTCTACACCAACGAGCGCGGCTCCTGGCAGGTCGCGGGCAACATCTTCGACAACGTGACCTGGTCGAGCCAGGGCAGCGAGAACTACCCCGCCGGCCCCGACCCGCAGTCCACCACCTCGGTGAGCATCCCCTACCCCTACAAGCTCGACGACGCCGGGTGCGTGCCGGGGATGGTGCAGCAGATCGCGGGCGCGGGCAAGGGCAACCGGGTCTCCGACGGGAACTGCCGGGCGGAGAACCCGACCGACCCGGGTCCGACCGACCCCGACCCGACCGACCCCGACCCGGGTCCGACCGACCCCCCCGGCGGGACCAACCTCAGCATCGGGGCCGGCGCCGACGGCTCCAGCAAGGGCGGCGGCACCAGCTACGGCAACGCCGTCGACGGCGACGCGAGCACCTACTGGTCCCCGAGCGGCTCGACCGGCCGCATCTCGGTCAAGTGGGGCTCCGCCACCAGGGTCTCGGCGGTCAACATCCGCGAGGCGGCCGGGGCCACGGGCAACATCGGCTCCTGGCGGGTCGTCAACAACGACACCGGCGCCGTCCTGGCCACCGGAAGCGGGGCCGGTGTGATCACCTTCTCCCCGACGACGCTGAGCAAGATCAACTTCGAGATCACCAGCGCGAGCGGAACGCCGCGCGTCGCGGAGTTCGAGACCTACGCCAACGGCTAGGTTCTGTTTTTTGAGTGCCGTCCTGTTCCGCGGGGGTGTGTGAGGCGCCGGCGGGGTTCTGCAGGCCCGGAGGGGGTGTCCGGGGAACGAGGACGTTCCCGTGGGGCCGAGGGTTCCCGCCTTCCAAAGGCGCCGAACGCGAACCGAAGCGGAGCGGAGGTTCGAAAAAACACGGCCTAGGCCGACCCGTCGCCGGCCCGTCCGTTCTCTCGGACGGGCCGGCCGCACGTCGGGACCGTCCCACGGTCCGGGGCGAGGCTCCTCAGGAGGGGGCCAGGCCCTCGTAGTAGGACCGCTGGGAAGGGAAGTAGGCACCGAACTCCGGCGGCGCGGCCCCCGAGCGGGACGCCGCCAGCGCGTCGAGGTAGTACTCCCAGCCGGGCCCGACCGATCCCAGGTCGGTGTCCGGCTCCAGGTGGTGGACGAACGTCAGCGTCGTCGTGTCCCCCTCGGACGCCAGACGCACCTCCAGGCGCCAGGATCCGTACTCGTCCTCGCTGCTCACGGCCAGCAGCCGGGGCGGCTCGCAGGCGTCGATGCGCAGGTCCCCCTCCGGCGCCCCCTCCTCCAGGGTGAGGCGGTAGCGGACCGTCCGCCCCGGGCCGGGCTCGCCGGTCCAGGAGGCGAACCAGAGCGCGGTCCGCTCCGACTCGGTGACACTCGCCCACACGTCCCGGACCGGTGCACGGAAGGTGCGGGTCAACACCAGGTCCCGCCCCGTGTCGGTGGTCACCAGGCGCCCGGTCGGTTCAGGTCTCATGGGGGCGAGGATAACCGGCCGGTGCGACGATTCCGATGAGGCCGCCCCGGGGCGCGGGCGGCCGCACGGCTTTCGGAGAGACCGGCCGGCGCGACGATTCCCCGGAATTTCCCCGGACGTTCGAACGGTGTGCGGGCGGTGAACGGGTGGCGGCCGGAATCGGTCACGGAAGAATGGCGTGAGCCGGCAATTCCCGGGAGGGAAATGAGAAACCGCAGTTCACGAGGCCTCCACCACTTTCGTCGGTAGTGCCACCACCACTCCCGGGGTGGGCGTGGGTGGACGATGAATCGGGAGGCGGCACCCTCGAATGCGACGGTCCGCGCATCTAACGTCGTAAGCCTCAAAAGAATCCCTCGATCCGACGGAGGATCATGATCACGGCGGGCCCCCGGACCGCGCCTCCCCCGGCGCCTCTGCACTACGAGGAGCAGGAGTGGAACGGCCTTCGACTGCTGGCGTACGACGACACCGGTGACGGTCGGATCGTCGAGGCCCTGGGCGATGTGGCGACCGCCGACCACATCGTCGTCCTCGTTCCGGGGAACGACAATTACCTGGGTAATTACTTCGATCCGAGCCGCCCCACCCGCCCCCGGGTGAACGGCAACACGCTGTTGAGGACCATGGGCTCCATCGCCCGTGGAGAACGTTTCGCCGTCGTGGTGTGGATGGGCTACGACACCCCCCGCGGATTCTTCGAGGGCGCCATGCGCGGCCCCGCCCGGCAGGCCGCCCCCGACCTCGTCCGGCTCACCCACTACCTTCCCGGACACGCCCACATCACCCTGGTCGGGCACAGCTACGGGACGGTGGTGTGCGGACTGGCGCTGGCCGAGGCCCGCGTCGACGACTGCATCGCACTGGGCAGCCCCGGCATGGGCGGCTCCTCCACCGCGGACCTGCGCTACTCGGGGAACCTGTGGGTCGCCCAGGGACGCGAGGACTGGATCCGCTTCTTCCCGCGCGGCCGCGCGGGCGACCTCGGCCACGGCCCCACCCCGCTGCGGCCCGGCTTCGGGGCCCTGCGCATCGAGACCGGCGACATCCCCGGCCACTGCGCCTACTACACCGAGGGCAGCGAGTCGGTGCGCAACATGGCCCGGATCGGGCTGGGCCGCTACGAGGAGGTCACCCTGGTCGACCCGGTGTCCCGCACCCCGCTGCCGCGCCCCGTCGTCCCCTCCCGTCCCGTCCCGGCGCAGCGGGAGGAGATCGCCCAGTGACCGGTACCGGCGCACCCGTGATCCTCGCCGAGGGGGTCCGCAAGACCTACCCGTCCAGGAGCCGGCCCTCCCTGGACGGATTCGACCTGGCCGTGCACCCCGGAACGGTGCACGCCCTGCTCGGGCCCAACGGGGCGGGCAAGACCACCGCCGTGCGGGCGATGTCCACCCTGGTCCGCTTCGACGAGGGACGGGTCCGGGTGGCCGGGCACGACGTGGCCTCCCAGAGCCGGCGGGTGCGCGAGCGCATCGGCCTCACCGGCCAGTACGCGGCCCTGGACGAGGTGCTCAGCGGACGGCGCAACCTGGAGATGTTCGCCCGTCTGCACCACCTGCGGCCCGGGGCGGCCAGGGCCCGGGCCGCCGAACTGCTGGGGCGGTTCGGCCTCACCGACGCCGCCGAGCGCCCGGTCCGCCACTACTCCGGCGGGATGCGCCGCCGGCTGGACCTGGCGGCCAGCCTCATCCTGGACCCGCAGGTGCTGTTCCTGGACGAGCCCACCACCGGCCTGGACCCGCGCAGCCGCGCCGAGGTGTGGCGGGCGGTGCGCGACCTCGTCGACCGGGGCACCACCGTGCTGCTCACCACCCAGTACCTGGAGGAGGCCGACCGGCTCGCCGACACGGTGTCGGTGATGGAGGCCGGGCGGGTGATCGCCGAGGGCCCGCCCGAGGAGCTCAAGCGCAGGGTCGGGGGCAGCCGGGTGGAGGTGGTGGTCTCCGACCCCTCCGAGCTCGACAAGGCCGTGGAGGTGCTGGGCCGTGTGTGCGGGACACCGCTGGACGCCGACCCGGACACCCAGACGGTCCGCGCCCCCGTGGGCGGGCGCGGCAGCGAGCTCGCCAAGGTGGTGCGGGCCCTGGACGAGGCCGGGCTGGATGTGGAGGACATCGCGCTGCGCAGGCCCAGTCTGGACGAGGTCTTCCTCAGCCTGACCGGCCGCCGCACGGGCGAGGACGGGTCCGCCGGGGAGGCTGCGTGATGAACACGATGGCGAGGCGCCTGGGCTGGGCGCTGTCCGACACCGGGGTGGTGGCCCGCCGCTACCTGTCGCACCTGGTGCACAAGCCCGACGAGCTGATCGGCACCCTGCTCATCCCGGTGCTGGCGGTGCTCCTGTTCGGGTTCGTGTTCGGCGAGACCATGGGTGCGGCCGCCGGGGTGGACGACTACCGCGACTTCCTGATGCCGGGCCTGTTCGCGCTGACGATGGCGTTCGGCATCGGCAACACCACCATCGCCGTGGTCTCCGACGCCGGGCGCGGCGTCATCGACCGCTTCCGAACCCTGCCCATGGCGCCGTCGGCGCTGCTCGCCGGACGCAGTGTCTCCGACGTGGTCGCCGGGGTGGTGGACCTGGCCGTGCTGGCCGGGATGGGCCTGCTCATCGGGTGGCGCTGGAACGAGGGGTGGCTCTCGGCGCTGGCGGCCCTGGGGCTGCTGCTGTGGCTGCGGCTGGCCTTCACCTGGATCGGCATCTACCTGGGCCTGGTGGTGCGCAGCCCGGAGGCGGCCATGAAGTTCTTCTCCCTGGTGTTCCCGCTGGCGATGGTCGCCGACACCTTCGTGCCCACCTCGAGCATGCCCGGCTGGCTGGCGCCCCTGGCGGAGTGGAACCCGCTGTCGGCGACGGTGATCGCCGCCCGCGACCTGTTCGGCTCGCCCGGGGTGGTGTCCGACTCCTGGGTGGCCCAGAACGCGCTGCTCATGGCGCTGGTGTGGCCGCTGGTACTGCTGGCGGTGTTCGTTCCGCTGGCGGTGCACCGCTACCGGGCGGCCGCCCGGTAGCGGGCGTGTCCGACGCGGCGTCCGCGGCTCCGGGGCGCGCAGCGGCGGAGGCCGGGGCCCGCGGGGGCGGCCGCGTTCCTCACGGGTGCGCGTCCACGAAGGCCCGCAGGCCGGGGTCGTCCGAGACCAGGCGCTCCATCTCCTCGCCGCCGTCGCACCGGCACAGCGACACCGTCACCTCGGTGTCCGTCCGCGCCACCACCCGCCACACGCCCCCGTGCTCCTCCCAGCGCCGCAGGACCTCGACCGGATCCGTCATGGCGTACCGCCTCCCCGCCGTTCTCCGGGCGGTGCGGTGGAATCGCGCACCACCAGTGCCGGGGCCAGGACCTCGTGCCGGTCCCCGGCGCGGCCGCCCATGCGCTCCCACAGCAGCTCGGTGGCCAGCCTTCCCATGATCGCGCGCGGCTGGTCCACACTGGTCAGCCGGGGCCGGGTCACCTCGGCCAGCGACGTGTTGTCGTAGCCCACCACCGACACCTCCGCCGGGGCGTGGTCCAGCACCGCCAGCGCCGCCAGGTCGTTGACGGCGAACACCGCGCCGGGCCCGCGCGCCAGCAGCTCGGCCGCCGCCCGCTCCCGGTCCGCGCCCACCGGATGTACCAGCACCTCCCCGCCCAGTCCGGCCTCCTCCATGGTCCGCCGGTACCCGGACTCGCGCGAGCGCGACGACGGGCTGCCGCTGCCGGACAGGTGCCCGATCCGGGTGTGGCCCAGCTCCAGGAGGTGCCGGACGGCGGCCCGGGCCCCGGCCTCGTCGTCGTTGGCGACCGTGTCCACCCCCGGGGCGAACTCCTGCGGCCGCCCCACCATCACCACCGGCACCCGGCGCGCCGCGTCGGCCAGGGCCGCGGGCCCCACCCAGGAGCTCACCACCACGACCCCGTCCACGTTGAGCTGGAGCAGCGAGTCCAGCTGGTGTTCCAGCCGCTGCCGGTCGCGGCGGCCGTGCGCCAGCAGCACCGTGAAGCCGCGGCTCTCGGCGGCCTCCTCCACCCCCGCCACGACCTCGGTGTGGTACGGGTTGGCCAGGTCGGTGAGCAGCACGCCCAGGATCATGGTGCGGCCCTGCACCAGGCCGCGGGCCAACCGGTTGGAGCGGTAGCCCAGCCGGTCGGCGGCGGCCAGGATGCGAGCCCCCGTCTCCTCGCTCACCCCCGGATCGCCGCGCAGCGCCAGGGACACGAGGGATTTGGACACCCCGGCGGCGGCGGCCACGTCGACGATGGTGGGGCGGCGTCCGGGTCGGATTCCTGTCACAGCGACCATTGTGTCCCGGATCGGAGTCGTCCATCCCCCGTCGGCTGGAACGTTCCAGGCGCGTTTCCCGACCGGCCACCGGATGTCCTTCCCCCGGCTCCGGCCCGTGCCTACCGTCACCGGTGAACGCACCTTCCCGGGCCGCCGCGGCGGGCCCCGACCGGCTGGAGACACCTTGGACCCGATCCCCGCCCTGCGCCGACGCCCCGACGCCCTGCTGCTGGACTTCGGCGGGGTCGTCTTCCAGACCCGCAAACTCCCCGAGGGCCGCGACGCCGTCGCCCTGCACCTGCGCGAGACCCTGCTGCGCGCCGGACACGACGTCCCCGCCGCGGACCTGCGCGCCTCCCTGGACGCGGGCCTGGCCGCCCTCAAGGACTGGAAGAACGCGGCCGGGCGCCGCCGCACCCCCCGCGAGCTGACCCACCGCGAGATCTGGACCGACTTCCTCGCCTCCGACCTGCCGGACCCGGTCCGGGAGACCCTCGCGGGCAGTGCGGGCCCCCTCCTCGCCGACATGTCCACCCTGCTCTCCGAGCACCGGCTCCGCCCCGGTGTCCGCGACCTGCTCGACGCCGCCCGCACCCTGGGCGTGCGCGTCGGCATCGTCTCCAACGCCCACTCCGGCCGAGCCCACCGGTCGCTGCTGCGCGAGGCCGGGCTGGAGGACCGGATCGGCGTGCAGGTGTACTCCGACGAGGTCGGCATCCGCAAACCCCACCCGGAGATGATCGCCCTGGCCGCCCGCGCCCTGGGCACCGCCCCCGAACACTGCTGGTACGTCGGCGACACCCAGGACCGCGACGTCGTCGCCGGGCGGCGGGCCGGCGCGGCCGCCGTCGTCCTCACCCGACACCACCACACCGACTCCCCGCCCTACCCGGTGCGGGAGAGCGCCGACGCGGTCTTCGACACCCCCGAGGGCCTGGTGGACCCGCTCTGGCACAGCCGGCCCGAGCAGGCCGCCGACCTCGTCCCCGCCCCGGCGCGCCCCGCCGGGCGGGACACCGCCGCCGACGGCCCGGTCCGGGTCTCCCCGCCGCGGGCGCACGGACCCGCCGCCGTGCTCCGCACCCCCGGCCCCGACGGCCCCGGCGCCCTCCTGCTCGACCAGGGCGGGGTCATCGCCGTCTCCGACGCCACCCCCGACGTCCAGCGCGACTTCGCCGCCTCCCTGGCCCGCCGCCTGGACCGGGTCGGTTACGCGACCACCACCGAGGCCGTCCTGGCGATGGTGCGCACCGGCCGCGACCGCTACCGCGCCTGGAAGGCCGAACACGACGAGGACGGGCCGATCCCCGAGATCACCCCCCGCGCGTTCTGGCACGACATGGTCGGCCGCGACCTGCCCGAACGCGCCCGCGCCTTCCTGTACGCCGAATCCGCCCAGCTCACACTGGAGTACGCCGACTCCAAGAGCCTGGCCAGGATGCGCCCCGGGGTGCGCGAGGTCCTGGAGCACTGCGCCGATCGGGGCATCCCCGTCGCCGTCGTCTCCAACACCGTGTGCGGGCGCGCCGTCCGCGACGAACTCGACCGGTTCGGCATCTCCCACCTCATCGGCGCCCACGTGTACTCCGACGAGCTGGGCCACCGCAAACCCGACCCCGCCACCGTCCGCTCCGCCCTCACCGCCCTGGACGCCGACCCCGCGCGGGCCTGGTTCGTGGGCGACAAGCCCTGGCGGGACACCGCCGCCGCCCGCCGGGCGGGCGTGGGCACCGCGGTCATCGTGCGCGGAGGCTCGGCCTCCGACGAACGCATCGACGCCGCGCGCGACGGCGACGACCCGCTGCTGCGCCCCGACCACGTCATCGACGAGACGGGCGACCTGCTCGGGCTGTGGACGGGCGCCCCCGCGCCCCTCGCCGCCACCTGAGCCGGGCCGCCCACCGCCCCCGTGCAGTCACCTCCCCATCCCCCGCCCCGAAAGGTCCACGCACCATGACCGCCACCCCCCGGCCCGCCGCCCTCCGGGAACCGTCCCGGCCCCCGGAGCTCAACTCCGGACAGAAGCTCATGGTCTTCGTGTTGTCCATGACGCTCTTCGGGCTCGCCAACATCCTCACCGAGGTCCTGCCCGAGGTCCGGATCGGCCCGGTCGAACTGTCCGTCTCCTACCTGGCGTTCGTCCCGGTCGTCATGGCCTCCCTCTTCCACCCCCTCTACGCCGCCCTGGGCGCCCCGCTCGGCGAGATCGTCTTCGTCGACCTGCTCATGGGCGACTTCTCCGGCATCGGGGAGCTGGAGGGCTACCTCCAGATGTTCCTGGGGGTGTACATCGCCGGATGCCTGGTCCGCGACCCGCGCCGCCGCGGTCAGCTGTTCCTGGCCGGGGTCACCGTCGTGGTGGTCGACAAACTGCTGTCGGCCCTCGTCGACATCGGCAAGGTGATGGTCGGCGTCGAGGACGCCGAGTTCGTGCCCGGCCTGCCGGAGTCCATCCTCGTGCTGGAGGGGGTCGGGTTCACCACCGACCTGCTCATCAGCGGGGTGCTGTTCGGCGCCCTGCCCGCGATGGCCCTGGCGCCCCGCCTGTACGGCAAGATCGAACCCCTGCTCGGCCTGGCGCCGCGCGACCCCGCCCGCCCCCACGCGCTGGCCGAGCGCGGCACCGGCGCGTTCCTGCTCCTCGCCCTGGTGCTGGCGTTCGTGTCGATGATCGCGGCGTTCACCTCCGAGATCTTCGACAACTTCGGGGTGTGGGAGCCCGACTTCATCGACCGGTACGGGCGGCGGTTCCTGTGGATCGGGGCGTCGGCCGCGGTCATCGTGCTGGCTGCCGCGGTCATGTCGGTCCGGTTCGTCGTCCACTCCCGCCGCGAGCGCGCCGCCCAGGGCACCGGCTCCGCCGGGAGCACGGGGGAGGAGCGGTGAGCGGCGGCGACCCCGGCGCACCCGCCGTCGAGATCCGGGGGCTGCGCTTCCGCTACCCCGGAGCCGACGCCGACACCCTCACCGGTGTGGACCTGAGCATCGAACGCGGCGACATCACCGCCGTCATCGGCGGCAACGGCTCCGGCAAGACCACCCTGTGCAAGACCTTCAACGGGCTCGTCCCGCACTACTGGTCGGGCTCCTTCGACGGCACCGTGCGGGTGTGCGGCACCGACACCCGTACCGCCTCCGTGGCCGCCCTGTCCCACCTGGTCGGATACGTCTACCAGGACTTCGGCAACCAGCTGGTGCGGCCCACCGTCCGGGACGAGGTGTCCTTCGCCCCGGTCAACTTCGGACTGGACGACCACGCCGAGCGCACCGAGGAGGCCATGGAGCTGCTCGGCGTCTCCCACCTCGCCGACCGGTTCACCTGGCAGCTGTCCGGCGGGCAGCAGCACCTGGTGGCGCTCGCCTCCGTCCTGGCGCTGCGGCCGGAGGTCGTCGTGGTGGACGAACCCGTCGCCGAGCTCGACCCGGCCCGCGCCGAGCGGATCTACGAGGCGCTCACCGACCTCAACGCCCGGCTCGGCACCACCGTGGTCGTCATCGAGCACCACGCCGAGTTCGTCGCCCGGTACGCGCGCTCGGTGGTCCTCATGGCCGACGGGGCGCCGGTGTGGCACCTGCCCGTGCGCGAGGCCCTGGAACGCCACGAGGAACTCGACCGGCACGGCATCCCCGCCCCGCAGATCGCCCGGGCGGTGCGCGCCCTGGCCCCGGACGCACCCCTCCCGCTCACCGTCCCCGAAGCGGCCGAGGCGTTGCGCGGGGTGCCCCTGGGCGGGTCCGCCCCGGCGCCGGCGGCACCGCCGCCGGGGGAGGCGGTGGCCGAGCTCGCCGGGGTCCACCACGGGTACCGGGAGGTCGGCGGAGGCCTCACCCCGGTGCTGCGCGGCGTCGACCTCACCCTGCGCGCGGGCGAGCGCGTCGCCCTCGTCGGCGGCAACGGGGCCGGGAAGTCCACCCTGCTGCGCCTGCTCACCGGCCTCAAGGTGCCCCGCACCGGGACCGTCCGCGTCGAGGGCACCGACACCCGCACCGTGCGGCCCGCCGACCTCGCCGACCGGGTCTGCCACCTCTACCAGCGGCCCGAGCAGATGTTCCTCAAGGACAACGTGCGCGAGGACATCGCCATGTTCCCCCGGGCGCGCGGCGTCCCCGACACCGACGCCCTCGTCGACGCGATCCTGGAGCGCATCCGGCTCACCGGCCTCGCCGACCGGGACGGGCGGCTGCTCTCCGGCGGCCAGCAGCGCCGCGCCACCCTCGGCATCGGACTGGGCGTGCGCCCCGCCCTCCTGCTGCTGGACGAGCCCACCTCCAGCCTCGACACCGCCAGCCGCGACGCCGTCATCGCCATGCTCGACGCGCTCGCCGACACCATCCGCTGCACCGTCGTCGCCACCCATGACATGCACCTCGTCGCCACCTGGGCGCAGCGGGTCGTGGTCCTGGACGGCGGACTGGTGGCCGCCGACACCGACCCGGCGTCGCTGTTCGCCGACCCGGGCCTCATGGCGGCCGCCGGGCTCGTCCCGCCCCAGGTCGTCCGGCTCGGCCTCGAACTGGGCCTGGAACCGCCGCCGCTGACCGTGGCCGACCTCCTCGGCCGCAGCCCGGCCACCACCGGACGGAGGACGGCCGATGGCCACCGTTGAACGCCGCCGCGACCGCAGGGAGAGGGACACCCTCTCCGTCGAATGGGTCAAGCTCGAACTCCTGCGCACGGCTTACGCCACCCGCGGCGGGCTGCTCGCCTCCCGCGACCCCCGGTTCGTCATCGGGTGGTACCTGGTCTTCGCCGTGGCGCCCTGGCTCACACACGACCTGACGGTGCTCACCGGGCTGTTCCTGGTGTGCGCGGCCGCAGTCGTGCTCAGCCGGGTCGGCCCGCTCATCCTCGGGCTGTTCGTCATCGGGTTCGTGCTGGAGAGCGTGTACGTGCTGGCCGCGTCCTGGTTCTTCGGCGGAGACCTGGGCACCGTGCTGGCGCTCACGGAACTGACGCTCAAACTCGCCACGGTCAGCCTCGCCAGCATGGCCGCCTTCGTCTCCCTGGACCCCGAGAAGCTGTCCGACGCGCTGCTCGCACTGCACGCGCCCGCCATGGTCGCGTTCGGGGTGAGCTACGGATACCGGATGCTGCCGGTGCTCATGGAGGAGTTCCACACGGTCGTCGACGGCCACCGGCTGCGCGCCGCACCGCCGCCCCCGCCGGGCTTCCTCGGGTGGCGGGCGGCCGTGCGGCTGGCGACCACGGTGGTGGCCGCGTTCTACCCGCTCATGCTCAACACCGCCAAACGCACCCGCACCACCGTGGAGGCCCTGGAGACGAAGGGGTTCACCTACGCCGCCGAACACCCCGCCGGGCGCCGCATCCGCCTGGCGCACCTCAGGGCGGACCGGTGGGACGTGCTGCTCATCGCCGTCACCCTCCTGCTGGTCGCGGGCTGCTTCGCGCTCGGACAGGCCTATCCGCTGCCCGTGCGGGTCCGCTGACCCGGGTGTCGGGCGGTGTGGGCCGCCCGACACCCGCCGCCGGTCACGGCACCCCCCGAAATCCGATAGACTCGACCATGTCGACGGGGAGACCCGCCCGACTCCCACAAGGGGCTATGGCGCAGTTGGTAGCGCGCCTCCATGGCATGGAGGAGGTCTGGGGTTCGAATCCCCATAGCTCCACTCGACTCTGAGACGACCCTGCTCGGGGGCCTTCGGCCGCCTCGCAGGGTCGTCTTCGTTGTGCCTGCCGGGGGGAGACCTCCCGAACCCCCCGAGGTGACCCCATGTGGCGGGGGAGGCGTTCAACGGGCCGGTGTGCGGGCGCTTCTCCTGCATCGCGGTGCGGCTCTGCCGGGGGATCCTGAGGGCGCGGGGGTGTGCGGCCGTCCTCGGTCGTTCAAGGGCGGTTCTTCCAGGCCTGTTCGAGGATCCGCTTCGCCCGTCGCAGGTCGCCGCGCCCGGTGCGTCGGATCACCACGCAGACCAGGGGGCTCAGGAAGCGGTCGCCCCCGGTCAGGGTCACCCGCTCGACCACGTCCACCCGGCACGAGTCCGCGTCGACGGCGGCCACCGAGCGACCGCCCTCGGCGACCCGCCACGCGAACCGGATCGCGGGGAGTTCGACGCGATCCTGCGGAAACCGCTCGCGGTCTTGGACGAACGCACGCCGAAGCCGACGTGAGCGTCAGGTGCGGGGCTCCAGGACGACGACGGCGGTGGGGCGGGTGCGCAGGGCGGCGAAGCCGTCCAGGTTCTCCTGGAGGGCGCGCCAGCGGTCCCAGAGGCGGGCGCGCTCGCTCCCCGTGGCCTCGCGGGCGCGGACCCGGCGCGGGGGCTCCCCCGGCGGTTCGACGGTCGCCTCGGGGTGGGCGCGGAGGTTGAGCCACCACGCGGGTTCCTCCTCGGCCCAGCCGTTCATGGCGATCCCGGTGAGGTTCGGCCCGTCCTCCATATAGGCGATGATCACGCTGCGCTCGCGGCCCGTGCGCCGGCCGGTGGTGGTCAGGCGGAGCGTGCCCCAGCGGGTGCTCTCCGGGCGCCAGGTGCCGACCCGGCCACCGGTGATCCGGTAGAGCGCGCGGTGGACGACCCAGGCGGACCGTACGAACCACCGCGGGGGGACTTTCGCCGGTCGTTCGGTGAGCTCTGACATGGCCTGGTCCCTTCGTGGCGTCGGCTTTCAGCGTAGGCGGCGCGGTTCCGGGGCGGTATCGACCGAAAGGCGGACCCGGGCCTCCTCCCACGGGAGGAGCGGGTCCGCCCCGCGTCACCTCCCGGCCGCGGCTTCGGGCTCCTTCGCGGAGGCGGGGATCCAGCGCAGGGCCAGCGCTGCCAGGCCCAGGGCGAGCAGGCCGCCCGCCGCGACGGTGACGTGCAGGCCCGTCACGAACGCCTCCCGGGCCGCGCCGGCCGCCCCCGGCGTCCGCAGCGCCTCGTCCAGGGAGCCCGCGGTGCCCGGCTCCAGCAACCGGAACACGAACGCCGCCAGCGACCCCAGCAGCGCGATCCCGAGCGCGTGCCCGATCTCGTTCCCCGTCTCGGCCATGGCCCCTGCCGCACCCGCCCGCTCCTTGGGCACCGCCGACACCGCGATGTCGGCCACCAGGCTGAACGAGATCCCGTAGCCCACGCCGGCGGTCATCGTCGCCGCGACGTACGGACCGACCCCGCCGTCCGCGGCCAGCGCCAGCAGCAGGAGCAGCCCCGCCCCCATGGAGGCGTGCGCCAGGACCAGGGCCGCCCGCTCCCCGATCCGCCGGACCAGGAAGGGGGTCGTGACGGAGCTCAGGGTCAGCACCGCCGCACCCGGCAGGGCGAGCAGCGCCGCCGTCAGCACCGGCAGCCCCAGCACCGACTGGAGGTACAGCCCGGTCAGGTAGATCGACGCGGCCCAAAGGACCAGCGTGGACGCGCTGGTGACGATCGCGATGGCGAACACCCGGTCGCGGAACAGGCTCAGGTCCACCAGCGGGTGTTCGAGCGTGCGCTGGCGCCGCACGAACCACACCAGCAGTGCCGTCCCCGCGACACCGGTGACGGCCACGGCGGTCGAGACCCCGTGTGCGGCGAGCCCCTTCACCGCGTACACCGCCAGCAGCAGCCCGCCCGCCGACAGCGCCACACTGGCCGCGTCCACCCGGCCGGGGCTGCCGCCCCTCACCTCGCGCAGCACCAGCGGGGCCAGGACCAGGAAGGCCACCACCACGGGGACGTTGATCAGGAACACCGACCCCCACGGGAACAGGCTGAGCAGCATCCCGCCCACGAGCGGCCCGATGGCGAACCCGGCCGCGAACGTCGCCGCGAACACCCCGATCGCCTGAGCCCGCCGCCGCGGGTCGGTGAACAGCTCGCCGATCACCGCCAGCGAGGACGGCAGCAGCGTCGCCCCGCCCAGCCCCATCAGCACCCGGAACCCGATGAGCACCTCCGCCGTCGGGGACAGTGCCGCCCCCACCGACCCGGCGCCGAACACCGCGGCCCCGATCACCAGCAGCCGCAGCCGCCCGTACCGGTCTCCCAGGTTGCCGAACGCGATGAGCAGCGAGCCCACCACGAAACTGTAGGAGTCCAGGATCCACAGGGCCTGGTCGGCCGAGGGCCCCAGGTCGGCGATCACCCGGGGCATCGCCAGGTACAGCACCGACGCGTCCATCGCCACCAGCAGCACCGGCCCCAGGACGACCAGCAGGCCGAACCAGGTCCGTGCGGACGTTCTCTCTCGGTTCATCGTGTCCATGGCCGCAACGGTGCCGCCGCGCCCGCCCCGCGGACCAGACACCTGCCGTGGGTACACCTGGCAGGTGCAGGCACGCCGGACCGCCCGCCGCCTACGATCGGGGCATGGAACCTGACAGCCTGGGCGCCTTCCTCAAGACCAGGCGGGACCGCGTCACCCCCGGGGACGTGGGCCTGCGCACCTACGGAACGGCCCGGCGCGTCCCGGGCCTGCGCCGCGAGGAGCTGGCCCAGCTGGCAGGGGTGAGCGCCGGGTACTACACCCGCCTCGAACAGGGGCAGTCGGGCACCGCCTCGGCCCAGGTCCTGGACGCCCTCGCCCGGGTCCTGCTGCTCGACCCCGACGAGACCGCCCACCTGCACAACCTCGCCCGCCGCCCGGCCGTGCCCCGGATGGTCCGGCCGAGGCCGGAGCGCCCGCACCCCCGGGTGCTGACCCTGCTCCGGTCGCTGGGGGAGAGCGTTCCGGCGATCGTGTGGGGGCGCCGCGGCGACGTGCTGGCGTGGAACCGCACCGGACACGCCCTGTTCGCCGGACACGTCGACTTCGACGCCCCCGACGAACCGGCCCGGCGGCCCTCCAACGCGCGGCTGTTCTTCCTGGACCCGCACACCAGGGACCTGTACCGCAACAGGGAGGACCTGGCCCGCGCCCACGTCGCCTACCTGCGACTGGCCGGCGGCCGGTACCCCACCGACGGGCGGCTGGCCGAGCTGGTCGGCGAACTGGTGATGCGCAGCCCCGAGTTCGCCTCCCTGTGGGCCCGGGGCGAGGTCGCGGACTGCACGACCGGCCCCATGCACCTGCGGCACCCGGTGGTGGGCGACCTGGAGGTGGACTACCAGGTCTGGCTCCAGCCGGACAGCCCCGACCACCGGCTGGAGATCTACACCCCGCAGAACACCGCCTCCGCCGACGCCCTGCGCCTGCTCGCCGACGGAGTTCAGTCGTCGAGCCGCTCCCAGTCCACGGGGAGCCCCCGCAGCGGGGCCAGGGCGCTCCGGTGCGACGCGCCCGCCCACACGTCGAACCGGTCGTCCGAAGCGGAGACCGCCGCGACCAGGCCCGGAGCCGCGTAGAGGCGGGTGGGCATCCGGGGGGCCAGGAACGGCCGCAGGGGCACGGGGCGCAGCGCCCGGGCCACGGCCCCGGCCTCCTCGGCGGAGGCGCTGACGGCCAGGGCGCCGTACTCGGCGCGGACGGCGGCCTCGTAGAGGGTGAACTGGAGCAGGAACCGGCTGAGGGGTTCCTCCTCGGTCACCGGCTCGCCGATGCCGTCGACGAACCAGACGGCCGGGTCGTCCCCGAAGCCGCCGGGCCCCCGGCGCAGCTCCCAGGAGAACCCTCCCTGGTTCTCCGTGCCCAGGACGCACGGTCCGTCGGATGCCGGATCGAGCTCCTGCGGGGGCCGGAGGAAGTTCTGCCCGCCCAGGAGGAGCGGCCGGGCCGCGGCGAGCCGGTGGAACCGGGCCAGCGGCCGGGGCAGGTCCGGACGGCCCCCGGCCTCCGGGGGCCCCTCGGCCGGGTACCACCCGGTGGCGAACCCCTCCAGGGCCCCGAGGGGGTCGTCCTGCACCCCCTCCAGCCAGGAGAGGCCGGGCGGGTCCGAGGCTTCGGCGGGGCGGACCCGCTCGAGGAGGTCGCGGTCCAGGGGCGCGCACAACTCCACCGCGAACTCGGTGAGCCGGCGCACGGAGTCGCCGGGGGCGAGGTGCGAACCGGAGCGGACGTGCCGCCCCCGGCCGAGGTGGAGGTGGCCCCCGGCCGTCCGGACCACCACGTGCAGGGGCCGGTCGTCCTCCGGGGGGTACCACTCGCCGAGCGCTCCGGCCAGGGGGACCTCGCCGAGGAGGCGGACCTCCTCCGCGTTCCAGACGCAGCTCCGCCCGGTTCCGTCCCCCGCGTCCACCACGGCCAGGACGCCGTCCACCCCCAGGACCAGCTCCGCCCGGTGGAACGCCGCGCGCTCCAGGAGCCTCCCGGTCAGGGCGGCCATGCCCGCCGCGTCGATCCGATCCATCCTGGCCCCTCCCGAACGCCCGCCGGGGGAACCGTACCGGGTCTTGCGCTCCCTCGGCGGCGGGGACCACCCTCAGCACACCGGCCGACCAACAGGAAAGTCGAACAGGCGGACGGCGGACGACCCGTCGCACCTCGTCTCCGCCGCGCCGGCCGGTCCACGCGGCGGGCTCCGCCCGGTCGGCCCGGGGCGACCGCCGACGAACCCGCGGAGCCGTTCCCCGTCGGCCCCCGGGCGGCCTCCCCGACCCCGCAGGCCCTCGGACGCGCCGGGCCCGCCATCGGGGGCGGGGAGGCGCGGCGGCGCCCGTGCCGGTCCCCGGACGCGCCGGGCGGGCTCCTGCGCGAGCTCCGCCGAGGCGGCGGGCCGGGCCTGTGGACAGGGCCCGGTCCGTCCCCGGCGGCCGGTACTGTCGATCCGTGGCAGATCTCCCCGACGTCCCGACCCTGCTCGACACCGCCGTGACCGCCCTGGGCGGCACCCGGCGCGAAGGCCAGTCGGCCATGGCGGCCGCCGTCGCCGACGCCGTCGACAGACGCGAACACCTCGTCGTCCAGGCGGGCACCGGCACCGGCAAGTCCCTGGCCTACCTCGTCCCGGCCATCCGGCGCGCGATGGAGAAGGACACCACCGTCGTGGTCTCCACCGCCACCATCGCCCTGCAGAACCAGCTCATCGACCGCGACCTGCCGCGCCTGGCCGAGGCACTCAAGCCGCTGCTGCGCCGGGAGCCCACGTTCGCGGTCCTCAAGGGCCGCCGCAACTACCTGTGCCGCAACCGGCTGCACACCGCCGCCGACGACTCCGACGAGGCCGAGCTGTTCGACCCCCGCCAGCTGTCCTCCCTGGGCAAACAGGTGGCCCGCCTGCACGAGTGGGCGGAGGAGACCACCACCGGCGACCGCGACGAACTCGTCCCGGGCGTCACCGACCTGGCCTGGCGGCAGGTCTCGGTGGCGGCCAACGAGTGCATGGGCGCCCGCATCTGCCCCTTCGGCCAGGAGTGCTTCGCCGAGTTCGCGCGCGAGGAGGCCAAGGGCGTGGACGTGGTCGTCACCAACCACGCCATGCTGTCCATCGACATGACCCAGGGCAACCACATCCTGCCCGAGCACGACACGATCATGATCGACGAGGCCCACGAGCTGGTCGACCGGGCCACCTCGGTGGCCACCGGCACCCTGGCCGAGCGCACCGTCTCCGTCGCCGCCAAGCGCGCCGCCCGCCTCATCGAGCCGATGGTCGCCGAGAGGCTGACCGAGGCGGGCGAAGGCCTGGCGCTGATGTTCGCCGACGCCCCCGAGGGACGCATCGACCACATCGACGAGGGACTGGCCGGTGCGGTGGCGGTCGTCCGCGACGCCGCGTCGGCCTGCGTCACCGCCATCGGCCCCTCCCCGGGGGAACAGGAGGCGGAGGCCGCCAGCGAGCGCCGTCTGGCGCTGGCCGCCCTCACCGAGGTCCACGACACCGCGGTCCGGGTCCTGGAGTCCTTCGAGCCCGCGCTGCGCGACCGCACGGACGTCGTGTGGCTCACCAAGGTCCCGGGCCGCCGTCCCACTCTGAGCGTCGCCCCGCTGGCCGTGGGCGGGCTGCTGCGCGAGAAGCTCTTCGGCGACCGCACCGTCGTCCTCACCTCCGCCACCCTCACCCTGGGCGGCTCCTTCGGATCGCTGGCCCGCCAGTGGGGGCTGGGCCGGGAGGTCGGGCAGGAGGCGGCCGAGCGCGCCGCCGCCCCCGCCGGGGAGGGCGGCGAGGACGGAGAGGACGGTCCGCACCGCGCCGCGGGCGAGCCCCGGTGGCGGGCGCTGGACGTCGGCTCCCCGTTCGACCACGCCCGCAGCGGCATCCTCTACGTCGCCGCCCACCTGCCCCCGCCCGGCCGGGACGGGCTCTCACCGGCCTACCTGGACGAGATCGCCGAGCTCATCGAGGCCGCAGACGGCCGCACCCTGGGCCTGTTCTCGTCGATGCGCGCCGCCCAGCAGGCCGCCGAGGAGCTGCGCGAGCGCCTGGACCACCCCCTGCTCTGCCAGGGGGAGGACTCCACCGGCCAGCTGGTCCGCCGGTTCGCCGAGGACGAGAACGCCTGCCTGTTCGGCACCCTGTCGCTGTGGCAGGGGGTGGACGTGCCGGGCCCGTCGCTCTCGCTGGTGATCGTGGACCGCATCCCGTTCCCGCGCCCGGACGACCCGCTGGCCTCGGCCCGCCAGCGCGCCGTGGCGGCCCACGGCGGCAACGGCTTCCTGTCGGTGGCGGCCACCCACGCGGCCCTGCTGCTCGCCCAGGGCACGGGCCGCCTGCTGCGTTCCACCAGCGACCGGGGCGTGATCGCGGTCCTGGACCCGAGACTGGCGACCGCCCGCTACGGCGGCTTCCTGCGCGCCTCCCTGCCGCCGTACTGGGGCACCACCGATCCGCAGGTGGCCCGGTCGGCGCTGCGCCGCCTGTCGGGCCGGACCGCGGCGGTCTGAGCCCGGACACGGAGACGGCCGGACGCCCCGAGGGCGTCCGGCCGTCTCCGTGTCCGTGTCAGCCGCGGGTGCGGTAGCCGAAGAGCCGCACCGCGTACCCGGGGGAGTCGTCCTCGGCCTCCTGGATGAACCAGCGGTCGTCGTGCTCGCCCACCAGCAGCTCGTTCCACATCATGTCGATCAGCTTGAGCCGGGACACCACAGAGGCCTCGGGGTCCAGCACGATCGAGTACGCGCGGTCGGTCAGCCGCTGGGTCACCATGCCCACGGACTGGCCGTCCCAGATGGCGGGGACGGGGGCGTGGCCCACCTCGATCCCGCACAGCCGCAGCTGCTCGACCTCCTCGTCGAGGGCTTCGGCGGCCAGCGCGCCGTCCAGGCGCAGGGCGTCCTCCAGCTCGTCGCGGTCCTCGTCGGCGCGCAGATAGGCGTGGTAGGTGCGGCGGTTGCAGGTGCGGCACTTGCGCCAGACGACGCACCGGGCCAGTCCGTAGGCGGACTGGGCCTCGCCGACACTCTGGTAGTCGCTCACCTCGCGAATCGTGCCGCAGTCGCAGCACAGGGCCGTGAGATCCTGCTTCATCAGAGTCCCCCCTCCCAGGTGAGTATGCGACGGATGCGGGTCGTTAGGGAACCCGTTCGGTGAGGAAGTCGCGGCAAGGACTCGTCATCAATGCCCAAAATGACCCGGTGACGGGTTTCGCGTGGGCCGGTACCGGTTCTCGACGTGTCCGTTCTCACCTCCTTCATCCGGGCGTGTCCCCGTCCGCGGAGGAGGGAGGGAAGGGCCTGGCGCACACCAAGGTGACCTACGTCTCATAGATCCGGTCGGGGGAAGGGGGGATCGGGCCGCGCCGGGATCAGTCCAGGCTCCGGCCGTTCTTGTTGCGGGCGCTCCAGTCGCGCATCCGCTGCGGGTAGCCCATGATCTGCACGTCGTACGCGGGGATGCCCCGTTTGGCCGCCACCTTGCGGATGACCGCGGGGGAACCGCAGCGGCGCCGGATCCACTCGCCGTCGGTGGCCACCGCCACCGCCGTCGTCTGGGTCGCGAAGGTCTCCGGCTCGACGAAGAACTCCACCCCCACCCTGCTCTCGGCGAACTCGATCAGTGCCTTGATGTCACCGTCCTCGGTCGCGCGGTCGAACCGGGCCTTGCCGGAGCGATTGGCCTTGCGCAGGCCGAAGCGGTCTCGCCATCCCATCGGTGTCCATGTCCCCTAACGGCGGTAACGCGGCTGAACGAGGCCGATTCTATCGGGGGGGATGTCGCCGTCCGGGTGCTCGACCGCCGGTCCTGCACCGGTTTCACGCGTTTTCCGGACAGGCCCGACCACCGGCTGCTACGTTCTGTCTCCACGGCACTACAGGGGGAGACAATGATGCCGATGTGGACGTGGGCGGGGGAGGCGGCACGCCGACTCGCCAACGCGGGACAGATCGAACTGGCCGAAGCTGTGACCGGCCTGCCCCAACTGGCGGAGGCGGGTGACGCCGTCCAGGTGGAGGCGGTCGCCCGCTCCGCCCTGCGCACCGCCCGCCGCCTGGTGGCCGAGGCGGGCGCGGAGAACGCCGAGGTCCCCGGGGTGTTCGGGCCCCCCACCCTGTTCTTCCTGGCCCACTGGCCGCTGGCGGTGCGGGTGGGGGCCCTGGCCGAGGGCGGCCGGGCGCTGCCCCGGGCGGTCGCCGTCGCCGAGGACGCACCCGGCCCGCACGACCACGGGCCGCTGCCCGTCTCCGCCGTGGAGACCCTGGTCCGCTGCCACGCCAACGTGGACGCGGCGGGCACCACCGGCCTGCGCCGCGAACTGCTGTCCTCGCGCAACCTCGCCGGGTGGGAGCGCACCCCCGCCTGGCCCGCGTTCACCCTGGCCCGGATCCACCTGCTCATCGACGAGGACGACCCCGAGCGGGCCGAAACCGAGCTGCGCCGCTACGAGCACACCGCCACCGGTCCCGCCCTGCTCGGAGCCGACGGCATCTTCACCCTGGTCCGCGCACTGCGCCGCCGCGACGCGCACACCCAGGCCCTGGAGGTGCTGGACCGGATGGAGGCCGAGCTCGCCCTCGAACCGAACAACCCGCGCAGGCCCGCCCTGCGCCGCCGCATCCGGTTCGAGCGCGCCCGCCTGCTGTCCTGGCTGGCCCGCCTGGGCCAGTGCCCGGCCCGCGACGCGGTGGGCCCGCTGCCCACCGTCGAGGAGGCCGAGGCCCACCCGTTCCTGCGCCCGGCCTGGGTGGAGGCGGTGGAGAACCTGGTCTGCCAGGGCATCGTCCGCAACGACTGGCGGCTGGGCGTGCGCGTCACCACCTGGTCCCGCTACTTCGAACGCGTGGGCGCGCCCCGGCGCGGCGCCGAGCTCGCCCTCGCCGCGGCCCGCCTGGCGGCGGGGCGGGGAGCCCGGTGGGTGGCGGGCTGCTCCGCCCGCCGCGCCGAACGCCTCATCGGCGAGCTGGCCGCCACCGGCGAGATCCGCGGAGACCTCGCCGAGGTGCACGCCATGATCGCCGCGATGCCGCCGGTCCGGCCGCTGGCCCCGCCCGACGGCATCCTGGACTTCCTGCGCGCCCAGACCGCCGAGGAGGTGGACCCGGAGAACCAGGCCGAGCAGGTCAACGCCGCCCTGGAGCACCGGCCGCACGACACCCTGCTGCTCACCGCGCTGGGCCAGGTCGGCCGCACCCTGATGCTCTCCGACGCCGCCACCGAGCCCCAGTGGCGCCACGTCCGCGAGCGGCCCGGCGACCAGCGCGCCGCCCTGTCGCTGCTGGAGACCCTGCTGCACGACAACGACACCGCGGGGGTGCGCGACCTGGTCCGCACCCTCGCCGCCGGGGCCCTGCCCGCCCCCGGCGGCGTCCCGGCCGCCGGCCGCGGGGCCGAACTCGCCCGGCACGGCTGACACCCCGGGGCCGGGGAGGGCCGGGCCGGGTGAACGCCCGCAGTGCGCCGTCCGCCCCGTGCCGCCCCACCCGATACGGCGCTCCGGCGCCTCTAGGGCGGGGCCGACGCCAGGGGCGCCCGCGGTGGTCCGGAAAAGCCCGTCCGGACCCGGTCTAACGGGCGGCCGAGCGTTCCCCGGCGGCCAGGGCGCGCCCGGCCGGGTAGGCCAGGGCGGCCGCGGGCAGGCGCGCCGGGCGGCCGCCGGCCAGCACCCGCACCCGGCCCCCGCCCTCCCCGGCGACGCCTCCGGATCCGCCGATCCGGCGCAGTGCCTGCGCGGCCACGGCGCCCGCCGCGGTGAACAGCTCCACCTCACCGGAGGCGTCCGGCCGCTGCCGCAGGGCCTGCGTGATCGCCTCGGCGACCAGGTCGTAGTGCGTGCATCCCAGCACGATCCCGCGCACCCGGCCCGGGGTGCGCTCCGCGGCGTACGCCGCCGCGTCGGCGATCCGCCCCGGGTCGGCCGACTCCACCGCCTCCGCCAGCCCGACGCACGCCACCGGGGTCACGTCGACCCCCCGGGCGAAGGTCTCCACCAGCCGTCGCTGGTACTCGCTGCGGGTGGTCGCCGCGGTCGACCACACCGCGATCGGCGTGCCCGACGCCGCCGCGGGCTTGATCGCCGGGACAGTGCCCACCACGGGCACCTCCGGCTCGAACCGCGTCCGCAGTTCCGCCAGCCCGTGCACCGACGCCGTGTTGCACGGCACCACCACCGCGTCCACGTCCCCCCCGGCGGCCCGCACCGCGGCCTCCGCACCCGCCAGGGCGCGTTCGATGATCTCGCCGGGGGTACGCGCGCCCCACGGCATGTGGTCGGGGTCCATGGACAGGAACAGCTCGGCGTCCGGCCGTGCCGCGAACAGCGCCGCGGCGGTGGACAGCATGCCGATTCCGGAATCAACGAGAGCGATGCGCACGACCCCTGATCCTATCCGCGTGTCCCCGCCGCCCTCCGACGCGCCGCCCGGACCCGCACGTCGCCGCCCCGGACCGGGCCTCCCCGGCCGCGACACGAACGGGACACGACATAAATGGGGTGGTTTCCTTCGTTACCGATAGGTAGAACTGAGGGGATCGGCCCTCTCCGGCCCCCGGCGGCCGGTTCGACCGATCCACGCTGTGCCCCACTCGTGCGGACGACCGGGAACGGAATCAGGGATGAGTCCTCAACGGCAGAGAACGAACAGCGGCACCGCCCCGGGCGGCGACACGGGCCTGGCCCGGCACATCGCGGCGGTCAACCGGTTGCGCCGCGACTACCGGTCCCTGCCGCCCGACGCCCCCGTCCGGCTGGCCAAACCGACCTCCAACCTCTTCCGGTTCCGCGAGCCCACCTCGGCGCCCGCCCTCGACGTCTCCGAGTTCACCGGCGTCATCTCCATCGACCCGGTCGAGCGCCTGGCCGACGTCGGCGGCATGACCACCTACGAGGACCTGGTCGCCGCCACCCTCCCGCACGGGCTCATGCCCACCGTCGTCCCCCAGCTGCGCACCATCACCCTGGGCGGCGCCGTCACCGGGATGGGCATCGAGTCGTCCTCGTTCCGCAACGGCCTGCCGCACGAGGCCGTCCAGGAGATGGAGATCCTCACCGGCTCCGGCGACATCGTCACCGCCACCCGCGACAACGCCCACGCCGACCTCTTCCACGGCTTCCCCAACTCCTACGGCACCCTCGGCTACAGCCTGCGACTGCGCATCGAACTGGAACCGGTCTCCCCGTACGTGCACCTCCGCCACCTGCGCTTCCACGACGCGGCCTCGGCCATGGACGCCCTGGCCCGCATCTGCGCCGACCGCTCGCACGACGGGCGGCCGGTCGACTTCGTCGACGGTGTCGCCTTCTCCCGCGACGAGCTGTACCTGACGGTCGCCCGCTTCACCGACCGGGCGCCCTGGGTCGGCGACTACACCGGCAGGGACATCTACTACCGCTCCATCCAGGCCAACGCCGGCGGCCCCGGCGACTACCTCACCGTCCACGACTACCTGTGGCGCTGGGACACCGACTGGTTCTGGTGCTCGCGCGCCTTCGGCGTCCAGAACCCGGTGGTGCGCTCCCTGTGGCCGCGCTCCCTCAAGCGCTCCGACGTCTACCGCAGGCTCGTGGCCTGGGACCGGCGCACCGCCTTCTCCCGGCTGCTCGACCACTACCGGGGGCGCCGCCCCAAGGAGCCGCTCATCCAGGACATCGAGGTGGGGGTGGAGCGCGGCGCCGAGTTCCTCGACTTCTTCCACGAGGAGATCGGCATGACCCCGGTCTGGATGTGCCCGCTGCGACTGAAGGAACCGCGCAGGGCCGACCTGGCCCCCGGCGACCACGTGTGGCCGCTCTACCCGCTGGAGAGCGACCGCCTCTACGTCAACTTCGGCTTCTGGGGCCTGGTCGACATGAAGCCCGGCCAGCGCCGCGCCCACCACAACCGGCGGGTGGAGGAGCGCGTCGCCGAACTGGACGGCCACAAGTCGCTGTACTCCGACTCCTTCTACACCGAGGAGGAGTTCTGGCGGCTCTACAACGGCTCGGCCTACGCCGACCTCAAGGAGGCCTACGACCCGAGGGGAAGGCTGCTCGACCTGTACGCCAAGTGCGTGCGCAACGGATGACACCAGGCAGAAACGGGAGGCGACCCGTGGTGCGGGCCGCATCCGCGAGAGGAAGGGAAAGAAGAACATGCGGCTCGCCGAGATCTTCGAGCGCGTCGTGGGACCGGACGCGCCCATCCGCTTCACGGCCTACGACGGCAGTGCCTCCGGAGACCCGACCAGCGACGTCCACCTGCACGTGCGCACCCCCGTCGCGGTCAACTACCTGGCCCAGTCGCCCAACGCCCTGGGGCTGACCCGCGCCTACGTCTCCGGGCACCTGGAGCTGGAGGGCGACATGTACACCGCCCTGCGGAGGATGGCCGACTTCGTCTTCGCGGAGGGGGTCAACGTGTCCGCCCGCGACCTGGCCGCCATCGTCCGCTCCGTGGGCTGGGTCAAGTTCGTCAACCGGGTGGCCCCGCCGCCCCAGGAGGTCACCCGCGGCCGACTCGCGGGGCTGGGCTGGCGCCACTCCAAGCAGCGCGACGCCGAGGCCATCCACCACCACTACGACGTCTCCAACGCCTTCTACGAGCTGGTCCTGGGCCCGTCCATGACCTACACCTGCGCGGTCTTCGACGACGCCGACGCCGCCCCGGACCGGGTGGAGGCGAACGACGGCGCGCTGGAGAGCGCCCAGTTCCGCAAGTACGAGCTGGTCGCGAACAAGCTCGGCCTGGAGCCGGGCATGCGCCTGCTCGACGTGGGCTGCGGCTGGGGCGGCATGGTCATGCACGCCGCCCGCGAGCACAAGGTCAAGGCGCTGGGCGTCACCCTGTCCAAGGAGCAGGCCGAGTGGGCGGCCAAGCGCATCGCCCAGGAGGGCCTGTCCGACCTGGCCGAGGTGCGCCACATGGACTACCGGGACGTCCCCGACGGCGGCTTCGACCGGATCAGCTCCATCGGCCTGACCGAGCACATCGGGGCCCGCAACCTCCCGGCCTACTTCTCGTCACTCCACGACAAGCTGGTGCCCGGCGGGCGGCTGCTCAACCACTGCATCACCAGGCCCCGCAACGACCTGCGCCCGATGGACACCGACGGCGTCATCAACCGCTACGTGTTCCCCGACGGAGAACTGGAGGGCCCCGGGGAGATCCAGACGGCCATGAACGACGCCGGGTTCGAGATCCGCCACCAGGAGAACCTGCGCGAGCACTACGCGCTGACCCTGCGCCACTGGGGAGCCAACCTGGAGCGGAACTGGGACGCGGCGGTCGCCGAGGTCGGCGAGGGCACCGCCCGGGTCTGGCGGCTGTACATGGCCGGGTGCGTACTCGGCTTCGAGAGGAACGTGGTGCAGCTCCACCAGATCCTGGGTGCCAAGCTCGACGGCACCGACGCGCACATGCCGCTGCGCCCGCGCTTCCAGTAGGGCCGGGGCCGGGAACGCCGTTCGCCCGCGGCGATCCCGGCCTGTCCGCGCCCCGTCGGGGCCCGCGGCACGGCATCATGGACACGAGACCGTACGAGGAGTGCCCGTGACCGAGAACGCCGAGGGGGAAGGCCCCCTCGCCCCGGACCAGCCCGACCACGTCAAGCGCACCGCGATCGACCTGATCGCGGCCTACGCCGACCGCAACCGGGACGAGCTGGAGCGGGTCGTCCCGCGGGCGGCCGACGACGCCGGGGCGGTGCAGTCCGAGCTGCGGGTCATCGCCGCCTTCCTGGGCCGCCGGGTCCAGGGGACCGGGGTCGTGTGGAAGCCCGCCGACTCCCGCGAGGCCGTGGCCCGCACCGTCGCGGAGATGCTCCCGCCGGAGCTGGAGTTCGCGGTCGCCACCGCCTGGGAGGCCCACACCGTGGGAGAGGAGGAGGCCGCCGAGCGCTTCACCCGCGGCGACCCGATGGTCTACGTCCACATGCTCGCCGCGTTCTCCGCCGCCATCGGCCTGGCGGTGTACAAACGCGCCGAGCTCATCTCCACCCTGCGCCAGGTGACCGGACTGTCCGACTGAGGGGCCGCAGGGGCGCCCGGGACCGGGGCGGCCCGCTCCCCGAGGGGCCGAGCGCGGGCCCGGCGCGGGCGCCCCGACCGGGGCGCACAGCCCCCGTGGCCCCGGCGGCCACGGGGACCGGGGCCCTTCCGGGCCCTCCCCTAACAGCTCAGACACAAATTTCAGTGGTTTACTTCACTCCACGACGTTCTTTACGTAGGTTTCCTACCAACCCCGAGGGGACCCACGAAAGGAACGGGAGGCGAGCCGATGGCCCGCAGACGAACCCGCAAGTACGTTCCGCTCCCCGCAGCCGCGCTTGCCCTGACCCTGGCCGCGACCGCATGCACGGGAGACGGCGGTGGCGGCGGAGGCGCCGACACCCTCACCGTGTGGATCATGCAGGGCACCAACCCCGACGAGAGCGGTTTCTTCGAGGAGGTCAACACGGCCTTCACCGAGGAGACCGGCATCGAGGTGGAGGTCGAGTTCGTCCCCTGGGACGGCGCCCAGGACAAGATCTCCACCGCCATCGCCGGCGGCACCACGCCCGACGTCATCGAACTCGGCAACACCTTCGTCCCCGGCTTCGCCGACTCCGGGGCCCTGCACGACCTGTCCGGGTACGGTGTCGACACCTCCCTCTACGTGTCCGGCCTCATGGACATGGGCGCCGTGGGCGAGGGCGTCTACGGGATCCCCTGGTACGCCTCCATCCGCTCCATGGTCTACCGCACCGACGTGTTCGAGGAGCACGGCCTGGAGGTCCCCGGGACCTGGGAGGAGCTCCGCGAGACCGCGCTGGAGCTCGAGGAGGCGGAGCCGGACATGATCGCCCTGCCGGTGCCGGGCGACGCCCAGTACTCCGTGATGCCGTGGATCTGGGGCGGCGGGGGCGAGATCGCCGTCCAGGAGGACGACGGCACGTGGGTGTCCGGGGTGGACTCCCCCGAGGCGCGCGAGGGCATCGGGTTCTTCACCGGCCTGGCCCTGGAGGACGGCACCTCCACCACCGGCGCCGTCAACTGGAACGAGATCGACATCATGGAGTCGTTCTCCGAGGGGGACACCGCCATGGCCCTGCTCGGCAGCGCCAACCCCAAGGCCATCGTGGAGAACAACCCGGACCTGGAGGGCGCGCTCGGCTCCTTCCCCATCCCGGGCCCGGAGGAGGGCACCCCCACACCGTCGTTCGCCGGCGGCTCGCTGCTGTCGGTGTTCGAGGGCACCGGCAACGAGGAGGCGGCCTGGAGCTACGTGGAGCACCTCACCGGTGAGGACAACATGATGCTCTGGGCCGAGCAGACCGGCTTCTTCCCCGGCCTGAGCGCGAGCGTGGACACGTTCACCGCCTCGGCCGACCCTGTCCTGGAGGCCTACGCCGTCCAGCTCAACGAGGCGAGCCGGGGCGTGCCCACCTCGCCCGCCTGGAGCCAGGTCGAGGCCGAGAAGGTCCTGGTCGGCATGCAGCAGGCCATTCTCAACGGCACCTCGGTGGAGGAGGCCACCACCCGGGCGGCCGACGACATCGAGCGCATCCTCAACGGGGGTTGACACACGTGGGAACACCGGTCGGGCAGGCCGTCGGACGCGCGGACCCCGGTCCGCGGACTGCGGCCGGCCCGCCCGGCCGGGGGCGGCGCGGTCCCGCCCTCGGCCTGCGGCGGCGCCGCGCACTGCTGCCCTGGGTGCTGCTCGCCCCCGCCCTGGCGGTCATCGCCGCCCTGCTGCTCCTTCCCCTCGCCCGGATCGTGTGGCTGTCCTTCCGCGAGTACCGGCTGGCCAACCTGGTGTCGGGGGAGTCGGACTTCATCGGTCCGGCCAACTACGTCTCCCTGTTCACGGACTCCTACCTGTGGCGGGTCGCGCTGCCCAACACCGTCGGGTTCGCCGTGGTCGCGGTGGTCTCCACCGTGGTACTGGGCACCCTCGTGGCCCTGCTGCTGTCCCGGCTGCGCCCGCTCACCCGGGTCGTCGTGGTCTCCTGCATCATGGTCGCCTGGGCCATGCCCGCCGTAAGCGGCACCTACGTGTGGCTGTGGATCTTCGACGTCGACGACGGCATCGTCGCCCGGGCCCTCCAGGGACTGGGCGTCCTGGGCCCCGAGGGGTACAACTGGTTCGCCGACCGGCTGTTCTTCTACGCGATCGTCGTCCTCAACGTGGTCCACGGCGGGTTCCCGTTCGTGGCCGTCACCGTCCTGGCCGGGCTGCTCACCGTGCCCCGCGAACTGCACGAGGCCGCGCTGCTCGACGGCGCCGGGGCGTGGAAGCGGTTCTGGCACGTCACCTTCCCGGTCCTGCGCCCGGTGTTCGCCGTGGTCACCATCCTGTCCACCATCTGGGACTTCAAGGTGTTCGCGCAGGTCTACCTGATGCCCGGCGGCGGGGTCGGCGGCTCGGAGATGCTCAACCTGGGGGTGTGGACCTACGTGAGCTCCTTCGGGCAGAGGGACTACGGGGCGGGCTCGGCGATCGCCGTGCTCCTCACCCTGCTGTTGCTGGCGGTCACCGCGGTCTACCTGCGGGCCCTGTTCCGAGAGGACGAACTGCGTTGAGCGCCCCCGCCGACACCGCCGCCGCCGACTGGGAGCTCCGGGTCCGCCGGGCCCGCCGCCGCGGGGGAGCGCTGCGCCTGACCCGGTCGGCCGGCCGGGCCGCCGGGGTGGCCGCGGTCCTGCTGTTCACCCTGTTCCCCGTCTACTTCATGCTCACCAGCGCGTTCTCCTCCCGGATGACCTCCACCGTCGGGACGCTGCTGCCGAGCGACCCCACCCTGGACAACTTCGTCCACGTCCTGACCGAGGGCGACTTCGGGACGTACATGCTCAACTCGCTGGCGGTCGCCTGTATCACCGTCGCCGGGGCGTGCGTGCTGTCCCTGCTGGCCGCCGTGGCCGTGGCGCGCTTCCGGTTCAGGTTCCGCACCGCGGTCCTGGTGCTGATCCTCATCGTGCAGATGGTCCCCCTGGAGGCCCTGGTCATCCCGCTGTTCCTCCAGGTCCGCGACCTGAGGCTGCTCAACACCGTGCTGGGCCTGGGGATCGTCTACATCGCGCTGTCGCTGCCGCTGGCGGTGTGGATGATGCGCGGGTTCGTGGCCGCCGTCCCCAAGGAGGTGGAGGAGGCCGCCTACATCGACGGCGCCTCCTGGCCGGTCATGTTCTGGCGGGTGCTGTTCCCCCTGGTCGCGCCCGGCCTGGTGGCCACCGCGATCTTCTCGTTCATCATCGCCTGGAACGAGTTCGTGCTGGCGCTGACGTTCATGCAGCAGAGCGACAAGTACACGGTCGCGGTGGGGCTGCGCCAGTTCTTCGGCGAGTACGCCAACGAGTGGGGGCACGTCATGGCCGCCTCCACCCTCATCACGCTGCCGGTGATGGTCTTCTTCGTCCTCGTGCAGCGCTGGCTGGCCTCCGGGCTGGTGCAGGGCGCGGTCAAGGGCTGACCGCGCCCGGCGGCGGGACCCGGGGAAGGGGCGGGGGCGGGACCCGGGAGGATCCCGCCCCCGCCCCGCCCGGCGGGCGTCAGCCGCGCAGCTCGCGCTTGAGGATCTTGCCGGTGGCGGTCATCGGCAGGCTCTCCCGGAACTCGATCTCACGCGGGTACTTGTACGCCGCCAGGCGCTCCTTGGTCCACTCGGTCAGCTCCTCGGCGGTGAGCGCCGAGCCCTCCTTGAGGATCACGAACGCCTTGATCTCCTCGCCGTGGGTGTCGTGGGGGACGCCGACGACCGCCGCGAGGCTGACGGCCTCGTGGCCCATCAGGACCTCCTCCACCTCGCGCGGGTACACGTTGTACCCGCCGCGGATGATCATGTCCTTGGAGCGGTCGATGATGAAGTAGAAGCCCTCGTCGTCGCGGCGGGCGACGTCGCCGGTGCGGAACCAGCCGTCCTTGAGTACCTCGGCGTTGACCTCGGGCCGGTTGTGGTAGCCCTTCATCACCAGGTGCCCGCGGATGGCGATCTCGCCGACCGGGTCCTCGTCGCCGGTCTTGACGACCTCGTTCCACTCCGGGTCGATCAGCTTCATCTCCACGCCCCACACCGGCTTGCCGATCGAGCCGGTCTTGGCCTTGACGTTGGGGTTGTTGAACGAGGCCACCGGGGAGGTCTCGGACAGGCCGTAGCCCTCCTTGATGCCGACGCCGAAGGCGTCCTGGAAGTCCTGGGCGAGCTGGGCGGGCAGCGCCGCGCCGCCGGAGACCGCGTCGACGAGGTTGTCCGCGATCGCCTTGACGTCGTACTCGCCCTCACCGGCGGAGCGCACCGCGTTGAGCAGGCCCCAGTACATGGTGGGCACGCCCGCGAAACCGGTGACGCCCTCCTTCTCCATCAGGCGCAGCGCCTCGGCCCCGTCGAAGCGCGGCATCAGCACCAGGGTCGCGTGCCGGTACAGGGCCGCGTTGAGCATGACGGTCTGGCCGAAGATGTGGAACAGCGGGAGGACCACCAGGGGTACGTCGCGGCCGCCCGGGTGCGGGTTGACCAGGCTGCAGGAGACGACCGCGTTCATCATCAGGTTGTTGTGGCTCAGCTCGGCGCCCTTGGGCCGGCCGGTGGTGCCGCTGGTGTAGATGATGACGGCGGTGTCGTCGGAGTTCGCCTGGATCGTCTCGAACTCGCCGGGCTGGCCCTCCAGGGCCTTCCAGAGGGTCCGGGCGCCCTCGATGGCGGACTCGGTCGCGCCCGGGGAGGCCGGCAGGTCGATGTAGGTCTCGCAGGTGTCCACCTGGTTGAACGCCTCGAAGGCGCGCTCGCCCAGCGGCAGTTCCGGGCTGCCGGTGAACGCGAAGATCGCCTTGGCGCCGGAGTCCTCCAGGTGGTAGGCGATCTCACGCGGGGTGAGCAGCACGTTGAGGGGGACGACCACCGCGCCGGCCTTGAGCGCGCCGAAGTAGACGAACGGGAAGTACGGCAGGTTGGGGCTGGCCAGGGCGACCCGGTCGCCGGGCCGGATGCCGCGGGAGACGAGGAGGTTGGCGACCTGGTTGGCGATCATGTTCGTGAGCGCGTAGTTCAGGCGCAGGTCGCCGAAGACCAGGCAGTCCTTCTCCGGGACGGATCGGGCGCCGTCCTCCAGGACCACGGACAGGTTGAGCATGGGGCCTCCCGCAGGCAGATGTGTCTTAAGACGACAAAAAGGGTGGGATCCGGATGTGATCCGGGTCGCGTGTTCTGCGCCACTTTTACGGCAGAGTAACAAACCGGACGGTCGGTGTGGAGGGGCGAGGCACCCGTAATCTCACGCAACGTTCGGTGACGGTGTGTGACGGCCGGAGGGTGGCGCGGGCCGCCCGGAACCCCTGTCCACAGGCCGGGAAACCCGTCCGCGCCCCGGTCGGCCAACCGATAACCTGAGGACGGTGCAGTACGGCACCTCCGAAGCAAGCGACCGGACCGAGGGAACAGGCAGCGATGACAGCGGTAGACGGCGACCAGACGACGGGCGACACCTACGACGCCCGCGCCCTCCAGGAGAAGTGGCAGGCGCGCTGGGCCGCCGAACTCCCGTTCCAGGCCGACGAGGACCCCGGTGACACCCGGCCCCGCAGCTACGTCGTCGACATGTTCGCCTACCCCTCCGGCGACCTGCACATGGGCCACGCCGAGGCCTACGCCATCGGCGACGTCATCGGCCGCTACCGCTTCCAGCGCGGCGACAACGTGCTGCACCCCGTCGGCTGGGACTCCTTCGGCCTGCCCGCCGAGAACGCGGCCATCAAGAACGACTCGCACCCCGCCGACTGGACCTACGCCAACATCGAGACCCAGGCGGCCTCCTTCCGCCGCTACGGCATCGCCGTCGACTGGTCCCGGCGCATCCACACCAGCGACCCCGAGTACTACAAGTGGAACCAGTGGCTGTTCACCCGGTTCTTCGAGCGCGGCCTCGCCTACCGGAAGGACGGCCAGGTCAACTGGTGCCCCAAGGACCAGACCGTGCTCGCCAACGAGCAGGTCGTCCAGGGCCGCTGTGAGCGCTGCGGAACCGAGGTCGTGCGCCGCAGCCTGAACCAGTGGTACTTCAAGATCACCGACTACGCGCAGCGCCTGCTGGACGACATGGACCAGCTGGAGGGCGGCAACTGGCCGGACGAGATCCTGGCCATGCAGCGCAACTGGATCGGCCGCTCCACCGGCGCCGACGTCGACTTCGCCATCGAGGGGCGCGACGAGCCGGTCACCGTCTTCACCACCCGGCCGGACACCCTCTACGGCGCCACCTTCTTCGTGGTGGCCGCCGACGCCGACCTGGCCGACGAGCTGTGCGCACCCGAGCAGCGCGAGGCCTTCGAGGCCTACCGCTCCGACGTCGCCAAGCTGTCCGACATCGAGCGCCAGACCACCGAGCGCCCCAAGACCGGCGTGTTCCTGGGCCGCCACGCGATCAACCCGGTCAACGGCGAGCGCATGCCCGTCTGGGCGGCCGACTACGTCCTGGCCGACTACGGCCACGGCGCCATCATGGCGGTCCCCGCCCACGACCAGCGCGACCTGGACTTCGCCCTGGCCTTCGACCTGCCGGTGCGCGTCGTCGTCGAGACCGGCGAGCCCGACCCCGTCGAGACCGGCGTCGCCACCGCCGGCGAGGGCACCCTGCGCGACTCCGGCCCCCTGGACGGCCTCACCAAGGCCGACGCCATCGAGCGCATCATCGGCGTCCTGGAGGAGCGCGGCACCGGCAGGGGCACCGTCAACTACCGCCTGCGCGACTGGCTGCTGTCCCGCCAGCGCTACTGGGGCACGCCCATCCCGATCATCCACTGCCCCGCCTGCGGCCAGGTGCCCGTCCCCGACGAGCAGCTGCCCGTCACCCTGCCCGAGCTCAAGGGCGCCGAGCTGGCCCCCAAGGGCGTGTCCCCGCTCGCCTCCGCCACCGACTGGGTCAACGTCGACTGCCCCTCCTGCGGCGGTCCCGCCCAGCGCGACACCGACACCATGGACACCTTCGTGGACTCGTCCTGGTACTTCCTGCGCTACATCTCGCCGCACCTGGACACCGCGCCCTTCGACACCGAGCGCGTCAACGAGTGGGGCCCCGTCGACCACTACATCGGCGGCAAGGAGCACGCGACCCTGCACCTGATGTACGCGCGCTTCTTCACCAAGGTCCTGTACGACATGGGCATGGTGTCCTTCACCGAGCCCTTCCGCCGCCTGACCAACCAGGGCCAGGTCATCAACCAGGGCCGGGCCATGTCCAAGTCCCTGGGCAACGGCGTCGACCTGGGCAGGGAGATCGACGCCTACGGTGTCGACGCCGTCCGGCTGACCATGCTGTTCGCCAGCCCGCCCGAGGAGGACGTCGACTGGGCCGACGTGTCCGTCGTCGCCGCCCAGAAGTTCCTCAACCGGGCCTACCGGGTGATGAACGAGGCCGGTGCCGCCTCCGAGCCGGGCACCGACCCGGCCGCCGGCGACACCGAGCTGCGCCGCGCCACCCACCGCGCCATCGACCAGGTCACCTCCCTGGTCGAGGCCAAGCGGTTCAACGTGGCCATCGCCCGCGTCATGGAACTGGTCTCCGCCGCCCGCAAGGCCATCGACTCCGGCCCCGGCGCCGCCGACCCGGCGGTTCGCGAGGCCGCCGAGTTCATCGCGGTCGCCCTGTCCCTGTTCGCGCCCTACGTGGCCGAGGAGGGCTGGGAGCGCCTCGGCCGCACCGGGACCGTCGCCGTCGGGAACTGGCCCGACGCCGACCCCTCCCTGCTGGTCCAGGAGACCGTGACCTGCGTCGTGCAGGTGCAGAGCAAGGTCCGTGACAAGCTGTCGGTTGCGCCCGACATCGACCCGGCGGAACTGGAACGGCTCGCGCTGGCGTCAGAGAAGGCACAGGGCTTCATCGGCGACAAGCAGATCCGCAAGGTGATCGTGCGCGCGCCGAAACTGGTGAACATCGTCGTCGGCTGACCACCGCGACGGCGGCCGCGGCCCGCGGCCGCCGTCGCACCGCGCTCGGTCGGCGACCGGACAGGGAGGCGGTGACCGTTGGGTCCCCTCGCACGGGCGGGTGTGATCGCGGTGGGCGCGGCGGCGGTGTCCGCGGCGGCGATCGGCGGCGGCCTGTGGGCCGCACAGGACGATCCGGACCGACCCCACCCCGGGGACGTCCACAGCGCCGCACCCGACTGCGGCGACCTCGGGGGGCTGCTCGACGAGCACCTGCCCGGCGCCGTCCAGGACCTCGCCGAACGCGGACCGCTCACCGGCGGTGAGAGCACCGTGTGCCGGTGGACCTCCGCCGGTACCTCCGACACCTCCCGCCAGGGCGTCCTGCGGGTGGAGTACTCCGCGCTGTTCACCGACCCCACCGCCGAGGAGCCCGTCCCCGGCGAGGAACGGGCCCGGGCGGCCTCCGCCGCGCTGGCCCCCGCCGCCGCGGAGACCGTCGCCCTCACCACCGGCGAGGGACTGGTGTGGCGCGGCGGGTCCGGCGACACCGAGCTCGCCTTCCCCGTCGACAACCTGCTGGTGCGGGTCTCCTACACGGCCGTGACCGGCGGTGAACCCGTCTCCCCCGACGAGGGCCGGGCCACCGCCGTCGCCTTCGCCGAACACCTCGGGGCCGCCCTGTGACGCCTCCGGTGCACCCGCCCGAGACCATCCCCTCCAGCCAGCCGCAGAGCCGGGGCTGCGCCACCGCGGGCGTGATCGGCGCCACCGTCCTGCTGCTGTCCGCCGCGGGAGGAGCCGCCTGGTACGTGCTCACCCGCGAGGACCCCGAGACCGGCGTGTACGACGCCGCTCCCACCTGCGAGGTCGGGGAGACCGAGGCCCTGGACGCCCGGGTGCCCGACCGCGAGCTCACCCTGGAGGAGCCCCTCGGCGGCGCGGCGGACCCCTTCGGGCAGGGCTGGCAGTGCCGCTGGGCGACCCCCGGCGGCGACGGCGACTCCGTCCCGGCCACCGCCACCCTCGTCATGGTGGCCGCGCCCAATCCGGGCGGGGTCGTCACGGCGCAGGAGAACTTCGAGGCGACCACCGCCTCCCGCAACGCCTTCCCGGTCGACGAGCTGGGGGACCAGGCCGTGGCCTGGCTGGACGACGGCGGCTACACCACCGCCTGCGTGGCCGTACGGGTGTCCAACCTGTACCTGGAGAGCTGCCACTCGGCCGCGGCCGGGTACGACGGCCGCGTCCCCGCCGCCGAGGAGCGCGTCACCTCGGGGGCGGAGGAGATCGCCCGCGCCACCGTGGACGCCCTGCCCGACGAGATCACCCGCGAGGACGACTGACCGTCCTCCGGACGCCCCGAACACGGGGGCCGAGACGGGGTCCGCACGCAGTGGGGGAGTGCCGCCCGGAGGCGGTGCCGGCCCGGACCGTTCCGGTGGTCCGGGCCGAGGTGCTCCCGGGGGCGGGCCGCGGCGGCGAGGGCGCCATCCGGAAGGCGCAGTGCGGCCTCCCGCCGGCACCGGGAGGTCACCAGGCGGTGTCGACGAACTCCGCCAGCGCCGGGCCGACCTCCGGGGCGAAGGGGCGCTCGGCGTCCAGCACCGCGGCCCCCGGCTCGTCCTCGTAGAGGCGGAAGACGTGGTCGGCGTCGGGGACGTCCAGCCGCTCGGCGGCGGGCAGACCCGTCATCAGCCGGTCCACCTCCTCCCGGGTGACCTGGGCGTCGGACTCACCCCACAGCACCAGCACCGGGGTGCCCCCGGGCAGTTCCCGGGCCAGTTCCACCGGGTCCAGCGCGTCCATCCGGGCCAGGAAGGCGGCGTTCTGCGGCGAGTACAGGAGGCCGACCATCTCGCCGAGGTCGTCCGGCACCGACCGGCCGCCGCGCACGGCGGCCCGCCCGGCACGGGCGTCGGAGAGCATCGCCACCGCCTCCGTCTCGGCGAGCTGCCCCACCGCCTCGGCCGTGCGCACCTGTTCGGTGAGCTGCCGGTCCAGCAGGTCCAGGTAGCGGTCGCCGACCGGCGCGGCCAGCACCAGCGCCGGGGAGGCGTCCACCAGTTCGTGGGCGCGCAGCGCGTACAGGGACCCCTCGCTGTGCCCCACCACCGCGGTGCGCTCCGGGTCCACCTCGGGCTGTTCCACCAGTTCCCCGTAGGCGGCGGCCAGCTGGGCGTCGAACACGTCCGGGTCGACCGGGGCGTCCGGGTCGAGGTCTCCCAGGCCGGTCTCGCCGCTGCCGAGCTTGTCGTAGCGCAGCGAGGCCACCCCGGCCTCGGCCAGGGCGCGCGCGAAGTTGAGGTTGGTGTCCGCGTCCGGGCGCATCCGGCTGTTGCCGTCGCGGTCGGTGGGACCGCTGCCCGACACGATGAGCGCCCCCGGCACCGGGCCGGACGCGTTCTCGGGCAGGGTGAGGGTGGCGAACACCTCGGTCCCGTCCACGGTGAAGCTCAGCTCCCGCTCGGGCCCCGCCGGCTCGGGCGGGGGAGCGGCGTCCTCCGGAGTACAGGCGCAGGTCAGCAGCAGGACCGCGGCCGCGGCAGCCGCGGCGCGCCCGCGGATGAGCGGGAAGGCGAGGGAAGAGAACACCCGAACAGCCTAGGGCCTGTCGCGCGGACGCCTTCGGCCGGTTCGGCGCTTGCGCCGGGGCGCGGGCGGCCGCGCCCCCGCCGTACCCCGCCCTGGGGGTCCGGCGGTGCCGTACCGGAGCCCGGTGCGCTCCCGTGGGCCGGGCGGCGGCGCGGCGGCGGTCCGGCGGGCGGGAACCGGAGAGCGGAACGGTCCCCGGTGCGGGTCGGGGGGCGTCGTCCTCCCCCGGTTCCCCGGGGTCTCCTCTCGGGTGCGCGGTGCCCGCCCCGAGGCGCGGGGGCGGGCCGTGGGAGCGGCGGCCCGGCTCAGACGCGGCGCATCACCGCGACGACCCTGCCCAGGATCGTGGCCGCGTCGCCGTTGATCGGCTCGTAGGCCTCGTTGCGCGGCATCAGCCAGACGTGCCCGTCGTCGGTGCGGCGCAGCACCTTGACCGTGGCCTCCTCGTCCAGCAGGGCCGCGACGATGTCGCCGTTCTCGGCGTCCGGCTGCTGGCGGACCACCACCATGTCCCCGTCGGTGATGGCTGCGTCGGTCATCGAGTCGCCGACCACCGTGAGCATGAACAGGCTGCCCTCGCCGACCAGCCGGCGCGGCAGCGACAGCACGTCCTCCACCGACTCCTCGGCCAGGATGGGACCGCCCGCCGCGATCCGGCCCACCAGGGGCACCCGGGCGGCGTGGGCCGGGTCCGGCTCCTCGGCGGCGGTCAGCGCGCGCACCCCGGGACGGCCCGGCTGGCGCAGCTCCACGGCCCGCGGCCGGTTCTGGTCGCGGTACAGGTAGCCCTTGCGCTGGAGGACCTTGAGCTGGTGCGCGACGCTGGAGGGGCTGGACAGGCCGACCGCCTCGCCGATCTCCCTTATCGACGGCGGGTAGCCGCGCTCGCGCAGGTACCGCTGGATGCAGTTCAGGACGCTCTGCTGGCGGGCGGTGAGCTTGGGCGCCTCCTCGGGCGCACCCGCATCGCCCACAGGCGAGAGAACGGTGGTGGTTCCGGAATCCAGGGCTCCGGGATTCTCCTCCGGCACGGCCGGCCTCCTCGGCATCGGTTCGGTCAGGGCCTGTTTGCACGACTGGCCACCACCGGTCAGCGACCGCTCCGGCCCCTGTGTCCACGTGATGGCGAAACCGGCGTGAAATCAAGGACAACGTTAGTCGTTGCGCACGGTGATATCAAACAAGCGTTCGAGACCTGTGGATAATTGTCGGGGGATTTCTCCACGACGCTTTTCCGGTCTCACTTACGTGTGTACACGTGTTCACGTGGCGTCGCCCCCGGAATGGCGGAAGATCTGCTCCCGGGTTGGAGAACGGGGGATGCGGTGTTCACCTCTCCCGGGCAAGGGGCCGGCCGAAAACCCGGAGTCGCGCCGTGGAAGGGGATTCGCGGCGATATCCTGGCGCCCGCGGACGCGACACGCTGTGCCCGCGAAAGTTGCGGTTCCTCCGACCCTCCGACTAGGTTCGACCACAACATCTGGTGTCGACTCCGCGAGCATCGGCCCAGGAGTTGTGGTTTAGTAGACCCAGGGTTGTCAGTTCGGCGAGGGAAGCAGGTGAACCGGGATGCACTGTCCGTTCTGTCGCCATCCGGACACCCGGGTGATCGACAGCAGGTCCACCGACGACGGCGCGGCCATCCGCCGCCGCCGCTCCTGCCCGGCCTGCGAGCGCAGGTTCACCACCCAGGAGACCGTCCTGCTGATGGTGGCCAAGCGCTCCGGCGTCACCGAGCCCTTCAGCCGGACCAAGATCATCGCCGGCGTCCGCCGCGCCTGCCAGGGGCGGCCCGTCTCGGAGGACGCGCTCGCCAAGCTCGGCCAGCAGGTCGAGGAGGAGATCCGCGGCCGCGGTGTCGCCGAGGTCCCGGCCCACGAGATCGGCCTGGCCATCCTGGGTCCCATGCGCGAGCTCGACGAGGTCGCCTACCTGCACTTCGCCAGTGTCTACCGCGGTTTCGAGAGCCTCTCCGACTTCGAGGCCGAGATCGCCAGCCTGCGCCGCGACCGCGAGGCCGAGGCCCGGGCCAAGGAAGAGGCCGACACCACGGCCTGACGCGCCGCTCCCGGGGGCGCCCCACCGACGCCCTCGCGCAACGGCTCCGCGCGCGGGCCGCGCCCGCGCCACACCTACGGGGGACTCCGCCATGACGGAAACCACCAGCGGATCGACGGGACGCAAGGGCAAAGGGAGGCGCAGGGGGCTGAAGATCCCGCGGATCTTCACCACCGAAGGCGTCCATCCCTACGACACCCTGGAATGGGAGCGCCGGGACGTCGTCATGACGAACTGGCGCGACGGAACGGTGAACTTCGAACAGCGCGGGGTGGAGTTCCCCGTGACCTGGTCGATGAACGCCACACAGATCGTCACCGGGAAATACTTCAGGGGAGCTCTCGGCACCCCGCAGCGCGAGTGGAGCCTCAAACAGCTCATCGACCGCGTCGTCGGCGTCTACACCCGCACCGGCCGCGAACACGGGTACTTCGCCACCGAGGCCGACGCCGGGGTCTTCGACCACGAACTCAAGTACGCGCTCGCCCACCAGTTCTTCAGCTTCAACTCCCCCGTCTGGTTCAACGTCGGAACCTCGGCACAGCAGCAGGTCTCCGCGTGCTTCATCCTGTCGGTCGAGGACACGATGGAGTCGATCCTCGACTGGTACAAGGAGGAGGGGATCATCTTCAAGGGCGGCTCGGGGGCGGGGGTCAACCTCTCCCGGATCCGCTCCAGCAGGGAACTGCTCTCCTCCGGGGGGAGCGCCTCGGGGCCGGTGTCGTTCATGCGCGGCGCGGACGCCTCGGCGGGCACCATCAAGTCCGGCGGGGCCACCCGGCGGGCCGCCAAGATGGTGGTGCTCGACGTCGACCACCCCGACATCGGGGAGTTCGTCGACACCAAGGCCCACGAGGAGCGCAAGATCCGGGCACTGCGCGACGCCGGGTTCGACATGGACCTGGGCGGCGCCGACATGGCCAGCGTCCAGTACCAGAACGCCAACAACTCCGTGCGGGTCTCCGACGCGTTCATGCGCGCCGTCGAGGACGGCGAGCGCTTCGGCCTGGTCGCCCGCACCACCGGCGAGGTCGTCGACGAGGTCGAGGCCAAGGCCCTGTTCCGGCGTATGGCCGAGGCCGCCTGGGAGTGCGCCGACCCGGGCGTCCAGTACGACGGCACCATCCAGGACTGGCACACCACCCCCGAATCCGGACGTATCAGTGCAAGCAACCCGTGTTCGGAGTATCTCCATCTGGACGATTCGTCGTGCAACCTGGCGTCGATCAACCTGCTCGCGTTCCTGCGCGAGGACGGCACGTTCGACGTGGAGGGGTTCACCCGGCTGACCGAGCTGGTCATCACCGCGATGGACATCTCCGTCACGTTCGCGGACTTCCCCACCGAGAAGATCGCCGAGATCACCCGCGCCTATCGGCAGCTCGGCATCGGGTACGCCAACCTCGGCGCCCTGCTCATGGCGACCGGCCACGCCTACGACTCCGAGGGCGGGCGCGCCGTCGCCGCCGCGGTCACCTCGCTGATGACCGGCGTCGCCTACCGCCGCAGCGCCGAACTGGCGGGCGCGGTGGGCCCCTACGACGGCTACCGGCGCAACGAGGCCTCCCACAGGCGGGTCATGCGCAAACACGCCGCGGCCAACGACGCCCTGCGCACCGTCGGCGCCCTGGAGGAGCCGATCCACGCCGCCGCCACCCGCGCCTGGGCCGACTGCCTGGAGACCGGCGAGCGCCACGGCTGGCGCAACGCCCAGGCGAGCCTGCTCGCGCCCACGGGGACCATAGGGTTCATGATGGACTGCGACACGACGGGGATCGAGCCGGACTTCTCGCTGGTGAAGTTCAAGAAGCTGGTCGGCGGCGGGTCCATGCAGATCGTCAACCGCTCGGTGTCGCGGGCCCTGGAGCACCTCGGGTACCAGCCCGAGCAGGTCGAGGCGGTCGTCGAGTACATCGCCGAGCACGGGCACGTGGTCGGCGCGCCCGGTCTGCGCGAGGAGCACTACGAGGTGTTCGACTGCGCCATGGGCCGCCGGTTCATCGAGCCCATGGGCCACGTGCGGATGATGGCCGCCGTGCAGCCGTTCCTGTCCGGGGCGATCTCCAAGACGGTGAACGTCCCGGAGGGGGCCTCCGTCGAGGACTTCGAGCACATCTACTTCCAGGGCTGGAAGCTCGGCCTGAAGGCGCTCGCCGTCTACCGGGACAACTGCAAGGTCGGCCAGCCGCTGTCCACGGCGAAGTCGGAGCCGCGGACCGCGGAGGCGCCGCCCCGGCCGGTGCGGCGGCGGCTGCCCAAGAAGCGCCCAAGCGAGACCACCTCGTTCTCGGTGGGCGGCGCCGAGGGGTACATCACCGCGGGCTCCTACCCCGACGACGGGCTGGGCGAGGTGTTCATGAAGCTCGGCAAGCAGGGCTCCACCCTGGCCGGGGTCATGGACGCGTTCTCCATCGCGATCTCCATCGCCCTGCAGTACGGGGTGCCGCTGGAGACGTACGTGGAGAAGTTCACCAACATGCGGTTCGACCCCGCCGGGATGACCGACGACCCCGACATCCGCATGGCGCAGTCGGTGATGGACTACATCTTCCGCCGCCTGGCGCTGGACCACCTGCCCTACGAGGAGCGGGCGGCGCTGGGGGTGTTCTCGGTGGCCGAGCGCGAGGCGCGGCTGGCGGGGGAGGACCCGGCGCAGGTGGCCGCGGAGGTGGAGTCCTACGCCCAGTCGGCGCCCACCGGTGAGCGGGAGCCGCGGGTGGCGCCGTCCGCGCGGCCCGCGGAGGCGCACTCCACCGCGGAGCTCGTGGAGCGTACGCAGGGGTTCGTCGCCGACGCCCCGCTGTGCGTCACCTGCGGGACCAAGATGCGCCCGGCGGGCAGCTGCTACGCCTGCGAGGGGTGCGGTTCCACCAGCGGCTGCAGCTGAGCCCGGGGCGCTCCCGCCGCCACCCTCGCGGTGAGCGGAGGGAGCGCCCGTGGCACGTACCGCCCACCACGCGCGGATCCACCGGCAGGGCAGGCCGCTGGCCGCCCTGCGGTACGCCCGCGGCCGCCCCCCGGAACGCGTGGTCCGCCGGGTGCGGGTCCACGAACTCGCCCGGGTCCTCGTCCGGGACGGGTCCCTGGCCGTGGAGGTGGCCGTCGCCGAGCGCCGCGAGCGACGCCGCGCCCGCCGGGCCGCCGGCCTGGCCCGGCACGCGGCCACCGCCGGCGGGCGCCTCGTCCCCGACGCCGCCGAGGAGGTCGTGTGGCCCCCCGGCCGCCACCGCCGCGGCGCCCTTTGGTCCGTCTGAACCCTTCTACGTACGCGGCGTACGCGACGTACGTATAATGGACCAGGGTTCGCCGACATCACCGGAGGTCTTCATGGGCGCGGTCCACTACGACAGCTACACCGAGGCCCGGGACCACCTGAAGCTCCTGCTGGACGCCGCGGAGCGCGGCCGGGTCGCCACCGTGCGCAGACACTCGGCCAGAGCGGCCGTCGTCGATGTCGAGCGGCTGCGCCGGTACCTGACCGCGGTCACCCCGTGGCGGGCCGAGGTGGTGGCCGAGGGCGGCGGATTCTCGGTGTTCATTCCCGGGGTGCCGGTCGCGGCTGAGGGAGCCACACTGGAAGAGGCGGCCGCGGAGATGGTCGACGCCCTGCGCGAGTACGCGGAGGACTGGCAGGACCGCCTCCTCGATGCCCCCAACCACCGGGACAACTGGGCCCTGGTCCAGCTCGTCGAGTTCAGCGACGACCGCCAGCTGCGCGCCTGGATCCTCGGGGAGGCGCCGTGACCTGGCCGCCCCCCACACGTGACGACCACGAGCGGTTCTGCAAGGCGGAAGGGTGGGCGCCGGTCAGGGACTCCCGCGGCCGGACCGGTACCCACTACGTCACCTGTGAGCTGGTGCTGCCCGACGGGCGGGTGCTGCGGACCCGCATCTCCCGCCCCGTGGACCGCACCGACTACGGCAGGAGCATGTGGGCGCACATCCTGCGGGACCAGCTGGGGGTGACCGAGGCGGTGTTCTGGGCGTGTGTCCGCGACGGAACGCCGCCCGACCGCGGATTCCCCGCCCCGGCCGCGGAGCCGCTGCCCGCCGAGCTGGTCCACCTCCTCATCACCCGGGCCGGCGTCCCCGAGGGGGAGATCGCCGGAATGAGCAAGGACGAGGCGGTGGCGCGCATGCAGAGGTACTGGACCGAGGGCACCTGAACCACGTCCGAGCGCCCTGTGCGGGGCGGGGCGGCGTGGGATCATCTCCGCCATGATCAACGGAAGCGAGTCCACGAACGCGTGGTGAGTCCGGCGCCCGGTGCCGGGATCCCCCTCTACGAGCACGCTCTGCGCCTGCACGCCCGCATCCCGACCGCCCCCTGGAACCGCAGAACGCCCCCTTCCCCGAGGGCGCGATGAACCTGCGCCACGCACGGCGCGACCGGCTCGGGATCGACGCCGCCGAGGCCGTGCGCGCCCACCTGGCCTGGCCGGACCTGCACCCCTGCTACCTGGGCTGGGCGGTGCGCGAGGTGGCCGTGCCGATCTTCCGGGACGAGCGGATCGCCGAGGCCGTGCGCGAGGCGGACCCGGCGCACGCCCGCCGGACGGGCCGCTGGCCGGTCCGCCGCGCCACCGACGTCGACTCCGTCCTCATCGGTCTGGCTCTGCTGCTGGAGAGCGCCGAACCCGCCGACGTCCCGCTGGTACAGACGATCGCGCTGTACCCGGAGACCTTCGGCCCGCTGGCCCACCGGATCCTGGAGCGGCTGCCGGACGCGACGGCCTCCCTGATCTGGGCGACCGAGCGCTCCCAGGGGTGGGGCCTGGTGTACGCGGTCAAGGCGCTGCTGCGCCAGGGCACGGAGGAGGCGCGGCAGTGGCTGCCGCGCCATCCGGCGAACGGCGACATCACTCAGGGGTACTTCGCGCACGCGGTCCTGGTCGGGATCCGGGCGCACGAGGAGGTGGCCCGCCCCGACGCCGACCCCGCCCTGGTGGACAACACCGGACTGTTCCTGCTCACGCTCACCCACTGCCGGGGGATGTCCACCGACCTGCTCGGCTACGCGCACGCGCGGGTCGCCGTCACGGCGTTCTTCGAGCACGTGTCCCGGCTGGGGCCCACGTCCGCGAGGTTCCACGCGGTGCAGGAGCTCACCCGCCACCTCCACGCGAACACCCCCGAGCGACTGGGCCGGGACCCGCGAAGGGAGCGCCGCCCGGCGCGCACCCTACTGGCGGAGTGGGCCGGCCCCACCGGACCCGCCCCGTGGGGCGGACGCCGGTGGTTGGGTGTGCGGGACGGCGGGTAGCCCTTCAACAGCGACACGCCCGCGGGAAGGTGGCCCCCATGCTCATCGCAGCGATCCTCCGGACGAAGGGACCCGACGTGGTGCGCGTCCCCCCTGACGCGACCGTCGCGCTGCTGATCACCGAACTCGCGCGGCACAACATCGGCGCCGTCGTCGTCGTGGACGGCGAACGGCTGCTCGGCATCGCCTCCGAGCGCGACGTGGTGCGCGGCCTGGAGCGGCACGGCGCGGACCTGCTGTCCGCGCCGGTCTCCTCGATCATGACCGCGGACGTGGTCACCTGCGCTCCCGGCGACACCGTCGAGGAGATCGGCGAGACCATGACCCGGGGCCGGTTCCGGCACGTCCCGGTGGTGGAGGACGGCCGGCTGGCGGGCATCGTCAGCATCGGCGACGTCGTCAAGAGCCGCGTGCGGGGACTGGAGTACGACCGGGCCCAGCTGGAGGCCTACATCCACGGCGGCTGACGGCCGCCCCGGTCAGTCGCGCTCGGCGGCGACCGCCAGGGCCGCGGTCGCGGCGGTCACGCCGAGCACGGCGGGCCAGGAGCCGATCTTCTTCGCCAGCGGGTGCGCGAGACCGAACGCCCCCGCGTACACGGCGGTCAGGGCGACCGCGGTGCCCACGCCGGAGCCCCGGCGCCAGGTCTCGAACGCGGCCGCGCCGAACCCGGCCAGGACGGCGCCTCCCAGGGGCCGGTTCCCGGTCGCCCGGGCCACGGCGTAGCCGCCGACGAGGCCCGCGGTGGTCAGGACGGCGCTGGGTACGGAGGCCATGGGAACTCCTCTGTTCGGGTTCGGTACGTGCGGGAACGACGTTATCGCCCCGCCGGGGCGGGCACCGCGCGGCACGCGCCCGGCACCATGGGATCACCGTACGGCCACGCTCCGGGCTCACCCCTGGGTTCCGGCCAGGACATATGCGAAGGTCGAAACCATCCGCTACCGGGTCCGCCCGCGGGAGACCGCCGTCCGCCTGGAACCGGTCCCCGGTACGCGGCGTCGAAGCGGTTAGTTCCCACATCTTCCGAACCGAGGAGTTCCCGCCCATGTCGTTCGCGCAGACGGTGCGCGGCGCGGCCGCAGCGGTCGCCCAGGGAGGCGATCCGCGGCAGGCCGTGACCGATGCCCTGCAACAGACCTCCCGGCAGGTCACCGAGGGGGGTGGACTCGACCCGAGCGACTTCGTCGCCGCCCGCGACCAGGGCGGTTCCGTGGGCACTCGGATCGAGCAGAAGACCGTCTCCCTCAACAACGCCGGCGAGGCCATCAACCGCAGCAGCTACGAGCGCGGCCCCAACGGCCCGGTGCACGTGGTCTGCCCCATGGTCATCCCCCGCGGCCGCACCTTCGTCACCATGCTCCCGGCGGTCGCGCTCATCGCGCTCGGCCTGGTCGGCGCACTCCTGGTCCTCCTGCCCTATTCGCTGGCCGGGGGCAACGCGCTGCTCAACCCGTTCTTCGGCGTCCACTACTGGATCATCACCATCGCCGTCACGGCCTTCATGTGGTGGCGCCAGGGCATGGTCATGGTGCCGGAGGGCTGCGTCGCCATCGTCACCCACTTCGGGCGGATGGAGCGCATCTACCCGCCGGGCCTGGTGACCCTGTTCAACCCGTGGAAGCGTGTGTCCTACATCGTGAACGTGGTGCGCGAGTACCCGTTCAACGCGCCCATCCGCTCGGCCCCCACCAAGAGCGGCGTGCAGGCGTCGGTGGACCTGTTCGTCCAGTTCCAGATCAAGAACCCTGAGGGGTTCGTCTACACGCTGGGCGGCGTGCACGGCTTCCAGGAGAAGCTCAACAACGCGATCAGCGAGACCACCCGCAGCCTCATCTACGAGCAGGAGGCCTCGGCGATCTACGACCTGGTCGGGGAGAGCACCCAGGCGCTGCTGGACCAGCTCAACCGCCAGTTCAGCGACATCGTCGTGGTGACCAGCGCCAACATCACCCACGCCGAGCCCTCCAGCCAGGAGTACCGGATGGACCTGGCGGCGCCGGAGATGGTGCGGGTCGCCAAGGACGCCTACACCTTCGAGTACGAGCTGCAGCTGCGCAAGGAGCAGAACGAGGGCGACCTGAACAAGGAGCTGGCCACCCTCAACGAGACGCTGTCGGCGATCCAGGCCGACATCGCCCAGTACCAGGCGCAGATGGACACCGCCCTGGAGCGCGAGACCAACCGCGCCCGCGCGCTGGCCCGCCAGCGCTTCGTGGAGGCCGAGTCCGAGGCCAACGCCAACGCGGCGCTGCTCCAGGCCCAGGCCCTGGACATCCGCGCGGTCAGCGCGGCCGAGGCCCCCGAGATCCTCAACTACCGCTTCCGCGAGACCCTGCTGGAGAAGCTGTCCGAGGTCGCCGACAGCCTGCCGCAGGTGCTGCGGATCGGCTCGGGGGACGCGGTCAGCGTCGACTACCTGCGTATCGCGCAGGAGATCATCGGCCAGTCCGACGCCGCCCTGTTCTCGCAGGAGGACATGGAGGCGATCCGCTCCCGCCTGGGCGAGATCCACGCCCGCATCGCCGAGCGCCAGGAGGAGATCGACTCCCTGCTGCGCGAGGACGGCGCCGCGCAGGAGCAGCGCCCGGCCGAGACCGCCGGCGAGGACCTGGTGGAGGAGATCCGCCAGTCCGTGTCCGACGAGGCCATCGACGAGCGTCTGGCCGAGGCCCGCGACGGTACGGAGCCGGAGCCGCAGGGGCCGGGCCTGGACGCCCCGCCGCCCGCGGGCGAGCCGTACTCCGGGCCGCAGGACCCGCCGCTTCCGCCGTGGTCCCAGGGGCCCGGCACGTTCGAGGGAGGCCGCTAGATGAGCCAGCCGGTCAATGTCAGGAGCGGCTCCAGCATCAAGGAGTCCCTCTCCTCGTGGAACGACCTCGCCGGGCTGCTGCGCGGCGGGGACCAGGGCGCCGTGGTGCCCGTGGTCATCCCCAAGGACAACCGCGGCCTGCGGTGGATGGTCCTGGTGTGGATCGGGCTGTTCGCCCTCACCTCGGGCCTGGTCATGTCCCTCAACGTGGCGATCGAGGGCGCCCTGTCCGCGCCGATCAACTTCGCGCTGGCACCGGTCGCCCTGTTCGTCGGCGTCCTCTCCATCGCGGTGGCGGTGCTGTGGTGGTGGCGCGGCTCGATCATCGAGATCGAGCACGGCACCCAGGGCATCCTCACCAAGTACGGCAAGGTGCAGAAGGTGATCGACCCGGGCCGCCACTACCTGTGGCACCCGTGGAAGCGCGTGGACTACGTGGTGGACACCAGCACGGAGATCCCGTACACGGCGCCGGTGGTGGCCTGCCCGACGCGTGAGAACGTGCCGCTGAAGTCGATCGAGTTCTTCCTGAAGTTCCGTATCCAGGACCCGCAGCGGTTCGTGCTGACGATCGGCGCCAGCAACTTCGACCTAGTGCTGTCCAGCGCGGTGCAGGACGCCATCCGCCAGCGCAGCCGCCTGGTGCGCACCGAGTCCGCCTACGACCTGCGCGGCTCCAACGTCGAGGACATGCGCAGGCTGCTCAACCAGCAGCTGGAGAAGTACGGCGTGGTCATCACCGGCTGCAACATCCCCGACGTGCAGCTGCCCAACCAGTACCAGCAGCACCTGGCCACCCGGGAACGGGTGTCCAAGGAACTGGTGGCCTACGAGCAGGAGTGGGAGCTGACCCGCAAGCGCCGCATCGACACCCTGTTGATGGACATCGAACGCTCCAAGAAGGTCCGGGACGCCAAGATCGTCGAGGTCAACGCGGCCCTGAACAAGGCCCGCAAGGACGTCGCGCAGATGCTCCAGGAGCAGGAGACCGAGGCGCAGCGGGTGCGCTACGAGATCGAGACGCGCGGCCGGGCCGACCTGGTCGCCGCGGAGAACGAGGCCAAGGCCCAGCAGCGCCTGGCCACCGCCTACCGGGACAACCGGGCGGTGCTGGAGTACGAGCTGGCCCGCCGCCGCCTCGACGTGGGCACGACGCTCGCCGAGCGCGCCCCGCGCCCGGTCGTGGTGCAGACCGAGGCCGGGTCGGGGGACTCCTCGGCGCTGTCGACGCTGATCACCGCCCAGCTGCTGCCGCAGGTGATGGGCGGCGGTTCGCGGTCCGCGGACCCGGCGCACCGCGCGGTCGAGGGCCTGGAGTCGGCGCGCGGCGCGGTCGCCGCCGCTGCCGCCCGCCAGCAGCAGCTGGCGGACGAGTACCAGGAGCAGCAGGAGGCCGCGATGCGGCGCCAGTTCGAGAACGGTGAGGGGTTCGGCCGCCGCTGACCCCCGCACGGCAGAAGGGCTCCGCGGCCGCCGTGGCCGCGGAGCCCTTCCGTATGCCGGTCAGCCGCAGGGGGAGAGGTCGGCGTATCCCGCTCCGATGTCGATACCGTTGCGGGCGGCCAGTTCCACCAGGTCCTCGATCTCCCCGGCCTGGCTGGTCGCCAGGTCGTCGTCGCCCCGGGCGTGGGCCCGGCGCAGCGCCGTGATCGAGTCGTGGATCCGCAGGTGAAGGGTGAGCGTGAACTCGCGCATGAATCCTCTCCTCAGGGTCCGCCGCGGGTCCGGGGTCAGGGGGACCCCTCCCGGGCTCCTCCAGGTCTACACGCCGAAGGTGAGAGCCGTATTGGAAGAGCACAAGCGACGGCAAAGGCACGGTACGGGACCGCCGCCGGCGGCGCCGGGGGCGGTGCGGGAGAGGGCCCCTGCGGCGAGCGAGGGGGCCGGGACGCCCACGCGCCCCGGCCCCCGCCCGATGCTCCCGGCCCTCCCGGTCAGTGCTCCACCCACACGTACCAGTCGCCGGTGACGTGCTCGTAGATGCGCGTGCCCTGGCCGTTGACGAACACGCCCTCGGGGAGTTCCCCGTCGCTGTGCGCCAGTCCGGCGCGGCCGACCAGGCCGGCGCCCTCCACCTCGTAGTGCAGGACCCCGTCGGACACGCTGAGGCTGCGCAGCGAGTACATCCCCGCCCGCTCCCCGTTGAGGGGGATGGCGGAGGACTCGTCGGCCCGCTCGGCCAGGTCCGCCAGATCCTCGGCGGAGGCCTGCACCCGCGCGCTCAGCGGGAGGTCGGCCGCGGAGACGCCGATGGCGAGGGCGGCGATCAGCGGGGCGGAGATCCAGCGCAGCCAGTAGTGGCGGATCATCGGCCGGGCGACGGCCAGGGCGATGCCCAGGCGCAGCGCGCCCATCCCGGCCAGCAGCAGGCCGCCGGCCAGACCGACGACGAAGGTGGGCAGGTGGCCGGAGGGGACGCTGTCCTCGAAGAGGAGAACGAGGCCGACCACCGCGCAGGCGGGGATGTAGAGCCTTCCCGGAGGTCGCGAGGCCCAGCTGATGAGCCGCTGGCCCAGGGTGGGCTTCTCGGCGATCTCGATCAGTTTGGCCACGGACCCGTCAGGGGTCGGGCCGGAACCTACCGCGGACATGGTGTTCCCCCCACCGAATCCATGCTGGTGACGGACACGGTACCGCGGAGGCGTGGAAAGGAGGAGCCGGAGCGGGCCGCGTCACATTTGATACGGCCGACGTACAGCGGCCTGACCCACAGGATAGAGCAGTGGCGGGGCGTGTTCGGGGCGGCGGGCGGAAATAGCGGGAGGTTTCCCCTCCGTGTACTCCGGGCGGAGGCGGGGGGATCCGGGGCGCCGGGACCGCTCGGCGGGTTCGGGCGCCAGGACCAGGTGATCCCAGGACCACCGGCCGCCGTTGACCGCCATGAGCAGGCACACCGCCGTGACCAGCGCCGTCACCGGCCAGGAGTCGAACGGGGAGAGCTCGGGGGCCGCGGGGGCGAGGGCGCCCAGCACCGCGCAGAGGGCGAGCAGGGGGCCGGCGAGCCATGTGAGCAGCCCCACGGCGAAGGACAGCGAGGTGGCGACCATGAGGGCGGGCAGGATGTGGACCCCCAGCGCCGGCAGGGGTGTCCCGGCCTCGGTGAGGTGGGCGGCCAGCCGTGCCTCCTGGCCGCGCAGGGCCAGGCCGTGGTCGGCGAACACCCAGCCGACGCCGACCCGGGTCAGCGCGGCCCCGACGTCGTAGAGGCCGCGGCGGCGCAGGCGGACGCGCGGTCGGGGGCGTGGCCTCCGGCGCCGGGAGTGCGGGGTGGGGCGCTGCATGTCCATTCCTCCGGGTCACACCTGTGCGCGATCCTGACAAGCGGAAACTACCGAAAGTCATGTGGCATGACGCACTGTGATAAACGGCGAGTCGTGCAAAGACCCGCCTCCGTCGGCCTTCCCCTGCATCGGTCCGGCGCGGCACCCGCCCCGGGCGAGGCCCCGCGGTGGCGGCGCACGCGCATCCGGGTGGAGCAACAGGGGGAGCGGTGGTGCCGGTCCGCCCGGTGCGAGGCGTCCGGGACGGGGCCCGCAGTCCTCAGCGCCGCAGGTGCACACGCGGGGGAGCGGTCCGGCCGCCCGGGCGCGCAGGGCCCGCCCGCCACCGCCCCCGACGGGCGGCCTGACGGCCGCGGCCGCCGCCCGGCCCGGCGCCCCCGGGGACGGGGCCCCGGCCCCGGGGAGCAGACCGACATCCGGAGAACAGGCCCTAGGCTTGGAACGTGTCGATCTCCGAGCCCGCCGCCAAGGTCCCCGCCGCACCGCCCGCCGCGCCCACCTACGAGGTGGAGGACCGGCTCCGCGCCGCCGGGGCGCGCGTCGTCGCCGGCATGGACGAGGTGGGGCGCGGGGCCTGGGCCGGACCCCTGCTGGTCTGCGCGGCCGTCCCCGGCCCGGGCGAGCCGCCCGCCGGCCTCACCGACTCCAAGCGCCTCACCCCCGCCCGCCGCCGCGACCTGGCGGCCCGGCTGGAGCCCTGGGTCGCCGACCACGCCTTCGGCTGGTCCGAGGCCGCCGAGATCGACGAGGTGGGCATGACCGAGGCCCTGCGCCGCGCCGCCCGCCGCGCCCTGGAAGGGCTCACGACGCGTCCCGACGCCGTCCTGCTCGACGGCTCCCACGACTTCATCGGCCGCCCCTGGCGGGTTCGCACCCAGGTCAAGGGCGACCTCACCTGTATCAGCGTCGCCGCCGCCGCGATCCTGGCCAAGGTGCGCAGGGACGCGCACATGGCCGAACTCGCCGAGGCCCACCCCGGCTACGCCTTCGAGCGGGCCGCCGGGTACCCCTCGCCCGTCCACCGCGCCCACCTGGCCGAGCACGGCCCCACCCCGCAGCACCGGATGAGCTGGTCCTACCTCGACGACCTGCCGCGCTGGAGCCATCTGCGCAGGCCCCGGCCCGGCCCCGGGGGCCAGATCCCCCTGCTCTGACCCCCGCCCGGCCGGCGACACGCCGCCCCGCACTGGACAACCGGGTGCGGTTGGGGCAAGGCTGAAGGCGTGGCCGTCGACCCCTCGACCGCCCCTCCGGCCAGCGACCCCCGGCCGGAGGCCCGCCTCCGGACCCCCACGCAGGAAGGGGCACCGATGACGCGCGACACGCGCCCCGGTACCGCGGCACCCGGGCCCTCCGGTCTGGAGCGCCTGCGCGCCCGCTACCGGTCCGTCCCCCTGCCCAGGAGGCTGGTCGCCGGAGTGGTCGTGCTCGCCGTCGTGGCGGTCGGCGCTCTGGTCGCCTCGGTGCCCGTGTTCGCGGCGGTCTCCGTCGCCCTGGCCCTGATCCTGCTCTTCGCCGCGCTGATGCGCTCGGCCGACGCCCTGGTCACCGTGGTGGTCTGCCTGGCCTGGACCGCCGTCGCCTTCCCTCTCTTCCAGCTCCCGCTCGCCGGTGAGCCGGTCACGCTGTTCGTTCCGCTGCTGCCGCTCCTGGTCGTGGCGGCGGCCGCCGCCGTGCGCGAGTTCCCGGTCTGGCACACCGCGGCGCTCTCCCTCACGGCGGGCCTCATCGCCGGTTTCTCCCTGGCCCTGGTCGGCATGGTCGCCCCGGCCCCGCCCTCCTCCTGGGGCGTCGGGGCGCTCTACGCCGCCGCGGGCGCCTGCCTGCTGTGGCGGCTGTCCTCCTCCCGGCAGATCCGCAAGGAGTCCGACACGGCCCGGGAGAGCGCCCAGGCCGACACCCGCCCGGTCTCCCGCACCGCCCGCGCCGAACGAGTCCAGGGCCGCGCCGACACCGCCCGCCCCGCCGCCCCGGCCCGCAGGCGCGCCGCCGCCGGGGACGACCCCGAGCCGGTGCCCGTCGACGAGGCCCTGGCCGAACTGGAGGCGATGATCGGCCTGGACCCGGTCAAGCAGCAGGTCCGGGGCCTGGCCGCCTCCATCGAGGCGGCCCGCCTGCGCGCCGACGCCGGCTTCCCGGTCGAGCGCCCGCTGCGGCACCTGGTCTTCTCCGGTCCGCCCGGCACCGGCAAGACGAGCGTCGCCCGCACCCTGGCCACCATCTTTCACTCCTTCGGACTGCTGCCCACCGCCCGTGTCGTGGAGGCCCAGCGCGCCGACCTGGTGGGGGAGTACCTGGGTGCCACCGCGATCAAGACCAACGAGCTCATCGACGGCGCCCTGGGCGGGGTGCTGTTCATCGACGAGGCGTACTCGCTGGTCAACGAAGGCGACGGACAGAGCGACCGGTTCGGCAACGAGGCGGTGCAGACCCTCCTCAAACGCGCGGAGGACGACCGGGACCGGCTGGTCATCGTGCTGGCCGGGTACGAGAAGGAGATGGACGCCTTCCTGTCGTCCAACCCCGGCCTGGCCTCCCGCTTCGCCACCCGCATCACCTTCCCCAGCTACACCGCCGACGAGCTGTTCCGCATCGCCGAGTCGCTGGTCGGCCAGCGCGGCGACGTCCTGGACCCTGAGGCGGCCCGGACCCTGCGGCGAAGATTCGACCAGGCCGTGCAGCGCGAGGCCGTCGACGAACTGGGCAACGGCCGGTTCGCCCGCTCCCTGGTGGAGAAGGCGGCCCAGGCCCGCGACGTGCGGGTGGTCACCTCCGGGGTCTCGGAGGGGCGCCCCGCGCCCCGGCCCGAGGCCGAGGAGCTCATCACCCTGCGCTCCGCCGACGTGGTCGCCGCCTACGACGAACTGACGGCGCGCCTGCCCGGATTCGGGGAGGCCCCCGGCATCGAGGAGGCCCTGGCCGAGCTCGACGCCATGATCGGCCTGGAGCCGGTCAAGGCCCAGGTCCGGTCCCTGGTCGCCCAGCTGCGGGTGGCCCGGCTGCGCGAGGAGCAGGGACTGCTCAACCACGCGCCCATGCGCCACTTCGTCTTCACCGGCCCGCCCGGCACCGGCAAGACCACCGTCGCCCGGGTGCTGGGCCGGGTCTTCGCCGCCCTGGGCATGCTGGCCCGCGCCGAGGTGGTGGAGGCCCAGCGGGCCGACCTGGTGGGCGAGCACCTGGGGGCCACCGCCATCAAGACCGACCGGCTGGTGGACCGGGCCCTGGGCGGGGTGCTGTTCGTCGACGAGGCGTACTCGCTGATCAACCCGGGGTACGGGGGCGGGGACGCGTTCGGCGCCGAGGCGGTGCAGACCCTCCTCAAGCGAGCCGAGGACGACCGCTCCCGCCTCGTGGTGGTGCTGGCGGGGTACCCGGCGGAGATGGAGAGGTTCCTGGCCTCCAACTCGGGGCTGGCCTCCCGGTTCAACGTCCGGGTGCGCTTCCCCTCCTACACCGCCGACGAGCTCACCGCGATCGCCGAGGCGCTGGCCGCCCGTACCGGCGACGCCTTCGAGGACAGCGCGGTGGACGACCTGCGCAGCATCTTCTCCCACGTGTGCGCCGAGGGGTGGATCGACGAGCTGGGCAACGGCCGGTTCGCCCGCTCCCTGTTCGAGAAGGCGTGCTCCCAGCGGGACCTGCGGGTGTCCCAGGAGGTCGGCGACGCGGCGACCGCCGCCGAACTGACCGTCCTCACCAGCGCGGACGTCCGCTCCGCCTACGCCGAGGCCACCCAGCAGACCTGACCGGAAAGGGCCGGTGGGATAGCGGGCGGGGCCGGGCCCGTGCTGCTAGTGTCCGGTCATGACCGCTTCACCCTCAACCCCCGCGTCGCCCGTCACCCAGGCCCTGATCCTGGCCGGCGGGCAGGCCACCCGGCTGCGGCCCTACACCGACACCCGCCCCAAGGCGATGGTGGAGGTGGCCGGACGGCCCATCATCGACTACCAACTCGAATGGCTGGCGGGCCACGGCGTCGAACACGTCGTGGTCTCCTGCGGATACAAGGCCGAGGTGTTGCGCGAGTACCTCGGATCCCGCGGCGGCGGCCCCGAGACCACCCTCCTGGTCGAGGACGAACCCCTCGGCCGGGGCGGCGCCCTGCGGTACGCCTCCCAGGGGCTGCCCGCGCAGGACGCACCCTACTTCGCCCTCAACGGGGACGTCCTCACCTGGTTCCCGCTGGACGAGATGACCGCCCACCACCGGGCCAGGGGCGGCCTGGCCACCCTGGCCCTGGCCCAGTTCCGCACCACCTGGGGAATCGTCGACGTCGACGACCAGGACCGGATCGAGGGCTTCACCCAGAGTCCGCTGCTGCCGGTGTGGATCAACGCCGGCGTGTACCTGTTCGAACCCGGCATCACCCCGCTGCTGCCGGTCAGGGGCGACCACGAGTCGTCCACCTTCCCCGACCTCGCCGGACAGGGTCGGCTCACCGCCTACCGCATCAGCGGGTTCTGGCGCGGGGTGGACACCGCCAAGGACGTCAAGGAGGCGGGGGAGGAGATCACCGCCATGCGGCAGGGGGTCTGACCCCGAACCGGGTTCGGGGCGCTGGAGGCGCGGTCGGTATCGTCGGCTTCGTGACGAACGACGGTTTCATCCTCTCCAGCGCCCCCAACTTCCGCGACCTCGGCGGTCACCGGACCGCCGGAGGAGGCACGGTCCGCCACGGCATGCTGTACCGGTCCGACGCCCTCCACACCATCTCCGAGCCGGAGCTGCCCGTCTACAACGGCCTGGGCATCCGCCAACTCATCGACCTGCGCACCGCCCACGAGCGGGAGAGACTGCCCGACATCACCCCCGAGGGCGCCGCCTACACCGCCCTGTCGGTGCAGGACCCGACCACGGCCGGGGCCAACTTCTCCCAGGCCCTGCTGGACCGCGAGCGCGCCCGGGCCATGTTCGCCGACGGCGCCGCCGAGCGCTTCATGTTCGACGTCTACCGCGAACTGGTCACCGACGCCGTCGCCCTCACCGGCTACCGCGACCTGGTCGAGCGCGCGGCCAAGGGCCCCACGGCCCTGGTCTTCCACTGCAGTGCGGGCAAGGACCGCACCGGCTGGGGCGCCGCCCTGCTGCTCACCCTCCTGGGCGTGGACCGGGCCGCGGTCGTCGCGGACTACCTGGCCAGCAACGAGCGCCAGGAGAACACCGACAAGTGGATGCGCAGGCTGTCGGAGCACAGCGGCCTGGAGTGGGAGGAGGTCGTCCCGATGACCCGGGTGCGCGCCGAGTACCTCGACACCTCGTTCTCCCACATCGACGAGGTGTACGGCTCCTTCGACGGCTACGTCTCCGACGGCCTGGGCCTGTCCCCGGACACGGTGGAGGCCCTCCGCGACCGCATGATCGCCTGACCCGGGGCGGGGCCCTCCCGGACGGGCGGCGGGGGCGTCCCCGCAGGTCCGGAGCGAGCGTCCTCGAGCCCGTCGCCGCAGGCCGTCCGCCGGGGGCGGTGGCGGGCGGGGGAGGACGTCCACGCGGGGGCGCCGCGCCCCCCGGGACCCGTCCCCGTTCTCCGGGCGTCGGGGCAAGGCCCGGATCGGCGGGCCGAAGCGCGCACTACAGGGCGTCGAGGCGGCGGCGCAGGTCGGCCCCGTCGGCGGCGGCGTCCAGCACGTCGCCGAGTGCGGCCAGCACCGTGGCCCGGTCCCGGCCCCGGTCGAGCAGCCGCCGGGCGGCCGCCCACAGCTCGGCCGGACGCCCGGACCACAGCCGCTCGGCCAGCCGCTCGTGCCGGTCCAGCTCCCGCTCCCGGTCCGGGTCGTCCCCGGTCACCGGCCGGTACCAGTGGTCCCGGCCGGTGGAGTGGCGGCCGGTGGGCGGGGTGGCCGCCTCGTACTCGCCGTAGTGGTCCAGCCGCAGCAGCGCCCGCCGCCCCCGCGGGGTGGCGGGGTCGAACTCCTCGGGGGCCCACGAGATCAGGTCGCTGGCCAGCAGCGGGAACGCGAACATGCGCCGGGCCAGTGCCGAGAAGTCGCCGTCCGGCAGCAGCCGGCGCACCGCCTCCTGGCGCAGCCCCAGCGGGCGGGCCGGGTCCCGGTAGACCCGGGTGAACTCGGTGGTGTACTCCCACACCGCGTCCAGGGTCGCCCCCACTGCGACCTCGGGCAGGCCGGTGCGCGGCCCCGCCCAGCGCACCCAGGCCGCCAGCACGTGCGGCATGGCCTCCTGCTCCTCGGGCAGCAGGACCACCCGGCCGGGCAGCCAGCGCAGCAGGAAGGACTCCACCTTGCGGGGGCTCACCCGCAGCGGGCGCCCGGCGTCCACGTCGCAGCCGTAGGCGATGATGTGGTCGGCGCAGCGGCTCGCGGTGTAGTAGTCCGACAGCTCGGCGGCCTCGTCGGAGGCCAGGAAACGGGCGGCCAGCACCGCCCGGCGGTCGCGCCGCCACACCGGGACGCCGTCCTCGGCCGCCGCGCCGCAGTCCTCGGGCAGGGCCCGCACCCGGGCGTTGGCGAGGGCGAAGTGGGTGGCCAGGGAGCCGCCCGCCAGGTCGGCGGCGGTCGGCCCGACCGGCAGCGGGGCGGCCTCGGCGCTCCCTCCGGCGATCACGCGCTCGGTGACGCGCAGAGCGCGGACCAGGCGGCTCCGGGCCTGGGCGGGATCCAGCTCGGCGAACCGGGTGAACTCGTCGGCGGCCGCCCGCTCCCGGCACCCCTGCAGCAGCCGTTCCACCTTGGTGGTGACCCAGGCGTCGCGCAGCACCCCGCCGGCGTTGTGGTCCACCACCAGGATGAGGGCGTGCTCGGGGACGGCCTCGGTACCGGGCTCCCCGCGGCCGAACACGCACACCACGTCGTCGGTGTCCCCGAACAGGTCGCTGTTGACGTAGGCGCCCAGGGGCACGACCCGGCCCAGCTGGGACGCCCACTCGGGGACCTGCAGGCCCTGCTCGCGCAGCGCGATCATCCCCTGCTCGGCGAGGAGGCGCTGGCCGGGCGAGGTGCCCAGGGCGGCGATCGCGGCCAGGACGCCCAGTCCGGCGGGCTTGCCGGAGGCCGCGGCGTGGGTGATCAGGCCCTCGCCGAGCACCCGCTCGACGTCGAGTCCGGGCACGCGCTCGCCCCACCAGGTTCCGAGCAGCTCGCTGAAGGCCAGTTCGGCGTCGAGCGGGTGCCGCATGGCGAGCATCGCGCGGGCGGCGCGCAGCATCTCGTCGAAGGCCGCACCGGGAACCGGTTCGGGGTTCGCGGACGAGGGAGGTGTAGGGGAGGCCACGGTCCGAGCGTATGACAGCCGGGGGGCCGGGATTCACGCTCCGGTGTTTTCGCCTGGTTCATCCGTGTGCGCCCGGTGTCCCGGACCGGAGAGCGGGGCGCGCCCGCGACGGGCGCGCCCCGCTCCCGCTCCCGGCGGACTACTGCGGCCGGGACATGATCCGGTGGCCCGCGAACATGGTCGCCCCCTGGTGCAGGGCGGCGGCCGCCTTGGCCGCTTTGCGCGGGACCTGGGAGGGCGGTACGGAGTTCACCATCGCCTCCAGGTGCTCGCGTGCGACCCGCTCGACGAGGTGCGGTGTGACCGGGATGCCCAGGTGTTCGACGCAGTGCAAGGTGTCGCTGACGCATCGCTCGACGCAGCGGTGGGACAGCCCGCTGAACTCGTCTTGCAGACGCGCCGAGATACGCCGGAGATCCTGGACCGGGAAGGTCTGGAGCATTCTCGCTCACACTCCTGGTTGAAGATGGCCTGGACGGTGACCTCCACCCATTCCACTTGTTCTGAGCGGGCTGTCAACCCCTGTCCCGGCGCGCTGTGGATAAAACCTGGGGCGGACATCGTTTACTCGAGCACCACTATCACCCCAGGTCAACAAGGCGAAAAGGACGTTTCGGGCATATAACGGGTCTGTTTCCAAGGTAAGATCCCAAACCGGACAAGTATCCTGATCCCCTGGAATTCGGGGGAAAGCTCCTGTGGAAAGCCAATGGTCTCCCCGGACGATGACCTCCGGTGGCCTACTATTTACCTTCACGTCCGGGCCCGTGCGGTTCCCCGCGGACCGTTGCGCCCGGACGCCCGTGTCCTATGCTTGAGCCGTGACAGCGGCCGAGAGGAGTCGTGGGAGTGACTCCCGAGGGCCGTGAAGCCCCCCGATCGCTTTTCGGCGCCGCGCCGCAGACCTTCACCACCCCCGCGCGGCCCGATCCCCGGATCGACGGGCTCGCGCGCCCGGCCGCCCGGGTCGGGGAATTCGAGGGTTCAGCGGAGGTGTCGAGCAGGTGAGCGCCGAGACGTCCATTCCTCCGCCGCGTTCCGACGGCGACGCGGTTCCGGGCGACGCGGTCCGCGCCCTTCTGGACGATTCCCCCGTCGGATTCGCCCTGCTGGATTCCACCGGACGGATCGTCGCCGCCAACCGGCTGGCGGCCGAGGTGCTCGGGCGCGCCCCCGAGCTGTGCCCGGGATACGAGCCGGCCGAGCTGATGCGCGCCTGCGGCGTTCCCGACGCCGCGGCCGGGACCGCCGGGCGCCCCGAGGACCGGGTCGTCCGCGGCCGCCACCGCACCCACGACGGCCGGCTGTGGGACCTCACCTGGTTCCCCGTCGCCGACCCCGTCACCGGCGACCCGCGCCTCGTCCTCATCGCCGTCCGCGTCGGCGGCGATGAGCACCGCGACGAGCAGCGCCTGCGCGCCCTGCTGCAGATCGGCAACCAGATCGTCTGGACCGCCGACGCCCGGGGCGAGATCCACGAGGACAGCCCCCAGTGGCGCAACGTCACCGGCCAGAGCGCACAGGACTACCTCGGCCGCGGCTGGCTCGACACCGTGCACCCCGACGACCGCGCCGCCGTCGAGCGCGCCTGGGACGACGCCGTGCTGGACGGCACCCCCTTCGACGCGCTGTTCCGGATGCGCACCCGCTCCGGGGGCCACGACCACTACCGGGCCCGGGCCAAGCCCGTCACGGAGGGCGGCGCGCCCGTCGAGTGGGTGGGCAGCCTCGTCGACGTCACCACCGAGCGCGAGGCCGACGAACTGCGCAGACGGCTCAACCAGCAGCTCACCGAGGCGGCCATGCGCACCGCCCGGCTCCAGCAGGCCACCTCCGACCTGGCCGAGGCGCTCACCGTCGACGAGGTCGTCGCCGCCATGTCCGAGATCGGCCGCTCCGGTGTGGGCGCCGACCACACGAGCGTGGTGCTGCTCGACCGCAACGGGGCCCGGCTGGACACCGTCGTGGCCGCCGGCTCCCATCCGCCGCCCCGCGTGTCCTTCCCGCTCGGCCACCCCGACATCGCCGCCCGCGCCATCGCCGACCGCGCCCCCCGTGCGGCGGCCGACCCGGCCGAGCTGGCGGCCCTGCTGGAGGATGCCCCCGAGGTCGGGGAACTGGTGGCCCTCACCCCCGAGCGCGCCTGGGTGGCGCTGCCCATGATGGTGGCCGGGCGGCCCATCGGGGCGCTGCGCCTGGCGTTCACCTCGCCGCGCGAGATCGGCGACGAGGAGCGCGTGTTCCTGGAGGCCCTGGCCGGGCAGTGCGCGCTGGCCATCGGCCGGGCCGCGCTCTACGAGCAGGAGCACAACACCGCGGAGGAGCTCCAGCGCAGCCTGCTCCCGGACGAGCTGCCCGAGGTGCGCGGTGTGCGGCTGGCCGCCTACTACCGCTCCGGCTCGCGCCACGTGCAGGTCGGCGGCGACTGGTACGACGCCTTCCCGCTGCCCGACGGGCGCATCGCCGGCGTCCTGGGCGACGTCATGGGCAAGGGCATCCCGGCGGCCGCGGGAATGAGCCGCATCCGGAACGCGTTGCGCGCACTGGCGTTCTCCATGCCGGAGCCCGCCGACGTCCTCACCGGATTGGACCGCATGTTCAGCGCCACCGAGGGTATGGACCAGGTCACCACCCTGGTGTACTTCGTCCTGGACCCGGTCACCGGCCAACTCGACCTCAGCAACGCGGGGCACCTGCCGCCGCTGGTCGTGGCGGGCGGAGCCCGGCCCTCACTGCTGGACACCGACCCCGACACGCCGCTGGGGATCACCTCTGCACGGGGGCACCACAAATTCTTCGTCCAACCCGGTAACACCGTCGCCCTCTACTCCGATGGACTGGTCGAGAACCGCAAACGGTCCGTCGACTCCGGACTCGACGAGCTCGTCGACGTGGCGTCCTCGGCTCCGCCGGAGGTGGTGGGCGATCCACAGCAGATGCTGGAGTACCTTGTTGAGAGCATGCTCGAAGGGTATGAGCAGGACGATGACGTCACTCTGCTCGCCGTCCAGCTCCCGGTGATCGAATCCATCGCGGACCGATGAGGTCCGCACGGGGGAGTGCACCGTGAGAAGGAGCGGTAGACCGTACGAACAAGTCCATTGCCTTGCCTACAGTGAAGAAGCCGTTCCGCCCCGCACGGGGGTGGTCCCGCGCAGCCGCCCGGAGAGCCGACCGCTCCCCGTGCGCCTCCTGCGGGGGACGACCTCCGAGAGCGCATACGCTTGAAAGACAAACGGCTTCCCCGCCCCGGCGGGGACGATCCCAGGCCGCAGGCGGGAGAGGGCGCGGTGCCCGGTCCCGGTCAGGCGGACCACCGGGTCCGACAATCTCGCCACACGTCCGTTCGAGAGGTGTTTGTGTCATCTGCCAGTTCGACTCGCTCGAAGCAGTCCGAGTCACTGCAAGAGCCCGTCATTCAGCAGCTGATCGAGCGTGGGCGGTCCCAGGGCTATCTTGAGCCCGAGGACGTGCGCCGTGCCTTCGAAGAGGCCGAAATCCCGATGTCGCAGGCGCAGTCCGTGCTCCGCAGCCTCGCGAAGGAGGGTGTGACCGTGCTCGTCCCCGAGTCGGCGTCCTCCCGTCGCAAGACCACGCGGCGCAAGACGGCGGCCACGCGGTCCACCTCGACCAGGTCCACCAAGGTCACCACGACCTCCACCACCACGGCCCGGGCCGCCAAGCCGGTGCGCGCCGCGGCGGCCCAGGAGCAGCCGGAGACGGTCACCGCCGTCGTCGACTCCGCCGAGGACTCCGAGAAGAAGGCGCCCGCCCGCAAGGCCGCCGCCAAGAAGCCGGCGCCCGCGAAGAAGCCCGTCGCGGCCGCCAAGAAGCCGGCGGCCAAGAAGGCCGCCGTCGCCAAGGACCCCGCCGCGGCCAAGAAGACCGCCGGCCGCAAGACCGCGGGCAAGAAGGACCTGGAGCTCGCTCCGGACGCGGAGGCGGAGGAGTTCGACGAGGAGGACCTCGACGACGACCTCGAGCACACCGGCGCCGAGCTGGAACTGGTCGAGGACACCGTCGAGGAGGTGCCGGAGAAGGACACCAAGCCGGCCCGCCCCGAGGCCGTCGGGGCTCCGGTCAAGACCGGCAACGAGGACGAGTCCTTCGTCCTGTACGACGATGACGACGACGCCCCCGCCGCCCAGGTGGTGGCCGCCGGCGCCACCGCCGACCCGGTCAAGGACTACCTCAAGCAGATCGGCAAGGTGCCCCTCCTCAACGCCGAGCAGGAGGTCGAGCTCGCCAAGCGGATCGAGGCCGGCCTGTTCGCCGAGGAGAAGCTCGCCGAGGAGGGCGACGTCCTCTCCTTCGAGCTGCGCGACGAGCTGGAGTGGATCGCCGAGGACGGCGGCCGCGCCAAGAAGCACCTGCTCGAGGCCAACCTCCGCCTGGTCGTCTCGCTCGCCAAGCGCTACACCGGCCGCGGCATGCTCTTCCTGGACCTGATCCAGGAGGGCAACCTCGGTCTGATCCGCGCGGTCGAGAAGTTCGACTACACCAAGGGCTTCAAGTTCTCCACGTACGCCACGTGGTGGATCCGCCAGGCGATCACCCGCGCGATGGCCGACCAGGCCCGCACCATCCGCATCCCGGTGCACATGGTCGAGGTCATCAACAAGCTGGCCCGCGTCCAGCGCCAGATGCTCCAGGACCTGGGCCGCGAGCCCACCCCGGAGGAGCTGGCCAAGGAACTCGACATGACCCCGGAGAAGGTCGTCGAGGTGCAGAAGTACGGCCGCGAGCCGATCTCCCTGCACACTCCGCTGGGCGAGGACGGCGACAGCGAGTTCGGCGACCTCATCGAGGACTCCGAGGCCATCCAGCCGGGCGAGGCGGTCAGCTTCACCCTGCTCCAGGAGCAGCTGCACTCGGTCCTGGACACCCTGTCCGAGCGCGAGGCCGGCGTGGTCTCCATGCGCTTCGGCCTGACCGACGGCCAGCCGAAGACTTTAGACGAGATCGGCAAGGTCTACGGGGTCACCCGCGAGCGCATCCGGCAGATCGAGAGCAAGACGATGTCCAAGCTCCGTCACCCGTCGCGCTCCCAGGTGCTCCGCGACTACCTGGACTAGGCCGTCCCGGGTACGTCATGGCCTGAAACGGCCCGAACCCGTGTGCCCTCCCGCTCCACGGAGCAGGGGGGCACACGGGTTCGTCGGTGCCTTCGCCGGTCGACGGGTGTGGCGACGCCCGCGTTCCGCACCGTCGGTCTTCGCGTTCCCACACGCGCGGACCGGACCGGGTACCGCCCGGCCGCGGTGAATCCATCCCAGGTGTGTTCCGTCGTCCATCCGACACCGCCCATGTTCGCGCAGCGCCTGTAGGTGCGGGATAAAGTCGCGATGCCGGTTCGTTACCTCACGCAGAGCGATCCGGCGTGTCCCCGCTTCATTCTCGGACGACCACGTCGAGGACCCGCGCAGCCCCGGCTCCGGCCGGCGGCACCTCCACCGTGTGCCCCAGGTCCCGCAGCGCGGCGGCCAGCTCCTCCACATCGGCCGCCTCGACCCCCTCGGCCAGCAGCGACCGGGCGATGTCGCCCCGGGTCGCCTTGGCCATGTGGCTCACCACCGAGCGCTTCACCTCCCCGCCGACGGTCCGCTCGCGCAGCACACGTACCGACACCAGCCGCTCCGCGGCGGCCCCCCGGGGCCTGAACGCGGCGGCGTAGGCCGCCGACCGGCAGTCCACCAGCAGGCGGTCCGCGGCCAGCCCGCCCAGCGGTCCGGCCATCGCCCTGCGCCAGTAGGCGCCCAGCCCGCCCAGCGGCGGCAGCTTCACACCCATGGACAGCCGGTAGGGCGGCAGTGCGTCGGCCGGGCCGACCACGCCCCACAGGCCGGAGAAGATCAGCACCCGCTCCCGGACGCGCCCGGGGTGCTCCCCGAGCAGCTCCGGAAGGCCCAGGCGGTCGTAGAGCACGCCGGTGTACAGCTCGGCTGCGGGCAGCGTCGGCGCGGTGGCCGCGTCCAGGTCGCGCTTGACGGCGTCCGCCTGCCCGGGGGTGAGCCCCAGCACCTCCAGTGCCGCATCCTCCGGTCCCGAGCACAGGTCCTCCAACGCCGCCAGCACCTCCCGGCGGGCGGGGGCCAGCGAGGGCAGCACCAGGGACTCCGGGTCCACCGCGGGCCCGGTACCGGAGGTGGCCTTGCCCTCGGACGGCGGCAGCAGGATGAGCATGATCGAACGGTCTCCAGGGTCGGACGTGCAGGTCGGTCCACATGCTAGGGCGTCGGCGGGGTCCCGCCGTCGGGGCCTGGCGGGCCGCGGGCTAGGATCGCCGTCCTCGGCGGCGGCGAAGGGCGGCGGGCATGCACGGGTGGGCGGCACGGGTGGCGCGGGACTGGCCCGCGTTCGAGGTCGTCGAGCGGGGCGGATGGCGGTTCGGTACCGCCGAGGGGGTGACCAAGCGCGCCAACAGCGCCCTGCTCCTGGAGCCCGGCGCGGATCCGGCGGAGGTCACGGCGTTCTACCGGGAGCGCGGGGCGACCCCCTGCGCCCAGGTGTGGCCGGGGGAGGAGGACGCGGACGCGCGCCTGGCCCGGCACGGGTACGCGGTGGTGGAGCCCACCCTGGTGCTGGCCCGGGAGCCGCGGGGGCGCCCCGACGCCCCCGGCACCACGGTGGTGGCCGCCGCGCCCGGGCCCGACTGGTCGGCCCACGGCCCGGCCGGGGTGGACGTGATCGCCCGCATCCTGGCCGGGACCACGGCGCTGTACGCCACCGCCCCCGGCGGCGCGGGCCGCGGCTGCGCGGTGCTGTCGGGGCGGTCGGCGGCGGTCTGCGCCATGGTCACCGCCCCCGGGGCCCGGCGCCGCGGCGTCGCCTCGGCGATCCTGGCCGACCTGTTGGCCGCGGCCCACGACAAGGGGGCCGTCGACGCCTACCTCTGCGTGGTGACGGAGAACACGGCGGCGCGCCGCCTCTACGAGGGCTTCGGGTTCACCGAGGCCTCCCGGTACCACAACCGCGTCCTGGGCTGAGGGCTCCGGGCCCGGGTACGCGACGGGCGGCGGCCCCCGGTGGGGGCCGCCGCCCGTGCCCTGTCGTGTGGCCGACGCTACTTGTCGGCGAGCTTGTCGGTCTCGTCCTGGATGTCGGAAGCGATCTTTCGGAGGGACTCGTCGTGCTTGCGCATGTGGTGCGCGCAGAACAGCAGCTCGCCGCCGGAGTTCAGCAGCACCCGGACGTAAGCCTGTGCACCACAGCGGTCGCAACGGTCAGCAGCCGTCAGCGGCTGGGTGGGGGCAAGGGTTCCAGTCACTTCGCCATCCTCAATACTCGGCGTCGGTCACCTCAGACAACATCTAACCCGACCCAGACGTTCCCAACCCGGGGCCGTGTACGCCGACAGCGGAATCCGCCTGATTGGTGCCTGGAAATCTCCCTTTGGGGCCTTTGAGGCCGGACGTCGTTTCTACTCCTCGTTGTACCCCCTGAAGGCCCGACGCATCCCCGGAAAAGGGGAGTATCCAGGTCGCATCCACCGGAGGTGGTAGTCTCGCGCGGGGCAGGCCCCTTCCGACCGCCGCCACCCGGTTCCGGGGCGCATCCGGTCGCCGCGGACCGGCCCCGGGCGACCGCCCGGCCCGCCGGCCGGACCCGTACGAACCCGCCCGAACCTCCCTCGGCGCTCGAGGTGAACCGACCCGAACGCCGTGGCCTGGCCCTTTTCGTCGGTGCGGCGCGGTACAAAGGGCACGCACCGCATCCGAGCCCCCGATGGCCCTCAAGACGCAGGAGATGTCCGAGTGACCGCCTTGACCGCAGCCGTCCACGACCCCGAGGACTATTCCGCCCGGCACCTGTCGGTCCTCGAAGGTCTTGAGGCGGTGCGCAAACGGCCGGGCATGTACATCGGGTCCACCGACAGCCGCGGCCTCACCCACTGCATGTGGGAGATCATCGACAATTCCGTGGACGAGGCCCTGGGCGGCCACTGCACGCGCATCGACGTCGTCCTGCACGGCGACGGATCGGTGTCGGTGGCCGACGACGGCCGCGGCATCCCCGTCGACATCGAGCCCAAGAGCGGGCTCTCCGGTGTGGAACTGGTCATGACCAAACTCCACGCCGGCGGCAAGTTCGGCAGCGGCTCCTACACCGCCTCCGGCGGCCTGCACGGCGTCGGCGCCTCGGTGGTCAACGCCCTGTCCGCCCGCGTCGACGTCGAGGTCGACCGCCAGGGCAACACCCACGCCCTCTCCTTCCGCCGCGGGATCCCCGGCCGCTTCGCGGGCTCCGGACCCGACGCCGAGTTCACCGCCGTCTCCGGCCTGGAGCAGGTCCGCAAGATCGCCCGGAAGCTCACGGGCACCCGGATCCGCTTCTGGCCCGACATGCAGATCTTCATCAAGGGCGCCGAGATCGCCCGGGAGTCCCTGCTGGAGCGGGCGCGCCAGACCGCGTTCCTCGTGCCCGGCCTCACCATCTCCGTGCGCGACGAGCGCGTGGAGGGCGATGAGAAGCCCTTCGAGGAGGAGTTCCGCTTCGACGGCGGCATCAGCGAGTTCTGCACCTTCCTGGCGCCCGACGAACCGGTCAGCGACGTGCTGCGCATCCAGGGCAGCGGCAACTTCACCGAGACCGTCCCCGTGCTCGACGACGCCGGGCACATGGTCCCCGCCGACGTGGAGCGCCGCCTCGACGTCGACGTGGCGCTGCGCTGGGGCACCGGCTACGACACCACGATCCGCTCGTTCGTCAACGTCATCGCCACCCCCAAGGGCGGCACCCACATCACCGGGTTCGAACGGGCCCTGGTCCGGGTCATCAACGACCAGCTGCGCGCGGTCAAGCTGCTCAGGAACAGCGACGACCCCGTCACCAAGGACGACACCCAGGAGGGGCTCACCGCGGTCGTCACCGTCCGCCTGCCCGAGCCCCAGTTCGAGGGCCAGACCAAGGAGATCCTGGGCACCTCCGCGGCCACCCGCATCGTCTCCCAGGTGGTCGGCCGGGAGCTGCGCGAGTTCCTCACCTCCACCAGGAAGACGGACAAGGCCAAGGCCCGCACCGTCATGGAGAAGGTGGTCAACGCCGCCAAGGCCCGCCTGGCCGCCCGCCAGCAGCGCGAGACCCAGCGGCGCAAGACCGCCCTGGAGAACTCGGCGCTGCCCGCCAAGCTGGTGGACTGCCGCAGCGAGGGCCTGGACCGCAGCGAGCTGTTCATCGTGGAGGGGGACTCGGCGCTGGGCACCGCCAAGCTGGCCCGCGACTCCGAGTTCCAGGCGCTGCTGCCCATCCGCGGCAAGATCCTCAACGTGCAGAAGTCGTCGGTCGCCGACATGCTCAAGAACGCCGAGTGCGCCGCCATCATCCAGGTGCTCGGCGCCGGGTCGGGCCGCAGCTTCGACATCGAGGCCGCCCGCTACGGCCGGGTCATCCTCATGGCCGACGCCGACGTGGACGGCGCGCACATCCGCTGCCTGCTGCTCACCCTCATCTACCGCTACATGCGGCCGATGCTGGAGGCGGGCCGGGTGTTCGCCGCGGTGCCGCCGCTGCACCGCGTCGAGCTGACCAACACCCGCCGCAAGCGGGGGGCCAAGCCCGAGGACAAGTACATCTACACCTACTCCGACGCCGAGCTCCGACGCACCCTGCTGGACCTGGAGAAGCGCGGTATCTCCTGGAAGGACCCGGTGCAGCGCTACAAGGGCCTGGGCGAGATGGACGCCGACCAGCTGGCCGAGACCACCATGGACCCGCGGCACCGCACCCTGCGCCGCATCCGGGTGGAGCAGGCAGAGGAGGCCGCGGCCGTGTTCAGCCTGCTCATGGGCAACGAGGTCGCGCCGCGCCGCCGGTTCATCCAGGAGGGCGCCCAGGAGCTCGACGTCGCCCGCATCGACGCCTAGGTGTACTGACCATGGAGGCCGGTGGCACCCGCCCCGGCTGACACAAGCGAAGAGGGCCTCCGGTACCGGTGTGGATTGCGACGTCCCACCGGCCACCAGGAGGCCCTCGATGCCCCGCACCACCCACGCCAACGCCCGTCTCACACCCGCGGGCCGCCTCGCCCCGGCCCGCTGCGTGGTGGACGAGGGCCGGCCGCTGCTCCGCAGGACCGAAGGCTCCCGTCCCCGGGAGGTGCCGAACCGGGTGGGGCCGCGGCCGTCAGGCGGTCCGTCGAGAGCGGTGGCGGGCGGGCCGAAGCGGAGCGGGGTTCGAAGAACACAGCCCGGTAGGCGCACGGGCGCGGTGCCCCGGGGCCCGGGGGCGGTACGGGCCCCCGGGCCCCGCCGCGCGCGGGACGGGGTCAGGCGGGCGGGGCCCAGACGCCCCCGTCGAGGAAGCGGTCGATCGCGTCCCGGTACGGGGCGGGGTCCAGGTCCCGCTCGGCCACCCACGCGTCGTTGTAGTAGCTGTGCCGGTAGCGCTCGCCGCCGTCGCAGATCAGCGTCACCACGCTGCCCCGGCGCCCCTCCTGGAGCATCCGGGCCACCAGATGCCACACACCCCACAGGTTGGTCCCGGTCGAGCCCCCGGCGGACAGGCCGGTGCGGTCGTACAGGTGGCGCATGGCGGCGATGCTCGCCGCGTCGGGCACCGGCATCATCAGGTCGATCACCGACGGCACGAAGCTCGGCTCCATCCGGGGGCGGCCGATCCCCTCGATGCGCGAGGGCATCCCCGTCCCGTAGTCCGACGCGCCGGTCACCCACCCCGGGAAGAACGCCGAGTTCTCCGGGTCCACCACCGCCAGCCGGGTGTGCAGCCGCCTGTAGCGCAGGTAGCGGCCGATCGTCGCCGAGGTGCCGCCGGTGCCCGCGCCCACCACGATCCAGTCCGGACACGGGTGCCGCTCCATCGACAGCTGCTCGAAGATCGACTCGGCGATGTTGTTGTTGCCCCGCCAGTCCGTCGCCCGCTCTGCGTAGGTGAACTGGTCCATGTAGTGGCCGCCGCTCTCCGCGGCCAGCCGCTCGGCCTCCGAGTACATGTCCGGCGGGGAGTCCACGAAGTGGCAGCGGCCCCCGTACCGCTCGATGAGGGCGATCTTCTCCGGGCTCGTCCTACGGGGGATCACCGTGACGAAGTCCAGGCCCAGCAGCCGCGCGAAGTACGCCTCCGACACCGCAGTGGAGCCCGAGCTGGCCTCCACGATGGTGGTGCCCTCCTCGATCCACCCGTTGGCCAGCCCGTACAGGAACAGCGAGCGGGCCAGCCGGTGCTTGAGGCTGCCGGTCGGGTGGACCGACTCGTCCTTGAGGTAGAGGTCGATCCCCCACTCCGGGGGCAGCGGGAACACGTGCAGATGGGTGTCGGCCGAGCGGTTCGCGTCGGCGGTCACCTTGCGGACCGCCTCATCGGCCCAGGAGCGCTGCGAATCGCTGCATCGGTCCACCCAGGGGGTGCCGCCGTCGGGGTCTGTCGAAGGTGCCATGGGCAGCAGGGTAGTGGGCGCGCACGGCCGAGCCCCCGGGACCTCCCGGGGGCTCGGCCGCGCGGGGCGGACTCAGTCGAGCGAGCCGCCCGACATCACCGCGTGCATGCGGCGGTAGGTCGCCGCCTCCTCGTGCCTGCTCTGCCGTTCCAGGGTGCGGGCCAGCGCGATGTGCGCCCAGTGGTCCACCGGATCCAGCTCGATGATCCTGCGGAACGTCCGCTCCGCCTTGTTGAGCTGCGCGGAGTGGAAGTAGGCGCGGCCGAGCAGCTCCAGCAGGGAACGGCTCTCCGGCTCGTCCGCCACGGCCGGTTCCAGGGTCCTGGCCGCGTAGATCGGGTCGCCCAGCTCCATGAACATGCGGGCGCGGTTGAAGGTGTCGTACGTGCTCTCTTCCACGGGTGCTCCTCCCGGCGGCACGGGGCCGTCCTCGGGTCACAACGGCCGGGGAGACGACCGCATTCCCCTGATAGATCCCCGGTCACCGTGGGCGCACACGCCCGCGCGGCCTCTCAGAAGTCCACGGGGGAGATCCGCCCGGTGTCCACGTCGTAGACCGCTCCCGCCACCGGCAGCCCGGCGGGCAGCAGCGGGTGGTGGCGGATGCGCTCCAGGTCGTGCCGCAGCGCCCCCAGCTGGTCGTTGTCGGTGTGGAACTCCAGGCTGCGGGTGTCCACCCCGTACTCCTCCAGGATGGTGTCGTGCACCGCGTCGTCGCTGGGCACGGACGCCATCTTGCAGCGGGTGTGCGGCAGGACCAGCACCCGCTCCACCCCGAGCAGGTACACGGCCAGCACCAGGGTGCGCAGGGTGTCGTCGGTGACCCGGGCGCCGGCGTTGCGCAGGATCTTGGCGTCACCGGGCTTGAGGCCCAGCATGTCCAGCGGTTCGATCCTGGAGTCCATGCAGGTCACCAGGGCCAGCCCCCGGGCGGCGAGAGGCTTGAGCCCCGCCAGCGAATACCGGGCGGCGTAGTCCTCGTTGGCGGCGATGACGTCGTCGAACGCCCCGCCCGCCGGGCTGATCCCGCTGCCGTCACTCATGAAATCCTCCTCGGTCCGTACCCATGACGATGCCGTGCACATCGAACCAGGCCGATGTGCACGGCAGGTTGCCGCTTCCTCAGGCGCCGGATCCCGGCGCCGTGATACCGAAGTCGGTTCGTCCACTCCCCACCGTAACGATCGCGCGCGGCAGGGCCTCGCCCGACCCGTCGCGGCGCTCGGTCGTGTCGGGCAGGCGCACCGGCTTGCCGTCGGCGCGGGCGGCCCGCGCCGGGGACCGGCCGATCCACGCCATCAGCAGCGTGTCCTCGCCCTTGAGGTAGCGGTGGCAGCGCACACCGCCGGTGGCGCGGCCCTTGGCGGGGTAGGCGGAGAACGGGGTGACCTTGGCCGCCCCGGCCTGGGTGCCCTCCAGGGCGCTGCTCGCACCGGACACGGTGACCACCACCGAGTCCTCGGGGCTGCTCACCGCGCCGAACCACAGCACGCGGGCCTCCTCCGGAAGCCGGACGCCCGCCACACCCCCGGCCGGGCGGCCCTGGGGGCGCACCGCGGAGGCGGGGAAGCGCAGCAGCTGGGCCTCGGAGGTGACGAACGCCAGGTCCTCCTCGCCGGTGGACAGCTGGGAGACGCCGATGATCCGGTCGTCGTCCTTGAGGGTGATGACCTCGAAGTCGTCCTTGTTGGGCGGGTAGTCCGGGGCGACCCGCTTGACCACGCCGCCGACGGTGCCCAGCACGAAGCCCGGTCCGGAGGCGTCCATGGACACCACCGACACCACGCGCTCGTCCTCGCCCAGCTGGACGAACTCGGTGACCGGCAGGCCCGACGCCAGCGGCGGGGCCTCCTCGCCCACGTCGGGCAGCTCCGGCAGTTCCACCACCGGGACCCGGATCATCCGGCCCAGGTCGGTGACCAGGCCGACGTCCGACCGGGAGGTGGTGGGGACCGAAACGGCGATCGCGTCGTGCCGGACGCGCAGCCCCTCGTACATGCTCGGCGGGGTGGCGCCCCTGCTGCGCCCGATCCTCCCGTCGACGTCCATGAGGACGTGGCAGGGCTGGTCGGCCATCTCCAGCGGGATCACCGCGGCGCGGGAGGCGCCGTCGCTCTCGCGCAGCCGGGTGCGGCGCGGGGTGGCGAACTTCTTCGAGACGTCGCCCAGCTCCTTGGAGACGACCCGGCGCAGCTTCTTGTCCGACTCCAGGATCGAGGTGAGCTCGTCGATCTCGTTGTTCAGCTGGTCGCGCTCGGTCTCCAGCTCCAGGCGGTCGAACCTGGTCAGGCGCCGCAGCGGGGTGTCCAGGATGTAGCGGGCCTGGATGTCCGACAGGCCGTAGGCCGCCATCAGCGACTCGCGGGCGGCCGTGGAGTCGTCGGCCTCGCGGATGAGCGCGATGACGCGGTCGATGTCGAGCAGGGCCACCAGCAGGCCGTCCACCAGGTGCAGGCGCTCCCGGCGCTTGCGGCGGCGGTACTCGCTGCGGCGGCGCACGACCTCCAGGCGGTGGCCGACGTAGACCTGGAGGAGCTCGCGCAGGCCCAGGGTCTGGGGCTGGCCGTCGACCAGGGCGACGTTGTTGATGCCGAAGGACTCCTCCATCGGCGTCAGCCGGTAGAGCTCCTCCAGGACGGCCTCGGGGTTGAACCCGTTCTTGAGCTCGATGACCAGGCGCAGACCCTGGGTGCGGTCGGTCAGGTCCTTGAGGTCGGAGATGCCCTGGAGCTTCTTGGACTGCACCAGCTCCTTGATGCGGGCGACGACCTTCTCCGGGCCCACGTTGTAGGGCAGCTCGGTGATGATCAGGCCGGTGCGCCGGGCACTGACCTTCTCGATGGTGACGGTGGCGCGGGTCTTGAACGTGCCCCGTCCGGTCCGGTAGGCGTCGCGGATGCCGTCGAGGCCGACGATGGTGCCGCCGGTGGGCAGGTCCGGGCCCGGGACGAACTCGATGAGCTCCTCCAGGGTGGCCTCGGGGTGGGCGATGAGGTGGCGGGCCGCCGCGATGACCTCGCCCAGGTTGTGCGGGGCCATGTTGGTGGCCATACCGACGGCGATGCCGGAGGCGCCGTTGACCAGCAGGTTCGGGAAGGCCGCGGGCAGGACCTCGGGTTCGGTCTCCTGGCCGTCGTAGTTGGGCTTGAAGTCGACGACGTCCTCGTCGATGCCCGACACCAGCAGCTCGGCGGCCCGGTCCAGGCGGGCCTCGGTGTACCGCATTGCGGCGGGGGCGTCGTCGCCGCCCAGGGAGCCGAAGTTGCCGTGGCCGTCGACCAGGGGGACGCGCATGGCGAAGGGCTGGCTCAGGCGCACCAGCGCGTCGTAGATGGCGCTGTCACCGTGGGGGTGCAGGCGGCCCATCACCTCACCGACCACGCGGGCGCACTTGACGTGCCCCCGGTCCGGGCGCAGACCCATCTCGTTCATCTGGTACAGGATGCGGCGCTGGACGGGTTTCATGCCGTCGCGCGCGTCGGGCAGGGCACGCTGGTAGATCACCGAGTAGGCGTACTCGAGGAAGCTGCCGCGCATTTCCTCGGAGACGTCGATGTCGATGATCTTCTCGGCGAGATCCTCGGGGGGACGGGAAGTTGTACGGGCCATGTCCGTAATTCTGGCCCGTACCAGAGACTGAAACGTACGCGGGAGCGTGGTCGGGCGTGTGTGAGTCGCGCGACGGAGGGTTTTCGTCCGGGCGGGGGAGGCTTTATGCCCCCTGGACCGAGGGCCGGAGAAGGGGGCGGCCCCGCGCCGGGAGCGAGCCGGAGCGGGGCCGCCGCGGGTGTCAGCCGCCGAAGGGGACGGTCAGGGTGGCACCCCCGTCCGGGCCGGTCCGCACGGTGGTGTCCGCCGAGCCCAGGGCGCTCCAGATCCGCAGGCGCACGGTCCCGCCGTCGAGGTCGGCGAAGGAGCCGGTGGCCGAGGAGGGGCCCGAGCCCTGCGTGTAGGACTCCCAGCCGTTGACGTCGTTCGTGGCGAAGTAGGGGAAGGTCTCCGTCCGGTCGACGGTCCCGTCGCCGTCGAAGTCGTACTCCACGCGCGCCTGCACCGCGTTGGCGACCGAGTTCCCCGAGTCCACGGGCAGGGTGAAGGCGGTCGCGCCGCCGTTGTGGGCGCCGCTCACCCCCGTCAGCTCCAGCACCACCGCGTCCGCGGGCGGGGCGCCGTCCCGGTTGGTCCCGCCGGCACCGGGCACCGTGATGAGCCCCTCGGTCGCGGGCGGGTCGACGGACAGGCCGGAGCCGTTCGGGTACAGCACACCGTCGGCCGGGACGGTCCCGCCGCCGGGGTCGGGGCTGGGGGAGGGGTCGGGGCCGCCCGGGTCGCCCCCGCCGCCCTCGCCGACGGTGGAGGCCAGGGTGCCCGGCGCCACCTCCAGTTCGGTGCCGTCGGAGAAGGTGACGGTGATCGGCGAGGTGCCCGGGTTGAAGGCGGTGTAGGCGCGCCCGTCGCCGTCGGAGAACACCGCGTAGTGGGCGGTGTCGGCCGTGACGGAGGTGTCCACGGTGCCGACCTCGGCCAGCGTGGAGACCCACTGGTAGGTGTGCGGCTTGGAGCCGCCCGCCTCCGGCTCGTAGGTCTGCCACTGCGACTCGAACATGGCCAGGGCCTCGTCGCCGTCCGACAGCGCCCGGTGCGCCCAGTGGATGTCGCGCCAGATCCGGGGCTCGCCGCCCAGCCGGTCCACCAGGGACTCGTACATCGCCCCGGCGTGGGCGGGGTCGTGGCCCAGGTAGAGGGACCCCGCGGTGATCGGCAGGTAGTTGATGCCGTAGTGCTCCTCCTCGCCGCCGTCCCACCAGATGCGGTAGTCGCCGCCGTCGCCCCAGACCATGCCGACCACGTCGTGGTCGAACGCGTCGGGGAAGGTCTCGCCGCCGTGGTCCTGCCAGTAGCGGGTGACGGTGGAGGCCTGGGTGGTGTGCAGGAAGACACCCAGGTCGCGCAGCTCGTCGTCGCCGGTCAGCGCGCCGAAGAGCGCGGTGGAGGAGGCGAAGTGCATGCCCTCGGAGGAGGACTCCTGGTTGTTGCCCGCGGCGAACCCGGCGTGGCCGGAGGCCCAGCCGTGCCCGGCGTAGGGCGAGAAGGAGCGCAGGCGCGGGAACAGGCCGTCCTCGGTGGCGGCCACGTCGCCGATGACCATGCGGACCATGCCGCCCCAGGCGTCCTCGGCCGCCCAGGCGCGGTCGTAGCGGGCGATGGTGGCGGCGGCCGAGACGAGGTAGCCGTAGTGGAAGTCGTGGTCGTTCAGTTCGGTGGTGGCGCCGAAGCTGTCCGGGTAGCCCAGGAGGGTCCCCCAGTCGGCCTCGTAGTGCAGGCCCCGGCTCCCGCCGGCGGTCAGCCAGTCCTCGACGCGCCCCTTGAGCAGGCCCAGGAGCTCGTCGCGGGCCTCGGTGTGACCGATGGAGTCGGCGATGGGCACCAGCTGTGCCAGGCGCCCCATGGCCTTGCCGTCCCAGTAGGTGTCACCGGGCGAGGGGAAGTGCTCGTCCTCGGCCAGCACCTCGTCGATGAGCAGGCGCAGCCGGTCGTGGTCGGCGGAGTCGACGGTGGGCAGGCTCGGCAGGATGCCGTGGGCGGCCAGCTCCGTGGTGAAGGAGGAGCCCAGGGCCGCCCGCATCTCCCCGCGGGGGGAGGCGTAGGAGAGGCCGGGGACCTCGTCGTCGCTGTTGTTCCAGTGGTGCGGGTACATCGCCAGGACGGTGCCCTCGGCGTCGCCCTCCAGGGCCTCGGTCTCCACCCGGTAGGTGCTGGTGAGGGTCGCGGCCGCCTCGTCGTAGTCGTACTCGACGACCGATCCGGTGACGGCGGAGTGGGCGTAGGGCGCGAAGTCGTCCAGGGCGTCGGGGGAGGGCAGCAGGGCGACGGAGTAGTGCCCGCCGCCGGCGGTGGGCGCGGTGAAGGTGTTCCCCGACCGGGACCAGGGGGACCCGGTCGGCGAGAACAGGGCGTAGTGGTTGCCGTTGACGGTGGCGCCGACCGTGGAGCCGTCCTCGTGCCAGACGTCCGGGGCGCCGGTGAAGGACACCTCGGCGTCGCCGCCGTCGGTGCGGGCGTGCGCGAAGGGCAGGCCCTGGCCGATGGTGACGTCCAGGGTGGGGCCGCCCGTCCAGCGGGCGGTCACCGTCCAGTCGCCGCTGTCGGCGACGCGGGTGTCGGGGGAGTCCAGGCCGACGGCGCCCAGGGTGAGGTCGGCGGTGTGCGGGAACTCGTACTTGAGCCCGTCGGCGACGAGCCGGGGTTCGCGCGGGTGGCCCATCTCCAGGCCCCCGGAGTGGGGCCGGTAGGTGGCCGGGTGGGCGTAGAGGTTCTCGCCGTAGGGGTTGTCCGGGTAGCGCTGGAAGATGAGCGAGGACCACCACTCGTTGGTGGGGGCCGGGCCGGTGAAGTCGTCGGTGACCTTGGGGTCCACCGGCGCTCCGTTGAGGTCGGAGGGGCCGGTGGCGCCGGCGGGGAGCGCGTCGTCGTAGCTTCCGGCGCCGACCGGGACCAGGGCCGTGGCGGCGGCCGCGGGTGCCGCGTTCGGGCCGGCGGCGAGGCCGGTGACGGTGAGGGCGGTCGCACCGCCGATCGCGAGTGCCGCGAGGGCGGCGAGGGTGCCGCGGCCGGGGGAGCGGCGGCGGTGGGGGGCGGGGGAGGGTGGTCGTCGGTGGTCGTCCATCGGTGCGCCTCTCTGGGTTCAGCGGGGGGTCCGTGCATGGGAGCGCTCCCATGCGTGAGGAACCGTATCCAGAGTGTGTTCAACGTCGGTTGTGAGCGCAACGGAGGAGACTTCGAAAGTTTCTGTTTTGTTACCGTTGTCGACTCACGGGTTCAGTGGTTCGCGCCGGGACGGAGGCGGGCCGCGCCGGAGGGCCGGTCGAGGGCCCCGACACCCGCCGGTGCGGTTGTGGACGACGCCTCGCCCGTCGTCCCGCTCTGGTACCAAGGAACCATGGCCACCACCCCTGACCCCACCCCCACCACCGACCCCGCCGGAGGGGAGCTGCGCGAGCGCGCCGAGGCGCACCTGCGCGCCCTGGCCGGGGACTCCGCCCGGTTGCGCGAGGACCAGTGGACCGCGATCCGCGCCCTGGTCGCCGACCGGCGCCGGGCCCTGGTCGTCCAGCGCACCGGCTGGGGCAAGTCGGCGGTGTACTTCGTGGCCACCGCGCTGCTGCGGGCCCGGGGCGCCGGCCCCACCGTCATCGTCTCGCCGCTGCTGGCCCTCATGCGCAACCAGATCTCCGCCGCCGAGCGCGCGGGCATCCGCGCCCGCACCGTCAACAGCGCCAACACCACCGACTGGCAGGCCGTCTACGCCGACGTCGAGGCCGGCCTGGTCGACGTCCTGCTGGTCAGCCCCGAGCGCCTCAACAACCCCGAGTTCCGCGACCGGGTGCTGCCCGAGCTGGCAGCCGGAGCCGGCCTGGTCGTCATCGACGAGGCCCACTGCGTCTCCGACTGGGGGCACGACTTCCGCCCCGACTACCGGCGCATCCGCTCCCTGCTGCTGGACCTGCCCGACGGCGTCCCGGTGCTGGCCACCACCGCCACCGCCAACGAGCGCGTCACCCGCGACGTCGCCGAGCAGCTGCGCGCCGGGGCCGACCGGGACGAGACCCTCGTGCTGCGCGGCCCGCTGGACCGGGAGAGCCTGCACCTGTCGGTGGTGGACCTGCCAGAGCCCACCGACCGCCTGGCCTGGCTCGCCGACCGGCTGCCCGCGATCCCGGGCTCCGGGATCGTCTACACCCTCACCGTCGCCGCCGCCGAGGAGACCGCCCGGTTCCTGGCCGGGCAGGGCATGGAGGTGCGCTCCTACACCGGGCAGACCGACCCCGACGAGCGCCGTGCCGCCGAGGACGACCTGCTCGCGGACCGGGTCAAGGCCCTGGTCGCCACCAGCGCCCTGGGCATGGGCTTCGACAAGCCCGACCTGGGCTTCGTCGTCCACCTGGGCGCGCCCTCCTCGCCCATCTCCTACTACCAGCAGGTCGGCCGCGCCGGGCGAGGCGTGGAGCGGGCCGAGGTGGTGCTGCTCCCGGGCCGGGAGGACACCCGCATCTGGGAGTACTTCGCGAGCCTGTCCTTCCCGCCCGAGGAGACGGTGCGCCGCACCCTGGACGCCCTGGCCGAGGGCGGCCCGCTCTCCGTCGCCCGCCTGGAGACCCGGGTGGACCTGCGCCGCAGCCGCCTGGAGCAGATGCTCAAGGTCCTCGACGTGGACGGGGCGGTGCGCCGGGTGCGCGGCGGCTGGGAGGCCACCGGCCAGGCCTGGTCCTACGACGCCGAGCGCTACGAGGCGGTCACCAAGGCCCGGGAGAGCGAGCAGCGGGCGATGCTGGACTACATCGCCCTGGACGGCTGCCGGATGGAGTTCCTGCGCCGCCAGCTCGACGACCCGGAGGCGACCGCCTGCGGCCGCTGCGACAACTGCACCGGCCGCACCTGGGAGACCGGGGTGGACCCCGGCCGCCGCGACGCGGCCGCCGCCCACCTGGACCGGCCCGGCGTGGTCATCGAGCCGCGCCGCCAGTGGCCCACCGGGATGGACACGCTGGGGGTGCCGCTGTCCGGGCGGATCAAACCCGAACTCCAGGCCGCGCCGGGCCGCGCCCTGGGCCGGTTCACCGACATCGGCTGGGGGAACGAGCTGCGCGCCCTGCTCGCCGAGGGCGCCCCCGAGGCCCCGGTGAGCGACCGGGTCCTCCAGGGGCTGGTGCGCGTGCTGGCCTCCTGGGACTGGGAGCAGCGGCCGGTCGGCGCGGTGGCCATGCCCTCGCTCACCCGACCACGGATGATCAACGACCTGGCCGGGCGCCTGTGCTCCCTGGGCCGCCTCACGCCGGTGGGCTCCCTGGACTACCGCACCCCGGAGGGGCCGGGCGAGCGGCGGCACAACAGCGCGATGCGCCTGGCCCAGGTGCACCGCGCCCTGGTCCCGGGCCCCGGGCTGGCCGAGGCCATGGCCGGACTCCAGGCCGCCACCCCCGGCCCCGTGCTGCTCATCGACGACCACACCGACACCGGCTGGAGCCTCACCGTCGGCACCGCGATCCTGCGCGAACTGGGCGCCCCCGCGGTCCTGCCCCTCACCCTCGCCACCACCGGCGGCTGACCGCACGGGTGTACCCGCCCGGCGGGCGTCCGCCCCAGGGGCCGGCCGCACCGCCGGGGCGCGGACACGCGGACGGGCCCGGCCAGGGGCCGGGCCCGTCGCTCGGGTGTCGGGGTGCGGGTCAGCGGATGCGCTGGCCGCGCGGGGCGCCGCGCCGTACCGGCTGGCCGTCGCCCAGGTCCGGGCGGGCGCCGGGCTGGTGCAGGGCGCGTGCCGCCAGGCGGTGGGCCCTGGCCAGCGCCTCCTTGGGGTGGCGGCCCGCCAGCCAGGCGGGCAGGAAGCCCGCGATGAACGCGTCGCCCGCGCCCACCGAGCCGGGTGAGGGCTCCACCTGGTCGGCCGGGGCCCGCACCACGTCGTCGCGGGTCTTGGAGGCCCACAGGCCGCCGTCCTCGCCCAGTTTGAGCACCACGTTGGGGAACCAGGCGGTGAGCACCTTGGCCGCCGCCTCCGGGTCCTCCCGGCCGGTCAGCACCTTGGCCTGGGCCATGTTCGCGAACAGCAGGCGCGACCCCTGCGTCCAGTCCAGGAAGTTCTCCGCGCCGGCCCGCTCCAGCGGAGCGTGCGAGCCGCCGTCCACCGAGATGGACATGCCGCTCTCGCGCGCCATCCGCAGCGCCACCCGCGCGGCCCGGCGCGAGTCCGCGTTGATGAGGGTGTAGCCCGACACGTGCAGGTGCCCGTCCGGGCCGAACACGTCGCGGGGCAGGTCTTCGGGCTGGAGGCGGGCGTTGGCGCCCGGGTCGCTCAGCATGGTCCGGTCGCCCCGGTGGGTGATCATCACCACGCAGGTGCCGGTGGGGGCCTCGGGGTCCATCACCATCCGCGAGTCCAGCCCGTACCCCATGAGCTCCATCTCGCGGGTGCGCCCGGTGATGTCGGAGCCGCGGCGGCCCACGAACGTCGTCTCGGTGCCCTCCACGGCCAACCAGGAGGCGATGTTGGCGCCCGAGCCGCCGCCGTACATCACCACCGACGCAGGGGTGTCGCTGCCGCGGGCCAACGGGTGGAACGCGCGCGCGACGGCGTCGGTCATCAGGTCACCGATCACGACCACTCGTGTCATATCGCCAGCCACCACCGAGTCATGAGAATTCGTGCCCGCCTGACGTTAACAGGTCAATCGTCAGCGGCGTGTAACGAAGTGACGGCACCCCGGACACGCGTCGCCCGGGATCCGCGCAGGGGGCGGGCCCCACCAGGCAAGGGTATCCGGCCGCGGGCCGCCCGCTTCCGAATCGGGACCTTGGGCCTCGACGAGCGGGTCGGACCACGGGTGTTTTCGCGCCGACCGCATCGACTTTCCCCGGAATCGACCGATTGTCGTCTAGTCTCGCAGTCGTGCAGTCCTACCCGAACCACTGGGAAGCCGACGTCGTCCTCACCGACGGAGGCACCGCCCACCTGCGCCCCATCACCCCGGACGACGCCGAACTGCTGCGCGAGTTCCACTCCAGGCTCTCCCCGGAGACCATCTACTACCGGTTCTTCGCGCCCTACCCGCGCCTCTCCGACCGCGACGTCAGACGCTTCACCACGGTCGACTACGAGGACCGGGTCGCCCTGGTCGCCACCATCTCCGACGCCCTCGTCGCCGTGGTGCGCTACGACAAGGTCGCCCCGGAGGAGGCCGAGGTCGCCTTCGTCGTGGAGGACGCCCACCAGGGGCGCGGCCTGGCCTCCGTCCTGCTGGAGCACATCGGCGCCGCCGCCCGCGAGCGCGGCATCCGCAGGTTCATCGCCGACGTGCTCCCCGAGAACCGGCGGATGATCAACGTCTTCCGCGAGGCCGGGTACACCGCCCAGCAGACCTTCGACGAGGGCGTCATCCGGCTCACCCTGGACATCCAGCCCACCGACGACTCCACCGAGGTCATGCGGGCCCGCGAACAGCGCGCAGAATCGCGCTCCATCGCCCGGCTGCTGTTCCCGGAGTCGGTAGCGGTCATCGGGGCCAGCCGCACCGCCCACACCATCGGCCAGACCGCCCTGCGCAACCTCCTCGACAGCGAGTTCCAGGGCCCCGTGTACCCGGTCCACCCCGAGGCCAAGGCCGTCGTGGGCGTGCGCGCCTACCCCTCCGTGCTGGACATCCCCGACCAGGTGGACCTGGCCGTCGTCGCCGTGCGCGCCGACATGGTCGTCGACGTGGTGGAGCAGTGCGCCGAGAAGGGCGTGCACGGCCTGGTCGTGGTCAGCTCCGGCTTCGGTGAGATCGGCCCGGAGGGGCGCGCCCGCCAGGACGAGCTGGTGCGCACCGCCCGCGCCGCCGGGATGCGCGTGGTCGGCCCCAACTGCCTGGGCATCGCCAACACCGACCCCTCGGTCTCCCTCAACGCCACCCTGTCGCCCGACCTGCCGCGCAGCGGGCCCATCGGGTTCTTCTCCCAGTCCGGCGCGCTGGGCCGCGCCATCCTCCAGCGCGTCGCCGACCGGGGCATGGGCCTGTCCACGTTCGTCTCCGCGGGCAACCGCGCCGACGTCTCCGGCAACGACCTCATGCAGTACTGGCAGGAGGACCCCTCCACCGAGGTCGTCCTCCAGTACCTGGAGTCCCTGGGCAACCCCCGCAAGTTCACCCGCCTGGCCCGGCGCCTGGCCAAGCAGAAGCCGGTCGTGGCGGTGCGCAGCGGCGGGTCCGCGCAGACCACCCCCACCGGGCACGCGGCGGGCGGGCTGGCCCTGCCCGACTACGCCGTCACCTCGCTGTTCCAGCAGGCCGGCGTGGTCCGCGTCGACGACATCACCCAGATGTTCGACGCCGCCCAGGTGTTCGCCTACCAGCCCCTGCCCAAGGGGCCCCGGGTCGGCATCATCGGCAACTCCGACTCCCTGGAGCTGCTGGTCAAGGACGCCGCGATCCGCCAGGGCCTCAAGCCGCACGACCCCGTCAACCTGGGCCCGCAGGCCACCGCCGACGACTTCGACCGCGCCCTGGAGGCGGCCCTGTCCGACGACGGCGTCCACTCCGTCGTGGTCGTGTTCGTCCCCGCCCTGCACCCGATCTCCGACGACGTCGCCCGGGTGCTGCGGGCCCGCTCCCTGGGCTCGGACAAGCCCATCGTCACCACCTACCTGGCCCGCCAGGGCATCCCCGACGAGCTGCGCCACGTCGGCGAGCGCGGGGAGACCCTGCGCGGCTCGGTGCCGTCCTACCCCGCGCCCGAGGACGCCGTGCGCGCCCTGGCCTACGCCACCCGGTACACCCAGTGGCGCGACCGCAAGCCCGGCCGCCACCCGGAGCTGCCCGACATCGACGGCGCCCGGGCCCGCGCCACCATCACCCGAGCCCTCAAGAACGCCCCGGACGAGGAGGTCTGGTTCGGCGGCGAGCGCCGCTACGACGAGGACACCGCGGTCTCCGCCGAGGACACCCGCGAACTCCTGGCCTGCTACGGCGTCACCGCCTACCCCGACATCCCCGTCTCCTCCGCCGACCAGGCCGTGGTGGCCGCCGGCGAGCTGGGCTACCCCGTCGTGGTCAAGGCCGACTCGCCCGACCTGAGGGTGCGGGCCGGGGGCACCTTCGTCCGCGCCGACCTGCGCACCCCCGACGACGTGCGCAGCGCCTTCCTGTCGCTGGCCGACCGGTTCGGCGACGCGGACCTGGTCGTGCAGCGGATGGTCGCCCCCGGGGTGCCCACCGTGGTGCGCGCCGGCGACAACCGGTCGTTCGGCTCGGTGGTCTCCTTCGGCCTGGCCGACGTCACGGCCGAACTCCTCGACGACCGCTCGTTCCGGCTGGCCCCGCTCACCGACATGGACGCCGCCGACCTCATCCACGCCGTGCGGGCCGCGCCCCTGCTGTTCGGGCTGCCCGCCGGGGCCACCTCGCTGGCCGAGCAGCCCAACGTGGAGGCTCTGGAGGAGCTCCTCATCCGGGTCTCCCGCCTGGTGGAGGCGTTCCCCGAGATCGGCTACATCGACCTGGACCCGGTGCTGGTCAACGCCACCGGAGCGCACGTGCTGGGCGCCCGCATGTGGCTGCGCGAGGCCCCCGACGTCCGGCCCGACGCCGGGCCCCGGCGGCTGCGCGGGGTGACCTTCTGATGCGTCGGCCGGCCCGCGGGCCCGGGCGAGGGGCGGAGTCCTGATCAGGCACTGGGCATCCCGTTTCGCCCAGCGGTCGCGAAGTGTCGCGGCGAGGAGGCAGGATAGGGACATGAGGAAAACACGCGCCGTGTCCACGGACTGGCGACTGGAGATCGAACGCAGCGGCTACTACCCCGCGCTGGTGATCGACGCCGTCGCCACGGCCCTGGGAGACGAGAACGCCGATGCGTTCGTCGTGCACCACGAGGCGACCTTCGACCCGGCGATGGAGATGCGTCGGCACATCACCGTCATGCTGCTGACCGCCACCCGGCTGGTGGTGTGCCACACCGACGAGCACCCGCCCACCGACCCCGGCGGCACCTCGCACGCGTCCACCACCACCGACAGCATCCAGCTCGGCAACATCCAGTCGGTCGCCCTCACCAGGGTCGTTCCCAACCCCGCGCAGTACACGCCCGGGAGCATGCCCAGCGAGCTGGTCCTCAGCGTCAACCTCTCGGTCAACTGGGGCGCGGTCGCCCACATCGACCTGGAGCCCGCCTCCTGCTCGGACGAGAGCTGCGAGCTCGACCACGGCTACACCGGCGCCATCACCGCCGAGCCGCTCACCCTGCGGGTGAGCGAGGCGGCCGACGGGGCCGAGGCCGTCGCCACCATGCTGAACTTCGCGAACGCGCTGTCCGCGGCCACACGCTGACGACCGGCGCCCTCGGGGCCGGGGACCGCGCCCACCGGTTCCGGGGGCGGGCCCGGCCCCGCCGCGTTCCGCCCGGCGCCGGGGACCGGCCGTGCCCCGGCCTCCGGCACCGCCCCGGTTCACACGACCGCCCTCCGGCCGTGACAGGGACTTAACGAACACGGGCCACCCGGGCGTGGTGCCCTGACGACCCGTCCGTCTAGGGTGGAACCGGATTCGTGTATTCCGTTGCAAGAGAGATGTGTCCGGCCACGAACCGGACGCCTCCGCGCACGCCGTACCCCACCGGTGCGCGCACTCCCACACCCTCCCCGCACCCGCGGAGATGACGGACCCGGAGAAAGGTCGGTCTGCGATGGCGCAGCACTCGTCCCCGACGACCAAGGACGACACGCCACTGGTACGCCTCGAGGTGGACAGGGCGGTCGCCACGGTCACCCTCGACTCCCCCCGCAACCGCAACGCGCTGTCCGCCCGGCTGCGGTCGGAACTGTCCAAGGCGCTCTCCGACGCCATGGCGGACGACGAGGTGCGCGCCGTCGTCCTCACCGGTACCGGGCCCGTGTTCTGCGCCGGGGCCGACCTCAAGGAGGTCGCCGCCGCCCTGGCCGGCGAGCCCGTCGAACCCGCCCCCGAACTGCCGGAGGTCTTCGAGCAGATCATGGGCGCCCCCAAGCCCGTCATCGCCGTCCTCAACGGCGCCGCCCGCGCCGGCGGCATCGGCCTGGTCGCCGCCGCCGACATCGCCCTGGCCCCCAAGAGCGCCACCTTCGCTTTCACCGAGGTGCGCATCGGTGTGGTGCCCGCGATCATCTCCGTCCCCGTGTCCGCGCGGATGCACTCGCGCCAGCTCAGCCGCTACTTCCTCACCGGCGAACTGTTCGACGCCTCCGCGGCCGCCAAGGCCGGGCTCATCACCCAGGCCGTGCCCGACCGCGACATGCCGCACGCCCTCGACGCGGTCCTCCAGGGCATCCGCGGCTCCGCCCCCAAGGCGCTCTCGCGCACCAAGGAACTGCTCGGCGAGCTCGGCGCCGGCGCCCTGGCCGCCCCGGAGCGGCGGGCCGAGGCGTTCGCCCGCATGGGCGAGCTGTCCGCCGAGTTCTTCGCCGGGGAGGACGCCGCCGAGGGCCGGGCGTCCTTCTTCGAGAAGCGTCCCCCGCGCTGGGCCAGGTGACCGCGGCCGGGCGTCCGGACTTTCGGGGCGCCCGGCGCGTCCGCTCCCGCGCAGAGGTCACAATGGTCGGGTGAGCTACTCCGGAGATACCAGGGTCGGCGGTCCCGCCGACCTGCGACGACTACCGCACCTGACCATCACCAAGATCAGCGTCGGCCCCATGGAGAACAACGCCTACCTGCTGCGTTGCCGATCCACCGGCGAAGCCGTCCTCATCGACGCCGCCGCCGAGCCCGACCGCATCCTCGAGCTCATCGGCTCCGACGGACTCGACCGGGTGATCACGACGCACCGCCACCAGGACCACTGGCAGGCCCTGGCCGAGGTCGTGGGGGAGACCGGCGCCCGTACCGTGGCCCACCCCGACGACGGCGAGGAGCTGCCCGTGTCCGTGGACGAGCCCGTCGTCCACGGCTCGCGGGTCGCCGTCGGCGGCTGCCACCTCACGGTGATCCACCTGCGCGGCCACACACCCGGGTCGATCGCGCTCCGCTACGACGACCCGGAGGGGCACGTCCACCTGTTCACCGGAGACAGCCTCTTCCCCGGCGGAGTCGGCCGCACCTGGTCCGACGAGGACTTCCGGACCCTTCTCGGCGATGTCGAGGAGCGCGTGTTCGGGGTCCTGCCCGACGACACCTGGGTCTACCCCGGCCACGGCCGCGACACGACCCTGGGGGTCGAGCGCCCCCACCTGGACGAGTGGCGCGAGCGGGGCTGGTGAGGGATCCGGCCGCGGACCCGTGAGCCGGGTCCCCGGACCTCAGGCCCCCAGGCACACGAAGCCGAGCCGCCCCAGGTGGGCGGCCACCGCCTCGGGCGGCGCGGCGCCCGCCGCCAGCGCCCGGTGGAAAGCGGCCACCGCCGGCCCGGTCCCGGAGTCGAGTACCGGGGCCGGGCTGGCGACCACCGCGCGCGCCCCCGCGTCCAGCAGCTCCCCGGCGAAGCGCCCGGCCCCGCACGAGGTCAGTACCACCACCTCCGGCGGCGGTGCCGACACCAGGTCCAGAGCCAGCAGCGGGCCGTCGTCCAGGGCGACCGACGACAGCAGCGGGGAGCGCTCCAGCACCCGGCCGTGCCCCGACAGGTGCACCAGGTCGCAGCCCGCGGCGCCCGCCGCCGCCTCGCGGACCCGCGTCGCGGACCGTGCTCCGGAGTGGATCCGGGCCAGTTCGGCGACCTCCCGGGCGGTGCCCCGCGGCTCCGGACCCGAGACCAGCAGCACCCGCCGCCAGCGGGGGAGCGGCCGTGCCGCCCGGTCCGTCCAGCTCCGTGCCGAGGGCACCACCGACACCGGCCTGCCCCGCAGCCCGGGCAGGGCGCCCCAGGACGGATGGCCCAGCCGCCGGTCGGGGGCGATCACCAGCGGACGGTCGCCCACCAGCTCCAGTACCGGGGACAGCGCCTCGGCGAGCCCCCGCGCCACTCGGGCGGGCGGGCCCAGCGGCCGGGCGTGCACCCGCCCCCCGGCTACGACCAGCGCCACCACCTCGCCCGCGACCACCAGGCGTACGAACGCCCGGTCGCCCAGTAGACCGGACAACCGGGCGCCCACCGGCCCGCACTCCCGGCCGGGCAGGCCCTGCGCGTACCGCGACCGCTCCCACCGCCGGGCGTACACCAGGCAGTGCCGGTCCCGGCCGTCCGCCAGCGCCTCCCGGTAGCGTTCGACCACCGGCCCGCCCGGGGCCCGGGGCGCCTCGGGCACGGTGCACTCGGCCCACTCCAGGGCCTGGGGGAGGTCTCCCCGCGCCAGCGCCGACTCCACCCCGGCCCGCGCCACCTGGGGGTCGCGGGCCATCCGGGGACCGGGCTCCGTGTCCACCGCCCGGTGCGCCGCCACCAGCCGGGGGATCGGCCGCGAGGCGCTCAGCGGTCGGCGCAGCTCCAGCGCGGAGTGCGCCCGCGCCGCCGGCGAGGCGGGCACCCGCTCCGCCATCCCCTCCACCCGCGCCGCCAGGCGGTGCCACAGCGACCCGGGGCCCTGCGCGCCCAGCACCCGCCGGGCCAGCTCCCGTGCCCGGTGCCGGTCACCGCGCAGCAGCCGCAGCTTGGCCTCCACCAGCAGGGTGACCGGCTGGGTGGAGCGGCCGTGCGACCACGGGCCGTCCGCCAGCGTGCGCGCGGCCTCCTCCAGGTGGCCTTCGGCGAGCAGTGCCTCCGCCAGGTCGGTGCACAGCGCCTCCCGGCGGTCGGTGGGCAGCCGGTGCCCCAGGTCCGTGAACGTGGCGATCGCAGCGGCGGGGTCGCCCCTGCGCAGCGCCAGACAGCCCAGGTTCTGCCGCGTGACCAGCTCCAGCAGGGCCAGGTTCCGCTCCCGGGCCAGGGAGCGGGCCTCCTCCAGGTGGTCCTCCGCGGCCCCGAAGCCGCCGCACAGGATCCGGGCCAGCCCCAGGTTGGCGAGGAACCCGGGCAGGACGGGGGCGGACTCCTCCGCCAGCGGGTGCCGCCGCAGCCGGGAGTGGGTCCGGTCGAGGATCTGCACGGTCTGGTCGAACAGGCCGCGTTCGGCCAGGTCGACGCCGAGGATCACGCGTCGCAGGAGAAGACGGCCGGACCTTTCCACCCTCCCGTCCCGTCCCGGTCGCCAACGGACGGAGGGGTTGGAGGCTCGGGGGGTGGGAGGGGGCGAGGTCAAGGCCCGACCGCCTTTCTCCGGGGGAGGGACACCTCTAGGAGTAGCAGCGGGTGACGCTCGGTGTGGAGACGCGGACCCGAAGTCACTTCGGAGGCGGGTGGCCAAAAGCGGGCAAGAGGGGGCGAAGGCCGACGATCGGCCGGGGATTCCTTCCGGGGTGCAATGGCAATTCGGAACCGCCCGATCTGTGACCTCCGTCCCGGCCGCGGGGCGGGGCGGGGCGCGGGGTCAGAGGACGAACCACTCCGTGGTGAGCGGGGGCTCGGCGTCGCGGCGGAGGGTGAGGCGGATCGGGCCGCGGTGCAGGTCCTGGAGGGTGAACTCACCGGTCTCCTCGACGGAGGCGACCTCCTCGCGGCGGCCGTCCGGCCGGTGGGCCTCCAGGAGGGCGTACCCGAAATCGCCCCGGACCGCCCCCGACAGGGTGCGGGAGGACCCGCGGGCGTGCAGGTACAGGTCGATGCGCACGTCGCGGAACCCGAAGGACAGCTCCCCGACGACCGGGTCGTCGGCCGACCGCACCTCCCCGGGGCGGGGGCCCCGCTCGGTCACGAGGACGGCGAGGTCCATGGCGTCCGCGCTCCGGTCGAAGGCCGCCAGGGCGGCGTCCCGGCCCGCCAGGTCCTCGCTCATATCTCGTCCTCCAGGGTGTTGCGGAGCCTGCGGGCCATGCGGCGGCGCTGGTTCGACGCGGCCCGGCGGTCCTGCGGGGGCGGGGTGGAATCGGGTTCGAGGTAGCGCAGCGCGGCCTCGCGCTCGCCCGGGTCGCGCAGTCGGCCGACCGCCCGCCGCAGCGCCTCGTCGCGCTCCTTGCGCAGGTACTCGGCCTCCGGGTCCGGGGCTCGGCCGTCGACGCGGGCGAACTCCTCCGGGTCGGTCGGGTACTGGCGGGCGTCGCGCCCCCGCTGGCGCAGGCACTTGTCGTGGGCGACCCGCCTGAGCCAGGCGCGCAGGTGGTGCGGCTCGCGCAGCCGGGGCAGGTGCTGGTTGAGGGCCAGCCACACCGTCTGCACGGCGTCCTCCCGGTCCGGTGCGGAGAGCCGGTAGGAGCGGGCGATGGCGTTGACCATCGGCAGGTGGCGGTCGACGATGTCCCGCCAGGCGTCGTGGCTGCCCAGCAGGGCCTGCCGTACGAGTTCGGCGTCGTCAAGGCCGAGTCCGGTTGTGGCCAGTGCCGGGGGCGGTTCGTGCCGAGGGCCGCTGGAAAGTACGGTTTCAGGGTCCTCGTGCGACTGGTCTGGCAAACGCGCCCCCACTATGATCGGACTCCCCATAGCACCTTCGGGGCTCACGTTACTCCGGAGGGGTCGGGGGTGCCGGGAGATCCCAGAAGATCGCTGGTCCTCAGGGTGCCCTTCGGGCACAATGGTGCAAAGGCATTCAGGCGGGTATGCAACCTTCTCGTGGTACGAGGGCGTCGGGGAAGCGCACTCGTTCGTATCAGGAGGTTCGGTGTCCGCACGTGGCGTCTTGTACGTCCACTCCGCGCCCGCGGCGCTGTGCCCACACGTCGAGTGGGCGGTCGCGGGTGTTGTAGGAGTACCCGTGAAACTCGATTGGGTCGCCCAGCCGGCGGCCCCCGGCAGCCACCGCGCCGAGCTGAACTGGCAGGGGCGGCCGGGCACCGCGGGAGCGGTGGCGTCGGCGCTGAACACGTGGCAGCGCCTGCGGTTCGAGGTGACCGAGGAGGGGTCGCCCGGCTGCGACGGCGTGCGCTACAGCTACACGCCGTCCCTCGGCATGTTCACCGGGCTCACCAGTGCGGCCGGGGAGGTCCTGGTACCGGAGGGCCGGCTGCGCCTTGCCGTGGAGGAGGCCGCGTCGGGCGGCACCGACCTGGCGACGGCGATCGACCGCCTCACCGGCCGGGCCTGGGACGAGGAGCTCGAGCCGTTCCGCTACGCGGGCGACGGCGCCCCCGTCCGCTGGCTCCACGCCGTGGGCTAGCCCGCGGCACCGCCGCGCCCGGGAGCGGGGGCGCGGCCGCCCGCGCCCACCGGCCCGGGCTCCGGGCCGGCCGGGAACGGCTGCCGGACACGCCTCAGAGGGGTTCGCCCCCGTCGGGCCAGATGAGGGATGCCAGCAGGACCGCCGCCCAGATGCCCAGGGGCACGAGCGGCCAGTAGGGCACGAGCTCGCCGCCGATGAGGACGGCCGCGCCCCACACCCCGGTGAGGACCACGGCGATGCCCAGCCACCAGCGCCACTCGTCGGCGTGCTCCCAGCGGGGCTCCTCCCGGGCGGGCGGAACGGGCGGCGGCGGGGCGGGCGCGGGCAGGTCGGCGGTGAGCCGGTCGAGTTCCCCGAGCAGTACCGCCCGCAGCGCCGACTCCACCCGGCGCTCGTACTCGCCCAGGTCCAGCCGGCCCTCCACGAACGCCGTGGTGAGCCGCTCGACGGTCTGCTCGCGCTCACCGTCGGAGGCGCGTGTGCGGTGCCTGTCTTCCACTTCCCACCCCCCGGGGCGCGCTGCGGTGCCCACACGATACGCGCGCGCCCCGGGGCGGGGGAAGGGTCAACCGGCGGTCAGCCACCGGGCGACGGTGCGGCAGGTCGCCGGGTCGGCCCCGCCGACCAGGCCGGTGTGCTCGTACCCCCCGCGGTACCGGAAGGGCGTGCCGTCCAGCCGGGTGAGCAGCCCCCCGGTCTCGGCCAGCACCAGGCCCGGCGCGGCGACGTCCCAGTCCCGCACGGGCACGTCCTTGACGAACAGGTGGGCGGCCCCCTCGGCGATGAGGCACAGCTTCAGCGAGATGCTGCCGCTCTCCAGGTAGTCCTCGTACCCGAAGCGGTCGCGGACCCGGGCGGCGATGCCGCGCGGCTCGGGGGTGTTGTCGGTGAGCACCCCGTGCCCGGGCGGGGCGGCCGGGCGGCGGGGCAGGGGGACGCCGTCGCGGCGGGCGCCCCGGCCGCGCACCGCGGTGTACAGGGCCCGGGTCTCGGGGGCGTACACGGCGGCGACCTCGGGCCGGCCGCCGATGACCAGGGCCGCCTGGGTCACGTAGCCGGGGAAGCCGTGCGCGTAGCTGGCGGTCCCGTCGATGGGGTCGATCAGCCAGTACCGCGGCGGGCGCTCCCGGACCAGGGAGCCGGGATCCTCCTCGCTGACCACGGGGATGTCCGGGGCGATCGCGGTCAGCCGCTCCGACAGCTCACGGTGCGCCCGGGCGTCGGCCTCGGCCTTGAACTGGTCGCCCTCCCACACGCCGCGCACCGCGGCGGCGTCCCGGCGCCAGGTGCGCAGCAGCACGCCGACCTCGCTGACGGCGGCGGCCGCCGACTCCGCCAGCGGATGCCCGCTCACAGGCCCGCCAGGGGCGCGGCGGGGGATGCCGGGCCGGGGTCCCGGACGGGAATGCCGAGGGTGGCGGGCGCCGGACTGATGCCGTGCGAGGTGAAGTGAGCCTCGTCGACGAACTCGTCGGTCCAGTGCCGCACCATGGCGACGCCCTCGCGCCACTCGTCGGCGAGCCTGGGGCCCGTCCCGATCGCCTGGCCCACCAGTCCGGCGATCTCGTCCACCCCCGCGGCGGTGGTGAGCGCCGAGGTGGAGGAGAAGCGCGGGTTGATCTCGAACACCCGGGGCGCCCCGGTCCCGTCCAGGCACAGCTGGACGTTGAAGGGCCCGTCGGCGCGCAGTGACTCCTGGACCGCCCGGCAGGTCTCGATCACCGCCTCGTTGCGGCGGGTGACCGCGTACTTGGTCACCCCCCGCTTGAGGACGACCTCCTTGGGCACGACGGCCTGCACCCCGCCGTCGCGCCAGACCACCACGGACACGGTGTACTCCGGGCCGGTGATCCGCTCCTGGACGATCAGCTCGTCGGCGTGGTGGCCGCTCTCGGCCACCACCCGGGCGAGGCCGTCGACCGACTCGACGATCCGCACCCCGCGGCTGCCCCGGCCGCTGCGGGGTTTGACCACCAGGCCCCGCTCGGCCTCGAAGGCGTCGGTGGGCCACTCGGAGGCGAGCCGGGTGCGGGGCACCCCGATCCCGGCGGCCTCGAGCTCACGCATGAGCCGGTACTTGTCCAGGCAGGTGGCGACGAACTCGGGCAGCGGCAGCAGCACGGCCACGCCCTCCTCGGCGAGGCCGCCGACGTGCAGCAGCTCCTCGTCCACCAGGGGGACGACGGCGACGGCGCCCTCCTCGGCGCACAGCGCCCGCATGCGGGGCAGGAACGCCTCGCTGTCGCCCGGGGGCACGAGGTGGCCGCGGTCCGCCAGGTACAGGCCCGGGGCGGTCGGGTCGACGTCGGTGGCGACCACGCGGTAGCCCAGCGACCGCAGGTGGAGGATGGTGCCGGGAGTGGGCGCCGACCCCGCCGTCGTCACCACGATGGTCGGTTTCCTCGAAGACTTCTCTGGCACCGGTCGTAACCCTTCCAGCCGTGTCGGGCGGATCCCGGGGGATGCACCGAGAGTAGTCTCCGGAGGCCCCGAACGCCCGGGATTGGCCGGTTCCGGTTCCGCGGTGAACCGCGCGGACCCCTCGCGCGTGTACCCATCGGCCCGCCGGGAGGAAGGAGGGCCGGGGGCGGGTGGTCTCCGGGGAGAGGGCACCCGCCCCCGACGTGTCCCGGGCGGCCTACCTCTGCTCGTACACGGGGACGAGCAGTGCGCGCCCGATGGCGTGCGAGAACAGGTTGAACCCGAGGAAGGCCGGGCTGGCGGAGGCGTCGACGGCCAGTTCGGGGACGTTGACGGCGTGCACCGCGAAGAAGTACCGGTGCGGCCCGTGCCCGGCGGGCGGGGCGGCACCGACGTAGCGGTGGCCGCCGGCGTCGTTGCGCAGGGTGACGGCTCCGGCGGGCAGGGCGCCCGCCTCCCCGGAACCGGCCCCGGCGGGCAGCCCGGTGACGTCGGCGGGGATGTTGGCCACCGCCCAGTGCCAGAACCCGCTGGCGGTGGGGGCGTCGGGGTCGAAGCAGGTGACGGCGAAGCTCCGCGTCCCCTCGGGGAAGCCGCTCCAGGACAGCTGCGGCGAGACGTCCTCGCCTCCCGCGCCCATGATCCCGCTGACCTGGGCTCGGGGCAGGGGCTTGTCGTCGACGACGTCGGTGCTGTTCAGGCTGAACGACGGGACCGGGGGCAGGAAGTCGTAGGGGGAGGGTGGCACGGCCACGGCGAGGGGCCTCCTTCGTGCGTTGCGGTTTCTCGGGCCCTACGAACATACGCCGGTGCGCCGCCGTACGTCCGCGCTCCGCACCGCCGTGTCGCGGGGGTGCCCGAAGACGACAGACCGACCGGGCGGTATGGTCAGGGACCACCGGCACGGAAGACACCGACAGGGAGCCACCATGACCAGTCGCTGGGGCATGACCGTTCCGCTCGAGGGGGTCCCGCTCCTCGAGCAGCGGGCGATCATCGAGCGCATGTCCGACCAGGGCTACACCGACCTGTGGTCGGCCGAGACCGCGGCCACCGACGCGTTCACCCCGTTGGCGCTGGCCTCGGTCTGGGCTCCGGACCTGCGCCTGGGCACCGCCATCGTGCCCGTCTACACGCGCGGCCCGGCGACCCTGGCGATGAGCGCTGCGGCGATGGCGGCGGCCGCGCCGGGACGGTTCTCCCTGGGGATCGGCACCTCCTCCAACGTCATCGTCGAACGCTGGAACGCCATCCCCTTCACCGAGCCCTACAAGAGGGTCCGCGACACGGTCCGCTTCCTGCGCGAGGCCCTGTCCGGCACCCGGGTCAAGGCCGACTACGACACCTTCTCCGTCCAGGGGTTCACCCTGGGCGCGGTGCCGCCGCAGGCGCCGCCGATCCTGGTGGCGGCGCTGCGCCCGGGCATGCTGCGGCTGGCCGGACGAGAGGCCGACGGCGCCATCATCAACTGGCTGTCCGCCGGTGACGTGCGCACCGTGGTCCCGCAGGTGCACGAGCAGGGGGAGGGCAAGGAGATCGTCGCACGGATCTTCGTCATCCCCGGCGCGGACCCGGACACCGCCCGGGGGATCGGCCGCCGGGCGATCTGCGCCTACCTCAACGTCCCCGTGTACCGGGCGTTCCACGAGTGGCTGGGCCGCGAGGAGCTGGGCCCGATGTGGAAGGCCTGGGACGCGGGCGACCGCAAGGCCGCGCTGGCCGCCGTCCCCGACTCCGTGGTGGACGAGCTGATCGTGCACGGCCCGGCCGAACACTGCCGTGAGCGCATCGGCGCCTACGTCGAGAACGGGGTGACCACACCGGTCCTGGCCCCCATCGGCCCGCCCGGGGCCGACCCGGCCGAGGTGGTGCGGGCCCTGGCCCCGCGGGGCTGACGCCCGGGGTCCCGCCGGCCCGCGCCCCGGACACGGGCCGGCCGGGCGCTCACGGCCCGCCGGCGCCCCCGGGCAGCCGGCGGGCCCGCAGGACGAGTTCGAGCTCGAAACGCTCCCGGGGGTCGCGCAGCCGCGCCCCGAACAGCTCCTCCAGCCGCCGCATCCGGTAGCGCACGGTCTGGGGGTGGATGCGCAGCCGCTCGGCGGCCTCGTTGGCGTTGGACCCGGACTCCAGCCAGGCCAGCAGCGTCTGGGCCATCCGCTCCCGCTGGTGCGGGCGCAGCCCGGCCAGCGGCGCCAGCCGGGCCCGGGTCATCGCCGACACCAGGGCGGTGTCGCGGGACAGCAGCAGCACCAGCAGGTGGTCGTCCCAGCGCACCAGGCCCCGGCCGGGGACCGCTCCCGAGCGCACCAGGTCGGCCAGCTCCCGGGCGCGCTCCAGGGATTCGGGGACGCGTTCCAGCGGCACACCCGGGCCCAGCACCGCGCAGGCGCCCCGCAGCGACCGCTCCAGCGCCCGCAGCCTGCCGGGGCCCTCGGGGTCGGGGAGCAGAGCGCGGGGCTCGGGCCCCTCCAGGTCCGCCAGTACGTCGGGCGGCAGGGCGGGGAACAGGACGCCGGGCCGCTCCGACCGGTCCGCAGCGCCCGTCCCGTCCTCCGCGGTACCGGGGTGGAAGAGCACCGCGGCGGCCCGCTCGGGCGGCCGCCAGTGGGCGCCGCGGGCCAGCGCCGCGACCGCCGCCGGGTCCCGGCCGACCCCGGCCAGCAGCGCCTCCAGCAGTCGGACGCGGCGGTGCCCCGAGGCGTCGGCCCCAGCCGAGCTCACCCGGGCGTGCCCCTGTGCGGCGGCCGTGCCGATCTCCTCCTGGAAGAGCAGGACGGCCTCGCCCAGCGGCCCCAGACGGTCACGGGACAGGGTGTCGTCGTCGGACAGGCGCCGCCAGGCGACGGCGGCGGTGACGCGCATCCCGGCGTGCAGGCGCTCCAGGCCGCGGCCCTGCCCGGCCTCGTGGGCGCCGAACGCCCGGAACCGTGCGAGCAGCTCCTCGTCGGGGCCGCGCCCGGCCTCCAAGCGCTCCAGGAACCCCTGCACCCCGATGTCGAGCAGGCGGCGCACCCCCCTCCTCGCGTCCGGAGCCACCAGGGCCTCGCCCAGCCTGCGCTGGATGCCGGCGAGCGCCTCCTCCGCCAGCAGCGGTGCGAGCGCGCGCAGGCGCCCGCCCACGTCCGGGGGGATCTCGGAGAATGGGTCCGTGCGGTCGGTCTCCCGCGGGGGGTGGGTCATCGGGGTTCCTCCGGCGCGGACGCACGGCGGAGCCGTCCGTGGCACGCCCGCGCGTGCTCCGTGCGCCAGATCGGGGGGTGCGTCCCGCCGGGGTGACGGGGGACACGTCCATACCACCAGAGCCGTGCCCCGGGGACAAGACCGCCCCCCGGCGAAGCGGGTCCGCGCGGCCGGACGGGCGGACCCGCCGTGCTCTCCCCGGGAGCCGCCGGACGGCGGGGTCAGCCGAACAGGAAGTAGCCCAGGAGCATGCCGCCGGCCACCACCAGCAGGGCCGCCGCAGACCACAGCCGCTGGACCCCGGCCCCGTCCCGCTCCGTCGGGGTCCCGCCGTCCTCCTCCGCCGGGGTGACGCGCTCGTCCAGGCGGCGGGCGCAGCGCTCCATGAGCCCGCCCGCGACCTCGGTGACCACGGCCTCGCTCCACCGGGTCAGCCCGCCGGTCAGCTCCAGGTCCGTGACCACGGACACGAGGGTGCCGCCGTCGCGGCCGCGCAGCTCGGCGGTGAGCAGGGCCGTGCCGGTCCCCTCGCCGCGCCGGGACCGGCCGACCGCCTCCACGACGATCCGGCGGGCCCGCTCCTGCTTCTCCACCAGGCGGGCGGTCCCGGAGCAGGCCACCACGGCGGGGCCGACCTTGATGCGCGCCTCGGCCAGGTGGCGGTCGCCGTCGGTCCCGACCAGGCGCACCCCGGGCACGCAGGGGACGAGGGACTCCACGTCGGTGAGCAGCTCCCAGGCCTTCTCGACGGGTGCGTGGACGACGAATTCGTTGCTGATCCTCATGGGGGCGCTCTCCGCTCGGGCCCTGGGGGCGGGGACGGACCCGGCGGGCTCTGTCCCGGGTCCGGTTCCGGAGCCAGTCTCGCGCCCCGGAGCCGCCGCCGCCAACACCGCGCGGGACCACGTGGGGGCGGACACCTCCCGTGCCGTACGCCGTGCCGCCACCGGGCACCGGCCGCGCCGGCGATGAGCGGAGGGGCCACGGAAACGGCGGGTACGGCGGACCCGCCCCGCCGACCGCTAGTGCGGCAGGGAGCGCACGACCTCCAGGTCCTGCGGGGTCACCTTGAGCAGGACGTCGTCGAAGTCGTGGTGCCTCTCGACGTATCCGGCGACGTAGGGGCAGACCGGGACGATGCCCAGCCCCAGTGAGCGGGTCTCCGCCAGCGCCTGGGAGACCAGGGTGCCCGCCAGCCCGCGCCCGGAGAAGCGCTCGTCGATCTCGGTGTGGAAGAAGATGCGCCGCCGGTCCCCGGCGTCCACGAACTGAGTGAAACCAGCCATCTCACCGTCGACGCTGATCGTGTACCGGTCCGCCGCCTCGGCCACCTTGGCCTTGTTGTCCGTCATGCTCCCATCATGCCGCCAGGGGTCCCCTTGTGCCGGGACGGCGCGCGCCCTAGAATCCTGAACGCTGTTCAATCATTGAACGCCGTTCAGAGAAGGAGTGCCGGTGAGCGGACGACTGCTGGCCCCCGACTTCGCCCGGGGTGCGATGCTCCTGCTCATCGTGCTTTCCAACACCGCGATCTTCTTCCACGGGGCCGCCGCCGTCAGCGGCGGGACCTCGGCGACCCCGGTGGCGGACCAGGCCGTCCGGTTCGCGATGATCGCCCTCCTCGACGTCCGCGTGTACCCGCTGTTCTCGTTCCTCGTCGGCTACGGGCTCGTCCGGGCCCACCGCGCCCGCTCCGCCGAGCTGGGACGGGACCGGGCGCGGGCCGTCGTCCGCTCGCGGAACCGGTGGCTGTTCGTGCTCGGCGCCGTGCACGCGGCGCTGCTCATGGGGAGCGAGGTCCTGGCCGCCTACGGGGCCGTCGGGCTGGTCCTGTGCGCCCTGTTCCTCGACCGCGGCGAACGCCGCCTCAGGGTCGCGATCCTCACCGGCGCGGGTCTGCTCGCACTGGTCCTCCTGGCGTCGGCGGCCGTCCTGGCCGCCTCGGCGCTCCTGCCCCCCACGGGAGCACCGCCCACGGCCGGCCCCGGGCCCGAAGGGATGGGCCTCAACGGCTCCGGCACCACCGACTACCCCGCCTCCGTCGTCCAGCGGCTGTGGGGCTGGGCCTTCCTGCTGTTCGTCAACGGGTTCGGCGTCGTGATGCCCACCGCGATCCTCATCGGCATGTGGGCGGCCCGGCGGCGGATCCTGGAGGAGCCGCACCGCCACCGCCGCCTCATCACCGCCACGGCCGCCACCGGTACGGGACTCGGACTGGCGGGGGCGCTCCCCTCCGCGCTGGCGCACGTCGGCGTCTTCGGCCCGCCCCCGGGGGCGGCGGAGGCCGCGCTGTTCCTGCTGTCCTGGACCTCGGGGCTCGCCGGCGGGCTGGGGTACGCCGCCCTGTTCGTGCTCGCCGCCGAACGGCTCACCCGCGGCGGCCGCACGCCCCGGCCGGTCAGCGCCGTGGCGGCCCTGGGCAAGCGGTCCCTGAGCGGGTACCTCGCCCACTCGGTCGTCATGGCCCCGGTGCTCTCCCTGTGGGGGCTGGGTCTGGCCGCCCACCTCACCGAGGCCACCGCGGCCCTGTTCGCGCTCTGCCTGTGGCTGCTCACCGTCCTGGCCGCCGCGCTCATGGAGAAGAAGGGGGCGCGCGGCCCCTTCGAGGTGCTGCTGCGCCGTCCCGGCGCCCGCGCGGCGCACCGCCGGACGCGGGCGGCGCGCTAGATTGGGCCGGTGCCGTCGACATCCCCACCCCGCCGCGGCCCGCGCCGCAGCCTGAGCCGGGAGCGCATCGTCGACGAGGCGGTCGCGGTCATCGAGGCCGACGGACTGGCCGCGCTGTCCATGCGCCGCCTCGCCGAGCGCCTCGGCGTGGCCCCGGGAACGCTGTACACCTACGTCGCCGACCGGGCGGCGCTGGAGACTCTCGTCCTGGACGCCGTGGTGGCCCGGGACGGGCTCCCGCACGAGTACCCGGGACCCTGGTGGCGCCGGCTGGAGGAGTGGGCCCGCCGGGACCTGGCCACCTTCCGTGAACGGCCGTGGATCCTGGACCTGCGCCGGTCCGCCCGCGGCGTCGGCCCGGCCCTGATCACCTGGCTGGACTCGGCGCTGCGGATCTTCGACGACACCGACCTCCCCGACCGGGTCAGGCTCGACATCATCGAGGCCCTGGACGCCTACGTCTGCGGAGCCGCCGCCGAAGACTCCCGGACGGGCGAGGAGGAGAGGGCACCGGCCCCGGAGCTGCGCGAGGAGGTCGGGGAGGCCTACGCCTCCGCGCACGCCCTCCGGCGGGTGACGGAGAACGGCGCGCTCACCGCCCACCGGGGCCGGTTCGAGTTCGGCCTGAGCTGCCTGATCACGGGCTTCCGGGCCGTCGCCGCGGAGTACGGCGAGACCCCCTGACCCGTCCCGCCGACCCGCGCCCCGCCCACCGTTCGGCCGACGGCCGCATCGAACGCCGGCCGGCCGCGGGCCTCGCCCGGGAGCGCCCCGGCGACGCCGTCACCGGCGAAGGGCACCGCTCCGGGGGGAGCGGGCCGCGCCGTGCCGTGCCCGCCCGGCCCGCCGACGGCGGCGTTCCGCCCGGGCCGTCCGCGGTTCCGGGCGTCCGCCACGGAGGGGCGCCCGTGGTCGTGGGACTCCTGGACGCCCTCCTGCCGGTGGGCGCCGTTCCCGGGGCGTCGCCGCGCTCGTCCCGCTCGTCCGTGGGGCGGGCAGGGGCGACGCGCGTGGGCCGGGGCCGGTTCGGGGGGCGCCCTGTTCACCGACGGCCGCGTGCGCGACGAGGCGCCGGAAGCGCCGTCGTGGTCCGGGCGCCGCTCAGCGCCGTTCGGCGATGGAGGCCAGGGTCGCGCTCTCACTGGCGAGGTAGGCGCGGGCGGTGCGGGAGAGGAGGGCGCGCACGGGCCGGGCGAGGGGTCCGGTCCACGTGATCCCCAGGCGCAGTTCCGTGCCCGTTCCGGCGTCGCCGAGGACGTGCGTGGCGACGGCGCGGATCCCCGTTCCCCGCGCCTCCCACGTGAACCCGTGCTCCGGACGCCACTCGGTGACCCGGTACACGGCCGTGGGCACCGGACCCGGTTGCCGCACGCGGAACCGCGTGCCCACGGTGATGGGACCGCTGTCCGCACCGACGCGGGAGATCCCGTCGATGGTCGGCAGCATCTCCGCCCAGCGGTCGAGGTCGCTCAGGACCCGCCAGACCGAGACCCGGTCTGCGTCGATCCTCCTCGTCTCGGTGATCACCGGCGGTCACCCCGCAGGCGTTCGACGAGGTCGTGGAACAGCCCCCGCCCGATGCCCCCGGGCGCGCCCGCCGCCCGCACGATCCCCGCCGCCGGCGCCTCGGGGCCGCCGTGTCGGCGCCCGGCCGCGGCCGCCCCGACCACCGTCCGCGGCGGCGGTCCCGTGCGGAGCAGGGCGGCCGTGCCGGGACCGGAGGGCGGCTCCGGGCCGATCCCCGGGAGGCAGGAGTACCCGCGCTCCAGGCGGTTCGGTGATGGTGCCATGCCTTGGCCTCCTCAGGGTCTCCCGGCGGCGCGCGCGGGCCGTGGCGGGGGGCGGCTCCGGACCGGAGATCGAACGGTCCCGGAAATGTACCATGTGGTACATCGCGGGCGGTCGCCGTCCCGTCCGGTGCCGGGCCGCCGCGGGAGGGGCGGACCTCTGGTATCCCTGGTTCCCGAGGAGGCAGAGAGATGAGCACCGCCCGGCAGGAACTGCTCGAACGGGTCATCGCCTGGTTCGCCGAGCACGGTGTGGGCGACACCAGCATGCGAACGCTCGCGGAGGGCGTGGGCACCAGCCACCGCATGCTCAACTACCACTTCGGCTCCCGGGAGGCCCTGCTCGGCGCGGTGATGGAGGAGGTCGAGCGCGCCGAGCGCGCCACCCTCGCCGAACTCCTCGCCGGCGCCGACGACCCCTTCGAGGCGGGCGCGGCCTTCTGGAGCCACGTCGCGGACACCGCGCGGATCTTCGCGCCCCTGTACTTCGAGCTGAGCGGCCACGCCATGCTCGGCCGCCCGTACGCGCACGCCTGGCGCGACTGGCTGGCCAACGGGTGGACCCGGGGACTGACCGGCCTGTTCCTGCGGGCCGGGGCCGCACCCGAGCGGGCCGAGTCCCTGGCCCGCCTCTCCCTGGCCCAGGCCCACGGGCTCCTGTTCGAGCTGGCCCTGACGGGGGACCGGCCGGGCGCGGACGCGGCGATGCTGCGCTTCGTGGAGATGCTCCGCGCCGACCTGGCCCGCGGCGCCTGACGGCGGCGGCACCCCGGGAACGCCGAAGGGGCCCGGCGGACCGGACCCCTTCGGACATGCGTGGGCGATACAGGATTCGAACCTGTGACCTCTACCGTGTCAAGGTAGCGCTCTAACCAACTGAGCTAACCGCCCGCGTGAAGCGATGTGAGGTGGAGACGGGATTCGAACCCGTGTAGACGGCTTTGCAGGCCGCTGCCTCGCCTCTCGGCCACTCCACCGAGTTGCACGCAAGCGCCTGAGCACTTCCGCGTCTCCTCCGAGCGGACGACGGGATTCGAACCCGCGACCCTCACCTTGGCAAGGTGATGCTCTACCAGCTGAGCCACGTCCGCTTGTCGACCGGACCGGCCTTGTTCCCTCGGCCGTTGCCCTGTCGCTGGTTAGAACTTTAGCGGAAAGTCGGCAGACGGCAAATCGGGATTCCGGGGCCCGCGCCCGCACGCTGGGAGGAGGCGGGGCCGCCGGCGCCGCGGGCCCGGGTGGAGAATGGTGGTCGGACCGCTGACGACGGGGAGGCGACGCCATGGGCGGGTGCGGATCGGACCGTGAGAGGGCGCTGGACTGGCCCTCGGCCCGGGAGTGCGCCCGCGGTGCGGGGGAGCGGGCGGCCGTGCCGGTGCGGGCGGTGCCGCTGGAGCGGGCCGCGGGCGCGGTGCTGGGCGCGGACGTGCAGGCCCTGACCGGGGTCCCGGCGTTCGACGCCGCCGCCATGGACGGCTTCGCGGTGGCCGGCCCCGGCCCCTGGCGGCTGGTGGGCGCGATCCTGGCCGGCGCCCCGGCGTCGGCCGCCGGGGGCCTGGCCCCGGGCGAGGCGGTGGAGATCGCCACCGGTGCGCGGGTTCCCAAGGGGGCCGAGGCCGTCCTGCCCTACGAGCTGGCCGAGCGTTCCGGCGACCGGATCGCGGGTCCGGCCGAGGCGGGTAGGCACGTGCGCTGGGCGGGGGAGGAGACCGCGCCAGGCGAGACGGTGCTCACCCGGGGCCGGGTGGTGGGCCCGGCGGTCCTGGGCCTGGCGGCCTCGCTGGGCCACGAGACCCTGCCGGTGCTGCTCCCGCGGGTCGCGGTGCTCGTCACCGGCGCAGAGGTCACCACCTCGGGCCTGTCCGGCGAGGGGCTGGTGCGCGACGCCATCGGCCCGATGCTGCCCGGCCTGGTGGCCTGGGCGGGCGGCCGGGTGGAGCGGGTGGACCACATGGGCGACGACCGCGACGCGCTGGCGGAGGCGATCGCCGCAGCGGACGCCGACCTGCTCGTGGTGTGCGGATCCTCCTCCAAGGGTCCCGCGGACCACCTGCGCGCGGTGCTGGCCGGGCTGGGCGCGGAGGTCCTGGTGGACGGCGTGGCCTGTCGCCCCGGGCACCCGCAGCTGCTGGCGCGCCGGGGCCGCACCGTGGTGGCGGGCCTGCCCGGCAACCCCGGGGCGGCCCTGGTGGCGTCCCTCACCCTGGTCGTCCCGCTGCTGTGCGCGATGTCCGGGCGCCCCGACCCCTCCCGGTCCCCGGGCCGGGTCCCGGTGGCCGGGGAGGTGGCCGCCCACCCCCGCGACACCCGCCTGGTCCCGGTCCGGCTGGAGCGGGGCCGGGCCGTTCCGGTGGGCCACGACGGCCCGGCCAGCCTGCGCGGAGCCGCCCTGGCCGACGCCTACGCGGTGGTCCCGCCCGGCCGGCCGGGCGGGGAGGCCGAACTGCTGCGGCTGCCCTGAACGCGCAGAAGGCCCCGCGGGGGCATCCCCGCGGGGCCTTCGCCGCAGGTCAGTCGACCCGCTTCCGCCCGCGTTCTCCGGCGGACGCGGGTCCGGGCCGCTCCACAGCCGGGTTGCCCCGGCCGCGCAGCAGCAGCCACGCCTGGGCGGCGGCGGCCACCACGATGGCCACGGCGATCACACTGGTCATGTGCATACCGTTGGTGAACGCGGTGCGCGCGGCCTCCATCAGCGCCTCCCCCGAAGCCCTGTCCAGGCCGGCGGCGGCGTGCGCGGCCCCGCCCAGCGTCTCGCGTGCGGCGTCCACCGCACCGGCGGGCACGCCCTCGGGCCCGGTCAGGTGCGACCGGTAGAACACCGTCAGTGCGCTGCCCAGCACGGCCACGCCCAGGGCGGCGCCCAGCTCGTAGGCGGTCTCGGAGATGGCCGAGGCCGCACCGGCCCGCTCGGGCGGGGCGGCCGACATGATGGCGCCGTTGGTGAGCGTCTCGGCGAACCCCGCGCCGGTGGCGATCAGCGCGAACCCGGTGGTCACCACGGCCACGCCGAGGGTGGCGTCGTTCACCGGCGCGACGACCAGCACCGCGAACCCGGCGGCGGTCACGGTCAGGGACCCCCCGATCACGGTGGCCAGGCTCAGCCGCCGCGACAGCCGGACCGCCACCAGGCTGGACAGCACCGACAGGGCCAGCCCGGGGACCAGCGCGATCCCGGCCCGCATCGGCGAGATGCCCAGCACCAGCTGGAGGTACTGGGTCAGGAAGAACAGGGACGACACCAGCGAGAAGACGATCATCAGGTTGGTGACCACCGCCACGCTGAACACGCGGTCGCGGAACAGGTCCACGTCGATGAGCGGTTCGTCCAGCTTCCTCTGCCTGCGCACGAACAGGTACCCGAGGACCAGGCCGACCGCCAGTGAGACGATCGGCAGCGCGGACAGGCCCTCGGTCGCGAGCTTCTTGACCCCGTACACGGCGGGCAGCATCGCGGCCAGGGACAGCAGCACGCTGAGCGGGTCGAGGCGCCCGGCGGCGGGGTTGCTCGACTCGCGCACCAGCAGCGGCACCAGGACCAGGATCAGGGCCATCACCGGCAGGTTGATGAGGAACACCGAGCCCCAGAAGAAGTGCTCCAGCAGCCAGCCGCCCAGGATCGGCCCCAGAGCGGCGCCCGCGGAGAACCCGGAGGCCCACAGGGCGATGGCCAGCAGCCGCTGGCGCGCGTCCAGGAAGATGTTGCGCAGCAGGGACAGGGTCGAGGGCATCAGGGACGCTCCCGCCACACCCAGCAGGGCGCGGGCGGCGATGAGGACCTCGGGGGTCGGCGCGAAGGCGGCCAGCAGCGACGCGGCGCCGAACGCGGCCGAACCGGCCATGAGCAGCCGGCGGCGGCCGATACGGTCGCCGAGCGAGCCCATGGTGATCAGCAGGCCGGCCAGGATGAAGCCGTAGACATCGATGATCCACAGCAGCTGGCCCGCGGTGGGCGCCAGCTGCTCGCTCAGCGCGGGTACGGCGAAGCCGAGCACGGTCGAGTCGACCGAGATCAGGATCACGGGCAGGACCAGGACGGCCAGGGCCGCCCATTCGCGGGGACCGGCCGTCGCCGGGGAGGCGTCGCGGGTGCGGTCGTGGCCGTTTCCGGCCGTGACGGAAGTCATCTCTCCTCGTTACGTGTCGCTGGTTCTCGCGTTCCCGGCAGGAGCCGGGCGCGATCCGGCGGGATGGCGGGCTCCGGGCCGGGTCGATCGGGACGGGAAGCGCTGTCGACCGTCCGTGCGCCGGGCGCACGTCGGGGATTCTTCAACCGTCCAGCCGGTACAGTACCGTCCAGCCGGTACAGTGTCAATCGTGAACGCTTCCAACACCCGCGACCGCATCCTCGACGCCCTGCAGGGGATCCTCGTCCGCGAGGGCTACCCCGCGGTGACCCTGGAGGCGGTGGCCCGCGCCGCCTCGGTGTCCAAGGGCGGCCTCCTCTACCACTTCCCCTCCAAGGCCGCCATGCTCACCGGCCTCGTCGACCGCCTGTCCGCCCTGGCCGAACAGGAGCTGCGCGAGGCGGTGGAGGGCGAGGAGGGCGTGGTCCGCGTCTTCCTGCGCACCTCGCTGCCGCAGAGTCCGGAGGAGCGCGAGCTCTACCGGGCGATCATCGCCGCGCTGCGCGGCCGGGACGACGTGCCCCAGGAGGCCTTCGCGCACGTCCGGGACATGTTCGACCGCTGGCGGGTCCTGCTCCACGAGGAGCTGGAGGACCCGGTCCTGGCGGAGATCATCCTGCGGGCCGGGGACGGGCTGTACCTGTCGGACATCCTCGGCCTGCCCTCCGCCGACCCCGAGCTGCGCCAGGCCATGACCGACCGCCTGGTGGCCGAGTCCGACCGCGTCCGACGCCGGCGCTGAGCACGCGGTCCGGGCATCCGGGCCGCGGCGCACCGCCGCCCCCTCCCGCCGCCCGCCGATGTTCGCCGGACGGTGACACGGCGGTGCTGTCGCTGTGTCCGGGGCCGTGATTTACTTCCCGGTAACTTCGTTGCGGCCGCCGGGCCCGGCGGCCGCCGGGCGTTCCTCGTGAGGTGATGCGTGCACCACCATCGGAAGTGGGGCGTGCCGGGTCGACGGAGCCCGCTCCGTTCGCCAGACTGGCCCCACCTCGCCGGAGCGTCCACGGGGTGAGAGAACGCAGACGGGAAAGCGGGGAGCGGATGCACAGGCTCACCAACCAGGTCCGGCCGTACGCCTGGGGGGCGCGCACGGCCATCCCCCGGCTGCTGGGCCTGGAGCCGGACGGCACCCCGCAGGCGGAGCTGTGGCTGGGCGCCCACCACGGAGCCCCCAGCACCGCCCGGTGCGAGGAGGGCCCGCTCCCGCTGCCCGAGCTCATCGCCGCCGCGCCCCACCGCGTCCTGGGCGCGCAGGTGGTCGACCGCTTCGGCGTGCGCCTGCCGTTCCTGCTCAAGGTCCTGGCCGCGGACGAGCCCCTGTCCCTCCAGGTGCACCCGAACGCCGACCGGGCCCGGGACGGTTTCGCGGCCGAGGAGGAGCGGGGCATCCCGGTCGACGCGCCCCACCGCAACTACCGCGACCCCCACCACAAGCCGGAACTGCTGCTGGCCCTGGAGCCCTTCGAGGCCCTGTGCGGCTTCCGCGAGCCCTCCGCGGCCCACCGCGACCTGCTGGACCTGACCTGCGAGCTGGCCGTCCTGCTGCGCGAGGACCTGGCCAGGGAGGACGACCGCGCCGCGCTGCGGGCGGCGCTCACCCGCCTGCTCACCCTGGACGGAGCCGATCGCGGGCGGCTCATCGGCGAATTCGTGGAGGAGTGGGTGCGGGTCCGCCCCCGGTGCGCGCACGCCGACATCATCGGGGACCTGGCCGCCCGCTACCCGGGCGACCCCGGGGCGGTGGCGTCGCTGCTGCTCAACCGGGTCACCCTGTGGCCGGGCCAGGCCCTCTTCCTGCCCGCGGGCAACCTGCACGCCTACCTCCAGGGGACCGCGGTGGAGGTGATGGCGGGCTCCGACAACGTGCTGCGGGCCGGGCTGACCCGCAAGCACGTGGACTCGGCCGAGCTGCTGGACGTGGTCGACTTCTCGGTCCTGCCCATCCCGTACTCCCTGCCCACCTTCCAGGACGGGCGGCGGCAGTTCCACCCGGCCGCGCCGGAGTTCGCCCTGCACGAGATCGGCCCCGGCCGAGTGGCGGCCCACCTGCCGGGGGAGGGGCCCGCCGTGGTGCTGGCCCTGGACGGGCGCGTCGAGCTGATCCCCGAGAGCGGCCGCCGGATGGAGCTGTGCCGGGGCGAGTCGGTGTTCGTCCAGGCCGACAACGGGCCGGTCAAGATCGAGGGGCAGGGCCACGTCGTCGCCGCCACGGTCGGCGCGCTGCCGGGCTGAACGCGCGGACCGGTACCCTGGCCCTCTCTGTTCACCTGTGTCACAGAAGAGGTACCACCATGGCTCTGGAGCGTCCGGAGATCGACCCCATCGATGGCCCGCCGCCGGCGGACCTGCAGATCACCGACGTCGTGGTCGGCGAGGGCGAGCAGGCCGGGCACGGCAGCACGGTCGACGTGCACTACGTGGGCGTTGCCTTCTCCAACGGCGAGGAGTTCGACGCCAGCTGGAACCGCGGCGCCCCGCTGAGCTTCACCCTGGGCAAGGGGCAGGTCATCAAGGGCTGGGACGACGGCGTCCTGGGCATGCGCGTGGGCGGCCGCCGCAAGCTGGTCATCCCGCCGCACCTGGCCTACGGCAAGCGCGGCGCCGGCGGCGTGATCGGCCCCGACGAGACCCTGATCTTCGTCTGCGACCTGGTCGCCGTCCGCTAGGACCCGCCCGCGCCGGGGTCCGCCCCGGCCCGCACGCGGGAAAGGGGCCCGTGCCGCACGTCGGCACGGGCCCCTTCCGCGTTCCCGCGGTCAGCCCAAGGTTGCGCCCACCTTGACGTGGCCCTTGAGCAGGTCGCGGGCGATCGTGCGGCGCTGGATCTCGTCGGTGCCCTCGAAGATGCGCAGCAGGCGCAGGTCGCGGTAGAACCGCTCGATGGGCAGCTCGCGCGTGTACCCCATGCCGCCGTGGATCTGGAGCACGCGGTCGACGATCTCGTTGGCCTTGACGCCGCCGAAGAGCTTGGCGATGGACTGCGCGTGGCGCGAGTCCAGGCCCTCGCCCACCTGCCAGGCGGCGTGCAGCACGAGCAGGCGCAGCGCCTCGATCTCCACCTGGGAGTCGGCGATCATCCACTGGATGGCCTGGCGGTCGGCGATCGGCGCGCCGAAGGTCTCGCGGGTCCTGGAGTACTCGACGGCCATGGTGAGCAGCCGCTCGCAGCTGCCGACGGCGCGGGCGGGCAGCAGGTAGCGGCCCTTGCCGATCCACTGCATGGCCAGCGCGAAGCCCTTGCCCTCCTCGCCGAGGATGTTCTCGTGCGGCACGCGCACGTCCTGGAAGACCAGCGAGGCGGGGCGGCGCTCGCCCATGGTGTCGATGGGCTCGGAGGTCCAGCCCATCTCGCGGTCCACGAGGAAGCAGGTCACACCGCCGTTGGCGCCCCGCTCGGGGTCGGTGACCGCGAAGACCATGGCGAAGTCGGCCTCGTTGCCGCCGGTGATGAAGGTCTTCTCGCCGTTGATCACCCACTCGTCGCCCTCGCGCACGGCGCGGGCGCGGATGGCCTTGGCGTCCGACCCGGCCCCCGGCTCGGTGATGGCGAAGCAGGAGCGCTTCTCACCGGCGATGGTGGGCAGCAGGTAGCGCTCCTTCTGCTCCTCGTTGCAGTGGTAGAGGATGTTGTCGGCCTCGCCGCCGAACTTGAAGGTCAGGAAGGTCCGGCCCAGCTCGATCTCGATGACCGCGGCGGTGACCGGGTCCAGGCCCATGCCGCCGTACTCCACCGGGGTCTCCACACCCCAGAAGTCGGACTTGCGGGCGAGTTCGCGCAGCCGGGTGCGCTCCTCCCTGTTCAGGCCCGGGGGGTGCCCCTCGCGTTCGCGCCGCAGCACGTCGTTCTCCAGCGGCACCAGCTCCCGCTCGACGAACGTCCGCACCCAGTCACGGACGGCGCGCTGCTCTTCGCTCAACGAGAAATCGATCACGGCCTGCTCCCAGTTAACCTAACAGTGTTCGGTTATGTGAGGGTACGACGATCCCCGCCGTCGGTGCAAGGGGGCCCCGGGTAACGGACCCGCGCGGCCCGGGGCCGTGCGATGATCGGGCCCGGACACCGGAGGGGCCGGTGTCGGCACACCGCAGAGGGGACCTACGTCCGTGGCCCGACCCAAGACGCCGATCCTGAGCCGTGAGGCCATCCGACGTGCCGCGCTCGCGCTCATCGACCGGGACGGGCTGGACGGGCTGTCCATGCGCAAGCTCGCCGAGGAGCTCGACGTGCGCGCCGCCTCCCTGTACAGCCACTACCGGACCAAGGAGGAGCTGCTCACCGCGATCGCCGAGGAGGTCACCCGGGACATCGAGGTCTCCGAGTTCGAGAGCGGCGACTGGCGCCGGGGCCTGACCGTCTGGGCGCGCTCCTACCGCGACGCCCTGGTCGCCCACCCCAACCTGCTGCCGGTCATCGCCGCGGGCCCCGGCCGCCGGGAGGAGGCGCTGCGCAGGGCCGACGCCATCCACGGCGGCCTGGTGGGCGCGGGCTGGCCGCCCCGCTACGCCACCATGATCGGCGCCTCCACCCGCTACCTGGTCCTGGGCTCGGCCACCGGCTCCTTCGCCCGCGGCTTCGACGACGACGTGCGCGTCTACCGGGACCGCTACCCCAACCTGTCCCAGGCCCACCGGCTGGCCGAGCACGCCGCCGAGATCGACGAGGACAGCTTCGACCTGGCCCTGACATCCTTCCTGGACGGCCTCACCGCCCTCTACGAGAAGGTCCGGGCCGCCTCCGGCCCCTGAGCCGGGGCGCCGTCCGCGCCCCGGCCCCGCGCGGCGCTCACGACCCCTGCGGCCGGGTCTCCTCGTTGCCGGAGATCGCCGTCCGCTCCAGCCGGTCCAGCAGCGACCCGCGATCCGGTACCGCCTGGAGGGCGACCTCCCTGCCGTAGCGGATGCGGGTGAACGTCTCCGGCAGGCGGCCCGCCAGCCGCCGGTGCGCGATCCGGCCCAGCCACCAGGCCCCCAGCAGCCCGTTGAGCACCCCCGCCGGCAGCGCCGCCCACGGCGCCCCGGCCAGGCCCAGGAACACCGCCGCCAGCACCGCCGGGGCCGTCAGCACCGGCAGCGCCGCCAGGGACAGCCACACCTGCACCTGGTTGTCGCCGCTGTCGTTGGCGTCCACCCGCAGCTGCGGGTCCACGCCCGGGGACAGGGCCACCACCGAGAACAGCAGCGACAGTCCCGATCCCACCCCGAACACCGCCGCCAGTCCGGTGAGGACGTACGGCCACGTCCAGTGCTCACCGGTGGACACGATGAACAGCGCGCTCAGCACCAGCGCCGCCGGCGCGCACAGCAGCAGGATCGCGATCTGGCGGCCGCGCACGTCGGCCCGCGCCGTGCCCGGGCCCTGGCCCACCACCGTCTGCCACAGCGCAGTCCCGTCGTGGCCGTACATGTTCGCCGTGGCCAGCACCATGATGAAGGCGCAGACCACCCCGGCGAACGGCGCGACGACCGAGAACACGCCGCTCCACCAGCTCAGCAGCCCGATGAACAGGCCCGCCCACAGCGAGGAGCGCACCTCCAGCCCCCGCCAGGGATCGCGCCACCACTGGCGCAGCTCCTTGCCGACCACCGCGCCCAGCGGGGTGTCCGGCAGCGGTCCGCGGGCCGGGCGGGACAGGGGCCGGGCGCCGAGGGGGCGACCGCGCCGACGCACCCCGCGCGCCGTCACGCGGGGCGCCAGCAGCAGTGCGGTGACCGACGCCAGGAGCAGCGCCGTCAGGGCCGTGGCCGCCAGCCAGCCGAACGCCGCGCCCCAGGAGCCGGTCCCCGCCGCGTCCACGGCGTGGACCGGCCAGGAAGTGGGCAGCGCGGCCAGGACCGCGCCCGCCGTCCCCTCGCCCAGGCCGTTCTCGCGCAGCTCCAGAGTCGCCGCGAGCGCCGGCTGCACGGCCATCCACCCGAAGAGGAGCAGGGCCAGGATCAGCCCCCACTGCACCGAGGCGATCTCGACGCCGAGCCGAGAGTGCATCGCCGCGCCCAGGGCCCGGAACACCAGCCGGGACAGGGAGATCAGCGAGATCCACAGCAGCAGGGCCGCGGGCACCGCGACCAGGGCCGCGCCCGCCGACAGCGTCGCGCCGTGCCACACCAGCGCCGCCGACGCGATCAGGGTCAGCGCCGGGCCCAGGTCCACGAACGCCGTGACCAGCAGCAGCGCCCCGGTCCGGCGGCGGTCCAGCGGCAGCAGCGCGAAGTACTGCGAACGCAGCGTCCCCGTCCCGTTGGCGACCGTGGGCCCCAGCGCCCAGCCCGCGGCCCACACGGCGAAGACCAGTGCGAACAGGTCCGACCGGATCCCGGGCCCCTGGCCGAACAGGGCGAAGTACCAGGTCAAGGCGGTCCCCAGGGCAGCGAGGACCAACCCGAGAACGCGCATGCCGGTGAAGGAGTGGCGCATCAGCGCCAGCTTCAGGCGGATCAGGACGACAGCCACGACAGCTCCTCCTCCCCGATCTCGCGCGCGCCGACCAGGCGTACGAAGGTGTCCTCCAGGGTGGCGTCCGAACCGCGCACGCGGTCCAGCGGGCCGTCGGCCAGCACCCGGCCCCGGGCGATGATCGCCACCCGGTCGGCGAGCCGCTCCACGAGGGCCATCACGTGGCTGGAGACGACCACCGTTCCGCCGCCGTCGGTGAAGCGGCGCAGGATCGCGGTGAGCACCCGCGCCGACACCGGGTCGACCGCCTCGTAGGGCTCGTCCAGCACCAGGACCCGGGGCGCGTGCAGCAGGGCCGTGGCCAGTCCGATCTTCTTGCGCATACCCGTGGAGTACTCCGCGATCAGGACACCCCCGCGGTCGGCCTCGTCCAGCTCCAGCACCCGCAGCAGCTCCCGGGCCCGATCCCGGACCAGGTCGCGGTCGAGCCCGCGCAGCCCGCCCCAGTAGGTGAGCAGTTCGCCGCCCGTCAGCCGCTCGGGCAGGGACAGGCCGTCGGGGAGCACTCCGAGCAGGCGCTTGGCGGCCACCGGATCGGTCCACATGTCCACGCCCAGCACCCGGGCGGTGCCCGCGTCGGGGCGCAGCAGGCCGACCGCCATGGAGATCGAGGTGGTCTTTCCCGCCCCGTTGGGGCCCACCAGGCCCAGCAGGGATCCGCGGGGGACGGAGAGGGTGACCCCATCGGCGGCCCTCGTCCCGTTGAAGGCCTTGGTCAGCCCGACCATTTCCAGGGCGGGCGCGTCGTCGTTCACCATGTCCCGATCGTCCCGCCGCGGACCCCGGTGCCGCATCGGCCGATCGATCACGTTCCACCCCCGCGGTGCCGTCCGATCGGCCGGTGGCCCCTACGGGGCGACCCCCGCACAGGATCGGCCTTTCGGCCGAGGCGCCGCCGCCCGGTCCGCCCTAACCTGAAAATCGACGCGCGGTGTGCCGGTCGTGATCGGTACCCCGTCCGCGAAGGCCTGCGCCCGGAGGGGCCGCACGGGTCGGCCCGGGCGGGTGTGCGGCGCGGTCGGAGCCGGTGGCGGGTGGTGACGAGGGGGCGTGATGGCGGGGAACGGCGGCGGGCCGGGAAGGCGTGACACCTCCGCCGGCCCGGACGGCCCGGCCGGTGCCGACGGCGGGGATGCACGCGGTGGCCCCGGGGGCTCCGGCGGCCCCGGAGAACACGGTGGACGCGTCGGCCGGACCGGGCGGCGGGCGGGGGGCGCGGTGCGGGCCTCCGACGGCGCCGGGGAGGACCCGGACGGCGGGACCGGGCGGCGGACCCCGTGGGGGACGCTGGCGGCGGTCGCGGCCGGGACGGGGTGGGCCGTGCTGTACGGCCTGCTGTACCGGGTGGGATACAACTCCTACGTGCCCGGGTGGCTGGCGGTGGTGGACGTGGTCCTGGGCGGAGCGGCCGCCCTGACCCTGCTCGCGCGGCCCCGGTACCCGCTGGCGTCGGCCGTGGTCATCGGACTGATCTCGGCCGTCTCCTCCGCCTCCGTGGCGGCGCTGGTCATCGCACTGATCGGGCTCGCCGCCCGCCGCCCCTGGTGGCAGGCGACCGCCGTGGCGGCGGGCACCCTGCTCGTCGGCCTGCCATGGTTCCTGCTGGTCCTCCCCGGCCACCAGCTGTCCTTCGCGATCGCGGTCGTCGTCCTCATGCTCCTGGGCTGCCTGGGCTGGGGACTGGCGCTCAAGTCCCGGCTCCGGCTGGTCGAGCGGCTGCGCCAGGACGTGGTGCGCGCCCGTGCCGACCGGGACCGCAGGCTGACCGAGGCACGGGCCGACGAGCGCCGCCGCATCGCCCGGGAGATGCACGACGTCCTCGCCCACCGGATGTCCCTGCTGTCGGTGCACGCCGGGGCGCTGGCCTACCGGGTCCGGCGGAGCGAGCAGGGACAGGCGCCGCCGCCGACCGCCGAGGAGCTGGGCGCGGCCGTGGACGTCATCCGGGACAACGCCCACCGGGCCCTGGAGGAACTGGGCGGTGTCCTCGCCGTGCTGCGCGCCGCCGACACCGGGCCCGGGGAGGGGACGGGGCAGGAGGAGGACAGCGGGACCGCCCCGCCCCAGCCCACCCTCGCCGCCCTGGACCGGCTGCTGCGCGAGGCGACCGACTCCGGGCAGCGGGTGAGCTCCCGCCTGGAGCTGCCCGAGGGGGCGGCCCCCGCCGACCGGGTGGGCCGCAGCGCCTACCGGGTGGTGCAGGAGGGGCTGACCAACGCCCGCAAACACGCTCCCGGGGCGCGGGTGGAGGTGGAGCTCCACGGCGGGCCGGGCCGCGGACTGGCGGTGTCGGTGCGCAACCCGCTGCCACTGGGGGTGGCCGCCTCGGAGATCCCCGGGGCGGGCGCCGGGCTCACCGGTCTGGCCGAGCGTGTCCGCCTGGACGGGGGCAGCCTGACCCACGGCCCCGACCGGGGCCTCTTCCGCCTCGACGCGGAGCTGCCCTGGCCCGAGGCCTCCGCACCTCCGGGCCGGGGAGCGGGGGCGCGGCGGCCATCCCGGGCCGGGGCGGCGGGGACACGGTCGCCCGCACCCCGGCCGAGCGGTGGAAAGGCCGCCGTGCCCGAAGAACCGCGGGTGCGATAGTGGGGGGCGTGGACACACCCGTGCGAGTTCTCCTCGTCGACGACGACCCGCTGGTGCTGACCGGGTTGCGGATCATGCTCTCCGGGGCACCCGGGCTCGTGGTGGTCGGCGAGGCCGCCGACGGGGAGGAGGCGGCGGCCGCTGTGGCCGAGCACCGTCCCGACGTGGTGCTCATGGACGTGCGCATGCCCGGCCTGGACGGCATCGCCGCCACCGAGGCGCTGTGCACCGGCGGGGCCGACGACCCCCAGGTCATCGTGCTGACCACCTTCGACGCCGACGACACCGTCGCCCGGGCGCTGCGCGCCGGGGCCGCCGGTTACCTGCTCAAGCACACCGAGCCCGAGCGGATCGTGGAGGCGGTGCACCGGGCCGCCGCCGGGGAGCCGGTGCTCTCGCCCGCCGTGGCGCGCGCCCTCATGGACCGGGTCGCGGCGGGTGCCGACCGCGGTGGGGCCGCCGAGCCGGAGGGGAACGAGGGGCGGGAGGCGGCGGCCGAGCGCCGCCGCACCGCCCGTGGGCGAATGGCACTGCTCACCGACCGCGAACGCGAGGTCGCCGACGCGGTCGCCGCCGGACTCTCCAACGCCGAGATCGCCCGGGCCCTGCACATGTCGCTGGGCACGGTGAAGGCGCACATCTCGAACACGCTGGCCAAGCTCGGCCTGGCCGGCCGGGTGCCCCTGGCACTGCTCGCCCACGACGCCCGCGAGCCCGACCCGAGCTGAACGGACGGTCGCACCCCCGGTCATCGCGACCGCAGGAACACCCGGAAGGGCATCCCCGCCGCCGAGGCGGGTGCGGTCCCGGCGGCCGGGCCCCCGAAGCCGACCGGTCCGCCTCCTCTCACAGGAGGGCGGAACGTCGTCGGAAGGCCGCCGCCTGGCCGGCGATGAGCGCCGTGTTGGCCAGCGCGTAGGCGGTCCAGGCCCCCGCCAGCCCGCCCGCCGCGGCGGCGAACGGTGCGGCCAGGCACAGCAGGCCGTAGCAGACCGCGAACGTGTACATCGAGTACCGCGCCTGCCTGATCGCCAGCAGCCCCATCCCGGGCAGCGCCTGCACGGCGTCGGCGACCACCGCCGCCGACAGCACCGGCAGCAGGGCGATCACCGTCCCCCGCACCGCGGGGTCGGGTGTGAACGCCCCGACCACCGGCCCGGCCAGTGCCCACAGCAGCACCAGACTCCCCGCCACCACCGGCACCGCGACCAGGTACCCGGCGGTGACGGGGCGGCGCACCCCGGCCGGCGATCCCCGCCCGGCGGCCCGGGCGGTGAACGGGACGCTCGACTGGCCCACCGCGACCGCCGGGAGGAACAGCAGGTTGGCGAGGACCACCATCACCTGGTGGGCGGCCGCCTGCTCCGCGCCGATCCGGGCCACCGCCAGCCCCAGCAGGCTCAGCGTCCCGAACTTGATGAGCAGCGTCGCCCCGGTGGGCAGCCCCGTCCGGGCGATCCTCGCGACGCCCGCCCAGGCGGGCGCGCCCAGCCCCACCGGCCGCCCGCGCAGCACGGTCCGGCGGCGCGAGACGTACAGGTACAGCGCCGCCATGGCGCAGCCGTCCGCGAACAGCGCCAGGGCCGCCCCGGTCAGCCCCAGTCCGGGCACCGGGCCCGCACCCAGCACGAGCAGGGGGGTCAGGGTCACCGCGAGCGCCGTGTTGACCAGGCTCAGCACCATCACGGACCGGTTCCGCCCCAGTCCGATGAGCAGCACCGACACCGAGGTCCTGACCGATGAGGTCAGCAGGGCCGCTCCGGCCAGGACCGCGGCCGGTACGTCCAGCGCCGCGAGGGTCGGCTCGGCCACCCCGATCGCCCGCGCCCAGAGCGGCGCCAGCGCCAGGACGGTGCCGCCCGCCGCGCCCATGAGCAGGGCGAGCCAGGTGGAGTCCCGCACCACCGGCGCCAGCGCGGCCGGATCCTCCGCGTTCTCGGCGATGAACGGCATCGACCCGCGCAGCGCCCCCTGCACCACCATGAGCAGCGGGTTGAACACGGTGATGAGCAGCGCGTAGGCGGCCAGGTCGGCGGTGGCGACGTTGCCGACGACCCCGACCGTGACCATGCTCCCGGCCGTGCCGGCGAGCAGCGAGCAGTAGAGGGGGAACGCCTTGCCTCCCAGGGCCCGGGCGGTCCCCCCGAGGGACGCCGGGGGCGCGGTCCGTTCGGCGGGCGGGGGTCTGGTGCTCACGGGTCTCCCGGGCCGGCCCGGATGGGGTCCCGAAAAGCCGTGCCGTTTTCTCGGTGAAAGGGGAAGGTGCCCCTGGAATCCTTTCCCATCATGCTGGGAATTCGATGGCAGGGCAATTATGTGTCCGTTTCCGGCCGGAGTTCCGGTCGACCCGCAGGAGCGGGCCCGGAGCCGGGGGAGCCGCCGGATGGCGTACGTTTCGGATAGTGCGGACCGCCCGGTCCGCTCCCGGATCGAGGAGGCATCGCCCCGTGGCCCAGAACCGCATCGTGTGGTCCAAGCAGGTTCCCGAGATCTACTCCAAACTGGACGAGGTCGACGCCCTCGTCGCCGAGCACCTCGACATCGGCCTGCTCGAGCTGGTGAAGCTGCGCTCGTCGGTCCTCAACGGCTGCTCCTTCTGCGTCGACCTGCACACCCGCCGGGCCCTGAAGGAGGGGGAGTCCCAGCAGCGCCTCTTCCTGGTGTCGGCCTGGTACGAGGCGGGGGAGATCTTCACCCCGGCCGAGCGCGCCGCGCTGGCCCTCACCGACGCGATGACCCGCCTGGGCGACCACGGGGTCCCCGACGAGGTCTACGCGGAGGCCGCCGAGCACTTCGACGACGCCCGGCTGGCAGCCCTGGAGGTCGCGATCTCGATGATCAACCTCTACAACCGGCTGGCGGTCACCTCCGAGCTGCACCCGCGACCCCGCAGGGGCTGAGCCGGGCACGGGGGCCTGTCCGGGCGGGTGGCCCGGTGTTACGCTCACGTGTGTCCCAGGTCACACCTGAGTGCAGGACGACCGTCAGGAGCCCTCCGTGCCCCCAGCCGTCTCCCCGGACCACACCCTCGCGCACCTTCTCGAACACAACGCCGCCGTCCACGCCGGCCTGCCCGCCCTGTCCTGGCGCTCCGGCGACGACTGGGCGACCCTCACCTGGGCCGAGGTGAACGAGGCCGTCGCACGCCTCGCCCGGGGCTACGCCGCACTCGGCGTGGCCCCGGGCGACCGCGCCCTGCTGATGATGGGCAACCGGCCCGAGCACTGGCTCTCCGACCTGGCCCTGGTCCACATCGGCGCGATCCCCACCACCGTCTACGGCACCGCCGCCCCCGAGCAGGTCGCCTACATCGCCCGGCACAGCCGTGCGCGCGTCGCCGTCGTGGGGGACGCCGCCGCGGCCGCCTCCTGGGAGCCCCTGGCCGCCGATCCGGCCACGGCACTGGAGTCCCTGGTCGTGGTCTCCGGGGCCGACCCCGGCCGCGGCCACCTGGACTACGCCGACGTGGCCGCGACCGGGACCGGGGACGCGTTCGAGCGCCGGCACGGCCTCGGGCCCGACGACCTGCTCACCGTCGTCTACACCTCCGGGACCACCGGAGACCCCAAGGGCGTGGCGGTCACCCACCGCAGGATGCTCGCCAACCTGGTCGCCCTGGACTCCCTGATCGACCTGCCCGAGCACGCAGCGCACATCTGCTACCTGCCGCTGGCCCACATCGCCGAGCGCGTCCTGGGCCTGTACCTGCCGCTGCTGCGCGCCTCCCACGTGTGGATGTGCGAGGATCCGGCCGGGCTGGTCGGGGTGCTCCGGCACGTGCGCCCGCCCCAGTTCTTCGGGGTGCCCCGGGTGTGGGAGAAGCTCGCCTCGGCGCTGCGGGCGGGCATCGCGGGCCTGCCCGAGGAGCAGCGCGGGGCGATCGGGGCCGCCATGGCGGTGGCCACCGAGCACACCGCCCACCTGGAGCGGGGCGGCCCGGTCCCGGGGGACCTGGCGGAGCGGTTCGCGGCCGTGCGCGCGCTCGCCCTGACCCCGATCCTGGAGAAGGTCGGTCTGGACCGGGTGGTGTGGGCCTCCAGCGCCTCGGCTCCGATGCCGCAGGAGGTGGTGCGCTTCTGGGCGGGCCTGGGGGTGCCGATCATGGACGCCTGGGGCCTGACCGAGTCCCTGGGCGTGGCCACCGTCAACACCCCGACCGCCGGGTTCCGGCTGGGCTCGGTCGGGCGTCCGCTCGCCACGGTGGAGGTGCGGACCGCGGACGACGGCGAGGTCCTGCTGCGCGGGGAGACGGTGTTCGACGGATACGTGGACGCCGACGGCTCGGTCCGACCGGCCACCGACGCCGACGGCTGGTTCGCCACCGGCGACATCGGCCGCCTGGACGAGGACGGCCACCTGTGGATCACCGACCGCAAGAAGGAGCTCATCGTCACCAGCGGCGGCAAGAACGTCTCGCCCGCCCTGGTGGAGAACACCCTCAAGGAGCACCCGCTGGTCGGCCAGGCCTATGCGCACGGGGACGGCCGACCGTACCTGGTGGCCCTGGTGGTGCCCGACCGGGAGGTCGCCCCGGTGTGGGCGGCGGCCCGGGGCATCGACACCGGCGGCGACTGGGACGCGCTGGTCGCCCACCCGGAGGTGCGGGCCGAGCTGGAGCGCGCGGTCGCCGCCGCCAACACCCGGCTGAGCCGGGCCGAGCAGGTCAAGCGCCACCGGGTGCTGGCGGGGGAGTGGGGGCCCGAGACCGGTGAGCTCACCCCTTCCCTCAAGCTCCGGCGGCGCGTCATCCGGGACAGGTACGAGGCGGAACTGGCCGATCTCTACCAGGACTGACCCCGCCCGCGCGGTCCGGCCTGGAACGGCGGGAGGGGCGCCCCGCCGGGGGCGCCCCTCCTCGTCCGTCCCACCCCTTCTCAGCCGGTGTGCCTGCCGTGGTCGGCGGGCCGGGCCGCGGTCTGCTCCGGAGCCCGCGCCGACGGCGGGGCCTCGTGCGCCGCCTGGTAGCCGCTCTGGTAGGCCTTCTGCTCGGCGGGGCTCATCCCGGAGGACGTTCCGGAGGACTCCCGCTCGGCCCTGCTCGGCCATCCCGCCGTCAGCCCGTAGATGACCAGGACGTCGATGGCGATCGCCACCATCGACCACAGCGGCATCGCCAGCAGGAACACCATCTGGGCCAGGGCGTTGAGGCAGGCCAGGACGATGCCGAACACCCGTGCCCACGTGCTGCCGGAGAGCACGGCCAGGCCCGCGGCCACCAGGACCACGCCCCACAGGCCGAGCAGCAGACCCCAGGCGCCGTAGTCCAGCAGGAGCATCTCCGAGGCGCCGACCACGTAGAACTCAGGGGTGAACAGGGCGACCAGGCCCTGGATGATGTTGACCGACCCGATGACGATCAACAGGGTCGCGACGAAGTACTGCCAGCCGTTGGCCGTATCTGAGCGCATCTCGTCTCCTCACCGACCGGAGTCGCACTGGTCCGTGCCCCGGCCCCTCGGACGTGGCGGAAAGCGCGGGTCCGCGCTCCGCCCCCTTCATGATCTGCCGCTCCGGGTCAGCGGTACGCCAGGGGTCCTCCCGGATCCGGCAAAGAGCGGGGTGCCCCCCCGATTTCTATGGAATTACGTAATTACGGATTTTCTGGTAGGTTTCGAGGGTGGCAGAGAAGACGACAGAGCAGCGCCTGGCCGAACTGGAGGCCCGGGTCGACGCGCTGGAGGACCGCGGCCCGGCCGGATCCGCGCCGGACACCGCCTCCGCGGGCGACCCGTTCTTCGCCCTCAACGCCCTGAAAGGGCATGTCGACGGCAACGGGGGCGTCGTCTTCGCCGGAGTCGTCGGCTCCGGGGAGGGGGCCGTCGAGTGGCAGCAGGGGCTGCCTTCCGAGCGGCTGGCCGCGGAGGACTGGTCCCGCCGCGCCGCCGCCCTGGACGCCCTGGGGCACCCGGTCCGCCTCCAGCTCCTCCAGGCGGTCTGGCAGGGCACCGACACCGTCGCCGCCCTGGCCGAGCGCTCCGACTTCGGCACGACCGGCCAGATCTACCACCACGTGAACCTGCTGGCCGCCGCCGGATGGCTCACCACCGTCCGCCGCGGCCGCTACGCCGTCCCGCCCGAGCGCCTCGTCCCGCTCCTGGTGATCCTCACCGCCGCGGGCGGGGCCCCCTGACCCGAGAAGGAGACCCGTGCGCATCCGGACCACCGCGGCGGCCTGCCTGGCCGCGCTCCTGGTCATCGCCCTGGGCGTCGCGGTCGCTCCGCGCGTCCCGACGCTGTCCACCGCGGAGAGCGGCGACCCGGACCTGCTCGACCGCGCCCGCGCCCTGTACGCCGACGGGCCCCGCGACCTGCTCGGCGTCGTCGAGATCGACGGCGGTGACACCGCCGCCGCCCACTTCGGCGGCGGAGCCGACACCGACTTCGAGATCGGCTCCATCACCAAGACCATGACCGCCCTGCTCCTGGCCGACGCCGTCGAACGCGGCGAGGTCGCCGAGGACACCCGGCTCGGCGACCTGCTCGACCTCGGCGGAGCCCCGGCCGCCGACGCCACCCTGGCCGAGCTGGCCTCGCACCGGTCGGGACTGCCCCGGCTCCCCCCACGCCCCCAGGACACCGTCAACGGCCTCGTCGCGGCCGGATACCTGGGCCGCGACCCCTACCGCTACGACGAGGACGCCCTGCTGGACCAGGCCCGCGCCGCCGAGCTCACCGACCGCGGCGAGTCCCACTACTCCAACCTCGGCTTCGCCCTGCTGGGGCTGGCCCTGGCCGAGGCGGCCGGGACCGACTACGCGGACCTGCTGCGCCGACGCCTCCTGGACCCGCTCGGTATGGACGACACCTACCTGCCCCGCACCGAGGCGGACCTGCCCGCCGGCGCCACCCTCGGGCACACCGAACGGGGCCGCACCGCCGCGCCCTGGCTCGCCATGGCCTACGCGCCCACCGGCGGCGTCCGTTCCACCCCGGCCGACATGGAGCGCTTCGCCCGTGCCCTGCTCGACGGCACCGCCCCCGGCACGGCGGCCCTGGAGCCCCGGTGGCCCGACGGCGAGGACCGCATCGGCTACGCCTGGGTCACCACCGACGTCGGGGGCACCGAGGTGACCTGGCACAACGGCGGCACCGGCGGGTTCGTCTCCATGTTGGCCCTGGACCGGGAGGCCGGCCGGGCCGTGATCGTACTCTCCAACACCACCGCCGCCGTCGAGGGGCAGGCCGTGCGCCTGCTCACCGGGAAGGAATGGTCATGAGCACCGGCCTGATCGCCGTCGCCGTCGGCGCGGCCCTGTGCCTGTGGTGGGCGTTCGCCGCCGTGTCCCTCGCCCTGGCCTCCCGCCCGGGCACGGGGAGGCGGCGCCTCGCCGACCGCTGGGACGCGCTGGCCCGGACGGCCTCGCTGGGCTTCGTCGCCGCACTGGGCCTGGTCGTCGTCGCCTGGACGACCGTTCCGGTCGCCCTGTGGTACCTGCTGGTCGCCCTGACCGCCGTGGCGGCCGCCGCCGTCGTCCTGCGGCTGCCGGACCTGCCGGTGCGCGGCACGGACCCCGGGGCGCCCGCCCGCCGGGCCTCGGCGATCGGCAACACGGCGCTGGCGGCCACGGTGGTCGGAGCGCTCGTCCTTTACCTCCCCTGACAGCCCGGAAAAAGGATCGGGAAAAGCGCACGGTGCGGAATGCATTGTCCGCATAAATGGCGAATTAATCCTCTGGAGGCCGAGGTGAACCGGGGTCATCCCCGGTCCTCGGGCGGGATTCCTTTTCCTGGAAAGCCCGCGCGCCGACCGAATGTGGTCTACCGTGAAAATCGTCCGACCGCGCGTTCCCCGGCGGGCGCCGTGACCGGTCGAACGCGCGGCGGGAACCCGTTCCGTTCGACCCGAGGACCCCATGTCGACCGTCTCCCCCGATCGGATCCGGATCTCCCCCCACCCCGCGCACCAGGCCCTGATCGCCCTCCTGGTCACCGCGGCCCTCGTCGCACCCCTGTGGTCCTGGTCGGTGGCGGCGGTCGGCGACCGCGACCGGCCCCTGGTCGCCGCGGTCACCGGGGTGCTCGGCTCCGCCCTGGTCGCGGCGGTCGCCGTGGCGGCCCACCGCTCCGCCGCCGTCCGCGTCGTCCGGGACGGCCGCATCCGCGCCCGGCTCGCGGGCGACACCCTCGAGCAGGAGGCCGCCCTGCTCGCCGACCGCCTCCTGCCCGCCCTCGCCGAGGGGGTCCGCACCGGACGGGACGCCCCGGGGATCCTCGCCGAACACCCCCCGGTCCGGCACGCCGCGCTGGACCGGCTGCTGCGCACGACCGCGGGAGAACTCGACCTGTCCGCCCGCCGGGCCGAGCACGCCCGGGCCCTCATCGCCCGCTGCGAACGGCGGATCACGGACCTGGACCGCACCTGGCTCCCCCTGCTCACCGCCCGCATCCGCGCGGACCGCTGCACCGCCGCCGAGTCCACCGACCCCCCGCACGTCCCCACCGGCCACCTGCCCGTGGACGACGCCCTGGCCTCCCTGGGCGACCACGTCCGCCGGGAGCTGCTGGCCGCCGCCCGCCGCACCGACACCGCGCTGGCCGCCACCGCCTCCTGCGGCGCCCGCCTGCGCGCGGGGCTGGAGACCGTCGCGGAACACCTGCGCACCCTGGGGGAGACGCACGGGGACCGGCCCGAGATCCGCGAGCACCTGCTGGAGGCGGACCGCGCCCTGGCCCGCACCGTCCGGATCGCCGACAGCCTGGTCACCCTCGCGGGCGGCGGGACCGGCCGCCGCGACGCGCCGACGGTCCCCCTGCCCGAGGTGCTGCGCCGGGCGACCCGTCGGATCGGCGCCCGCCGGCGGGTGCGCGCCCGCGGCGCGGAGGGCGTGGAGGTGCTCGGCCGGGCGGCCGAGCCGCTGGCCCGCGTCCTGGCCGAGCTGCTCGACAACGCCGCCGCCTTCTCCGGACCCGACAGCGAGGTGTCCGTCCGGGTCGAGCGGGTCGAGGAGGGGGTCGTCCTGCACGTGGAGGACGCCGGACCCGGCATGCGCCGCCGCGAACGGGAGGCGGCCCGGGCCCGCATCGACTCCCCGGGGGGACTGGAGACCCTGGACGGAGAACGCACCGGACTGGCCGTGGTCGGCCTCATCGCCGCCCGCCACCGCTTCGTCGTGGACTTCGGGACCTCGCCCCGGGGCGGCCTGGGGGTGGGCGTCCTGGTCCCGCGGACCCTGGTCACGGCGTCCGGACCGGTGGCGGCGGACACCGGGATCGCCTCGTGAGCGTCCGGGAGGACGACCCGCTCTGGTGGCGGGAGGCGCTCGGACCGGTGACCGCCGCCCCCGTCCCGGCCGCGGAGCCGGCCGACAGCGGGCCCCCGCCGCCCTCGCCCGACCACGCCGACGCCCCCCGCCTGTACGGGGCGGAGGCCTGCCGGGACGTTCCCGGCCTGCACACCCGGCTGCGCGCACTCGGACCGGTCGCCCCCGTCCTGCTGGAGGGCGGTGTCCCCGCCTGGTTCGTCTCCGGTGTGCGCGAGCTGCGGCACGTGATGGGGCGGCCCGAGTGGTTCTCCCGGGACCACCGCCGCTGGAACCTCCGGAACCGGATCGGCCCCGACCACCCCGTGCTGGCGCACGTGATGTGGGCGCCGCCGGTGCTGTTCGGGGAGGACGGCGGCGCCCGGGCCGACGCGATCGGCGACGCCCTGGCCGCCGTCGACCCGATCGACCTGCGCGGTCTGGCACTGCGGGCGGCCCGGGAACGGGTCGACTCCTTCGCCGCGGCCGGGAGCGCCGACCTGGTCGCCGACTACGCCCGGCACGTCCCGGCCCGGGTGTTCTCCCTCCTGTGCGGTACGGCGGACGAACCGCCCGCCGACCTGTTCGCCGCGGCGGGCACCGGGCCCGGGGCCGTCCCGGCCCGCCGCCGCCTGCACGGCCGCCTCACCGGGCTGGTGCGCGACCGCCGCCGCCTGCCGCGCGCCGACACGCCCTCCCGGCTCGCCGCACTCCGGGCGGGAGCCGGTCCGGAGGAGGTCGCCCTGGACCTGCTGCTGATGCTCGCCTTCGGCCAGGCCGCCACCGCCGACTGGATCGCCGTCACCCTGGCCCTGGCCCTGGCCGGAGACGGCCCGGCCGCGGCCCTGGCCGCGGGGCGGACCACGGTCCCCGAGGCCCTGGAGGAGGCGCTGTGGCGGGACACCCCCGCCCGCAACGCCGTCGGCCGCTGGGCCGTGCAGGACTGCGACCTGGGCGGCCGCCGGGTCCGCCGCGGCGACCTGCTGGTGCTGGGACTGGCGGCGGCGGGCACCGACTCCCCGCGGACCGCGGGGGAGCGGCCCCGGATCTTCTTCGGCCACGGGGAGCGCGGCTGCCCCCACCCGGCCCCCCGGGCGGCGGCGACCATCGCCGCCGCGGCGGTGGAGGTGGTGCTGGAGCACCTGCCGGACCTGCGGGCGGTGCGGCCCGCACCGCCCCGCAGGCCCTCACCGTGGGCGGGCGGTCCGGACCGCCTCCCGGCGGTCTTCGCACCGCGCCCGCGCTGAGGCGCCGGTCCGTGTCCCGGGGAAGAGGGCGCGGGCCGGCACCGGATCAGTTCCCGTACAGGTCCTCGTAGTCGACGGGCACGGCGGGCTCGCCGATCTCCTCGACGAAGCCCGCCTCCTCGTAGGCCACCCAGATGTCCTCGGCCCCCTGCTCGCTCAGCAGGGTCCCGGTCCCGGGGTCGACGACCCAGTAGGACACCAGCCCCTCGTCCTCGGGGAAGAGCGGATAGGGGACCGCCACCTTGTAGCCCGCCCGTCCGATCGGGTCCTTGTCCGGTCCGATCAGCCGGATCCCCTCGATCTGCGAGGCCAGGGTGAAGAACGCCCCCCGGGTGTCGCCGCGCAGCGGCCCGGTGACCGCGCCGGAGAACAGCTCCCTGACGTACGCGTCGAAGTCCTCCTCCGAGTTCCCCCCGGTCTCTCCCAGGGCCGCCCGCTCCTGCGCCGTCCGCTCCACCTCCTCCCGCCAGGCCTCCCGCAGCAGGTCCTCCAGCCCCTCGGCGTCGCCGGGCAGGTCGAGCAGGGCGGAGGAACCCACGCCGAACGGGCCGACCGTCTCCCCCCGGTAGGCGGTGCTCCGCGGAGTGGTGTGCTCCAGCTCGGGTGATCCGGCCTCCTCCCATGCCCGGCGGTCCTCCTCGGAGGGGAAGACGTTCTCGACGTCCAGGTTGAGGTTGTTCAGGGACCGGAACCCGCCGCCCAGCTCCGTCCAGCTCTCGTTGGTGTAGGCCTGGTGGACCGTGTAACCCCCCTCCCCCCAGGGGAAGGGGCCGGCGGGACGCTGGTTGCGGGTGCGCAGGTACCAGATGCTCCCTGTCGGCTCCTCCTCGGCCGCGGCCGCCTCGGCGGCGGCGGCGAACAGCTCTTGCGCGTCGGCGTAGGCCGGTGCCCGCACGTCGTTGTTCTGCACGTCGGCTGCGCCCCCCTCGCCGGGCACGACGACCTGGCCGGGGGAGTACACGAAGAGCGCGGCCGCGACCGCCCCCGCGGTGGCGAGCGCGCCCGCCGTCACCGGGAGCCGCCACCTGCGGTCGGCGGCCGCACGCAGGAACGCGCGCCGCCCGCCCGCCGCCCGGGCCCGCTCCAGGACCCGGTCGCGGTGCAGCCGGCTGAGTTCGTCGGCGCGTTCGCGCAGGGCCGCGGGCTCCAGCGCCGACACGGTGTCGAGGATGTCGTCCTGGATCATCGTGCCTCCTGGTGGGCGGTGCGGGTGATCGGGGCGTCGGAGGTGCGGGGGCCGGGGGCGGAGAAGCGCCCGGCGGCCCGGCGGCGCGCCTCGGAGCCCTCCAGGGTCTCCAGCTGCCTGGCCAGGGCACGGCGGGCCCGGTGCAGGCGGACCGAGAAGGTCCCGGCCGAGCAGCCGACCACCTGTCCCGCCTCGGCGGGGGACAGGCCGTGCCAGGCGACGAGGGTCAGCGCCTCCACGTGCTTCTCGGACAGCTCGCTCAGGGCCCGGACGGCGCTCTCGCGCAGCACGAACCGCTCGGCGACGTCCCAGTCCTGCTCGTCGCGCCGGTCGGAGAGGTCCGCGAGCCGCCGCAGGAGCGTCTCCCGCCGCATCCGGGCCCCGTACTGCTTGCGCAGCAGGTTGCGGGCCACGCCCAGCAGCCAGGGCAGCGGCGGGTCGGGGATGGCGGACAGCTTGCGCCAGGCGATCACGAACGTCTCACTGGCCACCTCCTCGGCCGCCGTCTCGTCCGCGCGCAGGAGACAGAACGCCAGGATCCTGGCGTGATATCGGTCGTAGAGATCCGCCAACCTGTCGGTGGGCGGGGCATCGGCCCTGTCGGTCCTCATCGGTCTCCTTCGCCGTCATGGGACTCTCGGGGAAGTAGTCCCGGGGGAGGCGGGCGGGATTACCGACGGCCGGGATCCCCTTCCTGTTTTTCGCCGCAGAGTCCGAAGAAGTTCGGTCCCGGCTCCGGAGGGGAGGCCGCGAGCGGGGGCACCGCAGCGTGGGTCCGGCCCCCCGGCGAGGAGAACGCCGTCGAGGTGGGCCGCACCGGCGGTCCCGGCCGCCCGGGCCACCGCGCTCGTGCGGCCGGGCCCGCCCCGGGGGCGGGCCCGGCCGGGTGTGCCCTCGCGACGGGCCGCCGCGCGGTCAGCCGGTGTAGGCGTCGGCCAGCGCGGTGAGCACCTCCGAGCAGCCGGCGTCCACGGTGAGGTCGGCCAGGGCGTCGCCGCGGGTGGCCCCCCGGTTGACGATGACGATCGGCAGGTGGCGGTCGGCGGCGGCCTTGACGAACCGCCGCCCCGACAGCACGGTGAGAGACGATCCCGCGACCAGGAGCGCCGAGGCCTCCTCCACCAGCCGGTACCCGCGCCGGACCCGCGCGGGCGGCACGTTCTCTCCGAAGTACACGATGTCGGGCTTGAGCATGCCGCCGCAGTCGGCGCAGTCCGCGACCTCGAAGCCCTCGGTGGCCGACAGCGCGGCGTCGGCGTCGGGGGCGATCTCGACGTCGTCCACCCCGCCGGTGAAACCGGGGTTGAGCGCGGTCAGCCGCTCGGCCAGCCGGTCGCGGGGGACCACGGAGGCGCACTCCAGGCACACCACCCGGTCGTAGCGGCCGTGCAGGTCGATCACGGAGCGGCTGCCCGCCGCCTCGTGCAGGGTGTCCACGTTCTGGGTGATGACCGCCGAGACCACCCCGGCGGCCTCCAGCCGGGCCAGCGCCCGGTGGCCGTCGTTGGGCCGGGTCCGGTGCACGTGCCGCCAGCCGACGTGGTTGCGCGCCCAGTAGTGGCGCCGAAAGGCCTCGTCGCCGACGAACTGCTGGTACGTCATGGGCCTGCGGGGCGGGGAGCCGGGCCCGCGGTAGTCGGGGATGCCGGAGTCGGTGGAGATGCCCGCCCCCGTCAGGGCGAGGACCGGACCGTCTCCCAGGACCTCCCGGATCCGCGCGGCCGCGGTCGCGGGATCGGTCGTCGCGAGTGCGTTCGTCACGCTTTCGAGGGTAGGCGCCGCACCTTCCGGGGGCGACGCCTTCACGCGCTCACCCGGCGTCCGCGGCCTCCGCGCGGATGCGGTCGAACTGCGCGTCCATGGCGTCGGCCAGGGCCTGCAGGCCCGACAGCGGCCGGACCATCACGGTGAGGGCGTCGATCCGGCCGTCGTCGTCGAAGTGGAGCAGGTCACAGCCCTCCACCTCGCGGCCCGACACCGAGGCCCGGAACCGCAGCACGTGCTCCCGGCCGTCGGCGGAGGTGTACTCGCCGATGTAGCGGAAGTCCTCGAAGACCCGCAGTACCCCGCGCAGGATGGCGGCGGTGACGGCCCTGCCGCGGTGCGGCCTGAACGCGACCGGGCTGGTGAAGACGACGTCGTCGGCGAGCAGGCCGGCGACGGCGTCGGTGTCCCGGGCCTCGACGGCCTCGCGGAAGGTCCCCACGGCGCACACTCCTCGGTCGACCGGTCGGGCGGATGTGCAGGAGGCTAACAGCCCTGTGCCGGGCTGTACACGGGTGCACCAGTGAATTTCTTGATCAGTCAACGATGCGAGTATTCCGGGGCGGACGCTACAGTGGCCGGATGGCACTGCGCAACGCCGTCATGGCCGCCCTGCTCGAGGGTCCGGCCTCCGGATACGACCTGACGAAGATCTTCGACTCCTCGGTGGCCAACTTCTGGATGGCCACCCCGCAGCAGATCTACCGCGAGCTGGAGCGGATGGAGGGCGAAGGCCTCATCGAGGCCACCGTGGTCCGCCAGGAGCGCAGGCCCGACAAGCGCGTCTTCACCCTCACCGGTCGCGGGCGCGAGGAACTGCGCTCCTTCACCTCCCGCCCGCCGCGGCCCACCGCCATCCGCGACGAGCTGATGGTGCAGGTCCAGGCCGTCGACGTGGGCGACGCCGACGCGGTGCGCACCGCCATCGCCGAGCGCACCGCCTGGTCCAGTGCCCGGCTGGGCCACTACCTGCGCCTGCGCGGGCACCTGCTGGAGGGGAGGACCGAGGAGGAGCACCTGGTCCGCGCCGAACGGATCGGCCCCTACCTCACCCTGCTGCGGGGCATCGCCCTGGAGGAGGAGAACCTGCGCTGGTACGAGCGCGTGCTCGACCTCCTGGAGCGCCGCACGGTCGCACGCTGACCACCGCGAAAGCCCACCGTGCCCGTGCTATGACTGTGTGTCATGGGCGTTGAGAGCGGACAGGGGCCTGCCCGGCACCGGTGGGACCATGCGGTGCTCGCGGGCGAGGTCGCCCTGATCGGTGCGCTGTACTACCTCGTCCCCCTGGAGGGCGGCGGAGCCCCCTGGCAGCTGGGAGCGCGCTGGACGGCCCTCGTCCTGGGGGCCGCCCTCATCGGCCGGTCCGTTGTCCGCGCGGCCGTCCTCCAGGCGCGCGCCGACCCGGCCGCGCTGCCCCTGCGCCCGCCGATCCTGCTGGCCGCCTGCGGGATCGCGCTCTTCGCCCTGGCCGACCACGGCCTGGCCCTGTTCCGCCCCGGCGAGTTCGAGGGGCTGGAGACCCGGACCGACGCCCTCTACTTCGCCCTCACCACCCTGGCAACGGTCGGCTACGGCGACATCCACGCCCAGGGGCAGTGGGCGCGGGGCCTGCTCATCGGCCAGATGGTCTTCAACGTGGCGGTCGTCGCGGGCGCCGTGAGCCTGGTGACCTCGCGTCTGCAGGCCCGCGCCCGACGCGGCTGAGGGTCAGCGGTGGAGGTGGCGGGTCCAGTCGGCGGGCACCCGGTCGGCCGGGCCCGGCGCCGGCTGGTCCGCGGGGCGGGAGGTGGGCGCGGCCAGCTCCGGCCCGCTGCCGCTCTCGCCGCTGCGGAAGTCGTAGAACCAGGCCTCGCCCGGTTCGTAGCTCTGGATGTAGGGGTGCCCGGTCTCCTCGAAGTGGCGGGTGGCGTGCTGGGCGGGGGAGCTGTCGCAGCAGCCGACGTGGCCGCAGGCCGCGCAGCGGCGCAGGTGGAACCACCAGCCGCCGCCCTCCTCGCACTCCCGGCAGCCGGGGCCGCTGGGCGGCGCGGACGGGTCGATGTCGCTCTGGGAATCGCTCATGGGCCAACGGTAGACCCCGGGCGCCCGTCCGGGGAGGACCCGGACGGCCGTGTCAGCCGGACCGCTCGGAGCGGCCCAGCGGGCGGTCCGGGGCGGTCCGGTCGCGGACCGGCCGCTCGGTGTCGGCGGCGTCGGTGCCGCGCGACCACACGGCCTCGCCGCCGACCCGCACCTCGAACACCCCGCCGCTCCCCGGGATCAGCGCGACCTCCCCCGGCTCGGCCTCGAACGCGGTGATCGGCTCCTGCGCCATCCACGTCGCGCGCGGCGGCCGGCGGCAGCGCGTGCGGTACCCGATCTCCAGGCGGAGCCCGTTCTCCGGCATGGGGCCGGTGTGTCCGACCGGGCCCCGCGGCCCCGGGCCCGGCCCGCGGTCACCGCGGACCGACACCGTCCAGCAGGTTGCCGACCAGTGCGGCGGCGAACTCCTCGGTGACCGGCTCGTCCGGGATGAGCAACCGGTGGTAGACCGCGCCCCACAGCTGGTCGATGAGGACCCGGACGTCCACCTCCGGGCGGATCTGACCCACTTCCTGTGCCCGGAGCAGCCGCTCGGCGGCCAGGGCACGGCGCTGGGAGGAGTACAGCCCGCGGTAGGCGGCGGACAACTCGGTGTCGGTCTGCGCCTCGCCGATCAGCTGGGTCAGGATGCGTCCGCCGGGTGTCCGCGTCATGACGCGGACGAAGGAGCGCAGCTGCGCGAGGAGGTCCGCACGCACGTCCCCGGTGTCGGGAAAGTCCAGCGCCGGCTCGACGGCGTGGAAGTAGCCGTCCAGCGCCAGTGCCCCCCTGGAGGGCCACCACTTGTGCAGGGTGGTCTTACTGGCGCCCGACAGCCGGGCCACCCGTTCGAAGGACAGGCCGCCCAGGCCCTCCTCCATCAGCAGCTCCCCGACGGCGCGCAGCACGTCCGCGCGGACCTCGTCCGCGGGCCGCCGCCCCCTTCCGCGGGCGCCGCGCCGGGGGGACGGGGCGGTCTGCTCGTTCATCACGCTTCCTCCTCGCTCCTCCGAGGCCGCCCCGCCCCGGGGAGGGGCGGCCACCGCACGACTCTACGACCCGAAGAGCCGCGTTGGGCCCGTTGCGCAGGCGGAGGGCCGCCGGTCCTCCCCTCAGGGGCGGACGGTGAGCAGGTCGGCGAGCCCGACCCGGCCCAGGAACTCCCGGCGGACGCGGTCGGCGACACCGGAGACCTCCTCCGAGCCGTCGTCCACCGGGTCGATGTGCACCCGGTGGGGGCGCTCCCCGCGGGGCAGGGCCACGATGCGGGCGATCTCGTCGGAGACCGACGAGGCGTCCGCGCCCTCCGGGGCCAGGGCGGCGAGCCTCCCGGCGACCTGCCCGACCAGGCCCGGATAGCGGGTCTCGTACTCGGCCTCCACAGCGGTATCGGCCGGACGGCCCGAGCGGGCGAAGTGATCGGTGCCCGAGGTGAACGACCCCGGGACGACGATGGACGTCTCCACGCCCCAACGGGCGAGCTCGCCCGCGTAGGACACCGCGAGGGAGTCCATGCCCGCCTTGGCCGCGAAGTACGGGGCCAGGTAGGGCGGGGTACCGCCCTTGACACTGGAGCTGGACACCCAGAGCACGAGCCCCTCGCCGCGGCGGCGCATACCCGGGAGGACGGCCCGGTTGACCCGCTGGGTGGACAGCACGTTCACGTCGTACAGCTCGGCGAGCTGCTCGGGGGTGAACGCTTCGGTGGGGCCGGTGACCATGTGCCCGGCGTTGTGGACCAGCACGTCGATCCGGCCGTGCTCCTCCTCGATCCCGGCGACGGCGGTGTCCACGGACACCTGGGAGTTGACGTCGAGCTCGACGGCGCGCAGGTCCACCCCGTGCTCCCGGGAGTACTCCTCCGCCTCCCGGACACGGGGCGCGTTGCGGCCCGCGGTCTCGCGCATGCCCGCGTACACGGTGTTCCCCGCGTCGGCGAGTGCGCGGGCGGTGAGGGCCCCGAAACCGCTGGAGGCCCCTGTGATGACGATGACGCTCTTCATGGCCGGTCTTCTTTCTGGCATGCGGACGGCCTCAGGCCAGTCCGCCGTTGGTGTAGAGGGTCTGGCCGTTGATCCAACGGGCCGGTCCGGCGAGGAAGGCCACCGACTCGGCGATGTCCTCGGGCCGCCCCAGGCGCTCCAGGGGTGCGGCCTCGGCGAGCGCCTCGATCTCGGCCTCCGACTTGCCCTCCAGGAACAGGGGGGTGGCGGTGGGACCGGGGGCGACGGTGTTGACGGTGATGTCCCTGCCGCGCAGCTCGCGGGCGAGGATCAGGGTGATGCCCTCCACCGCTCGCTTGCTCGCGACGTAGGGGCCGTAGTTCGGGAACTGCGACCGCGAGACGCTGGTGGAGACGTTGATGACCGCCCCGCCCCCGCGCACCCGCCGGGCCGCCTGCTGGGAGACGACGAAGGTGCCGCGGATGTTGGTGCGGTGCATCCGGTCCAGGGCGTCGAGGTCGAAGTCGGCGATCGGACCCAGGACCATGACCCCCGCGGTGTTGACGACCACGTCGATACCGCCGAAGGCGGCCTCGGTCTCGTCGAACGCGGCCGCCATGGCGCGCTCGTCGGCGACGTCGCCCGTGACGGTGATGGCGCGTCCGCCCGCCTCGGTGACGGCGTCGGCAACGGCGTCGGCCCGGTCCTTGTTCCCGGCGTAGTGGACGGCGACCGCGATCCCGTCGGCGGCGAGGCGCTCGGCGACGGCGCGGCCGATGCCGCCGGAGCCGCCGGTGACGAGGGCGACGCGATCGGTTCCCGTGGTGCTCATGTCCTTCATCCCCTTGGTCCGCAAATATGGACGGTGAGTCCATATAACCTCGAAATGAACTGGCCGTCCATATAATTTCATGTGGCGTGCATCACATCGGATCGGGGCCGGGCTCTGCGGAGGATCTCGGGCCGGGCCCGCGGACCGCGCGGTTCCGGTTGGACTTCCCCGGCCCCGACTCCTAGCGTGAACGCCGGATCGAAAGGAAACCCGTGAAGACCCTCACCCTGCCCGGGACGGACATCACCGCTCCCAACGTCGTGCTCGGCCTCATGCGGATCGCGGAGAAGACCGACGACGAGATCCGCACCCTCGTGCACACCGCACGGGATGTGGGCGTCGACTTCGTCGACCACGCCGACATCTACGGCCGCACCCCGCACGAGTGCGAGCGCCGCTTCGCCGAGGCGATGCGCCTCACCCCGGCCGAACGCGACGCCGTCACCATCCAGACCAAGGTGGGCATCGTCCCGGCGGGGCCCTACTTCGACCACTCCTACGAGCACATCGTCGCGTCCGTCGAGGACTCGCTGCGCGCCCTGGACACCGACCGCGTCGACATCCTGCTGCTCCACCGGCCCGACGCCCTCGTCGAGCCCGAGGAGGTCGCCCGGGCGTTCGACGACCTGGAGTCCGCCGGGAAGGTCCGCGCCTTCGGCGTCTCCAACCACACGCCCCGCCAGATCGACCTGCTGCGCCGGTACGTGCGCCAGCACATCGCGGTGAACCAGCTCCAGCTGTCGCTCACCCACGCCCCGATCATCGCCCAGGGGGTGGCCGCCAACATGCTCGGGGAACCGCAGTCGGCCACCCTGGACGGCGGCGGGGCCCTGGACCACGCCCGGCTGCACGACATCACCGTCCAGGCGTGGTCGCCGTTCCAGGCCGGGTTCTTCAACGGGGTCTTCCTCGGCTCGCCCGAGTACCCGGAGCTCAACGCGGTCATCGACCGGATCGCCGGCAGGTACGGTGTGCCGCCGATCGCCGTCGCCACCGCCTGGATCACCCGCCACCCCGCCCGCATGCAGGTCGTGCTGGGCACCACCACCCCCGAGCGGGTGACCGGGGCGGCCCAGGGCTCGGACCTGCCCCTGACCCGCCCGGAGTGGTACGAGCTGTTCCGCGCCGCGGGCCACCGCGTCCCCTGACCGGTGCTCCGGTCCCCCCGGGGACCGGAGACCGCCGCGGCCCCCGGGCCACGGCGGGAGGGCCGGGCCCGCCCACCCGGCGCGACCCCTCTCCCCGCCCCTGGAGCAGCCGGTGCGGCCACCGCAGCGCACGATCCCCCCGACCCTCGTCCCGGCCCTCGCCCTCACCGCCTGCTCCCCGGGATCGGACGGCGGGACCGCCGCCGGACCGGCCCCCGAGGAGGCCCCAGCGAGCGCCGGGGCGGCGGGGCCCGCCGAGCCCGCTGACCCCTACGCCGTCACCGCCCCCGAGCCCGGCGAGCGGCTGCATCTGCCGCTCTACGACCACGTGCTCGACGAGCACGAGCAGTGGACCGTGAGCCGGCCCGGGACGCCCTGGCGGTGGAGTGCCCCGCCGGCCTGGGCCACGACGTCGCGGTCCGCCCCGACGCGCCCACGGGCGAGGAGGTGCCGACCCTCTTCGGGCCCCACCACGAGTGCCGCAGGTACGGGACGGCCCGGGTGGACCTGGCCCGCGAGTACGGGTTCGCGGTGCCCGAGGAGGACCTCGGGGGCCCCTGCCTCTGCGGCGACGAGAACGCCGTGTACGCGGTGCTGGGCGGCCACCCGGCCACCGGTGCCGCCCCTCCGGCGGACCGTGCCCGGGGGCGGCCGCCTCCATCAGGCCGACCTGCGGCTGAACCCCGACTCCCCGCCGCCGAACGGGGAGGGCCTGTGGGAGGAGCAGGAGAACGGGCTCGTTCCCGACACCCCCGGGACCCGCCATCTGGCCGAGGACCTGTCCGGGACCGCGTACGCAGCCGCGCGGCAGGATCCGGCGGTGGCGGCCGCCGACGAGGAAGGAGTGCACGGGCCTGAGCGGCTACTCCGCCGATCCCGCGGGCGCCTCCGAGGTGACCGACGACGCCGTGCCGTCCGCGGAGTGCCCGTCCTCCCCCGGGTGCCTCGACGCCTTCGTCGCCGCCGAGGCCCGGGCCCAGGAGCCCCTGGTCGAGGAGTAGCGCGAGGCGCTGGAGGAGCGGCGCGACCGGTCTGCGGGGGAACCGGCGCGGCCCGGGAGGTCCTCGGCCGGTGAGGCCCGGGGCGGTGCCGGACCCGGCACCGCCCCGGGCGGGGCCGCTACGCCACCGGCTCCGCGGCGGCCTCGGCGCCGCCGGGGGTCAGGGCCGGGCCGGTCCGCCGCGTGCGCAGCCACACCACCGCCGTGACCGCGATGAGCAGGCCGCAGGGCACGAGCATGATCGCCGATCCGACACCCGCGGAGCGGTCGAACCCGGCGGCGAGGTCGGAGTGGATGATGACGGAGATCAGGAAAGCGAGCGTGTTGTTCACCGCGTGGATGACGACCGCGACCTCCAGGCCGCCCGTGCGCCAGGTGATGAGGGCCAGGGTGGCGCCGAACGTGAAGTAGTAGAGGTTGAGCCACGGGTCGGCCGCGAAGTGCGCCGCCATGAACACCAGGCTGGAGACGGTGGTGCCGATGACCAGGGCGGCCCGCGGGCCGCGGCTCCAGCTTCCGGCGACCCGGAAGATCAGCCCGCGGAAGCCGTACTCCTCACCGGCCGCCTGCAGCGGTACCAGCAGCATGATGATGCCGAAGCTCAGGAACAGGTCGGTGGTCGACCACACCCCCTCCTCGAAGGGCGTGGCGAACGAGAAGAGGGTCATGTAGACGACCCATACCGGCCCGATGACCAGCAGGGAGCGGGTGAAGGGCTCGGAGCGGAAGCACGCCAGGACGGAGTGCAGGGACGCCCCCCTCACCCCGTACAGCCACCGCTGGATGAGCATGCTCCAGGGAGTGAGCAGGGCCATCGCCAGCAGGCCCGAGGCGTTGAGCAGCGGGGTGAGCTCGAACTCGCCCGACGCGGGGTCGGCCCTGCCCGTCAGCGCGTCGACGGCGACGGCCAGGAAGGTGAGGACGGTGCTGAACAGCAGCATCCCGACCACCAGCAGCACGATCGCGAGGATGCCGCGCCAGACGCGGCGCTTCTCCCCGGCCAGGACGCGGTGGTAGGGGACCCCCGCGGGGACCGGTCGCGGTCCGCGGCGGCGCGGCGCGGGCGGGGCGGGCGGCGGGACCGGGGCGGATCCGGGTTCCTGGGGGAGCGGCGCTCCGGTCGGCTGCGCGGTCGGAGCGGGGTGGGGATGGTCGTCGCGGTTCATGCCTCGAATCTAACGAGGGGGCGGAGGCACCCGGCAGAGGCGGCCATCACCGGTTTCTCCTGCGATTCACACACACGGGGCGATGACGAATGTCATGTCCGCTCCGGGGGCCGGCCCGCAGCGGCGGCGGACGGCGGGGCCGCGCCCGCCGGACACCGTGGTGCGGTCCGGCCGTCGGGCGCGGCCGCCGTGGATGCGGCCCGACCCGGGTGTGGGCCCTCCTCGGGCGGTCCGCCTTCCGGAGTGCCCTCCGGGGCGCCGCCGGAGCCGACGGTGGGAACGACGAAGGCGGCCCCGCCGGCGCGTTCGACGCGCGGGCAGGGCCGCCTTCTGTTCGTGTGGGCGATACAGGATTCGAACCTGTGACCTCTACCGTGTCAAGGTAGCGCTCTAACCAACTGAGCTAACCGCCCTCATGGGATATGAGGTGCATGGAGGCGGAGACGGGAATCGAACCCGTGTGCAGGGATTTGCAGTCCCTTGCCTCAACCACTCGGCCACTCCGCCTGGAAACGACATGGGGGAATCGCCTTGTGGACACCCATGCGGGCCTCTCCGAGCGGACGACGGGATTCGAACCCGCGACCCTCACCTTGGCAAGGTGATGCTCTACCAGCTGAGCCACGTCCGCGTGTGCTCCGGGACATCCTCCCGGGGCCGACCCCACTCTGCCACCTCGCGGAGGCCGAGTCGAATCGTTGGAGCGGACGACGGGATTCGAACCCGCGACCCTCACCTTGGCAAGGTGATGCTCTACCAGCTGAGCCACGTCCGCGCGGCGAGTTCCGCGGGCCTCCCGTTCATCTCCGGGCCGCCCCCTCGCTGCGTTAAGAACTCTAGCGGATTCCGCGCCGAGCGCGAAATCGGCGGTCCCGGGCGCGGCCGACCCCCAGCCGGGGCAGGGCCGGTGGCCGGCCCGCCGCGGCGGCGGGGACGGTCACTTCTCGACGTGCGCCGGGGTGGAGGGCATGTCGGGCCGGGGCGGTGCGGAGAGGTACTGGCCGACCCTCTCGATCACCTTGTTCATCTCGTAGGCGATCAGGCCCACGTCGCTGTCGGAGTCCGACATCAGTGCCATGCACGCCCCCTCGCCCGCCGCGGCGACGAAGAGGAAGGCCCGGTCCATCTCGATGATGCTCTGCCGGATGCCCCCGGCGGAGAACTGCTTGCTGGCCCCCCCGGCGAGGCTGTGCAGGCCCGAGGCGATCGCCGACAGGTGCTCGGCGGCCGGCCGGTCCAGGCCGCTGGAGGTCGCCATGAGGAGCCCGTCGGTGGACAGAACGATGGCGTGCTGTGTTCCGGAGGCCCGGGTGAGGAGGTCGTCCAGCAGCCAGCTGAGCTCTCCGCGGGCGGTACTCGGTGCTGTCATGTCTCTCTTTGCTCTGTCGAGGCGGGCAGGGGGACCTGCGGAGCCCGTGCGCCGCGGGACGGTCGTCAGAGGGGGAGAGCACGACCGGTCACCGCCGGGTCCCGCATAAGCGTTGCCCAGATGATAGTCATTCGTAACTTATCCTTTCGGCCCTTCCGGCGGCCGGGGACCGGGCCGCCCTTTCCGGGGATGCACCTGACCAGTCACGATGCGATGATGATCGGACCTTGAGAACCGGACCACGGCCGGTGCCGGTCACGGCCCTTGCCAAGCCCGACGGGCTGCGGGTAGGCGCCGGGGCCCGACGGCCGCCCGCGAAGTGGGAGGATCGTGCTGCGGTCCGGTCCGAGCCGGGCAGCCGAGAATCGTGGGGGTTGACAATGAGGGTGTGGATCGCCGGGGCCGGGTACGGCCGCGGCACCGTCGTCGACGCGGCCGAGGCGCGGATCCCGGTGGTCGACCACGGCATCACCGTCGGCGACGGTGTCTTCGAGACGGTCCGGGCGCGGAACGGCCGCCCGTTCGCGCTCACCCGTCACCTGCGCCGCCTGGCCCGCTCCGCCGAGGGGCTGGGCATGGAGACGCCCGACCTCGAACTGGTCGCCGAGGGCGTGGCGCTGGCGGTGGCCGCCAACCCCGAGCTCACCGACGCCCGGGTGCGCATCACCGTCACGGACGGCGCCGGACCGCTGGGCTCCGAGCGTGCCGCCGGCGAGCAGACCATGATCGTGGCCCTGGGCCCCTTCCTGCCGATCGCCCCGCACACCGACGTCGCCGTGGCGCCCTGGCCGCGGAACGAGTTCGGCGCGCTGGCCGGGCTCAAGACCACCTCCTACGCCGACAACGTGCGCGCCCTGGCCCACGCCAAGGCGAGGGGGGCGAGCGAGGCCGTGTTCCGCAACATCTCCGGGAACCTGTGCGAGGGCACCGGCAGCAACGTCTTCGTGGTGCTGGACGGCCGCCTGGTCACCCCTCCGCTGTCCGCGGGCCCGCTGGCGGGCATCACCCGCGAGCTCGTCCTGGAGTGGTACGGGGGCGAGGAGGAGGACGTGCCGATGGAGCGCCTGCCGGAGGTCGACGAGGCGTTCCTGACCTCCACCGGACGCGATGTGCAGCCGATCCTCAAGATCGACGACCTGAGGGTGTCGGAGGCGCCCGGCCCGGTCACGCTGGAGGCGATGAAGGTGTTCGCCGAGCGCTCGGCGGACGACCTGGACCCGTGACGGTCCCGTAGGGCATGGGAAAGGGGACGGCGCCGAGCGCCGTCCCCTTTCCGCTGCGACCGTGCGGTCCCGTGCGCGACCCCGTGTCCGCGGGCCGTCGGCCTCAGGAGGCCAGGTGCTGCTGGATCTCCTCGTCGAGGTCGACGAACTGGGCCTCCTGCCCGGCCGGGACGATCTCGTAGGTCCGGTGGAGGAATTCGGCCAGCGGCGACACCTGGGTGTCGAACTCGGCCTGGCCGAAGGGGGAGGAGAGCGCGATGCAGACGTTGCGGTCGCCGTTCTCGTCCTTGGAGGGCCACACGCGCACGTCGCCCTCGCCGACCGGGCGGACGATGCCCACGGTCAGGAGCTCACGGGCGAAGATCCACTCGACGGGGTCGTCCTCGCCGGTGTGGAACGCCACGCGGATCGCGTACGGGTCGTTCGCGCTGTAGTCGAGCCGAGCGACCAGGGGAACCGCGGTGCGCTCGGGAACCACGAGCCGAAGGCCCAGCTCGGCGGTGGCAGTGGTGTCGCTACTGTTCATGTTCGCCAAACCTTTTCTCGTCCGGCCCTCGCCTGCGGCGGTGCGGGTCGGTGCCGTCTCACTCGCTCCAACGGGGTCGCTCGCGGACTATGACGTGAGTACGGAGACTTTCTTCGATCGGATCGGAGGTCTCGCCGCCCGCCCTGCGGGCACGGCGCGCCGCGGGGCGGCTCCGCGATCCTTCGTCACTGTAATGACCAGGAGAAACCAAAGATTTCCCAATGTCGGGTGGCCCACGTCACGAAAACCGCGCTATGCGGGGTCGCGCCGGGGGGCGGCGTGGACGGGAACTCCTTCTAGCTGTGGGGATGCATGCCCGACGGGTGACTCTGCCATGAACCCGACGGTAGCGTAATGTGACCTCAGTCACACATGGGTTCCAGGGGTCGGCCGGAGGTGGAGCGAACACCCTCCGGGATGCGCTAGAGTTTTCCTTGTCCGAACGACAGGGAGGACACCGAAACGGCGGGTCACCGCGGTTCTCGGGCGATTAGCTCAGTTGGTTAGAGCGCATCGTTCACACCGATGAGGTCACAGGTTCGAGTCCTGTATCGCCCACTCCACTCCGGAACGACCCGGCGAGGCGGCCGAAGGCCCCCGAGCAGGGTCGTTTCTTCGTTCCCTCCGGGGACGACCACCGGGCCCCGGTGCGGGGCTTCGCCCCACGGGTCGTGGTCGGTCCGCCCGGAGCCCACTCCACTTCGAGACGACCCCGTGCGGAAGCCTCCGCCCTCCGGGCGGGGCCGCCTTCGTCGTTCCCGCCGGGGGAGGCGCCCGGGGCCCCTGAGCACCCCCCTGCGGCGCGGTCGCGCGCACAGGGTGCCCCGGAGGGGGTCCCGCCACGTGTGTGCGGGCCTCGCCCGCGTGCGGGGCCCGCCGACAGGGCCGGCGCCCCCGGAGGGGCCGGGGCGTGCGGTGCTCCGTCCCCGCGTGTTCGTTCACCCCGGGGCGCGGCCGGCCCTGGCCGGGGCATGGACCTTCCCGTTCCCGCCCGGGCCCGCCCTCACTCGGGGGAGAGGCGCTTGCGGCGCAGGGCCCGCCGGGTGCGGAAGCGCTCCAGCAGTCTGGCGCGCATCCGCATGCCCAGCCTCTCCGCCCGGTGGAACCAGATCCGCGCCGGGCGCAGTACCCGTCGTACCCACGCGAACTCGGTGCTGAGGACCACCAGGCCGAGGATGACCGCCGCGACCCCCGGTCCGGGGGCCACCATCATCAGCAGCCCGGCCAGGATGATCAGGGTGCCCACCGTGCCCACGAGGATGCGCCAGGGCAGGTGCAGCACCGGGTGGGTGTGCATGCGCCTGCGGAAGAGGCGGAGGCGGGCCCTCGTGCGCCGCCACATGCGGGCGCGGCGGCTGCTGAGGAGCGGACTGGGGGATGTCTCCGGGGTCGATGGGCCGTTCGGCGGGCTCGGTGACATGCGCTCACGGTATTCGGTCGAAGCGAGTGGGTGCATTCGGGTCGACTGGGGACGGTGGTCGGATGTCTGCTGATTGTCACCGATCCCGGTGAGGGGATCAATGGCCCTTGGCGAACCTGTGGACGGCTCGCCGAAAACATGACAATTCATGACAGATTCGTCTTGTTCATGTGCGCCTCCCCGGGCTGGCCTGGGCGGTCGGACCGGTGGGGGCACGGTTGCGGAAGCCGCAGATGCCGCCGGAGCCGAGTCCGAATCACGTGATCTGAGAGGCAACGATCGTGCCGGCGGTCCGGTTCCCGTCCCTTCGGCGTTCCTTTCGGGAGGCGTCGCGCATACGGCGTATACCCCCCCGTGGAACGGTGTTCCGGCACCGTCGGCCGCGGGGCGGCCGCGGTCCGGAGCCGATAGCATCGTTCGCAGACTCGGCGCCGCCCCCGACGGACGCGGCGACCGGCGTCACCACCTGTTCGCGTCTTACGAGGAGTCACCGTGTCCGCCGCGCCCGAGCTGCACATCACCATCGCCGGAACACCGCGTGTGGTGGCGGCCACCACTACGGCGGGGCAGGCGCTGGAGGCGGACGGCCGGACCGTCATCGCCGCGCTGGTCAACGGCGAGCCGCGGGACCTGTTCCGCGAGCTGCACGACGGTGACGCCGTCGAGCCGATCACCGTCGACTCCGAGCAGGGGCGGGCGATCCTGCGCCACTCCACCGCGCACATCCTCGCCCAGGCCGTCCAGGAGCTGTTCCCCGAGGCGAAGCTGGGCATCGGGCCGCCCGTCGAGAACGGCTTCTACTACGACTTCGACGTCGCCGAACCCTTCACCCCGGCCGATCTCAAGAGCATCGAGAAGAAGATGCAGCAGATCATCAAGCAGGGGCAGCGTTTCGACCGCCGGGTCGTCACCGACGAGGACGCCCGCGCCGAGCTGGCCACCGAGCCCTACAAGCTGGAGCTGATCGGCCTCAAGGGCGGCGCGGCCGAGGCCGCCGAGGGCGCCTCCGCCGAGGTCGGCGCCGGTGAGCTGACCATCTACGACAACATCGACCCGCGCAGCGGCGAGCAGTGCTGGAAGGACCTGTGCCGGGGTCCGCACCTGCCCACCACCCGGGTCGTCCCCGCGTTCAAGCTCATGCGCACCGCGGCCGCCTACTGGCGCGGCAAGGAGACCAACCCGCAGCTGCAGCGGATCTACGGCACCGCCTGGGAGAGCAAGGACGCCCTCAAGGCGTACCTGACCTTCCTGGAGGAGGCCGAGAAGCGCGACCACCGCAAGCTCGGCGCCGAGCTGGACCTGTTCTCCATCCCGGACGAGATCGGCTCGGGGCTGGCGGTCTTCCACCCCCGGGGCGGCGTCATCCGCCGGGTCATGGAGGACTACTCGCGCCGGCGCCACGAGGAGAGCGGCTACCAGTTCGTCTACACCCCGCACGCCACCAAGGGCGCCCTGTTCGAGAAGTCGGGGCACCTGGACTGGTACGCGGACGGCATGTACCCCCCCATGCAGCTCGACGGCGGCCAGGACTACTACCTCAAGCCGATGAACTGCCCGATGCACAACCTGGTCTTCGACGCGCGCGGGCGCTCCTACCGCGAGCTGCCGCTGCGCCTGTTCGAGTTCGGCACCGTGTACCGGTACGAGAAGTCCGGCGTGGTGCACGGCCTCACCCGCGCCCGCGGCTTCACCCAGGACGACGCGCACATCTACTGCACCAAGGAGCAGATGGCGGACGAGCTCGACTCGCTGCTGACCTTCGTGCTCGACCTGCTGCGCGACTACGGGCTCAACGACTTCTACCTGGAGCTGTCCACCAAGGACCCGGAGAAGTCCATCGGCTCCGACGAGGTCTGGGAGGAGGCCACCGAGACCCTGCGCCAGGCCGCCCAGAAGCAGGGGCTCGAGCTGGTCATGGACCCGGGCGGCGCCGCCTTCTACGGTCCCAAGATCTCCGTCCAGGCCAAGGACGCCATCGGCCGCACCTGGCAGATGTCCACCATCCAGGTGGACTTCAACCTGCCCGAGCGGTTCGACCTGGAGTACACCGCCGCCGACGGCTCCCGTCAGCGCCCGGTGATGATCCACCGCGCCCTGTTCGGTTCCATCGAGCGCTTCTTCGCCGTCCTGCTGGAGCACTACGCGGGCGCCTTCCCGGCCTGGCTGGCGCCGGTTCAGGCGGTCGGCATCCCGATCGCCGACGAGCACGTGCCCTACCTCCAGGAGATCGCGGCCAAGCTGCGGGCCGAGGGCATCCGGGTGGAGGTCGACGCCGGGGACGACCGCATGCAGAAGAAGATCCGCAACGCCCAGAAGCAGAAGGTGCCCTTCATGCTGCTGGCCGGCGACGAGGACATCAGCAAGGGCGCGGTCTCCTTCCGCTACCGCGACGGCTCCCAGAACAACGGGGTGCCGGTGGACGAGGCGGTGGCCGAGATCGTCGCCGCCGTCCGCGAGCGCCGCTGAGTCCGCTCCGCAACGCGCGAAGAGCGCCCGTCCGGTCCGCCGGGCGGGCGCTCTTCGGGTCGCGGGCCGCGTCAGTCGTCGTCGCGGAACAGGTCCGCGCGGGAGATGCGCGCGGTGGAGTTCGGGTCGGGGCTCTCCTCGTCGCGGAACAGCTCTGCGCGGGAGATGCGCGCGGTGGAGTTCGGGTCGGGTGCCTCCTCGTCGCGGAAGAGGTCGGCGCGGGAGATCCGGGCCGTCGAGTTGGGGTCGGGTGCCTCCTCGTCGCGGAACAGGTCCGCGCGGGAGATGCGCGCCGTCGAGTTGGGGTCGCTCAAGACGGATGTCACTCCTTGCTGCGTTGGGGCAAGCCGGATTCTAGCGCTCCCCCGGCGGCGCGAGCGGTGTACGGCCGGGTCAGGAGCCGGTGTGCGTCCCCCAGGCCTGCGCGGGGACGCGGTCGATGAGGTCGATGAGGTAGTCGGCCGCGGTGAGCGCCCGGTCCGGGTCCAGCCGCAGGACGGCCCAGGTGAGCACGTGCTCACCGGTGAAGCGGACCGGGAAGGAGCGCGAGCGGGGGTCGGCCAGCAGCCACTCCACCGTCTCCGGGCCCAGCGCCGCGCGGGCGAACCCGTCGCCCCCGGACACGTGGAAGGCCCGCTCCAGGTCGGTCCCGGCAGCGGTGGCCGCCGCGTCGTCGCGGCGGCGGATCTCCAGGTCGGTGTCGGTGCCGGGGGTGCGCACGGCCACCACCCGGTAGGTGTGCACGGCCTCGTCCGCGCCGCGGGCGGCCGGACGGGGGGTGTGCTCGAAGAAGACGACGCGGTGGCCGCCGTGCCGTCCGGCGAGCACGTGCCGGAAGCGCGGTGAGCGGCCGCCCAGCGGGCGCGGGAGCGCGGCGTCGCCCAGCGGGGCGGGGTGGTGTTCGGCGTAGGTCCATCCGTGTGTGCGCGCCCAACTGCGGAGTTCGACGACGCGTTCCTTGCGAAAGTGCGCGGAGACCGCGACCGCGCCGGCCGCCACCACGACGACGACCAGGGCGAGGACGGGCAGGGCGCCTTCCATCCGGTGACTCCTCCGGCCGGGGATATGAGGGGCCGTGGACCCGTGGCGGGGCCGCTGCGTGGGCGGACCGGGTCGCGGGGTCCCGAACGCAGGGGACCCGCACTGGCCGTACGAAGTCCATTCTGTGCCGATTGTGGGGACTTGTCACCCCTGGCGTTCACCGAACCGGGACAGGGGCCGGTCCCGGCCACCGACGGCGGCGGGATCCGTCCGGGACCGGGCGGGAGTGCGGAGTGCGGAGTGCGGCGAGGGGCCCGGGGCGCCCGGAGGGCCGGAACGCTGGCCTCCGGGCGGGCGGGTCGGAGGGGCCCGGGCGCGTCCGACCCGCGCCCGGGCCCCTCCGCGCGCCTCAGGCCGGAAGGCCCAGTTCGCGGGCGATGAGCATCTTCTGGACCTCGCTGGTGCCCTCGCCGATCTCCAGGATCTTGGCGTCCCGGTAGAAGCGGCCCACCGCGTAGTCGTTCATGAACCCGTACCCGCCGAACACCTGCGTGGCGTCGCGGGCGTTGTCCATGGCCGCGTTGGAGGCCACCAGCTTGGCGATCGCCGCCTCCTTCTTGAACGGCTCGCCCGCCAGCATCCGCGAGGCGGCGTCGTAGTACGCCAGCCGGGCGGTGTGCGCGCGGGCCTCCATCTCGGCGATCTTGAACTGGATCGCCTGGTAGTGGCCGATGGCGTTGCCGAACGCCCTGCGCTCGTGGGCGTAGCGGACGCTCTCGTCCACGCAGCCCTGGGCCAGGCCCACCGACAGTGCCGCGATGGCGATGCGGCCCTCGTCGAGGATGCGCAGGAACTGGGCGTACCCGCGGCCGCGCTCGCCCACCAGGTTCCCCTCGGGCACCCGGCAGTCCTCGAACACCAGCTCGTTGGTGTCGGAGGCGTTCCACCCCACCTTGGAGTACTTCTGCCCGACCGAGAACCCGGGCGTCCCCGCGGGCACCAGGATGGAGGAGATCTCCGGCCGGCCGTCCTCCCGCCGACCGGTGACGGCCGTGACGGTGACCAGCGCGGTGATGTCGGTCCCGGAGTTGGTGATGAACGACTTGGTCCCGTTGATCACCCACTGCCCGTCCTCCAGCCGGGCGGTGGTGCGGGTGGCACCCGCGTCGGAGCCGCCGTCGGGCTCGGTCAGCCCGAACGCGCCCAGCGCCTCACCCGAGGTCAGCCGGGGCAGATAGGCCTTCTTCTGCTCCTCGGTGCCGAACCGGTACAGCGGCATCGCGCCCAGCGACACCCCCGCCTCCAGGGTGATGGCCACCGAGGAGTCCACCCGGGCCAGCTCCTCCAGGGCCAGGCACAGGGCGAAGTAGTCGCCGCCCATGCCGCCGTGCTCCTCGGGGAAGGGCAGGCCGAACAGGCCCATCCGCCCCATCTTGGCGATGACCTCGTAGGGGAAGGTCCCGTTCTCGTAGTGCTCGCCGATGACCGGGGCGACCTCGGTCCGGGCGAACTCCTCCACGGCGGCCCGCAGGTCGGCGTGCTCGGTCGACAGCTGGTGGCGGTTCAACGCTGGTTCTCCTCGCTGATGGCGGGGTCGGACGGGTCCCCGGGGGTGTCCGGGGACCCGGTGGGCTCGACGACGACCAGGACGGCGTCCATCGGGACGGACGCGCCGGGCCGGACCGCGACGCGGGCCACGGTGCCGTCGACGGGTGAGGTGACGGAGTGCTCCATCTTCATGGCCTCGACGACGGCCAGAGCCTGACCGGCGGTGACCGCGTCGCCGACCGCCACCGGCACGGCGAGCACCGTGCCGGGCATCGGGCTGCGCACGGTGCCGTCGGCAGCGGCCTCGTCGCTGCGCAGCGCGGCGTCGACGGGCTCCTCGTGCAGGGTCCAGGCGGTGCCGTCGGCGCCCAGCCACCGGTGGGCGGTGGCGGGGTCGGCGGCCCGCAGGTAGGTGCGGGTGCGGCCCGCGTAGGACACGGTGAGCCGGTCGCCGTCGCGGCGGGCGCGGGCGTCCACCGGGTCGGCGCCGCCCACGGCAACCGAGAACCCGGTGCCGGTGCGGCGCACCCGCACGAGGACGGGGTCGCCGCCGGGGGCGCGCAGCCGCCACGGCGTCCACGCGGGCCCGCCGACCCGCCACCCGTCGGGGACGGCGAAGCGGTCGGCGGTGGGCGCCGGCGGCTCCAGGTCCAGCATGTGGTCCAGGGCGGCGGCCGCGTACACCCGGTCCGGGACTTCCCCGGGCGCGGCCTCGGGCGGGGTGGACTCGATGAGGTCGGTGCTCAGGTCGCCCGCGGCCACCCGGGGGTGGCGCAGCAGGCGGCGCAGGAACGCCGTGTTGGTGACGCAGCCCAGCAGCAGGTACCCGGCCAGCGCGTCGTCGGCGCGGCGCAGCGCCGACGCCCGGTCCGGCCCCCACACGATCACCTTGGCGAGCATGGGGTCGAACGACGAGGTCACCTCGTTCCCGGCGGCGATGCCCGAGTCCACCCGCACCCCCTCGCCGGAGGGTTCGGCCAGGGCCAGCACCGGGCCGCCGCTGGGCAGGAACCCGCGGTCGGCGTCCTCGGCGTAGACCCGGGCCTCCACCGAGTGCCCGACCCAGGACACGTCGTCCTGGCCGAACGGCAGCGGCGCCCCCATCGCCACCCGTACCTGGAGTTCGACCAGGTCCAGGCCGCGCTCGCCGCGGACCGCGACGACCTCCTCGGTGACCGGGTGCTCCACCTGGAGCCGGGTGTTCATCTCCAGGAACGAGAACGACAGCCCGCCGTCCCCGTCCGCCTCGGCGATGAACTCGACGGTGCCCGCCCCCACGTACCCGCAGGAGCGGGCGGCGGCCACCGCGGCCCCGCCCATGGCGGCCCGCTGGCCGTCGGTGAGCAGCGGCGAGGGTGCCTCCTCGATCACCTTCTGGTGGCGGCGCTGGAGGCTGCACTCTCGTTCGCCCAGGTGGAGCACGTTGCCGTGGGAGTCCGCCAGGACCTGCACCTCGATGTGCCGGGGGCGCTGCACCAGGCGCTCCACCAGAAGGGTGGAGTCGCCGAACGACGCCAGGGCCTCGCGGCGGGCGGCCGCCGCGGCGGCGGGCAGTTCCTCGGGGGAGTGGACGGCGCGCATGCCCTTGCCGCCGCCTCCGGCGGAGGGCTTGATGAGCAGCGGGTAACCGGTGGCGGCGGCCCGCTCCAGCAGCGCCTCGTCGGACAGCGGGGCCCCGGGCTCCTCGGTGAAGCCGCCCAGCACGGGCACCCCGGCGGCGGCCACCGTCTCCTTGGCGCGGATCTTGTCGCCCATCGCGTCGATGGCGGCGGGCGGCGGGCCGATGAACACCAGTCCGGCGTCGGCGCAGGCACGGGCGAACGCGGCGTTCTCCGACAGGAAGCCGTAACCGGGGTGGACCAGGCCCGCCCCGGCCTCCGCGGCCGCGGCGACGATGGCGTCGGAGTCCAGGTAGGAGGGCACGCGCACGGCCAGGTCGGCGGCCCGCACGTGCGGGGACCCGGCGTCGGCGTCGGTGTGCACCGCCACCGCCCCCAGGCCCATCCGGCGCAGGGTGCGCATCACCCGCAGGGCGATCTCACCCCGGTTGGCGACGAGTACGGTCGTGGTCAAGGGTTCCTCACATCCGGAAGACGCCGTAGCCCACGGGCTCCAGCGGGGCGTGGCGGGCGGCGGACAGGGCCATGGCGAGCACGTCCCGGGTGTCGGCGGGGTCGATGACCCCGTCGTCCCACAGCCGGGCGGTGGAGTAGTAGGGGCTGCCCTGCTCCTCGTAGGTCTCCCGGATGGGGGCCTTGAACTCCTCCTCGGCCTCGGCCGACCACTCCTGGCCGCGCGCGCTCATCTGGTCGCGGCGGACGGTCGACAGCACCGAGGCGGCCTGCTCGCCGCCCATGACGGAGATGCGGGCGTTGGGCCACATCCACAGGAACCGGGGGGAGTAGGCCCGGCCGCACATGGAGTAGTTGCCCGCACCGAACGAGCCGCCGATGACGACCGTGAACTTGGGGACGCGGGCGCAGGCCACCGCGGTGACCATCTTGGCGCCGTGCTTGGCGATGCCCCCGGCCTCGTAGTCGCGGCCCACCATGAACCCGGAGATGTTCTGCAGGAACACCAGCGGAATGCTGCGCCGGTCGCACAGCTCGATGAAGTGGGCGCCCTTGAGCGCCGACTCGGCGAACAGGATGCCGTTGTTGGCGATGATGCCCACCGGGTGCCCGTGGATGTGCGCGAACCCGGTGACGAGGGTGGTCCCGTACTCGGCCTTGAACTCGGTGAACTCGCTGCCGTCGACGACGCGGCCGATCACCTCGCGCACGTCGTAGGGGGTGCGGGTGTCGGCGGGCACCACCCCGTACAGCTCCTGCGGGTCCAGGGCCGGCGGGCGCGGCTCGCGGGTCTCCCAGGCGGGCGCACCCGGGGGGCCGAAGGTGTCGGCGATGCGCCGCACGATGGACAGCGCGTGGGCGTCGTCGTCGGCCAGGTGGTCGGTCACCCCCGACACCCGAGAGTGCAGGTCGCCGCCGCCCAGCTCCTCCGCGGTGACGACCTCGCCGGTGGCGGCCTTCACCAGCGGCGGGCCGCCCAGGAAGATGGTGCCCTGGTCGCGGACGATGACGGCCTCGTCGCTCATCGCCGGGACGTATGCGCCCCCGGCGGTGCAGGAGCCCAGGACCGCGGCGATCTGCGGGATGCCCAGCCGCGACATGGTGGCCTGGTTGTAGAAGATCCGCCCGAAGTGCTCGCGGTCGGGGAACACCTCGTCCTGCATGGGCAGGAAGGCGCCGCCGGAGTCGGCCAGGTACACGCACGGCAGCCGGTTCTGGAGGGCGACCTCCTGGGCGCGCAGGTGCTTCTTGACGGTCATGGGGTAGTAGCTGCCGCCCTTGACGGTGGCGTCGTTGGCGACGACCACGGTCGGACGCCCGGCCACCCGGCCCACCCCGGCGATCATCCCGGCTCCGGGGGCGTCCTGCCCGTCGGCCCCGTACAGCCCGTAGGCGGCCAGGGGCGCGATCTCCAGGAAGGGGGAGCCGGGGTCCAGCAGGTGGTCGACGCGGTCGCGCGGCAGCAGCTTGCCGCGTTCGACGTGGCGGACGCGGGACTTCTCGGGGCCGCCCAGGGCCGCGGTGGCGATCCGCTCGCGCAGCTCCGAGGCGAGGGCGCGGTTCGCCGCGTCGTTGGCGGCGAACGCGGGCCCGGCGGTGTCCACCGCCGAGCCGAGTACGGATGCCCTGCTCATGCTGTCCTCTCGTGGAGGTGTTAATGGTCACTAACATTCGTGATGTTAGTGACCATTAACATGGGTGTCCACAGTTCGGCGGGAAGAACCGCAGGGCGGGCAGGGGAACGGAGCGGGCATGGGGTCCAGAGCGACGGGCGAGCGCCGCGCCGCGCTCCTGGGCGCGGCGGCGGAGCTGTTCGCCGAGCGCGGCTACCGGAGCGTGCTCATCGACGACATCGGCCGGGCCGTCGGTACCACCGGTCCCGCCCTGTACCGCCACTTCTCCGGCAAGCAGGCGCTGCTCGGCGCGATCCTGGTCGACGTCAGCGAGCGCCTGTCCCGCCGCGGGCGGGAGCTGGTCGCCGCCGCGCCCGGCCCCGAGGAGGCGCTGGCCGCCCTGCTGCGCGGGCACATCGCGTTCGCCCTGGACGAGCCCGCCCTGATCACCGTGCACGACCGGGAGCTGCACCACCTCACCGAGGAGGACCGCCGCCGGGTGCGCCGCCTCCAGCGCGGCTACGTCGAGGAGTGGGTGGGCGTGCTCTCCCAGATGCGCCCGCACACCCCGGCGCCCGTGCTGCGGGCGGCGGTCCACGCCGTGTTCGGCCTGCTCAACTCCACCCCGCACAGCCGTGGTGAGCTGCCCCGCACGCATATGGCCGAACTCCTGCTGGGCATGGGCACCGCCGCGCTGACGGGCCCCGGTGCCGTTCCGCCCGGCCCTGCCGCCGACGGCTCCCCGGCCGGCCGCGGCCGCTGACCGCGTTCCCCCCTCCCTCTCCGCCCCGGCCCCCTCCAGGGGCGAAGGCCGACAAAAAGGTCACCAAGAGGTGGGCACGGTCCGGCCCTGCGGCTTCGGGGCGCCCGGGTGCGGCTCTACATTCGGCCGTATCGGGTAGGGCCGCCTCTGACGGCGACCGACACGGAGAAGGAGCAACATATGGCTCGGCCTCGGATCGTGGTGGTCGGCGCGGGATTCGGCGGTATCCACGCCCTGCGCCGCCTGGAACGCCGGATTCCGGCGGGGGCGGCGGACATCGCGCTGATCGCGCCCCACGACTACATGCTCTACAGTCCGCTGCTGCCCCAGGTGGCCTCCGGGCTGCTCACACCGCAGTCGGTGGCGATGTCCGTGCACCGGCTGACCCGCGAGACCCGCCTCATCCCCGGCCACGCGGTCGGGGTCGACACCGACGACCGCGTCGTCGTGGTGTGCCGCCCCACCGGCGAGCTGATACCGGTCCGCTACGACCGCCTGGTGCTGGCCCCCGGCGGTCTCACCCGGGCCTTCGACATTCCCGGCCTGACCGAGCACGCCTACGGCGCCAAGACCCTGGCGGAGGCGGTCCTGCTGCGCGACCACGTGCTCGCCCAGCTGGAGCTGGCCAACGACAGCAACGACCCGGCCGAGCGGGAGGAGCGCTGCCGGTTCGTCGTGGTCGGCGGCGGCTACACGGGGGTGGAGACCGCGGCGTCGCTGATGCGCCTGTGCGAGGAGGCCGCCAAGCGCTACCCCGAGCTGCGCTCGGTGATCCGCTGGCACCTGGTGGACATCGCGCCCAAGGTGCTGCCCGAACTCGGGGACCGCCTGGGGCGCAAGGCCCTGGACCTGCTTCGCCACCTGGGCATCGAGGTCAAGCTCAAGGTGTCGGTGCGCGAGGTCACCGCCGACAAGGTGGTGCTCACCGACGGTCGGGCGCTGCCCTGCCGCACCCTGATCTGGACGGCGGGCGTGACCCCCAGTCCGCTCATGGGGACGTTGGGCAGGCCCACGCAGCGGGGCCGCCTGGAGGTGGAGGCCGACCTGCGGGTGCCGGGCGTGCCGGAGGTGTTCGCCCTGGGCGACGCCGCGGCGGTGCCCGACCTGTCCGGGGACTCGCCCTACTGCCCGCCCACGGCCCAGTACGCGACCCGCCAGGCGGTGACGGCCGCGGACAACGTGGTGGCCTCGATCCTGGGAAGGCCGCTCCGGGAGTTCCGCCACCGGGACCTGGGACTGGTGGTGGACCTGAGCGGCAGGGACGCGCTGGCCCGGGTGATGGACCTGGAACTGACCGGCCTCCCGGCGCTGGGCGCCACCCGCGGCTACCACCTGATGGCGGTGCCCTCGCCCAACGCACGGGCGCGGATCCTGGCCAACTGGGGCATCCGCGCCCTCATCGGGGGGGACGTGTCCCGGATGGGCTTCGCCGACGACGGGCGGCCGTCCTCGTTCGTGGCCAACGAGGCCGTCGACTACCTCGACGCGGAGTCGGCGGGACGCGAGGGGGCCCGGCTGCTGGAGAACCTCAGGGCCCGCTACGGCGAGGCCTGAGGGGAGGGACGGGGGCGGCGGAGGCCGCCCCCGGAACGACTCGGGGCGGCGGGGTCAGGAGCGGACCAGCCGGGCGATGGCCTCGGACGCCTCCTTGACCTTGGCGTCGGCCTCCTCGCCGCCGTGGGCGACGGCGTCGGCCACACAGTGCTTGAGGTGCTCGTCCAGCATGGCCAGGGCGAAGGAGCGCAGGGCGCTGTTCACGGCCGAGGTCTGGGTGAGGATGTCGATGCAGTACTGGTCGTCCTCGACCATGCGCTGCAGGCCGCGGATCTGTCCCTCGATGCGGCGGAGTCGGTTGATGTGGCTCTGCTTGTCATTGCTGTAACCGTGGGTCGCAGCCATGGTCCCGCTTCCGTGTCGTTCCTGCTCAGATGCCATGAACAATACCCCCTCGAGGTATTGAACGGTCCGGCTCCGCGGAGCATTCCGCCGCCGGGGCCCTTAGAAGGAGTTTCCCAGACGAACGGGGCGTAGGGTGTGCCGCGTCCTGTGCCGGCCCCGGGCCGCCCGCCGCCGGCGCGGCCGTCGCGCCACCGGCCGCCCGTAAACGTCGGTACTGATCTGGGCAAGCCCGGAGTGGGGGGCTTGCCCCCGTCCCGGGCCCGCTCCACCATGTCCCTATGGACCAAAGCGCGGACAACGACATTCTGGCCACCATCAAGGGTCTGATGGACGAGGAGCACGCCCTGCGCGCCACCCCGGGCGGGCTGTCCGACCAGGAGCGCGGCCGTATGAAGCAGGTCGAGCAGGCCCTCGACCAGTGCTGGGACCTGCTGCGACAGCGGCGTGCCCGCGAGGAGCACGGGCAGGACCCCGACGGCGCCCAGGCCCGACCGGTCTCCGAGGTCGAGAACTACCGGCAGTGACCCGCCGCCGCCCGCAACCACGGGGGCCCGGGCGGCATCAACCAGGGTGAACCGGCGCGGTCCGGTCACCGGCCCCCACGCCGCCGGACCGGACCCGCGCCCCGGATCCGGAAAGGCCCCTCTTGCTCACTGCACTCACCGGCATCGGCCTGTCGACCGCGGCGGGACTCAACGCCTACATCCCCCTGCTGCTGGTGGGCCTCATCGCCCGCTTCACCGACCTGCTGGTGCTGGGCGACTCCTGGACCTGGCTGGAGCACCCGGTCACCCTCGTCCTGCTGGCCGTGCTGCTGGTGGTCGAGTTCCTCGCCGACAAGTTCCCGGCGGTCGACAGCGTCAACGACGTGGTCCAGACCGTCGTGCGGCCCACCTCGGGCGGCATCGTCTTCGGTGCCGGGGCCTCCGCGGTGGAACTCTCCGAGATCACCGGCGCCGCCTCCGGGGCGGCGGCCGGGGACGGGGCCCCGTGGGGGCCGATCGTGGCGGGCGTGGCCATCGCGCTGGTGTTCCACCTGCTCAAGTCCCTGGGCAGGCTGGCGGCGAACTCGGTCACCGCGGGCTGTGCCGCCCCGTTCGTCTCCTTTCTCGAGGACGTCGTCAGCTTCCTCACCTCGATCACCGCGATCCTGCTGCCGGTCCTCATCCTGCTGGTGGTCCCGGTGCTGGCCGCGGCGGGCGCGCTGATGGTACGCCGCAGCCGACGCCTGCGCGCCGAGCGCGCCGCGGACGCCGCGGACGCCGCGCGCGCAGCGGACGCCGCGGGCGACGGTCCGGGGGCGCCCGCCTGAGCCGCCGGCGGGGCCCGCGCCGGCCGGTCAGGGCCGCGTAAAGTGCAGGTGATGACTGAACTGACATTCCATCCGAACGACATCACCCACATCGTCTGGGACTGGAACGGCACCCTCCTGGACGACAACCACGCCAACCTCTCAGCGGTCAACGCCGTCTGCGCGGTGTACGGCCGCGAACCGGTCGAGATCGACCACTGGCGGAGCATCTTCCGGCGCCCCCTGATCCCCCTCTACGAGGAGCTGCTGGGCCGCCCGCTCACCACGGGCGAGTGGGCGCGCCTGGAGAAGATCTACGACGAGGACTACCTGCGCCACCTGCCCTCCTGCCGGCTGGCGCAGGACGTCCCGGACCTGCTGCTCGACTGGGCGGGGACCGGCCGCACCCAGTCGCTGCTGTCGATGGCCTCGCACGACCACGTGGTCCCGCTCATCGCCGAGCGCGGCCTGGCCGCGCACTTCACCCGGGTCGACGGGCGCAGGTACGACACCGAGGTCGACTCCAAGGCCGAGCACCTGGTCCACCACCTGGAGGCCCAGGGCGTCGACCCGGCCGGCGTCGTTCTCATCGGCGACATCGACGACGACGCCCGTGCGGCCCGCGCGGCCGGGGCGCACTCGATCCTGGTGTCCACCGGCCTGATGGCGCCCGAGCGGCTGGCCGCCACCGGCAGCCCGGTGGTCGAGTCCCCGGCGGCCGCGGTCCGCGCCCTGTGCGGTCGGTGAGCCCCGGTTCCGGGCCCCGGCCCGCGGCCGACCGAAAGGACCCATGACCGGTCCTCCCGGTCGGCCGCGCGGCTCCGGCGGGAGCTGTCAATGGTGTCCCCCCACCCCCGGCGGGCGCCGGACAGTGGTTCCTCCACAGGCCCTGTGAACACGGTGTGACCTGCGCGCTTCCCACCGCCACCCGCCCTTCCCTCCGGGGAGCCCGGGGGGTGGCCCCCGTCATGGTGTGCTGTTAGATGTACCTCACAGCAACACACAGCCACGCGAATGGAAGGCGGGCCAATGACGGAGAGCAGCGTGCCCCGTGTGCTCTGGCGACCCGACGAGGAGACGGTGGCGTCCTCCAACATCGTCGCGTTCGCCCGGTGGGTGGCCGAGCACAAGGGCGCCGGGCCCTTCGGGACCGACGGCGACTTCGACTACGACGCCCTGTGGCGCTGGTCGGTCACCGACGTCGACGGTTTCTGGGACGCGATCCGCGAGTACTACGGCGTCCGCTTCGACACCCCCGCCGAGGGCGTCCTGGCCGAGGACGTCATGCCCGGTGCCCGCTGGTTCCCCGGCGCCACCCTCAACTACGCCCGGCACCTGTTCGAGGGCCGCGACCCCGACCGGGTCGCGATCCGCCACGCCACCGAGCTGCGCCCCCTGGCCGAGTGGACCTGGGGGGAGCTGCGCGCCCGCACCGCCGCGATCGCCGCCGGGCTGCGGGAGCGGGGTGTGGGCCCCGGCGACCGCGTCGTCGCCTACCTGCCCAACCTGCCCGAGACCGTAGCCGCGTTCCTCGCCGTCGCCTCCCTGGGCGCGATCTGGTCCTCCTGCTCGCCGGACTTCGGGGTGCGCAGCGTCATCGACCGCTTCGCCCAGATCGAGCCCAAGGTCCTGCTGGCCGTCGACGGCTACCGCTACGGCGGCAGGGACTTCGACCGCCGCCCCGTCGTCGAGGAACTGCGCGCCGCCCTGCCCACCGTCGAGCACACCGTCCTGCTCGACTACCTGGAGCCCGGGGCCGAGCCGGTCGAGGGCACCCTGGCCTGGTCGGACCTGGAGGCCTCCGGGGCGGGCACCGAACCGGAGTTCACCCCCGTCGCCTTCGACCACCCCCTGTGGGTCCTCTACTCCTCCGGCACCACCGGCCTGCCCAAGGCGATCGTCCAGGGCCACGGCGGCATCCTCCTGGAACAGCTCAAGAACCTCCACCTGCACCTGGACGCGCAGGAGGACGACCGGGTCCTCTGGTTCACCACCACCGGCTGGATGATGTGGAACTTCCTGGTCAGCGTCCTGCTGACCCCGGCGTCCATCGTCCTCTACGACGGATCCCCCGCCCACCCGACGCCCTCGTCGCCCTCCGCCCCCGGCGGACGGCCCCCGGCCGCGGTCCCCCCGGCCCCGGACCTGGGCTCCCTGTGGGACCTGGCCGCCGAGGCCGGGGTCACCGTGTTCGGCACCAGCGCCGGGTTCCTCTCCTCCTGCATGAAGGACGGGGTCCACCCCCGGCGCGGCCGCGACCTCTCCCGCCTCAAGGCCGTCGGCTCCACCGGCTCCCCGCTCAGCCCGGAGGCGTTCTCCTGGGTCTACGAGGAGTTCGGCGACGACCTGTGGCTGTTCTCCACCAGCGGCGGCACCGACGTGTGCAGCTGCCTGGTCGGCGGCACCCCCACCCTGCCGGTCTACGAGGGCGAGATCCAGTCCCGGGCCCTGGGCATGGCCGTCGCCTCCTGGGACCCCGACGGCAAGGAGCTGGTCGGCGAGGTCGGCGAACTCGTCGTCACCCGCCCGGCCCCGTCCATGCCCGTCTTCTTCTGGGGGGACGAGGACGGCGAGCGCCTGCGCGACAGCTACTTCTCCATGTACCCGGGCGTCTGGCGGCACGGCGACTGGATCGAGATCACCGAGCGCGGCACCGCGATCATCTACGGCCGCTCGGACTCCACCATCAACCGCGGCGGCGTCCGCATGGGCACCAGCGAGATCTACCGGGCGGTCCTGGCCCTGGACGGGATCACCGACGCCCTGGTCGTGGACGTGCCGCGCGGCGACGGCTCCTCCCGCATCGAGCTGTTCACCGTCCTGCGCGAGGGCACCGAGCTCGACGACGCCCTCGTCAAGGAGATCGCCCGGCGCATCCGCACCGACTGCTCGCCCCGCCACGTGCCCGACCGGGTACGGGCCGTCCCCGCGGTGCCGCGCACCCTCTCCGGCAAGATCCTGGAGGTCCCGGTCAAGCGCATCCTCATGGGCCAGGCCCCCGACAAGGTCGCCAGCCGCGACTCCCTGGCCGACCCCGAGGCGCTGGACCACTTCGGCACCCTCGTCGACTGACCGCGCGGGTCCCCGGGCGGGAACGCCCGGGGACCCGCCGGCCGGCCCTGGGCCCGGTGCGGCACAGGCGGAGCGCAGAGCCGAAGAGCCCGGAGGTGCGCAACGCGTTCGCCCTGTTCTCCGTGTCCTCCGGGGAACGGAGAGGGGAAGGGGCGAATCCCCGGAGCTTTGGGGAACCCTCCGAGGATCCGCTCCGGGCCGGTGAAGTGGCCGGACCCGGCCACAGGGGGCGGACGGCCGCGATTGTGGCCCCGCCTCCGACAGGCATAGCCTGACCCGCGTGGCACAGAAGCGACCAGACGACACCACCGCACCGGTCCCCGGTCCGGCCCCCGCCAAGACCCGGATCGACGGTGTCGACGCGGCACGGGCCCTGGCCGTGTTCGGCATGTTCATCGTCCACCTGGGGGTGGACTCCATGGGCGTGCTCTCCCCGGAGAACTACGCCTGGGACCTGCACGGCCTCGTACGGGGCAACTCGTCGGCGCTCTTCGCCTTCCTCGCCGGGGTCTCCCTGGCGATGACGACCGGCCGCACCCGGCCGCTCTCGGGGGAGCCGCTGTTCCGGTCCGTGGTGCGGATCGTCACCCGGGCGGTGCTCATCGCCCTGCTCGGCCTGATCCTGGACATGATGGCCGTCCCGGTCGCCATCATCCTCACCTACTACGGCGGCTTCTTCCTGCTCTCCCTGCCGCTGGTCAGACTCCGCCGGGGGACGCTGTGGGCGGTCGCCGGGGCGCTGGCCGTCGTCGGCCCGCCGCTGTCGTTCCTCATCCGCGAGGCCTTCTACTCCCCGCCGGTGCCGCGCACCGGGGCGGTCACCTCGTTCTCCGAGTTCTTCCTCACCGGCTACTACCCGGCCGTCACCTTCATGGTCTACGTGATCGCGGGGATGGCGGTGGGCCGCCTGGACCTCACCGCGAACGCCGTGCGCCTGCGCCTGCTCGCCGGCGGGGCCGCGGCCGCGGCCTGCGGCCACCTGGGATCGTGGATCGCCCTGGGCCCGCTGGGCGGGACGGAGCGGCTGATGGAGGTACGCGCCCCCGTCCTGGTCGGGGAACCGCTCTCCTCCGCGACCGACCCGGGGACCCTGGAGGAGCTGCGCTACCTCGTCAACGACGAGGCCGAGTCGATCTCGGGCCAGGTGCCCACCGACTCGTGGTGGTGGCTGGCCGTCAACACCCCGCACACCGGGACCACCTTCGAGATCCTGGAGGCGGTCGGCCAGGGGCTGGTGGTGCTGGTCCTGTGCATGTGGCTGTGCGACCGCGCGCGCCTGGTCATGTACCCGCTGACCTCGGTGGGACGCATGCCGCTGACCGTCTACACCGGACACCTGCTGGCGATCGCGCTGATCGTCTCGGCCGCCGGGTACGAGTTCCAGACCCCGTGGCTGCTGGAGAAGTTCATCCTGTGGTCGCTGGTCCTGGCCACCCTGTGGCGGCTGGTCGTGGGCCGCGGGCCCGCCGAGATCGTCCTCGGCGAGGCCGCGGACGGGGCCGTCCGCGTCGTGGACTCCCTGCGCGCCGAACGGAGGTAGGGGCGCGGCCCCGGCCCGCGCCGGCGCCCCGTCACGGAGCCTCCTCCGGGCGCCCGAACACCGCCACCCACAGCGGCCTGCCGCGACCGTCGACGGCGTACCCGACGCCGATCGAGGCGAGGTCGCCGGCGAGCATGTCGCGCCGGTGCCCCTCGCTGTCCATCCACGCCCGCACCACCCGTTCCGGAGTGCCGTGGCCCGCGGCCAGGTTCTCGCCGCCGAAGGCGGTGTGCCCGTGGCGCCGGGTCCGCGCGGCGGCGCTCTCCCCCTCGGGGGTGGCGTGGGAGAAGTAGCCGCGGTCGGCCATGTCGCGGGCGTGTTCCACGGCGGCCGCGGTGAGGCGCTCGTCCCCGCGCAGGCCGCCGCCTCCCAGGGCGGTGCGCTCTTCACCGACGAGGGCGGCCAGGGCGGCCGCCGGGTCCGCGGCGGCGGAGTACGGGGGCGGCGCCGCGTTCTCCGCCCCGTCCGCGGGGGCCGGGAGCGCCGCCGGGGACAGCGCCAGGACGAGGGCGGGCAGGACGGCGAGGGGCCGTACGGCCATGGGGGCGTCTCCTCGGGGTCACAGGAGGCGGGAGGGGAGCGGTGCCCGGGACGGAGCGCCCCTGTGTGCGGCTCCGCGCCGGTACCGCCGGTCTTCTACCCCGCGCCGCCGCGCCGTACGCCTCCGGCGCGCCCCGGGACGGGGGCGGCTACCGCTTCGGGCGGTGGATGGTGGACGAGGTCCGGTCCCGGTGGGCCAGGGTGTCGGAGCCGGTGCGCGCGTTCTGCCGGATGAGTCTGCGGGCGTCGTCGGCCGCCGACCGTGCCGCCGCCGGGCTGGCCACCGGCCCCAGGGCGGGCCCGGCGTCCTCGGGCAGGCCGATGTCCACGGGCAGCCCCGCCCTGCCGATCACCCGCAGCTGGGCCCCCTCCTGGGAGCGTGAGGGGCGGATGTCCCCGTCCGGGGTGCGCCAGGCGCGCAGCCGGACCAGCAGCCAGTCGCCGCCCCGGTGCTCGGGGCCGCGCGGCCACGGCTCGCCGTCGGGCCGGTGCCCCAGGGCGTGCAGGACGTCCTCGGTGGTCCACCCGGCGGAGAACAGCCGGGCCGCCTCCGTGCGCAGCAGCGCGAAGTCCACCCCCCGCAGGGCCGGGTCCTCGGCGTGGATCATCTCGCAGGCCCGGTGCACGTCGCGCGGGGTGTGCAGGGGACGGGTCCGCAGGTCCGGCTCCGGGCGGCGCAGCAGGGCGTCGTCGACGGTGACGATGACCTCGCCGCGCCGGTTGTCCCAGATGCCCACGTCCTCGCGCGCCCACCCCTGGGACTCCGCCAACGCCGTCGCCAGCCTGCGCAGGTCGACCTGCTCGTCATCACTGCTGATCCGGAACTCCGCCATGGGAGAAGGGTACGCACCCGCGGCACCCGGGCGCCCTCGCGGGCGCGCGGGACAAGGACGCAGAGGGCGAGTCCGGTCTAGACCGCGATCGGCCCTCCTGTGGCCCGGGGCATGCCCCGGAACGCCTTTTCCGGGGGTTTCCGCCGGGGAATTGGAGGAAAGGACCATACTCCGCTCGAGCTCCGGTTGGACTCTCCTCCAACCTTGGGCGGTGCGCCGCCGAGGGGTACCGGCGGTCCGGCCCCCCGGGGTTATGGTGACCACCTGACGGCCCGGAGGGGGTCACCGACCCCGCCCGCGCCACCCCCGCCGACCACGGCGGAGGAGCCCGTCCCATCGTTCGACCGAGCTGTAGGTGCCCGTGTCCCACACCGCATCCGCGCCCGAGGCGATGACCGACCGCGCGCTCCGGGCGTTCCTGCACGGACTCCCGGGCGTCGACGAGGTCGGCGCCCGAGCCCGCGCCCAGGACCTGTCCACCCGGTCCATCAAGACCACCGCCAAGGCCCAGGCCATCGACCTGGCCATCTCCATGGTCGACCTGACCACCCTGGAGGGGGCCGACACACCCGGCAAGGTGCGCTCCCTGTGCGCCAAGGCCGCCCTGCCCGACCCCGCCGACCGCACCGTTCCGCACGTGGGCGCCGTCTGCGTCTACCCCGACATGGTCTCCACCGCGGTCGGGGCGCTGCGCGGCACCGGCATCGGCGTCGCCTCCGTCGCCACCGCCTTCCCGGCCGGGCGCGCGCCCCTGGAGGTCAAGCTCGCCGACACCGCCCGCGCGGTGGCCGACGGCGCGAGCGAGATCGACATGGTCATCGACCGCGGCGCCTTCCTGTCCGGCGACTACCTGAAGGTGTACGAGGAGATCGGGGCCGTCAAGGAGACCTGCGGCGACGCCCACCTCAAGGTCATCCTGGAGACCGGCGAACTGGTCACCTACGACAACGTGCGCCGCGCCTCGCACCTGGCGATGCGCGCGGGCGCCGACTTCATCAAGACGTCCACCGGCAAGGTCTCCCCGGCGGCCACCCTGCCCGTCGTCCTGGTCATGCTGGAGGCGGTGCGCGACCACCGCGCCGAGACCGGCCGCTACGTGGGCGTCAAACCGGCGGGCGGCATCCGCACCACCAAGGACGCCATCCGCAACCTGGTCCTGGTCAACGAGACCGCCGGACCCGCCTGGCTCACCCCGGACCTGTTCCGGATCGGCGCCTCCAGCCTGCTCAACGACCTGCTCATGCAGCGCACCAGGCTGACCACCGGCACCTACCCGGGCCCCGACTACTACACGCTGGACTAGCCGTGATCTTCGAGTACGCGCCCGCACCGGAGTCCCGCTCCGTCGTCACCCTGCGCGAGTCCTACGGGCTCTTCATCGACGGGGAGTTCGCCCCCGCCGCCGCCGGCGGGGACCTGACCAGCCTCAACCCCGCCGACGAGACCGAGCTCGCCCGGGTCGCCGTCGCCGGCCCCGAGGACGTGGACCGGGCGGTCGCCGCCGCCCGCCGCGCCCAGGAGACGGTGTGGGGCCGCATGTCCGGGGCCGAGCGGGGCAAGTACCTGTTCCGCATCGCCCGCATCGTCCAGGAGCGCTCGCGCGAGCTGGCGGTGCTGGAGTCCCTGGACAACGGCAAGCCCATCAAGGAGACCCGCGACGTCGACCTGCCGCTGGTCGCCGCCCACTTCTTCTACTACGCGGGCTGGGCCGACAAGCTCGCCCACGCCGGGCTGGGCCCCGACCCCCGGCCGCTGGGCGTGGCCGCCCAGGTCATCCCGTGGAACTTCCCGCTGCTCATGCTGGCGTGGAAGATCGCCCCGGCGCTGGCCACCGGCAACACCGTCGTCCTCAAGCCCGCCGAGACCACCCCGCTGACCGCGCTGGTCTTCGCGGAGATCTGCCAGGAGGCCGACCTGCCCCCGGGCGTGGTCAACATCCTCACCGGCGCCGGGGACACCGGCCGCGCCCTGGTCGAGCACCCCGGCGTGGACAAGGTCGCCTTCACCGGGTCCACCGAGGTCGGACGGCAGATCGCCCGGTCCGTAGCGGGCACCGGCAAGCGCCTCACCCTGGAGCTGGGCGGCAAGGGCGCCAACATCGTCTACGAGGACGCCGCCATCGACCAGGCCGTCGAGGGCATCGTCTCGGGCATCTTCTTCAACCAGGGCCACGTGTGCTGCGCCGGGTCCCGGCTGCTGGTGCAGGAGTCGGTCCTGGACGAGGTGCTGCCCCGGCTCAAGGAGCGCGTCGCCAGGCTGCGGCTCGGCGACCCGCTGGACAAGAACACCGACCTGGGCGCCATCAACTCCGCCGCCCAGCTGGAGCGCATCCGCGAACTGGCCGACAGCGGCCAGGCCGAGGGCGCCGAGCGCTGGTCGCCCGCCTGCGAGCTCCCCGAGAGCGGCTACTGGTTCGCGCCCACCATCTTCACCGGCGTGTCCCAGGCCCACCGGGTGGCCCGGGAGGAGATCTTCGGCCCCGTCCTGTCGGTGCTGACCTTCCGCACCCCCGAGGAGGCGGTGGCCAAGGCCAACAACACCCCCTACGGGCTGTCGGCCGGGGTGTGGACCGAGAAGGGCTCCCGCATGCTGTGGACCGCCGAGCGGCTGCGCGCCGGCGTCGTGTGGTCCAACACGTTCAACAAGTTCGACCCGACCAGCCCCTTCGGCGGCTACAAGGAGTCGGGCTACGGCCGCGAGGGCGGGCGTCACGGATTGGAGGCCTACGTTGGCTGAGCGACGCGGCGGCAGGAAGGCCGACAGGGGCGCGGACAGGGCGGCCGGGGCGCCCGCCCCGCCCGCGCGCCTGGCGGTCCGCAAGACCTACAAGCTCTACCTGGGCGGGGCCTTCCCCCGCTCCGAGTCGGGCAGGAGCTATCCCGTGACCTCGAACGACGGAACGCACCTGGCCAACGCCTCGCTGGCCTCGCGCAAGGATGCCCGGGACGCGGTCGCCGCCGCGCGCAGGGCGTTCGCCCCCTGGGCCGGCCGCACCGCCTACAACCGGGGCCAGATCCTCTACCGGGTCGCCGAGGTGCTGGAGGGGCGGCGCGACCAGTTCGCCGCCCAGGCCGTCGCCGCCCAGGGGCTGTCGAAGGCCCGGGCCGAGGAGGTCGTCTCCGCCGCCATCGACCGCTGGGTGTACTACGCCGGGTGGACCGACAAGGTCGCCCAGGTCGTGGGCGGGGCCAACCCCGTCTCGGGCCCCTACTACAACCACTCGGCCCCCGAGCCGACCGGCGTGGTCGCGGTGTTCGCCCCGCAGGACGCCCCGCTGCTCGGCCTCACCTCGGTGGTCGCCCCGGTCATCGCCACCGGCAACACCGCCGTGGTCGTGGCCTCCGAGACCGCGCCGCTGGCCGCCGTGGACCTGGCCGAGGTACTGGCCACCTCCGACCTGCCCGGCGGGGTGGTCAACCTGCTCACCGGCCGGGTGCCCGAACTGGGCCCCCACCTGGCGTCGCACGCCGACGTCAACGCCCTGGACCTGGCCGGTGCGGGGGAGGACGCCGTCGCCTTCGAGGAGGCCGCCGCGCAGACCCTCACCCGGGTCGTGCGCCCCGGAACCGGCGCCGGCTCCGGCGAGGAGGCCTGGCTCGACCCCGACCCCGGCACATCCCGGATGACCCCGTTCCTGGAGACCAAGACCGTCTGGCACCCCGTCGGCGTCTGAGGCGACCGGGCTCCTCCCCGTTTTCCACAGGCGGCGGGCGGCGGCTTGCGCCGGGCCCCGTTCGAACGCCAGTGTGAGGTGGGGCGGGTCACGTCCGCCCCGTACGGGAGAGGAGACCGCGGTGGGAGATGTGCTCGGGGAGGCGGCGGCGACGCGGACCCGGGAGGGTCCGGTGCCGCGGCTGGTACGGCTGGACCGGGACACCGAGGAGACGGCCCTGCTGCGTGCGGCCGTGCTGCGCCACCGTCTGGCCCCGGGGCAGGCCAGGTTCACGGGTCTGCCGGTGGCCACCCTGCCCGCCGCCGACGCCGACCCGGCCCGGGTGCCGTTCGCCATCGTGCTCGGTCCGGTCGCCGACCCGGCGCAGGCGCGGGAGGCCGCGGCCGGATTCGGGGTGCTGGACGTCGGGACCGGCCTGCGCGGGCTGGTCGACGAACCCCAGCGCGCCGTGCTGCTGCGCGCCTACTACGTCACGCCACAATGGCAGGGCCGGGGCATCGGCCGGACCGCCTGCGCGGCACCGCTGCTGGACCGGCTGGCGGCCGAGACCGCGCCGCACGCCACCGAGGCGGTGCTGTGCGTCAACACCGCCAACCCCGGCGCCCGGCGGGTCTACGAGGCCGCCGGGTACACCGCGACCGGGCGCGTCATCCCCGGTGACGCGGGCCCGCAACAGGTGATGTCGCGCCCCCTGGCCACCGGGGCGCACCCCGCGCCGCGCCCGCGGCCCGAACGAACGGAGAACATGCTGTGACCACCGGACCCCAGGCCGTCGCCGAACAGGCCGCCACCGCCCTGCGCTCGCGCACCGGGGTGGACGCCTACGACATCGCCCTGGTCATGGGCTCGGGCTGGGCGCCCGCCGCCGACCTGCTGGGCGAGGGCAAGGAGGAACTGCCCGCCGCCGAGCTGCCCGGCTTCCTGCCCCCCGGGGTGGAGGGGCACAGCGGCACCGTGCGGAGCATCGTCGGAGGCGACCGCAACGTCCTGGCCTTCCTGGGCCGCACCCACCTGTACGAGGGCCACGGCACCGACGCCGTCGTGCACAACGTGCGCACCGCCGTGGCCGCGGGGGCCGGGACCATCGTCCTCACCAACGCCGCGGGCGGTATCAACGCCACCTACTCGGTGGGCTCGCCGGTGCTCATCGCCGACCACCTCAACATGACCGCCCGCTCGCCGCTCACCGGGGCGACCTTCGTCGACCTCAGCGAGACCTACTCCGCCGAGCTGCGCGCCCTGGCGCGCGAGGTGGACCCGGGCCTGCCCGAGGGCGTCTACGCGGCCATGCCCGGACCGCACTTCGAGACGCCGGCCGAGATCCGCATGCTCCGCGCCATGGGAGCCGACCTGGTCGGCATGTCCACCGTGCTGGAGGCCATCGCCGCCCGCGAGGCCGGTGCCCGGGTGCTGGGCCTGTCCCTGGTCACCAACATCGCCGCCGGGCTGGAGGGCGCCAACCTCGACCACGAGGAGGTGCTGGCGGCGGGCCGCGACGCCGCCGACACCGTGGGCCGCCTGCTCGCCGACATCGTCGCCCGTATCTGAGCCGGAGCCGAGGAGACTTCCATGACCACCGACACCGTCGCCCGCGCCCGCGCCTGGCTGGACGCGGACCCCGACCCCGAGACCCGCGAGGAGCTGGCCGCCCTGCTGGAGCGGGTGGCCGCCGGTGACGCCGAGGCCGCCGCCGGGCTGGCCGACCGCTTCTCCGGTCGCCTGGAGTTCGGCACCGCCGGGCTGCGCGGCGCCCTGGGCGCCGGGCCCAACCGGATGAACCGGGTCGTGGTCATGCGCGCCGCGGCCGGGATCGCCGCCTGGCTGCACGCGCGCGGCGGGGCCGGCCACGTGGTCATCGGCTACGACGCCCGGCACCGGTCGGCGGACTTCGCCCGCGACAGCGCGGCGATCCTCACCGGGGCCGGGCACCGGGTCTCCCTGATGCCGGGCCCGCTGCCCACCCCGGTGCTGGCCTTCGCGGTCCGGGACCTGGGGGCCGACGCCGGGATCATGGTCACCGCCAGCCACAACCCGCCCCAGGACAACGGCTACAAGGTCTACGTCGGCGGGGACGGCGACGACGCCGGGGCCCAGATCGTGGCCCCGGTCGACACCGAGATCTCCGAGGCCATCGACGCGGTCGGCCCGCTCTCCGCCCTGCCCCGGGGCACGGACTGGACGGTCCTGGGCCGGGACGCCGTGAACCGCTACCTGCGGGCGGTCACCGCGCTGGTCCCACCGGGCCCGCGCGAGCTGTCGGCGGTCTACACCGCGATGCACGGAGTGGGCGGCGCGGTGCTGGTGGAGGCACTGGAGTGGGCCGGGTTCCCCGTGCCCGAGACGGTGGCCGCCCAGTTCGACCCCGACCCCGACTTCCCGACCGTGGCCTTCCCCAACCCGGAGGAGCCAGGGGCGCTGGACCTGGCGCTGGCCGCGGCCGAGGAGGTCGGCGCGGACCTGGTGATCGCCAACGATCCCGACGCCGACCGGCTGGCCCTGGCGGTGCCCGGGCACGGCCCGCTCACCGGCAACGAGGTGGGCGGCCTGCTCGCCGAGTACGTGCTCGACCACACCTTTGGCGACGACCGGGTGGTGGCCGCCTCCATCGTCTCCTCCAGCCTGCTCGGCAAGATCGCCGCCGACCGCGGGGTGCACTACGAGGAGACCCTCACCGGGTTCAAGTGGCTGGCCCGGGCCGGGGCGCCCGGCACCCGGCGGGTCTTCGCGTACGAGGAGGCGCTGGGCTACTGCATCGGCGGTGACGAGGGGCGCCCCGTCGCGGACAAGGACGGTATCGGCGCGGCCCTGGCGGCGGCGGCGCTCACGGCGGCGGCCCGGGCACAGGGGCGGACGCTGCTCGACCTGCTCGACGACCAGGCCCGCAGGTACGGGCTGCACCTGAGCGACCAGCTCTCGGTGCGGGTGTCGGACCTGTCGCTCATCGACACGGCGATGCGGCGGTTGCGCGCCGAACCGCCCACCGCGTTCGGTCCCCTGAAGGTAGCGGGGATCGACGACTTCGCCGCCGGGCACGCCGGCCTGCCGCCGACCGACGCCCTGCGCTTCCGGCTGGAGGGCGGCGCCTGGGGGCGTGTGACGCTACGGCCTTCGGGCACCGAGCCCAAGCTGAAGGCGTACGCCGAGATCGTGATGGAAGTGGAGGGCGAGGTCGCGGCCACCCGCGCGCAGGGTTCGGCGCTGCTCGCCGAACTGATGGCCTCGGTCGCCGTGGCGGTGAAGGGGTAGTCGCGGGTCTGGGGGGATGGGGATCCGTTTCAGTCGAGGTCTCCGGGCTCCACGACAGGCCGGTGCACGACCTCGTCGATGACGGTGAGCGTCTGGGTGGACGTCACGCCGGGGAGCGATTGCAGGCGGGTCAGGATCAGGTCCCGCAGTTGGTTGGTGTTGGCGACGCGGACCAGCAGGACGATGTCCGCGGAGCCGACCACGTACCAGCAGTACTCGATCTCGGGGTAGGAGGAGAGGATCTCCCGGTTGGCGCGCCAGTCCGGCTGGCTTCCGGAGATGAGCACGAGCGCTGTGACGCCCAGTCCCATCTTCGAGTGGTCGGTGACCACGGAGTAGCCGCGGATCACGCCCTCGTCGGTCAGGCGCTTGATCCGGTTGTAGGCGGTGGCCCGGGAGACGTTGGCCAGCGCGGCGATCTCGGTGATCCCGGTCCGCGCGTCCTTGGCGAGCGCGCTGAGGATCGTCTGGTCGGTCGCGTCCGGCCGCCGGCCGTTGCGGCGTTGCTCGCCCATGGCCATGTGGGTGCTCCTCGTGTCTTCTCGTTCCAGTGCAAGCCCCTTCCCATCGTCGTCGACCGGGGCTAACGGACTACCAGGTAAACATCGTTTGCTTCCATCGCGGTCTCAACCATCGAGACGATGTCCTTCTCTGTATCCGCCTGATCACCAGGGGATGTACGGGGGTGGTCTCACCATGCGGAATCTTGTTCTCGCACTCGCGGGCGGGTGGGGCGCCGGGGGGTGTCCGACTGTGCCCACGGCCGGCGCGGCGGCCGGTCCGGGGGTCTCCCGGTGCCGGGGCGGGGCGCGCGGCGGCGGCGACCGGTGTTCTCATGCGATGGCCGCTTTCGGTCGTCTCTGTCGTGCCGGGCCGCCTTTTCCTGGTCGGAGTGCCGGGGTGCATCCGAACGTATGCGCTCCCCTGTCGAACGCGGCACCTATCGTGGCCAACTGCGATCGTTCTGTGATGATGGGCGCCGGTTCGAGGTGTATAGGTCCACCTGTTGTTTTCCCCGGTGACACGGCTCACCGACTGGACGATAGCGAACCGATCATGTGGTTTGGTTCTCTTGTGTATCAAGTTTTCGAGATTATCTAGCGCAAGTGTCGAATGATCCGGACAATCTGCCTCATCAGTTAACAGACCACCCGGAGTCCGGCGCTCATCCTCGCGGCGGACCACGTTGGGAGCCGCTGGACATGTCGACCCACGAGCCGCCGGGCCAGGACGCCATCACGGTGGACCACCTGGCCCCCGACCTCACCCGCGCGCTGTACACGCACATGCGGACCGCCCGCGACCTGGACGCCGAGGCCGTCGCCCTGCAGCGCCAGGGCGTCTTCCCCGCCTACGTGTCCGTCCGCGGCCAGGAGGCGGCACAGGTCGCCAGCGCGGCGGCACTGGACCCGGCCCGCGACTTCGTCTTCCCGACCTACCGCGAGATGGCCTCCGCCCTCGCCTACGGCGTCGAGATGGTCGGCTACATGGCCACCCACCGGGCCCTGTGGCACGGCGGGCTCTACGACGTCATGGAATCCCGCTTCGGCGCCATCAACGCCGTGGTCGGCGGCCCCGTCCCCCACGCCGTCGGCTGGGCGGTCGGCGAGCGCATGCGCGGCGGCGACGGCGTCGCCCTGGCCTACTTCGGCGACGGCGCCAGCTCCGAGGGCGACGTCCACGAGGCCATGAACTTCGCCGGGGTCTACGGCGCCCCCGTCGTCTTCTTCTGCCAGAACAACCGCTGGGCCCTGTCGGTGCCCAACGAGCGCCAGGTCGCCGGAGGCTCCGTCGCCGCCCGCGCCCGGGGCTACGGCATGCCCGGAGCCACGGTGGACGGCAACGACGCCGCCGCCGTCCACGACGCCGTCAGCGAGGCCGTCGCCCGCGCCCGCCGCGGCGGGGGCCCCACCCTCATCGAGGCCCTCACCTATCGGGTGGAGCCCCACTCCACCTCCGACGACACCGGCCGCTACCGGGACGAGGCCGAGGCCGACCGCTGGCGGGCGCACCGCGACCCGGTCGCGCTGCTGCGCGCCGCCCTGCTCGAGGCCGGCCACGCCACCGCCGAGGAGCTCGACGCGATCGACGCCGAGGCGAGGAGGCGCGCCGAGGAGATCCGCGACGGCGTCTCCGCCGCTCCCGAGCCCGACGGCTCCGAGCTGTTCACGCACGTCTTCCGGGAGACCACCCAGGAGCTGACCCGGCAGCGCCGCATCTGGGAGGAAGAGGTCCAGCCGTGACGGAACTCATCGACCGCACCGACACCGCCGCCGAGAGCCCCGTGCTCGAAGAGCTGTCCATGCAGCAGGCCATCAACCGCGCCCTGCGCGTCCTGCTGGCCGAGGACCCCGACGTCCTGGTCTTCGGCGAGGACGTGGGGGCCCTGGGCGGGGTCTTCCGGGTCACCGACGGCCTCCAGAAGGAGTTCGGCGACCAGCGGGTCTTCGACACCCCGCTGGCGGAGTCGGCGATCATGGGCATGGCGGTCGGCCTGGCCATGAACGGCTGGCGCCCGGTCCCCGAGCTCCAGTTCGACGGCTTCGCCTATCCGGCCATCGACCAGATCGTCAACCAGGTGGCGCGCATGAACTACCGCACCCGCGGTGCCGCACCCATGCCGATCACCCTGCGCCTGCCCTCCTTCGGCGGTATCCAGGCCCCCGAGCACCACGGGGAGAGCCTCGAGGCGCTCTTCGCCCACACGCCCGGACTGAAGGTCGCCGCCCCCTCCGACCCGGCCGAGGCCTACAGCCTGCTGCTCCAGTCCGTGCGCTCCGACGACCCGGTCGTCTACATGGAGCCCAAGGCCCGCTACTGGGACCGCCGACCGGTCCGGCTCGCCGAGCCCACCGCCCCCATCGGCACCAGCCGCATCGTCCGCCCCGGACGGCACGCCACCCTCATCGCCTGGGGCGCCATGGTCCACCGGTGCCTCCAGGTGGCCGAGCTCGCCGCCGAGGACGGCGTCGACCTGGAGGTCCTGGACCTGCGCTGGCTCAAGCCCATCGACGCCGCCGGGCTGGCCGCCTCGGTTTCGCGCACCAGGCGCGCCGTGGTCGTCCACGAGGCCCCGCTCACCGCCGGGCTCGGCGCCGAGGTGTCGGCCCTGGTCACCGAGCAGTGCTTCCGCGACCTGGCCGCCCCCGTCCAGAGGGTCACCGGATTCGACGTGCCCTATCCCGCGGGTCCCCTGGAGCCGCAGTACCTGCCGACCGTCGACCGCGTCCTGTTCGCGGTGCAGAGAACCCTGGAGTACTAGACCCCATGGCCGAAGAGAACGTCACCTTCACCCTTCCCGACCTCGGGGAGGGCCTCGTCGAGGCCACCGTCCTGGAATGGCAGGTGTCCGTCGGCGACGTCGTCGAGCGCAACGCCCCGCTGGTGGAGGTGGAGACCACCAAGTCGGCCGTGGTCATCCCCTCGCCCAAGGCCGGGCGGATCGTCGAGCTGCACGCCGAGGAGGACCAGGTCGTCCCCGTGGGCGACCCGCTGGTCACCTTCGCGGTCCAGGCGCAGGCCCCGCAGGCGGGCATCGTCGGAAGGGTCCCGGCCGAGGAGGCCCGGCCGGCCCGGCGCGTCCGGCTCAAGCCCCCGACGGACTGACCGGGCCCACCGGACGGGGCCCCTTCGGAGGAATACACGGATCCGGGCGACTTCTCGGGACCCGTGTTTATCGGAACCTCTGAAAGGGCCCCCGTCCCACCATCTTCCAATACATCCGGCCGCATAAGGATTGAAGGATTCATGTCTGCGAATCTCGTCGGCGACGTGACAATGCGCTATGCGGATTTGCGCCCGCAGTCCCCGGCGGACGCCGTGCCCGTGCTTCTGCTCCACGGTTTCGGGACGAACTTCGGCATGAATTGGCAGGCCGCCGGGTGGCCCCAGGTGCTGGCGGCGGAGGGACTGCGCGTGATCGGCCCGGACCTGCGCGGCCACGGAGCCAGCGAGAAGCCCGCCGAGGAGGCCTCCTACCTGCCCGAACGCTTCGTCGTCGACCTCGTCGCCCTGCTCGACGAACTCGGCGTGGAGCGGGTCGACGCCGTCGGCTACTCCATGGGCTCGCGGCTGGCCTGGGAGCTGGCGCTCACCCGGCCCGAGCGGGTGCGCCGCCTGGTGCTGGGCGGCTTCGGACCGGTCAACGCCTTCGACGGCACCGACCTGTCCGCCCCGGGGGAGGGCACGACCCCCTTCGACGCCGTGTTCCGCACGGTCGCCGCGCTGCCCGGCAACGACCCGGCCGCCCTGGCCGCCTGCGCCCGCGGCCAGGCCGCCCGGCCCTTCTCCCCGCAGCCCCCCGTCACGGTACCGACACTGCTGGTCACGGGTGCCAAGGACGAGATCGCGACGGGCGCCGCCGAGCTGGCGGCGACGGTCGAGGGGGCGCACGTGGAGGTGCCCGGGCGCGACCACCTCAACGCGGTCTCCTCACGGGCCTTCAAACAGGCCGTCCTCGACTTCCTCACCTCCTGACGGGTGGGGTCGCGCCCCGGTCCGGTCCGCCGCTCCCAACGCCGGGCCCCGGGGCAGCGGTCCGGGCTCCGGCGGGTCCCCCGCCGGAGTCCAGACCGGTCTAGACCGGACCGGCCCCACGTGGCGTTGTGACCCGGTGTGTCCGTACACGGCCCTTGTGTAGTACTGGCTTGTGGGGGCCGCGAGCGGGCCGGAGAATACCTCCGGGCAAAGCCCCCGGTGTCCGTGTCCGGTGTGTGATCGGTAACTTCCGAGTAAGCCCCCGTGTCATTCAGCTCTCGCCTTCATAACAAGTCTGTGCGCCGGTTGGGTGTACTTTCCACTACCGGATATCGTCCGACCGCAGAACTCAGCCCGGCCCCCGGTTGAAAGCGGGCCGCTGAGAGGGCGAAGGGGAGTTAAGAAGTGAAGCGCAGCAACACTGTCAGGTTCGCCGCCATCGCGGCGGCCGGTGTGCTCGCCCTCACCGCGTGTGACAACGCGGCCCAGGAGGGCGCGGGCGAGGGGACCGACGGCGGCGAGGAGGCTTCCGAGCTCCGCGTCGGGCTGGCCTACGACGTCGGCGGTCGCGGCGACCGCTCGTTCAACGACTCGGCCTACCGCGGCCTGGAGCAGGCGATCGACGAGCTGGGCGTCGAGGCCCGGGAGTTCGAGCCCGCCGACGGCGAGGCCGACTCCGCCAAGGTGGAGCGCCTCTCCACCATGGCCGAGGAGGGCTACGACGTCGTCATCGCCGTCGGGTTCGCCTACAACGAGGCCGTGGTCGAGGTCGCGCCGGAGTACCCGGACGTCCACTTCGCCATCGTGGACTCCGAGGTCGAGGACATCGACAACGTCACCAGCCTGGTCTTCGCCGAGGAGCAGGCCTCCTTCCTGGCCGGTGCCGCCGCGGCGCTGTCCACCGAGGAGGACCACGTCGGGTTCATCGGCGGTGTCGAGACCCCGCTGATCCACAAGTTCCAGGCGGGCTACGAGGCCGGCGTCGCGCACGTGAACGAGGACGTCACGGTCGAGGTCGACTACCTCAGCCAGCCGCCGGACTTCAGCGGCTTCAGCGACCCGGCCCGCGGCCGCGAGCTGGCCCAGGCCCAGTACGACCGCGGCGCCGACGTGATCTACCACGCCGCAGGCGCCTCCGGCAACGGTGTCCTGGAGGCCGCCGTCGCCAACGACTTCCTGTTCATCGGCGTCGACAGCGACCAGTACGAGAACGCCGAGGACGCGCAGAAGCCGTTCGTGCTGACCTCCGCCATCAAGCAGGTCGACGTGGCGGTCTTCGAGTTCATCAACTCCGTGGCCGACGGCGCCGTCCAGGAGGGCATCCAGCGCTTCGACCTGGCCGGCGGCGGTGTGGACTACACCACCTCCAACGAGGAACTGATCAGCCCGATCCAGGGCGAGCTGGACGAGATCAAGCAGCAGATCATCGACGGCGAGATCGAGGTCCCGACCGCGCCGTGAACGCGCGGTCGTACATCCTCCGCCACGGGTAGGACCCGTGGTGATCCACGGCCTGGGACGGCCGCCGGACCGGGGAACCCCCGTCCGGCAGCCGTCCCGGCCGTCGTTACGCGGACGAGGGCGTCCGGCGGTGGCGACCGGCCCCGCGCCGCCTCCGCATTTTCCAAGGAGACAGATGAGCAGCACGCCATCGGGCGCAGGGGGCCAGGCGCCCCCCGCCGTTGAGCTGCGCGGGATCACCAAGCGTTTTCCCGGCGTCGTGGCCAACCACGACATCGACATCTCCGTGGCCCCCGGCACCGTGCACGCCATCGTCGGCGAGAACGGTGCGGGCAAGTCCACGCTGATGAAGACCCTGTACGGGATGCACCGCCCCGACGAGGGCACCATCCACGTCAACGGCGGCCAGGTGAGGTTCAACTCGCCGTCCGACGCCATCAGGAACGGCATCGGCATGGTGCACCAGCACTTCATGCTCGCCGACAACCTCACCGTCCTGGAGAACGTCGTCCTGGGCGCCGAGCGCCTGCACGGCATCGGCGCCAGGGCCCGCACCGAGATCCTCCGCCTGTCCGGGCAGTACGGGCTCGGGGTGGACCCGGACCGCCTGATGGAGGACCTGGGCGTCGGCGACCGGCAGCGGGTGGAGATCCTCAAGGTCCTCTACCGCGGGGCGCGCACCATCATCCTGGACGAGCCCACCGCCGTCCTGGTCCCGCAGGAGGTCGACGAGCTCTTCGACAACCTCCGCGAGCTCAAGAGCGAGGGCCTCACGGTCATCTTCATCTCGCACAAGCTCGACGAGGTGCTGTCCGTCGCCGACGAGATCACCGTGATCCGCCGCGGCACCACCGTGGCCACCGCGGACCCGGGCACCACCACCGCCCGGGAGCTGGCCACGCTCATGGTGGGCGGCGAACTGCCCGTGCCCGAGCTGCGCGAGTCCACCGTCACCGACCGGGTGGTCCTGTCCCTGGACGGGGCCACCGTCCGGGCCGCCGACGGCCGCGCCGTCGTCGACGGCGTCACCCTCGACATCCGCGAGGGCGAGATCGTCGGTATCGCCGGCGTGGAGGGCAACGGCCAGTCCGAGCTCATCGAGGCCGTCATGGGCATGCGCCCGCTCGCCTCGGGCCGCATCCTCCTGGGCGGGGAGGACATCACCGGCTGGCACACCCTGAAGATCCGCGAGGCCGGGGTCGGCTACATCCCGGAGGACCGGCACCGCCACGGCGTACTGCTGGAGTCCTCCCTGTGGGAGAACCGCATCCTGGGCCACCAGACCAAGCCGCCGAGCGTGCGCGGCCCCTGGATCGACCGGGCCGGGGCGCGCGCCGACGCCGAGCGCATCGTCGCCGAGTACGACGTGCGCACGCCCAACATCGACGTCATCGCCGACGCCCTCTCCGGCGGCAACCAGCAGAAGTTCATCATCGGCCGGGAGATGAGCGGCGGCCCCCGCTTCCTCGTCGCCGCCCACCCCACCCGGGGTGTGGACGTCGGCGCCCAGTCCGCCATCTGGGAGCAGCTGCGCGAGGCCCGTGCCGCAGGGCTCGCGGTCCTGCTGATCTCCGCCGACCTCGACGAGCTCATCGGCATGTCCGACACACTGCACGTCATCCTGCGCGGCCGCCTGGTCGCCCAGGCCGATCCGGCCACCGTCACCCCCGAGCAGCTCGGCTCCGCCATGACCGGCGCCGGACTCGGCGGCGACGGCGGCACCGACAGCACAGAAGGTGGCAGCGGTGACGACACCGCCGACCGGAACGGGGGCGTGGCATGACTGACACGACCACCCGCCCCGGATTTCCGCGGGCCCTGACCACGGGACTCCTCATCGCCCTGCTGGGCACGGCCGTCACCGTCGCCCTCGACACGGTGCTGCTGTGGTGGGCGGCGCTGACCATCGGCGTCGTCCTGGCGTTCGCCGCCGTGGTCGTGGCCGACCGCCGGATCCCCGACGCCGAGCGGACCGGCGCCGCCGGCGCCAAGGAGGAGGGCACCACCCTGCACCGCACCCTGGTGGTCCCCACCGCCCTGGTGCTGTCGGTGGTCTCCGGCCTGCTGCTGGCCTGGTTCCTGGACCTGTCCCTGATCGAGCCGGTGGCGGCCGCCGTCGGCGCGCTCGTCGGGTCGGGAGCGGCCTTCCTGCTGTACCGCCGCCTGTCCGCGATGCTCGCGCTGTCCTTCGCCGCGGTGTTCGCCGCCGGGATCATCGCGGTCGCCGTCACCGCCCTGGTGCTGTTCCTCAGCGGGATCGCCCCGGGCGCCACCTTCGCCCGGATGATCGAGTACGGCACCCGGCCCAACAGCCTGGTGCAGATCATCAACGACGGCACCACCTACTACCTGGCCGCCGTCGCCGTGGCGATCGGCTTCAAGATGAAGCTGTTCAACATCGGCGTGGACGGCCAGTACCGGCTCGCCGCGCTGCTGGCCGCCGCCGTCGGCGGCTGGCTGGTGCTGCCGCCGGTGCTGAGCCAGATCGTCATCATCCTGGTCGCCGTCGCGGTGGGCGGCGCCTGGGCCGGCATCGCCGGCTACCTCAAGGTCACGCGCGGCGTGTCCGAGGTCATCTCGACGATCATGCTCAACGCGATCGCCACCGGCATCACCGCCTACCTGCTGAACACCGACCGCCTGGCGGTGGAGATCAGCACCAACAACATCGGCACCCCGCCGCTGCCGGAGGGCTCCTGGGTGCCCGGCATCCCGGCCCTCTTCCTCGGCTCGGAGCGGCAGATCTTCGGCCTGGTGTTCCTGGCGATCGCCGTGGGCATCGGCTACGCGGTGATGCTCAACCGCACCCGCTTCGGGTTCGAGCTGCGGGCCACGGGCCAGTCGCAGAGCGCCGCCGAGGCCAGCGGTGTCAACGTCAAGAAGATGGTGTTCCTGTCCATGCTCTTCTCGGGCATGGTCGCGGGCCTGGTGGGCATGCCGCAGCTGCTCGGCAGCTCCCACTACTACGCGCTGGACTTCCCGACCGGCATCGGCTTCATCGGCATCGCCATCGCCCTGCTGGGCCGCAACCACCCGGTGGGCATCGCCTTCGCCGCCCTGTTCTGGGCCTTCCTCAACCAGGCGGCGGGCATCCTGCCCTTCGACGGCATCCCGCAGGAGATCGCCGTCATCGCCCAGGCCACCATCGTCCTCACGGTCGTCGTGGTCTACGAGGTCGTCCACCGCTGGGGCCGTCGCTACCAGCAGCAGCAGATCGGCAGGGAGCTCGGCACCACCGTCGCCGAGCCCGCCGAGGAGACCGTGCCGACCGGCACGGCGTCCGACAGCGGTGACGCGACCGGGGACGACACCCCCGGGAACGGCCGCGGCGGGGAGGCGAAGTGAGCCAGGAACTCAACGTGATGGAACCGGTGGCCAAGCCCCCGGTCCGCTCCGGCGGCCGGTCGGTGTGGCGCCTGCTCAGCCTGTTCGGCGCCGTCCTGGTGGCCCTGGCGGGCCTGCGGGTCATCACCGGCCAGGACATGCTCACCGACGCGGGTACCGTCCGCACCACCATCACCTTCGCGGTGCCCATCGCCCTCGCGGCCCTGGGCGGTCTGTGGGCCGAGCGGGCGGGCATCATCAACATCGGCCTCGAGGGCATGATGATCCTCGGGACCTGGTTCGGCGCGTACTTCGCGTGGTCGACCGACAGCCCGTGGATCGGCCTGGCCGCCGGGGTGCTGGCGGGCATGGCGGGCGGCCTGCTGCACGCCGTCGCCACGGTCACCTTCGCCGTCGACCACATCGTCTCCGGCGTGGCGATCAACATCCTCATGCTCGGCGCGATGCGCTACCTGTCGATCCTGGTGTACGCGGACGTGCCGGGGGCGGGCGCCTCGCAGTCGCCCACCACACCGCGGTTCCCGGAGCTGAGCCTGCCCGGTGTGGCCGACCTGCTGGGCCCCGTCGCGTCCAGCGGGATCCCCGTGGTCGGCGACCTGGCGTCGCTGGTCATCGGGATCACCACGCGCCTGTCGGCGCTGACGATCATCGCGATCCTCATGATCCCGGTGACCTACCTGGTGCTCTGGAAGACCGCGTTCGGGCTGCGGCTGCGGTCGGTCGGTGAGAACCCCGACGCGGCCGAGTCCCTGGGCGTGCCCGTCTACACCTTCAAGTACATCGCGGTCGTCGTCTCCGGCGGCCTGGCGGGTATGGGCGGGGTCTTCCTCGCCATCGTCGCCTCGCAGATCTACCAGGAGGGGCAGACCGGCGGCCGCGGCTACATCGGCCTGGCCGCGATGATCTTCGGCAACTGGCGGCCGGGCGGCCTGGCCATGGGCGCCGGACTGTTCGGGTACACCGACGCACTCCAGATCCGCGGCGGCGGCGCGGCCGTCCACGCCCTGCTGCTCCTGCTGGCCGTGGTGCTGCTGCTCACGGCCCTGTGGCAGGTCCGCCAGGACCGCAAGGGCCTGGCGATCGCCGGCGTGATCGCGGCCGTGCTGCTGCTGGTCTGGTACTTCACCACCGATTCGCTGCCCCGCGAGCTGGCCACCTACAGCCCGCACATCGCGACCCTGCTGGTGCTGTCGCTGGCCTCCCAGCGGCTGAGGCCGCCCGCCGGGGTCGGCAAGCAGTGGAGGGCGAGCCGGTCATGAGCGCCGTCGATCCCGAGAGCGTCGACTGGGAGGCGCTGCGCACCGCTGCCAGAGAGGCCATGGCCCACGCCTACGCGCCGTACTCGCGGTACCCGGTGGGCGCCGCGGCGCTGGTCGACGACGGCCGCACCGTCAGCGGCTGCAACGTGGAGAACGCCTCCTACGGGGTGGGGCTGTGCGCCGAGTGCGGGCTGGTCAGCGCGCTGCACGCGAGCGGGGGCGGCCGCCTGGTCGCGTTCGCCTGCGTGGACGGGCGGGGGGAGACCCTCATGCCGTGCGGGCGCTGCCGCCAGCTGCTGTACGAGCACGGCGGGCCGGACCTGCTGGTGGACACCCCCGAGGGGGTCCTCACCATGGACCGGGTCCTGCCGCAGGCGTTCGGACCGCACAGCCTCGCCTGAACAAGAGAACAGCAGTCACATCCCTCTCCCCGGTCGCCGCCCGCACGGCGGCGGCCGGGGAGACCCGTTTTTCTCCCGGAAGGGACGCACTTCATGGACGTCATCGAGGTCATCCGCGCCAAGCGCGACGGGGGAGAGCTCACCCCGGAGCAGATCGACTGGGTGATCGACGCCTACACCCGCGGCGCGGTCGCCGAGGAGCAGATGTCGGCGCTGGCCATGGCGATCTTCCTGCGCGGTATGAACCGCGCGGAGGTGGCCCGGTGGACCGAGGCGATGCTGGCCTCGGGTGAGCGGCTCGACTTCTCCGACCTGGACCGGCCCACCACCGACAAGCACTCCACCGGCGGGGTCGGCGACAAGATCACCCTGCCGCTCACGCCCACCGTCGCCGCCTGCGGCGCGGCGGTGCCCCAGCTCTCCGGCCGCGGCCTGGGGCACACCGGCGGCACCCTGGACAAGCTGGAGTCCATCCCCGGCTGGCGGGCGTCGCTGAGCACCGGCGAGATGCGCGCGGTGCTCGCCGACACCGGCGGGGTGATCTGCGCGGCCGGAGAGGGCCTGGCCCCGGCCGACCGCAAGCTTTACGCGCTGCGCGACGTCACCGGGACAGTGGAGTCGATCCCGCTGATCTCGGCCTCCATCATGAGCAAGAAGCTCGCCGAGGGCACCGGCGCCCTGGTGCTGGACGTCAAGGCGGGCTCGGGGGCGTTCATGAAGGACGTCGCGTCCGCCCGCGAGCTGGCCCGCACCATGGTGGGCATCGGCACCGACCACGGCGTGCGCACGGTCGCGCTCATCACGGACATGTCCGTGCCGCTGGGCCGCCGGGTGGGCAACGCCCTGGAGGTCGCCGAATCCGTGGAGGTGCTCTCCGGCGGCGGCCCGGCCGACGTGGTGGAGCTGACCGTGGCCCTGGCCCGGGAGATGCTCGCCGCCGCGGGGCTCACCCCGGGCGAGGGCGGTGTCAAGGACCCGGCCGAGGCGCTCAAGGACGGCAGCGCGCTGGAGTCCTGGAAGCGGCTGATCCGCGCGCAGGGCGGCGACCCGGACGCGCCGCTGCCGCAGGCCGCCGAGCGCCGCACGGTACTCGCCCCGGCCTCGGGCGTGGTCACCCGCCTGGACGCCTACCAGGTGGGCCTGGCCGCCTGGCGGCTGGGCGCGGGCCGGGCCCGCAAGGAGGACGCGGTGTCCTTCGGGGCGGGCGTGACCCTGCACGCCAAGCCGGGCGAGACCGTCGCGGCGGGCGAGCCGCTGTTCACCCTGCACGCGGACGAGCCCGAGCGGTTCGAGCGCGGCGCTGCCGCCCTGGAGGGCGCGTTCGACATCGACCCGGACGGCGTCTTCGAGCCGGGCCCGATCGTCATCGACCGCATCGCCTGACCGCCGGCGCACCGTACACCGAACACGCCGCGGGGCGGCCGCCGGACTCCCGGCGGCCGCCCCGCGCTTCATGGCGGGCCCGGTTCGAAGATCCCGTGCCGGCCGACCCGGTACCGGATGACGTGAACGGTCCCCGGTTCGACCTCTTCCCCGTACCGCCAGGCGGCCCGGCCGTCGGGAGCCCGGGTCATCCCGTACACGGCCGCCCCGTCGGGGTCCGTGACGCCCTGGACCCGCCCGACCCGCAGGCTCGGGCGGAACCGCTGGGCGTCCCCGGGTGGAGGACCCCGATCACCGTCGCATCCGCGGGGCGGTGTCAGGAGCCGAGGGAGAAGGTGCGGACCTCGGTGTCCACGGGCTCGCCCTCGCCGTGCAGGCGGACGACCTCGAAGGGCACGTCCACCAGGCGGTTGGTGGCGTCCCAGGTGAGCGGTCCGCGGGGGCCGACGTAGGCGATGTCCTGCCCGGCGCGGACCCGGGCCAGGCAGTCCGCGTACTCGCCGCACTCACGGCCGCCCTCGCTGACGGCGGGCAGGCGGGCGGCGATCTCGGCGGGCTCGACCGAGCCCGCGGCCTCGGCGGCCAGGGCGATGAGGTTGACGCAGTCGTAGAGGGCGGCCGTCACCCCGCCGAACTGCGCGGAGGCGGAGAGGTCCCCCGATTCCGTGGAGTCGAAGCCGATCTCCGGAAAGCCCCCGTCGCCCTCGTGGTGCCGGACCACCGTCGCTCCCGCCGGGCCGTGGGTGTCCGGGGACCCGGGCGAGGCCGACAGGAGGGGCATCTCGGCGATGTACAGGCCCTCGGCAGGGAGCCCCTGGTTCACCAGTGCGTCGGTGACGCTCTCGGAGACCACCCCGTCCAGGTTGACGGCGGCGTCCACGCCGCCCTCGATCAGCTCCGCGGCCTCCGTCTCGGAGCCCTGGAACGTCATCGGGTCCACCAGGGCGTACAGCGCCTCGATTCCGATGACCTCCATGCCGTGGACCTCCGCCTCGGCGGTGATGGTGTCCAGCCAGAGCTCGGTGTCCGGGGTGTAGGGCACCGCGATCTTCTCGCGTCCGTCCTCGGCCATCACCCGGGTCAGGGCCCGCACCATCTGGTCCTGGCCCGGGATCGCGGAGAAGTACAGGCCCTCCCCGAACTCCGGGGTGGCGGTGTAGGGCTCGGCGTTGCCGCAGTACAGGTCGCCCGCCTCGATCACCCCCGGAAGCAGGACGTCGGCGCCGACCGGCTGGGAGCCCAGGACCGCGTGGAGGTCCTCGGCCAGCAGGGACGAGGCGTCGCTCGCGGCGACCGGGGCGGCGACCTCGTGGCCGAGCACACCGCCGACCGCGTTGATCTCCTCCAGGGCGAGTGCGATCGCCTCCTGCTTGGACGCCGTGCTGCCCTCGGCGGAGAAGAGGCCCAGGGCCAGGGGCTCGGGGGAGACCGCCAGGGGGTCGCCGACGGACGGGGTGCGCAGCCAGTACGCCGCACCGGCCGCGGCGCCCATGAGGACGACGGTCAGGGCGACGGCGCCGATGACCAGGGGGCGCCGGTCCGGCGCCTGCCGGGCGGACGGGAGGGGGTGCTCGGGCGGGGGGAAGGGGGATGTCACGCGTGTTCTCCGGGGCGGGGGAGGCGCTGCCGTTACGTGGCTTATGCCTTGTTTGTTAAGAAGTGCCGGATTCTAGCAGCCCGATGCCCCGGAGAACCGCTCATATCCTCCCCGCCGCGACGGCGTAGGTGACGATGGACAGGACGACGAACACGCCGCCCGCCAGCACCGTCGCCGAGGCCAGCCAGCGCGCCCAGGCGCGGGTGGCCGCCCGGCCCAGGAACAGGGACAGCGACGCCGCCAGCACGGTCAGCACGCTGAGCCCGCCGTAGGCCAGCAGGTCGGCGTTGACCGCGGCGAGGTGCCCTTCGGTGTCCAGGGCGACGTCGGTGAAGGCGAACCGGCCGAAGAGCTCGAACAGGCGCTGCCCGGTCGCCACCGGTGTGAGCAGGAGCAGGGAGGCCAGGGCGAAGGTCTCGGCGGACAGCACGCCGGGCGTTCCCGCCCCGCGGCCCCCCTCCAGGAAGGCGTCCGCGGTCTCGGCGGCCGGAGGGCTCGCGGCCCCGGCCTCCTCCGCGGCGGTGCCGTCGGGGGTGGTGTCGTCGGTGGGGGTGGTGTTCTCGGAGGTGCTCATCCGGACAAAATATCCGCCCGTTCCCCGGTTTCCCGAGGCCGGTAACCCACGCTCCGTGGCCGGTTCCGGCCATATGGTGATGAAAGGCGCTTTCCATACAAAAACAATCACGAGTGCTTGTTTTTTCATGTGTCCGGTGTCACTCTCGTCACCATGACCGATACGCCCCCGCTGTGGGTCGGCAACGCCTCCGGCTTCTACGGAGACCGCTTCGGCGCCGTCCACGAGATGCTCACCGAAGGACCGGTCGACGTCCTCACCGGTGACTACCTGGCCGAGCTCACCATGGCCATCCTCGGACGGGACCAGCTCGCCGACCCCTCGCGCGGCTACGCCAGGACCTTCCTCCGGCAGATGCGCGACAGCCTCGGCCTCATCATGGAGCGCCGCATCAAGGTCGTCGCCAACGCGGGCGGCCTCAACCCCCAGGGCCTGGCGGACCGGCTCACCGAACTCGCCGAATCCCTCGGCTTCGACCCCCGCATCGCCTACGTCACCGGCGACGACCTGCTGCACCGCGCCGAGGAGCTCGGCCTGGACGGACCCCTCACCGCCAACGCCTACCTGGGCGCCTTCGGCATCGCCGCCTGCCTGGACGCCGGGGCCGACATCGTCGTCACCGGCCGGGTCACCGACGCCTCCCTCGCCGTCGGTCCCGCCATCTCCCACTTCGGCTGGACCCGCGACGACCTCGACGCCCTGGCCGGGGCCACCGTCGCCGGGCACGTCATCGAGTGCGGTGCCCAGGCCACCGGCGGCAACTACGCCTTCGCCGACGAGCTGCTGCGCGAGGGGTACGACCTGGACCGGCCCGGCTTCCCCCTCGCCGAGATCCGCGCCGACGGCTCCGCGGTCATCACCAAACACCCCGGTACCGGCGGCGCCGTCACCACCGGCACCGTCACCGCCCAGCTGGTGTACGAGATCGCCGGAGCCCGCTACCCCGGCCCCGACGTCACCGCCCGCCTGGACACCGTCCGCCTCGAGCAGCAGGGCCCCGACCGGGTGCTCCTGTCCGGGGTCCGCGGGGAGGCCCCGCCGCCCGACCTCAAGGTCGGCCTCACCGGCCTCACCGGGTTCCGCAACGAGGTCGACCTGCTCATCACCGGCCTGGACGCCGAGGCCAAGGCCGCCCTGGCCGAACGCCAGCTGCGCGCCGCCCTGGCCCGGCGCCGCCCCGAGGAGCTGCGCTTCGAGTACATCCCCGCCGCCGACCCCCACGGCGACACACAGGACGCGGCCACCGCCCGCCTGCGCGTCACCGCCCGCGACCACGACCCCTCGGTCGTCGGCCGCCCCTTCGGCGCCGCCGCCGTGGAACTCGCGCTGTCGGGCTACGCCGGGTTCCACCTCACCGCCCCGCCGCGCGACGCCCGCCCCGACGGGGTGATCGCGAGCCACGCCTTCGTGCCCGCCGCCGAGGTGGAGCACACCGTGATCCTGCCCGACGGCGACCGCCTGGTCATCGCACCGCCCGAGGCCACCCGCGCGCTGGCGGAGGTCCCCGAGCCCCCGCTGCCGCCGCCCCCGCCCGAGGGCCCGGTGCGCGAGGCGCCGCTGGGCCTGGTGCTGGGCGCCCGCAGCGGCGACAAGGGCTCCGACGCCAACCTCGGGGTGTGGGCCCGCGACGACGGGGGCTGGCGCTGGCTCGCCCACCGGCTCACCGTCGACCTGCTCCGCGAACTGCTCCCCGAGACCGCCGGTCTCGAGGTCACCCGCCACCTGCTGCCCGGACTGCGCGCCGCCAACTTCTGGATCGAGGGCATGCTCGCCCCCGGCACCGCCCGCCGCGAGGGACTCGACCCGCAGGCCAAGGGCCTGGGGGAGTGGCTGCGGGCCCGGCGCCTGCCGCTGCCGGTGTCCCTGCTGCCCGCCCCGGCCCCTTCCGACCCGGAGGTCCGCCCGTGACCGCCCCCGCCGAGAACGCCGCACCGACCGGACGCGGCCGCCGGAACACGCGCGAAGGCGGAGCGGCCGGTTCCGACCACGCGGACATGCGCCGGGAGGACCGACCGTGACCGTGCTCGGCAGCCGGATCGACACCGGCTCCCCTGAGTTCGCCCTGGCCCGGGACGCCATGCTCGGCGCACTCGCCGAGATCGACGCCGAACACGCCAAGGCCCTGGCCGGGGGCGGCGACAAGTACGTCGAACGCCACCGCTCCCGGGGCAAGCTCACCGCCCGCGAGCGCGTCGAACTCCTCCTCGACGAGGGCTCGCCCTTCCTCGAGCTGTCGCCCCTGGCCGGCTGGGGCAGCGAGTACACCGTCGGCGCCTCCCTCATCACCGGTGTCGGCGTGGTCTCGGGCGTCGAGTGCGTCATCGTCGCCAACGACCCCACCGTCAGGGGCGGCGCCAGCAACCCCTGGACCCTCAGGAAGTCCCACCGGGCCGGGGAGATCGCCGCGCAGAACCGGATGCCGATGATCAGCCTCGTGGAGTCCGGCGGCGCCGACCTGCCCTCCCAGAAGGAGATCTTCGTCCCCGGCGGGCGCACCTTCCGCGACCTCACCCGGCTGTCCGCCGACGGCGTCCCCACGGTCGCCCTGGTGTTCGGCAACTCCACCGCGGGCGGCGCCTACATCCCCGGCATGAGCGACCACGTCGTCATGGTCCGCGACCGGGCCAAGGTGTTCCTCGGCGGCCCGCCCCTGGTCAAGGCCGCGACCGGTGAGGAGAGCGACGACGAGTCGCTGGGCGGGGCCCGCATGCACGCCGAGGTGTCCGGCCTGGCCGACCACCTCGCCGAGGACGAGCACGACGCCCTGCGCATCGGCCGCCGCATCGTCGCCCGGCTCGGCCACCGCAAGGCGGGGCCCGCGCCCGCCCCCGGCGCCCGCGAGCCCCTCCACCCCGCGGAGGACCTCCTCGGCGTCATGCCGCCCGACCTCAAGGTCCCCGTCGACCCCCGCGAGATCATCGCCCGCATCGTCGACGGCTCGGAGTTCGACGAGTTCAAGCCCGCCTACGGCAGCGGCCTCGTCACCGGCTGGGCCGACCTGCACGGGTACCCCGTCGGCATCCTCGCCAACGACAACGGCGTGCTGTTCAGCGCCGAGGCCCACAAGGCCGCCCAGTTCATCCAGCTCGCCAACCGCTCCGACACCCCTCTGGTGTTCCTGCACAACACCACCGGCTACATGGTCGGCCGCGAGTACGAGCAGGGCGGCATCATCAAGCACGGCTCGATGATGATCAACGCCGTCTCCAACAGCACCGTCCCCCACTTCTCGGTCCTGGTCGGCGCGTCCTACGGGGCCGGCCACTACGGCATGTGCGGGCGCGCCTACGACCCAAGGTTCCTGTTCGCCTGGCCCAGCGCCCGCTCCGCCGTCATGGGCCCCCGCCAGCTCGCCGAGGTGCTGTCCATCGTCGCCCGGCAGTCCGCCGCCCGCAGGGGGGCGCCCTACGACGAGGAACAGGACGCCCTCGTCCGCCGGATGGTCGAGGAGCAGATTGAGGCCGAGTCCCTGCCGCTGTTCCTGTCCGGGCGGGTCTACGACGACGGCGTCATCGACCCCCGCGACACCCGCACCGTCCTGGGACTGTGCCTGTCCTTCGCCCACAACGCCCCGGTGCGCGGCACCGACCGCTTCGGCGTCTTCCGAATGTGAGGGCACCCGTGACCACCACCCCACCCGAGCACCCCCGACCCGTCGCCGTCCTGCTGGTCGCCAACCGCGGCGAGATCGCCCGCCGCGTCATGCGCACCTGCCGCACCCTGGGCATCGGCACCGTCGCCGTGCACGCCCCCGGGGAGGAGGCGGCCGCCCACGTCGCCGAGGCCGACACCGCCGTCGCCCTCCCCGTCCCCACCGGGGGCGGCCCCGTCGACGCCTACCTCGACGCCGACGCCGTCGTGGCCGCGGCCCGCACCGCCGGGGCCGACGCCGTGCACCCCGGCTACGGCTTCCTCTCCGAGAACCCCGCCCTGGCCCGTGCCGTCACCGCCGCCGGACTCACCTGGGTGGGCCCCGGCGCCGACGCCATCGAGGCCATGGGCTCCAAGACCCGGGCCAAGGAGACCGCCCGCGCCGCCGGAGTCCCCGTCTCCGCCGCGCTGGACCCCGAGGACGTACGCGCCGAGGACCTGCCCGTCCTGGTCAAGGCGTCGGCCGGGGGCGGCGGCCGGGGCATGCGCGTGGTCCGCGACCTCGCCGAGCTGCCCGGCCGGGCGGCGGCCGCCCGCGCCGAGGCCGCCGCCGCGTTCGGGGACCCCGCCGTGTTCTGCGAGCCCTACGTGGAACACGGCCGCCATATCGAGGTGCAGATCCTCGCCGACTCCCACGGCACCGTGTGGGCGGTCGGCGAGCGCGACTGCTCCGTGCAGCGCCGCCACCAGAAGGTGATCGAGGAGGCCCCCGCCCCGGGACTGCCCGAGGAGGTACGGCGCGACCTGCACGAGGCGGCCCGCGGCATGGCCCGCGCCATCGGCTACGTCGGCGCCGGGACCGCCGAGTTCCTCGTCCCCGTCCGCCCGCCCGCCGGAGAGGAGGGGAACGCGTTCGGCGCCCCCGTCTTCCTGGAGATGAACACCCGGCTCCAGGTCGAGCACCCCGTCACCGAGTGCGTCACCGGCCTGGACCTGGTCGAATGGCAGATCCGCATCGCCGAGGGCGAGCCGCTGCCCGCCGGCGGCCCGCCCGCGCCCGCCGGCCACGCCGTGGAGGCCCGGCTCTACGCCGAGGACCCGCGCGGGGACTGGCGGCCCCGCACCGGCGTGCTCACCGCCTTCGACGTCCCCGCCGCCACCGCCCGGTTCGCGCCGCCCGCCGGGTTCGGGGTGCGCCTGGACTCCGGCGTGGAGGCCGGTGACACGGTCGGTACCGACTTCGACCCCATGCTCGCCAAGGTCGTCGCCCACGGCCGCGACCGCCGCGACGCCCTGCGCCGCCTGTCCGCCGCCCTGGCCGGGGCCCGCGTCCACGGGGTCGGCACCAACCGCGACCTGCTCGTGCGGGCCCTGCGCCACCCCGTGTTCGCCGGGGCCGACGCCCGGCCCTGGGAACTGCACACCGGATTCCTCACCGGGGACCGCCTCACCGCGCTGGCCACCCCCCTGGCGGCCCCTGACACCGAGGAGCTCGCCGCGCTCGCCGCCGCCCTGGCCTCCGCGGAGGCCGCCCGCGGCCGCGGCCCCCTGCCCTCCGGGATCCCCGCGTACTGGCGCAACCTCCCCTCCCAGGCGCACGTGCGCCGCTACACCACCGAGGGCGGGCGCGAGGTCGCCGCGGCCCACCGGACCGTTCGCGGGGCCCCCGTCCCCGAGCGTCCCGGCACCCGCGTCCGCTCGGTCGCGGCCGACCGGGTCGTCCTGGAGGCGGACGGGGCGGCCCGCGCCTTCACCGTCCACACCGCGGGCGACCGGGTCCACGTCGAGACCCCGCACGGGTCGGTGTCCCTCACCCCCGTCGACCCCCTCCCCGCCCCCGAGGCCGCGGTCGACCCCGGGGCGCTGCCCGCGCCCATGCCGGGCACCGTCACCTCCGTCGACGTCGCCGTGGGGGAGCGGGTCCGCGCCGGGCAGACCCTGCTGCGCCTGGAGGCCATGAAGATGGAGCACCGCATCACCGCGCCCGCCGCCGGCGCAGTCCGGGAGATCCCCGTCGCCGAGGGCCGGCGGGTCGCCGCCGGGACACCCCTCGCCGTACTCGACTACGAAGGGCAGGACGACCGATGAGCGGGGCCATGATCTTCAACGAACCCCCAGAGCGCGTGGAGCTGCGGGCCGCCGTCTCCGCGTTCGCCGCCGACTACGGGTCCGCGTACTACCGGGCCAGGGCCAGGGAGGACGCCTACCTCACCGAACTGTGGCGCGCGGCGGGTGAACTCGGCTACCTCGGCGTCAACCTCCCCGAGGAGTACGGCGGCGGGGGCGGAGGCATCGGCGACCTGGCCGCGGTCCTGGAGGAGCTCGCCGCCGCCGGGTGCCCCACCCTCATGATGGTCGTCTCCCCGGCCATCTGCGGCACCGTCCTGTCCCGCTTCGGCACCCCCGGCCAGCGCGCGCGCTGGCTCCCCGGGCTGGCCGCCGGCGAGACCATCATGGCCTTCGCCATCACCGAGCCCGACGCCGGGTCCAACTCCCACCGGATCACCACCACCGGCCGCCGCGAAGGGGACGGGTGGGTCCTCAACGGCCGCAAGACCTTCATCTCCGGGGTGGACGTCGCCGACGCCGTCCTGGTCGTCGGCCGAGTCCAGGACGAGGACACCGGCAGGCTCTCCGCCGCCCTGTTCGTCGTGCCCACCGACACCCCCGGGTTCGAGAAGCACCGCATCGAGATGGACCTGGTCAGCCCCGACCACCAGTACCAGCTCTTCCTCGACGACGTCCGGCTGCCCGCCGACGCCCTGGTCGGCGACCCCGAGGCCGGGCTCCTGCAGCTGTTCGCCGGGCTCAACCCCGAGCGCATCATGGCCGCCTCCCTGGCCTCCGGCAGCGCCCGGCACGCCCTGGACAGGGCCGTCGCCTACGCCAAGGAGCGCACCGTGTGGCGGGACACCCCCATCGGCGCCCACCAGGGCCTGGCCCACCCGCTGGCCCAGGTGAAGATCGAACTGGAACAGGCCCGGCTGATGACCCAGCACGCCGCATTCCGTTACGATTCCGGCGACGACGCGGGGGCGGGCGAGGCGGCCAACATGGCCAAGTACGCTGCGGCGGAGGCGTGCGTGCGGGCCATCGACCAGGCCGTGCAGACCCTCGGCGGCAACGGCCTGGCCAGTGAGTACGGTCTGGGCTCGGCGATCGCCAGCGCCCGGCTGGCGCGGATCGCGCCGGTCAGCCGGGAGATGGTCCTCAACTACGTGGCACAGCAGTCCCTGGGCCTGCCCAGGTCGTACTGATTCGGACCGTGCGGGCGCCCGGCGTGCGGGCGCCCGCACGGCGGTGGAGCGAGGGGGCGAGGGTGGGGACCGCAGCGGAGCGCGAACCCAGGCAGGAGCGCAGCCGGGCCACCCGCGCCCGGCTGCTGGAGGCGGCCGTGGGCCGGCTGGCCGGGCACGGCGTGGCCGGGGCCACCGTCGGAGCGGTCGCCGAGGCGGCCGGGGTGTCCCGGGGTGCCGCACAGCACCACTTCCCGACCCGCGAGGACCTGTTCCTCGCGGTCATGCGGCACATCCTCGACAGCCGGGGTGCGGAGCTGCGCCGCCGCACCGCCGGGGTCCCCGAGGGCCCCGGGCGCACCGAGGCCGTGGTGCAGCTGGCCGTGGACGCCTTCACCGGCGACGACTTCCGCGCCGCGCTGCAGCTGTGGGCGGCCGCCGCCAGCGACCCGGCCCTGCGCGAGAGCGTCATCCCGATGGAGGAGCACGTGGGGCGCGAGTTGCACCGGGCGGCCGTGGAACTGCTGGGGGCGGACGAGTCGCGGCCCGGTGTGCGCGAGGCCGTCCAGGCCACCCTCGACCTGGCCCGCGGCCTGGGCCTGGCCAACCTCCTCACCGACGACACCGCACGTCGCAGACGCATCGTCCGCCAGTGGGCGGGGATGCTCGACGCGGTGCTGGCCGGATGAGGCCTCGTCCCGTGGCCGCCCGCGATGGCGGAGCCCCGAAAGCGGTGTTTATGATCGAAAGCCCGGTCGTCACCGACCGTGCCGGAACATCCCCCGAAGGCTTCGTTCCCACAACAGGAAAAGGCGGTGGACAGGTGAGTGCGGACGCGGGCAGGGACATCCCCACCCTGGCCAGGAATGCGCTGGACGCCTTCGCCGAGAGCGCCGCGCGCCGCAGGGACCGGGACGCGCTCATGGACGAGGCGTTCGCCGCGCTGTTCGACCTCTACCGGGCGACCACCCGTGCGGAGCGGCAGTCCCCGGCGGGCCGCGAGTTCACCGCCACCCTCTCCGAACTGCTGGTCGGCGGCAACAACCCCGACCGGCTCGGCCTGTACGTGGTGCGCAGCCAGACCGCCGCCGAGAACGGCCGCTACGAGGGGTACCGGCCCGCCTGCTGGCGCCGGTCGATGCTCCAGATCCTCGCCGAGGAGTTCGTGCCCTGGCGCGAGTTCCTGCGCCAGGAGGACCTGGAGGCCGTGGTGCGCATCGACGAGGCACTGGAGGCGGTGGCCGGGACCGCGGTCTCCGCCGCCGGCGAGGAGGTGCCCGCCTGGGTGCCGCAGACGCACTGGTGGTGGTGGGAGCCCGCCCGGCAGCGCGGCGAGCAGGCTCCCGAGCGGTTCGACAGCGGCCCGCTGGACGCCGTCGCCGAGTAGTCCGGGACCGCGACCGCCCCTTCGGACGGGCGTGCCGTGCGGTGGCCGTGCCGCCCCGGGCGTCCGGGGTCGGGACGCCCGGAGCGGCGGCCCGCCCGGCCGCGGGCGTGCTCCGGGGGACGCGCTGCACAACGCGCGGGGAGCGCGGTGCCGCTCCGCGGTCGGCGGCGGACCCCGGCGAGGAGGGGGCGGGGCCCGGAGACGCGGGGTGCGCGCCCGGCGGTCAGGCGGTGGGGCCGGGCCCCCCGGTGCGCGCGGCGATGATGTCGCGGTAGCGGGCGAAGGAGTCCTTGGGCGTGCGGACCTGGGTGGTGTGGTCCACGTGCACCAGCCCGAACCGCTGGTGGTAGCCCTGTGCCCACTCGAAGTTGTCGGTGAGCGTCCACACGAAGTAGCCGCGAACGTCCGCGCCCCGCGCGCGGGCCGCGTCCACTGCGGCGATGTGCGACTCCAGGTAGGCGACGCGCTCGGGGTCGGCCACCCGGCCGTCCGCCACCGCGTCCTCGCACGAGCACCCGTTCTCGGTGACGTACAGCGGCGGCAGCGCCTCCCCGTACCGTTCGGAGAGGCCCACCAGGGTCTCGGTCAGCCCCTCCGGGACCACCGGCCACCCGAACGCCGTCGTCGGGACCCCCGTGATCTCGCCCAGTGCGAACGGCAGCCCGCTCCCCTCCTCGGGGGCCAGGACCAGGCTCGGGTTGTAGTAGTTGACGCCGATCCCGTCGGCGCTGCCCGCGATGGCCGCCAGGTCACCCTCGCGCACCCCCGGCACCTCGGCGGCGTCGAACGCCGACAGGTCCGGGTAGGTGCCCAGCAGCACCGGTTCGGTGAACAGCCGGTTGTGCAGGGCGTCGTAGGCCGCCCCCGCCGCGAGGTCGGCGCCGGTGGGCTCCTCCGGGGTGCGCACCGGCGTCAGGTTGTTGGTCAGCAGGGCCTCCAGCCCCCGCGAGCGCAGCTCCGCCGCGGCCAGGCCGTGGGCGAGCAGCAGGTGGTGCGCCACCCGCAGCACCTCGGGTACTTCCAGCGTCCGGCCCGGGGCGTGGATCCCGAACGCGTGCCCGTAGGCCATGTGGACCACCGGCTCGTTCAGGGTGATCCACCGCGGCACCCGGTCGCCCAGGCGGTCGGCGGCCACCGCCGCGTAGTCGGCGAAGGCCCGCGCGGTGTCCCGGGACGTCCAGCCGCCCGCGTCCTCCAGGGCCTGGGGCAGGTCCCAGTGGAACAGCGTGGGGAACGGGGTGATGCCCCGCTCCAGGAGGGCGTCCACCAGCCGGTCGTAGAAGTCCAGGCCCGCCTTGTTCACCGGTCCGGCGCCCTGCGGGACCACCCGCGGCCAGGCGATCGAGAAGCGGTAGGCGTTCACGCCCAGCCGGTCGAGCAGGTCCACGTCCTGCGGCCAGCGGTGGTAGTGGTCGCAGGCCACGGCGGGGCTGTGCCCGTCGCGGACGGCGCCCGGGCGGGCGGCGAAGGTGTCCCAGACGGACGGGGCGCGCCCGTCCTCGGCCAGGGCGCCCTCCACCTGGAACGCGGCCGAGGCCACGCCCCACAGGAACGGTGACGACATGAGGATCCGCCTTTCGTGCGTGAGTGCCCTCCGGGCCGCGGGTCCGGCCGGGGAGGACGGGATCGGGGTACGGGACGGGGTGCGGCGGGGCCGGGTTCAGGCCACCCCCTTGATGCGCCACACCAGGACGGCGCCCAGGAGTGTCAGGAGGCCGCAGACCGTGTACAGGACCGGGTAACCGCCCAGGTGGACCACGATCGGGCCGGCCAGCGCCGGGGCGAGCACCTGCGGCCCGGCACTGGCGATGTTCACGATCCCCAGGTCCTTGGCGCGCCCCCGCGCCTCGGGGAGGACCTCGGTGACCAGGGCGTTGTCCACCGACAGGTAGATGCCGAACCCGACGCCCAGCACCACCGCGCCCGCGACCGTCACCGGCCAGGTCGGGAACAGCGCCACCAGGAACGCCGGGATCGCGCACACCACCCCCGACAGGCACACCGGGCCTCGCCGCCGCCCCCAGCGGTCGGAGAGCACGCCCGCGACCACCGTGGTCGCCACCACCGCGGCCGTGTAGACCAGGATGAGCAGGAGCAGGCCGTCGGTGGCCGAGGAGCCGGGGAAGAGCCGCTCGTAGCCGATGCCGTCGCGCAGGAAGTACAGCAGGTACAGGGTGAACATCGCGTTGCCGGTCTGCATGAGGAACCGGGTCAGCCAGGCCCAGCCGAAGTCCGGGTGGCGGCGCAGCGGGATCCGGAAGCCGCCGAGGAGACCGCGCCAGGGCGGGCGGGCCCCTCGCGGCAGCGGCGGGTCCGGGGACAGCAGCGCGAACGGCAGGGCGCAGGCGATGAGGAGCACGCCGATGAGCGTGTAGCCCGGAGCGACGCGGGTGACGACCACGGTCACCAGCACCACGGCGATCACCACGCCCGCCGACTGGGGGATGCCGACCCAGCCGGAGACCGCGCCGCGCTGGCGGACCGGGACGCGGTCCGGGACGGCGGCCAGCAGGGTCGCGTTCAGCAGGGACAGGGCGGCCTGGACGAGGGACCAGCCGACGAGCACGCCGACGACGGTCTCCTGGCGGCCCAGGGCGATCAGGCCGGCGGCGCCCAGGACGGCGCCGAGCAGCACCCAGGGCCGGCGCCGGCCCAGAGGGCCGGTGGTGCGGTCGGACAGGGCCCCGGCCAGCGGGGTGCCGAGGGTGGCCACGAGGGCGCCGACACCGGTGACCCAGGCCAGGGCGCTCTCCTTGCCCTCAGGGGCGATGGCGCCGACCTGCTCGGGGAGGAGCACCTGGAGGGGCCCGAAGAACGCCATCCACATGCCGAGGTTGGCCAGGCTGATCCCGGCCACCCAGAGCGCGCCGACGGGGGCGGTGGGCTCGGCGAGGGCTTCGGGGAGGGTGGGGGCCGGGGCGGTGGGGCCGGGAGGCGGCCCGGGGGGTTCGGGGGGCGGAGGCGCGGGGGGTGTGCGCACGGATCACCTGCCTAACATGAATGCTCTTCATGTTAGGTGGGTCACAGGTGCCGGGGGAAGTGCGGAAGCGGGGTTCGGGCCGGGCGGGTGGGGCGCGGCGGAGTCCAGGGGCGCGCTGGTCAAACTTGATCAGTGGCCGCGGGCGGGCTAGGGTCGTCCCACTGGTCAAACTTGACCACTCCATCGGGGTCCGGGGCCGGAGGGCTGCAGGCCCCCGGTCGGCGGTGTGGCGAAGGAGGGGCCGTGGGTGCAGGGGTCGGCGGGGGCGAGCGGGGCGCGGACGGGGGCGCGGCGCGGCCGCCGGGCGCACCGCCGGGGGTGCGGGCCAACGAGGCGGTGGTGCCGGTGCTGCCGTGCGCCTCGGCGGAGGAGACGCTGGACTTCTTCCTCTCCCTCGGATTCGAGGTGACCTACCGGCAGACCCGGCCCTATCTCTACCTCGCCTTCCGCTGGTCGGGCGTCCACCTGCACTACGGCCGGGCGCCCGGGGGGCTCGACCCCGCCCGGGAGGAGAGCGGCGGCTGCCTGGTCATGGTCGACGACATCGCCGCCTACCACGCGGCGCTGGTGGCGTCCGCGCGTGCGGCCAGGGGGAGGGTGCCGGTCCGCGGACTGCCCAGGATCACCCGCTACCGGCCCGGTGCGAGCCGGTTCACGGTGATGGACCCCTCGGGCAACATGATCATCTTCATCCAGCGCGACGAACCCGAGGAGCTGGAGTACGGCGGCTCCGAGTCGCTGCAGGGGCTGGCCAAGGTGCTGGACGGGGCCCGCATCCTGCGCGACTTCAAGCTCGACGAGCGGGCGGCCTGGCGCTTCCTCAAGTCGGGACTGCGCAGGCACGGGGCCGAGGCCGTGCCCGTGGAGCGGGCGATGGCGCTGGCCTCGCTGGTCGAGCTGTCCGTGGCGATCGGTGAGCGGGAGCGGATGGGCGGGTGGATCGAGGAGCTCCGGGGGATCGGGCTCACGGAGCAGGAGCGGGTCCGTGTCGGGGAGGTGCTCCGCAACGCGGAGGACCTCCAGGGCTGGCTGTCCGGCTGAGGCGGCGAGGGTCCCGGCCGGGGGTCGGGGGAGAATTCTTGTAATCAAGTTTGACTAGACGTGCGCAGGGAAGTACCCTCCTCCGAGTAGTCAAACTTGATCAGTCGTTCCGGGAGGGACCATGGAGGACCGCGAACCCGCCGTTCTGGTGGCGGGGCTGCGCAAGACCTACGGCGGCACCCGTGCGCTGGACGGCCTCGACATGACCGTGGGGCGGGGGACGGTGCACGCCATCCTCGGACCCAACGGGGCGGGCAAGACCACCCTGGTGCGCACCCTGGCCACCCTGCTGCGCGTGCAGGAGGGGCGGGTGGAGGTGGACGGCCTCGACGTCTCCGCCCGGCCGCGCGACGTCCGCCGCCGGATCGGCCTGCTCGGCCAGCACGCGGCACTGGACGAGGAGCTGTCCGGACGGCAGAACCTCGAACTGTTCGGCCGCCTGTACCACCTGGGCGGCCGTCGGGCCGCCGCCCGCGCCGGCGCGCTGCTGGAGCGGTTCGGCCTGGCGGACACCGGGCGGCGCCCGGTGTCCGCCTACAGCGGCGGTATGCGCCGCCGCCTGGACCTCGCCGCTTCGCTCATCGTCGATCCCGAGGTGCTGTTCCTGGACGAGCCGACCACCGGCCTGGACCCGCGCGGGCGCACCGAGGTGTGGGAGTCGGTGCGCTCCCTGGTGGGCGGCGGCACCACCGTCCTGCTCACCACCCAGTACCTGGAGGAGGCGGACCGGCTGGCCGACCGCATCAGCGTGATCGACGGCGGCCGGGTGATCGCCGAGGGGACCGCCGACCGGCTCAAGGAGACGGTCGGCGGCGACCGGCTCGACGTGGTGGTCGCCGAGCCCGGGCGGCGGGCCGAGGCGGCCGCGGTCCTGGGCGGTCTCTTCGGGGGTGCGGGGGTGATCGGCCATGACCAACTGGTCAAATTTGACCAGTCGGCCGGGTCGGGGGAGGGGACGCGCCGCGTCAGCGTCCCGGTCGCCGACCGGCGCGGGGCCCTGGCCCGCGCCGTCCGGGCGCTGGACGCCGCGGGGATCGAGGCGGAGGACCTGGCGATCCGCCGTCCCACGCTGGACGAGGTCTTCCTCCACCTGACCGGTTCCCCCGCCGCCCCCGCGGGGGACCCCGCCGTCCCCCGGAGCCCGGGCGGCGCTCCGGGGGCCGGGGGCGCTCCCGCCGCCTCCGGCGCACCCGGGGGCGGCGCGTGACCGCCCCCGTCCCGCCCCGGCCCGCGCGGGCCGGGGCGGGGAGCGGCGGGCAGGACGGACACCCGGGTCGCGCCCGGGGAGCAGACGAGGATCGGAGAAGGACATGACGACGACCGACCCGCACGAGGCCCGCATGCGCGAGGAGGGCCTCGGCGACGCCGCCCGCTGGGCGGCCGACTCCTGGACCATGACCCGCCGGGAGTTCGCCCGCTGGGCCCGCAACCCGCTGGGGCCGGTGATCTCACTGCTCTTCCCGGTGATGATGCTGGTGCTGTTCGCGCTCTTCCTCGGCGGGAGCATGACCGTCGCCGGGGGCGGCGACTACACCGAGTTCCTGGTCCCGGGCCTGCTGGTGCTCACCATGGCGTTCGGCCTGGAGGGCACCATGACCGCCGTCACCCGCGACCTCGAGCGCGGCGTGCTGGACCGGTTCCGGTCCCTGCCCATGGCCTCCACCGCCGTCCTGGTGGGCCGCGGCGTCGCCGACCTCGTCGAGTCCGTCGCGGGCCTGCTCATCGTGCTCGTCGCCGGGTTCGCCCTCGGCTGGCGCTGGCACGGCAGCCTGGGCGCGGCGCTGGCCGCGGTGGGGCTGCTGCTCCTGCTGCGCGCCGCGATGCTGGCCTGCGGCGTCTGGCTGGGGCTGGTCGTGGGGCGGCCGGAACTGGTGATGGCGGTGCAGATCCTGGTGTGGCCGGTGGCCTTCACCTCCAGCGCCTTCGCCTCGCCCGAGGCGATGCCGGGCTGGCTGGGCGCGGTCGCCGAGTGGAACCCGATGTCGGCGACCGCCACCGCGGTCCGCGACCTGTTCGGCAACCCCGGGGCGGCGGGCACCTCCTGGGCGGCGGAGAACTCCCTGTTCCTGGCGGTCCTGTGGCCGGTGCTGCTGCTCCTGGTCGCCTGTCCCATGGCCGCGCTGCGCTTCCGGTCCCTGTCCCGCTGACCCCGGCCGCCGCGGACCCGCGCGGCCCGGCCGGTTCCGGACCGGCCGGGCCCCGCCGTGCTCGGGGACCGGGGTGCGCCAGGCCGGGCTCAGGACCCGCCGATGCGCCAGGCCTCCATCAGCTCCGGGTGGTCCTCGGCGAACACGCCCTCGTACGGGTTCCCGCCCTCGCCCGCGAACGAGTGCGCGCCCGCCTCGATGCGCTCCACCAGCCGCCGCGTCCACGCCGACTCCGCGCGGCCCACGGCCAGCCACATGTCCATGATCTCGCCGATGTGCCCCATGCTGTCGGCGTGCTCCTCGGGGATGTAGTGGGTGCTGACCGAGTCCTGCCAGTTCTTCAGCCCCTCCTCGCGGACGCCCAGCAGCTCGACCACCTCCTGCCGGGGCAGGTCCACCATGAACCCGAGCCCGGCCGAGAGCATGTCCCGGCGCTCGTCGTGCGACGACAGCGCCCGCCGCAGCAGCGAGAAGTACTCCTCGGTGCCCGCCGGCGTGATCTCGTACTCGGTGCGGGGCGGCCCGCCCGCCGTCGAGGGGGCCGTCTCGTGTGCGAGGAGCAGGCCCTGCTTGGCCAGCTGCTTCAGCGCGTGGTAGATCGAGCCCGGCTTGGCGTTCGACCACTCGTGCGCGCCCCAGAACTCCAGGTCGTTGCGCACCTGGTAGCCGTGCGCCCGCCCGTGCAGGCGGACCGCCCCCAGGACCAGCAGCCGGATGGCCGACATGCCACACCCTTCCCGTTCCGCACCGGATCGCTGATCAACTTTGACTACTATACGACGGGAGCGGCCCCGGCGTCCGGGACCGCCCCCGGGGGCTCATCCGCGGGCCGGGACCGGGTCGCCCTGACGCGCGTGCTCCGCACCCAGCGCGATCGGCGCCCCCAGCCACTCGTCGCGCAGCCCGAACGCGTTGACCAGCTGCACCGCGTACGGCCGCAGCCCCCGGCACAGGTCGTCCACCGCGCGCGTGACCGCCTTGGTCCGCCCCGTCGACAGCCGCTCGTGCTCCAGGAACCAGGCCCGGTCCTCCTCGATCACCGACATCACGTACAGGTCGCACACCCGGTTCAGCAGCTTGGCCGTGGACTTGTCGCCGCACCGGTCGATCCCGGCCACGAACGCCTCCAGCACCACCCGGTCCATGTGCGCCCGCCCGGCGGCCAGCACGTGGTCCTGGGCGCGGTTGAACACCTCGAACGCGTCGCCGTCCCTCCCGGAGCGGCGCAGCCGGCCGGCGAGCCCCTCGATGATGTGCTTCTCCCGGTCCTCGAACAGCTCCAGGTGCCAGCCCCGGTTGTACAGGTCGGACTCGTCCCCGCGCCCGGGGGAGGCCGCGATGAGCCGGTCGATCAGCGGGATCGCCGCGGTCCGCTCGATCACCGTCTCGAACACCTTGCCCGCCATGAACCGGACCAGCCCCATCGTGTCCAGGTCGCCGAACGTGTCCTGGAAGTTGGTGAGCAGGCCCTTGGTGAGCTGCTGCATCAGGACCGTGTTGTCGCCCTCGAACGTGGTGAAGATGTCCGAGTCGGCCTTCAGCTGCGGGATGCGGTTCTGCGCCAGGTACCCGGCGCCGCCGCACGCCTCCCGGCAGGTCTGGATGACGGAGGTCGCGTGCCAGGTGGCGACGGCCTTCAGCCCGGCCGCCCGCGACTCCAGCTCGCGCTGGGCGTGCTCGTCGCGGCGCGGCGCCCGCGACAGCTCGTGCAGCCGCGTCACCAGCTCCTCCTGCGCGAAGTGCAGGGCGTAGGTGCGGGCCAGTGCGGGCAGCAGCTTGCGCTGGTGCGCCAGGTAGTCGAGGATGCGCACCTCCTGCTCGGGCGCGCCGTCGGTGCCGGGCCGGGTGAACTGGCGCCGGGTGTCGGCGTAGCGCAGCGCGATGGTCAGCGCGGCCTTGGCGGCGCTGCCCGCGCCCCCGGCCACGCTGATGCGGCCCCGGACGAGCGTGCCGAGCATGGTGAAGAACCGCCGGCCGGGGTTCTGGATGGGGCTGGAATAGGTGCCGTCGGGCGCCACGGTGCCGTACCGGTTGAGCAGGTTGGTACGGGGCACCCGCACACCGTCGAAGGACAGCCGGCCGTTGTCCACCCCGTTGAGCCCGGCCTTGGTGCCGCAGTCCTCGATCCGCACCCCGGGCAGGGGGTCGCCGGCCTCGTCGCGGATCGGCACGAGCAGTGCGTGCACCCCGTGCTCCTCGCCGTCGGCGCGCAGCTGGGCGAACACGACCGCCATCCGGCCGTCCCGGGCGGCGTTGCCGATGTAGTCCTTGCGCGCCGCCTCGTCGGGGGTGTCGATCACGAACTCTTCGGTGACCGGGTGGTAGGTGGCGGTGGTCCGCAGACGCTGCACGTCCGAGCCGTGGCCGGTCTCGGTCATCGCGAAGCAGCCGGGCAGCTCCACCGACATGACCCGGGGCAGGTACTCGGTGTGGTGGCGCTCGGTGCCCAGGGCGCGGATCGCCCCGCCGAACAGGCCCCACTGCACGCCCATCTTCACCATGAGCGACAGGTCGGAGACGAGCATCTCGAAGGCCACCACGGAGGCGCCGATGTCGTCCTCGCCGCCGACCGAGGCGGGGAACCCGTACGCGGGCAGCTCCGTCTCGGCCAGCGCGAGCAGCTGCCGGAGGGTGCGTTCGCGGTGCTCCTCCACGGACAGGCCGTACACGGGGGCGTACAGCTCCCCCCGCAGGAGGTCCCGCGCGCGTTCGCGCACGTGCGCCCACCGGCCGTCCAGGAGCCCGCGGAGTTCGGCCTCGTCCACCCGCAACGCCTGTTCGCTCATGTTCTCCCCCTGCTGGTCCTCGTCGACGCGGCCCCCTCGTGCCTACCACCCGTGCGGCCGGAGGGGGTGGGAACACGCCCGGAGGGCGTGCGGTCCCAACCTAACCCCAGGCGCTCACGGGGGTCGCGGCGGCGTCGTCCACACGGCGCAGGAGGTCGTCCAGCGACAGGTCGAGGGCGGCGGCGATGGCGGCGACGGTGAAGAAGGCGGGGGTGGGGATGCGCCCGCCCTCGATCTTGCGCAGTGTCTCCACGGAGATCCCGGCCTGGCGGGCCACGTCCACCATGGTGCGGTCGGCGCGGGCGCTGCGCAGCAGCCCGCCGAGCAGGCGCCCGCGTTCGATCTGGGTCTGGGTCAGCGGCTCTCTCACCATGGCCCCGAGTCTAGACTCCCGCCGCCGGCCGCTCGGGTCCGCGGACGTCCCGCTCCGGTCCGCCGCCGTGCGCCCCGGCCCGCGGGCGCTGCGCCGCGGCCGGGCGGCGCCCGCTCCGCCGAAGCGGGCGCCGGGGCCCGGCGGGACCGGTCAGGCGAGGCCGGGGACGGCGAGTTCCAGGGTGCCGTTCCCGGCGTCCAGGAGGGCCGGGACGCCCAGCGGCACGGTCAGCTGGGCGGGGCAGTGCCCCGTCTCCAGCCCCCACAGCACCGGGACCCCCAGCGGGGCGAGCCGGTCGCGCAGCAGGTCGGCGATCACCCCCGGGTCGGGAGGGCAGTCCGTCCACGTGCCCGACACCACCCCCGCCAGGCCGTCCGCCCACCCGGTCCGCAGCAGGTGGGTGAGCATCCGGTCGATCCGCGCCACGTCCTCGCCGACGTCCTCCAGCATGAGGATCCCCCCGGCGGCCGAGGCCCGGCTGTGCGGCGTCCCCAGCCCGTCGTTGAGCAGGCTCAGGTTCCCGCCGAACACCACGCCCTCGGCCCGGCCGGGCACCAGGGCGTGCGCCCCCGGCGAGGTCAGCACCGTCCGCCGCTCCGGCTCGAACAGGGTCAGGCGCAGCTCCTCCTGCGCCACCGGGTCGCCCACGAAGTACTTGGTGCCGATCACCGGCCCGTGCACCGTCGCCACGCCCAGCTCCACGGCGAACGCCTCGTGCAGTGCCGTGACGTCGCTGAACCCGATCAGCGCCTTGGGTGCGGCCGCCCGCAGCGCCGCGAAGTCGAGCAGGTCCAGGGTCCGGTGCGCCCCGTCCCCGCCCCGCACGCAGAACACCGCGGCGACCCCCGGGTCGCACCACGCCTGCTGGAGGTCGGCGGCCCGGTCGGCGTCCCGGCCCGCCAGGTACGGCAGTACCGGGTGCCGGTCGCGCACGTGCGCCCCGAACTCCACGACCAGCCCCCAGCGGCGCAGCTCCGCGGCGGCCGACTCCAGCATCGGCCCCGGCACCGGGCTGCACGGCGCCACCAGCCGCACCCGGTCGCCCGCGCGCAGCCGCGGCGGCCGGACCCCCGCCGACACGCCCTGGTCGGTCGCTGTCATCGGTTCCGTCACACGTCCCCCTCCGGACATCGGTATCGCGGCGCCCGCCGGTCCGGCGTGCGCCCACCCATTACGCTCGGCCGCTCAGGCGCGCAGGAACCCGTCCAGGGCCCGCACCCCGAACCGCAGCCCCTCCAGCGGCACCCGCTCGTCCACCCCGTGCAGCAGCCCCGTGTAGTCCAGCCCCTCCGGCTGCCAGGTCGGCGAGAAGCCGTAGCAGTCGATCCCCAGGCGCGCGAACACCTTGGCGTCCGTCCCGCCGGACAGGCACACCGGCACCACGTGCGCCCCCGGGTCCTGCGCCAGCAGCGCGGCGCGCAGCGCCGCGAACAGCGGCGAGTCCACCGGCGCAGACACCGGCGGAGAGGAGTGCGCGTACTCCCACGCCACACGGTCCCCGGTGAGCGCGTCCATGGTGCGCTCGAAGTCGGACTCGGCCCCCGGCAGCACCCGGCCGTCCACCCCCGCGGTGGCCTCGCCCGGGACGACGTTGACCTTGTACCCGGCGGACAGCATCGTGGGCGCGGCGCTGTTGCGCACCGTCGGGGCGACCAGGCCGGCCGCCGTGCCCAGGCGGGCCAGCAGCGCCTCCAGCGCCTCGTCGGTGTCGGCGTCCCCGGGGGTGCGCGCCACCCCGAGGGCGGCGGCGATCCCGTCCAGGGCGGCCCGCACCACCGGGGTCGGGTACAGGGGCCAGCGGTGCCCGGAGATCCGCGAGACCGCCCCGGCCAGGGCCGCCACGGCGTTGTCCGCGGGCGAGCGCGACCCGTGCCCGGCGGTGCCCCGGGCGCGCAGCGTCAGCCAGGCGCTGCCCCGCTCGGCCGCCCCCACGGGGTACAGCCGCACGGTCCGCCCGTCGGCGCCGCGGGCGTACACGGTCTCGCCGCCGCCCTCGCCGATCGCCTCGGTGCAGCCCTCGAAGAGCTCGGCGTGCCGCCGGACCAGGAACTCGGCCCCGTGCTCGGCGCTGTCCTCCTCGTCGGCGACGAACGCCAGCACGATGTCGCGGCGCGGCCGGACCCCGGCGCGCGCCCACTCCCGGACGACGGCGGCGACCATGCCGACGGTGTTCTTCATGTCCACCGCGCCGCGCCCCCACAGGGCGGGCAGCCCGGTGACGGGGCAGTCGGCGATCTCCCCGGAGAACGGGGGCACCGTCCAGGCGGCGGCGTCGGCGGGCACCACGTCCAGGTGGCCGTGGACGAGCAGGGCGGGCGCGGCCGGGTCGGTGCCGGGGACCCGGGCCACCACGTTGGCCCGGCGCGGCTCCGACTCCAGCACCACCGGGGCGAGCCCGGCGTCGGTCAGGGCCTCGGCCGCGTACTCGGCGGCGGCCCGCTCGTCCCCGTCACCCCCGCCCCGGTTGGTGGAGTCCCGGCGGATCAGCTCCCGGGTGAGGGCGACGGCGTCCTCACCGGCCCGGGCGGTGTCGGTGGCGGACGCGAAGGAGGTGGGGGCCACGGCGCGGCCTTTCTGCGGTTCTGCGGTTCTGCGGTGCGGGTCGGTGTGCGGGGGCGGACGGCGGCCGCCGGTCAGCCGTAGTCCTTCTCCATCGCCCGGGCGATCATCGTCGTCACGGCCTTGAAGCAGCGGATCATCTCGTAGGCGTCCGGCGAGGTGTAGCGGACGCGGCGCGGCCCGATCCGGGTCACCCCCGGGACGATGGCGGCGTCCTGGGCCAGGTGGGCGGCGTCCACCTCGACCTCCACGGCCAGGGGCGAGGGCTCGGCCGGGGCCAGGCGCCCGGCGAGCAGCGCCGCCTCGGCCGCGGCCAGCCGGATGTCCTCGGCGGTGCGCGCGGGCGGGCGGCAGCGGGCCGCGTACCGGCTCACGTACTCCTTGACCGCGACGGTGCGGGCGGACGGCGCGTAGGCCCCGGCGTCCTCGCAGGTCCGGTCGTCGCCGGTGACCAGGATGACGGGGGTTCCGTAGGCGGCGGCCACGGCGGCGTTGAGCCGCCCCTCGCTCGCGGGCTCCCCGTCCAGCCACACGCCGGTGACGGCGTTGGGCAGGTAGGTGTGGGCGAGCACGCCCTCCTCGCCGGCCCCGCAGTGGTAGCCCAGGAACACGACGCCGTCGCAGTCGCCGTGCTGGACGCCCTCCACCATCGACAGCTCCTTGTGGCGGCCGGTGATCATGGTGGCGCGCTCGTCCAGCTCCTCCAGCAGGAGGTTGCGCATGGTGGCGTGGGCCTCGTTGACCAGGACCTCGGTCGCGCCGCCGTCGAACAGCCCCGCGATCGCGGCGTTGACGTCGCTCGTGAACATCGCGCGGCAGCGCTGCCACTGCTCGGTCCCGGGCTCGCAGTCGGCGGGCCAGGTGACGCCGGTGGCGCCCTCCATGTCCGCGGAGATGAGGATCTTCACCCGCCCGACCCTAGCTTCCACCGCCCTGACCGCGCCAGACGTGGCCGGAACAGGACCGGACTACCGGTCCCCGCGGATCTCCCGGACGTCCCCGGCGGCCTCCCGCACCCCGGGGTCGGGGTCGGCGGCCAGCCGGGCGAGCAGATCGCCGGTGCCGGGGGTGGACCACCCGCACACCGCCCACACCAGGGCGGAGCGCACCCGCGGGTCGGGGTGGCCGGCCAGCGGGAGCAGCCGGTCCACGGGACCGCGCCGCCGGTGGCCGAACCCCTCCAGCGCTGCGCACAGCGCCGCCGCGTCGCCGTCGGCCGACGCCCGGTCGATGCGCTCCAGCAGCACCCGGGGCGGCGGCCAGGGGCCGTCCGCCGGATGGGGCCTGCGTTCGAGCAGCCTCCGCGATCCGTACGCACCGCGCACCCGGCAGCCGGCGCACGTGCACGGCGGCCGCCCGTGGGCCCCGGGCAGGTAGCGCCAGCCGACCCCGCGGCGCACGGCCCGGACCGCGCGCACCTCCCGGGCGGTCACCGCCCGGGGCACGAACACCTCCCAGCCGCGCGGGTCCTCCAGCGCGGCGACGGCGCCCACAGCCCCGGCCGCGGTCGTCCGGCGCCCGGGGCCGCCGTAGTGCCCGACCAGGACGGGTTCGCCGTCGGGCAGCAGCAGGTGCACGGCGGCCATGCCCCGGGCGTCCTTCCAGCGGGCCAGCTCGCGCAGCCACTGGTGGGTGAGCGTGTAGGAGGGCAGCACCGGGAAGCAGTACACCCCGCGCTCCCCGTCGCGCCCGGGGTTCGCGCGCAGCCCGGACCGCACCGCGCGCCGGGCGGCCGCGGTGGGCGCCAGGTGGACGAACCGCGCCATGGGACCTCCGGGGGCGCGCGGGGAGGGGAGCCGGGGACGGCGGCTACGGGAGGGTGAGGATCTCCGCGCCGGTGTCGGTGATGACCAGGGTGTGCTCGAACTGGGCGGTCCACCTGCGGTCGGCCGTCACGGCCGTCCACCCGTCGTCCCACATGTCGTAGTCGATCCCGCCGAGGGTGATCATCGGCTCGATCGTGAACGTCATCCCGGGCACCATCACGGTGTCCGCCCGCGGGTCGTCGTAGTGCGGCACCACCAGGCCGGAGTGGAACTCCGGCCCCACGCCGTGCCCGGTGAAGTCGCGGACGACCCCGTAGCCGAACCGCTTGGCGTACGACTCGATGACCCGGCCGATCACGTTGATCCGTCGGCCCGGACGGCACGCCTTGATGGCGCGCATGGTGGCCTCGCGGGTGCGCTCCACCAGCAGGCGGTGCTCCTCGGACACGTTCCCGGCCAGGAACGTGGCGTTGGTGTCGCCGTGCACGCCGTCCTTGTACGCGGTGATGTCGATGTTGACGATGTCGCCGTCGGAGACCACCGTGTCGTCGGGGATGCCGTGGCAGATGACCTCGTTGAGCGAGGAGCACAGCGACTTGGGGTAACCCTTGTAACCCAGGGTGCTCGGGTAGGCGCCGTGGTCCAGCAGGAACTCGTGGCCGACCCGGTCCAGTTCGTCGGTGGTCACCCCCGGCACGATGTGCTTGCCGACCTCCTCCAGCGCCTGCGCGGCGATCCGGCCGGCGACGCGCATCTTCTCGATGGTCTCCGGGGTCTGCACGTCGCCCAGGACGCCTTCCACGGGGTGCTTCCGCCCGACGTACTCGGGGCGGACGATGTGGGAGGGGACCGAACGTTGCGGCGATATGCGCCCGGGAACCAGCGGAGTAGTCATGGACACGGATTGTAGTTCGTGGCGGCGACCCGCCGGGGTCCCGGAGGTGTGAGGAACACCCCGGCCCGGGTAGGTGACGACCGGGGAGCGAACGGAGCGAAAGGACGGGCGCGGTGGACGACGTACAGGGTGACCGCTGGTGGTACTGCCTCAAGCACGACACCGTCGAGCACGGGGCCGGCTGCCCCAACCGGGAGCGGCTGGGGCCCTACCCGGACGAGGCGACGGCGTCCCGGGCACTGACCATCGCGGCCGAGCGCAACAGCGAATGGGAGGACGAGGAGGACGGGGACCGTTGGTGAAGGGCCGGGGCGCAGGTTCCGAATCCCGTTCTGGCAGGATCGGCGCATGACCGAATCGAACACACCCGAGAGCACCGGTATCACCGGGCGGACCGTCTCCGTGCTGGGCGGCACGGGCGACCAGGGGCGCGGGCTGGCCCGCCGGTTCGCCCTGGCCGGGCACACCGTGTACCTGGGGTCGCGCAGTGCCGAGCGTGCCGAGAAGGCCGCCCGCGAACTGGTGGAGGCCGAGTCCTCCCCGATCGACGTCCGCGGGCTGGACAACACCTCCGCCGCCGCCGAGGGCGACATCGTCATCGTCGCCGTCCCCTGGGAGGGGCACAGGGAGCTGCTGGAGTCCCTGGCCGGACCCCTGGCGGGCAAGATCGTCGTGGACTGCGTCAACCCGCTCGGCTTCGACGAGCGCGGCCCGTTCGCGCTGGACGTGCCCGAGGGCAGCGCCGCGGAGCAGGCCGCCGCCGTCCTGCCGGACAGCACCGTCACGGCCGCCTTCCACCACGTGTCCGCCGTGGTCCTGCTGGACCCGGAGGTGGAGAGCGTCGACCTGGACGTGCTGGTGCTGGGCGAGGACCGCGCCGCCACCGACACGGTGCGGGCCCTGGCCGAGCGCATCCCGGGTGTGCGCGGGGTGTTCGGTGGAAGGCTGCGCAACGCCCACCAGGTGGAGGCGCTCACCGCGAACCTCATCGCGGTCAACCGGCGCTACAAGACCCACGCGGGCATCCGCATCACCGGGCTGTGAACGCGGCGGCGGGGCCGGGGGCGTCCCCCGGCCCCGCGCCGTCCCGGGGCGACCGGCCCCTCAGGACACCCAGCCCTTGACCTTCTCGATGAGGGCGGCGGGGTCGTCGCCCATCGGGATGACGTTGAGGCTGGTGACCCCGGCGGCGCGGAACGCCTCCACGCGCTCGCGGACGTAGGACTCGGGGCCGACCATGTTGGTGAGCTCCACGAACTCCTCGGGGACGGCGGCGGCCGCCTCGTCCTTCTTCCCGGCCAGGTACAGGTCCTGGATCTTCTCGGCCGCCTCCTCGTACCCGTAGCGGCGGGCGACGGTGTTGTAGAAGTTCTTGCCCCTGGCGCCCATGCCGCCCACGTAGAGGGCGATCATCGGCCGCACGAAGTCGAGCAGCTTCTTGGTGTCCTCGCCCTCGCCGATGGCGAGCAGGCCGCCGGCGGCGATCTCCAGCCCGCCCAGCGACGCGTCGCGCGCGGCCCGGCCCGCGGCCAGCGCCTCGCCCCACACGCTCTGCGCCTTCTCGGGGATGAACAGGTGGGGGAGCCAGCCGTCGGCGATCTCGGCGGTCATCTCCACGTTCTTGACGCCCAGGGAGGCCACGTAGATCGGGATCTCCGAGCGCACCGGGTGGTTGATGATCTTGAGCGGCTTGCCCAGGCCGGTGCCCTGTTCGGGCGGCAGCGGCAGCCGGAACACGGAGCCGTCGTGGGTGAGGCGCTCCTCGCGCTTCCACACCTTGCGGCAGATCTCGATGGTGTCGCGGGTGCGGGCCAGCGGCTTGGCGTAGGGGACGCCGTGGAAGCCCTCGATGACCTGCGGCCCGCTGGCGCCCAGGCCCAGGATCGCCCGGCCGCCGGACAGGTCGTCGAGCCCGGCGGCGGTCATCGCGATGAGGGTGGGGGTGCGGGTGTACAGGGGCAGGATCGCCGAGCCGATGTTCACGGTCTCGGTACGGGCGGCGATGTAGCCCATGAGGGTGGGGGCGTCGAAGCCGTAGGCCTCCGCGACCCAGACGGTGTCCAGCCCGGCCTTCTCCAGTTCGACGATCCGGTCGACCGCGGCCTTGGGCTCGCCCGCGTACTGGAGCGGCATCGAGATGCGCATGCGTCCTCCCAAGGGCCGGGTGCCCCGGCCCGCGTAGGTGCTGGGATATGAGGCGACTCTACTCCCGAGTACGATTCGGTCCGTGGCCCGCCTCACATGAGTCCCCGCCGGGCCCGCCACCGGGGCCGTGTGCGCTCCGGCTCCCCGGGCGCGTCCGCCCGGCGCCCTTTTGCGCCGTGCCCCGGAGCCACCCCGGCGGATGCCGGCGGGCCGCCCCGGGCGATCCCACGCGCCGCCCGTACCGCGGAGTCCGGGCCCCCTTCCGGACCCCCTGCCGGGCGATGTGCGCGGAGGCGGTCCGGCTCCGGCCCGGAAAGGCGGACGCCGACCGGGGCGGGAGCCCCGGCCGGCGTCCGTCAGGGTGATCCGGGAGGGATCAGCTCGCGTACGAGTGCTCGGCGTCGGGGAAGGCCCCGCCCACCACCTCGTCCGCGAACGCCGACGCCGCGTCGCGCAGCGTCTCGTTCAGGTTGGCGTAGGTCTTGACGAACTTGGCCACCCGCGGGCTCAGCCCGGCCATGTCCTGCCACACCAGCACCTGGGCGTCGGTGGCCCCGCCCGCCCCGATGCCGATCGTCGGGATGTCCAGCTGTTCGGTGACCTGCGCGGCCAGGTCGCTGGGCACGCACTCCAGCACGACCGAGAACGCGCCCGCCCGCTCCAGCTCCTTGGCGTCCTTGAGCAGCTCGGCGGCGGCCTCGCCGCGGCCCTGGACCCGGTACCCGCCCAGCGTGTTCACCGACTGGGGGGTCAGGCCCAGGTGAGCCATGACCGGGATGCCCGCCGACACCAGCAGCTCCACCTGCCGGGCGACGGCGTGGCCGCCCTCCAGCTTCACCGCCTGGGCGCCGCCCTCCTTCATGAACCGGGAGGCGGTCGCCAGGGCCTGCTCGGGGGAGGCCTGGTAGGAGCCGAACGGCAGGTCGGCCACCACCAGGGAGCGCCTGGTGGAGCGGGCCACCGCGGCGGTCAGCGGCACCAGCTCGTCCACGGTGACCGGAACGGTGGTGTCGTAGCCGTACACGACGTTGGCGGCGGAGTCGCCGACGAGGAGGACGGGGATGCCCGCCTCGTCGAACACCCGCGCGGTGAGCGCGTCGTAGGCGGTCAGCATCGGCCAGCGCTCGCCGCGCCGCTTGGCGGCGGCCAGGTCGCGGATGGTGACGCGCCGGTTGGTGACCCCGCCGTAGAGGGCGGACCCGGCGGAGGGGGTCTTGTCAGTGGTGCTCATGATGTCTTCCTCCGTTGTCTCGAAGCACCGCGTGGGTGTCCCCGGACGTGTGGACGAAATAGATGTGCGCCGCGCGAACGCGACGGATGTGCGGCCCCGCGGGGCCGTGGCGGTCGGATCCGGCCGCCGCCGCGGGCGGCGGGAGGGCCGGGCCCGCGTGCCGTGTGTGCATCTTCGCACAGCCGCGGGCGCCCGCTCCCTTCGGGATACAACCGGGGCGCCCGCCGGGAACTTCCCCCGTACCCCCTCTCTCGGACGGTCGTGCGTCACGCCGCCCGACCCGTCCCGGCACGGCACGTCCGATCACCGGGAGCGGCCGACGGGCGCGGGATCCCCGACGGCTACCATGGCGGTTCCGGTCGGGCGGGTCGGCCGCCCCGGGGCGCGGGCCGGCCGACGGAGAACGAAGGTGCTCACGTGGACGCTGGGACGGCTTATCGACGGCGGTGGGGCGGACTCGCGGTCCTCATCATCTGCCTGCTGGTGATCGTCGCCGACAACACGATCCTCAACGTGGCGCTGCGCACCCTGTCCGACCCCGAGCGCGGGGTCGGCGCCAGCCAGTCCCAGCTGGCCTGGGCGATCAACTCCTACACCCTGGTCTTCGCGGGGCTGCTGTTCACCTTCGGCGTCCTGGGCGACCGGTGGGGGCGGCGGCGGATGCTCACCGCGGGGCTCGTGGTGTTCGGCACGGCCTCGGCCCTGTCCGCCTACTCCCAGACCCCCGAGCAGCTCATCGCCGCCCGCGCCGTCATGGGCTTGGGCGCCGCCATGGTCTCCCCGCAGACCCTGTCGATCATCACCGCCGTCTTCCCGCCCGAGGAGCGCGGCCGTGCCATCGGCCTGTGGTCGGGGGCGGTGGGCCTGGCCATGGCGATCGGGCCCTCGGCGGGCGGCCTGCTGCTGGAGAACTTCTGGTGGGGGTCGATCTTCCTCGTCAACGTGCCCTTCGTGCTGCTGGGCCTGGCGCTGATGTTCTTCCTCGTCCCGGAGTCCAGGGACACCGACCCCGGCCGCCTCGACGTGCCCGGCGTGCTGCTGTCCGTCCCGGGCCTGGTGCTGCTCATCTACGCGATCATCACGGCGGGGGAGCGCTCGTCCGTGAGCGGCGCCGACGTGTGGGGAGCGCTGCTCGGCGGCCTGGCGGTCATCGCCCTGTTCCTGGTCCACGAGTCGCGCACCCCGAACCCGTCGCTGGACGTGCGCTTCTTCAGGGACCCGCGGTTCAGCGTCGCCATGGCCACCATCATGCTGATGTTCTTCAGCATGTCCGGGCTGATCTTCTTCCTCAGCTTCTACTGGCAGAGCGTGCGCGAGTTCACCCCGTTCGTCGCAGGGCTGCTGGTGCTCCCGGCGGCGGTCGGGCAGATGCTCCTGGCCCCGCTCAGCCCCAACCTGGTGCGCCGCTTCGGACCGCGGGCGGTCGCCGCCACCGGCATCCTCGTCGTGTGCGCCAGCCTGGCGTTCTTCACACTGCTGCGGGTCGACACCCCGGTCTGGCTCATCCTGGTCTTCTTCTTCACCCAGGCGAGCGCCATGGCGGTGGTCCTCACCCCGTCGACCGACGCCATCGTCTCGTCGGTGCCGCCCGGCAAGGCCGGGGCGGCCTCCGCCATGCAGAACACCGTCCGCCAGGTGGCCACCGCCATGGGCGTCGCGGTGCTGGGCGCGGTCATCTCCTTCCGGTACCGGGCGGACATCACCCCGGCCCTGGAGGAGGCCGCCGCCGCGGAGGGTGCCGCCGCGCACCTGAGCGGCCCGGGGCTGCACGCGGCGGGCGAGTCGATCGAGGCCACCCTGGCGGTGGCCCGCCGCCTGGGCGGGGCGGGGCAGGCCCTGGTGGCCCCGGCCAAGGAGGCGTTCCTGTCCGGGCTGCACACGGCGGTGCTCGTGTCGGTGTGCTGCGGGCTCGCCGGAGTGGTCATCGTGCTGCTGTGGATGCCGCGCGACGCGGGGGCCCACCGCACCGGGGCCGACCCCCTCACGCCCTCCCCGGAACCGGAGGGCCGGGACTGAGCCGGGCCGGTCAGATCCAGCCCTCCTCCCACGCCCGGTGCGCGGCCGCGTGCCGGGACGCCGCACCGAGCTTGCCCATCGCCGACGACAGGTAGTTGCGCACCGTCCCGGGCGCCAGGTGGATCCGGGCGGCGATCTCGTTGACCGACGCGCCGGTCCGGGAGAGCCGCAGCACCTCCAGTTCCCGCTCCCCGAGCGGGCAGTCGTCCTCGGTGAGCGCCGAGGCGGCGATGTCGGGGTCCACGTACCGGCGGCCCGCCGCGACCTCCCGCAGGATCTCGGCGAGCCTCTCCGCCGGGGTGGTCTTGGGCACGAACCCGCTCACCCCGGCCCGCAGGGCCCGGCGCAGGACACCCGGCCGCGCGTGCCGGGTCACCAGCACGACCCGGCAGCCGGGGTCCTCACGGATCTCCTCGGCCGCCCGCAGCCCGTCCGCCGGGGGCATCTCCAGGTCCAGGACCGCGATGTCGGGGCGGTGCGCGCGGGCCAGGCGCACCGCGTCGGTGGAGGTGGCGGCCTGCGCCACGACCTCCAGGTCCGGCTCCAGGCCGAGCAGGGCGGCCAGGGCGCCGCGCAGCAGGTCCTCGTCGTCGGCGACCAGCAGGCGGATGCTCATCGGTCCCCTTCCCAGGGCAGGGTGACGGTCACGGTGAACCGGCCGTCCTCGTTCTCCCACGCCAGTGTGCCCCCGGCGGCCCCTATCCGCTCTGCCAGGGAGCGCAGCCCGGTGCCGTCGCCCCCCGTGGCGGGGGCGGCACCGTCGTTGGCGACCCGGAGCCGGACGACGCCGCCGTCGGGGCGCAGGTCGATCTCCACCTCACCCGCCCGGCTGTGCCGGAGTACGTTGGTGGTGGCCTCCCGCACCGCCAGCCCCAGCAGTTCCCGCGCCCGCCCGGTGCCGCCGTCGACCGCCTCCACCGCCGAGCGCACCCGGATCCCGGCGGACTCCAGGACCCCGGCGGCGTTGGCGGCCTCCCGCTCCGGCGAGGTGCGCCGGTAGCCCCGGACCACGGCCCGGGTGTCGCGCAGCGCCTCGGAGGCCAGCCCGGCGACCTCGCGCATCTCCCCGGCGGCCCGGACCGGGTCGGCCTCGGCCAGTCGGGCGGCCAGCTGGGCCTTGAGGGAGATCACCTGGAGGTGGTGGCCCTGCACGTCGTGCAGCTCGGCGGTGAACCGCAGCCGCTCCCGGGCGATCGCCAGCCGGGCGGCCAGGCGGCGGGACTCGTCCAGGCGCGCGGCGACGTCCCAGGTCCACAGCAGGCCCAGCACCGTCCACGCCACGACCAGGGCGAGTCCGGGAGGGAACAGCACCCCGAACGCGTCCGACCCGTGCAGCAGGCCGGGGACGGCCAGGGCGAGCGCCGCCGCCACGACGAATGCCCAGCCCCGGCGCGGACTCAGGAACATCGCCACGGGGGCCGCCATCGTCGCCGGGGCCACCGCCCACAGCCCGTCGCCGCGGGGCCACAGCACCAGCGCGGTGGCCGCCGCGCCCGCGCACCCCGCGCAGACCCACGCGGTGGGGAAGGGGCCGTCGGTCCCGCGGGCCAGGCGGCGGCCGAACAGCGCCACCAGGCAGACCGAGGCGGCGGCCAGCCCCAGCAGCCCGACCGCACCCGCCCACGGGTGCGCGGCCGGAGCCCACAGGCGCGGTGCCAGCACCGGGACCATGAAGGCCACGGTGACCCCGGCCAGGCTCCACCAGGTGAAACGGCGCAGGCCCCCCGTCTGCGGAACGTCGTCGGGGCCGGTCGGCTCGTCGGGGTCGGCAGGGCTCACCGGGCCATTGTCGCAGTGGGCGGCGGGCCGCGACAGGGGAGCCGCATGACGGATGTCATGCGGGGACGTGACACGCGCACGCCGATCCCGGTGGTCCGGCACTACCGGGCCCCGGCCCTCGGGAGGAGCCTGGAGACACGACGGCGGATACCCCCTCCGGGTACGGAGGCGACACCGAGGAGACCCACGTGAACGCACACGAGACCGCGACCGAGCCGACCGGCGCACCCGCCGCCGGAACGGGCCACGGGGGAGCCGGGGCGGGAGAGGGCGGGTGGCGGCGGGCCGGCCGCTTCCTGCTCGCCCGCTGGCCCACGGCGCTGGCGCTGCTCGCCGCGGCCGCCACCGCCGGGGGCGGCGGTTCGGAGGACCCCGCCCACACCTTCGCCGACATCCTCCCGCTGCTGCCCCTGGTCTACCTGGTCATGGCCAAGGTGGGTGAGCGGTACCGGTACCTCACCTGGCCGCTGGTCCTGGCCTCCTTCGCCGCGGTCACGGGCTTGGGGGCGACCGGCCTCGCCGCGCCCTCCACGGTCTTCACCGGCCTCGCCCTGCTGGTCCTGGTCTGGTCGGTGCTGGACGGGCACCTGTTCCGCTCGGGCACGCTCCGCCTCCAGGCGCTGGGCATGCTGGTCTTCGGCGGGCTCGGGCTGCTCGGCCTGGCCGTCGACCCCGAGCTCGCCCGGTACCTGGTGGCGGCGGGCTGGTTCCTGCATGGGGCCTGGGACTTCTACCACCTGTGGAAGGACCGCGTGGTGTCCCGCTCCTTCGCCGAGTGGTGCGGGGTGGTCGACCTCTGGGTCGCCGCCGAGCTGGTCCTGCGCTTCTGACCGTCGCACCGCCCCGCACCCGGTCCCGGGTGCGGGGCGGTGCGACCACCCGGGGCGGCTACGCTCGCGGGCATGCGCCTGACCGCCTTCACCGACGTGTCCCTGCGCCTGGTCATGCGGCTCGCCGTGGCCGGGGAGGACGAACTCCTCACCACGCGCGCCGTCGCGGAGATGACCGCGGTGCCCTACACCCACATGGCCAAGGCGGTGGCGCGCCTGTCCGAGCTGGGCGTCGTGGAGGCCCGCCGCGGCCGGGGCGGAGGCCTGCGGCTGACCGGGCGGGGGCGGCGGACCCCGGTGGGGTCGATCGTCCGCGAACTCGAGGGCGGCGGCGACCTGGCCGGGTGCGAGGACGCCCCGCCCTGCCCGCTGCGCGCCGCCTGCCGCCTGCGCGGCGCCCTGCAGCGGGCCCGCGAGGCGTTCTACGCCTCCCTCGACGAGGTGACGGTGGAGTCCCTGGTCTCCTCCCCGGCCCGGGAGGCGCTCACCCTGCTTCCGGAAAAGCCGCGGTAGGCACCCGGCCGGAATGTGACCGAGTTCTCCCGGCGGCCCCCGGGCGGACCTTCCCCGCCGCGAACGGGGTCCCGCGCCCCGGGGTGCGGGGGCCGGAGGACCCTGGCCGGCGCGCCCCCGGTCCGGCACCCGCGCCCCGGGGAGGTCCCCCCTCGGCGGGGCCCGGGGAAGGGGGTCCGGAGCCCGCTCTTAATGTGCATCTCAGATGCAAATTATCGAGTGCGAGGAGGTCGCATGCTCTCCGCCGAGTCCGCCGCCACGGTCCGGGCCACCCTTCCGGTCGTCGCCGAGCACCTCGACGCCGTCACCGCCCGCTTCTACGACACCATGCTGGGCGAACACCCCGAACTCCTGGACGGCCTCTTCAACCGCGGCAACCAGGCCTCCGGCGAGCAGCGCCGCGCCCTGGCCGGGGCCGTCGCAGCCTTCGCCTCCGCCCTGCTGGCCCACCCCGACGAGCGCCCCGACGCCCTGCTCGCCCGGATCGCGCACAAGCACGCCTCCCTCGGCGTCACCGAGGACCAGTACACCGTCGTCCACAAGTACCTCTTCGGCGCCATCGCCCACGTGCTCGGCGACGCCGCCACCCCCGAGGTCGTGGCCGCCTGGGACGAGGTCTACTGGCTGATGGCCGGCGCCCTCATCGCCATGGAGGCCCGCCTGTACGCCGCCACCGGCCACGCCGGCGGCCGCGACGTGTGGCGCCCCTGGACCGTCGTCGAACGCAGTGAGCAGACCCCCGACACCGTCAGCCTCACCCTCGAACCCGACGGGGGAGCGGCGCCCGACCCCCTCCCCGGCCAGTACGTCAGCGTCCGGGTGTGCATGCCCGACGGCGTCCGCCAGGCCCGGCAGTACTCCCTCACCGGCTGGGACGGCACCCGCCGCCGCATCACCGTCAAGCGCCTGCGCGCCGGGGCGACCCCCGCCGGGGAGGTCTCCACCCTCCTGCACGGGACCGCCCGCCCCGGCAGCACCCTCATGGTGTCCGCCCCGGCCGGGGACGTGGTCCTGCCCGGAGGCGACCACCCGCTGCTGCTCGCCTCCGCCGGGATCGGCTGCACGCCCATGGTCGCCCTGCTGCGCGGCCTGGCCGAACGCGGCGACACCCGGACCGTCCTGGTCCTGCACGCCGACCGCTCGCCCGGGGACCACGCCCACCGCGGAGAGATCGCCGCCCTCGTGGACGGGCTGCCCGGTGCCCGCGCCCTCACCTGGTACGAGACCGGCGGCGGCGACCGCACCGGCCGCATGGACCTCACCGGGGTGGACGTCCCCGAGGGGACCGAGGCCTTCCTGTGCGGCCCCCTGCCGTTCATGCGCGGGGTGCGCACGCACCTGCTGGACGCCGGGGTCCCCGCCCGCCGGATCCGCTACGAGGTGTTCGGCCCCGACCTGTGGGCGGGCACCGACTGACCGCCGCCGACCACCGGGCGGGCGGGACGCCGTACTGTGACGGCATGCAGGACGACTCCCCCCGCCCCGTGTTCATCGGCCGCGAGAGCCGCCTCGCCATGCTCGTCGAGGACGGCCGCCGCGTCCTCGACGGGGGCGCCCGGGCCGTGCTGGTCTGCGGTGACGCCGGGATCGGCAAGACCCGGCTGATCGACGAGTACCGGGCCCGCACTCCGCTGGGCCGCAGCGCCGTCGGCGGCTGCCTCGAACTCGGCGGCGACGGCATCCCCTTCGCCCCCTTCACCGCGCTGCTGCGGGACCTGTCCCGCGACGGCGGCGCCGGGCCGGTCGCCGGGACCGTCCCGGCCACCGGCACCGACGACACCGGCCGCGCCCGGCTGTTCGAGTCCGTCCTCACCCACCTGGAGGAGTGCGCCCGCCCCACCGGGCTCCTCGCGGTCGTGGAGGACCTGCACTGGGCCGACGCCTCCACCCGCGACCTGCTCGTGTTCCTGCTGCGCAACCTGGGCGAGGCCCCCGTCCACCTGGTGGTGAGCGTGCGCACCGACGACCTGCACCGCACCCACCCGCTGCGCCGCCTGCTGCCCGAGATCGAGCGGCTGCCCCGGGTCTCCCGCCTGGACGTCGAACCGTTCAGCCGCGACGAGGTCGCCGCCCAGGCCGCCGCCCTGCGCGGCGGCCCCCACGCCGACCCCGACCTGCTGCACGAGCGCAGCGGCGGCAACCCCCTCTTCGTGGAGGCGTTCCTGGACGGGCCGGGCGGACCGCTGCCCGACGGGCCCCGCGAGCTGCTGTCGGCCGCCGTCGACCGGCTGCCCGACGACGCCCGCAGGGCGGTGGGGCTGGTCGCCGCCGCCGGGGACCGGATCGGCCACACCCTGCTGGCGGCGGTGGCCCGCCGGGCGGGGATCACCGAGGAGGCCCTGGACACCGCCCTGCGCTCGGCCGTGGACGCGCGGGTGCTGCGGGTCACCGCGGACGGGTACGTGTTCCGGCACGCGCTGCTCGCCGAGGCCGTCTACACCGACCTGCTGCCCGGGGAGCGCATCCGCGTGCACCGGCGCTACGCCGAGGCGCTCCGGCGCGGGGTGCCGGGGCTGTCGGAGGCCGACACCGTCCTGCAACTGGCCCACCACGCCCACGCCGCGGGGGACCGGCCGCTGGCCCTGTCCGCCGCCTGGGAGGCCGCCCGGCGCGCCGCCGAGGCCGCCGCCCACCCCGAGCGGCTGGTCCTGCTCGAACGGGTACTGGAGCTGTGGGAGCTGGTCCCCGACGCCGCCGAGCGGGTGGGCGAGCCCCGCGCCGAGGTGCTGCGCCTGGCGGCGGCCGTGTGCCTGCTGGCCGGTTCGCTGCGCCGTGCGGTGGACTACGCCACCGAGGGCCTGGAGGAGCTGGGGGTCACCGGCTACCACGACCCGGCGGGCGGGGAGCCCCCGCCGCACGCCCGGCTCATCGCGGGCCTGCGCTACGTCCGTGCCTACGCCTACAAGGAGCTGGGCAGCGACGGCGGGCTGGAGGACCTGGCGGACGCGTTCGTGGTGATGGACAGGGGCGACCCCCACGCCGCGGCGGCCGGGGCGCTGCTGGCGTCCACGTTCATGGTGCGCAACCACCCCAGCCGGGCGCGGCGCGCCGCGGAGAAGGCGCTGCGGACGGCCCGCGAACTCGGCGACCGCGACAGCGAGGCCGACGCCCTCATCACCCTGGGCAGCCTGACCGCCGCGGAGGATCCGGCCGAAGCCCTGCGGCTGCTGGGGGAGGGCATCGCCCTCGCCCGGGAGCGGGGGTACGTGCAGGCGGAGCTGCGGGGGTGGACCAACCTCTCCGGGGCCCTCTCGGGGGCGGGGCGCGTGGAGGAGGCCCACGAGACCGCGCGGCGCGGGCTGGGGCGCGCCGGGGAGCTGGGGCTGGCGCGCACCCAGGGCCCGGTGTTCCGCCTGAGCATGGCCGTGGACCTCTTCTACCGGCTGCGGGTGGAGGAGGGGGAGAGGCTGCTGGACCCGGCCGCGGGCGACCGGCTGGTCCGGGCCCGGGCGTGGACGATGGTCCAGCAGCTCGCCTTCTACCGGCAGGACGCCGCGGCCATGGAATCCGCGCTCGAGGAGTTCCGCCGCCTGCTGCCCGAGCAGAGCAGCTCCCCGTCGGAGTACACGCCGGTCCGCTTCACCGCGATGATGCGCGCGGCCGTCGAGGGGCGGTTCGACGCGGCGGCCGACACCGCCCGGCGGCTGCTGGAGGGCGGCGACCCGGAGAACCCCCACCTCGACAACCTGTACATGGGCAACCTCGCCTACGTGGCGGAGGTCGTGGACACGATGCGCGACGAGCCGGGGTGGGAGGTCCCCGCGGCCGGGCTGGCCGACGAGCTGCGCAAGGCCGTCGCCGCGCTGCCCGGGGACATCGCGCATCCGATGAACCGGCTGGTCCGCGACCAGGCCGCGGCCCAGGCCGGTGAGGACGCCCAGGCGGCCTCGCGGACCCTGGAGGGGCTGCTGCCGCAGGTGCGCGAGCACCGCTTCCACCGCATGTACCTGCTGCTGGCCGCCGCCCGTGCCGCCGCCAGGGCGGGATCGACGGAGCGGGCCGCCGCACACCTGGCCGAGGTGGAGGAGGCCGCCCGGGAGAGCGGCCTGACCCTGTTCGCCGAGCTGTCCGACCGGATCCGCCGCAGGCACGGACTGTCCCGGCCGCGCACGCCGGCGGCGGGGGAGGCCCCGGCGGGGCTGACGCGGCGGGAGGCGGAGGTGCTGCGGCTGGCGGCGCGGGGGATGACCAACCGGGAGGTCGGGGAGGAGCTGTTCATCTCGGCCAAGACGGTGAGCGTGCACATGTCCAACCTCATGGGCAAGCTGGGGGTCACCAACCGCAACGCGGCCGCCGTCCGGGCCCGTGAACTGGGCCTGGACTGATCACCCTATGTCCGATTTGTGATCTATGTCGTAAAGGTGGGCCTGTCGCGCCGCCCAGGCATACTGACCGCATGTCCACCCCTACGCCGTTCATCGGACGCGGACCCGCCCTGGCCCACCTGCTGGCCGAAACGGACCTCAGCGCCCGCGGGGACGCGCGGACCACCCTGATCCTCGGTGACGCCGGGGTCGGCAAGACCCGTCTGCTGGAGGAGTACCTGCGGCGCACGCCGCTGGCCCGCACGGCGGTCGGCGCCTGCCTGGAGACCAGCGGCGAGACCGTCGCCCTCGCCCCCTTCACCGCCGCCCTGCGCCACCTGACCCGCCGGGTCCCGCCCGCCCCGGCCCGGGCGGGAGCGCTCGCCCGGCTGCTGCCCGAACTCGGGACCGCCGCCGCACCCGACGAGGACCGCGCCCGGCTGTTCGAGGCCGTCCTGTCCTACCTGGAGGACACCGCCGCCGACGGCGGCCTGGCCCTGGCGGTCGAGGACCTGCACTGGGCCGACGCCTCCACCCGCGACCTCCTCCTCTTCCTGGTGCGCAACCTCGGCCCCGCCCCGGTCCACCTGCTCGTGACCGTCCGCACCGACGACCTGCACCGCACCCACCCCCTGCGCCGCCTCCTCCCCGACCTGGAGCGCCCGGCCCGGGCCACCCGGCTGGACCTGGCCCCCTTCGACCGGGAGGAGGTCGCCGCCCAGGCGGCGGCGCTGCGGGACGGGGAGCGCCCCGGCCCCCGCGCGCTGGACCTGCTCTGCGAGCGCAGCGGCGGCAACCCCCTGTTCGTGGAGGCCCTGGTGTCCTCCCCGGACGACACCCTCCCCGACACCTCCCGCGACGTGCTGCTGCGCGCAGTCGACCGCCTCCCCGACACCGACCGCGCGGTCCTGGGCCTGGCGGCCCTGGCGGGCGTCCGCGTGCCCCACGCGCTGCTGGCGGCCGTCGCCGCCGACCTCTCCGAGGACGAGCTGGACGGGGTGCTGCGCCGGGCCGTCGACGCCCGGGTGCTGCGTGTGGAGGGGGAGTACTACGGGTTCCGGCACGCGCTGCTGGCCGAGGCCGTGCGCGAGGACCTGCTCCCCGGACAGCGGGTGCGCGGCCACCGCCGGTACGTGTCCGCCCTGGAGGCGGGGGTGCCGGGCCTGGCCGAAGCGGAGCGGGTGCTGCGCCTGGCCCACCACGCCGACGCCGTGCACGACCACGCCCGCGCCTTCGCCGCCCGGTGGGCGGCGGCCGGGCACGCGGCGGGCGCGTTCGCCCACCCCGAGCACCTGGCGGCGCTGGAGCGGCTGCTGGAACTGTGGGAGCTGCTGCCGGACCCGGAGGCCGTGGCCGCACCGCTGGGCGTCACGCGCGGGCGGCTGCTCGCGGACGCGGCCCGGGCGGCCGTGCAGACCGGTGGTTCCTCCTCCGAGGCGCTGCGCTACGCGGAGGAGGGCGCGGCCGCGGAGACGGATCCCCCCGCCCGGGCCCGGTTCCTGCTGCTGCGCTCCCAGGCGCTCAGGGCGCTGGGCCGCCGCGCCGAGGGACTGGAGGCGCTGGACGGGGCGGCCGAGCTGCTGCCGGAGGGGCACCCCGGCCTCATCGCGGTCCACGGTGCCCGCGCTGCGCTCCTCTACCCGATCGGCCGGGAGGAGGAGGCGGCCCGGGCGGCCGGGGAGGTCCTGGACCGGGCCCGCGCGGCCGGGGACCGGCACAGCGAGGCCGACGCCCTCGTCACCCTGGGCAGCGCGCTGGAGGTGGGGCGCGCGGACGGTCCCCCGAGCCTGCTCACCGAGGGGCTGGAACGGGCGCGGGAACTGGGCATGGCCGACGCGGAACTGCGGGCGCGCAACAACATCGTCGTCCACCACATGTACCGGTTGGAGTGGCACGACGCCCTGCGGGCGGAGCGGGCCGCCCTGGACCGGTGCGCGGAGCTGGGGCTCACCCGGACCCGCGGACCCCACCTGGTAACGGAGATGGCGGGGGTGCTCCTGGACCTGGGTCGGATGCGCGAGGCGGAGGAGGCCCTGTCCGGTCTCCACGGGGACGGGCCCCACGGGGAGAGCCGCCGGATCGTGCTCGCCGAGATCCGCCTGGCGGAACGGGACCCGGCGGGGGCCCGGGAGCACTGGGAGCGGGTCGCCCGGGAGGTCCGGCGGCGGGACGCCGAGGCGGAGGTGTGCGCGGCGGTGGACCAGCTGGGAGTCCGGGTGCTGACCGCGGAGGGGGAGCTGGAGGAGGCCCTGGAGACGGTGCGCCGGATGGCCGCGCGCGAGCGCGGGAGGCCGCCGACGCAGTCGTCGCTGGGCGGGCCGGTCCCGGTGGCCGGCCTGGTGCGCGCCCTGCGGCGGGCCGGGCTCCCGGCCCGGGCCGAGGAGGCGGCACGGGCGGCCGAGGTGTTCCTGCGCCCGTCGCAGTGGTGGACCACCCCGTTCGGGGAGCTGCGGCGCCTCCAGGCCCGGGCGCTGGGGGAGGCCGGACCCGCGGCGGCCCTGGCGGGGTGGGAGCGGGCGCTGGGGATGGTGCGCGGCAGGGGGCTGCGCACGGAGGAGCTCCTGATGCTGGACGAGGCCTGCCGCGCCGCTGCGGGGGCGGGGGAGCACGGCCGGGCGGGCGAGCTGTTCGGGGAGCTGGAGAGGGCGGTCTCCCTGCTCGACACCGGTGCGCCGGTGCGGGAGCGGTACGTGGAGCCGCTGCGTGCGGTGGCCGGGACGGCGGGGCTTCCGGCGGGGCTGACGCCCCGCGAGGCGCAGGTCCTGGCGCACGCGGCCGCGGGGCGTACCAACACCGAGATCGGGGAGGAGCTGTTCATCTCGGCCAAGACGGTGAGCGTGCACATGTCCAACCTCATGGGCAAGCTCGGGGTGACCAACCGCCACGCCGCGGCGGTGCGGGCCCGGGAGCTGGGGATCACTCCCGGGTGACCACCACCTTGCCGCGGGCGTGGCCCTCCGAGACGTGGGCGAGCGCGTCCACGGCCCGTTCGAACGGGTAGGTCCGGCCGATGACGGGGTGCAGGGTTCCGGCCGCGACCCGGGAGAGCAGCTCGCCGACGTCGTCCGGGTCCGTCCGGGCCAGGAAGGGGCGCAGGTCCTGCCGGGAGAACGGCGAGGCCAGCGAGGCGGCGGCGTTGCGCCACAGCGGTCCCATGGCCCGGCTCCCGTGGCCCGAGGAGAGGACCAGGGTCCCGGTCGGGGCGAGTGCGGACCGCAGCTCGCGCAGGGTCCGGTTCCCGGCCAGGTCGATGACGACGTCGTAGGGTCCGGTGCGGGTGAAGTCCTCGGCCGCGTAGTCGAGGGCGCGGGCGCTGAGCGACTGCACGAGTTCACCGTTCCGGGCGCTGCACACGCCGGTGACCCCGGCCCCGGCCGCGGCGGCGAGCTGCACGGCGAAGGTGCCCACGCCGCCGGAGGCGCCGTTGACGAGCACCCGGTGTCCGGGCCCCACCCCGCCGGTGCGCACCGCCTGGAGCGCCGTCACCCCGGCCAGCGGCACGGCGGCGGCCCGGTCCATCGGCAGCCCGTCGGGTATCCGCACCGCCAGGGACGCCTTCAGGCAGGTGTACCCGGCCAGGGCGGCCTCGCCCTCGGCGGCGACCCGGTCGCCCGCGGCCAGGCCGGTCACGCCGGGGCCGACGGCGTCGACGACGCCCGCCAGGTCCCGGCCGCGGATCCGCTGCCGGGGCCGGGGCAGGCCGAAGGCGAGGCGGCCCACGGTGGGCTCGCCGCGCATGATGTACACGTCGGCGGCGTTCAGAGTCGCGGCGTGGACCCGGACCCGGACCTCGCCCGCTCCCGGCTCGGGGACGGGCACCTCGTCGAACGCGAGGACGTCGCGGGCCTCGCCGTAGGCGCTCTGCAGGAGCGCGCGCATCGTGGCCACGGTCATTCCACCGTTCGCAGGATCTGCTCGATCGAGGCTGCGCGGGCGCGCAGCTCGGCGACGTCCGCGGCGGTGCGCTGCTGGGCGTCCAGGGTGGTGGCGGACAGCTCCTCGTAGCGGGCCACGAGGCGCTGGAGTTCGTCGGCGCGGGCGGCGCCGATGGTGAGCTTGCGGGATTCCTGGCGGCTGGACTCGATCGCGATGCCGATGAAGGTGGCGATCGCGCACAGGCCGAGGATGAGGATCACGGTGGGCCAGTCCATCACTTCTTCTCCTTGTCGGTGAGGCTCGCGGCCGCGGTGGCGATGAGTTCCGGGGTGAGGCGCAGGTCGAGGGCGGCGAGCTCGAAGTACTTCATGGCCTTGCCGTCCTCGGACAGTTCGAGGCTGCCGACGACCAGCCCGGCCGCCTCCAGGCGCTGGAGGTGCATGTGGAGCAGGGGGCGGCTGACGCCGATGACGCGCGCGAGGTTGCTGACGTAGTCGCGGCCGTCCCGGAGCGTCGCGATGATCCGCAGGCGCACCGGGTTGGCGAGCGCGGCGAACAGCTCGACGAGCTCGTCACCGGTGGGTTCGCGCTGTGTCATGTCTTTCCTATACATGTAAGAAAGTTCTTACACATGGAAGATAAGACTACCCGGACCCGGGGCGCAAGCCCTCAGGCCCAGGGTTCCCAGACCGGGCCGGAAACGGGCGGCCGGTGGGCGGCGAGGTGGCGGCGGAGCAGGGCCAGGACCGGGTGCGGGTCCCCGGTGCGGAACAGCAGGGAGTGGGGGTACACCGGAACCGGGTCGGTCAGCGGGATCCGGCGCAGGCCGGGGGACTCGGGCCACACGTACCGGTCCCCGGCGCACACCAGCGTCGCCACGGTCGCCGACTCCGCGATGGTGTCCAGCATGGCGTCGCTGCCGAAGTTCGGTCCGGCCGCGTCGATGCCCAGGTCGAACGCCCGCGCCAGGGCGTCGTAGAAGTCGGACCACTCGGTGCCCGGACGGATGCCGGGGATCCAGATGCGGTGCCCCGCCAGTTCCGACGGGCGCAGTGAGGCCGCCCGGGCGAGCGGGTGGCGCGGACCCGCCAGCAACTGGAGGGGGTCGTCCAGGACGCGTTCGGCGGTGACCCCCGCGGGCGGGTCGGCGGCCGCGCGGAACGTCGCGTCGATCCGCCCGGCCAGGAGTTCCGCGGCCGCGGTCCCGGCGTCGGCGTCCGGGAGCGCGACCACGTCCAGGCCGGCGCCCGGGTGTGCGCGGTGGAACCGGTGCAGGGCGGCGGCCGGGGCGATGCGCCGGCTCAGCACGTCCACCCGCAGGGGCCGCGCCCCGGGGCGCACGGAGGACGCGGCCCGGTCCACGGCGCGCAGGACCTCGCGGGCGTGCGGGAGGAAGGCGCCGCCCTCGGGGGTGAGCCGGGCCCCGCGCGCCGTGCGGGTGAACAGGACGGCCCCCAGGGATCGTTCGAGGCCGGCGATGCGCTTGGAGACGGCCTGCTGGCTGACGCGCAGGTCGGCGGCGGCGTCCTGGAAGCGCCCGGCCTCGGCGACGGCGACGAAGGTGCGCACGGCCTCGATGTCCATGACCGGCATCGTAGGCGGCCACAACCCGCGGTTGTGGGGCCCGGGCCCGCGGTTGTTGGATCACGGGCGGGTCCGTCTGCTCTGATTCTCCGCGGCGGTAGGAGGCAGGGTGTCGCGGCACAGGTTGGGCAGTGCGTTCGGGTGGCTGTGGGCGGGGTACGCCGCGTCCGCGGCCGGGACCTGGCTGGGGTTCGGGGCGTTCTCCCTGATCGCGGTCACCGTGCTGGGGGCGGGTCCGGCCCAGGTGTCGGCGCTCGCGGCCGTCGGACCGGTGGTGGGCGCGCTTGCGGCGGTGCCGCTGGGGCCGTGGGTGGACCGGCGGCGCAAGCGGCCGGTCATGGTCGGGGCCGACGCCGTGCGCTGCGCCGCGCTGCTGACGGTCCCGGCCGCCCACTTCGCGGGACTGCTGACGTACCCGCAGCTGGTGGCGGTGTCCGTGGTCGGGGTCGCGGCCGACATCGCGTTCCGCGCGGCCGGCGGCGCCTACCTCAAGCGGATCGTGCCGCCCGATCTGCTGGTGGTCGCGCACGGCCGGTTCGAGTCGACGCTCTGGACCGCGGCCGCGGTCGGCCCGCCGGCGGGCGGGGCGGCCGTCGCACTGCTGGGACCGGTGGCCACCGTGGCCGCCAACGCGTTCGGGTTCCTGGCGTCGGGGCTGGCGATCACGGCGGTCAGGGAGCGGGAGGAGCCGCCCGCGCGCCCGGCTCCCGCGCGGGCCGACCTGGTCCGGGGGTGGCGGTTCATCTGGGCCGACCGCGGGCTGCGGCCGCTGTTCCTGAACACCGTGGCGGTGAACGCGCTGATCACCGCCACCGTGCCCCTACTGGCCGTGCTGCTGCTGGGCGAGCTGGGGTGGCCGGCCTGGCTGTACGGGCTGGCCTTCGGACCGCCCTGCGTCGGCGGGCTGCTGGGGGCGCGGCTGGCCCCGGTGCTGGAGGCGCGGTTCGGGAGGCGGCGGGTCCTGCTCGCAGCGGGTGCGCTGCGGGTGCTGTGGCCCGTCGGGCTGGTCCTGGCGGGACCGGGGACGGCGGGCGCGGTGCCGGTCATCGCGGTGGAGCTGGCCCTGGTCACCTGCACGGGGGTGTTCACCCCGCTGTTCGCCGCCGAGCGCCTGCGGCTGGTCCCCGGCGACCGGACGGGACGGGTCCTGGTGGCCTGGAACGTGACGGGGACCGCGGCCACCGCGCTCCTGACGGCCCTGTGGGGCTTGCTCGCGGCGGCGACGGACGCCCGGTTCGCGATCGGCGCCGCGGGGGTGCTGCTGCTCCTCACCCCCCTGCCGCTGTTCGTGAGTACCCGCACTCATGCGCCCGCGGCGCCGCAGGCGCCAGGATCTGAGGTATGAACACGACCGTGACCCGTCCTCCCCGCCCGGTTCTCGCGCTGTACACCGCCCTGCTACTGGCCGGTGCGGCGCTGGCCGCGTGGTGGGCGGCCCGCAGCTCCCCGGAGGAGGCCCGCGCCTGGGGGATCACCCCGGAGGAGGCGGACTACGCGATCGCGCCGCCGCCGGTGCCGGAGTGGGCCGTGCCCGTCCTCGGGATCGGCGGCCTGCTGCTCGCCCTGGCCGGCGCGGCGCTGCTGGTCCGCGAACTGCGGGCGAGGCGGGCGGCCTTCGCCTGGGGCCTGGCGGCCTTCCTCGCCGTACCGGCGGCCCTGTTCGCCGGCCTGTGGTGGGCGGTCGCCACCGCTCCCACCATCGGCGCCAACATCGGCCTGGGCCTGGTGGTCATCGTCGGAGGCCCGCTCGCCCTCGTCTTCCTCCTGGGCGCCCTCGGCGCCGCCCTCACCGCCCTCCTCTCCCACCGCCCCAAGAGGTGAAAGCACCCGGAGCCCTCCACCACAACCGGACACACCCCCGACGGTGAAGACCGTGGGAGGGCTCCCGCCTCAACCCCACGGGGTTGACCAAGAAAGAACCGGAACCCCCGCCCCGGGGGTGAAAGCCGCAGGCGGGTTTCCCACCCCACCCCCAGGGGGTTGACCAAGGAAGAACCGGAACCCCGCCCCAGGGGGTGAAAGCGGGGGAGAACCTCGGCCCGTACCCCAGGGGGGTAGGCGGACTTGGAGGTCTCCAAAACGTGCACCACCTGGAAAGGGCGGTCTGTGGTCGCTCCCGACAGCAGGCGTTGGTCTCCAAAAGCCCAGCCGCCTGGAAAGGCACAGACCGCGGAGCGCGGGCCCGCCCCGTCGCAGTCGGCGCCCGGCAGACCACCGGACCTGGGCGTTCGACGGGCGTGCGGGGTGGTGGGGGCTTACGGGGCGGGTGCGCGCGAGGCCTGCCCCGCCCGACCACAGGACCACGGAGGAAGGGTCCGCCTGCAAACGGACGGGCCTGTCCGACCCCGCTTGTAACACCAGCCCCCGCCGGGGTGGCCCCAGCCGTACGTGCCCCCCCGCACCACAGAGGGACGAACCCGAACAAGCGCGCCCACCCCCGCCCCCAACGCAGAACGGGCCCCGGCCATACGGCCGGGACCCACAACCCCAAGGACCCCAAGGACCCCAGGCCCCACGGAACCCACAGCCCCCGGCCTCATCACCCCCCGGGACCCAGGGCCCTCCACCCCACCTCAGAGCGTCGGCAGGTACCTCTGCAGCTCGTACGGCGTCACCTGGCGCCGGTAGTCCTCCCACTCGGCCTTCTTGTTGCGCAGGAAGAAGTCGAACACGTGCTCACCGAGCGTCTCGGCTACCAGCTCGCTGTTCTCCATCAACCGCAGTGCCTCGTCCAGGCTCTGCGGCAGCGGGCGGATGCCCAGCGCCCGGCGCTCGGAGTCCGTGAGCGCCCACACGTCGTCCTCGGCGCCCGGCGGCAGCTCGTAGCCCTCCTCGATGCCCTTCAGACCCGCGGCCAGGATCACCGCGTACGCCAGGTACGGGTTGCAGGCGGTGTCCATGGAGCGGATCTCGATCCGGCTGGAGTTGGACTTGCCGGGCTTGTACATCGGCACCCGCACCAGCGCCGACCGGTTGTTGTGCCCCCAGCAGATGTACGCCGGGGCCTCACCGCCCATGCCCGCGGACGCGGCGGGGTCGTCCCACAGCCGCTTGTAGGAGTTCACCCACTGGTTGGTGACCGCGGTGATCTCGTCGGCGTGGCGCAGCAGGCCCGCGATGAACCCGCGCCCGATCTTGGAGAGCTGGTACTCGGCGCCGGGCTCGTAGAAGGCGTTGCGGTCGCCCTCGAACAGCGACAGGTGGGTGTGCATGCCCGACCCGGGGTACTGGGTGAAGGGCTTGGGCATGAACGTCGCGTACACGCCCTGCTCCATCGCCACCTCCTTCATCACGAGCCGGAAGGTCATGATGTTGTCGGCGGTGGTCAGCGCGTCCGCGTACCGCAGGTCGATCTCCTGCTGGCCCGGGCCGCCCTCGTGGTGGCTGAACTCCACGGAGATGCCCATGGCCTCCAGCATGTTGATGGCGTTGCGCCGGAAGTCGTGCGCGCTGTTGTGCGGGGTGTGGTCGAAGTAGCCGCCGGAGTCGTTGGGCTCGGGCAGCTCGCCCAGCTCGGGCATCTTCTTGAGCAGGTAGAACTCGATCTCGGGATGCGTGTAGAACGTGAACCCGAGGTCGGAGGCCTTGCCCAGCTGGCGCTTGAGGACGTGCCGGGGGTCGGCGAAGGACGGCGAGCCGTCGGGCATGAGGATGTCGCAGTACATGCGCGCGGTGCCGTGCGGCTCGTTGCGCCAGGGCAGCACCTGGAACGTGGACGGGTCGGGCTGGGCCAGCATGTCGGCCTCGTACACGCGGGCGAAGCCCTCGATGGCCGAGCCGTCGAACCCGATGCCCTCGGAGAAGGCCGCTTCGAGTTCGGCGGGGGCCACCGCCACCGACTTGAGGTACCCGAGCACGTCGGTGAACCACAGCCGCACGAACCGGATGTCGCGCTCCTCCAACGTGCGGAGCACGAATTCCTGCTGTCGATTCACGATCAACCTTCCTCGATGACGGTCGGCCCGGGGCCGCTGTCCCGGTCCCAGTCTGCCGTGCGCATATTTCCGGGGTATTTCCGCGCCCGCCGCTCGGGCCGTCCGGTTCGTCCCCTCGTACTCGCATTATGGCCGGTGGCGGTGCGCCCCGGGGCCTACCCGCCCGGACGCGCCCGTCAACCCTTCCTCCCTCCCCTCCCTCCACCCGCCATCTCTCCCCCTCCACCTCCCCCACCTCCCCCATCCCTCCCCCCATCCCCACCCCTCCCTCCACCTCCCCCCATCCCCACCCCTCCCTCCACCTCCCCCCGCCCCCACCCCCCATCCCTCCCTCCGCCGCACCCGGAAGCCCCCGAGTCCGCGCCGCCCCCACCCACCCGGTTAGGCTCGTGCCCGTGGCACAGCTGAGAATCGCACTCGCCCAGGTCAACCCCACGGTCGGTGACCTGGAGGGCAATCTGAGGATCGTCGTGGACTCCGCCCGGCAGGCCCGGGAGCGGGGGGCGCACCTGCTCGCCCTGCCGGAGATGGTGGTCACCGGCTACCCGGTGGAGGACCTGGCCCTGCGCAACTCCTTCGTCTCCGCCTCGGTGAAGGCGGTCCGCCGCCTGGCCGGTGAGCTGGCACGCGAGGGGCTGGGGGACCTGCCGGTGGTGGTGGGCTTCCTGTCGCGCAGGGAGGGGCCGGGCGCCCGGTACGGGCAGCCCGCGGGCGCCCCGCAGAACGCGGTGGCGGTCCTGCACGAGGGGACGGTGGCGGTCACCTCCGCCAAACACCACCTCCCCAACTACGGCGTGTTCGACGAGTTCCGCAACTTCGTGCCGGGAGACACGCTGCCGGTGGTGCGGGTACGCGGGGTGGACGTGGGGATCGCGGTGTGCGAGGACCTGTGGCAGGAGGGCGGGCCGGTCACGGCGGCCCGCGCGGCCAGGGTGGGGCTGCTGCTGTCGCTCAACGGGTCGCCCTACGAGCGGCACAAGGACGACGTGCGCCTGGAGCTGTGCCAGCGCCGGGCCCGGGAGATCGGGGCGGCGCTGGCGTACGTGAACATGGTGGGCGGCCAGGACGAGCTGGTCTTCGAGGGCGACTCGCTGGTGGTGGACGCCGAGGGCGAGCTGGTGGCCCGCGCCCCCCAGTTCACGGAGACGCTGCTGGTGGCCGACCTGGACCTGCCCGCGGGCGGGGCGTCGGGCGTGCCCGACGGCGGGCTCGCGGACGGCCTGACGGTGGTCCGGCGCACCGTGTCCGCGGACCCGGTGGAGCCCTACACGCCCCAGGAGAACACGGTCACCCCGCGGCCGGACCCGCTGTCGGACGTGGGCGAGGTGTACCGGGCGCTGGTCACGGGGCTGCGCGACTACGTGGCCAAGAACGGGTTCGAGTCGGTGCTGGTGGCGATCTCCGGCGGGATCGACTCGGCGCTCACCGCGACGATCGCCGTGGACGCCGTGGGAGCCGGACGGGTGCACGGGGTGCTGCTGCCCAGCGGGCACTCCAGCGGCCATTCGGTCTCCGACGCCGAGGAGCTGGCCCGGCGACAGGGGTTCGCGGCCCGTACGATCGCGATCGCCCCGGTGGTGGAGGCCTTCGAGTCGGCCGTGGCCGCAGCGGACGCCCGGCTGGACGGGCTGGCGGCGGAGAACCTCCAGGCGCGGGTGCGCGGCACCCTGGTGATGGCGCTGTCCAACCAGGAGGGCCACCTGGTGCTGGCCACCGGCAACAAGAGCGAGGCGGCCACCGGCTACTCGACGCTGTACGGCGACTCGGTGGGCGGGTTCGCCCCCATCAAGGACTGCTGGAAGACGCTGGTGTGGAAGCTGGCGCGCTGGCGCAACGCCGAGGCCGCCCGGGAGGGGGCGATCCCCCCGATCCCGGAGAACTCGATCGAGAAGCCGCCCAGCGCCGAGCTGAGCCCGGACCAGCTCGACACCGACTCGCTGCCCGACTACGCCGAGCTGGACGCGGTGCTGGACGCCTACATCGGTACCGACAAGGGGGAGGCGGAGCTGGTCTTCGCCGGATACGACCCCGACCTGGTGCGCCGGGTGATCCGGCTGGTGGACCGGGCCGAGTACAAGCGCCGCCAGTCGGCGCCGGGCACCAAGATCAGCGCCCGCAACCTGGGCCGGGACCGGCGGCTGCCGATCTCCAACCGCTGGACGGTCTGAGACGCCCGTACCGCCGGCCCGCGGCGGGGCCGTCCCAGGCCGCCGGGCGCTTCACCCCAGGCTGTTCAGGGCGGCCCCGGACCGTTCCGGGCGCCGTCCCAGGCCGCAGGGCGCTTCGCCCCGGACCGTTCCGGGCGACCCCGGACCGTTCCGAACGTCACCCCAGGCCGTTGAGGGCCTGGCGGCCCAGCTCCGGCATGAGCCGCACCTCCGCGCTCCGCTCCGGGGCGGCGCCGCCCCCGGTGCCGGGGGTGTAGGTGCGCGCCACGGTCACGTGCACCTCCCCGTGGCGGGCCAGCAGGGTCGCCAGGTGGGTGCCGTCCCGCGACGCCAGGGCCAGGCGGCTCTGCTCGCCGGCGTTGGAGGCCTGGTCCCAGTGCGGGGTGCCGCCTCCGTCGCGGACCCGGTCGAACTCCTCGTCGAAGCGGAGCCGGGCCTGTTCGGCGTCCTCCCAGGAGGTGTATGTCAGGGAGAGGCCGTGCAGGCCCCCGTCCGCGCTCTCGGTGCTCCACGAGCAGCCGTGGTCGCCGGGGACGCCGGAGTCCGCTGTGTGGCCGAGACCGGCCAGGGTCTCCGCGGTCGGCACCGCGCACGGGTCGTCGGGAAGGGTGTACGGTCCCGGGCCGAGGTCGATCCGGGTGTCCTCCTCCGGCCCCGTGTAGGCCAGGAGGTCGGCGGATCCGACCGGCCCGGAGGAGGGGCCGCCCCGGTCGGCACCGGTCGGGGTGCCGGGCGCCGGGTCGGGGCCCGAGACGAGGATGAGGGCGGCGCCTGTGGCCAGGGCCACGGCGGCGGACGCCGCCACGGCGATCCGGATGCGGGTACGTCGGGTGGATACGGGCGATGGGGGCATGGGGGTACCTCGTCCGTGGGGGGCGGTTCGGGGGCAGTCCGGGAACGACCCGAGGGCGACCCGGGAACGACCCGGAACGACCCGGGGGCGGTCCCCTCAACCCTAGACAGCCCGGACGGTCGGCCCCCGGCCGGGGCGGCTTCCTCAGCCCAGGCCGAGTTCACGCAGGCGGGCCCCGGCGGTGGCGCGGTTGGGCACGCCGAGTTTGGCCAGGATGTTGGACACGTGGACGCTGGCGGTCTTGGCGGAGATGAACAGCTCCTGGGCGATGCGGGCGTTGGTGCTCCCGACGGCGAGCAGACGGGCGACCTCCAGCTCGCGGGCGGTGAGCCCGGCGGGCGCGGCAGGGGCGGACGCCTCGTCGGTGAGGCCGACGCCGATGCGGCGGGCCAGGTCGGCGGCGGATGCGGCCAGCGGGACGGCCTCGTGCCGGTCGGCGGCCGCGTGGGCGGCGCGCACCAGCTCGCGGGCCCGGTCGCGCTCCCCGGCGGCCACGGCGGCGCGGGCGGCGCGCAGACGGGCGGCGGCCAGGTGCAGCGGCATGGGGGTGTCCTCCCATGCGGCCACCGCGCGCTCCCACAGGTCGAGGCGGTCCGCGGGGCCGGTGCCGTCGAGTTCGGCGGCGTAGGCCAGGACCCGGGCGCGGTGGGCGCGCTGGGGCGTGCCGGTGACGGCCATGGCCTCGGCGACCTTCACTGCCAGGGCCATGACGCGGTGGGCCGCGGCGACCCCGCTCCGGCCGCCCTCGCCCCGACCGGCCTCGGCGCCGCGTGCGGCGGCCTGGGCCATCACGTCGACCAGGGGCCAGGTGTAGCCGCGCGAGGCCTCCAGCTCCAGCTGCTCCAGGGCCCGTTCGGACAGGGCCAGGACGGCGTCCACGGAGCCCTCGGCCAGACCGGTCTCCAGTTTGGCCAGCAGGTCGAGCTGGACGATGTTCATGCGCTGGGCGTCGGTCAGCCGGCCGCTGCGGGACCAGCCGGAGACCGTGAGAGCGGTGTCCAGGTCGCCCATGGCGGCGGCGCTGCGGGCCAGGACGGCGTCCACGTAGGAGCGGTCCTTGAGGGGGCCGCGGGTGCGCAGGATCTTCTCGCAGATGGCGCGGGCCTCGGCCAGGTGGCCCAGCTCGAAGTGGATCTCGGCGCGGTTCTGGTGGTTGAACGTCTCGTGGACCGACGCCCAGCCCATCTCCTTGTGGCGGTCCAGGGACTCCTCCAGGACCCGCAGCCCCTCCTCGTGGCGGCCCAGTTCGCGGAGGAAGTGCCCGAGGTTCCCGGCGCCGCGCGCCTCCAGGGAGGGCTCGGAGACCTCGGCGGCGATCCCCATCGCCTCCTCGATGAGCGGGCGGCCGCGCTCCAGGTCGCCCTCGCCGATGTGGAGGCTGCCCAGGGTGATGCGGGCGTCGGCGGCCGCGCACCGGTCTGCGGCGTCGGAGCTCTCGGCCAGGGCGATGGCCCGCTCGGCGAGCGCGCGCGCCGAGTGCCCGGCCTCGCGCAGGTCGCGCAGCTGCTCCTGGTCGGGCGGGACGACGCGGTCGGCGCGGTGGCGCAGGCTCTCGCGGGCCAGGATGGACAGCAGGGAGGCGTAACCCGGCATGTGGGGCGGGTGCAGGTCCAGGGCGGCGACCAGGTCGGTGATGCCGCCGCCGCAGGTGGTCAGGGAGCGGGCCAGGCCGCGGCGGCGCAGGAGGGTGGCCTTGACGGTGCGGGTCTCGTCGTCGGCGGGGTCCTCGGGCAGGGTGGCCAGGGCCTCGTCGGCGAGTTCGAGGGCGCGGCCGCCGCGTCCGGCCTCGACGGCGGCGCCGGCGGCGCGGGAGACGACCTCGGCCCAGCTGTGGCCCTGGACGCGGTCGCGGGCGTCGGGCACCCGGTCCCACAGGGACAGGACCCGTTCCAGCATGTCGAGCGCCTCGCTGTAGGCGAGGGTGTCCGAGGCGCGGACGGCGGCCCACCAGGCGGCCTGCAGAGCCTCGGGCAGCTCGCGGGCGGCCATGTAGTGGTGGGCCTCCTCGGAGGCGCGCCTCTCGTAGGGGAACAGGTCGGGGCGCTCGTCGATGAGGCGGGCGAAGCGCATGTGCAGGCGGGTGTGCGGGCCGGGCAGGAGCTCGCCGTGCACCGCGTCGCGCAGCAGGGCGTGCCGGAACCGGTAGCCCTCGCCGTGGACCTTGAGGACGTTGGCGTCGACCAGGGCGTGCAGGGCGGCCTCGAGGTCGGGGTCGGGCAGGTCGGCGGCCTGGCGCAGCACCTCGTGGTCGATACCGCCGGAGACGGCGCCCACCGAGGCCGTGCGCAGGACGGTCCAGGCGGTGTGGTCGAAGCGCTGGAGGGGTTCCAGGAGCAGGTCGCGGAACCGGTCGGGAACGTCGCCGTGGCCGGTGGGGGAGTCGGCCAGGGTCTCCACGAACAGGGGGACGCCCTCGGTGCGGCGGTAGAGCTCGTCGAGCTCGTGCGGGGCCAGCGCGTCGCCCCCGCGCAGGGCGGCGGCGTGCTCCCCGGTCTCGGTGAGGGTGAGCGGGGCCAGGCGCAGCGACTCCACGCCCGGGACGCGTTCGAGTTCGGGCAGCAGGCGGCGCAGGGGGTGGGCGCGGTGCAGGTCGTCGCTGCGGTAGGTGGCGATGATCTGCACGCCGGGGAGTTCGAGGTTGCGGATGAGGAAGACGAGCAGGTCGCGGGTGGCGCCGTCGGCCCAGTGCAGGTCCTCCAGGACGAACGTGACCCCCTCGTCCCCGGCGCTCTGGTAGAGCAGGCGCAGCACCTGCTCGAAGAGGATGCCGCGGTTCTCGGGCTCGAAGTGCAGCCCGCGGGTCCCGACGCGGTCGGTGGACGGACCGCCCGGTTCCGGCAGTTCGGGCAGCAGGCGGGCCAGCTCGCGGGTGCCGCCCGGGGCGGCCGCCGCGAACAGCTCGGGGCCGCGCTCGCGCAGGAGCTGGCGCAGGATCGCGGTGAAGGGCGCGTAGGAGAGGCCGTCGCCGCCGAGTTGCAGACAGGCGCCGACGTACACCGCGCCCGGGGGGAGGGTGGCGGCGAACTCGCTGATGAGCCGGCTCTTGCCGACTCCCGCGTCGCCGCCCAGGAGGATCATGCCGGGGCCGGTGGTGCGGGTGCGTCGGGCGTGGTCGCACAGGGCGTCGAGTTCGGCCCTGCGACCGATGAACACGGGACCATTGTCGACAAGAAGGGGCATACCGCTCATTATGCCGACCTCGGGTGACGGAACGCGGGTGATTTTCGGACGCGGGCCGGGGCCGGGCCCCGGTCGGGCCGCCTGATCAGGCGGCCCGACCGAAGCGGCCGGCCTTGCGTTCCCCCCGCTCGCGCCGGCGCGCCTCGGCCCGGCGCAGCAGGGCCTCCTGGCGCAGCTGCGCGGCGCGCAGGCGTTCCTCGGCGATGGCGCGGGCGGTGGCGTTGAGCAGTTCGGGGTTCATCAGGGTGCTCCTCGAAGCGGTGCCGCGGTGTCGCGGTGCCGGTGTCCCTCACCGACGACTCCACGATCCCGCTGAGACCCCCGCCCCCGCATCGGGAGAAATCCCGGTCCCGGACCCCCTCCTGGGAGGCACCGCGGGACCGGGCTAAGACATCGGGTCCAGGATCGGGGAACCGGCGGGCCCGGCCTGAGACGTCCCCGCCCCGGCCTGAGACCGGCGCCGGACCGGGTCCGCCCGAGGCCGGTGTCACCTGGGAGCGGCGCCGGACCGGATCCGTCCGAGACCGGCGCCGGGCCGGGTCCACCTGGGACCGTGCCGGACCGGGCCCACCTGAGGCCGGTGTCACCTGGGAGCGGCGCCGGACCGGGCCCACCTGCGGCCGGGACCACCTGGGACCGGTGTCAGGCCAGCCCCAGGTCCCGGGCGCGCGCCCCCGCGGAGGCCCGGTTGGGGGCGTCCAGCTTGGCGAGGATGTTGGAGACGTGCACGCTCGCCGTCTTGGGCGAGATGAACAGCTCCGCGGCGATCTGCGCGTTGGTGCTCCCGGCGGCCAGCAGCCGCAGCACCTCGACCTCACGCGGGGTCAGCCCGGCGGGCGCGGCCCGGTCGGGGGCGGTGAACCCGGCGCGGCGGCCCAGCGCGGCGGCCTCCCGCTCCATGGGCACCGCGCCGCTCGCCGCGGCGGCCGGCCCCACCGGCTCCCACCAGGCGCGGGCCCGCGCCTGGTCGCGCACGGCCAGGGCGGCCAGGGCGGCTCGCAGGCGGGCCGCGGCCAGGTGCAGGACCATGGGGGTGGACTCCCAGGCGGCCACCGCCGCCGCCCACCGCTCCAGGACCTCCCGCGGGCCGGCGGTCCCCTCGGCCAGCCTGGCGGCGGTCGCGGCCCGGAACGCCTCCTGGACGGGGCCGCGCGCGGGCATGTCCAGGAGGCCCGACACCAGGGCGTGCGCGGGGTCGCCGGGTCCGGCGCCGGTGCGGCGCACCGCTTCGGCGGCCAGCTCGGCGACCACCCACCCGTACCCGGCGGACCCGGTGAACCCGGGGCGTTCCAGGATCTGCACCGCGTAGGTGCGGGCGGTCTCGGCGTCGCCCTCGGCCAGGAGCAGGTCCAGCCAGGCGGAGGCCGCCTGCTGTGCCTGGTCCAGGCGTTCCAGGCTCAGTACGGAGGCGCGGTCGAGCGAGGCGATGCCCGCCTCCCTCAGTTCTCCCCGGGCCGTCCCGGAGCGCGCGGCGGCCAGGTCTCCCTGGGCGATGGCCGCCCGGGCCGCCGGGACCAGCAGGAACACCCGGTGCATGGGGGAGGGGCTGTGGCCCAGAGCCCGGGCGGCGATGGCGCGTGCTCCGGCCAGGTCCCCCGTCTCGTAGTGGAGCTCGGCGAGGTTCTGGGAGGTGAAGCCGCCGTGCACCCACCCGGAGTCCCTTCTGCCGGGGGCCGCCAGGAAGGCCTCCAGGAGTTCCAGGGCGCGGGCGTGGTGCCCCTGCTCGCGCAGGTAGTGGGAGAGGTTGTTGACGCCGCGGGCCTCCATCATCGGGTCGCCGATGCGGCGGCTCAGCTCGATGGACCGCTCCAGGTGGGGGCGGCCCAGGTCCTGGAGCCCCCGGCCCATGAGCACCGAGCCCAGGGTGACCAGGGCGGCGGCCAGGGCGCTGTCGTCACCGGAGCGCTCGGCGGCGGCGATGGCCTCCCGGGCCAGTTCCTCCGAGGAGCGGTCCAGCGGGCCGGCCCCCTCGGTGCGGAACATGGTCTCGCGGGCCAGGATCGACAGCATGCGCGCGTACCCGGGCATGTGCGGCGGGTGCAGGCGCAGCGCCTCGGCGAGGTCGTGCTCGGCGCCCGCGTCCACGCAGTGGGTGCGGGCCTGCCCGCGGCAGCGCAGCACCTTCGCCCGCAGGGCCCGGCCGGAGTCGTCGGCGGACTCGGCGGGCAGCCCGGCCAGGGCCTCGTCGCACAGTTCCCAGGCGGTGCGGGGGTGTCCGCCCTCCAGCGCGGCCAGGGCCGCCTCGGCCAGCACCTCGGGCCGCCCGCGACCGCCCAGCAGCCCGGACACCCCGGGTACCCGGTCCCACAGTTCCAGGACGCGGCGGAGCATCGCCAGCCGCTCCCCGTGGGCCAGGGACTCCCCGGCACGCTCGGCGGCGTCCCAGGCGGCGGACACCGCCCGGGGCAGGTCGTGGGCGGCCTGGAAGTGGTGGGCCAGCTCGGCGGCGCGGCGCTCCCCGGGGACGGTGCCGGGGTGCTCCCGGACGGCCTCGGCGAAGCGCAGGTGCAGGCGGGTGCGGGTACCGGGCAGCAGGGACTCGTGGACGGCCTCGCGCAGCAGGGCGTGCCGGAACCGGTAGCCCTCGCCGTCCACGTGCAGCAGCCGGCCGTCGATCAGGGTGTGCAGGGCGATCTCCAGGTCCCGGTCGCCCAGGTCGCAGACGCGGCGCAGCGCTTCGTGGGAGACGGTGCCGGAGACCGCGCCGACGGCGGACAGGCGCAGCACCGACAGCGCGGTGTCGTCCAGCCGGTCCACGGGGGCCAGCAGCAGGTCGCGGAAGGCGTCGGGCACTCCGCCGGGCCGGTGCGGGCCGGCGGCGGCCAGTGCCTCCACGTACAGCGGGATGCCGTCGCTGCGCCGGTACAGGTCGTCGAGTTCGGCGGGGGTGCGGGCACGTCCGGTCAGGGCGCGGACGTGCTCGTCCACCTCGGCGCGGCTGAGCGGTTCCAGGTCCAGGCGGGTCACCGAGGGCAGGCGCTCCAGCTCGGGCAGCAGGCGGCGCAGGGGGTGGGCGCGGTGCAGGTCGTCGCTGCGGTAGGTGGCGATGATCTGCACGCCGGGGAGTTCGAGGTTGCGGATGAGGAAGACGAGCAGGTCGCGGGTGGCGCCGTCGGCCCAGTGCAGGTCCTCCAGGACCAGGGTCAGGCCGTCCGTGCCCGCGGCGGTCCGCAGCACGTGCAGGACCAGCCCGAACAGCACGCCCCGGTCCCGGTGCCCTCCCTCGGGGACCGGGCCCAGCTCGGGGAGCAGGCGGGCGAGCTCGCCCGCCTGCTCCCCGACGGCGAAGGGCTCCGGTCCGCTTTCTCGCAGGAGCTGGCGCAGAGCCGCGGTGAAGGGCGCGTAGGCCAGGCCGTCCACGCCCAGTTCCAGGCAGCCGCCGACGAGTACGGACCCCTGGGTCCGGGCGAACTCGGCCACCAGCCGGGTCTTGCCGATCCCGGCGTCCCCGGCGAGCAGCAGCGCCCCGGACCGCTCGGTGCGGCAGAGGCGGGCGTGCTCGGCGAGCGCCGCCAGGGGAGCGGCCCGGCCGACGAGCGCCGGGGCGGTACCTGGGAGTAGGGGCATGGGCGCCATTATGCCCATCCGTGCCGGTACGGCGTCCGCGGCGCCGGGCTCAGGCGGCACGGCCGTAGGCGCGGGGGCCGTCGTCGCGGCGGGGCCACCAGGCCCGGAGGCGGGCGCGGCGGCGGGCGCGGGCCCGCCGCCGCGCCGCGGCGCGGTGCCCCATGCGGCGGATGTCCTCCTCGGTCAGGGGCGGGTTGTGGGCCAGGAACAGGGCGTCGTGGTACACGGTCTCCTCCTCGGTGCGGGGCCGTCCGCCCCGCCGGTTCCACGATCGTTCTGAGGCACGGCCCGGTGCATCGGGAGAAATCCCTGTTCGCGGTGTTCGTGGGGCTCTTAGGTGCGGTGTGGGGACTTATCCGGGTCCGGTGCCGGATGCGCCCGACAGGGTCGCCCCTCCCGGCGTGTCACACATAGCAATCACGTGAGTACTCATAGTTGTCTTGGGTGGGTCGTGACCGAGCGGACGGAAGGCACGCATCATGGGCATGGGTATGGGCGGGGACGGCCGGCGCGGCCGGTGGCGGGCGGCCGGGGTGGCCGCCGCGACGGGAGCGGTCCTGATGGCCGCGACCCCGGCGGCGGCGGCCGTCGACCCGGACGGGCGGGCCCCCTCGGCCCCCTCGGCCCCGCCGTCCCCGGAGGCCTTCGTGGGGCTGTCCCTGGTGGTGGAGGAGGCGGCGCCGCTGCCCGGGCACGAGACGGTGCTGCGGACGACGGTGGCCAACGGCGACGCGAGCGAGGGGGTGAGCGGCGCGCACCTGGCCCAGCACGTCCCCGAGGCCCTGGAGATCGTGGAGGTGGGCGGCGGGGGTGAACTGGAGGACGGCATCGTGAACTGGCGGGTGGACGTGCCCGCCGGGGAGGAGCGGGACTACACGGTCCGTGTCCGGGTGCGGGAGGACGCCGAGGGGACGGAGCGGTTGATGAGCACGGCCTGCCTGCTGCTGGAGCGGGAGGCCGACCCGGCGTCCTGCGCCAGCGACACGGTCGTGGTGGCCTCGCCGACGGTGCTGTCACGGGCGGCGGAGGCCGTGGACGGCGGGCTGCTGGGCCGGATGGCGGGGGCGGCCCTGCTGGTGGGGCTGGGGTGGCTGGTATGGCGGCGCCGGGTGGCGTGAAGTCCACCCGATCGTTACGTCAGAGTGTCAGGAAAAATCCACTGTGTACTACGCCGCGTAGTAGCCTAGCGTCATGGACATCCTCTACTCCGCGCTCGTCTTCCTGCACATGATCGGCCTCGCCGGCATCATCGCGGGCTTCCTCATGCAGCTCATGACCGACAACCCCAAGTCGACCAAGGTCCTGCTGCACAGCTCCCTGCTCCAGCTCGTCACCGGCCTGCTCCTGGTCGGCGTGGCCGAGATGGCCGACCTGGGCGAGCTGAACCACATCAAGATCGGCGTCAAGCTGGTCATCTCCCTGGCCGTGGTGGTGCTGGGCGTGCTGAACCTGCGCAGGCCCGCCAGGAACCTGGCGGTCACCGCCGGCGTGCTCGCCATCGTCAACATCGGCGTCGCCGTCTTCTGGGGGTGAACCCCGGCCGGCCCCGGGCCGGCGCCGGAGCGGAGCCCGTGGTCCGCACCGGCGCCGGCCCTTTTTCGTCAGGGGCGCAATTTCTTGCGCGGATGCCCACCGTGACCGGCCGCGACGGGGTGCGATCGGGGCCGGTCCGAGGCGCTCGGGGACTGGGTCCCTTTTTGACGCGCGGGTTCGGGTCTATTCACAAAGCCTTAACGGGCCGGTAGTGTGCTCGGCATCACGCAAATTCTTGCGGTTAACGCAAGAGAATTCGTGACCCCCCGCAAGCGACCCTGGAGCGCCGATGCACCGACGCACCCCCCTGAAAGCGGCCGCCGCCGCAGCCCTGCTCCTCATCCCCCTGACCGCACCCCCCGCCTCCGCGGCGCCCCTGCCCGCCGCCGCGGCGAGCGCCCCCACCACCCCCGACGGCGAGACCCTCGTCCAGCTCTTCCAGTGGAACTGGGACTCCGTCGCGGCCGAGTGCGAGAACTTCCTCGGCCCCCGCGGCTTCTCCGGAGTCCAGGTCTCCCCGCCCCAGGAGCACGTGGTCATCCCCTTCGCCGAAGGCGGGAACCACCCCTGGTGGCAGGACTACCAGCCCGTCTCCTACCGGCTCGACAACACCCGGCGGGGCACCGCCGAGGAGTTCGCCGCCATGGTCGCCACCTGCCGCGACAACGGGGTTCGCATCTACGTCGACGCCGTCGTCAACCACATGACCGGCGACGGCGACGGCGTCGGCAGCGCGGGCACCGCCTGGGCCAAGTACGACCACCCCGACCTCTTCGGGGACGGCACCGCCTCCTACGACCGCGACGACTTCGGGCCCTGCTACGAGGAGATCGCGAACTGGAACGACAAGGAGGAGGTCCAGAACTGCCAGCTGGTGGGCCTGGCCGACCTCGACACCGCCGACCCGCAGGTGCGCGGCCACATCAAGCGCTACCTCAACGGCCTCATCGACCTGGGCGTGGGCGGCTTCCGCGTGGACGCCGCCAAGCACGTCCCCGAGGCGCACATCGCCGACATCTTCGGGAACCTGAACACCGTGCCCGGCTTCGGCGGCACCCCCCGCGTCTTCCACGAGGTCTACGGCGACGCCACCGTCCCCTACACCGCCTACGCCCCCTACGGCGAGGTGACCAACTTCGACTACCAGCGCGACGTCGCGGGCAAGTTCAAGGACGGGAACATCGCCGGGCTGGCGCAGCTGCCGGACTACGGCGGGCTGACCTCCGACCAGGCCACCGTCTTCATCGACAACCACGACACCCAGCGCTACCACCCCACCCTCACCTACAAGGACGGCGACCGCTACCACCTGGCGACCGCCTTCATGCTCGCCCACCCCTACGGCACCCCGGTGGTGACCTCCGGCTACGACTTCGGCGACAACGTCACCGAGGGCCCGCCCAGCATCGGGTACGTCTCCGGTGACCCGGCGGGCTGGATCACCGAGGACACCGACTGCTCCTCCGGTGCCTGGGTCTGCTCCCACCGGCACCCCACCGTCGCGGGCATGGCCGCCTTCCGGGCCTCCACCGGGAGCGCCGGGCTGACCCCGCGGGCCACCGACGGCAGCGGCCGCCTCGCCTTCGACCGCGGCTCGCGCGGCTTCGCCGCCTTCAACGCCACCGGCGGCACCTGGCAGCTCACCACCGACACCTCCCTGCCCGACGGCACCTACGACAACGCCGCGGGCGGCGGCACCGCCACCGTCTCCGGCGGCCGGGTCACCGTCCAGGTGCCCGCCGACGGCGCCGTGGCCCTGCACGTCGACGGCGAGTGCGAGGACGACTGCGGCGGCGGCGCCGACCCGGGCACCCCCGGCGGCACGCTCAACGCCGTCGTCCACACGAACTGGGGCCAGGAGGTGTACGTGGTCGGCTCCACCCCGGCCCTCGGCTCCTGGGACCCGGCCCGGGGCGTGAAGCTGTCCACCGACGCCGCCACCTACCCCACCTGGACCGGGGCCGTGACCATCGGCACCGGCACCGAATGGAAGCTCGTCAAGATCGACGGCTCCGGGAACGTCGAGTGGGAGACGGGGTCCAACCGGACCGGCCCCGCCGCCACCGTCACCTGGAACCGGCGCTGACGGACGGCCCCGCCCGGCCGGCGCCCCCGTGCCACGACTCCTCCGGCACGGGGGCGCCTCAGCGCTTCTCGGAGGCGTCGGTGACCGGGTGCGGACACGGCTCGCCCGGCTCCACGGCCAGCTCGTAGTGCCACAGCTCGTTGGCGTAGGTCTGGCACAGCCCGTACTCGTGCCCGAACCGCGAGAACCAGTCCGCGGCGTTCGTGTACCCGATGTCCACCGCGTCCCCGCTCACATGGGCCGACCCGGTGGGCGGGGCCACCCACCGGCGCGCCTCCTCCTCGTCGCCGTGCTCGCGCAGTGCCTCCTCCCACAGGTGCTCCTGGTAGCGCTCGCTGCGCCAGCCGCCGGTCACGACCACCTCGTCGATCCCGGCGTCCAGCGCCGCCGCGGCGGCCTCGCGCACCGCCGCCAGCAGCTCCGGGTCGAGGTTGTCCAGCGCGGGGACGTCGGCGTCGACCGCCAGCCCCTCGCCCACCGGAACGTACCCGTCCTCCTCGGTCAGCGGCTCCGAGGAGCCGGGCGGCCCCGGCAGCCGCATCGGGGCGCCCCCGCCGGTCTCCGGGACCGCACAGCCCCCCGACACCAGCACGGCCGCCACGGCCGCGGACACCGCCCAGCGTTGCGGTCCACCCACGGATCCCCCTCGTCCCGGGCCGGACCCCTCGCCCGGCGCTCGGGAGCCACACCACCAGGGCGGGTGTTGCGCCCGTGTCGGGTGAACACGCAACACTTCCGCAACAGGGCGCGCTTCTAGACTCGGAACCGGACGGCCCGGGGGCCGCCGCGACAGGGGGAGAGCATGCGCGTACTGGTCGTCGAGGACGAGCCCTACATGGCCGAGGCACTCCAGGCGGGCCTGCGCCAGGAGGCGATCGCCGCCGACGTCGCCCCGGACGGCGACCGGGCGCTGGAGCGCATCGCCGTCAACGACTACGACGCCGTCGTCCTGGACCGCGACATCCCCGGCGTGCACGGCGACGAGGTGTGCGCCGTCCTGGTCCGCGACCACCCCGGCACCCGGGTCCTCATGCTCACCGCCGCCGGGCGGCTGCGCGACAAGGTCGACGGGTTCTCCCTGGGCGCCGACGACTACCTCACCAAGCCGTTCGCCCTCGAAGAGCTGGTGGTGCGCCTGCGCGCCCTGGCCCGCCGCCCGACCGCCGCCGTCGGCCCGGTGCTGCGGGTCGGCGACCTGCGCCTGGACCCCTACCGGCGGGAGGCCCACCGGGGCGCCCGCCCGCTGCGGCTGCCCCGCAAGCAGTTCGCCGTCCTCGAACTGCTCATGCGCGCCGACGGGGCCGTGGTCACCGCGGAGACCCTGCTGGAGAAGGTGTGGGACGAGCACGCCGACCCCTTCACCAGCGCGCCCCGGGTCGCCGTCTCCCACCTGCGCAAGGCCCTGGGCGGACCCGACCCCGTCGTCACCGTCCCCGGCGTCGGCTACCGGCTGGTCGACCCCGGGCGGGAACGGTGAACCGGGCCCCGCAGCGGCGCCCGGGACTGCCGGTCAGCGCCCGCCTGCGCCTCACCCTGGGATATGCCGCCTTCCTGGTCGTCTCAGGGATGGCGGTCCTGGCCGGGGTGTACGTCGTCGTCCGCTACATCCCCGACTACCCGCTGACCACCGCCGACCCCAGCGTGGCCCACGTCAACATCACCTCCCGGGGCCAGATCCTGGACGCCCTGGTGGACGTGACCCTGTGGGTGCTGCTGGCGCTGGCCGTCATCGGCCTGGCCGGCGGCTGGCTCCTGGCCGGGTGGGTGCTCAGACCCCTGCACCGCATCGACGCGGCGGTCCGCACCGTCGCCACCGGCCGCCTGGACCACCGCATCCGCCTGACCGGGCCCGACGACGAGTTCCGGCGGCTGGCCGACGCCTTCGACCACATGCTCGACCGGCTCCAGGACGCCTTCGCCGTCCAGGAGAGGTTCGCCGCCAACGCCTCCCACGAGCTGCGCACCCCGCTGGCCGTCACGGCCACCATGCTCGACGTGGCCCGCCGCGAACCCGGCCACGACCCCCTGATCGACCGGCTGAGCGAGGTCAACGCCCGCGCGGTCGGCCTCACCGAGGCGCTGCTTCGGCTCGCCGACGTCGACGCCGTCACCGCCGCCGCCGAACCCCTGGACCTGGCCGAACCCGTCCGGCGCGCCGTCGCCGACGCCCGCGAGGAGGCCCGGCGGCGCGGTGTCGACCTGCGCCTGGACGCCTCGGCGGCGCCGGTGACGGGGGACGCCGAGCTGCTGCTGCGGCTGGCCGACAACCTCGTACGCAACACCCTGCGCCACAACACCGCGGGCGGTACCGCGGCCGTCTCCGTCGGCCGCGCCCCGGACGGGTCCGCCGTGCTGCGCACCGAGAACACCGGGCCCGTCCTGGCCCCGGAGACCGTCGCCCGGCTCACCGAGCCGTTCCTGCGCGGCGAGGGCCGCACCCGCCGCGGCGGAGGGGGCCACGGACTGGGCCTGGCCCTGGTCTCCCGGGTCGTGGACGTCCACGGCGGCACCCTGGACCTCGTCCCGCGCCCCGGGGGAGGCCTGGCCGTCACCGCCGTCCTCCCCGGCCGCCCCTAGTCGTCGTAGAACACCCGCTCCATCACGGCCCGCGCCCGGCGGGTCGTCCGCAGGTAGGTCTCCGTCAGCTGCTCGGAGGGCCCCTCCCACAGGCCCTCCTCGTCCTGGGCGCTGCGGCAGCCCATCGCCGTGGCCAGCGCCGCCCGCACCCGCAGGTCGGTGGGCAGGGAGTCCCCGCCCCGGCCGCGCACCAGCATCACCATGCCGCGCACCCGCGAGGCCAGCCGCCAGGCCTGCTCGAGGACCGCGCCGTCGTCGGCGGTCAGGAATCCGTGGGCGACCGCCACCTCCAGCGCCTCCAGGGTGCCGGTGGTGCGCAGGTCCGGGTGTTCACGGGCGTGGCGCAGCTGTACCAGCTGGGCCACCCACTCCACGTCCGACAGGCCGCCCCGGCCCAGCTTGGTGTGCAGGGTCGGGTCGGCGCCCCGGGGCAGCCGCTCGGACTCCATGCGCGCCTTGAGCTTGCGGATCTCCAACACCGCCGACGAGTCGATACCGCCCGCCGGATAGCGGATCGGGTCGATGAGCTCGGTGAAGGCGGACCGCAGCCGAGGGTCCCCCGCCACCGGCCGGGCCCGCAGCAGCGCCTGGCTCTCCCACACCTGCGCCCAGCGGCCGTAGTACGCGGCGTAGGAGTCCAGGGTGCGCACCACCGGGCCGCTGCGGCCCTCCGGCCGCAGGTCGGTGTCGACCTTCAGCGGCGGCTCGGCCGCGGGCATCTCCAGCAGCCGCGCCAGCTCCCGCACGACCGCCATCGCCTGCCGGGTGGCCGCGGTGGGGTCCGCCCCCGGCAGCGGGTCGTGCACGTACATCACGTCGGCGTCGCTGGCGTAGGTCAGCTCGCCGCCGCCGAACCGGCCCATCGCGATCACGCACACGCGGGTCAGCTCCTCGCCGTCGGCCTCCAGGACCCGGGCGGTGGCCACCCGCAGGGCGGCGTCGATGGTCACCGCGGCGATGTCGGTGAGGGCCGCGCCGACCTCCCGGACGTCCGAGACCTCCAGCAGGTCGGCGGCGGCGGTGCGCAGCAGCTCGCGGCGGCGCAGGGCGCGCACGGCCGACACCGACTCCTCGGCGGTGTCGTAGCGGCGCAGCGCCGCGTCGGCCTCGGCGGCCAGCACCCCGGCGTCGCGGCGCACCAGGTCGGCGTCGTCGGCGAGCACCCGGATCGCCTCGGGGGCGCGCAGCAGCAGCTCGGTGACGTAGCGGCTGGTGCCCAGCAGCCACGCCATCCGCTCGGCGACCCGCACGTCGTCGCGCAGCAGCCGCAGGTACCACGGGGTGGTGCCCAGGGAGTCGCTGACCTGCCTGAACCCCAGCAGTCCGGCGTCGGGGTCGGGGGCGTCGGAGAACCAGCCCAGCATCACCGGCAGCAGGGTGCGCTGTATGGACGCGCGCCGGGACACCCCCGAGGTCAGCGACTCCAGGTGGCGCAGCGCCCCGGCGGGGTCGGCGAACCCCAGCGCCTCCAGGCGGTCGCGGGCCTGCTCCGGGGACAGGCGGACCTCCTCACCGGGCAGTTTGGCGACGGCGTTCAGCAGCGGCCGGTAGAACAGCTTCTCGTGCAGGCGGCGCACCTCGGCGGCGACCTTGCGGCGGGCCTCGGTCAGCTCCCGCACCGGGTCTGCGGTGAAGCCCAGGGCCCGGCCCAGCAGGCGCAGCTCCGCCTGCCCGTCGGCGGTCCCGCCGTCGGGCATCAGGTGGGTGCGGCGCAGCCGCTCCAGCTGCAGCAGGTGCTCCAGGCGGCGCAGGAACCGGTAGGCGTCGGCGAGCCCGGTCGCGTCCTGGCGGCCCACGTACCCGTGCTCGGACAGCGAGGCCAGGGCCACCAGGGTGGTACCCGACCGCAGCCGGTCGTCGGCGCGCCCGTGCACCAGCTGGAGGAGCTGCACGGAGAACTCGATGTCGCGCAGCCCGCCCGGGCCCAGTTTGAGCTCCCGGTCGGCCTGCCCGGCGGGGATGTGCTCCAGCACCCGGCGGCGCATCGCCTGCACGTCCTCGACGAAGTCCTTGCGCGACGACGCCTGCCACACCATGGGCGTGATGACGTCCATGTAGGCGCGGCCCAGCTCCATGTCCCCGGCGATGGGCCGCGCCTTGAGCAGGGCCTGGAACTCCCAGGTCTTGGCCCAGCGCTCGTAGTAGGCGCGGTGCCCCGACAGCGGGCGCACCAGCGGCCCGTTCTTCCCCTCCGGGCGCAGCGCCGGGTCCACCTCCCACAGGCTGCCCTCGGCGTCGGTCTCCACGGGGACCCGCATCATGGCGGTGGCCAGCCGGGTCGCCGAGCGCATCGCCGCCTGGTCGTCCACCGGCTCCCCGCCCTCCGGGGCCGCGGCGGGTTCGGCCACGAAGACGACGTCCACGTCGCTGACGTAGTTGAGCTCGCGGCCCCCGCACTTGCCCATGCCGATGACGGCCAGGCGGCAGCGGGCCGCGTCCTCGGGGTGCTCGGCGCGGGCCACCGCCAGCGCGCCGTCCAGCAGCGCCGCGGCCAGGTCGGCCAGCTCGGCGGCGACCGCGTCCACGGTGACCAGGCCGGTCAGGTCGCGGCCCGCCAGCCGCAGCACCCGGCGGCGGTAGGCGACGCGCAGGGCGTGGCGCAGTTCGGCGGCGGAGCGGGTCCCGGACAGGTCGGCGGCCGGGGCGGGGGAGTGGGGGTCGGCGCCCACGGTGTGCAGCAGGCCCCGGCGCAGCTCCTCCGGGTCGGGGGTGCGGGCGGCGTCGGCGCCGCGCAGCTCCCGCCAGTCGCCGGGGTGGCGCACCAGGTGGTCGGAGAGGGCGGTGCCGGTGCCCAGCACCCGGCACAGGCGCTCCCGCAGGGCGGGGTCCTCGCGCAGGGCGTCGCGCAGGGTGTCCGGGTCGGGGTCGCTCTCCAGGACCCGGAGGAGTCCCAGCAGCGCCTGGTCGGGGTCGGGGGCCGCCGCCAGGGAGTCGATCACGACCGCGTCGGAGGGGGAGCCCAGCCCCGCCTCCGTCACCAGCCGCAGGGCCCGCGGGCTGTCGCTGAAGCCGCGCCGAGCGAGCGCGCCTGCCGTCATGGTGTTCTTTCCGTCCCTTGCCACGCGTCAACGGTAGCCGCACGGCCGCCGACGGGCCGCACGGCGCGGGGCCGGAACACCTCCACGCGCTCCCGTCACCGGGTTCGCCCGGGAATGGTCCGGAACCGGGTCGGGGCCGGTATCCGAACGGATACCGGCCCCGGAGAGGAGGACGCGCCACCGGGCGCGCCGCTCCGAGGAGCTGTTGCTACGGCCTAGATGTCGTAGTAGAGCTCGAACTCGCGCGGGTGGGGGCGCAGGCGCAGGGAGTCGATCTCCTCGGTGCGCTTGAAGTCCACGTAGGTCTCCAGGAGGTCCTTGGTGAACACACCGCCCTCCAGGAGGAACTCGTGGTCCTCCTCCACCGCGTTGAGCGCGTCGTCCAGCGAGGCCGGGACGGTCTTGATGGCCTTGGCTTCGGCCGGGGGCAGCTCGTAGAGGTCCTTGTCCACGGGCTCCGGCGGCTCGATCTTGTTCTTGATGCCGTCGACGCCGGCCATGAGCATGGCGGAGAAGGCCAGGTACGGGTTGGCCGACGGGTCCGGCACGCGGAACTCGATGCGCTTGGCCTTGGGGTTGGAGCCGGTCAGCGGCAGGCGGATGCACGCGGAGCGGTTGCGCTGGCTGTAGACCAGGTTGATCGGGGCCTCGTAGCCCGGCACCAGGCGGTGGTAGGAGTTCACCGTCGGGTTGGTGAAGGCGAGCAGCGCCGGGGCGTGCTTGAGCAGGCCGCCGATGTAGTAGCGGGCGGTGTCGGACAGCTGGCCGTAGCCGGACTCGTCGAAGAACAGCGGCTCGCCGTCCTTCCACAGGCTCTGGTGGCAGTGCATGCCGGAGCCGTTGTCGCCGAACAGGGGCTTGGGCATGAAGGTCGCCGTCTTGCCCGCGTTGTTGGCGACGTTCTTGACGATGTACTTGTACAGCTGCACGCGGTCGGCCTGCTGGAGCAGGGTGCCGAACTTGATGCCGATCTCGGCCTGGCCGGCGGTGCCGACCTCGTGGTGCTGGAGCTCGACCTCGATGCCCGCCTCGATGAGGGTGCGGACCATGTCCGAGCGCAGGTCGCTGTAGTGGTCGACCGGCTCGACGGGGAAGTAGCCGCCCTTGTAGCGGGGACGGTAGCCGCGGTTGCCGCCCTCGAGGGCCGAACCGGTGTTCCAGGCGCCCTCGATGGAGTCGATCTCGTAGAAGCCGGTGTTGGACCGGGTCTCGAACTTGACGTCGTCGAAGATGTAGAACTCGGCCTCGGGGCCGAAGAAGGCGGTGTCGGCGACGCCGGAGCCGCGCAGGAACGCCTCGGCCTTGCGGGCGACGTTGCGCGGGTCGCGGCTGTACGACTCCAGGGTGAGGGGGTCGTGGACGAAGAACGTCATGTTCAGCGTCTTGTACTTGCGGAACGGGTCCAGGACGCCGGTGCTCAGGTCGGGGAGCAGCAGCATGTCGGACTCGTGGATGGCCTGGAAGCCGCGGATCGACGAGCCGTCGAACATCTGACCGTCGGTGAACGTCGAGGCGTCGACGTTCTCGGTCGGGAGGGTAACGTGGTTCACTCCCCCGAACAGGTCCGTGAAACGGACGTCGAGGAACTTGACGTCCTCGTCCCGGATGAAAGCGAGCACCTCGTCGACGCTGCTGAACAAAACGAACCTCCGTGCAGGTGGCTGAGACGACGGGATCTGCGGGCCGCTCCATCGCGGACGTGGCGGATCATCGCGGCGTCTCCCGGCTTCGCTGACGAAGCTAGGAGCGCGGGGTTTCCACGCCGTGTCTCCATTGTTTCCTGCATGTTACGGACCCCGGTGTTTCCGCAGACCACCCTGTCCGAGCCGGTGATTCCGGCGTGTACCGGGCGAAAACAGGGCATGCGGCGCGTTCGGTGTGGTCTGCGCCACCCCGCCGGGCGGTCCCCGGTACGGGACCGCGCCCGGCGGTGGATACCGTGGAGGGCATGAGCGAGGACAGGCGCGGAGCGGCCGCGACCGACGACTTCCGATACCGCGGCAACCGGCTCGGCCTGCCCGAGCACGGCCCCGGGTCGGTGCCCGGTGTGGGCCGCCGCCTGGCGGGGCTCCTGCTGGACTGGCTGCTGGCGCTCCTCATCGCCGGGGGACTGTACTCGGCGGGCGTGGTCGGCGCCGGGGTCACCGACGAGCAGCAGGTGACCAGCCTGCTGAGCAACACCGCGCTGGTGGTGTTCGCCGCCATGAACATCGTGCTGCTCACCCTGTTCGGCACCTCGGTCGGCCGCCGCCTGGTCGGTGTCGGGATCAAGGCCACCGGGGAGCGCCCCTGGCCGTGGTTCGCCTCGATGGCCGTGCGCACCCTGCTGCTGTGCCTGGTCGTCCCGGCCGTCATCTACGACCGGGACACCCGTGGCCTGCACGATCGCGCCGCCGGGACCGTGGCCGTCCGACTCTGAGCCACCCGGCCAGGTCACGGGTGGATTCACGCCGTTCCCTGTGCTGTTAACATCCGATTCTCGGTCACATCGTCCCGGGACGGTGTGATCCCCTCATCGGACGCCGCGCGTCCCCCTCCCTCCCGGGCCTCACCGCACCCCTCGAAGGTTCGCATGGCTGGAAAACGCTCCGCCCCACGCCCCGCAGGTGTCCTGGACGCCGTGCGCCTGTCCGTGGGGCAGTGGGTCGCCTGTGCGGTCACCGCGCTGTCGATCGCGGGGACCCTGGGCGGCTACCTCTGGTACCAGGGCATCGCGAACAACATCACGACGGCGCAGGTCGACACCGACGCGTGGGACCGGCCCACCAGCGTCGAGGGCGTCATGAACCTGCTGGTGATCGGCTCGGACGTGCGCTCGGGGGAGAACGCGAACTACGGCGAGGCCGAGGGCGAGCGCCCCGACATGATGCTCATCGCCAGCATCAACGTCGACAGCGGCACCGTCACCATGGTCAACCTGCCCCGCGACCTGGTCGTGGACCTGCCCGCCTGCGAGGCCGTCGAGGGCTATCCCGGGATGGCCGCCCAGAGCGGCATGATCAACTCGGCGATGACCTTCGGCGGCGTGGGCTGCCAGTGGAACACCGTCGAGCAGGTCACCGGGGTCCACCTGGACCACTTCGTCATGATGGACTTCACCGGGTTCAAGGACATGGTGGACGCCGTCGGCGGCGTGCGGATGTGCATTCCCGCGGCGATCGACGACCCCAAGGCCCACCTGACCCTGGCGGCCGGCGAGCAGACCCTGGACGGCGAGCAGTCCCTCGGGTACGTGCGCTCCCGCTACGGCCAGGGCGACGGCAGCGACCTGTCCCGCATCGAGCGCCAGCAGCAGTTCATGGGCGCCATGCTGCGCCAGGTCCTCAGCAGCGAGGTGATGACCAGCCCGCTGGCCATCACCAACTTCCTCAACGCCGTCACCGAGTCGGTCACCGCCGACGACGAGTTCACCGTCGACACGATGACCGACATCGCGATCTCCATGCGCGAGGTCGACCTGAAGAAGATCCAGTTCGTCACCGTGCCCAACGGCCAGCACCCGGCCGACCCCAACCGGCTGGCGCTGAGCCAGCCCGCCGCCTCCGAGCTCTTCACGGCCATCAACTCCGGCGCCGACCTGTCCGGGGGCGACGGCGAGGAGAAGGAGGAGAAGGAGGAGGGGGCCGATGACGCGCCCGCGGCGCCCTCGCCCTCCGAGATCTCCCTGGAGGTGCTCAACGGCACCGGGATCGAGGGCCTGGCCGGTCAGGTCGCCGAGCGGCTGACCACCGACGGGTACGTGGTCACCGGCACCGGCAACCCGCAGGCCCGCATCCCCTCGGTCACCACGGTCTACTACGCGCCCGGCCAGCAGGCCGCCGCCGACCTGCTGGTGAAGTCGCTGGAGACAGCGGTGACCGAGGAGGCCGCCGGGCTCACCGGCACCCTGGAACTGGTCATCGGCTCGGACTGGACCGGGTTCAAGGGCGACGAGGCCGACGAGCCGGAGATCTCGGTCACCGAGGACCTGGGCGGGATCACCGCGGAGGAGGAGCCCGAGAGCGCCTGCTGACAAGGGAGGGGCATTCCGGTCCAGGGGGTTCGTTACCCTTACTTGACCGAAACCGGGGCTTCGGCGTACCGTGCGGTAGCGCTCGGCCGTGATCCCCGCGTGACCCTCGTGCACCCGGGGCCGGTCCGCTCCCCCCTCCCTTGTCCCTGAACGGATCGCAGGTGCCCTGTTGGCTCCCAGACACGTGTCCAGAACCGCGAGGTCCACGGCGAAGGCGTGGATGTCCCCGGGCCAGTGGGCGGCCTGCGGACTGACCGGCGTCGTCATCGCCGCCAGCCTCGTCGGCTACGCCGGCTACCGCGACGCCCTGGCGGTGCAGACGGAGGACATCGACACCGACGCCTGGGGCGACCGCCCGGCGCAGGTGGAGGGCATCCACAACATCCTCCTGCTGGCCACCGACGAGCGCGCGGGCGAGGACGCCGAGTACAGCGTCGCCAACGGTGTCCGGCCGGACGTGCTGGTCCTGGTCAACATCGACGTGGACAAGGGCGGGGTGACCATGGTCAACCTGCCCCGCGACCTCATGGTCACCATGCCCGGCTGCGACCCGGTCGAGGACAAGCCCGGTATCGCCGCGGGCACGGTGGACCAGCTGAACCACGCCATGTTCTACGGGGGCATGGACTGCCAGGGCAAGACCATCGAGAACATCACCGGCGTCCACCTGGACCACATGGTGCTCGTCGACTTCGCGGGGTTCCAGGCCATCGTGGACTCCATCGACGGGATCGACATGTGCATCCCCGAACCGCTGGTGGACCCCAAGGCCAAGCTCGACCTGCCCGCCGGGGAGCAGACACTGGACGGCACCCAGGCCCTGGCCCTGGCCCGCTCCCGGGAGACCACGGAGAACGGCAGCGACCTGGACCGGATCAAGCGCCAGCAGCAGATGATCGGCGCGATCCTGCGCAAGGTCACCACCGGCGAGGTCATGTCCAGCCCGGCCACGCTCTACGACTTCTTCGGCTCGGTCACCGACAGCATGACCACCGACAGCGAGTTCGGCGTCGACCAGATGGCCGAGCTCGCCATCTCCATGCGGGAGGTGGACCTGGGGCGGATGAACATGGTGACGGTCCCGGTCGAGGACTACAACGACGCCAAGGTCCAGCTCCAGGAGCCCCAGGCGTCCGAGCTGTTCGCGGCTGTCGCCGCGGGCGAGGCCACCAGGGCGGAGGAGAAGGAGGACGAGGCCCCGGAGGAGTCCGAGGAGGACCCCGGGGAGTCCGTCTCCCCGGCCGACGTCTCGGTGTACATCGTCAACAACCAGGGCACCCAGGGCCTGGCCGCGCAGGTCGAGCCGCTGCTGGCCGGGCTGGGCTTCACCGTCACCGGGTCGGGCAACCCCACCACCCGGGCCCCGCAGCAGACCACGGTCTACCACGCCCCCGGCCAGGAGGCGCAGGCGCAGGCGGTGGCCGACGCCCTGGTCGGCGGAGCGCAGACCGAGGAGGCGGCGGACCTGTCCGGCCCGGTGGAGCTGGTCATGGGCACCGACTGGCAGGGCGTACGGCTGGACGGCGCCGACGGAGCCGACCGCGGTGACGGCGGTGACGGGGAGTCCGCGGACGACCCGCTGGCGGGGCTGTCGGGCACCTCCGCCGACCAGGCCGTCGACTGCGGGTAGCGGTACCGGCACCGCAGGGCCCCGGCTGCGCCGCACGGCGCGCCCGGGGCCCTCGTCGTACCCCCCCTTTGGCAGAGGAAGGCTTATCGTTTATCGTTAGTATCGAAAAACGATAAGATGGAGGAGAACGTGACGACGAAGTCCCCCTTCCGCTGGAGCCGTGCCGACTCGCTCGTCCTGCGGGTGCTGCTCGGCGGCTTCCTCGCGTTCCAGGCGGTCCGCGCGATCGTCCTGCTGCTCTGGATCCCGGGGGCCCTGCCCGCCGGGACGCTGGGGCTCAACGCCCTGCGGCACTGGCTCCCGGCCGACACCGACCCGCTTCCGGCGCCGGTCACCGTCACGGGCGAGGCGAGCGCGCACACCGGGCAGGACCTGGTCCTGGTGTTCCACGACCCCACGCCGGCCGAGCGTCTCCTGCTCGCCGTGCCCGACCTGCTCGGAGTGGCGGCGATGGTCCTGGTGGCCTTCCTCCTGCTGCGCATGGCCGGAACCCTGAGCGCGGGCGACCCCTTCGTCCCGGCCAACGTCCGCCGGCTGTACGCGATCGCCCTGACCGTGATCACCGGTGCCCTCTCCGTCCCCTTCGCGAAGGCGTTCGCCGGAATGCTCCTCCAGGACCGGGTGGTGGAGTCGGAGGCGCCGGTCCTGTTCGCTTTCGAGGTGACCTTCGGAGGGGCCACCGGGGCACTGCTCCTCGCCGGATTCCTGCTGGTGGGTCTGGCCGAGGTGTTCCGGCGCGGCACGCGGATGCGCGACGACGTGCGGGGGCTGGTCTGATGCCCCCCGAGGAGGACGAGGGCGCGGACATCGTCGTCCGGCTGGACGAGGTGCTCGCCGCGCGCGGGATCACCCTCACCGAGCTGGCCGCCCGGGTCGGGATCACCGTGGTCAACCTGTCGGTGCTCAAGAACGGCCGGGCCCGGGCCATCCGGTTCAGCACCCTGGCCGCGCTGTGCCGGGAGCTGGACTGCCGTCCCGGGGACATCATCGACTACGCCCCGGCCTCTGACCGGGCCTGAGCGGTCATCCCGCGCACGGCGAAGGGGGCGCGCACCGGACCATCGCCGGTGCGCGCCCCCTTCCGCGGCGCAGGAGGTGCCGGTGCGGGTCAGCCGCCGCCCTGGCCCCGCATGCCCTTGGGCATCTTGGCGTTGCGGGGCAGCGGGCCCTTGGGCATCTGCATCTTGGCGGGCAGCGCGCGCAGCCGGTAGTTGAGCTGGGCGACGTCCTTCTTGTCGAGGGTGCGCGGCAGCTTGACCAGCGTGCGCTGGAGCTTGGACAGCGGGACCTGGTCCTCGCCGTTGCCCACCTTGTAGTCGTAGATGGGGGTGTCCAGGGCCACCCGGGAGACGCGCTTCTTCTCCGCGGCGATGAGCGACTTCAGGCGGTTCGGGTCGCCCTCGCCGACCAGTACGACCCCGGGGCGGCCCACCACGCGGTGGACCACGTCCTGCTGGCGGTTGGCGTTGACCGCGAACTCGGTCGACCAGTTGCCGCGCATGTTGTCCAGGATCGCCGCGCCCGCGCCGATCTGGCCGTCCAGGATCTGGTACTGCACGCGCTGCGCCGAGCGGGTGAAGATGATGAAGCCGGTGAGCAGCGCGATCGGCAGACCGGTCAGCGGCCACAGGATCCACGAGCCGGTCACGACGCCGATGACGACGAACACGGCGAGGACGAGCACCGCGACGCCGACGGCCAGCGGGATGCTCCGCGGGCTCTGGCGGTGGACGACCTTGGCGACCATGCCGATCTGCTTGAGCCGGCCGGGCTCCTTCTTGTCCTTGCCCTGGGCGGGTGCTGTGCTCTCGGAACCCTTTTTCGCCATCGTGCTCTCAGGCAGCGCGCACCGACGGACCGTCGGCGGGGAGGGAGATCCCGAAGCTGCCTTGCCTCCTTCTACCTACGCGGTCGACTCGTGCGGCGCCCTTCGGCGCCACCTGGCGGGGCGCCCTGTCGGACCCCCAGGATATGCGGCCGGACCCGGATGCGCGGAACGGTGGCCCTGGGGCCACCGTTCCAGCTTGGTCACGACTCGGGTTGAACACCCGTTATGTGCTACTTCGTCAGTGCTGCGGCCTCGGCGTCACGCTTCTCGCGCGCCTGCTGGTACAGGCGCCCGGCCCGGTAGGACGAACGCACCAGCGGACCCGACATGACACCGGCGAAGCCGATCTCCTCGGCCTCCTCGCCCAGCTCCACGAACTCCTGGGGCTTCACCCACCGGTCGATCGGGTGGTGCAGCTTGGAGGGGCGCAGGTACTGGGTGATGGTCAGCAGGTCGCAGCCCGCCTCGTGCAGGTCGCGCATGGCCTCGCTGATCTCCTCCCGGGTCTCGCCCATGCCCAGGATGAGGTTCGACTTGGTGACCAGGCCGTCCTCGCGCGCCTTGGTGATGACCTCCAGCGAGCGCTCGTAGCGGAAGCCCGGGCGGATGCGCTTGAAGATCCGCGGCACCGTCTCCACGTTGTGCGCGAGCACCTCGGGGCGGGACCCGAAGACCTCGGCCAGCTGGTCGGGGTCGGCGTTGAAGTCCGGGATGAGCAGCTCGACGCCGGTGCCCGGGTTCAGCTCGTGGATCTTGCGCACCGTCTCGGCGTAGAGCCAGGCGCCGCCGTCCTCCAGGTCGTCACGGGCCACACCGGTGATGGTGGCGTAGCGCAGCTCCATCGTCCTGACCGACTCGGCGACCTTGGTCGGCTCCATGCGGTCCAGCGCGGTGGGCTTGCCGGTGGCGATCTGGCAGAAGTCGCAGCGGCGGGTGCACTGGTCACCGCCGATGAGGAAGGTGGCCTCGCGGTCCTCCCAGCACTCGTAGATGTTGGGGCAGCCCGCCTCCTGGCACACCGTGTGCAGGCCCTCGGACTTGACCAGGGAGCGCAGCTCGGAGTACTCGGGCCCCATGTGCGCCTTGATCTTGATCCACGGCGGCTTCTTCTCGATGGGGGTCTCGCTGTTGCGCGCCTCCACGCGCAGCAGGCGGCGGCCCTCAGGAGCGATGGTCAACGTGAACCCGTTCCCTTCTGTGCCCCGCGGACCGGCTGACCCTCGTGGGGGCCGGGTCGTGCGGGGACCGGCTCATGGTGTGGTGTGTCATCCCCGGGCGGCGACGGGGCCGGACAGGAGTCCGGCGCCGTCGGTGTGGCTGTACTGCTGTGCGCCCAGGACGTCCGCCAGGTGGCGTTCCATCAGCGGCCGCACCTCGGCGACCGGGACGTCGCGCCCCAGTTCGGCGGTGAGCGAGGTGACCCCGGCGTCGGAGATGCCGCAGGGGACGATCCGGTCGAACCACGACATGTCATTGTTGCAGTTCAGGGCGAGCCCGTGCATGCCGACCCCGCGGGCGATGCGGCAGCCGATCGCCGCGATCTTGCGCTCGATGAGCCCGCGACCGGGATCGGCGTCCAGCCACACCCCCGTGCGCCCCTCCACCCGCTCGCCGGTGAGGCCGTACTCCGCGATGGTGCGGATGATGGCCTCCTCCAGCATGCGGACGTAGGCGATCACGTCGATGGGGTCCTTCAGCCGCACGATGGGGTACACCGTGAGCTGGCCGGGGCCGTGCCAGGTGATCTTGCCGCCACGGTCGATGTCCACGACCGGTGCGCCCGGGTCGGTGATGGGACGATCCCACCTCCCGGTGCGCTTGCCCGCCGTGTACACGGGTTCGTGCTCCAGGAAGAGGACGGTGTCGGGCACCTCGCCGGCGACGCGGCGTTCGTGGAGCCGCTTCTGCAGGTCCCAGCCCTCCTGGTAGGGGACGGGGGTGTCGCCGAGCCATGCGTAAACGAGATCACTCACACATTCACTCTACGCCCCGGCGGAGGGCAGCGGTCTGGCCAGGATGTCGGATAGCGCACTGTCGATGGTGGGAAGTGTGAAGGAATAACCTTCCTTGATCAGGCGTTCGGGACGCCCCCGGAGGTCCAGCAGGGCGGTCTCCTCCGCGTAGTCCCCCAGGGTGGCCCGCAGCGCGGTCGCGGGGACCCGCAGGACCGCCGGGCGGTCCAGGGCGCGGGCCAGGGCCTCGGTGAACGCGGCGTTGCTCACCGGCTCGGGGGCGCACAGGTTGACCGGCCCGGTGATGTCCGGGCGGTCCAGCAGGAAGCGGATCGCGTCGACGGCGTCGCGCGTCGCGATCCACGTCATGTACTGGGCGCCCGAGCCGATCCGGCCGCCCAGGCCGGCCCGGTACAGCGGCAGCACCGACCGCAGGTAACCGCCGGAGCGGTCCAGGACCACCGCCATCCGCAGGTGGACGGTGGATATCCCCACCGACGGGTCCGCGGCCTCGGCGGCGGCCTCCTCCCAGTCCTCGCAGACCCGCGCCAGGAAACCGGTGCCGGCCGGGTCCGCCTCGGAGACCACCCGCCCCCCGGTGTCCCCGTAGAACTGCATGCCGGAGGCGGCCAGCAGCCGCGGGGGAGGGGCGTCCATGCCCGCCATCGCCCGCACCAGCGTCCGGGTCCCGCGCACCCGGGCCCGCCGGATCGCCTCCTGCCTCCCCCGCTGCCACGGCGTGTGCGGCAGCGGGGCCCCGGACAGGTGCACCACGGCGTCGGCGCCGTGCAGCGCCACCGTGTCCACCCGCCCCTGTTCGGGGCGCCACTCGGCCTCCTCCAGCCGCGACCGGTAGACCGGCCGGGGAGCGCGCCGCACCATGCGGACCACGTGGTGTCCGTCGGCGAGCAGCGCCTCGACCAGTACCGCTCCGACGAGTCCAGAAGTGCCCGTGATCGCCACTTTCATGCTCAGGTGTCTACCCGGCACGGGAGCGAGTACCGGCGGGCGGGGGTGCCTTTGCCCGGTCGGCTGGATTTTTTCTCGGGGAGTTTCGCCAAAGTCCTGCGGAGCGGCCCCGCGGTCTTCTACTTTGAACGTGGGACATGGAACTCCGCGTCAATGCGGAGTCACCGTGGGCGACGCGTCGTCGGGCTGGCTGTCGCGTCCACCCCGAAGACCTTTGATGATGGGGATCATCAGGGGATGGTGATTGGTGGGGTAGAAAGACGGGGCGGCGCCGCAAGGCGCCGCCCCGTCCACTGTTCCCGTCCCGGGTCCGCGCTCCGCCGCCGGTCGGGAACCGGCAGCCCCCGGCGGGTACTCCACGGCCCCGCTCCGGTCTCAGGCGGGGTAGGGGCGGCGGTCACGGGCCTCGCGCAGGGCGAGCGCCCACCAGGCGAGCTCGTCCAGCAGGAGCCCGGCCGCGGCGTCGGCGCCCGCCATCCCGGGGGAGGGCCGCCCGTCCGCCTCGAACAGCGAGCCCGCGTTGTGCAGGCTCACCGTGTCGCGGATCGTCGCCACGTGCAGCTCGGAGAAGACCGTGCGCAGCTGCTCGATCGCGCGCAGGCCGCCGGACATCCCGCCGTAGGAGACGAACCCCGCAGCCTTGCCGAACCACTCGCGGCGTGCCGAGTCGATGGCGCTCTTGAGCGGGCCCGGATAGCCGTGGTTGTACTCGGGGGTGACCACCACGAACCCGTCGGCGGCCGCCACCCGGGGGCCGAAGTCCGCCACCGGTGTGCCGTGCCCGTGCCCGTAGCGCTCGTCGACGGGCAGGTCCGCCACGTCCAGGACGTCGATGTCCAGGTCCGCCCGGCTCCGGGCCAGGTCCACGAACCAGCGGGAGACCGCCGGCCCCGTGCGTCCGTTCCGGTTCGCGCCCAGGATCACCGCGATCCGCAGGTTGTCCATGTGTGAGGTCCTTGTGCCGTGCTGTCGGTGCACCAACGCTAAAACCTCAACAGCTGTAGAGGTCAAGTGAATGTGAGCTTTCACGCCGGAGGCCGGGCACCGTGCGGTACCCGGCCCCCGGCGTGGAGCGGCGGACCGCTAGGCCAGGCCCAGCTCGCCCTCGAAGCGGCCCTCCTCCAGACGGTCCCCGACCGCCTTCAGGAAGCGGCCGGCGTCGGCACCGTCGATGAGGCGGTGGTCGAAGCCCAGCGAGAGGTACACCATCGAGCGCACCGCGATGACCTCGCCGCCCGAGGCCGGGTCCTCGACCACGACGGGGCGCTTGACGACGGCGCCGGTGCCCAGGATCGCAACCTGCGGCTGGTTGATGATCGGGGTGCCGAACAGCGCCCCGGTGCCACCGGTCTCGGCGATGGTGAACGTGCCGCCGCCCAGCTCGTCCGGGCCCAGCCGACCGGTGTGGGCCCGCTCGCTCAGGTCCGCGATGGTGCCGGCCAGAGCGCTCAGGCCGAGCTTGCCCGCGTCCTTGACGACCGGGACCAGCAGGCCGCGCTCGGTGTCCACCGACACGCCCAGGTTCTCGACGTCGTGGTAGGTCACCTCCTGCTTCTCCGCGTCGATGAACGCGTTGAGCTTGGGGTGGGCGCGCAGCGCCTCCACGGTGGCCAGGGCGAAGAAGGCGAAGAAGTCCGGCGCCGTCCCGCCCTGCTCGGCGGCCCGCTCGCGCAGCCGCGCGATCTTGGTGACGTCCACCTCCAGGACCTGGGTGGTCGTCGCCGAGACGTGCAGGGACTCCACCATGCTGTCGGCGATGTACTTGCGCAGGCGGGTGAGCTTCTCGGTGCGGCCGCGCAGCGCCGAGTCGTCGGACTGCTTGCGCGGGGCCGAGGACGGCGCGGTCGGGGAGGCGGCGCGCGCGGCGGCGGCCTTCTGCTCCTCGGCCGCCTTGAGCACGTCCTGCTTGCGGATACGGCCGCCCACGCCGGTGCCCCGGACGCGGCTCAGGTCCACGCGGTGCTCGGCGGCGAGCTTGCGCACCAGCGGGGTCACGTAGCCCTCGGTGCCGGTGTCGGTGCCCGACGGGCCGGTGCCGTTCAGGGTGCCGATGTCCACCGACGGTGACTCGTTCTCCGCTACGGGCTCGGCCTTGCGCTCGAACTTCGGCTCCGGCCTGCTCTCGGGCTCGGGTTCCGGCTTGCTCTCCTGCCTCGGCTCGGATTCGGCGGCCTTGGCCGTGGCCGCCGGTTCCGGTGTGGCGGCAGGGGTCTCGGAGGGGGCTGCGCCCTCGCCGCCCTCACCGCCGATGACGGCGATCCGCGCGCCGATCTCCACGGTCTCGTCCTCCTGGACGAGGACCTGGGTGAGCACGCCCGCGACCGGGGAGGGGATCTCGGTGTCCACCTTGTCGGTGGAGACCTCAAGGAGCGGCTCGTCGACCTCGACGCTGTCGCCCACGTTCTTCAGCCACTGTGTGACAGTGCCCTCCGTGACACTCTCACCCAGGGCCGGCATGGTCACCGACGTCTCGGGGCCCGCGGCGGTCGGTGTTTCCGGCGCTCCGGCCGCTTGCCCGGCCCCGGGCTCCGGTGCCGGCGCGGTCTGCGGCTCCTCCGGCTCCTGCGGCTCTTCTTCCTTCCGCTGCGGCTCCTCCTGCTCCTCTTCGGCGGCGGGAGCCGGAGCGGTGGCGGCGTCCTCGCCCTCACCGCCGATGACGGCGATCTTCGCGCCGATCTCCACGGTCTCGTCCTCCTGGACGAGGATCTTGGTGAGCACGCCCGCGACCGGGGAGGGGATCTCGGTGTCCACCTTGTCGGTGGAGACCTCAAGGAGCGGCTCGTCGACCTCGACGGTGTCGCCCACGTTCTTCAGCCACTGGGTCACGGTTCCCTCGGTGACGCTCTCACCCAGGGCGGGCATGGAAACGGATGTCGGCATGGGTTCCTCGTTGGATATGGGCGCGGTGTCCTGCCCGATCCCGGTGATGGGCAGCGCGGATGTACGGCGGCGGGGGCGGGCCGTGGGCCCGCCCCCGCCGGTGCGGTCAGTCGTGGACGTGGAGCGGCTTGCCCGCCAGCGCGAGGTGCGCCTCGCCCAGTGCCTCCGACTGGCTCGGGTGCGGGTGGATCAGCTGGGCCACCTCGGAGGGCAGCGCCTCCCAGTTGTAGATGAGCTGGCCCTCGGCGATCAGCTCGCCGACGCGGCTGCCCACCATGTGGACGCCCAGCACGGGACCGTCCTTCTCGGCGATGACCTTGACGGCGCCCTGGGTCTGGAGGATCTGGCTCTTGCCGTTGCCGGCCAGGTTGTAGTTCACCTCGACGACCTCCAGTCCGCGCTCCCGGGCGGCCTTGGTGGTCAGGCCGACGGAGGCGACCTCGGGCTCGCAGTAGGTGACCCGGGGGACGCCGTCGTAGTCGATCGGGGCCGGGTTGAGGCCCGCGATGTGCTCGGCGACGAAGATGCCCTCGGCGAAGCCGACGTGGGCCAGCTGCAGGGTCGGGATCAGGTCGCCGACCGCGTAGATGTTCCCGACGCCGGTGTGCAGGTTCTCGTCGACGGTGACGAAGCCGCGGTCCAGGGAGACGCCCTGCTCCTCGTAGCCCAGGCCCTCGGAGACGGGGCCGCGGCCGATCGCGACCAGCAGCACCTCGGCCTCCAGGGTCTTGCCGCCCTGGAGGGTGACGGTGACACCGGAGTCGGTGGTCTTGACCGACTCGAAGGGGGTGCCCAGCTCGTACTTGATGCCGCGCTTGCGGAAGGCGCGCTCCAGCAGCTTGGAGCTGGACTCCTCCTCGACCGGCACCAGGTGCGGGAGGGCCTCGACGATGGTGACCTCGGCGCCGTAGGAGCGCCACACGCTGGCGAACTCCACGCCGATCACGCCGCCGCCCAGGACGATCACCGAGGAGGGGACGCGGTCCAGGCCCAGGGCCTGGTCGCTGGTCATGACCTTCTCGCCGTCGATCTCCAGGCCCAGGGTCTTGGGCTTGGAGCCGGTGGCCAGGAGGATGTTCGCGCCCTTGTAGACAGCGTCGCCGACGGTGACCTCGTCCTTGCCGGTGAGGCGGCCCTCGCCCTCGACGACGGTGATCTTGCGGGACTTGACCAGACCGGTGAGGCCCTTGTGCAGGCCGTTGACCACCTTGTCCTTGTACTTGTGCACGGCCTCGATGTCGATGCCCTCGAAGGTGGCCCTGACACCGAAGTTCTCGCTCTCCTTGGCGGAGTCGGCGACCTCGGCCGAGTGCAGGAGGGCCTTGGTGGGGATGCAGCCGCGGTGCAGGCAGGTGCCACCGAGCTTGTCCTTCTCGATCAGCACGACGCTCATGTCGAGCTCCGCGGCGCGCAGTGCCGCCGCGTATCCGCCGCTGCCGCCGCCAAGGACGACGAGGTCGAAGGTGCCGCCGCTCTCACTCACGGGAACGAACTCCTTGTTGTGGTGGCTGGTGATTCTGGTGGGTCCGCGGCTCGGGGGGAGGGGGCCGCGGTCGGGGCGGTCGGCGCGGGCTCAGGGAGCGCCGCCGCCCCGGGGCGTGCCTACCCGGCGTAGGACTCCGCGATGCGGACCAGCGTCCGGGTGCCGGCGCCGGTGCCGCCCTTGGGCGTGTACCCGTGCGGGCCGCCCTGGTTGAAGGAGGGGCCCGCGATGTCGAGGTGGGCCCACTTGACGCCCTCGCCGATGAACTCCTTGAGGAAGACGCCGGCGGAGAGCATGCCGCCCCAGCGCTCGCCCGCCACGTTGGCGATGTCGGCGACCGCGGAGTCGAGGCCCCCGCGCAGCTCGGCGGGCAGCGGCATCGGCCAGGCGGCCTCGCCCTCGGCCCCGGCCGCGGCGACGACCTGCTCGCGCACCCCGTCGTCGTTGGCCATGACCGCGAACACGCGGGTGCCGAGCGCGACCAGCTGGGCGCCGGTCAGCGTGGCGATGTCCAGGACCAGGTCGGGCTCGTCCTCCTGGGCGCGGACCAGGGCGTCGGCCATGACCAGGCGGCCCTCGGCGTCGGTGTTGAGGACCTCGACGGTCTTGCCGCCGTAGATGCTCAGGACGTCGGAGGGGCGCTGGGCGGTGCCGCTGGGCATGTTCTCGGCCACGGCCAGGTAGCCGATGACGTTGACCTTCAGCCCCAGGGCGGAGACGGCCCGCAGGGCGGCGAGCACGGAGGCGGCGCCGGCCATGTCGGACTTCATCCAGTCCATGGCGCCGGCGGGCTTGAGGGACAGGCCGCCGGAGTCGAAGGTGATGCCCTTGCCGATGAAGGCGACCGTGCGGGTGGCCTCCGGGTGGGTGTGCGCCAGGCGGACCAGGCGCGGCGGGTTGGCCGAGCCCTGGCCGACGCCGGTCAGGCCGCCGTAGCCGCCCTCGGCCAGGGCCTGCTCGTCCAGCACCTCGATGTCCAGGCCGGCCTGCTCGGCGATCTCCTGCGCGACCGCGGCCAGGTCCTCGGGGACCAGGTCCGAGGGCGCGGTGTTGACCAGGTCCCGGGTCAGCTCGACGGCCTCGGCCAGGACGGCGGCGCGCTCGGCCGCGGCCTGCGCCTCCGGTGCGCCGCTCACCAGGAGCAGCGCCAGGTCCTCGGACTTCTTCTCGGCCTTCTCGCCGGTGCGGTAGCGGTCGAAGGAGTACGCGCCCAGGCGGGCGCCCAGGGCGACGGCCCCGGCCTCCTCGGCGGTGTCGGCCGGCAGGGCCAGCGCCACGCGGCCGGCGCCCTCGGGGCGGCCGACCAGGGTGCGCAGCGCGGCGCCCGCGGCGCGGGCGAGGACGTCGGTGTCGACCGGGCCGTCGGCGGGCCTGTCACCGAGGCCGACGGCGACGATCACCGGGGCGGCGACGGCCCCGAGGGAGGGAAGGGTGTGCACCTCCTCTGCGGCGCCGCTCGCTCCCAGGAGCGACAGGGTCTGGGCGAGGCCGCCGGAGAAGGCGGCGTCGACGTCATGAGCGCCCGACGCGGGCTCCGGGGCGTCGCCCCCGGAGTGGTAACCGACGACGAGGGCGCCGGCGTCGAGCGAACTGGGGGACTCCGTGTGTACTGACAACGTCGTGCTCACATCCACGATGCTAGTCGCCCCGTGCTCCGGTCGGTGACGTGGCACTCCAGCGCCTGAGGGGGCGCTGCGCGGCGGTGCGGGCGGCCGGGCCGGTCGGGGGTCGCCTCCGGGCCGACCGGACGGGGAGGGGGTCCCTGGTCGCCGACGGGGTGCGTCGCAGGGGAGCGCCGGGGGGAGGGGCCGCTGGTCGGCGCGTGCGCCGGCGCGACACCGTGTGAAAAAATGTGATGCTGGCTACATCGGGAGCACCCCGACATTACCGGGCGGTAGAAAACGCCTGGTGGGCACCGGCTCCCGGGTTCACAGCCACGCGACCGCCGCGGTGAGCACCACCAGTGCCACCGTCGCCGCCGTCTCCGACAGCGCGCCCAGCACGTCCCCGGTGACACCGCCCAGGCGGCGCACCGCCCGCCGCCGCAGCAGGGCCGCCCCCGCCAGGCCCGCCACCAGCGCCGCCGCGGCCGCCGCGGCGAACCCCGGCGAGTGGGCCAGGGCCGGGGCGCACAGGGCCAGTGCCCCCGCGGTCGCCGCCACCGCGCCCGCCACCGGGACGGTCCCGGCCACCAGCGCGCCCAGTCCCTCCGGCCGGGCCGCGGGCACCCCCGGAGTGCACGCCCACGTGATCGCCGTCCGCCCCGCGGCGCCCGCCGCGACCGCACCGGCCAGCGCCGCCCACGGCGACACCTCCGCCAGCCGGCCCAGCGCCAGCACCTGCGCGCCCAGCACGAGGACGAGGGTGACCACACCGAAGGGCCCGATGTCGGAGCGGCGCATCACCTCCAGCGCCCCCGCGGCCGGGCGGGCGCTGCCCAGCCCGTCGGCCAGGTCCGCCAGCCCGTCCAGGTGCAGGCCCCGGGTGAACAGCGCCGCCGCACCCACCCCCAGCAGCGCCGCCAGCACCGCGGGCAGGCCCGCCGCGGTCCCCGCCGCGGCCACCGCACCGGTCAGGGCCCCCGCCAGCGCGCCCAGCGCCGGAGCCCACAGCATCGCCCACCGGGCCGCGGCCCGGTCCACCCGCTCCACCCGCACCGGGAGCACGGTGAACGTCCCCACCGCCAGGCGCGCCCCCGCGCCGGCGGCACCGCTCACGGCAGCTCCAGCACGCGTCCGGCCGTCACCAGGACGACCTGCTCCGACTCGGCGGCCACCCACTGGTTCAACCGCCCCAGGTGGTCGCGGAACAGCCTCCCCGACCGGGTCGCGGGCACCACCCCCGAGCCCACCTCGTTGGTCACCGCCACCACGTAGGCCTGGGTGGACCGCCACGCCTCGAGCAGGGCGTGCACCTCGGCCTCGACGCGCTCGTCGGCGTCCGGCGGCGGCTCCTCGTCCCACAGGCCGTGCTCGTCCATGACCGCCGTCAGCCAGGTGCCCAGGCAGTCGATGAGCACCGCCCCCCGCGTCCGCTTGAGCAGCGACGACAGCTCGCGGGTCTCCTCGGTCTCCCACCACCAGGGGCGGCGGGCGGTGTGCAGGGCCACCCGCTCGGCCCACTCCGGGTCGCGCGCGGGGTCGGCGGGCTCCCCGGTGGCCACGTAGGACACCTTCGGCTCGGCGAGCAGCCGCAGTTCGGCCTCGGTGGACTTGCCCGACCGTGCCCCGCCGGTGATGAGCACCCGGTGCGGGCCGTGCGGCCGCGACTCCGGCCAGACCGCGGGCGGACACGACATGACATGGCCGTCGCCGGGGGCGAACGCGCCCCACAGCCGGGCCCGGCGGGCGAACTCCTGCGGGGAGCGGACCCGGTGGTCGCCACCGACCGCGACGACCGCCGTGGTCACCCCGATCACCCCGCTGCGCCGCAGCTCACCGATGGTCTCCGGCCGCTGGGCGGCGTCCACGATGACCATGTCGACCTGCTGGGGCGGGGCCGAGGCGAACCCCGAACCGGGGACGAGCGCCTCCACAGGGGGGCCGGCGGGCATCGGCGCGGGCCCGGAGCGGGCGTAGAGCAGGCGTCCGCCGCCGGGGCTCTCCACCCTGGTGCCGTCGGGTGTGGGAGTCACCGAGTAGTCCGCGGGCACCGGGCCCACCGCCCCGCTCTCGCGGAGCCGGAACCGGTCGTCGACGGTCACTCGCAGGGGCAGGCGGCGGTCGGCCTGGGCCTGGTTGCACGAGGCGCAGGTGCACTGCGGGGCGGGCCAGCCGGCGTTGCCCGCCGTCCCCGGGAATCGGATTCGCACCTGAAGAAGTAAACCGCATGCTCCACCAAGCGTTGGTTAAGCTCGGGACCGGATCGCGGTGACCCGTGAACCGCGACCTCTCCGACGGAAAGGGCGGTCGACGATGGCGTGGACCTGGCGGTACCACGAGGCCGACGGGGCGGACCCGCTGGAAGGGGACCTGCCCGCGGAGTCGTTCACCTCGCGCGGCGACGCGGAGAGCTGGCTGGGCGAGAACTGGGGTGAGCTCACCGAGGGCGGAGTGGACCGGGTCGTCCTGCTGGAGGACGGCAAGGAGGTCTACACGATGTCCCTGGAACCCGCCGAATAGCCGGGGACGGCGAGGGGCCCCGGTACCCCTCGGGATACCGGGGCCCTCACCCGCCACCGCCCTCGACGGGCGGCCTGCGGCCGACGGTCCTTCCTCTGCGTCGCCCGCCGACGCGCTCGGAAGGCGGTGGCGGGCGGCGTCCCCGGGGCCCCGTCAGGCGCGGATGTCCTCCGGGCTGCGCGTGAGCGCCGGGTCGCGGTCGACGCTGTCGCCCAGGATCTCGTCGATCCGGGCCAGCAGCTCCGCGTCCAGCTTCACCCCGGCGGCCTGGACGTTGTCCTTCACCTGCTCGGGCCGGCTGGCGCCGACGATGGCTGTGGAGACGTTGTCGTTCTGCAGGACCCAGGCCACGGCCAGCTGCGGCAGGGTCAGCCCCGCCTCGGCTGCCAGCGGCGCCAGCTTCTGCACCCGCTCCAGCAGCTCCTGGTCGCCGACCCGGTCGGCGATGAAGTGCTTGCTGTTGGGGTCGGTGGCCCGGGTGTTCTCGGGCAGCGGCGCGCCCGGCCTGTACTTGCCGGTGAGGATGCCGCCCGCGATGGGCGACCACACGACCTGGCCCAGCCCCTCGCGGCGGGACACGGGGACGACCTCGGACTCGATGACCCGCCACAGCATGTTGTACTGCGGCTGGTTGGAGACGATGCGGTCGAAACCGGACTCGTCGGCGATCTTCAGGGCCCGCTCGATCTGCTCGGCGTTCCACTCGGAGACGCCCACGTACAGGACCTTGCCCTGGCGGACCAGGTCCTCGAAGGCCCGCAGGGTCTCCTCCAGCGGAGCCCCGTGGTCGAACCGGTGGGCCTGGTACAGGTCCAGGTAGTCGGTGCCCAGGCGGCGCAGGGTGTCCTCCACGCCGCGGATGATGTGCTTGCGGGACAGGCCGCGGTCGTTCTTGCCCGAGCCCATCGGCCAGTAGACCTTCGAGAAGATCTCCAGGCCGTCGCGGCGCTCGCCCTTGAGCGCCCGGCCGAGGACCTCCTCGGCCTTGCCGCGGGCGTAGACGTCCGCGGTGTCGAACGTGGTGATGCCGGCCTCCAGGGCGGCGCGGACGCAGGCGACGGCCGCGTCCTCCTCGACCTGGGAGCCGTGGGTGATCCAGTTGCCGTAGGCGATCTCGCTGACGACGAGACCGCTCTTGCCGAGATGGCGGAATTCCATGACGGGAACTTTAGTGGGGGACCCGCTCCCCCCGCGAGGGCGGTCCCCGGGGAACCGGGAACGCTCCCACCGGCCCGCCGCGGAGTCCCCGGGAAAGATCGGGGAAGGCCCCGGGGCGAAGTCCGGGAAAGATCGGGGGCCGGTGCGCGTTCGCGCACCGGCCCCGGGTGTCCGTGGGGGATGCGGGCTCCCCTGCCTGGTCGCCGCCCTAGTGCGGGACGGGCACCTCGCCGACCTTGACCTTCGGCTTGGGCAGCCGCAGCCGGCGGAACTGGATCTGGCGCATGACGGCGTACCAGCCGATCCCGCGCAGCAGGTCGTCGTCGGGGTAGTGCTCGGCGGCCTCGCGCTTGACCCGGCGCGAGGTGAAGACGCCCTCGATCACCAGCGACACCATCATCAGCGGCCAGGCCACGTACGCCACGCCCACCTGGAACAGGGGGCTGGGCACCATGATCAGCAGGATGACGATGATCGACAGCGGGAGGAAGAACTCGCTGAGCGTGCGGCGGGAGTCCACCAGGTCACGGGCGTAGCGGCGGGCCGGGCCCATGTCGGCCGGGCGGTAGTACCGGGCCTCGTCGGCGGGAACGCCTTTGAGGCCGCCGGAACTCACCCTGCTGACGCCTCGTTGACGTTCGAGGCGGGCGCGGTGGATCTCGTAGGCCTCCTTGCGGGTCTCCGGGGCCTTGACCAGCTTGCGCGGGTTCGGCTCGGATTCCTTGCGCTTGGGGGTGGGGACACCCTTCTTAGGGGTATATCCCTTAGGTTGGGTGGCCTCAGTGGCCTCAGGGCTGGCGGATTCGGTGGTCTTCGAATCCGTGTCTGCGGAAGCGGAGCGACGTCGGAACACACCCTCAGGGTAGCCGGTCACAGCTTTATGGCGACCGCGGGTCAGACCGCGTAGGGTTGGGCAAAGCGCCCGCTGGGAACAGCCGATGTACGCACCGAGAAGGGGACGGCCACGCTGATGAGCGTGTTTCAGCGACTTTCCATGATCTTCAAGTCCAAGGCCAACAAGGCCCTGGACTCGGTCGAGGATCCCAGGGAGACACTCGACTACTCGTACCAGAAGCAGCTCGAACTCCTGCAGAAGGTCCGACGCGGCGTGGCCGACGTCGCGACCTCCCGCAAGCGGGTCGAGCTCCAGATCCAGCAGCTCGAACAGCAGTCCTCCAAGCTGGAGACCCAGGGCCGCGCGGCCCTCACCCAGGGCCGGGAGGACCTCGCCCGCGAGGCCCTCACCCGTCGCTCCGGTCTCACGCAGCAGATCGACTCCCTGCGCGAGCAGCACGCCAACCTCCAGGGCGAGGAGCAGAAGCTCACCCTGGCGGCCCAGCGTCTCCAGGCCAAGGTGGACGCCTTCCGGACCCGCAAGGAGACGATCAAGGCGACCTACACCGCGGCCCAGGCCCAGACGCAGATCAGCGAGGCCTTCACCGGCATCTCCGAGGAGATGGGCGACGTCGGCCTGGCGATCCAGCGGGCCGAGGACAAGACCGCCCAGATGCAGGCCCGTGCCGGGGCCGTCGACGAACTGCTCGCCTCCGGCGCGCTCGACGACGTCACCGGTTCCGGTCCGCGCGACGACATCCAGGCCGAGCTGGACCGCATGGCCAGCACCAGCGGTGTCGAGGCCGAGCTGGAGCGGATGAAGCTCGAGCTGGGCGGCGGCGGTTCCTCCTCCACCCCGCAGATCGAAGGCGGCGGCACCTCCGGTCGTGGGGAGGGCGCGTGATCGTCCGCATCATGGGTGAGGGGCAGGTCGACCTCACCGACGCCGACCTCGACCTGCTCAACTCGTTCGACTCCGCGCTGGAGTCGGCGATCGAGAAGGGTGACGAGGCCGCATTCCGCCAGGCGCTGCACGACCTGCTCGACAAGGTGCGCGAGCACGGCACGCCGCTGGAGGCGGACGCGCTGGAGCCCTCCCAGTTCATCCTGCCGCACGCCGACGCCAGCATGGACGAGGTGCGCCAGATGCTGCAGGACGACGGCCTGATCCCGGGCTAGGGCGCCTCCTGGTCATCCGCTCCGCTTCGGTTCGTGCCCGACGCCCCTGGAGGGTGGACCTCCGGCCCCTCGGGTGAAGTCCCCGTTCCTCGGGCTTCACCACGGGGCCTCCGGAACCCCGCCGGCGCCTCGCACATCCCCCGCGGAGACGGGAGGGCATCAGGAGGCAGGCCCTGCGAGGGCCGTCTCGACCGGATCCGCCACCACCGTCCTCGGCGGGACCGGCTCGGTGCCTGCACGCATGTTCTTCGGGGCCGCCGCGACCTCCCGGTCGCGGCGGTCCCGGCGTGTTCACGTGCGCTTCTCACCCTCTTCTCACCCTCGCGAACTAGACTCCGAGATGTCCGAGAATTCGGGAAGGGTGCGACGCATGGCGGGTTCCAAGTTCACTCCCGACCGAGGTCTGACCGGCCGGATGGCCCTCACCATGTTCCTGCTCGTCCTGGTGTACGTGGCCTTCGTCGTCGGGCTGGTCGCCGTCGGGCTGAACATCTGGCTGGTACTGGTCCTCGTGCTGGCGTTCGCGCTGTTCAGCTACTTCTCCTCCGACCGGATCGCCATGTTCGCGATGGGCGCCAAGGAGGTCTCCCCCCAGCAGGCGCCCGAGCTGCACGCCCTCGTCGACCGGCTGTGCGCCCTGGCCGACATGCCCAAGCCCCGGGTCGGGATCGCCGACACCGACGTGCCCAACGCCTTCGCCACCGGGCACAGCCAGAAGGCCGCCGTCGTCTGCGTCACCACCGGGCTGCTGCGCCGCCTGGACGGGGCGGAACTGGAGGCCGTGCTGGCCCACGAGCTGTCCCACGTCGCCCACCGCGACGTCACGGTCATGACCGTGGCCGGGTTCCTGGGCATCGTCGCCGGGTTCCTCACCCAGGCGGGACTGCGCTTCGCGGCCTTCTCCGGGGCGACCCGGGGAGGCAACAACAACGGCCCGGCCCCGGCGGTGGTCGCCCTGCTGGTGGTGCTGGTCAGCGCCATCGCGTGGGCGCTGAGCTTCCTGCTGACCCGGGCGCTGTCGCGCTACCGGGAACTGGCGGCCGACCGCGCCGCCGCCTACCTCACCGGCCGCCCCTCGGCTCTGGGCAGCGCCCTGACCAAGATCACCGGGGACATGTCCCGCATCCCCAGCCGTGACCTGCGCCAGGTGGAGCCGTTCAACGCCTTCTTCTTCGCCCCGGCCTTCACCAAGGGCTTCAGCCTGAACAGCCTGATCGCCACCCACCCGCCGGTCGAGCGGCGCCTGGCGCAGCTCTCCGACATCTCCCGGCAGCTGGGCCGGGGGGCCTGAGTACCGCGACCGTTCGCCGCAAGGAGGCAGCGTGAGTTTCTGGCGGGCCCTGCTGGGCCGCTCCAAGCCCGTCCGTCCCGACCTGGACGCCCTGTTCGGGCTGCCGTCGGCGGCGGTCACCCTGCGGGCGGCGGCGGGGTTCCGCCCCACCGGGACGGGGTCGGTGGCCTTCCGGCCCACCGAGGGCGCGGCCTTCGCGGACCTGGAGAGGGACATCACCGCACTGCTGGAGGCCGGGGACGGGCCCCCGGTCGGCCAGGTGGCCGACGAGTACGGCTACACGTGGCTGGTGGTGCGGTCCGACCACCCGGCGGCCGGGCAGGACGACGTCACCGATCCCGACATCACGGGCCTGGTCACCTCGCTGCACGCGGTCAACTCCACCCTGGAGGAGAACGGGTACGGGCCCTCCCTGCTGTGCTCGCTGGTGGGCTTCACCGACGGTGAGCGCTCGCTGGGCCTGGTGTACCTCTACAAGCGCGGCACCTTCTACCCGTTCGCGCCCCTGCCGGGGCAGCGCCGGGACAACGCCCTGGAGCTCCAGGCCGAGGCGGCCATCGGCGGGGACCTGCCGATGGAGGCCGACAAGTCGCGCTGGTTCCCGGTCTACGGCGCACCCGGCCTATGAATTTCGCAGTACGGAAAATAAAATCCGTTATATGAACTTTTTGGCGCCGAACCCTGGCGCCGCTCCGCGTGAGCCAGCACACTGAACACGTGCACATCGTGATCGCACCGGACAAGTTCGCCGGAACCCTCAGCGCCCTGGACGCCGCCCGCGCCGTCGCCGACGGCTGGCGGTCCGTCGACCCCCGGGCCCGTATCGACCTCCTCCCCCTCTCCGACGGGGGCCCCGGCTTCGTCGAGGTCCTGCACACCGCCCTGGGCGGCACCCTGCGCGAGGCCTCCGTCACCGGCCCCCTCGGCGAGCCGGTCACCGCCCGCTACCTGCTCGCCGGCGACACCGCCTACGTGGAGAGCGCCCAGGCCTGCGGCCTGCACCTGGTCCCCGCCGGGCGGCGCGACCCCTCCCGCACCACCAGCCTCGGGGTCGGAGAGCTGCTCGCCCGCGCCGTCGCCGACGGCGCCCGCACGGTCGTCGTCGGCCTGGGCGGCAGCTCCACCAACGACGCCGGTGCCGGGCTGCTGGCCGCCCTGGGCGCGACCCCCGCCGACGCCCTGGCCCGCGGCGGAGGTGCGCTCGCCGACACCGGCGGGATCGACCTCGCCCCCGCCCGCAAGGCGGTGGAGGGTGTGCGCCTGGTCGCCGCCACCGACGTCGACAACCCCCTGCTCGGCCTGCACGGGGCCAGTGCGGTCTTCGGCCCCCAGAAGGGAGCCGACCCCGCCGGGGTCCAGCGCCTGGACCTGGCCCTCACCGCCTTCGCCGACCGGACCGACCCCGGCGGCGCCGTCCGGGCCGCCCCCGGCTCCGGAGCGGCCGGGGGCCTGGGCTTCGCCCTGCTGCTGCTCGGCGGTACCGTCGAGTCCGGTATCGGCCTGGTCCTGGACGCCGTCGGCCTGGCCGAACGCCTGTCCGGCGCCGACCTCGTCATCACGGGGGAGGGGTCCTTCGACTCCCAGTCCCTGCGAGGCAAGCTGCCCCACGGCGTCGCCCGGCTGGCGGGGGAGCACGCCGTCCCCTGCGTGGTCACCGCGGGCCGGGTCGCGGTGGGCCGTGCCGAGGCCGCCGCCGCGGGCGTCACCGAGACCTACTCCCTGGCGGAGTCCGCCGGGTCGGTGGCCGCCGCGATGGAGCGCCCCGCCGAAGAACTGCGCGGCCTTGCCGCCGCCGTCGCCCGCCGCTGGAGCCGCTGACCCGCGGCCCGGTGTGACGGCCGGGCCGGGTGGGTACCCTGGTGGAACACGCGCAAGTCGGCCCGTACCGGACCCCGTCGGAGGGGCCGGGAGGGCGGACGGACACGGCGGCGGTGCGTGAGGAATGCGGCGCCGGGTCCGGGTGTTGGCACCCGTTGAAGAGGACATCCGTCCCGGCGGCGGGCGTCAGACCGGGGCCGCGGGCGCAAGCGGGCCGCAACCCCTTTCCATGAGGAGCTTTACACGATGACGGTTCAGAGCGAGACCACCGAGGGGATCATCCTCACGGAGGACGCGTCCAGCAAGGTCCGGGCGCTCCTCGAGCAGGAGGGCCGGGACGACCTGCGCCTTCGCGTGGCGGTCCAGCCGGGCGGCTGCTCCGGACTTCGCTACCAGCTCTACTTCGACGAGCGCGAGCTCGACGGCGACATCGTCACCGACTTCGGCGGCGTCGAGGTCGTCACCGACCGGATGAGCTCCCCCTACCTCGTCGGTGCCACGATCGACTTCGTCGACACCATCGAGAAGCAGGGCTTCACCATCGACAACCCCAACGCCACCGGCTCCTGCGCCTGCGGCGACTCCTTCAACTAGGACGCGCGGCCCCGGGGCGCCCCGGGGGACGCCGAGGGCCACCAGGCGTGGCACGCCTCGGGGGAGGGCGGACCCTGTCCGCCCTCCCTCCGCCGTTTCCGGGGAGCCGGGCGAGGGCTACCGGCGGGTCTGTACCCTGGGTCAGTCCGAACGGGCGCGCCGTGAACGCGCCCGGAGCAGTGTCCGGCCCCGGGCCGGCGCGCCCCGACCAAGGAGACCTCGTCCCGTGCGTATCGCGGTTGCCGGATCCATCGCCACCGATCACCTGATGTCCTTCGAGGGGCGGTTCGCGGAGCAGATCATCCCCGAACAGATCCAGCAGTTGTCCCTCTCCTTCCTCATCGACGAGCTGGACGTGCGGCGCGGCGGCGTCGCCGCCAACATCTGCTTCGGGCTGGGCGGCTTCGGCCTGTCCCCCGTCCTGGTCGGCGCGGCCGGCGCCGACTTCGAGGACTACCGCGCCTGGCTGGACCGCCACGGTGTGGACACCTCCCACGTCTACATCTCCGAGCTGCGGCACACCGCCCGGTTCATCTGCACCACCGACCGCGACCAGAACCAGATCGCGTCGTTCTACGCCGGGGCCATGGCCGAGGCCCGCAACATCGAGCTCCAGCCGATCGCCGACCGCCTGGGCGGGCTGGACCTGGTCCTGGTCGGCGCCGACGACCCGGCCGCCATGGTCCGCCACAGCGAGGAGTGCCGCACCCGGGGCATCGCCTTCGCCGCCGACCCCTCCCAGCAGCTCGCCCGCATGGAGGGCCCGCAGGTGCGCAGCCTCATCGAGGGTGCGGCCTTCCTGTTCACCAACGAGTACGAGAAGGCCCTCGCCGAGCAGAAGACCGGCTGGTCCGACACCGAGATCCTGTCCCGGGTCGGCACCCGCATCACCACCCTGGGAGCCAAGGGCGCCCGGATCGACCGGGCCGGCGAGCCGAGCGTCCACGTGCCCGCCGCCGCCGTCGGCGACCTGGTCGACCCCACCGGCATGGGCGACGCCTTCCGCGCCGGCTTCCTGGCCGCCCACTCCTGGGGCCTGTCCCTGGAGCGCGCCGCCCAGGTGGGCAACGCCACCGCCGTGCACTGCCTGGAGGTCGACGGCCCCCAGGAGTACACGCTCACCGGCGCCTCGCTGCTGGACCGCCTGGAGCGCTCCTACGGCGCGGAGGTCGCCGCCGAGGTCCGCCCGTTCGTCCAGGGTCCCCGGACCCCGTAGAGTAGACAGTCGTGACCCCGCGTCCCGTGCCCCCGTGCGCCCGGGACGCGACCCGCACGGATCCCGCCGTCCTTCTTCGGCGGGTCGCCCGTGCCCGCCGGTGCGCTGAAACGCGTGCCGGTGCGTAGAAGCCCGAACCGTTCGCGCAGGGTCACCGCGACGGTGGGGAACCCGCTCCGACCGCGTCCGCAGGGCGCGCACGGGGCCCGGGCGTGCCCGCACGCCTCCCAGTTCTAGGCCAGCCTTACCTGGGATTCCCCGCATTCCATGTGAAAGGACATTGCATGCGCTACACCGGACCCAAGGTGCGGTTGTCGCGGCGCGCCGGAATGCCGCTGACCCGTAAGGCGGTCAGCTACTTCGAGAAGCGCCCCTACCCGCCCGGTGAGCACGGTCGTCGCGTTCGCCGCAACAGCAGCGACTTCGCCGTCCGCCAGGCCGAGAAGCAGAAGGTGCGCTGGTACTACGACCTGACCGAGAAGCAGCTGGTCAGGATCTACGAGAACGCCAAGAAGCGCTCCGGCCGCACCGGTGAGGAGATGCTCGCCGAGCTGGAGCTGCGCCTGGCCACGGTCGTGCTGCGCGCCGGCTTCGCCGCGTCGATCTACGCCGCCCGCCAGTTCATCAACCACGGCCACATCACCGTGGACGGCAAGAAGGTCGACATCCCGTCGTACCAGGTCAAGCCGGGCCAGATCATCGAGGTTCGGGAGAAGTCCCGCTCGATGGTGCCGTTCGTCGAGGCCGCCGAGGGCGTCCACGCCGACGACAAGATCGCCGGGTTCCTGGCGGTCAGCCACAAGGACCTGCGCATCGCGGTCGTCGACCGCCCCAAGCGTGAGCAGATCCCGGTGCCCTTCGACGAGCAGCTCGTCGTCGAGTTCTACGCCCGCTAGTTCCGCGCGCCCGAGGGCGCTCGGCACGCGAGCCGCAGGCCGCACGGACCCCCGGGTCCGTGCGGCCTTTCGCGTGCGGTCCGGGGTGCCCCGGCGCCCGGGGTACGGGTGTGCCCGAATCGTTACGGCGATGAAGGCCGTAACGGGGAGCGGCTCAGTACATGCGCCGGATGTGAAACGCGCTACCCCGCTCCAGGGGCACCTCCGCGACGAATTCGTGCATCTTCATCCGGCACCAGGCGGGAATGTCCGCCTTGGCCGCGGGGTCGTCCGCGGTGACCGCTATGACCCCGCCGATGGGCACTTCGTGCAGCCGCTGGGCCACCCAGATGATCGGGATGGGGCATTTGCGCCCCACCGCCTCCACGATCACCCACGGTGCCGCCGCCCCGGCCGGCGGCCGTCCCTCGGACACGGGAACCCCCTGTGCGTTGTCGTTCCGTGTCCCAATCTTGACCCCTCCCGCCCGGTAAGGCGAACCCGGTTAAGGGTGTCGTAAACCCAGCGATACTCTCACCTTGTTCTCTCCCTGTGGGACGCCGGACCTCGGACGCACCCGCTGTGGACGCGGGCGCCGCCCGACACCCGGACGGGTGCCCCGGCCGCCCCACCGGGAGGGGGCCGGGGGAACGCCGGGCCGAGCCCCGCCGACCGCCGGGAGGGTCACCCCCCGCGGGCCGACGGGTCCGGCCCCACGGACCACCGAGCGTCCCGTATCACGGGCCTTCGGCAACACGCTGACCAGGCAAGCCCGTGAACGGGACCCTGGGCGGTTCGCGATAATGTTTCCCCTTGACAAGCTTTGGATACTTAGGCCGCCCGTGGAAGTCCACGGGCTACACCGCTGGGAAGGCAATCCGTGAGTCCGACCCGCCAAGAAAATCGGCGCTCCACTGCGCGCCGATGGGCACCACGCGGCGCCGCGCTCGCCGTGCTGGGGCTGGCCGCGACCGGCTGCGCGTCGAACGAGCTCACTCGTTTGGGCATGCCGGAGCCGATCACCGAGCAGGCCGAGCGTGTTCTCTCGCTCTGGCAGGGTTCCTGGGTGGCGGCTTTCGCGGTCGGCATTCTCGTGTGGGGACTGATCATCTGGTCGATCATCTTCCACCGCAAGCGCTCTGAGCAGCTGCCGCCCCAGGTGCGCTACAACATGCCCATCGAGGCGCTCTACACCGTTCTGCCCATCGTCGTCATCGCGGTGCTTTTCTACTTCACCGCGCGCGATCAGAACTACCTGCTGGACACCGAGCAGGAGGCCGACGTCCACGTCGAGGTCGTCGCCTTCCAGTGGGCCTGGCAGTTCAACTACCTGGACGCCCCCAAGGAAGAGGGCGGCGAGGTGCTGTTCTCCGAGGTGGGCATGCCCAACCCGGACGGCACCGCAGACCCGTCGACCCAGTCCACGCTGGTGCTGCCGGAGAACGCGGTCGTGCACTTCGACCTGTACTCCCCGGACGTCATCCACTCCTTCTGGATCCCGGCGTTCGGCTTCAAGATGGACGTCGTCCCCGGGCGCGACAACGCGTTCCAGGTGAACCTCAACGAGGGCACCGCCGGCGAGTACATCGGCCGCTGCGCCGAACTGTGCGGTGTGGACCACACCCGCATGCTCTTCAACGTCGAGGTCATGCCCGAGGACGAGTACGAGGCCTGGGCCGCCGAGCGGGAGCAGGAGACCGCCGCCGAGCAGACCGAGGCCGCCGACACCCCCGACACCCCGGACTCCGGCGAGGAGACCGGTGCCGAGGGCTCCGACGCCGAGGGCACCGGCTCCGGCGCCGACGAGGCCGAGGAGACCAACGAGTAATGAGCACCACCACGACCCCGACGCACACCGTGGCGTCCCAGGGGGTGCCGGGCCGCAAGGGCTCGGTCATCGTGAACTGGATGACGTCGACCGACCACAAGATCATCGGGTACATGTACCTGATCACGTCGTTCGCGTTCTTCCTGTTCGGCGGCCTCCTGGCGCTCCTCATGCGCGCCGAGCTGTTCTTCCCGGGCATGCAGGTGATGTCCAACGAGCAGTTCAACCAGCTGTTCACCATGCACGGCACGATCATGCTGCTGATGTTCGCGACCCCGCTGTTCGTCGGGTTCTCCAACATCATCATGCCGCTGCAGATCGGCGCCCCCGACGTGGCGTTCCCCCGGATGAACCTGTTCGGGTACTACCTGTTCCTGTTCGGCAGCCTCATCGCCATCAGCGGGTTCATCACCCCGGGCGGCGCGGCCAGCTTCGGCTGGTTCGCCTACACCCCGCTGTCCGACGCGGTCCGCTCGCCGGGCCTGGGCGGCGACCTGTGGATCCTGGGCCTGGCCGTCTCCGGTCTGGGCACCATCCTCAGCGCGGTCAACTTCATCACCACCGGCCTGTGCATGCGCGCGCCCGGCATGACGATGTTCCGCATGCCGATCTTCACCTGGAACACCCTGCTCACCAGCGTCCTGGTGCTCATCGCGTTCCCGGTGCTGACCGCGGCCCTGATCGCCCTGGGCGCCGACCGCATGGTCGGCACGCAGGTCTACAACGCCGAGCACGGCGGCGCCATCCTGTGGCAGCACCTGTTCTGGTTCTTCGGCCACCCCGAGGTGTACATCATCGCGCTGCCGTTCTTCGGCATCGCGACGGAGATCCTCCCGGTGTTCAGCCGCAAGCCGATCTTCGGCTACAAGAGCCTGGTGGCCGCGACGATCGCCATCGCCGGCCTGTCCGTGACCGTGTGGGCCCACCACATGTTCCCGACGGGCGCGGTGCTGCTGCCGTTCTTCTCGTTCATGACGTTCCTCATCGCGGTCCCGACCGGTGTGAAGTTCTTCAACTGGATCGGCACGATGTGGCGCGGCCAGCTCACCTTCGAGACGCCGATGCTCTTCACCATCGGCTTCCTGGTGACCTTCCTCTTCGGCGGCCTCACCGGTGTGCTGCTGGCCTCCCCGCCGATCGACTTCCACGTCACGGACTCCTACTTCGTGGTGGCGCACTTCCACTACGTGGTGTTCGGCACCGTGGTGTTCGCGATGTTCGCGGGCTTCTACTTCTGGTGGCCCAAGTTCACCGGCAAGATGCTCAACGAGCCCCTGGGCAAGTTCCACTTCTGGCTGCTGTTCCTGGGCTTCCACGGCACGTTCCTGGTCCAGCACTGGCTGGGCGCCATGGGCTTCCCGCGCCGCTACGCCGACTACCTGCCCGGCGACGGCTTCACCGAGCTGAACCAGATCTCGTCGGTGTCGTCGTTCGTGCTGGGCGCCTCGACGCTGATCTTCTTCTGGAACATGTACATCACCGCGAAGAAGGCGCCCAAGGTCGAGGTGGACGACCCGTGGGGCTACGGCTGCTCCCTGGAGTGGGCGACGTCCTGCCCGCCGCCGCGGCACAACTTCACGTCGCTGCCGCGGATCCGGTCCGAGCGTCCCGCGTTCGACCTCAACCACCCGCACGCCGCCGCCCCCGGCGCGGTCCCCGTCGGTGCCACGAAGGAGTAGGGGCGCATGAAGACGCAGGCCTATCTGTTCATGGGCGTCTCGACCTTCTTCGGTCTTGCGGCCCTGCTGTACATCTACTGGTCCTGGCAGGACACCGGCACCATCGAGTGGACCGGCACCACGGCGCTGGTCGTCTCCATCGGCTTCGGCTGGATGATCGGCTACTGGCTCTGGCAGGCGGCCCGCCGCAGCGAGCACTTCCACGGGCTTCCCGCGGAGGAGCGGCTCGACGGCGAGATCGCCGAGAACGCCGGCGAGTACGGGTTCTTCAGCCCGCACAGCTGGTGGCCGCTGTTCGTGGCCATGGCCGTGGCGTTCACCGCGGTGGGCGTGGCCATCGGCTGGTGGATGGTGATCATCGGCGCGTTCGCGATCATCCTCACCGCCATCGGCTGGATCTTCGAGTACTACCGCAAGGAGTTCCAGCACTAGCCGGAACACCGGGCACGGGCCCCGGCGGCGACCACACGGTCGCCGCCGGGGCCTTCTCTCGTCCGGGTGCGGAGGGCGCCGAGGGTACGGGAGCCGCCAATGCCGGGATTTCCCCCATGTCAGTTGTAGTGTATTGATCACTTAACGTGACATATGGGGGTTCTGTCATGAACCGACGAGTCCGGCTCGCCGGGCGTCTGGCCACCGGCGCCGTGGCGGCGGCCCTGCTGGCCACGGCCTGCACGGCCGCCGAGGAGGAGCCGCGGGAGGCGCCCCGGCCGCGGATCTCCATCACCCCGGGACCGGGGGAGACCGGGACCGCGCCCAACACGCCGGTGCGGGTCTCCGTCGAGGACGGCGTCCTCACGGACGTCACCGTCGAGCAGATCGGCCGGAAGCAGTGGGCCGGGGCGGAGGAGGGCCCCGAGCGGGCGCCGGTCACCGGCACCCTCGCCGAGGACGGCTCCTCCTGGGTCAGCGACTGGAACCTCGCCCCCGGCGGCCGGGTGGCGGTCTACGCCACCGCCGAGGGCGCCGGCGGCGGGCACACCGAGGTGGTCTCCGCCTTCACCACCCACGGGGTGGCGAAGGACGCCCGCCTGGCCGAACCCTTCGTGCTACCGCAGGACGGGCAGACCGTCGGGGTCGGCATGCCCGTCGTCGTCACCTTCGAGGAGCCGGTGGAGCACAGGGAACAGGTCGAGAACTCCATGCACGTCACCTCGGAGAAGGCCACCGAGGGCGCCTGGAACTGGGTGAACGGGACCACCGCCGTGTTCCGGCCGGAGAAGTACTGGGAACCGCACCAGAAGGTCGCCGTCGACCTGCGGCTGACCGGTGTCGAGGCCTCCGACGGGGTGTTCGGCACCTCCGACCGGCGCATCGAGTTCGAGGTCGGCCGCGAGCTCGTCGCCACCATGCACGTCCCCGACCACCGGATGCACGTGGAGGTGGACGGCGAGCGCGTACGCTCCATCCCCGTCAGCAACGGCAGGGCGGAGCGGCACTTCAACACCACCACGTCCGGGATCCACGTCCTCATGGAGAAGTACAGCAGGCTCGTGATGGACTCGGCGACCGTCGGCATCCCGCCGGGGTCGCCCGGCTACTACCGGCTCGACGTGGACTGGGCGGTGCGCACGTCCAACAGCGGCGAGTTCACCCACGCCGCGCCCTGGAACGGGAGTATCGGCCACGCCAACCGGTCCAACGGCTGCACCAACATGTCGGTCTCCGACGCCCGCTGGTTCCACGACAACACCCTGATGGGCGACGTGCTGAAGACCACCGGCACGGCGCGGAAGCTGGAGTGGGACAACGGCTGGGGGTTCTACCAGCGCTCATGGGAGGAGTGGCTGGAGCACAGCGAGACCGGTGAGCCCCAGGCCACCGACGCCGCCGCCACGCCCGGCAGCGTCCACGGCGACGGCCTGTGAGCGTCCGCCCGGGGGCGCCGACCGCCCACGGAAGGCCCCCTAGGGCGTCAGCAGGCCGGTGAGCCGTTCGCAGGCCCGGTCCCAGGTCCACTCCCGCTCGACCCACTCCCGGCCGCGTCCGCCCATCCGGGCGGCGCGGTCGGGGTCCTTCAGGAGCCCGATGACCGCCCGGGCCGTCGGCCCGGGCAGGGAGCCGTCGACGACGAGCCCCGTCTCCCCGGGCAGGACCGCGTCCGGGGCGCCCCCGGAGTCGCCCGCCACCACCGGCAGCCCCGCGGCCGACGCCTCCAGGTAGACGATCCCCAGTCCCTCCACGTCCAGGCCGCCCCGCCGGGTGCGGCAGGGCATCGCGAACACGTCCCCGGCGTCGTAGTGGGCGGGCAGCTCGGCCGCCGCGACCGGGCCGGTGAACACCACCGAGTCCATGCCGGCGGCCGCCGCCCGCAGCCGCCCGGCGGCGGGGCCGTCCCCGACGATGAGCAGGGCCGCGCCGGGCACGTCGGCCAGTACCCGGGGCCAGGCGCGCAGCAGCGTGTCCTGGCCCTTGCGGGGTACCAGCCGGGAGACGCACACCACCACCGGCCGACCGCCCAGCCCGTACCTCCCACGCACCTCCCCGCCGCCGGCCCCGGGGCGGAACCGGGCGGTGTCCACCCCCGGCGCGACCCGCCGCATCCGCGCCGCCGCCGACGCGGACAGCGCCCGGGCCAGGCGGCGCCGGGAGTACTCGCCCAGGTAGGTGACGGTGTCGGTGGTGTCCCCGATGCGGCGCAGCGCCTCGCGCGCACCCGGCAGCAGCGCCCACCCCGTCTCGTGCCCGTGGGTCAGCGCCACCTGGCGTCCCACGGTGTCCGCCAGGGACGCGGCGGCCAGGCCCAGCGGCGCGGCGGCCCCGTACAGCACGGAGTCGCAGCCCTCCAGGCGGGCGATGGCGGCCGCCCGGCGCGCCACCCGGGGCGAGGGCAGCAGCACCCTGGCGGAGTCGCGCACCACGGGGAACGGCAGCCGCAGGTCGAAGTGGGGATCGGCGGCGGCGTCGGCGGCGGAGGGGGAGGAGGTGTACACGACGACGTCGGGCAGACGCAGCGCCACCTCGTGGACGAAGGCCTCGATGCCCCCGGCCCGGGGCGGGAAATCGTTGGTGATGATCAGCGTTCGCGGCACGCCACGAGCGTAGCGGCGCGGGGCCGCCCGGCGGGGCCACCGCGGTGCGCGCGTGCCGGGGGAGGGGCCCCGGGGCCGCCCGGAGGGGCCCGGACGCGCCGCGGCCCCGCACCGGAACCGGTGCGGGGCCGCGTGCACGGGCCGAACGCCTAGATCGTTGATGGGAAAATGTGTCCTGGTCAGTGGTCGTACGCGACCAGCGATCGCTTGACCGGGGCACCGATCAACCAGTTGTGCCGGATCGCGGCGTTGAGCGCCCGGATGCGCTGGCACACCCTGGCCCACGGCCCCTCAGCGGTGGGCACCGCGGCGCTCCAGGCCGAGCTGGTTCTTCAACGTCCGGATGATCGCCTCCACCCGCTGGCGCAGCCGTCCCGGGAACGGGCGGGACGGCTCGTCCCTGCGGGCCGGGCGCACCAGCACATGGCCGGCCCCGGCGAACCCCCTGTCGCAGACCGCCACCACCGGCCCGGCCCCGCCCTCGTCCCCGGGGCCAGGCGGGTCAGGTGCCCGGTGTGCCCGGACTGGCCGGGCAGGCGGCCGAAGAGATGACCGATGGGCTCGGGGGCCGGGCGCGGCCAGCGGCGTTCGTCGCCGCAGCGCAGGAGTACCCGGGCGACGGCGGCGCAGAGGAGTTCGGCGTCGGTGAGCAGGGGCGGGCGCCCGGGGCCGGTGCGCTGTTCGGCCGAAGGGATCACGTCGTCGTCCAGATGGACGTAGAGCGCTGTCAGAAGGGCGTCAAGGTCAGCCTCCACACACCGACTCTTGACGCCCTTCGCCTTGAGCGCAGGCGTTTCAGGGATTTCCCATCGACGACCTAGGCCGTGTTTCAGGTAGCGGGTGGGTCTTGGGCGGACAGTTCTATGGCCAGTTCCATACAGCGCCATCGGGCCGGGGAGACGTCGTAGGGCATCTTGCCGATGGCTTCGAACGCGCTCATGGAGTCAGCCTCCCGCCTGCCAGAGCCGGGGCCGGCCCCGTCCTCGCCGTCATCGGCGGGAGCGGGATGCAAAGTGTCCCAGGCATCGAAGAGGGCATCGTCGTCCTTGTCCAGGCCGGACTCCTCGATGACGGCCTGCAGGGCGCTTTCGAAGGCGTGCCGCTCGGCGGCCACTCGGGCCACCCGTGGATCATCGGCGGCGACACTGTCATCGAGTGACTCCTCGGCGTCATCGATGCGGTCGGAATGCTCCCGCAGATCGGGATGCCTGGCCAAGGCGATGAAGCGGGTGGCCTGGACGGCCGCGCCGAGCGGGCCCAAGATCCGCTCAGTGACCAGCAGAGTGTCCAGATCCGCCTGACGCAGGGAACCCTCGGGCAGGCCCTTGAGACGGTCGGTGACGAAGTCGGAGAGCAGGCCCATCCGGCTGCCCTCGGTGCGCATCCGCCGCACGGCGACCCGTTGCCGCCCCAACTCCGCCTCCTGCTCGGCGAGGGTCTGCTCCAACCGCTCCAGGGTGCCCGCGACACCGTCTCCGCCGTCCGCACCGGCGGAAGCCGTGCCGGTGGTGAAGGCGTCACGGATGTCGTCCAGGGCGATCCCGGCGTCAGCCATCTTGCGGATCCACAGCAGACGGATCATGTCCTCGTACCCGTAGCGGCGGCGGTCATCACCGCCCCGCTCAGGCTCGGGGAGCAGCCCGATCTCGTGGTAGTGGCGAATCGCCCGCGGCGTGGTGCCGGCGAAGGCCGCCGCGTCACCGATCTTGACCTGGCGGGGTGGCATGAAAGACGAATGCAAGAGCAGGGACCTCTCCTCAAGGGACCGGGACGCAAGTCCACGAGACCACATGCCGTTACGGCAGGTGCAACTCGATACACGCCGCCCGCGCCGACACCAGGAAACGTGCCCCTCCTCCGTAACGACCGCAGGCCTGTCCTTTCCTGCCGGGACATCCGCACGGCGGCAGAGGGTTCACAACCGCTGACGAATCGCCGCGACCTGAACCGTCGCCTCGAACCGGATCGCAAGTTCATCGGACCGGGTCGCCACGGCCCGGTGCCGCTTGAGACGGCTGGTCCCGTATCCGACCGGGTACCGGGCCTTGTAGTCCTCGCGGCCGGAGAAGGGCGGACGGCCGTCGCCGCGTGGGAGCACCTGAGGTCGATGGACGGCACCCGGTGCGGTCGGGGCCTCCAAGGTCACGGTGGATCGCTCCGGCCTGGGCGAGGTGTGCGGGTACGGGCGGGATGTGTCCCATCACGCGTTCTACCGGGGTGCCGGGCTCATGCTCATCACCACTCCGGAGGGGTCGGTGTGCGCGTTCTCCCCGGCCCACCCCGAGGAGCTGGACGAACGCAGACAGGCCCTGCACCTGTTGCACGTCCGAACGTGTGCTCCGGGGTCGGCATCGAGACGGCGGCCGCCGGTCCGGGTTCTCCCTGGTGCGCCCGGCGCTGAGGAGCGAGCCCGACGACGGCCGGTTCCCGGGCCGGCTGCGCCAGCGGATCGAAGCGGTGATCCGGACGTTGGGGAACCGGCTCGGTCTGGAGCGCCACGCCGCTCGCACCACCGAGGGGCTGTGGGCGCGTGTGCGCCGGCGCATCGCGGCGCTCGACGCCGCGATCTGGCACAACCGGCTGGTGGGTGCCCCGGTCAAGCGGTCGCTGGTCGCCTACGACCACCGACCAGGGCACATTTCCCCGTCAACGATCTAGGGGCGCACGGCCGCGACGAAGTTGGCGCGGTAGTAGTCGCTCAGGGCCACGGTGCCGATCGGCTTGCCCGAGGTCGAGGCGTGGACCATGATGCCGTCGCCCGCGTACAGGCCCACGTGGCTGGGGCTGGAGCCGTAGAAGAACAGCAGGTCGCCGGGCTGCTTGTTCTCCCAGGAGACCCGCTGGCCCGCGTTGACCTGGTCGTAGGTGGTGCGCGGCAGGCTCACACCCGCCTGGGCCCAGGCCGCCTGGGTCAGGCCGGAGCAGTCGTAGCCGTTGGGGCCGGTGCCGCCCCACACGTAGGGCTTGCCGATCTGGGCGTAGGCGAAGTCCAGGGCGACCCGGGCGTTGCCCGAGGCCGGGCCGGTGTAGCTGGCGCCGCCCCCGCCGCCGCCCCCGCCCCCGGTGCTGCCGGCTCCGGTGTTGGCGGTGTTGGTGGTGGCCGCGGCCCGCTCCTCCTCGGTCAGGTCGGCGAGCAGGGCCTCCTGCTCCTCCATCTTCTCCTCGGCCGCCTCCGTGGCCTCCTCGGCCTCCTTGAGCGCCTCGGCGGCCTCCTCCTCCGTCTCGGCGGCCTCGGCCTCCAGGGTCTCCAGCTCCTCCAGCTCCTCCATGTACTGCTCGAGGCTGGTGTTGTGCTGCTCGGAGAGGTAGCTCAGGTCGGCCTGGTGGAACATCGCCTCCTCGGGGCCGCCCGCGCCGATGAGCTGGGTGGGGGAGGTGAAGTCGGTGCCGGTGTAGGCGAGGTTGGCCAGGGTGCGCACGCCCCGGCTCAGCGTCTCCACCCGCTCCTCGGCCTTCTCGAGGTCCTCCAGGATGTCCTCGAGCTTCTCCTCGGCGACCTCGTGGGCCTCCTTGGCCTCGTTGTAGGTCGCGTTGAGCTCGGTGAACTCCTCTTCGAGGCGTTCGATCTCCTCGCGGACCTCGTCGGCGGTCGGCTCGGCGTACGCGACCGCCGCGGGCAGCAGGAACGCCCCGCAGGCCAGGGCGGACACGACCGTCAAACGGCGCGATACGGACACGGTGGGAAACACCTTCCTCGAGGGAGGCGCCGACCGGAACAGGGGCTTCCGGGGTGTGGAGCGGGGGACCGGACCGGCGCGGTGAAGGGGCCGAAACACGTTCGGCGTTGAACACTAGTGCATCCCCCGGGCGCTCTCAACCTTTTCGTGATGTTCAGAACCATGGCCGGATATGGCCGAAAAGGGGGTGTAAGAATCGCGGTGAGACCCCCGCGAACGCCGCGAGGCCGCCCCCGAAGGGGACGGCCTCGGCGGAACCGGGGTGCGTCAGGGGCGCACGGCGAACTCGAACACGCCGCCCCAGTAGGCGGCCAGCCCGACCACCTCGATGTTGCGGCCGGTGCGGGGGGCGTGGACCATCTGCCCGCCGCCCGCGTACAGGCCGTTGTGGCTCAGCCCGGTGAAGAACATGATGTCGCCCGGCTGGAGGGCGTTGATGTCGTAGATGCGGTTGCCCACCTCGGCCTGCGAGTACGTGGTCCGGGGCAGGTCCACGCCGCCGGCCCGCCAGGACGCCTGCACCAGGCCGGAGCAGTCGTAGCCGTTGGGGCCCGTGCCGCCGTAGATGTAGGGCTTGCCGATCTGGGCGTAGGCGAAGTCCAGCGCCGCGCCGGCGCTGCCCGAGGCCCCGCCGGTGTAGGACTGGCCGCCGGAGTCGTTGGCGCCGGTGCTGGCGACGTCGGCGTCGGGGAACTCGGCGAGCAGCTCCTCCTGCGCCTCGATCTTCGCCTCGACCTCGTCCTTGGCCTCCTCGGCCTCCTCCAGCGCGTCCTCGGCCTCCTTCAGGGCCTCCTCGGACTCGTCCTTGAGGGAGAACAGCCGCTCGGCGGACTCGCCGAACTCCTCGAGCTGCGCCTGCTGCGTCTCGGACAGGTAGGTGAGGTCGGCGTTCTGCTCCAGCAGCCCCTCGGGGCCGTCGGAGGTGAGGATGTTGGTGAGCGAGTCCATGTCGCCGGACTGGTAGGTCGCGTTGGCGAGCTTCTGGACCTTCTCCTTGAGGGCCTCGTAGTTCTCCTGCTCGTCCCCGACCTGCTCGTCGAGCTCCTCGTACCGGGCCTCGGCGACCTCGTGGTCCTCCTTGGCCTGGTTGTAGGCCTCGACCGCGGCGGAGGCCTCCTCGTTGAGGCGCTCGATCTCCTCCTCCACCTCCTCGCGGGTGGGTTCCGCGTGGGCGGTGCCGGGGACGAGGAGAGAGCTTGCGACGACCGCTCCGATTCCGGTCGAGGCAGCGAGGCGGCGAGCCGTACGCCGACCACCGGTGTTCTTCATGGCGGGCCACGCTCCTTGGGGTGTGAAAATCCGCACGGGGGTGCTGGGGAGACGGGTACAGGGGAGGCACCCGCGTCCGGGACACGGGCACCGCTGGTGAGCGGCGGGACTCAACCGGAGGCACACGGGTGGTGTTCTATCCGGTAGAGCACTCACGTTCCCGCTAGAACCTAGCGGACCGTACGGCACGGCTCAACCACGCGGCCGGTCACATGGCACGGATCTCAGCGGGGCGGGGGGCCGGGTGCGGTGCCGGACACCGCCCCCGGGTCACCCGTGCGACTCCAGCCTGCGCAGGAAGATGGGCGAGGAGATCGCCCGCGCCCCGGCCCGGCGCACCGCGCCCACGATCTCCCGGTCGGAGGTGACCACGGCGATCGGTCGCCCGGGCGGCTCGGCACGCACCAGGCGCACGATCAGCTCGTCGGCGGTCTCGCCGGGGGCGCTGAACAGCAGCCGCACCCGCCGCGTCTGCGCCACCGCAGGCGGGGCGTCCACGTCGGCGCCGTCGAACACACAGGTGATCTCCGCCTTGGTCCGGCTGGCCAGCCCCTCCAGGGAGGACAGCAGCCGGGTGCGCTGGTCGGCCAGCGGCAGGGTCCCGTAGCCGGTCTTGGTGACGTTGTAGCCGTCCACCAGCAGGTGTACGCGCGGCACCGTCAGCAGGTGCTCCAGCAGGCCGGGGTCGTCGTCGGGCAGCCCGCCCAGCGACACCCGGCGGCGCTCGTCGGACTCGGCCGCCACCAGGTCCGCGGGGGAGTCCACCGCCGCCGGCAGCGCCAGCTCGCGGCGCAGCCCGTGGGAGGCGTCGACCAGCACGTCCAGCAGGACGCGCAGCCGCGCCTCGTCGGCGTTGCGGCCCGCCCGCACGGCCCGCCGGGCGTTCTCCACCTGGGCCTCGGCGGCCGCCAGCCGCGACTTCAGCCGCCGGTTCTCCGACTCCAGCGAACCGACCCGGCCGGTGGCCTCCGCAGCGCGCTCGTCGGCCTGCAGCGCCACCTCCTCGGCGTGCGCCGCCGCCTCCCGGGCACGGCGCCGCTCCGTGTGCACCTTCTGGCGCAGCTCGGAGATCTCGGCCTTGTGCTCCTTGAGCCGGGTGCGCAGCCGCTCCATCTCGACCCGGTGCTCCTCCTGGACCCGGGCCAGGCGGCGGTTCGCCTCCTCCAGGGCCTCCGCGGCCTCGTCGGCCTCCTTGGCCCCGGCCTCCCGCTCCAGCTCGCGGTGGACGCCCTCGACGATGTCGGCCCACCCGCGCGGACGCAGCAGGTAGGCGCAGGCCCCCACCGCCACGGGGTCGGCGGCCGGGGGGACCACGCCCGAACGCAGCCCCTCGGCCAACTCGGGCCACACCTGCTCGACCCGCTCGGCCACCAGGGACCGGAACGCCGGGTCGTTCTCCAGCTGGGCGGCGATCTGCGGCCCGGCGAGCCGGGCCCGGCGGCGCGGCTCGAACCGGGCCACCCGCCGCAGCGGGGCCGGCAGCTCGGAGGCGCGCATGCCGCCCAGCACGTCGGCCCCGTAGTCGACGACGCGGGAGCGCACGGGCTCGGGCAGGGGGCGCAGCAGCCGTTCCCCGTCCTCCTCCCGGCCGTGCGCGGGCACCGCCCCGCTCCCGGAGTCACCGGCCTCCGGGCGGGTGCTCATGCCCGACCCGTCGGGCTCTCAGCCGAAGTGTCGGAGACCGACCGGTCGGCGTCGGGGCGGGCGATGGTCTCGATGCGGTCCGCGGCCCCGCACCAGCGGCACGTGACCTGCTCGATCGTCTCGGACAGCACGCTGCGCTCCTCGACCCGGCCCTCACCCGACAGGTCCAGGTGCACGAAGTCCCGGGACCGGACCGTGCGCGTCACGTCGAACCGCGTGAGGTTGCCGCATCCGGTGCACCGCCACCGCTCATTGTCACCCGGCATCGCGATCCCCACGGTTCCTCCTCTTGGTCGTGTACGGCACGGGGCACGCGCCCCACCACCCACATCTTTCCACGTCGGGTGGCCGGGACCGGAGGGCGGCCGTGTTCGGTCGTCACCTCCGAATACCCTGACCGGGTGGTTCGACGGTCCGCGGCGCCCGAAGGCGTGCAACTCGACATCGGTGACATCGGCACCCCGCTGGGCGCCGTGTCCTTCGTCGTGCTCGACCTGGAGACCACCGGCACCAGCGCCACCAACTCCCGGATCACCGAGGTCGGAGCGGTGCGCGTGCGCGGCGGACGGGTCGAGGAGGAGTTCACCTCGCTCGTGGACCCCGGAGTGCTCATCCCCGCCGAGATCACCCTGCTGACCGGCATCACCCAGTCCATGGTGGCCACCGCCCCGCCCGTGGAGGAGGTGCTGCCCCGGGTGCTGGACTTCCTCACCGCCCGCGAGAACACCGCCCTGGTCGCCCACAACGCCCCCTTCGACGTCGGGTTCCTCAAGGCCGCCTGTGAGCGCCACGGACTGGCCTGGCCGGACCCGCCGGTGGTGGACACCCTGCGCCTGGCCCGCGCCGTCCTGCCCCAGGGCCAGACCCGCAACCACCGGCTGGGCACCCTGGCCGCCTTCTTCGGCTCACCGGTCACGCCCAACCACCGGGCCCTGGACGACGCGCGCGCCACCGTCACCGTCCTCACCGGGCTCGTCGACCGCCTCACCCGGCTGGGGGTGGGCAGCCTCGAAGAGCTGCGCGCGGTCACCAAACCGCCCACCAAGGCGCAGCGCGCCAAGCGGCACCTGGCCGAGGGGCTGCCCGAACGCCCCGGCGTCTACGTGTTCACCGACGCGCGCGGCGCCGACCTGTACGTGGGCAAGAGCAACAACCTGCGCCGCCGGGTCGCCTCCTACTTCACCGCCGCCGAGAACCGGCAGCGCATCCGGGAGATGGCGGGCGTGGTCGCGGGCGTCACCCCCATCGTGTGCGCCACCGACCTGGAGGCCTCGGTGCGCGAGTTGCGCATCATCGCCGAACGCAAACCCCCCTACAACCGGCGCTCGCGCAACCCCGAGCGGGTCCGCTGGGTCACCCTCACCGCCGAGGCCTACCCGCGCCTGTCCGTGGTCACCACGGTCAAGGACGACGGAGCCCCCTACATCGGCCCCTACACCTCGGCCGCCGAGGCCGAGCAGGCCAAGGAGGCGCTGCTGCACGCCCTGCCGCTGCGGCAGTGCACGCACCGGCTCACCCCCGGCGGCACCGCCGGCGTCGCCCCCTGCGTGCTCGCCCAGATGGGCCGCTGCGGCGCGCCCTGCGACGGCACCGAACCCCTGGCCGCCTACCTCGGACACGCCGACGCGGCCCGGACCGCCATGACCGGCGACCCCGACGCCGTCGTGGCCGCCCACACCGGGCGCATCGCCGAACTCTCCGCGGCCCTGCGCTACGAGGAGGCCGCGGCCCTGCGCGACCGCCTCGCCGCGTTCCTGCGCGGCGCCCGCCGCGCCCAGCGCATGGGCGCCCTCGCCGCCGTCCCCCACCTGGTCGCCACCCGGCGCGGCCCCACCGGCTGGGACACCTGCGTGGTCCGCCACGGCAGACTGGCCGCCAGCGCCGTCCTGGAGCCCGGCACCGACCCCGCCGCGTTCCTGGGCGCCCTGACCGCCACCGCGGAGACCGTCGAACCGGCGGTCCCCCCGCTGCCCGCCGCCCTGCCCGGGGAGACCGAGCTGATCCTGGCCTGGCTGGACCACCCCGCCACCCGCCTGGTGGAGATCGACGGCGAGTGGACATGCCCGCTGCGGGCCGCCGAGGCCCACACGGAGATGACACACTGGGCGCATGGCCGCGCTACCGCTCAATGACGACCACCCGGTCCGCCGCACCCCCGTCGTCGCCTACCTGCTGATCGCGGCCAACGTCCTGGCCTACCTGATGTCGCCGCAGGCCACCACCGCCGTCTGGTACCCGTCCGACATGGTGGAGCGGTTCTGCGCCATCCAGGACTACTTCATGCGCTGGGGGGCCGTCCCCGCCGAGATGTTCGGGCACACCGCCCTGGCCGAGCCGGTCGTCCCCCAGTGCGGGAGCATCACGGGCAAGCAGGTGTGGCTGTCGGTGTTCGCCTCCATGTTCGTCCACTCCGGCGCCGCCCACCTGGCGGGCAACATGGTCTACCTGTTCGTGTTCGGCCCGGTGGTGGAGGACCGGATCGGGCGGCTGCGGTTCCTCGCGCTGTACGTGCTCACCGGCCTGGCCGCCGCCTACGGGTTCGCCCTGGGCGACCCGCAGGGCCAGATCCCCATGGTCGGCGCCTCCGGTGCGATCTCCGGGGTGCTCGGCGCGTACCTGGTCGTGCAGTTCCGCAGCCGGGTCACCACCCTGGTGTTCGGCATGGTCCCCATGCGCCTGCCCGGATGGGCCCTGGTGGGCAGCTACTTCGTCCTTCAGTATCTTCTCTACGTCACCACATCGAACGCCCCCGGTGCGGGCTCCGGCGTCGCCTACGCGGCGCACGTGTACGGATTCGTCGCCGGGGTGGTCGTGGGATGGGTGGTCTACCGGCTGCGATGGCGCTCCGGGACGCGTCTCTCCGACGTCTACTAGCCGCGCGCGGCCCGCAGGACCTCCGCCCGCGCCGACACCGCCCAGGAGGCACAGTGATCACCGCGATCGTCATGATCAAGGCCGACGTCCACCGCATCCCCGAGGTCGCCGAGGCCATCGCCGAGATCGACGGCGTGAGCGAGGTCTACTCGGTCACCGGCGGGGTCGACCTCATCGCCATGGTGCGGGTGCGCCGCCACGAGGACCTGGCCGAGGTCATCCCGGGACGCGTCAACAAGGTGCCCGGCGTGATCTCCTCCGACACCCACATCTCCTTCCAGGCCTACTCCAAGCACGACCTGGAGTCGGCCTTCGCCATCGGCTGGTAGCCGCACACGCCAGGGGGCGGGCACCGCGCCGGTGCCCGCCCCGCCTTTCCCGCCAACGGTCTAGGCGCTCTTGGCCAGCTCCTGGCTGGTCTCCACCCAGGCCGCCAGGGTCCGCTCGGCGGCACCGCTGTCGACCGCGGCCACCGCCCGCTCGTACCCGGCGCGCACCGCGTCCACCAGCGACCCCTCGACCCCGTCGACGGCCGCCAGCGCCGCACCCGCGTTCAGCAGCACCGCGTCGCGCACCGGACCCGTCCGGCCCGCCAGCAGGTCCCGCACCGCCCGGGCGTTGAACTCCACGTCGCCGCCGCGCAGCGCGTCCGGCTCGGACCGCCCGATCCCCAGGTCGGCCGGGTCCAGCGACTCGCGCCGGGCCTCGCCGCCGCGCACCACCCACACCGTCGAGGTCGTCGTGGTGGTCAGCTCGTCCAGGCCGTCGTCGCCGCGGAACACCAGCGCCGACGCGCCCCGGTCGGCGAACACCCCGGCCATCACCTCGCACATGCGCTCGTCGAACACGCCGATGGCGGCCGCCGTGGTCTGCGCCGGGTTGGTGAGCGGTCCCAGGAAGTTGAACACCGTCGGCACCGCCAGCTCGCGGCGCGGCTTGGCGGTGAACCGGAACGAGGGGTGGAAGACCGGCGCGAAGCAGAAGGCGATGCCCGCCTCCCGGGCCACCCGCACCGTCAGCTCCGGCGGCAGGTCCAGGACCACGCCCAGCCGCTCCAGCACGTCCGCCGTGCCGCAGGAGGAGGACGCCGCCCGGTTGCCGTGCTTGACCACGCGGGCCCCGGCCGCCGAGGCGACGATCGCCGCCATCGTCGACACGTTGACCGTGTGAGCCCGGTCGCCGCCGGTACCGACGATGTCCAGGGTGGGACCGGGCACCTCGATGCGGATCGCGTTGTCGAGCATGCCGCGGGCCAGGCCGGTCACCTCCGACACGCTCTCGCCCTTGGCGCGCAGCGCGATCGCGAAGCCCGCGATCTGTGCGTCGGTCGCCGAACCGGACATGATCTCGTTCATCGCCCACGCCGTGTCGGCGGAGCTGAGGGTGGTCCCGCCCAGCAGGGCGGTGATGAGGTTGGCCCAGGTCCGCTCGGCGACGGCGGAACTCTCTCGGGGCTCGGGGGCGGGGACGTTCATTCGGACTCCATGGGTGACAAGGGCATGGGGCCGCGCTGTGCCGTCGGGGAACTCAGCGCGACCGGGGACGGGACGGGGGACCCCCGCGCCATCGCCCGGTGTCGGCGCCGTGGTTCAGGGCCCCGCCCACCACGCGGCGACGGCGCATGTCCCTCTCGCCGTTGTCACTCGCCACCCGGGTCACCCGCTGAGCGCGGTGAGCCGGCGGCGCATCAGCTCCGCCAGGGAACCGGCCAGCGCCACCGGGTCGATCGGGTGGCTGACCACCTGCTCGGCCTGCGACCAGGTCGCCAGCCAGCCGTCGTCGCGGCGGCCCACCAGCAGCAGCACCGGGGGGCACTGGTAGATCTCGTCCTTGACCTGGCGGCACAGGCCCATGCCGCCGACCGGGGCGGCCTCCCCGTCGAAGATCGCCACGTCGATGCGCAGGGAGGGGTCGGTCTCCTCCAGCCTGCGCAGCACCATCGGCGCCGTGGCGCACTCGACGATCTCCACCCTGGGCACGTCCGCGGCCGGGCGGCGGCCGATCGCCAGGCGCACCTGCTCGCGGGTGTCGGCCTTGTCGCTGTAGACCAGCACGCGCATCCGGGCACCCGTGTCCGTACCGCTGTCCACCATCGCGCAACCGTCCCATCGCTTCGGACCAGGGCCGCCGCCGTGGGGGGTGCGGCCGAGGCGTTCGTTGGCTGTATGCCTCTGACTCTATTGCCTTGCGGTCCCGGTGCCCAGGAGTTCCGGATCCGCCGGTGCGGGGCTGAGACCTTCGACACCACAGGATGCCAGTACCGCCCCGGGCTGCGCTAACCGGCCCCGGGACGGGCGTTGTGCAACGGTGACCGTTTCGTTGCCCCGCCGTTGGCCGAAGGGGATTGAAGGGGTTTCGAGGCGGGTACGGATCGCCTCAGCCGCGCGGAGAACGCGCGCGGGGCCGTCCACCGGCGCGTCGGACCGGGCCTCCGGTCGGCCGGGACGGTACAGTAACGCCCGAGTCACGGAGAAAGCCCTGCCCCCGGGCCCCGGGACGGTCCGTACCGGCACTGATCGGCCGCCTTACGGGGGGTCGAGTACGGACCTCCGTGAGATGCCGTAATAATGCTCCCGTGGCGACAGCAACCGCGAACCCAAAAACAGCACCGACACCGGCACATGGTGCGGCAAAGCGTCCTGACCTGGTGAGCGTTGGCACCATCGTTTGGCTGGCCAACGAGCTCATGTTCTTCGCTGCGCTGTTCGCGATGTACTTCACCATCCGATCGGTGATCAACGGCAACCCCGACCTCGGGGCATGGCCCGACACGCACCTCAACGTGCCGTGGGCGTCGACGATCACCGTGGTCCTCGTGGCTTCCAGCTTCACCGCTCAGGCAGGCGTCTGGGCCGCCGAGCGCGGTGACGTGAAGAAGCTGCGCATGTGGTTCTTCATCACGTTCTTCATGGGCCTGTTCTTCGTTCTGGGACAGGCGTACGAGTACTACGAACTCATCGCGCACGAGGGCCTGACCCTCCAGTCCAGCCCCTACGGGTCGATGTTCTACCTGACCACGGGCTTCCACGGACTCCACGTCATCGGTGGTCTGATCGCGTTCCTCATCATGCTGGGACGCACGTACGCAGCGAAGCGCTTCACTCACCAGCAGGCGACCAGTGCGATCGTCGTGTCCTACTACTGGCACTTCGTCGACGTGGTCTGGATCGCTTTGTTCGCAACCATCTACTTCATCCAGTAACCCGAAACGGGGAAACCGTGAAATGGATTACCGCGCGGCGACGGCATCCCCTTGCGGGGTATGTCGTCGTCATCCTCGCGCTTGCCCTGTTCGGGGTGGGGTACGCCGCAGTGGCGCCCACCTCCGACCAGGCGCAGGCGCAGACCCTCGCCGCTGACGTCCCGTCCCCGGAGGACGTGGACGTCGCCGAGGGCAAGACCATCTTCGACCAGACCTGCGCCTCGTGCCACGGTCTGGACGGGTCGGGCGGCCAGACCGGCCCGGACCTGCGCGACGTCGGTCCCGCGGCGATCGACTTCCAGGTCAGCACCGGCCGCATGCCGTCCATGAACCCGGACGCGCAGATGCCGCGCAAGCCGATGGTCATGACCGAGCAGGAACTGGCCAACCTGATCGCCTACTACAACGAGTCGATCCGCAACGACGGTAGCGGCGCCGACGTCCCCTACGACGTTCCGGACGCCGCGCCGAGCTTCGACGACTTCAAGCCTCTCCGCAGCGACTTCGACAGCGAAGAGGCCTACCACGAGGCCGTCGAGGAGGCCGAGGCCGAGTACGAGGCCGCCCTCGAGGAGTACCAGGCCGAATACGACTCCTACATCTCCGGTGCCGACGACACCGAGATGGGCATGCGCCTCTACCTGACCAACTGCGCCCACTGCCACGGCTGGTCCGGCGGCGGCGGCGCGCTCACCGACGGCCGGTGGGCTCCCGAGATCCACGACTCGACTCCGCGTGAGATCTACGAGGCCATGGTCAGCGGCCCCGGCGCCATGCCGATGTTCAGCGACGGCGTCCTCGAGCCGGAGGAGAAGCAGGAGCTCATCTCCTACGTCAAGACCCTCCAGGCCGAGCCGAACGCCGGTGGCATCTTCGACCTCCAGCGGGTCGGCCAGGTCGCCGAAGGCCTGATCGGGTGGGTCGTCGGCCTCGCCCTGATCATCGCCTGCGCGATCTGGATCACCGCGAAGCAGCGTGCCCATGACTGAGAACAACACCAACCGCACCGGTGACGAGACGCCCGAGCGCGTCGTCGGCACCCCCACGGACGAGAAGCCCGTCGTGACCGACACGGCCCGGTCCGAGAGCGACCACGGCGGCCCCTACCCGGCCTCCGAGACCCACTTCATGTCCGAAGAGGTCCAGCGGCGCGGCGAGAAGGTCGCCTCCCTCTGGTTCGTCCTCGCCTTCCTGGGCGGGATCGGGTTCCTGGTCGCCTACTTCGTCTTCACCCCGGGCGACATCGCCGACCCGCAGCTCGGCCAGTACTCGAACGCGCTCCTGGGTGGTTCGCTCACCCTCTCGCTGTTCGGTATCGGCGCGGGCATGACGGTCTGGGCCCGCAAGGTCATGCCGCACTACGAGGTCTCCTCGCCCTACGACGAGCTGCCCTCCAGCGACAAGGAGAAGGGGTCCTTCAGCGACTTCTTCATGCAGGGCGCCGACGAGAGCGGGTTCACCAAGCGCCCGCTCATGCGCCGCACCCTCATCCTGGCGATGGTGCCGCTGGGCCTGGCCCCGGTCGTGCTGCTGCGCGACATGGGCCCCCTGCCCGGCGACAAGCTGAAGAACACGCCGTGGGAGAACGGCCGCCGCATGTACGTCGAGGGCACGCACCGCTACGTGCGCGCCGAGGACCTGGAGAACGACCCGTACGGGATGATCTCCGCCCTCCCCGCCGTCGACGACGAGCACTACCCGCACGGGATCAGCCTCAACGACGCCGCCAAGTCCGTCATCCTGCTCATCAAGATGCCGGCCGAGGACTGGAAGTCGGGCATGGAGGAGGAGATCGAGGTCGACGGTGAGTCCGCGTCGCGTCTGAACTGGACGCACAACGGGATCATCGCCTACTCCAAGATCTGCACCCACGTGGGCTGCCCCGCGGCACTCTACGAGCGCACGACGCACCGCATCCTGTGCCCGTGCCACCAGTCCACGTTCGACGCGTCGGACGCCGCCAAGGTCGTCTTCGGCCCGGCCCACCGGCCGCTGCCGCAGCTGCCCATCGGCGTCGACGATGAGGGCTACCTCATCGCCAGGGGCGACTTCACGGAGCCGCCCGGTCCGACGTTCTGGGATTACGCGAAGGACTAGTCGATGAGCAAGACCACGCAAGCACCCAAGGCGCTGCGCGGCGTCGGCAATTTCATCGACGACCGCTTCCACGCCGCCAAGATGGGCGAGAAGAACCTGCGCAAGGTCTTCCCGAACCACTGGTCGTTCATGCTGGGCGAGATCGCGCTGTACTCGTTCATCATCCTGCTCCTCACGGGTGTCTTCCTCACGCTCTGGTTCAAGCCGAGCATGATGGAGGTCGTCTACGACGGGCCCTACGAGCGCCTCAACGGCGTCGTCATGTCGGAGGCGTACGCCTCGACGCTGCACATCGACTTCGCGGTGCGCGGTGGATTCCTGGTCCGCCAGATCCACCACTGGGCCGCGCTGATCTTCGTCGCGGCGCTCGTGGTGCACATGCTCCGCGTCTTCTTCACCGGGGCGTTCCGCAAGCCGCGTGAGATCAACTGGCTCATCGGCGTCGCGATCTTCGCCCTGGCCATGGTCGAGGGCCTCTTCGGCTACTCGCTGCCGGACGACCTGCCCTCCGGCATGGGCGTCCGCATCCTCCAGGGCGTGATGCTCGCGCTGCCGCTGGTCGGCACGTACGTCTCGATGTTCCTGTTCGGCGGGGAGTTCCCCGGCGAGGACATCATCACGCGCCTGTACATGCTGCACGTGCTGCTGATCCCGGCGATCCTGCTGGGCCTCATCGTGGCGCACTTCATGATCCTGTGGCACCAGAAGCACACCCAGTACCCCGGACCGGGGAAGACGGACAAGACCGTGGTGGGAACCCCGATGTTCCCCGGCTTCGCGGTCAAGGCCGGCGGGTTCTTCTTCTTCACGTTCGCCGTGATCGCGGGTCTGAGTGCGTTCGTGCAGGTCAACCCGATCCACCTGTTCGGGCCCTTCACCCCGACGTCCATCACCTCCGGGCTCCAGCCCGACTGGTACATGGGCTTCATGGAGGGTTCGCTGCGCATCTTCCCGAACTGGTTCGACTTCCAGATCTTCGGGTACGCGATGCCGACCGCCGTGCTGGTGCCGGGTCTGATCATTCCGGGCATCATCTTCGGCGGACTGGCCGCGTGGCCGTTCCTGGAGCAGTGGATCACCGGTGACAAGCGGGCGCACAACGTGGCCGACCGGCCGCGCAACGCCCCGGTCCGCACCGGTGTGGGCGCCGCGGGCATCACGTTCTACGGGGTCCTGTGGCTCGCCGGGTCGAACGACATCCTGTCGGAGACGTTCTCGATCAACCTGTACCTGACCACGTACATCTTCCGTGTACTGGCCATCGTCGGGCCGGTCATCGCGTTCTACGTCGCCAAGCGCATCTGCCTGGGCCTGCAGCGCCGTGACCGGGAGACCCTGGAGCACGGGTACGAGAGCGGCATCATCCAGCAGCTGCCCAGCGGTGAGTTCATCGAGGTGCACAAGCGCAACTCGGAGGAGACCACGGAGGTGCTGGCCAGCAAGCCGGTGATCACCTCCACGGCCCTCACCGAGCCGGAGGAGGACGACAAGGGCGTCAGGAACCCCGCGTCGCGCAAGCCCATGGGCCGCTTCCGCCGGGCCCTCGCGGAGTGGTACACGAAGGACAACGTGTCCTTCGACGGGGTGGACCCGCACACGGGTCACCACCTCCACCACTCGGACGAGGTCATGAAGGAGCACGCTTCCCACTGACGGTGAGAAGCCCCGCAGGGACCCGGCCTTGGGCCGGGTCCCTGCGTTTTTCGGGGGGGGTGACCCGGAATTCCCGCCCCGTCTGAGGGGGGGAGGTGGTTCCTCTGCCGACCATCGTGTGTCTGTCTTTTCAGGGCTTTCAACGCTGTCCTGGGCGGGGGTTCGCTGTCCGGGGTTCAGGGCGCCTCCGGAGGGCGGGTCGTCTCCGACTCCAGGGGGTGAGGGCGGGCGTTCCCCAGGTCCCGGACACAGGGGTGGTGAGGGCCGCGGGTGGGTTTCCCGGCCCGGGCTCAGGGGGTGGGGGAGGGGGTTGTGCTGGCGCCCCGGGGGGGGCTCGTCGGACCGGGGGCCTTGGCCACAGGCGTGAACCCTTGTGGGTGCCTCCGCCGCGGGGGTGAGGGTCGCTGGCGGGTTTGCCGCCCCAGGCACAGGGGGGTTAAGGGGGGAGACCCGGGAGCTCCGGTCCAGGGGGTGAAAGCCGCGGGAGGGCTCCCCGCCCCAGGCACAGGGGGGTTGAGGGGAGGAGAACCGGGACCTGCACCGCAGGGGGTGAAAGCGGGGAAGAACCTCGGCCCCGGCCTCAGGGGGGTGGACGGACTTGGAGGTTTCCAGGAGGGTCACCCGTTGGGAAGGGCGGTCTGTGGGGGCGCCCGGCAGCAAGCGTTGGTTTCCAAAAGCCCGGCCGCTTGGGAAGGTACAGACTGCGGAGCGTGGGCCCGTCCCGTCGCAGTCGGCGGGTGTGTCAAGTTAAGGGTGTAACTGTTTTTCTTGGTCACTGGCGTGTCGCGGTCAACCGCCCGTCGAAGGCCAGATCGAACGCGTTCAGCGCTCGCTTCCACCGGCCGGCCCACTTCACCGCACCCGCCCCGGTCGGATCCAACGCCATCAACGCCAGATACACGCACTTGAGCGCGGCCTGCTCGTTGGGGAAGTGTCCCCGGGCCTTGACCGCACGCCGGATCCGGGCGTTGATCGACTCGACCGCGTTCGTGGTGCAGATGACCCGCCGGATCTCCACATCGAAGGCCAGGAACGGCACCATCTCCGCCCACGCCTGCTCCCACAACCGCACGATCGCCGGATACCGCTCACCCCACACCGAACAGAACTCGGCGAACCGCTCCCGGGCGGCCTCCTCGGTCGCCGCGGAGTAGACCGGCCGCAGCGCGCCGGCGACCTTCTGCCGATCGGCGACCGAGGCGTAGCGGAAGCTGTTGCGCAGCAGGTGCACGATGCAGGTCTGCAGCACCGTGCGCGGCCACACGGCCTCGACCGCCTCGCCCATGCCCTTGACCCCGTCGGCCACCAGCATGAGCACATCGGCCACCCCGCGGTTGCGCAGCTCGGTGAACACGTGCGCCCAGTACTTGGCACCCTCACCGCCCTCGCCCGCCCACAGACCCAGGATGTCGCGCTCGCCCTCGGCCGTCACCCCGAGCACGACGTAGACGGGCCGGTTGGTGACCTGGCCGTCGCGGATCTTGACGTTGATGGCGTCCACGAACAGCACCGGGTAGACGGGGTCCAGGGGCCGGTTCTGCCACTCGGCCATCCGGTCCATCGCACCGTCGGTGATCGTGGAGATGGTCTGCTTGGACACGTTCGCCCCGTAGACCTCGGCCAGGTGGGCGCAGATCTCGCCGTGGGTCAGGCCGCGGGCCGAGAGTGAGAGCACGATGCCGTTGACGCCGTTCAGGCGGCGCTGGCGCTTCTTGACGATCTGCGGCTCGAAGGAGCCGTCGCGGTCGCGGGGCACGTCGAGCTCGACGGGGCCGGCCTCGGTGGTGACGGTCTTGGAGCGGGTGCCGTTACGGGCGTTGCCGCTGCCGCTGCCGTTGCCGGGCGCGGAGCGTTCGTGTTTGGCGTAGCCCAGGTGGGCGTCCATCTCCGCTTGCAGGACGTTCTCCAGGGTGGTCTTGGTCAGGCGGGACAGCAGCCCGTTCTCGCCGACCAGGTCGATGCCCTCGGCCTTGGCCTTGGCGACCAGTTCCGCGACCAGCTCTTCGTCCGACCTGCCAGTATCCTTCTTGACCTGCGCCTTGTCACTCATGGTGAACTCCTACCCCCTTGGAGTTACACCCTTATCTTTACAGTCCCCAGTCGGCGTGCGGCAGACCACCAGGCCGGGGCGTTGGGCTCACATCGACTGTGGTGGGGGTTTACGGGGCGGGTGCGCGCGAGGCCTGCCCCGCCCGAGGCCTGCCCCGCCCGGCCACACAGGTCCACGGAGGAAGGGTCCGCCTGCGAACCCGCCGGTCGCACCCGACCTCGCTTGTAACACCAACCACAGCCGGGGTAACCCCAGCCATGAGCGCCCTCCCGCACCACAGGGGGTGAAAGCCGCAGGCATCTTCCCGCCCCGACCCCAAGGGGGGTGGAGGGAGGAGGGAGCGCTGGCCCTCGCCACCGGCCCGGGACTGCCCAGCCAGGCCCGGTGCGGGTGTTCGGTGCCGGCCGTTCCCAAGTGGGAGAGGTCCTTCACGGCCTTCACCCCGGGGTCCAGGGGTGGGAGGTTCTCCGCGGCTTTCACCCCCTGGGGCCGGGGGTGGGAGTGTTCGCTCGGGTTCACCCCCCTGTGGTGCCGGAGGGCGCTCATGGCTGGGGTTACCCCAGCGGGGGCTGGTGTTACAAGCGAGGTCGGACAGGCCCGTCCCTTTCCAGGCGGACCCTTCCTCCGTGGACCTGTGTGGCCGGGCGGGGCAGGCCTCGCGCGCACCCGCCCCGCAAGCCCCCACCACCCGGGACGTCCGTCGAACGCCCAGGTCTGGTGGTCTGCCGCACGCCGACTGCGGCGGGACGGGCCCACGCTCCGCAGTCTGTACCTTCCAAGCGGCTGAGCCTTTGGAAACCAACGCTTGCTGCCGGGAGCCCCCACAGACCGCCCTTCCCAACGGGTGACCCTCCTGGAAACCTCCAAGTCCGTCCACCCCCCTGGGGCCGGGGCCGAGGTTCTTCCCCGCTTTCACCCCCTGGAGCGGAGGTCTCGGTTCCCCCTCCCTCAACCCCCCTGTGCCTGGGGCGGGAAACCCTCCTGCGGCCTTCACCCCCTGTGGCGGAGGTCCGAGCGATGTCCTTCGGCTGTGGCCGAGGGCTCCAGGGGAGAGAACGACCCCCCTGGGGTGCAGCTCCCGGTTCCCCCTCCCCGCCCCCCTGTGTCCGGGGCGGGAAACCCTCCTGCGGCCTTCACCCCCTGGAGCGGAGGTCTGAGCGAAGCCCTACGGCTGTGGCCGGGGACTCCAGGAAAAGACAACAACCCCCTGCAGCGCAGCTCCCGGTTCCCCCTCCCCGCCCCCTGGGACTGGGGTGGGAGGACCTCCTGCGGCTCTTGCCCCCTGCGGCGGAGGCCCCAGGGACGTCCTCTGGCTGTGGCCGAGGGCTCCAGGGAAGAGAAGAACCCTCCTGCGACAGAGGCCGAGGTCCTTCCTCTGGCTGTGGTCGGGCCCGGTTCGGTGAAGAACCCCCTGGAGCGGAGGCCCCGGTTCTTCCCCCCTCGCCCCCTCGGGCTGGGGCGGGTGGTGCTCCTGGTGAGTGGTGTCCGGTATGTCGGTGGTTTCGGCGGGACCGAAAAAGCCGGTCCCCCTGAAAAAGGGGGACCGGCTCAGGCGTACGGGTTCCACCCGTTATCAGCCCGCGTAGATCTCCTCGATCTCCTTGCTCCACTCCTTGTTCACCACGTGGCGCTTCACCTTCAGGGAGGCGGTCATCTGCCCGCTCTCCTCGGTGAAGTCGGAGGGCAGGATCTTGAACTTCTTGATCGCCTCGGCCTTGGACACCGCCTGGTTGGCGTGGTCGACCGCCTCCTGGATGGCCGCGACCAGGTCCGGGTCCTCGGTCAGCTCCGGGAGCTCGCCGGTCTTCTTGTTCGCGTTCTTCCACTGCTCGAAGGACTCGGGGTCGATTGTCACCAGCGCCGCGATGAACTTGCGGTTGTCACCGACCACCATGCACTGGCTGACCAGGGCGTGCGCCCGGATGCGGTCCTCCAGCACCGCCGGGGCCACGTTCTTGCCGCCCGCGGTGACGATGATCTCCTTCTTGCGCCCGGTGATGCTGAGGAAGCCGTCGTCGTCCAGGGAGCCCAGGTCGCCGCTGCGGTAGAAGCCGTCCTCGGTGAACGCCTCCTTGGTGGCCTTGTCGTTGTTCCAGTAGCCCACCATGATGTGGTCGCCCTTGAGGAGGATCTCCCCGTCCTCGGCGATCCGGATGGAGGTGCCCGGCATCGGCTGCCCAACGGTGCCGATCTTGTTGAACTCCGGGCTGTTCACGGAGGTCGGGGCGGTGGTCTCGGTCAGGCCGTAGCCCTCGATGATGGTGAACCCGATGCCGCGGAAGAAGTGGCCCAGGCGCGCGCCCAGCGCGGAGCCGCCGGAGACCGCGTACTCGGCGTTGCCGCCCAGCGCCGCCAGCAGCTTGCCGTACACCAGCCTGCTGAACAGGGCGTGCTTGAGCTTGAGGGTGAGGGGGATGCGGCCGGTGGCCAGCGCCTGGCTGTAGGCGATGGCCGTGTCGGCGGCCGCGGCGAAGATCTTGCCCTTGCCCTCGGCCGTCGCCTTCTGCTCGGCCTTGGTGTACACCTTCTCGAACACGCGCGGCACGGCGAGCAGGAACGTCGGCTTGAACACCGAGAACTGCTCGATGAGGTCGGGGCCGGTGGAGGGGAAGTGGCCCAGGGTGGCCTTGGCCTCGATGACCATGACCTGCACGAAGCGGGCGAACACGTGCGCCAGCGGCAGGAAGAGCAGGGTCGAGGGGTTCTCCCGGCCGCGCAGGACCTGCTTGGCGGGGCCCTCGAGGGCGCTGTGCGCGATGAAGAGGAAGTTCCGGTGCGTCAGCTGGCAGCCCTTGGGGCGCCCGGTGGTCCCGGAGGTGTAGATGAGGGTGGCGATGTCGTCGGCCTTGGCCGCGGTGCGGCGCTTCTCCAGGTCCTCGTCGGAGACGGCGGCGCCGGACTCGCGCAGCTCGGCGAACTCCGGGCCGTCGAAGCGCCAGATCTCCTTGAGCTCGGGGGTCTTCGCGCGGACGGACTCGATGCGCTCGGCGTGGGCCTCGGTCTCGACGAAGACCGCCTTGGCCCCGGAGTCGGAGAGGATCCACTCGATCTGCTCGGCGGAGGAGGTCTCGTAGACGGGGACGGTGACCGCGCCCACGGACCAGATCGCGTAGTCGACGACGGTCCACTCGTAGCGGGTGCGCGACAGCAGGGCGACCCGGTCACCGTGCTCGATTCCGGCGTTGATCAGGGCCTTGGCGTAGGCGGCGATGTCGCCGTGCAGCTCCGCGGCGGTGACGTCGCGCCACTGTCCGGACTCCTGGCGGCGGGCGGCGACGGCGTTCGGCTCGTCGGCCGCGCGTGCGTAGAGCGTGTCGGTCAGCCGCGCGTCGTCGGAGATCTCGGCTTTCGCGGGAGAGCTGTATTCGCGCACGTGATGCTCCTGGACGTGTACGGGTTCTGGATGTTCAAGGACGTGACGACCGTAACAACCTCATGCTACTCGTGAGTAGAACGAGTTGCCGTTCGGTATCCAACAGTGACCCCTGTTCACCGGGTCGTATGTATGCGGGTGCGGCCTGTGACGTCCGATGAGCGTGCAGGTCAGGAACCCGTTTACGCACGCGAACTATACGCCCGGGCTGTGCTTTGTGCACATCAGGCGCCGTTCGCGTCGTGTGTCCTTTTCATTTCACGGCGTGCAACATCCGGGCTCCCCTGATCCTTCCCTGATCCTCTCCCGGCGCCCTGCTGTCGGGCCCGCGGGGCGGTTAACGTGAAACCAGAACCGGCTTGTCCAAGGAGGATCTGATGGCGGAGAACAGCGGCGACATCATCGATGAGGCCCTGAGGCTGGTCGACGGCCTCCAGCGCAAACTGCTGATCGAGGGCGTCAAGCGCGGTGTCGGCGCGGTCACCGCCCCGCCGCCCAAGGGCGACGTGTGGGAGGAGGCCATCCGCCTGGAGACCGGGCCCGAGCCGCGGCCCGTCCTGGAGGAGGTCCTGGGCATCGTGCGGGACACGGCTCCGGAGATCGCCGGCCACCTGGGGCGTGCGGGCCTGGGAGTGGTGGGCGCCCTGGGGCGGACGCTGGGCGTCCTGGAGCGTTCCCTGGAGCGGGAGAGGCGGGCCTCCGAGCACACCCCGGACACCTCCGCGCCCTGGCGCACCGCGACGGAGGAACGCCAGGTCACCTCGTAGCACACCCGGGGTGTCCAGCACGGCCCGAGCCTGGTTTAATCGAATGGTTTACACCATTTGAAAAGACCCATGCCATGGGCCTGGCTACTTATGTCAGAGTTCGGGCGTAAGTGAGAAGGAGCCGCCCCTCATGCTGACCATCGGAGTGGACATCGGCGGGACCAAGGTCGCCGCCGGGGTGGTCGACCACGACGGGCGGATCCTGGACCGCGTCAAGTACCCCACCCCCGCCAACGACCCCCGCGGCCTGGCCGACGTCGTGGCCAAGGCCGTCGACGAGCTGCGCGGCCGCCACGGAGAGGTGCAGGCCGTCGGCGTGGGCGTGGCCGGGTTCGTCGACGAGGACCGGGCCACCGTGCAGGTCGCCGTCAACCTGGGTCTGCGCGACGACCCCCTCAAGGAGCGCGTCCAGGAGCGCGCGGGCCTGCCCGTCGTCATCGAGAACGACGCCAACGCCGCGGCCTGGGCCGAGGCCCGCTTCGGCGCGGGCCGCGGCAGCGACCACATCGTCTGCGTCACCCTGGGCACCGGCATCGGCGGCGGCCTGGTCATCGGCGGCCGGCTGCACCGGGGTCGCTTCGGCGTGGCGGCCGAGGTCGGCCACTACCGCGTCGTCCCGCACGGGCGCCGCTGCGCCTGCGGCAACCACGGCTGCTGGGAGCAGTACGCCAGCGGCCGCGCACTGGTCGCCGCCGGGCAGGACCTGGCCCGCACCGACCCGGCGACCGCCAAGCGGATGCTCGAACTCGCGGGCGGCGTCGTGGAGCACATCGAGGGCCACGTCATCACCGAGGCCGCCACCGAGGGAGACGAGGGCGCCCTCTCCTGCTTCCGCACCATCGGCGAGTGGGCGGGCGTGGGCCTGGCCGACCTGGCGGCCATCCTGGACCCGGAGTGCTTCGTGCTGGGCGGGGGCGTCTCCGACGCCGGGGAGTTCATCCTGGGGCCGATCCGCGACTCCTACGCCCGCCACGTCTCGGGGCGGCCCGGCCGCCGCCTGGCCGAGGTGCGCCTGGCCGAGCTGGGCGGCGAGGCCGGCATCGTCGGCGCGGGCGACCTGGCCCGCCACTGACCCCCGGAGACGGCGAAGGCCCCGGTGCGCGCACCGGGGCCTTTCCCGTGGCCTACTCGGCGGCGGGGGAGTCCGCCCCGTCGCTCTTCTTCGCCGCCCGGCGGGCCCGGCGCTCCTCCTTGCGGCGCGCCTTCTCGGCCCGGCGGCGCTCCTTGCTGTCCGCGTTCTGCTCCTTGCGGGCCTCGCGGGCCTCCTCCTCCAGCTCCGCCTTGACCGCCTGCGCGTAGCGGTCCACGTACTCCTGGCCGGACAGCTCCATGAGCGCGTACATGATCTCGTCGGTGACGGCGCGCAGGACCCGCTGGTCCTTCTCCATGCCGTAGTACCGGGAGAAGTCGAGCGGCTTGCCGAACTTCACGACCGGGCGGATGCCCAGCTTGGGGACGGTCCGCCCCGGGGGCATGATCTTCTCGGCGTTGATCATCGCCATCGGCACCACCGGGACCCGCGCCTCCAGCGCGATGCGCGCCACGCCGGTGCGGCCGCGGTACAGGCGGCCGTCGGGGGAGCGGGTGCCCTCGGGGTAGATGCCGAGCAGGTCGCCGCGCTTGAGCACCCTCAGCCCGGTGCGCAGCGCCGCCTCGCTGGCCTTGCCGCCGGAGCGGTCGATGGGGATCTGGCCCACCCCGGAGAAGAACGCGCGGCTGGCCAGCCCCTTGACCCCGGTGCCGGTGAAGTACTCCGCCTTGGCCAGGAACGTGATCTTGCGCGGCAGCGGCAGCGGCCCGAAGAAGTGGTCGGAGAACGACAGGTGGTTGCCCACCATCAGGGCCGGTCCCCGGCGCGGTACGTTTTCCACGCCCTCGGCGCGGGGCTGCCACAGCACGGCCAGGATCGGCCCCAGAATCGCCTTGACCACCCAGTAGAACATCTCTTCGGATCACCCCTGCACACGCGGGGAGCTCCGGGCAGGGTCTGCCGCGATCCGCTGTCCCGCTCGGCCAGCACTGCGACGAGGATACTCAGTTCGTGCCACGTGATGCGCGACACCCCTCTTTGGGGACGAGACCGGAACATGGGTGCGCACCCATGACAAACGGTCCGTGGAACGGTTAGCCTCACGGCTGTGAAGCCGGGGTGTCCACCGCGGCACCGCCGTCCTGCCGCGAACACCGCGGCGCCGTACGCATTCCTGGGGGCAGTCCCGTGAGACCGACCGACGACACCGCGCTGATCCCCGGGGCGGAGCCCTTCAGCCACCGCGGCTCCGACGTGGGCGTCCTGCTGTGCCACGGATTCACCGGCTCCCCCCGCTCCATGCGCCCCTGGGCCGACCACCTGGCCGCGGCCGGCCTCAGCGTGGAGCTGCCCCGGCTGCCGGGCCACGGCACCAGCTGGACCGACATGGCCCTCACCACCAGCGACGACTGGTACGCGGAGGTCGAGCGGGCGCTGCTGGAACTCTCCTCCCGCTGCTCCGAGGTCTTCGTCATGGGCCTGTCCATGGGCGGCGCCCTCTCCCTGCGCCTGGCCCAGGAGCATCCGGAGCTGGTGCGCGGCCTCGTCCTGGTCAACCCCTCGCTGGCGGTCGAGGACCTGCGGCTGCCGTTCATCGCCCCCTTCCGCGCCCTGGCGGCCCGCGTCCTGCCCTACACGCCCGGGGTGGAGAGCGACATCGCCATGAAGGTCGACGACCGGGGAGAGGGGGGCTACGACCGCGTCCCCACCGCGGCCGCCGCGACACTCCCGAAGCTGTGGCGCGCAGTTCAGGAGGGCATGTCCGGTTTGCGTGTGCCGATTCTGGCCTACCGGAGTCCCCAGGACCACGTTGTGGGACCGCGCAGTCTGCGTATCCTCGCTAAGAGAGCGGTCAACACCAGGCTGACGATCCACCTGCTCCACGACAGCTACCACGTGGCGACCCTCGACCATGACGCCGCCGACATCTTCGACGGAAGCCTCGCCTTCGTGCGGGCCCACGCCAGAAGCGGGGAAGGAGCCGACCGATGACGGAACGTCGGGGTAACGGCCTGCTCGCCGACGCCTACGTGCCCTTGATCCTGCTGGCGCCCTCGCACGCCGACCTGATGCTGGAGGCGCTGCGGCGCAGCGGCATCGCGGCCTACGCGGTGCCGCTGGCGGAGGACGTGCTGGAGCCTCCCGGGGGAGGGGAGGACGACCCGCCCACCGACCACCTGTACGTGGACGCCGACGAGCGGGTCGAGGCTGAGCGGGTCCTGGGCACGGAACTGCCCGAACTGGGCGTGCGCTCGGTCCCGGAGACGGAGGAGCGGCGCGAGGACGGGGAGTCCGACCGCCAGGACGCCGCCGTCGGCGGGGACCTGCTGGACGGCCCGCCGGAGAACGTCGACCCGGACGCGCCCCCGGCGCAGTCCTCCGACGAGGACGAGGTCTGGAACGACCTCGTCGCCCGCTTCTACGACGACGACTCCCCCGCCCCCCGCGGCGCCCGGTGGCCCGACGCCGAGAACGTCGGCCCCTCCGCGCCCCGGGGCGGGTCGGAGACTCCCGCGCTCGGGGACATCCTCGCCGGGGACCCCGACGACGATGACGAGGACGAGGAGGCGCTGCGCCGCGCCGAGGACGAGCTGGAGGGCCACTACGAGCCGCCGCCCCCGCCGCCGCTGCTCCAGGGCGACCGCCTGGGCATCGCAGCCTGGTTCGGCCTGCTGGGCGGGCCGGTCCTGGTGTTCGGCGCCGCCTTCCTGGGGCTGACCCTGCCCAACTGGCTGATGTTCATGGCGGTGGTGGCGTTCCTGGCCGGGTTCGTCATCCTCATCCTGCGCATGACCGACGGCAGGCCTCCGGGCGACAGCGGTCCCGACAACGGAGCGGTGGTCTGACCCCTGGGCTTCGACATCCCCCTGTGGCGCGGCATCTCCCTGTTCCGCGCCGCGGCCCTCGTCTACTCCCTGCTGCTGCTCGTCCAGCACCAGGAGCACCTCACCCGCCCCTGGCTGGGCTGGACGGTCCTGGTCGCGATGGCGGCCTGGACGGTGGTGGCGACCTCCGCCTACGCCCGTCCCGAACTGCGCACCCGGCGGCTGGTCTGCGCCGACCTGGCGGTGGCCTTCGCCTGCCTGTTCGCCACCGCCGCGGCCGCCACGCCCTTCTACCTCACCCAGGCGCCGCCGCTGAGCGGCTACTGGTTCGCCGGTGCGGCCCTGGCGGCGGGGGTGGCCTGGGGGCGCCGGGGCGCGGCCGCCGTCGCCGTGCTCTACGGCGTCGCCGACCTCACCCTGCGCGTGGTCATGGGCGCCGCCATCACGCCGGCCACGGCCCGGGGCGTGGTCCTGCTCCTGCTGGCCGGCCTGGCGGTCGCCTACATGGCGCGGGTGGCCGGGCAGGCCGAGGAGCGGTTCGCCCGGGCGGTGGCGCTGGAGGCGCGCCTGCGCGAGCGCGAGCAGCTGGCCCGCTCCATCCACGACTCGGTGCTGCAGGTGCTGTCGCTGGTGAGCCGCCGCGGCGCCGAGGCCGGGGGAGAGGCCGCCGAGCTGGGGCGCCTGGCGGGGGAGCAGGAGATCCGGCTGCGGTCCCTGATCACCGGTGGGCTCCCCGAGCCCGCCGACGGGCCGGCCGGCGCCGGAGCGGCTCCGGCCGCCGCGGCGAGGGGCCCGGCCGACCCTTCCGCGCCCGACCCGGAGGTCGACCTGCGCGACCCCCTGCGCCGCCTGGAGTCGGTGCTGGTGTCGCTGTCGGCCCCGGCCACCCCGGTGCCGCTGCCCGGGCGCGCCGCCGCCGAACTGCTCGCGGCGGTCGAGGCGGCACTGGCCAACGTCGGTCTCCACTGCCCCCCGGGGACCCGCGCCTGGATCCTGGTGGAGGACGAGGGGGACGCCGTCACCGTCACGGTGCGCGACGAGGGCCCCGGCATCCCTCCCGGCCGGCTGGAGGAGGCGGGAGCCCAGGGGCGCCTGGGCGTCTCCCAGTCCATCCGCGGACGGCTCCGCGACCTGGGCGGCGGGGTCGAGGTCTTCTCCGCCCCCGGCCAGGGCACCGAGGTGGAGATGCGCCTGCCCCGCTGACCGCCGGCCGGGGCGCCGGACCGGGTGGGGGCCGCGGCCGCCGAGGGCCTTCCGTCCCTCACCGGGAGGGCCGCAGCGGAGCGGAGGTTCAAAAAAACACAGCCTAGCTTGGCGTTTAAGCTGGTTGCTTGTCTGCGGGACGACTCGCAGTGCCCGTTTTGTTCTTCTTGTTCTTCCTCGCGACCCCGTAACGGGGAGCCGGACACCGGTTCCGGCTCCCCGGCGGGCGCCCCGGACCCGGCCGCGAGGGCCGTGGAACACCCACGAGCCCGGGCAGACCCGCACGCAGGTACCGAAACCCCCGCCGCACCCTGCCCGGACTCAACCGGTGCTGCTCCACCCGCCTCTGCCAGGGCAAACGCACATCACCCACCGAACGCCGCGCCAACCGCAGCTGGGTGTAGGCCGCGATCACGATCCAGGACCACCGGTCCGCCGCCTCCGGGTCCCGCAACCGCGGTGCGTCCCACCCCAACTGCTGCTTGAGGAACCGGAAGGTGTGCTCGATATCGAACCGGCGCAGGTAGGCCCACCACAACCCGTCCACCCCCTCCGCGCCCAGACCGGTGGCCGAGGACCACAACCACAACGGCGCGGGAGACCTGCGGGAAGGCAGCGCCTCCACCTCCAACCGGACCAGGGTGCCCTCGATCACCGGCAGCTCCCCGGGGTGGTCGGCCCACGCCGACCGGTGCGTCAGCCGGGGGTGCATCCGATTCCAGGCCCGGGCGGTCGCGGTTCCGTAGCGGCGGGTCGCCGTCGAGGTCTCCTGCTCCGGTGCGGGCCAGGTGGCCGGGGCGGCCATGCGCAGCGGGGCGCCGTGCTTGGCCGGGCGCCCGGCCGCGGAAGGCGGCAGGTGCTCGGCGGGTCCGTAGAGCACCCGGTCCGAGCGCAACCGGCCCAGCACCTGCACGGGCAGGCCGGCCAGCAGGAAGGCCAGACGGACCGCGTCGTAACCGGCGTCGACCACCACCAGTACGTCCGGGTCGGCGGGCCGGTGGTGCCCGGCGGCGATCAGCCGCTGGAGGAGGCCGCGGACCTGGTCGGCGGTGGCGGTGATCGGGTCCTGGCCCGGGAGCAGACGCAGCAGGTCCAGCGGCGCGGTCCAGGAGGTGGAGCCCTCTTCCAGGGCGGCGATCATCGAGTAGGGCCAGCCCGGGACCATCTCGGCCTGGCCGGTGCCGCGCCCGTAGGTGTGGCACCAGGAGCGATCGGGGCTGGTCCAGGCGTCCGGGCGCAGCCACGGGGAGACGTCGCAGGCCAGGACCAGGCGGCCGTGGAAGCGGGGTGGGGGCGGTGCGGTCAGGCTCTGGCGCAACCGGTCGGTGTCGAGGCGGCCGTGGTTGAGGGCGGCGTAGGCCGAGCCGTGGCCGCGGTGGTGTTCGGGTTCCAGGGAGAGTTGGGCCAGGTGGTGGACGGGTCCGGGGGCGCACACCAGGGCCTCGCACACCTCGAACAGGGCGTCACGGCGGCCGGTGAGGCAGGCGTGCAGGTCGGTGCGGAACCGGGACAACTCCGACAGTGACTCGACGGGGGGCCTCTGGTGGGGCAGACTCACAGGTGACGGCCTTCGTGGTGTTGATGTGTTTGCTTGGTCGCTGCACATGATCACGCGAAGGCCGTTGTGCTGTCCGCAGAACAGCGAAGCCCGTGACCGAGACGTTGTCCGGTCACGGGCTTGAGCTTAAACGCCAAGCTAGAGCGGGGGCCCCTGCCCCGGCTCCTCCTGGTGGGAGAACCGCTGCTCGCGCCAGGCCTCGGCCCGGTTGTGGTAGCCGCGCTCCTCCCAGAAGCCGCGCCGGTCGGCGGTCATGTACTCCACCGCCCGCAGCCACTTCACGCTCTTCCACCCGTACAGGTGCGGTACCACCAGCCGCAGCGGGTGGCCGTTCTCCGCGGGCAGCGGCGCGCCGTCCCGGTGGGTGGCCAGCAGCACGCCCTCGTCCAGGAAGTCGTCTAGGCGCAGGTTCGCGCTGTACCCGTACTCGCCCCACGCCATCACGTGCGTCACCTCGGGGGCGGGCGGCGCCACCGCCACCAGGTCCGCGGCGCGCACGCCCGACCAGCGCACACCGGGAACGCTGAACCGCATCACGCAGTGGAAGTCGCTCACGGCGTCGGTGCGGGGCAGCCCGGCGAACTCCTCCCAGGTCCACCGGTACGACCCCAGGTCCTCGGTCGCCCCCATGACCCGGAAGTCCCACTTCTCCGGGCGGAAGGCGGGCACCGGACCGTAGTGCAGGGCGCGGTGCCGGGCGGTGCGCACGGCCTGCCCGGGCGGCAGCCGCCGGCCGCCGCGATCGTCGGGGCCCTCCGCTGACTCGGACACTCGGCCTCCCGTTCCTCTCGTCCAACGGCCATCCTGCCAGGCGTCAACGAGAGGTAGGTCACTCGCCCCTCCTGTGCGGCGCCGCCGCGACCGTGCGCTATAGTCACAGCCATGCAGCGGAACTTCTGGCGCTTTTATGGCTACCGGCCCCACACCCCGGTCGCCTGTAAAGCGCTGCGCTGACACAGACGACAGGAGCCCCGGGCCGGTAGCGGCCCGGGGCTCTTCGCGTCCCGGCCACCGCGCACCGGGCCACGGCTCTCCCGCACCGCACCCAACGACAGGCAGGGAAACCCACATGGTCATCGTGATGGCACCGGACGCCACCTCGGACGATATCGACTCGATCGTCGAACTGGTCGCCTCCTCCGGCGGCGAGGCCTACGTCACCCGCGGCGTCAGCCGCACCATCATCGGCCTCGTCGGCGACGTGGAGCACTTCCAGGGCCTGGGTCTGGCCGCCAAGCCCGGTGTCGCCGACGTCCTGCGCATCTCCGCCCCCTACAAGCTGGTGAGCCGGGAGAACCACGACAGCCGCAGCGTCGTCCGGGTCGGCGGGGTGCCGATCGGCGGCGACAACGTCACCGTCATCGCGGGCCCCTGCGCGGTGGAGACCCCCGAGCAGACCCTGGCCGCGGCCCGGATGGCCCTGACCGCCGGTGCGTCCCTGCTGCGCGGCGGCGCCTACAAGCCCCGCACCTCGCCGTACGCCTTCCAGGGGCTGGGCGAGGCCGGCCTGAGGATCCTCGCCGACGTCCGCGAGGAGACCGGGATGCCGATCGTCACCGAGGTCGTGGACGCCGCCGACGTCGAGCTCGTCGCCTCCTACGCCGACATGCTCCAGATCGGCACCCGCAACATGCAGAACTTCGCCCTGCTCCAGGCGGCGGGCGCCGCGGGCAAGCCGGTGCTGCTCAAGCGCGGCATGAGCGCCACCATCGAGGAGTGGCTGATGGCCGCCGAGTACATCGCCCAGCAGGGCAACCTGGACATCGTCCTGTGCGAGCGCGGCATCCGCACCTTCGAGAAGGCCACCCGCAACACCCTGGACATCAGTGCCGTCCCGGTCGCCCAGAACCTGTCCCACCTGCCGGTGATCGTGGACCCGTCGCACTCCGGCGGCAAGCGCTCGCTGGTGCTGCCGCTGTCGCGGGCCGCCGTCGCGGTCGGCGCCGACGGCGTCATCGTCGACGTCCACCCGCACCCGGAGACCGCCCTGTGCGACGGCCCGCAGGCCCTGGTGCAGGAGGACCTGGCCGAACTGCGCGACCTCGCCGAGACCCTGGCCGCGCTCTCCGGGCGCACCCTCGCCCAGGCGCCCGGCCACGAGCTCGCCGGCATCTGACCTCCGCGTCCGCGACGACGGGGCCCGCGCGCAGGATCTGCGCGCGGGCCCCGTCGTCGCGGAACCGCCGTGGCCCACCGCTCCGGAGACCTCCCGGGGGCCGGGGCCTGTTCCCGAACGCCGGTCCGCCCCGCGGGGCCGCCGTGCCTCCCAGAGCCCGTTCCCGCCCTCCGGAGGCGCGCGGCCCCGCTGAGGGCCGCGGCCGCCGGGCCGCCCGCCACGGGCGGTGCCGGGCGGCGGGCGGGCCGGAGCGGAGGTTCAGAGAACGGAGCCCACAGCCTAGGCGCGGGCGGTGGCGGCCCGGGCGGTGTCCAGCCGGGCCGGGGCGGCCTCGCCCAGGAAGCTGGGCTTGTGCACCTGGGCGGTGGTCACCAGGTACTCGGCGAGCTCCTCGGCGTCCAGGCGCTTCTCGATCTGGCGCAGGTCGGGGATCTTGGCCGCGGTCTCCACCTGGCGCGGGGTCAGCATGGTGCAGCAGTCCTCGTCGGGCAGCTCCGAGATGGCCAGGGTCCCGATCCGGCGGGCCTGGTCCATGATCTCGGTCTTGTCCATGCCGATGAGCGGGCGCAGGATCGGCAGGTCCACCGCGTCGTCCAGCGCCGTCAGGTTGGTCATGGTCTGGCTGGAGACCTGTCCCAGCGCGTCACCGGTGATCAGGCACTCGGCCTTCAGGTCGTCGGCCAGCACCTCGGCGGTCTTGAGCATGAGCCGCCGCTGGGCGACGATCTGCAGCCGCTCGATGCCCGAGCTCTTCAGCTGCTGCTGCGCCTTGCCGAAGGGGATCACGAACAGGCGCGACCCCACCTGGTAGCGGTCCAGCTGGCGGACCAGGCTGTACGCCTTGTAGATCGACTCCGGGCCGGTGAACGGCATACCGGAGAAGTGCAGGAAGTCCACCTTCAGCCCGCGCCGGATCATCCGGTGCGCGGCCACCGGCGAGTCGATGCCGCCCGACATCAGCACCAGTCCGCGGCCGCTCATCCCGGCGGGCAGCCCGCCCTGGCCGGGGATGCCGTCGGTGAAGACGAACGCCTCGTCCTTGTCCACCTCGACGAACAGGGTGTTGTCCGGGCGCTTGAGGTTCACCGGGTAGCCGTGCGCCTTGATGATCTCCGAGCCGAGGTACCCGGCCAGCTCGGAGGAGGTCATCTCGAAGCGCTTGTCGCGGCGGCGGGCGCGCACCGCGAAGGCGCCCTCGCGCCCCTCCATGGAGCGCACGGCGACGTCGGTGACGGTGGCCAGGTCCTTGGGCACCCGGCGCACCAGGTGCACCCAGACCACGCCCATGACGTTCGCCATGCGGTCGGCGATCTCGGCGACCTCCAGGTCGGAGGCGCCGGGCCTGCGCACGATGATCACGCCGGACCCGCGCTGGGAGATGCGGACCTCGCCCAGGTCGCGCACGGACGAGCGGATGTTGTTGTGCAGGCGGCGCTCGAACAGCTTGCGGTTGGAGCCCTTGAGGACGATCTCGCCGAGCTTCATGAGCACGCAGAGCTCGCCCAGCCCGTCTCCGGTGCCGCCGACGGGGACCGGTGCGGACTCAAGCGACGCGGACATGGGTGCTACCTCCGGATAGACATGCGTGGGTGCCCGGTTGCTCGCAGTGGGACCGGCGGTGGCGGGAAACCGGGATCGCCCATCGCCGTACTTCTACCAGTATCGAACATCCTGCCCACCGCTCCATCCACATTTCGGTCCGGACGGAAGACGGCGCATCCGAATGGACACCGTGCGTATTCACCGCGGTAAAACCTAGGATCGCGGCATGGCCTTGTTCGTCCACCTCACCCCCGCCGCGAACACCGTGCGCCTGCGCCGCTCGGGGGTCCGCGCGGCCGGCCGCGGCCGCAGCGGGGAACGCGGCGTGTACTGCTTCCCGGTACTGCCCTGCTACACGACCACCCACCAGTGGCTGCGGGAACTGGCGCGTGAGGACGATCACCGCCGGTTCGTCGCGGTGCACATCCGCCTGGACGACGCCCAGCCGGTGACCGTCGGACACCACGCGGACCGGCCGCTGCGCGTCACCGCCGGGGAGGCGGTGCGGATCGTGCGGGCCCTGCCGGATCCGCGGGGCTGGGAGGTCTTCATCCCCCGTACGGTCACGGTGCGTGAGATCCACCGGGTGCGCGGAGTGGCCCCGGACGCGGGCCGGCATCCGGAGGGGGCCTTCGACCGCCCCTGCGTGCCCCGGATCGGCGAACCCGCCCTCTCCTGACGGCGGGCGCATCCGGGAACACGGCCGCCCCCTCCCCGGGAGCTCGGGAGGAGGCGGCCCTCCGCGGACCCCGGCGGGGTCCGGGAATGGGGCGTGTTCCGCCGCCCCGTCACCCGCCGCCCATCGGCGATGGACGACGGCCGACCGGTTCGGGATCAGCCGAAGAAGACCTCGGCCTCGGCGAAGCGCTCGGCCGGGACCGTCTTGAGGGTGTCGGTCGCCTCGGCCAGGTCCACCCGGACGATGGCGGTGCCCTGGAGGCCGACCATCTTGCCGAACGCCTTGTCGTGCACGGCCTCGATGGCGTTGACGCCCAGGCGGGTGGCGAGTACCCGGTCGAACGCGGTCGGGGTGCCGCCGCGCTGCACGTGGCCCAGGACCACCGAGCGGGCCTCCTTACCGGTGCGCCGCTCGATCTCGTCGGCCAGGGTCTGGCCGATGCCGCCCAGGCGCACGTGGCCGAAGGAGTCCTTCTCGCCGGTGGCCAGCGCCATCTGCCCCTCCTTGGGGTGCGCGCCCTCGGCGACCACGATGATCGGCGCGTACTGGGTGCGGAAGCGGCTCTCGACGTGCGCGACGACCTCGTCGATGTCGAAGGGGCGCTCGGGGATGAGGATGACGTTGGCGCCCGCGGCCATGCCCGAGTGCAGGGCGATCCACCCGGCGTGGCGGCCCATGACCTCCACGACCAGGGCGCGGTGGTGCGACTCCGCGGTGGTGTGCAGGCGGTCGATCGCCTCCATGGCGATGTTCACGGCCGTGTCGAACCCGAACGTGTAGTCCGTGGCGTTGAGGTCGTTGTCGATGGTCTTGGGCACGCCCACCACGTTGACGCCGCGGTCGTGGAGCTGGCGGGCCACGCCCAGGGTGTCCTCACCGCCGATGGCGACCAGGGCGTCGACGCCCAGGCCGGCCATGTTGTCCTTGACGCGCTCGACGCCGCCCTCGATCTTCATGAGGTTGGTGCGGGAGGAGCCCAGGATGGTGCCGCCGCGCGGGAGGATGCCGCGCACCGCCTCGACGTCCAGGGGCATGGTGTCGCCCTCCAGGGGGCCGCGCCAGCCGTCCCGGAAACCGATGAACTCGTAGCCGTAGTCCTTGATGCCCTTGCGGACCACGGCCCGGATGACCGCGTTCAGACCAGGGCAGTCGCCGCCACCGGTCAGCACCCCGACGCGCATACGAATCTCCTCGACGTTGTGGGTTCCACGGCGCATGGCGCCATATGGTCTAGACCATAGTGGTCCGGGCGATCCCAGGCCAACCCGGGCCGGTGAACACCACTCGAACTACCCTCCGGTACGCCCGGAACGGGCTCTCTGTACCGGTTCCGGCCCTCCGCGGGGCGTCCGCGCGGCCCCCGCCCCGGGCCGTGGCGCGGTCAGTCGTCGAGGCCCCGGTCGATGGCGTAGCGCACCAACTCGACCCTGTTGTGCAGGTGCAGCTTGGTGAGGGTGTTCTGCACGTGGTTCTGCACCGTGCGGTGGGCGATCGACAGCCGCTCCGCGATCTGCTTGTAGGCCAGGCCCTTGGCGACCAGGCGCAGCACCTCGGTCTCGCGCGGGGTCAGCGCGGGGGAGCCGTCGTCGCCGCTGCCTCGGGAGGACGAGAGCCTGCGGTACTCGCCCAGCACCAGTCCGGCCAGGCCCGCCGTGTACACGGCCTCGCCGCGGTTCACCCGCCGCACCGCGTCCAGGAGTTCGTCGCGGCCCGCGGACTTGACCAGGTAGCCGGTGGCCCCGGCCTTCACGGCGGCCAGCACGTCGTCCCCGGCGCCGCTGGCCGACAGCACCAGCACCCGGGGAGGCTCGGCCAGCGCCGTCAGGCCCGCCGTCAGCTCCACCCCCGTCATGTCCGGCAGGTGCAGGTCGACGATGGCCAGGGTGGGCCGGACCGCCGGGGCGATCCGCAGCGCCTTGGCCCCGTCCCCGGCGGTCCCGACCACGGTCACACCGGCCTCGTCGAGGTCGCGCGCGACCGCGTCGCGCCACATGGGGTGGTCGTCCACGACCAGGACCCGGATCCCCTCACTGCTCTCCATGCCGGGACCTTATACCGATCCGCTCCGCGGGGCGCCTCCTCCGTCCGCTCCCGGCCGCGACGCCGAGGGGGCGTGCCGCACGGCACGCCCCCTCGTCCACACGGAGGATCAGTCGTCGTCGTCATCCTCCTCGAAGGCGAAGGGCGTCGCGGTGATCGTGATCTCGGTGCCCTCGGGCGCCTCGCCGGTGAGCGACTGGTCCGAGACGATCCGGCCGCCCAGGATGCGCTCCACCTTCACCTTGAACCCGGCCTCCTCGAGCTCCTTGCGGGCGTCCTGGACCCTCATGCCCACGACGTCGGGGATCTCCACGCCCGGCGGGCCGGTGGAAACGGTCAGCTCGACCTCGCCGCCCGCGCTCAGGGTGGTGCCGCTGTCGGGGTTCTGGCTGATGACCAGGCCCTTCTCCACGTTGTCGCTCTCGGCCTCGACGATCTTCACCGTCAGGCCCAGCTCCTCCAGGGTCCGGGTGGCGTCCTCGGCCTTCTGCCCGGCCAGGGGCGGGACGTCGATGCCGCGGCTCACCTCGAAGGTGACGGTCGACTCCCGGTCGGCGGCCTCGCCGGCCGCCGGGTCGGTGGAGATGACCTGGCCCGGGGGGACGCCCTCGGCGTCGACGGCGTTCTGCGCCAGGTTCTCCGGGGAGAAGCCCAGGTCCTCCATCTCCTTGAGCGCGTTGGCGATGTCCTCGCCCTCGAAGTCGGGCATCTCGACCTCGCGAGGGCCCTGGGACAGGTGGAGGGTCACCTCCTCGCCGGGGAGCAGCCGCTCACCGGCCGCGGGCTCCACCTCGCCGACGGTGCCCGCCGCCTCCTCGCTGTAGATGCGCTCGTCGGCGACCAGGCACTTCAGGCCCGCGTCGCGCACGGCGGCGCATGCGGTCTCCTGCTCGGCGCCCACGATCTCGGGCACCTCCTCGTACCGGCCGACGAGGAACCACCACCCGGCGACGAACACGGCCAGGGCCAGCACCGCGGCACCCGCCCCCAGCAGCACGCCGCGGCCGCGCCGCGCCGGGGCGCCGTCGTCGGGGTAGTCGTCCCGGTAGCCGTCGTCATCGTCGTAGGGGTCGGCCGGCCCCATCTCCACGATCATGGTCGCGTTCTCGGTGCCCGGCCCCGCCCCTCCGGCGATGAGCTGGGGGGCGGTGACGGAGGCCGTCGCCGCGGCCGCCGGGGCGACCGGGGGCAGCGGGGCGCCGCCCCCGGGCGGCGCCTCCGGCAGCCGGTGCAGCACCTCCAGCACCTTGGCCAGGAACTGCCCCGCGTTGCCCGGCCGGTAGCGGGGGTCGCGCTCGGTGGCCTTGGTGACCAGCGCGTCCACCTCCGGCGGCAGCCCCGGCAGGAAGTGCGAGGGGCGCGGAACGTCCTCGTTGACGTGCTGGTAGGCGATCGCGATGGGCGTCTCGCCGGTGTGCGGCTGGCTGCCCGTGAGCAGCTCGTAGAGCATGATCCCGGCCGCGTACACGTCGGTGCGCGCGTCCGCGGCGCCCCGCTCGATCTGCTCGGGCGCCAGGTAGGCGGCGGTGCCCATGAGGGTGCCGGTGCGGGTCAGCCCCTGGGTGGACTGCTCGACCGCGCGGGCCAGGCCGAAGTCGGCGACCTTGATCCGACCGTCCTCGGTGATGAGCACGTTCTCCGGCTTGATGTCGCGGTGCACCATGCCGGCCTGGTGGGCGGCGCCCAGCGCGGCGAGCACCGGGGCCATCACCTGGAGGGCGTCGCGGGCGGACAGCCGACCGCGCTCCTTGAGCAGGGCGCGCAGGGTGCGCCCCGGCACGTACTCCATCGCCAGGAACACGTGCCCCCGGTCCTCGCCCTGGTCGAAGACCTGGACGACGTTGGGGTGGGAGAGCTTGGCGACGGAGTGCGCCTCGTTGATGAAGCGCTGGACGAAGGTCGGGTCCTGGGCCAGCGAGGGGTGCATCACCTTCAGCGCCAGCCGTCGGTCCAGCCTCAGGTCGTGGGCGACGTAGACGGTCGCCATCCCGCCTCCGGCGATCCTGGACTCCACGAAGTAGCGTTGGTCCAGGGTGGCGCCCACGAGCGGGTCGGAAGTCGTCATGTCCACGGCGGAGTAGTGTCCTTGCTGCGGGGAGCGCGGGCTGTCGCGGTCGTTGGCGCGTACCCGACACCGGGTGTCGAACCGACACGATAGCGGAAGCCCGCCCCGGGTCTGCCCCGCGGTTCACGGCCGCGCAGCCCCTGCTCCACGGGGGGTGGGACGCGCGGTCCTGGGTCGTCCTCGGGTGCGCGGCGTCCCTTCCGGACGGTGCGCACCCCTCTTCACGGTAGGGGATGGGGGCAACGCCGCGGCGCCGCCGCACCGAAGCCCGCCCCGGAGCCCCCCGTCCGGCGCTCTGAACAGCCAGAACGCCGCGGTCGCCCGGGGTGTCGCGGTGCGGCCCGGTGCGGGCCGCTCCACCGGCCCGGCGGCCGCATCCCCAGTACCTTCGTCGCACGCTGAGCGCTTTCGGTTCCGGATCGCTCGCGTGATCACGGAAGAGACGCGGTTCGCACGTGTTCGAGGTCTCTTTCCCGGCCGGCCCGCCCCGGGGCTCGGGGCGGGCCGGCGCGCGGGCCCCGCTCAGTCGGCGGCGGGGGAGGAGGCGCGGGCGTGGCGCCGCACCGGGATGCGTCCGGCCAGGCGGGCGGCCCGGCCGGCCCGCACCGCGTCGCGCATCGCCGCGGCCATGAGCACCGGGTCCTCGGCGCGGGTCACCGCGCTGGCCAGCAGCACCGCGTCGCAGCCCAGCTCCATCGCGAGGGCGGCGTCGCTGGCGGTGCCGATCCCGGCGTCCACGATCACCGGGACCGCGGCCTGCTCGACGATCAACTCGAGGTTGTGCGGGTTGCGGATGCCCAGGCCCGAGCCGATCGGCGCGGCCAGCGGCATCACCGCCGCGCAGCCGACCTGTTCCAGGCGGCGGGCGAGCACCGGGTCGTCGTTGGTGTAGGGCAGCACGGTGAACCCCTCGTCCACCAGCCGCTCGGCGGCGTCCAGCAGCTCCACCGGGTCGGGCAGCAGCGTGTGCTCGTCCGCCACGACCTCCAGCTTCACCCAGTCGGTGCCCAGCGCCTCCCGGCCCAGCCGTGCCGTGCGCACCGCGTCGGCGGCGGTGAAGCACCCGGCGGTGTTGGGCAGCGGGCGGATCTTGTTGCGCTCCAACACGTCCCACACCGAACCGCGGGAGCCCGGGGTGACCCGGCGCATGGCCACGGTGGTCAGCTCGGTGCCGGAGGCGGCCAGCGCCTCCTCCAGGACCTCCAGCGAGGGCGCCCCGCCGGTGCCGGTGATGAGCCGGGACCCGAAGGGGACCCCGGCGATGACCAGGGGGTCGTCGATGTGCTCGGTCACGGTCAGCCTCCCTGCACGGCGGTGAGGACGTCGACGCGGTCGCCCGCGCCCAGCCGGGTGTCGGCCCAGGCGGTGCGGCGCACCACCTCGTCGTTGACTGCGACGGCGATCCCGCCGGGGATCGCGCCGCCCCCGGCGGCGGTCAGGTCGCGCACGATCTCCTCGACCGTGACGGTGTCGGCGGCCTCACGGCGGTCGCCGTTGACGATCAGCTCCACAACTCTCACTTCCAGGTGGTCTCGCCGGTGCGGTCGGCGGCGAACCGCTCCGCGTACTCGGGCAGGGTCCCGGTGGTCAGGGCGCGGACCATGACCTCGCCGGTGACCGGGGTCAGCAGCACCCCGTGCCGGAAGTGCCCGCCGGCCAGGTGCAGGCCGGGGACCCGGGTGGGACCCAGCAGGGGTTCGTTGTCGGGGGAGCCCGGGCGCAGGCCCACGCACGTCTCGGTGACCTCCAGCTCGGTCACCCCGGGGACCAGCTCGCGGGCGTCCCGGAGCACCTGCCACAGCCCGCCGAGGGTCAGGGAGGTGTCGTGGCCCAGCTCCTCCTGGGTGGCGCCGATGACGACCTCGCCGTCGGCGCGCGGCACCAGGTAGACCGGGAACCCCCGGACCAGGCCGCGCACCGTCCGCTCCACCAGGGGCGGCTCCCCGGCGGGCACCCGGGCGCGCAGCAGCTGCCCCTTGACCGGGCGCAGCGGCGGCACCACGGCCTCGGGCAGGTCGATCCGGTCGCTCCAGCACCCGGCGGCGATCACCGCCTGGTCGGCGGGCAGCACCCGGCCGTCGGCCAGGACCGCCTCCAGGCGGGCGCCCCCGGGGCCGGGCGAACGCACGGCGGTGACGCGGGAGCGGACCTCGGCGACCCCGGCGCGGCCCCCCGCCACCGCCAGGGCGCGCAGCAGCAGGCGCGGGTCCACCGAGTGGTCCTCGGGGGCCAGCACGCCGCCGCGCACCGCGGGGGCCAGCATCGGCTCCAGGCGGCGGCACTCGCGGCCGGTCAGCCGCTCCGCGGCCACGCCCAGGCGCTTCTGTAGGTCGTGCAGGCGGTCCAGTACCGCCATGTCGTCGGCGTCGAAGGCGACCAGCAGGGTGCCGGTGGTGCGGTAGCCGGTGGCGACACCGCTCGCCTCCTCCAGCTCGGCGACGAAGCCCGGGTACAGGGCGGCCGAGCGGATGCCGAACTCCATGAGGGGCTCTTCGCCGAACACGGCCTCGGTGGCGGGGGTGAGCATGCCCGCCGCGACGGCGGAGGCGGCCCGGGCCCCGGCCGGGTCGGTGACGGGGTCGGGTTCGACCAGGGTGACCCGCAGCCCGGCCTGCGCCGCCCGCCAGGCGGTGACCCGCCCGGCCAGGCCGCCGCCGACCACGACCACGCCGTGGTCCCCGCCCGGTGCGTCAGAGGTAGGACGAATCGTTCCGGGGTGGTGCTCGGTGCGCACGGTGCTGCCTCCGCTCCCTTCGCCGGCATGATCCGGATCAGGTTCGTGCGGTCGGGGGCGGCAGCCCCCCTCTCAGCCGGGTCCACCCGGCTCCCGCGGGACGTCTGTGTTCGCCCCACATACTACGGCCCCCGGGCCGGGGCGTCCGAGCCGGAGCCCACGGCGCGCGGGGTGCCCGGGGAGACCGCGCTTGTGGCAGATTGGTGGGGTGACATCTAGTGATTCCAACCTCGACACGCTGGTCGGCGAGTGGCTGACCCTCCGGGAGGCGGCCGCGCCGCTGGGCGTGAGCCCGAACCGCATCAAGACGCTCATCCGCGAGAACCGCCTCATGGGCGTGGTCCGCGGCGGCGAGCTCTCGATCCCGGCCGCGTTCATCGACGGCGACGACCTCGTCAAGGGGCTGCCCGGCACGCTGGTCCTGCTCACCGACGCGGGCTACTCCACGGAGGAGGCGCTGCGCTGGCTCTTCACGCCGGACGACTCCCTGCCCGGCACCCCGATCCAGGCGATGCGCGAGAACCGGGGCACCGAGGTGCGCCGACGCGCCCAGAGCCTGGCCTTCTGACCGTCTCCGACGGGCCCTTCCCGGGGGGCGGGCGCGCCCGCGTCGCCCGCCCCCTTGGGTCCGCCGGGGCCAGCGCCTAGGCTGGGAGCGTGAGGACCAGCCACGGAACCAGCCTGCGCAAGCGCCTGGACGCATCCCTTCTGTACCTGTGCACGGACGCCCGCCGCGAGCGCGGTGATCTCGCGGAGTTCGCCGACGCCGCCCTGTCCGGGGGAGTGGACATCGTCCAGCTCCGGGACAAGGGCCTGGAGGCGCGCGAGGAGATCGCCGCCCTGGAGGTGCTGCGGGAGGCGTGCGAACGCCACGGAACCCTGCTCGCGGTCAACGACCGCGCCGACATCGCCCGCGCCGTGCGCGCCGACGTGCTCCACCTGGGTCAGCGCGACCTTCCGGTGCCCATGGCCCGCGACATCATCGGGTCCGACCCGCTGATCGGGCGCTCCAACAACGACATCGACGCCGCACTGGCCTCCGCCGAGGAGCCGGGCAGCGACTACTTCTGCGTGGGTCCGGTCTATGCCACGCCCACCAAGCCGGGTCGTCCGGCCGCCGGGACCGAGCTGGTGGAGCGCGCGGCCGCGCTGGACACCGACCGGCCCTGGTTCGCGATCGGCGGCATCGACCTCGACTCCGTGGACCGCGTCCTGGACGCCGGGGCCCGCCGGATCGTGGTGGTGCGCGCCATCACCGAGGCCGAGGACCCCCGTGCGGCGGCCGCCGCGCTGCGCGCCCGGGTGGCCGACCGGCGGGGCTGAGGGCCGCGACGGCCCCGGTACCGTGTCCGGGGCCGTTCCGCGTCCGGGGTCCGGCGCCGCCCGGCGGCCCGCCGGAAAAGCCATCCGCTCCCGCGGGTGGACCGGGCTCAGGGGACCAGCAGCACCTTGCCCAGGACCCGGCGCTCCTCCAGGGCCCGGTGGGCCTCCTCCGCCTGCTCCAGGGGCAGGGTGAGGCCGATGTGCGGGCGCAGGTCGCCTGAGCGGAGCAGCTCCAGGGCCTCCTTCAGGGCCGCGGCCCTCCCCTCGGTCCCCTCGCTGATGTCGAACAGGCCGAAGGCCCGGACCTTGTGCTCGCGGGCGCGGGCGGGCTCGATCTCGGCGAACCGGCCCCCGGCCGATCCGTAGCCGATGAACCGGCCGCCCTCGGCCACGGTGGTGAAGGCCGCCTCGCCGAGCGAGGAGCCGGCCCCGTCCAGCGCGGTGTCCACGCCGGTGCCGCCGGTCAGCTCCAGGACCCGGTCGGTCCATCCGGGCAGGGAGTAGTCGACCGTCTCGTGCGCGCCCAGGCTCCGGGCCAGGTCGAGCTTGGCCCCGCCCCGGGCGGCGGCGATCACCCGCGCTCCCGCCCGGCGGGCCAGCTGCACCGACAGGCTCCCGGCACCCCCGGTCGCCGCGGCCACCAGCACCGTCCGCCCGGGCCCGTACTCGGCGGTCCGGGCGAGTGCCAGCGCGGTGGGCCCGTCGTGCAGCAGGGCCAGCGCGTGCCGCGGGTCGACCCCCTCGGGGATCCGGACCAGGTCGGCCGCCGGGACCACCGCGCGCTCGGCGTACCCGCCGACGGGGAGCTGCGGTCCGCCGTCGTCCCCCTCACCGGTGTCCGCCACCACCCGGGCCCCGGTCCAGGAGGGGTCCACCCCCGCTCCGACCCGGGCCACCGTCCCGGCGACCCCGGTGCCGGGGACGTAGGGGGGGATCACGGGGAAGAAGTCGCGTCCCCAGCCCGAGCGGACCAGCACCTCCAGGTACATCACGTTGGCGGCCTCGACCGCGATCTCGACCGTGCCGGGCCCGACCTCCGGCTCGGGGACCTCCCGGGCCACCAGGACCTCGGGGCCGCCGAACCGGTCCACCCGTACCGCGCGCATATCTCTTCCCTCCGTGGTCGTCCGCCGCGTTCTCCGCGGCACCGCCCACTCTCTGACCTCAACCAATATTGAGGTCAAGTCCGCCTGAAGAGAGAGCGGACGGGAAGGGACGGATCCGGGGGAGGGTGTCCCGACCGGCTCACACCGACACGTGCGACAGAGCGCTCGGATGGCGGCGCAGGAAGCCCTCGATCGACCGGGCCGGGTGCCCGGTCAGGTTCCGGACCGCGGACGACACCACGTCCAGCTCCCCGGCCGCGATCGCCTCGTAGGAGGACACCCATCCCTCCACCTCCCAGTCGGGCGCGCCGGAGGCCTTGCGGGACAGCAGCGCCTCCTCCCGGGTCTCGGGCACGTACCGGATGGTCCGACCGGTCAGCATGCTCAACCTCTCCACGGTGGCCCCCAGGGACAGCGCCTCCGGGCCGGTCAGGTCGCAGGACGTGTTCTCGCACACCTCGATGGCCGCCGGGTCGGTCAGTACCGCCGCCGCCACGTCGGCGATGTCGTCGCGGGCCACCCACGCCACCCGCCCGTCCCCGGCGGGGCCGCGCACCACCCCGCCGTCGTCCACCCAGTGCGGCAGCAGGTCCAGGTACAGCGAGGGTCTCAGGAACGTGTACGCCACCCCCGTCGCCCGGATGTGCGCCTCGGTGAAGAAGTGCGTCCGCGCGAACGTGAACGTCGAGGCGGGCCCGGCCCGCAGGAACGACAGGTAGACGATGCGCGAGACCCCGGCCTCGACCGCCGCGTCCACCGCGCTCAGGTGGACGTCCATCCGGTCCTGGGTCTCCGTCGCCGAGACCAGGAACAGCGTGTCCACCCCCCGGCAGGCCCGCTCGAAGCCGCCGGTGTCCTCGTAGGCCGCCATGGCCGCGCTGCTGCCGGGGTACTCGGGCGCGCGGTTGATGTCGCGTACGATGAGCCGCTGAGCCCTCCCCAGCCGCGCGAGACGCGCGGCCACCCGCCCGCCCACCGCCCCCGTCGCCCCGGTCACCCCTATGGTGTGGTTTGTCATGTGATCGTCGCCCATGACACCCCATCCTGAATCACGAGGGCGTGCCGGGCACTCAGCGGCACGCCCGTTTTTGCACCCCCGGATCAGGGAGTGGTGCGCTCTTGGCCCGTGCCCCCGGACGCCCGCACGGCCTCCCGGGCGGTGCGCCGGTAGGCGAGCCTGCGCAGCAGCACCTCGGCCGGGCCCCGCACGCCCGTCCGCTCCATCAGGTAGGCGGCCACCACCGTGACCAGCCACACCCCGACCGCGTACAGGAACATCGTCCACGAGGTCAGGTGCGCGGCCAGGCCCAGGCCCCAGGCGGTCAGCACCGGGGCGCACAGCACCGACTGGGCCAGATAGGACGACAGCGACCGCTTGCCGGTGGCCGTGATCGCGGTCAGCACGACGCCGGGCTCGCGGCCGCGCCGCTGGATCGCGTGCGCGACCAGGGCGATGAGCGCGACGTAGCCCAGCCCGCCGAACAGTCCGGTGAACATGTGCGGCACCGCCAGCATCGAGGCCTGGGCGGCGTTCGGTTCCCACACGCCGACCTGCGCCAGCGCGTCGGGAAGCGCACCCAGCCAGGCGACCGGGAGGCCGAGTCCGGCGGTCCACCGCAGCAGCGCCAGGTGGCGGCCCGGCTCCTCCAGGATCCGGCGGCGGGCGGCCCAGAAAGCCAGCAGGATCATGGTCGGGACGACCAGGCCCACGAGCCCCTGGACCACGCTGAGCAGGGGCCAGACGAGCACGCGGCCGACGGCCGCGCCCAGGATCGAGGTCTGGGCCATGCTGTCGGCCATGCCGTCCATCGGGGAGCCCGCTCCCACATCCCCCGCCGGGGCGAAGGCCATCGCCAGGACGCTGACCGCGGTCAGCGCGGCGAGCAGCCCGGTGAACACGCCGGCCCACACCAGCAGGGTGGTGTCCCTGCGGCGCAGGAACAGCCAGCCCAGCAGCAGTCCGGCCAGGCCGTAGGCGCCCAGCACGTCGCCGAACCACAGCAGCAGCGCGTGGAAGAACCCGAACACCAGGAGCCACAGGTTGCGCCGCCGCAGCAGGGCGTTCACGTCCGCGGGGGAGGCGCCGGCGGCCTCCTGGCGCATCGCCAGCTGCACCATGCCGTACCCGAAGAGGAAGGCGAACATCGGGTAGCTGCGGCCGTCCACCACCACGATGGTGAAGAACTGCGCCACCGCGTCGAGCGCGCCCTGGGGCTCGGGGTGCGCATTCAGACCGCCCATGGGGACCGCCCAGAGGTACCAGACGGTGTTCGCCAGGGCGATGAACAGAAGCATGAACCCGCGTGCCAGGTCGGGGGCGAGCGCGCGCTCGCCCGCTCCGACCGGACCGCGCGCGGCGGTGTGCCGAGACATGGGGACGCCCCTCTGGTCGAGATATATCTCCTGTCGATTCAACCGGAGGGGCAACTCGGGCACAATGCACTTTCGTTGTACGAACAGCCCTGAAATCCCCCCTAGGGGGATACCCGAGCCCCGGCGTCAGTGCGTGCGGCGGGTGGCGGCCGCCACCAGCGCACGCAGCGGCTCGCGCGCGGAGGCGTCCAGTTCCGGGCTCTCCAGGGCGGCGAGGGCCTCCCCGGCGTAGCGCTCGACGAGCTCCTCGCAGGCGGCGAGCGCCCCGGACGACTCGATGAGCCCGCACATCCACTCCACGGACTCCACCGACAGGTCCGGCGCCCCCAGCAGGGCGGTGAACCGCGCGCCGTCGGCGGCCCCGGCACGGGCCAGCGTCTCGGCGACCACCAGGGTCCGCTTGCCCTCGCGCAGGTCGTCCCCGGCCGGCTTGCCGGTGGTGGAGGGGTCGCCGAACACCCCCAGCACGTCGTCGCGCAGCTGGAAGGCCACGCCCAGCGGCAGGCCGTAGGCGGTGTAGACGACCTCCAGCTCGGGCAGCCGCCCGGCCAGTGCGGCACCCAGGTGCAGCGGACGCTCGATGGTGTACTTGGCGGACTTGTAGCGCATCACCCGCAGGGCGGCCTCGCGGGTGCCGGTGCCGCGCACCTGCTCCAGGGTGTCCAGGTACTGCCCGGCCATGACCTCGGTGCGCATCGCGTCGAAGGGGCGGCGGCCCAGCGCCAGGGTGTCCTGGCCGAACCCGCTGGCCTGGTACATCTCGTCGGACCAGGCCAGGCACAGGTCGCCGATGAGGATGGCGGCCCCCCGGCCGAAGCCCTCGCTGTCGCCGCTCCAGCCGTGGTCGGCGTGCAGCTTGGCCAGCCGCTTGTGGGTGGCGGGCAGGCCGCGCCGGGTGTCGCTGTTGTCGATGACGTCGTCGTGGATGAGCGCGCACGCCTGGAGGAACTCCAGCGACGCCGCGGCCCGCACGATCCGACCGTCGCCCGCCGCGCCGCCCGCGCCGCGCCAGCCCCAGTAGCAGAAGGTGGGGCGCAGGCGCTTGCCCCCGGCGAGCATCGCCTCCAGCGCGTCCGCGGCCGGGGCCAGCTCCTCCCCGATCTCCAGCAGGGCGGTGCGGTGGTCGGCGCAGAACGCCGCCAGCTCCCGGTCGGCGTCGGCGCGGATCACGGACACGGGAGAGGCGGAGGAAGATGAGAAAGCGGCCATGAACAGCACATTAGCGGCTCGCCCCGGCCCGGCCGCCCCGATCCCGTGCAACCGCCCCCGCCGTGATCCCGCTCCGGGTCTCACTCCGTGGGACGTGTCTTCCGTGCGGCGGAGGGTGGTTGCATAAGGTGGAAGGCATGCTGGCAGCACCGACGCGCCCCGTGGCGCCCCGAACCCCCGCCCCCCGGGCGCGGCACATCCGTGACCTGCTCCACGCGGGCGAGCCGATGTTCTCCTTCGAGTTCTTCCCACCCCGGACCCCCGCGGCCCAGGAGAAGCTCTGGCTGGCCATCCGCCAGCTCGAGGCCCTGGGCCCCGACTTCGTCTCGGTCACCTACGGCGCGGGGGGCAGCACCCGCGGGATGACGGTGGAGACCACCGAGCGCATCGCCGCCGACACCACCCTGCTCCCGGTGGCCCACATGACCCTGGTCGACCACTCCGTCGCCGAGCTGCGCCACCTCATCGGCCGCCTGGCCGACGCCGGGGTGTCCAACATGCTCGCGGTGCGCGGCGACCCGCCCGGCGACCCCTCCGGCCCCTGGGTCGACCACCCCGAGGGCCTGACGTACTCCGAGCAGCTGGTCCGGCTCATCAAGGAGAGCGGCGACTTCTGCGTGGGTGTGGCGGCGTTCCCCTACAAGCACCCGCGCTCGGCCGACGTCGAGACCGACACCGACCACTTCGTGCGCAAGTGCGAGGCGGGCGCCGACTACGCCATCACGCAGATGTTCTTCGACCCCGAGGACTACCTGCGCCTGCGCGACCGGGTGGCGGCCCGCGGCTGCGACGTCCCGATCATCCCCGAGGTGTTCCCGGTGGTGCGCACCTCGTTCATCCCGCGCTCGGAGAAGCTCTCCGGCGCCCCCTTCCCGGCCGACCTGGCCGAGAGGTTCCACTCCTTCGGCGACGACGCCGAGGCGGTCCGCGCGTTCGGGATCGAGCACGCCCAGAAGATGTGCGAGCGGCTGCTGGACGAGGGCGCGCCCGGCATCCACTTCATCACCTCGAACCAGTCCACCGCCACCAGGGAGATCTACCGGGAGGTGTCGGGGCGCCGGAGCCGGTGAGCGGCAGGTCGGCCGCCATGATCGAGAAGGGGCGGTCGGGGCTGCCGGGGAACGAGAAGTCCTCCAGCACCTCGGCGAACCCGCAGGAGCGGTAGAGGTGGCGCGCCGCCGTGGGTCCGCTCCGGGTGGACAGCACCGCGGTGCGCTCGGGCCGTCCTTCGCACAGGGAGTGCAGGACGGCCCGGCCGATACCGCGGTTCTGCGCTTCGGGGCGGACGTGCACCTCGGCGATCTCGAAGGGGTCGGACAGCCACCGGCGCACCCCGGCCCGGCCCCGGGCCGCGCGCAGCCCCGAGGCGACGGTGTCGTGCCACCACTGGCCGCGCACACCGTGGAAGGCGTAGGCGAAGCCGACCGGTCGGCCCTCCGACAGCGCGACCACGGACCGGAAGCCCGGGTAGTGGGTGTGGGCGTTCATGACCGAGGCCCGCCCCGGGAGCTGCTCGGGCGGGGGTTCCATGGCCGCCTCGTACACCTGGAGGAGGGCGGGAACGGCGTGCGCGAAGGCGGCGGGGGCCAGCTCGCGCAGCTCGACATCGGCTACCACGGCTTCACCCTAGTCTCCCGGGGCCCTCCTGCGCCGGGTTTCGGTGTGGCCGATACCGGCATCCCGGCGCTCCGGGGCGCCCGCGGACGGCGTGCGGCGTGTCCCCGCGGGGGTCCTTGACGGGCCCTCGGGGTTGGGGTTGACTGGACTTCGTCGAACAGGAGTTCGACCAGTGCCGCCGGGGCGACCCGGTGGCGGCGGCGCGGCCGGATCGGGGAGGGGAAGCCCCGTGTCCGGCCGCGCCGTTCGCCGTTGCGCGGCCTCCTGGAAACGGCGAGGACCGGCCCGCCCCTCGGGGCGTGCCGGTCCTGTGGCGAGCGGATGCGATCCGGGCCGGAGCGGTCAGAAGGAGTCGACGGCGCGGCGGGCCTCCGGGTCGAGGATGCCCCAGTTGATGAGCTCCTCGGTCAGGTCGCCGGGCGACTTGTCGTAGATGACGGCGAGCGAGCGCAGGTCCTCGTGGCGGATGGACAGCACGCGGCCGTTGTAGTCGCCGCGCTGGCTCTGGATGGTGGCCACGTAGCGGGACAGCGGGCCGGCCTTCTCCTGGGGCAGCTGCTGCATGCGCTCCAGGTCGATGACCAGCTTGGGCGTCGGGCCCAGGGGCGCGGGTGCGGCGCCGCCGGGCAGCAGCTCCGACATGGGCACCCCGTAGAAGTCGGCCAGCTCGGCCAGCTTCTGCACGGTGACGGCGCGGTCGCCGCGCTCGTAGGAGCCCACCACGACGGCCTTCCAGCGTCCGTGGGACTTCTCCTCCACTCCGTGGAGGGACAGGCCCTGCTGGGTACGGATGGCACGCAGTCGCGCACCGAGGGACTTGGCGTATTCGGATGGCATCTTTTGTCGCTCCCGGCCGTGACAGTGGCTGGCGTGGTGGGGGGCGTCCGCGGGCCGGTCCGGCGCCGCCGGAGGTCACGGGGTGCAACCCCACCCGGTAATGGTTACAGACAGTGACGGTAGGGGGGTCTGCCCCCCAGGTCAAGCCGTTGGTGTGAAACGCGACTAATCGGTGGCCAAACCGTGCGTAAGTGAGAGACCTCTCATGTCAGGACTGATCGTGATGAGAAGTGCATCACGGCAGTGCGAAAAGCCCGATCTTTCAGGGAGTTTCGCATTTGTCGAGCATGTCAGGTGTGTGCGGAGGGTAGTCGTCACATCGCTCGTCGAGCTCGCCATCCCGTTTGTCTGTGTGACGAGAGTCACATTTGGGTGCGCCGCCCCCGAACCCGCCCCCGGTCGCCGCCGCCCCCGCTGGTAGCGTGAGCCCGATCGACATCCTTTAACGACCTGTTCTGTGAGGCAGGGAAGGGGGTCACTACTTTGCGTGCGCAAAAACCCACGACAGGTGACACGAGCGGCGGCGCGGAGCCGCCGGAGGCGCCCGAGGGCACCCGGGCCGTCCTCGACGGCAGCGAGATCGACCGCGCACTGACCCGCATCGCCCACGAGGTGCTGGAACGCACCAAGGGCGGACACGGGGTCACCCTCCTCGGAATCCCCTCGCGCGGCGTGCCCCTGGCCGCCCGCCTGGCCGGACGCATCGAACGCGTCGAGAACCTCGCCGTCCCCCACGGCTCCCTCGACATCACCATGTACCGCGACGACCTGCGGACCGCCCCGCCCCGGGCCCTGGGCCGCACCGAGATCCCGGCCGGCGGGCTCGACGACCGCGTCGTCGTCCTCGTCGACGACGTCCTCTTCTCCGGCCGCACCGTCCGCGCCGCCCTGGACGCCCTCAACGACCTGGGCCGCCCCCGCGCCGTCCAGCTCGCCGTCCTCGTCGACCGCGGCCACCGCGAGCTGCCGATCCGCGCCGACTACGTGGGCAAGAACCTGCCCACCTCGCTGCGCGAGAGCGTCACCGTCCGGCTCACCGAGACCGACGGCCACGACGCCGTCCTCCTCGGACCGTCCCGCCCGTCGCCCTCCACCACCCTCGACCGCGGACTGCGGCCCGGCCCCGACAGCCCGAAGAGGACCTCCGGCACCGAGGGGAAGGACTCCTGATGCGCCACCTGCTCTCCACCGGGGACCTCACCCGGGACGAGGCCGTCCTCATCCTGGACACCGCCGCCGAGCTCGCCCGGGTCGGCGACCGCTCCGTCAAGAAGCTCCCCACCCTGCGCGGCCGCACCGTGGTCAACCTCTTCTACGAGGACTCCACCCGCACCCGCACCTCCTTCGAGATCGCCGCCAAGCGCCTGTCGGCCGACGTCGTCAACTTCTCCGCCAAGGGCTCCAGCGTCTCCAAGGGCGAGAGCCTCAAGGACACCGCCCTCACCCTCCAGGCCATGGGCGCCGACGGCGTCGTCATCCGCCACAGCGCCTCCGGTGCCGCGCACCGCCTGGCGAACTGGGTGGACGGCTCCGTCCTCAACGCCGGCGACGGCACCCACGAGCACCCCACCCAGGCACTGCTCGACGCCTACACCATGCGCGACCGCATGGGCCGCCTGGAGGGCCTGCGCGTCGCCGTGGTCGGCGACATCCTGCACAGCCGGGTGGCCCGCTCCAACGTGCTGCTGCTCACCACCCTGGGCGCCCACGTCACGCTCGTCGCCCCGCCCACCCTGCTGCCCGTCTCGGTGCACACCTGGCCCTGCGAGGTCTCCTACGACCTCGACGAGGTGCTGCCCAAGTCCGACGTCGTCATGATGCTGCGGGTGCAGGCCGAGCGCATGCACGCCTCCTTCTTCCCCTCCGTGCGCGAGTACAGCCGGGGCTACGGCATCGACGGCGCCCGCCTGGCCCGCATGCCCGAGGACGCCATCGTCATGCACCCCGGCCCGATGGTCCGCGGCATGGAGATCTCCGCCGAGGTCGCCGACTCCCCGCGCTGCACCGTCGTCGAGCAGGTCGCCAACGGCGTCAGCCTGCGCATGGCCGTGCTCTACCTGCTGCTCGGCGGCTCCTGAACCACCCGGCGCGCCCGCACGCGGCGCGCCCGGCGCGACGCCGTGCCGACCACCGGCGCCCGCCCCGACGCACCTCTCCACGAACGACCACTGAGGAACGAAACCGCGATGCCCGACACCCACGGACCGCACCTGATCCGCGGAGCCCGCCCGCTCGGCGGGGACCCCGTCGACATCCTGCTCGTCGACGGCCGGATCGCCGAGATCGGAACCGACCCGGCCGCCCCCGAGGGCACCGAGGTCGTGGACGGCACCGGCCTGGTCGCCCTGCCCGGCCTGGTGGACCTGCACACCCACCTGCGCGAGCCCGGACGCGAGGACGCCGAGACCGTCGAGACCGGCTCCCGCTCCGCCGCCATGGGCGGCTACACCGCCGTGCACGCCATGGCCAACACCGACCCCGTCGCCGACACCGCCGGCGTCGTCGAGCAGGTCTGGCGGCTGGGCCGCGAGGCCGGGTACTGCGACGTCCGCCCCGTCGGCGCCGTCACCGTCGGCCTGGCCGGGGAGCGACTCTCCGAGATCGGCGCCATGGCCAAGTCGGCCGCCGCCGTCCGGGTCTTCTCCGACGACGGCATCTGCGTCTCCGACGCCCTGCTCATGCGCCGAGCCCTGGAGTACGTCAAGGCGTTCGACGGCGTCGTCGCCCAGCACGCCCAGGAACCGCGCCTGACCGAGGGCGCCCAGATGAACGAGGGCTGCGTCTCCGACCGCCTCGGCCTGCCCGGCTGGCCCGCCGTCGCGGAGGAGGCGATCATCGCCCGCGACTGCCTGCTCGCCCAGCACGTCGGCTCGCGCCTGCACGTGTGCCACGTCTCCACCAAGGGCTCGGTCGACATCATCCGCTGGGCCAAGGCCCGCGGCTGCGACGTCACCGCCGAGGTCACCCCGCACCACCTGCTCCTCACCGAGGACCTGGTGGAGAACTACGACCCGATCTACAAGGTCAACCCGCCGCTGCGCACCGCCGAGGACGTGCAGGCACTGCGGGAGGGCCTGGCCGACGGCACCATCGACGTCGTCGCCACCGACCACGCACCCCATCCCAAGGAGGCCAAGGAGACCGAGTGGTCCACGGCCGCCATGGGTATGGTCGGCCTGGAGACCGCCCTGGCGGTCGTGCAGAAGACGATGGTCGACACCGGCCTGCTCACCTGGGCCGACGTCGCCGACCGCATGTCCGCGGCGCCCGCCCGCATCGGCCGGGTCGCCGACCACGGCCGCGGCCTGGCGGTCGGCGGACCCGCCAACGTCGTCCTCTACGACCCCGCCGCGCCCTACGAGGCCGACGGCGCGGCCATGGTCACCAAGAGCAGCAACACGCCCTTCCGGGGCATGACCCTGCCCGGCCGGGTGCGCGCCACGTTCCTGCGCGGCGCCCCCACCGTCCTGGAGGGGCAGATCAAGTGAAGAACGCAGTGAGCGGCGCCCAGGCAGCACCTGGTCCCGCAGAGGGGGGAAACGTGTCAGAGGCAACCGCCGCACCGGCGATCCTGGTCCTGGAGGACGGCCGGGTCTTCCACGGGCGCTCCTTCGGTGCGACCGGCGAGACCTTCGGGGAGATCGTCTTCAACACCGGCATGACCGGCTACCAGGAGACCCTCACCGACCCCTCGTACCACCGCCAGATCGTCGCGATGACCGCGCCGCACATCGGCAACACCGGCGTCAACGACGACGACCCCGAGTCCGGCCGCATCTGGGTCGCCGGGTACGTCGTCCGCGAACCCGCGCGCATCCCCTCCAACTGGCGCGCGCAGCGCACCCTCGACGAGGAGCTGCGCCGCCAGAACGTCGTCGGCATCGCCATGACCGGCACCCGCGCCCTCACCCGCCACCTGCGCGACAAGGGCGCCATGCGGGCCGCCGTCAGCAGCGTCGAGACCGACCCGAAGGCCCTGCTGGCCCGCGTCCTGGAGCAGCCCCGCATGTCCGGGGCCGACCTGGCCGGCGAGGTCAGCACCGAGGCGCCCTACGAGGTCCTGCCGCCCGAGGGCGTCGAGACCCGCTTCCACGTGGCCGCCGTCGACCTGGGCATCAAGGCCATGACGCCCCAGCGGCTCGCCGAGCGCGGCTGCAGGGTCACCGTCCTGCCCTCCTCCGCCACCGCCGAGGACCTGCTCGCCCTGGACCCGGACGGCGTGTTCTTCAGCAACGGCCCCGGCGACCCCGCCACCGCAGACGGCCCCGTCGCCGCCATGCGCGGGATCCTCGACGCCGGCAGGCCCCTGTTCGGGATCTGCTTCGGCAACCAGATCCTCGGCCGCGCCCTGGGCCTGGGCACCTACAAGCTGCCCTTCGGCCACCGCGGCGTGAACCAGCCGGTCATCGACACCGCCACCGGCAGGGTCGCCATCACCAGCCAGAACCACGGGTTCGCCGTCGAGGCACCGCTAGAGGGCACCTTCGAGACCCCCTACGGCCGCGCCCGGGTCAGCCACATCGGCCTCAACGACCAGGTGGTCGAGGGACTGCGGCTGCTGGACCGCCCCGTGTTCAGCGTCCAGTTCCACCCGGAGGCCGCCGCGGGCCCCCACGACGCCGCCGGGCTCTTCGACGAGTTCGTCGACCTGATGTCCGCCGCCCAGCCCACCGCGGCTGCCGAGAAGTAAGGAACCAAGAGCATGCCGCGCCGTAGTGACCTCTCCTCCGTCCTCGTGGTCGGATCCGGTCCCATCGTCATCGGGCAGGCGGCCGAGTTCGACTACTCGGGCACCCAGGCCTGCCGGATCCTGCGGGCCGAGGGCCTGCGGGTCATCCTGGTCAACTCCAACCCGGCCACGATCATGACCGACCCGGAGATCGCCGACGCCACCTACGTCGAGCCGATCACCACCGAGATGATCGAGAAGATCATCGCCAAGGAGCGCCCCGACGCCCTGCTGCCCACCCTGGGCGGGCAGACCGCGCTCAACGCCGCCGTCGCCCTGCACGAGGCCGGGATCCTCGACAAGTACGGCGTCGAGCTCATCGGCGCCAACATCGACGCCATCCAGTCCGGCGAGGACCGGGAGAGCTTCAAGCGCATCGTCGAGCGCATCGGCGGCGAGTCCGCCCGCTCCCGCATCTGCCACACCCTCGCCGAGTGCCTCGACGCCGCGGGCGAGCTGGGCTACCCCGTCGTCGTGCGCCCGTCCTTCACCATGGGCGGAGCCGGCTCCGGGTTCGCCCACGACGAGACCGAGCTGCGCCGCATCGCGGGCCAGGGGCTGGCGCTGTCCCCGACCACCGAGGTGCTCCTGGAGGAGTCCATCCTCGGCTGGAAGGAGTACGAGCTCGAGCTGATGCGCGACACCAACGACAACGTCGTGGTCGTCTGCTCCATCGAGAACCTCGACCCCATGGGCGTGCACACCGGCGACTCCATCACCGTCGCCCCCGCCATGACCCTCACCGACCGCGAGTACCAGAAGCTCCGCGACATCGGCATCGCGGTCATCCGCGAGGTCGGCGTGGACACCGGCGGCTGCAACATCCAGTTCGCCGTCCACCCCGCCACCGGCCGGGTCATCGTCATCGAGATGAACCCCCGCGTCTCGCGCTCCTCGGCGCTGGCCTCCAAGGCCACCGGCTTCCCGATCGCCAAGATCGCCGCCAAGCTCGCCGTGGGCTACACCCTCGACGAGATCCCCAACGACATCACCAAGGAGACCCCGGCCAGCTTCGAGCCCACGCTCGACTACGTGGTCGTCAAGGCCCCCCGGTTCGCGTTCGAGAAGTTCCCCGGCGCCGACCCGACGCTCACCACCACCATGAAGTCGGTGGGCGAGGCCATGGCCATCGGCCGCTCCTTCCCCGAGGCCCTCCAGAAGGCCATGCGCTCCCTGGAGAAGGCCGACGTCGGCTTCACCTGGGCGGGCCGGCCCGGGGACAAGGACGAACTGGTCCGCGCCGCCGCCACCCCGACCGAGTTCCGGCTGCGCCAGGTCCAGCAGGCCTTCCGCGCCGGCGCCACCGTCGAGGAGCTGTACGAGTCCACGCGCATCGACCCCTGGTTCCTGGACCAGATGCTGCGCCTGGAGGAGACCGCCCGCACCCTGGCCGCCGCGCCCAAGCTCGACGCCGACCTGCTGCGCGCCGCCAAGGGGCTGGGCTTCTCCGACCTCCAGATCGGCGAGATCACCGGCAAGAGCGAGGACGTGGTCCGCGAGCTGCGCCACGCCCTGGGCATCCACCCCGTCTACCTGACCGTGGACACCTGCGCCGCCGAGTTCGAGGCCGCCACGCCGTACCTGTACTCCAGCTACGACGAGGAGACCGAGGTACCCGCCGGCGACAAGCCCAAGATCATCATCCTGGGCTCGGGCCCCAACCGCATCGGCCAGGGCGTGGAGTTCGACTACTCCTGCGTCCACGCGTCCTTCGCGCTGGCCGAGGCCGGCTACGAGACCGTCATGGTCAACTGCAACCCCGAGACCGTCTCCACCGACTACGACACCAGCGACCGGCTCTACTTCGAGCCGCTCACCCTGGAGGACGTCCTGGAGGTCGTCCGGGCCGAGCAGCTCACCGGCCCCGTCGCCGGGGTCATCGTCCAGCTCGGCGGCCAGACCCCGCTGGGCCTGGCCCGCCGCCTCAAGGACGCCGGGGTGCCCATCATCGGCACCAGCCCCGAGGCCATCGACCTGGCCGAGGACCGCGGCGAGTTCGGCAAGGTCCTGGCCGACGCCGGGCTGCCCGCGCCCAAGTACGGCACCGCCTACTCCTTCGCCGAGGCCAAGGCCGTCGCCGACGAGATCGGCTACCCGGTCATGGTCCGCCCCTCCTACGTGCTGGGCGGCCGCGGCATGGAGATCGTCTACAGCGAGGCGATGCTCGCCGACTACATCGAGCGCAACGCCGAGGTCAGCCCCGAGCACCCGGTGCTGGTGGACCGCTTCCTCGACGACGCCATCGAGATCGACGTCGACGCCCTCTACGACGGCACCGACCTGTACCTCGGCGGCGTCATGGAGCACATCGAGGAGGCCGGCATCCACTCCGGCGACTCGGCCTGCTCCCTGCCCTCGATCACCCTGGGCAAGGAGGACATCGACCGGATCCGCCACTCCACCGAGGCCATCGCCCGCGGAACCGGGGTGCGCGGCCTGATCAACGTCCAGTACGCACTCGCCTCCGGCGTGCTCAACGTCCTGGAGGCCAACCCGCGCGCCTCGCGGACCGTGCCGTTCGTGTCCAAGGCCACCGCGGTGCCGCTGGCCAAGGCCGCCGCCCGCATCATGGCCGGGGCCACCGTCGCCGAGCTGCGCGCCGAGGGCATGCTGCCCGCCACCGGCGACGGCGGCGACCTGCCCGCCGACGCCCCGGTGTCGGTCAAGGAGGCGGTGCTGCCCTTCAACCGGTTCATCGACAGGAAGGGCGAGGGCGTCGACACGATCCTGGGCCCGGAGATGCGCTCCACCGGCGAGGTCATGGGCCTGGACGTGGAGTTCGGCGCCGCCTACGCCAAGTCGCAGCTGGCCGTCACCGGCGACCTGCCGGTCAGCGGCCGGGTGTTCGTGTCGGTGGCCAACCGCGACAAGCGCTCGATGATCTTCCCGGTCAAGCGCCTGGCCGACCTCGGCTTCGAGATCCTCGCCACCGAGGGCACCGCCGTCGTCCTGCGCCGCAACGGCGTGCGCGCCACCGTGGTGCGCAAGCACAGCGAGGGCCCCGGTCCCGACGGCGAGAAGACCATCGTCCAGCTCATCCACGACGGGGAGGTCGACCTCATCGTCAACACCCCGTTCGGCGGGGCGGGGCAGGCCGGGCCGCGCCTGGACGGGTACGAGATCCGCACCGCGGCCGTGGTGCGCGCCGTCCCCAGCGTCACCACGGTGCAGGGGCTGGCCGCCGCGGTCCAGGCGATCGAGGCCCGGGTGCGCGGCGACGTCGGCGTGCGCTCCCTCCAGGAGCACGCGCAGGCGCTCGTCGCCCGCCGGGAGTGACGCCCGGCCCCCTCGCCCAAGGGCCGACGGTCGCGCTCCGGTACCGCCCTAGGCTGTAGGGAACCGGACGGCACGGGCGCCGCGGTGGACCCACCGCGGCGCCCCCAGGCACACGGCGCGAGAGAGGCCACACCCAGACGATGAGCGACTACGGACCGGTGCAGGTCAGGTGCCCCGTGCTGAACGTGCGCCGGGTGGACGCCTACTACGCCATCACCGTCGTCGCCCCCGGGATCGCCGAGCGGTTCCGCTCGGGCCAGTTCGTGTCGGTGGCGGTGGGCGGCGACCACTCCAGCACGCTGCTGCGGCGCCCCTTCGCCATCCACGACGTCAAGCCCGACTACGGCGGCACCGTCGAGTTCCTGTTCGCGGTGCGCGGCACCGGCACGGCCTGGCTGGCCGAGCGGCGCTCCCGCGACCTGCTGGACGTGGTCGGGCCGCTGGGGCGGCCCTTCCCGCTGCCCCGCGACCCGGTCAACTGCGTCCTGGTCGGCGGCGGCTCGGGCAGCGCCCCGCTCTTCCCGCTGGCGCAGTCGCTGCGCCGCCGGGGCTGCCGGGTGGACTTCGTGCTGGGCGGGGCCTCCGCCGACCGGGTGTTCAGCGCCATCACGGCCCGTCGGATCGCCGAGACCGCCGTCTTCACCACCGACGACGGCTCCTTCGGGACCCGCGGCCGGGTCACCGACGTCCTGGGCCGGGTCATCGAGGAGTGCCGCTCCGACGTGGTCTACGCCTGCGGCCCCATGCCCATGCTGCGCGCGGTCACCGCCGTGGCCGGCAGCCACGGGATCCCCGTGCAGGTGTCGGTGGAGGAGACCATGGCCTGCGGCACCGGGATCTGCATGACCTGCGTGATCCCGGTGGTGGGGGAGGACGGCATCACCCGCATGGTCCGCTCCTGCGTCGACGGCCCGGTGTTCCGGGGCGAGCAGGTGCGCTTCGACGACGTGGGCACGATCCCCTTCGACGCGCTGGGCGCGCCCGGCTGGAAGGGCGCCGGGTCCTCCCGGCCCGCCGAGTCGGCCCGCGACATCGCCTGACCGCGAGGGTGCGCCCGCCGCATCCGACCACCGACCGGGAAAGACACGGTGAACACAGACCTGAGAGTCCGGTTGGGAGCCCTGGAGCTGCCCAACCCGGTGGTGACCGCCGCCGGGTGCGCCGGTTCGGGCCGGGAGCTGGCCCAGTTCTTCGACATCGCCGAGATCGGCGCGGTCACCACCAAGTCCGTGATGCTGGAGCCGCACGCCGGGCGCCCCGCCCCGCGCATGGCCGAGACGCCCAGCGGCATGCTCAGCACCACCGGCATGCAGGGACCGGGGGTGGACGTGTTCCTCCAGCGGGACCTGCCGTGGCTGCTGTCCCGGGGCGGGCGGGCCATCGTGTCCGTCGCGGGTTCGGGCACCGCCGAGTTCGGCGAGCTGGCCCGTCGGCTCTCCGCCGAGCCGGGGGTGGACGCGATCGAGGTCAACCTGTCGTGTCCGGACCCGGCCGACCCGGACGGGCGCCGGTTCGCCGACGACGCCGCGCGGGCGGCCGCCGTGGTGAGCACCGTGCGCTCGCACGCCCGGTCGGACCTGCCGGTGCTGGCCAAGCTGACGGCGGACGTGCCCGACGTGGTGGCGCTGGCGACCGCGTGCGTTCAGGCCCGTGCGGACGGCCTGTCGATGATCAACACCGTGCGCGGCATGGCCGTGGACCCGCGGACGCTGCGCCCCGCGGTGGCCGGGGGCATGGGCGGGCTGTCGGGCCCGGCGATCCGGCCGCTGGCGGTGGGCTGCGTGTACCGGGTCCGCGAGGCGCTGCCGGACGTGCCGATCATCGGCATGGGCGGGGTGCGCACCGGGGCCGACGTGGTGGAGTTCATGGCGGCCGGGGCCACCGCGGTCGCGCTGGGCACGATCAACTTCTCCGACCCCTCGGCGTGCGTGCGGGTGCTGCGCGAGTTCACCGAGGCGCTGGAGGCCCGCGGCGTCGCCCGGGCCGCGGACCTCGTGGGCGCCGCCCACCGGCCCGGCACCGGGGTGTGAGGGCCCCGGCCGGCCCGCGACGGCCCCCGATCCGCCCGCGCGTGCTCTGACCGGCCTGAACGGCGCTGAGGCGGCGCTGTGCGACCGAACGTGGCCGTCCGGGTACGGATCGACCCGAAGCCGGGCAAAGGCCGCCTGCGGCCGCGTGGGCGGTCGTTACGACGAAGTGACCCTCATCGGGCGCATGAAGCGCCCGGTTCTGGGAACCGCACACCTTGGCGGTGTGCACAGGACAGTGAACGTGCATTCGTAATCACGTTCGTAAGAACGCGAGCGAATGGAACGCATCGGCCAACGGGTCGATGGCACACGAAAGGGAGTAACCGATGACCGCGCCTTCCGCGCCCATCGCAGTCGCGATCGATGCCGACGAGATCGAGACCGCGGCGACCTGGGCCTCTGCGGTCGCCCCCCATGTCAGCACCGTCAAGGTGGGGCTGGAGCTCTACCTGCGCTACGGCCCCGAGGTCGTCAGCGCCGTGCGCGGCGCCAACCGGGTCGGGGTGTTCCTCGACCTCAAGCTCCACGACATCCCGGCGACGGTGGCGGGGGCGGCGCGCAGCGTCGCCGGGCTCGGGCCCGCCATCCTCACCGTGCACGCCGGGGGAGGGGCGGACATGGTCCGGGCCGCGGTGGAGGCGGCTCCGGACACCGAGATCGCCGCCGTGACGGTGCTCACCTCGATGGACGAGAAGGACCTGGAGCAGGTGGGGCTGCTCGGGCCGGCTCGCGACGCGGTGCGCCGGCTGGCGGTGCTGGCGGTGGGCGCCGGGGCCCGTGCCCTGGTCTGCTCGCCCCAGGAGGTGGCCCTCGTGCGCGCCGAAGTGGGCCCGGACATCACCCTCATCACGCCGGGCGTGCGCCCGGCGGGGGCGGACAGGGGTGACCAGTCCCGGGTGGCGACCCCGGAGGAGGCCATCGCGGCGGGGGCGGACCTTCTGGTCATCGGCCGCCCCATCACCCGGGCACCGGATCCCGGTGCGGCGGCGGCCGCCATCGCGGAGGCCGTACGGCGTGCCGGGGCCCGTGTCCGAGGCGGGGAGGGGAGCGGATTCGGTCACTGAGGGTCACTGATTCGGTATGTCCTAAATGCGGGATCCGCAGCTGAGAGTGACCCGGCTCACCCCTCTGTGACCTGCGCAGGTGACATGCTTTGCAGGTCATCCAATCGGGACTAAAGTCCCGATTTTCATCTCTTAGTGCAATTGAATGACTACGCTAAGTAGTTAGTTCGATGAAATAGCCGCTGAAAGGGCACTTTACGTTGCCTAACAGGGGTCAGACCTACTAACTTGCGCAGGCGTCCGCCCTCTACAAACGAGTAGAAATCCGAGGTGACCCGGCGTGGCCCTTCCTCCCCTCACACCCGAGCAGCGCAGCGCGGCTCTCGAGAAGGCCGCCAAGGCCAGAAAAGAGCGCGCTGAGGTCAAGAACAAGCTGAAGAACGGCGGTATCTCGCTGTCCAAGGTGCTCGCCGACGGGCTCAAGGACGACGTCATCGGCAAGATGAAGGTCTCCGCCCTGCTCGAGTCCCTCCCCGGCGTCGGCAAGGTCCGCGCCAAGCAGATCATGGAGCGGCTCAACATCGCCGAGTCCCGCCGCGTCCGCGGCCTGGGCACCAACCAGCGCGCGGCCCTCGAGGCCGAGTTCGGCGACCTCACCAAGTAACACCGCGGCCGCGACCCCCGGGCCGCCGCGTCCCCCACAGACGCGGCGGTTCGGACCGCCCGCGGAAGCCACCCCCCAGGTGGACCCGCACCGGGCCGTGACCACGGTCGACCCCTCCCGGGGCCGCACCGTGCGTCACGGCCCGGTGGTATAAATGAAGCTTCCCGCGCCCGAACGCGAGGATGAACCCCGCACGCACCCGCCGCCCGCGCGGTGGGCGATCCGGCCCGGAACGGCCCCCGTCGCCCGAGCGCCCAGAGCGCGCCGCGGGCGGTCGCCCGAGGCCCGAAGGGAAGCCCGCGAGAGCCATGCCCAACCCAGGAGAACAACGGCTGATCGTCCTGTCCGGACCCTCGGGTGTGGGCAAGAGCACGGTCGTGGCCGAGCTGCGCCGGGCCCACCCCGACGTCTGGCTCTCCGTGTCGGCCACCACGCGCAAGCCGCGCCCGGGCGAGGTCGACGGCGTCCAGTACCGCTTCGTCGACGACGCCGAGTTCGACCGCCTCGTCGCCGACGGCGAGCTCCTGGAGTGGGCGCAGTTCGCGGGCAACCGCTACGGCACCCCGCGCCGCCCCGTCGAGGAGCGCCTGGCCGCCGGACTGCCGGTCCTGCTGGAGATCGAGCTCCAGGGCGCCCGCCAGATCCGTGAGACCATGCCCGAGGCCCTGCACGTGTTCCTGGCCCCGCCCTCCTGGGAGGAGCTGGTGCGCCGCCTCACCGGGCGCGGCACCGAGTCCGACGAGGTCATCCGGCGCAGGCTGGAGGTCGCCAAGGTCGAACTCGCCGCCGAGAAGGAGTTCGACACCACACTCGTCAACACGTCCGTCCGGGACGTGTGCGGCGAACTGCTGGCGCTGATCACCGCCGCCGAGCCCGGCAGGCTCTGACCCGCGGACCGGCCGCGCGGCGCCGCCGTGCCGCCGGACCCGGCCGCGGCCCTCCCCGTTCGCGGGGAGGGGCACGCCGGAACGGCACCGGGACCGCCGGTGCCGCGTACTCTGTACACCGTGGCGCACCGCGCCGCACAACCGACCGTTCCCTGGGGGTAATCGAAAGTGGCTGGAACCGAGCCCGTCGCCGAAGGCATCACCAACCCGCCGATCGACGATCTGCTCGATCTGGTGGACAGCAAGTACAGCCTGGTCACCATGGCCTCCAAGCGGGCCCGCCAGATCAACGCGTACTACGCCCAGCTGGGCGAGGGCCTGCTGGAGTACGTGGGCCCCCTCGTGGAGACCCAGGTGCAGGAGAAGTCCCTGTCCATCGCCCTGCGCGAGATCAAGTCCGGGCTCCTCACGGCGGAGCCCTACGAGGGCACCTGATCCCGACCTGGTAGAAATCCTGTCTGTGACTGACACAGGAAGTGAACCCCAGGTCGTCCTCGGCGTCGGCGGCGGCATCGCCGCCTACAAGGTGTGCGAGCTGCTCCGCCGACTGACCGAGTCCGGGCACCGGGTCCGGGTCGTGCCCACGGACGAGGCCCTGCGCTTCGTCGGTGAGCCCACCTGGGCCGCCCTGTCCGGCAACCCCGTGGCGACCGGTGTCTGGGACGCCGTCCACGAGGTCCCGCACGTGCGCATCGGGCAGTCCGCGGACCTCGTCCTCGTCGCCCCGGCCACCGCCAACATCCTGGCGAAGGCGGCCGCCGGCCTGGCCGACGACCTGCTGACGAACACCCTGCTGACCGCCAGGTGTCCGGTGGTCTTCGCCCCCGCGATGCACACCGAGATGTGGGAGCACCCCGCGACCCGGGCCAACGTGGCCACCCTGCGCTCACGCGGCGCCGTCGTCCTGGACCCGGCGGTGGGCCGCCTCACCGGTGCCGACACCGGCCGCGGGCGGCTGCCCGATCCGGCCGAGCTCTTCGAGGCCGCACGGCGGGTGCTGCGCCGCGGGCGGACCGAGCCCGACCTCTCGGGCCTGCGCGTCGTGATCTCCGCGGGGGGCACCCGCGAGGCCATCGACCCGGTCCGGTTCATCGGCAACCACTCCTCCGGCAAGCAGGGCTACGCCCTGGCCCGCACCGCCGCAGCGCGGGGTGCCGAGGTCACCCTGGTCGCCGCCAACGTCGCCCTGCCCGACCCGGCCGGGGTGCGCGTGGTGCCGGTGTCCTCGGCGGTGGAGCTGGCCGGGGCGGTGGAGGCCGAGCGCGCCCGCGCCGACGTCATCGTGATGAGCGCCGCCGTCGCCGACTTCCGGCCCGCGACCAGCGTCGCCTCCAAGATCAAGAAGTCCGGTGCGGCGCCCGCCCCCATCGAGCTGGTGGAGAACCCCGACGTGCTGGCGGGCCTGGTGGCCTCCCGCGCCCGGGAGGGCACCGGCCAGGTCATCGTGGGCTTCGCCGCCGAGACCGACGACGTCATCGCCAACGGCCGTGCCAAACTGGCCAGGAAGGGCTGCGACCTGCTCGTGGTCAACCAGGTCGGCGGCGGTCGCGCCTTCGGCACGGAGGACAACCAGGCCGTGGTCCTGGGGGCCGACGGCAGCGCCGTGGAGATCCCGCACGGGCCCAAGGAGGACCTCGCCGACCGGGTGTGGGACCTGGTCGGAGAACGCCTGCCCCGGTGACCCGCGCATCACAGGACTGGATTTCCCACCGCCGCGTACGCCACACTTCGTTCGGGCGTCCGCGACCGACGAGGTCGGCCGGGGATCTCCGTCCCCGCCGATCCCGTTACAGTGGACCGATAACCAACCGCATCGGTCGGTATTGACCGTCCCGGCAGGCAGTCGGGCCGCGTCGTGCCCGCCGCCACATGTCAGCCAGCAGCCGCTGCAAGGAGTCACGCAACCGTGTCCCGCCGCCTTTTCACCTCCGAGTCGGTCACCGAAGGCCATCCCGACAAGATGGCCGACCAGATCAGTGACGCGATCCTCGACGCGATGCTCGCCCACGACCCCGCCAGCCGGGTCGCCGTCGAGACGCTGATCACCACCGGTCAGGTCCACATCGCGGGTGAGGTCACCACCCAGACCTACGTCGACATCCCCGCCATCGTGCGCGAGACCATCCTCCGGATCGGGTACGACTCGTCCGCCAAGGGGTTCGACGGTGACTCCTGCGGGGTCAACGTCTCCATCGACGCCCAGTCCCCCGACATCGCCCAGGGCGTCGACACCGCCTACGAGGCGCGCGTCGAGCACGAGGACGACGCCCTCAACCGCCAGGGCGCGGGCGACCAGGGCCTGATGTTCGGCTACGCCAACCGGGAGACCCCGGAGCTGATGCCGCTGCCGATCAAGCTGGCGCACTCGCTCGCCGAGCGCCTGTCCGAGGTCCGCCGCAACGGCACCGTGCCCTACCTGCGCCCGGACGGCAAGACCCAGGTCACCGTCGAGTACGACGGCCAGACCCCGGTGCGCCTGGACACGGTCGTGGTCTCCAGCCAGCACTCCGCCGACATCAGCCTCGAGGAGCTGCTCGCCCCGGACATCCGCGAGCACGTCATCGAGCCGGTGGTGGAGGCCTTCGGCCTGGCGGCGGACGACTACCGCCTGCTGGTCAACCCGACCGGCCGCTTCGAGATCGGCGGCCCGATGGGCGACGCCGGCCTCACCGGCCGCAAGATCATCGTCGACACCTACGGCGGCTACGCCCGCCACGGCGGCGGAGCCTTCTCGGGCAAGGACCCGTCGAAGGTCGACCGCTCGGCCGCCTACGCCATGCGCTGGGTCGCCAAGAACATCGTCGCCGCCGAGCTGGCCGAGCGCGCCGAGGTCCAGGTCGCCTACGCCATCGGCAAGGCGCACCCGGTCGGCGTGTTCATCGAGACCTTCGGCACCGAGAAGGTCGCCCCGGACCTGATCGAGAAGGCCGTCAAGGAGGTCTTCGACCTGCGTCCGGCCGCGATCGTGCGCGACCTCGACCTGCTGCGCCCGATCTACTCCAAGACCGCCGCCTACGGCCACTTCGGCCGCGAGCTGCCGGAGTTCACCTGGGAGCGCACCGACCGCGCCGCGGCCCTGCGCTCGTTCGTGGGGGCCTGAGCCCCGACGCACCGACGGTGAGGGGGCGGACGACCGACGGGTCGTCCGCCCCCTCACCGCATGGCGGACACCCCAAGAGAACACTCCGTGTTATCAAGTAAATACATATGGTTATGTGCTGTACACGGAGGAAGCACCATGGGCGTAGCCGCGGTGATGTCGACCCTGGGCCTGGCGGCCCTCGTCGCCCTGCCGGGAATCCAGGCCCCGGACCCCCCGGAGACCCGTGAGCTGGTTCCCGGGGCCGAGACGCTGCACGTGACCCTGACCGGGAGGGCCGAACCGGAGAGGCTGGCCCCGGGGGACCGGGTGCGGTACACCATCGGCGTCCGCAACTCCGGCCCCGGGCCGGTGCCCGCGGCCGAGGTCGTCCACATCCTGCCGCCGACGATGCGCTACGTCACCGGGACGGAGGGTGCCGAGGTGGACGGCGGCCGCGTCGTCTGGACCCGGCCGCTGGAGGCGGGGGAGCGGGCGACGTTCGACGTCACCGGGGAGCTGACCGCCCTCCCCGCGGGTTCGGGGCGCCCCGTCTCCACGGTCTGCCTGCGGTCCGGCGCCGACGGGGTGCTCGCCTCCTGCGCCTCGCAGGAGCACGCGGTGCTCAGGCCGGCGGTCCCGCTGTGGGCTGCGGCGACCGCCGCGCTGGCGGTGCTGCTCGCCCTGGCGGGCGGGGGGACCGCGCTGTACCTGCGCACCCGCGGGACCAGGCCCGCACCGCCCGAGCCCAGCAACCACACGCCCGGTTCGGTGCCCAACATCCGCACCTTCCCCGGAGCGACCGTCCACCACCTGGACGCGCACCGCTGACCGGGGCGGCCTGAGCCGGAGGGGGACCGGGCGGTCCCCCTCCACGGCTTCGGGGCACCCCCGCGGGGACGGCCGCGGCGGTCGCGGAGCCCGCGGAAGAGCGCGACCGCACCGGTGACGTCCGGGACCGGACCGGCGGCTTCCGCTCCTCCGGCGCCGGGCGCGGGCCCCCGCCGGCGAACCCCCGCCCCGACACGGAGGGGCGGGCCCGTGTCCCCGCGGACACGGACCCGCCCCGCACGATCCGGGAAGGAGCCTCAGCTCAGGTCGCCGAGCGCCCTCTCCGCCTCGGCCAGCCACGCACGGCGGGCCTCCAGCGACTCCTCGGCCTCCTTGACGCGACGGGCGTCGTTGTTCGCCCGCGCCTTCTCCAGCTTCTTCTCCAGGTCGGCGATCGCCGTGGACAGCTGCGCCACCGTGGCCTCGGCGCGCGCCCGGGCCTCGGGGTTCTTGCGCTCCCACTCGGTCTCCTCGGCGCGGCGCACCTCGTCCTCGACCTGGCGGAAGGCGCCCTCGAGCCGGTCGCGCGTGTCGCGCGGCAGCTCCCCCGCCTCCTCCCAGGCCTCCTGGAAGTCGCGCAGCCGGGCGCGGGCCCGGCGCGGGTCCGAGATCAGGCCGCGGATCTCCGCCTGCGCCTCGGCCAGGATCTTCTCCTTGGCGTCGGCGTTGACCCGCAGTTCGGCGTCGCGCTCGGCGAAGACCGCGTTGCGGGCGTCGAAGAACGCGTCCTGGGCGGCCTTGAACCGGGCCCACAGGCGGTCCTCGCTGGCCCGGTCGGCGCGGCCGGTCCGCTTCCACTGCTGCATCAGGTCGCGGTAGGCGCGGGCGGTCTCACCCCACTCGGTGGAGGAGGACAGGGCCTCGGCCTCGGCGACGATGCGCTCCTTCTCGGACCGCACCGACTCCCGCTCCTGGTCCAGGTTGGCGAAGTAGGCCTTGCGGCGCTTGGAGAAGGAGTTGCGCGCCGCCGACATGCGCTTCCACAGCGCCTGCTCGGTGGGGCGGTCGGTCCGGGGGGCCTTCTTCCACTCCTCGATCAGCTGGAGCATCCGCTCGCCGCCGGACTTCCAGTGCGTGGTCTCGGCGGCGACCCGCTCCGCCTCGGCGACGATGCGCTCCTTGACCTCGCGGGCCTCGCCGCGGGCCCGCTCCTGGGCCTGCTTCTGCTCGGCCTTGCGGGTCTCGGCGCGCTCGGCCAGCGCGTCCAGGCGGCGGGTGAGGGCGTCCAGGTCACCGACGGCGTGGGCCTCCTGCACGGCCGAACGCAGCTTGTCGATGTTCGACATCGCGGCGGCGGCGGACAGGTCGGTGGTGTTGAGCCGCTTCTCCAGCAGCTCAACCTCGGTGACCAGGGAGTCGTACTTGCGGCGGAAGAAGGCCAGGGCCTCCTCCGGCTCCCCGGCCTGCCACGATCCGACGACCCGCTCGCCTTCGCTCGTGCGCACGTAGACCGTGCCCTCGTCGTCTACGCGGCCCCAAGGGTCCGTGGTCACCGTGTCCTCCTGCTGTCATGAACCCGCGAGAGCGGGTTCTGGTCGTCGCGGTGTCCCTCGCCGATCCGTGATGGAAACCACTGTGCTGAACACGGTATCCATCCGATTCGATGATGACGGCGCGCCGTGTCTCATCCATGCGGGCGGGCTTTTCCGTCGCCCGCCGTGGGCGTCCCCTGTCGTGCCGGCCGGGGCCGAGAACCGACGGCCCGCTTTTCTGGAAGAGGCGCAGGTCGGGGCCCGGAGCACATGGGACGGTGCCCAATATGGCATTACCACGCGCTTTGGCAAAGAGTCCGGGCGTGTGCGGTGATCGAATGGTGATCAAAAGAGCGCACGGGTGTGTTCTTCCGGTCGCCCCCGCCCCGGCCGCGTCGGTAGGCTCGGTACCCACCCGCGGGCCGCGAGCCGGTCCGCGGCCCCCGCCACCGACCGAGGACAGGACGTCATCCGCCGTGCTCATCGCCGCGCTTCCCACCGGACCCCTCGCCGCGAACTGCTACGTGCCCGCGGCGGCCCCGAACGGTGAGTGCGTCATCGTCGACCCGGGGCAGGACGCCGCCGAGCCGGTCGCCAAGGTCCTGGCCGAGCACCGGCTGGCCCCCGTCGCGGTCCTGCTCACCCACGGGCACTTCGACCACGTGTGGTCGGCGGCCGAGATCGCCGACACCCACGACATCCCGGTGTACGTGCACGCGGCCGACCGGGCCCTGTTCACCGACCCCGGCAGGGGAGTGGACGCGGCCTTCGCCGCGCAGCTGGCCGCCCTGCTGGGCCCGGGCCCCCACCGCGAGCCCGCCCGCGTCGTGGAGGTCGCCGACGGCGACGTCCTGTCCCTGGCCGGAGCGGAGTACACGGTCGCCCACACCCCGGGCCACACCCCCGGGTCGGTCGTCTACACCACCCGCAGCGACGACGGCGTCCCGGTGATGTTCGCCGGCGACCTGGTCTTCGCCGGATCCATCGGCCGCACCGACTTCCCCGGAGGGGACCCGGCCGCGATGGCGCGCAGCCTCGCCACCGCGGTCCTGGGCGCCCACGACGACACCCGTGTCCTGCCGGGCCACGGCCCGGCCACCACCGTGGGCCGCGAGCGTGCCACCAACCCCTACCTGCGCGACCTCGCCGGCTGACCGGGAGCGGACACCGGAGCCGCGGTCTCCCGGCGCTCCCCGCGGCGGTCCGCCGAGGTCGTATTCAGGAGGTCGGGCGGCGGCGTTGACGGTAGGATTCCAGATGTTCAGGGCCATGCCGTGCCCTCGTCCGGGACCTGAAGCGGTCTCCCGGCACCCTCACCCAGCCGTGTAGCTAGTGGACTTGGTAACTCATGCATCGTTACAGGACTCATACGTGTGGTCAGCTCCGCAAGGAGCATGTCGGGGAGCAGGTGAACCTCTCCGGTTGGGTGCACAACCGCCGCGATCTGGGCGGTCTGCTCTTCGTCGACCTGCGTGACCACTACGGCATCACCCAGCTCACGGCCCGCCCTGAGTCCCCCGTCTTCGAGCAGCTCAGCCGGGTCTCCAAGGAGACGGTCATCCGCGTCTCCGGCGAGGTGACGGCCCGCAGCGCCGAGAACGTCAACCCGAACCTGCCCACGGGCGAGATCGAGATCGACGCCGCCGAGCTGGAGGTGCTCGGCACCACCGAGGAGCTCCCGCTCACCGTCTTCCCGGAGGACAACACCTCCGAGGAGCGCCGCCTCACCTACCGCTTCCTGGACCTGCGCCGGGAGCGGATGCACGAGAACATCATGCTGCGCTCGCGCGTGATCGCCTCGATCCGCCAGAAGATGACGGCGCTGGGATTCAACGAGTTCCAGACCCCGATCCTCACCAGCTCCAGCCCCGAGGGCGCCCGCGACTTCCTGGTGCCCTCCCGCCTGCACCCGGGCAGGTTCTTCGCCCTGCCGCAGGCGCCGCAGCAGTTCAAGCAGCTGCTGATGATCGCCGGGTTCGACCGCTACTTCCAGATCGCGCCCTGCTTCCGCGACGAGGACAGCCGCGCCGACCGCTCCCCGGGCGAGTTCTACCAGCTCGACGTCGAGATGAGCTTCGTCGAGCAGGAGGACGTCTTCGAGGTCATCGAGAAGGTCATGACCGACGTCTTCCGCGAGTTCTCCCAGGGCTGGGAGATCACCTCCCCGTACCCGCGCATCGCCTACCGGGACGCCCTCCGGTGGTACGGCACCGACAAGCCGGACCTGCGGGTGCCGATGAAGATGCAGGACGTCACCGAGCTGTTCGGCAAGACCGACTTCCGGGCCTTCGCCGGCAAGAAGGTGCGCGCCCTGGCGGTGCCCGGGGTCGGCGGCCAGCCGCGCAAGTTCTTCGACGGCATCGGCGACTTCGCGGTCGAGCAGGGGGCCAAGGGCCTGGCCTGGCTGAAGGTCGGGGAGAACGGCGAGCTGACCGGCCCCATCGCCAAGTTCGTCACGGAGGTCTCCGACGAGCTGCTGTCCGCTCTGGGCGCCGGACCGGGCCACGGCCTGTTCTTCTGCGCGAGCGAGGACGAGGCGGAGATCAACCGCATCATGGCCCCGGTCCGGGTCGAGGCGGGCAAGCGCGCCGGGCACTTCGAGGAGAAGGCCTACCGGTTCTGCTGGATCGTGGACTTCCCGATGTTCGAGCGCTCGGACGAGGGCACGATCGAGTTCAGCCACAACCCGTTCTCGATGCCGCAGGGCGGCCTGGAGGCCCTGGAGAACCAGGACCCGCTGGACATCCTCGCCTGGCAGTACGACATCGTCTGCAACGGTGTGGAGCTGTCCTCGGGTGCGATCCGGAACCACTCGCCCGAGATCATGTACAAGGCCTTCGACATCGCCGGGTACGACAGGGACGCCGTCGAGGCCGAGTTCGGCGGCATGCTCAAGGCCCTGAAGTTCGGCGCCCCGCCGCACGGCGGCATCGCCCCGGGTGTGGACCGCATCGTCATGCTCCTGGCGGACGAGCCCAACATCCGCGAGACCATCGCGTTCCCGCTCAACCAGAACGCCCAGGACCTGATGATGGGCGCGCCCTCCGCGGTCTCCGACAAGCAGCTGCGCGACGTCCACATCCGGTCGGTCGTGCCCCCGGGGGAGCAGAAGAAGTAGGAGGCGCGGCCCCGGCCCGCCGCCCCGCCCCGGATCCGCGCGGCCTCCCACCGGGACGCCCTCCCCGGCGGAGCGGCACGCGGGGGCGCTCCGGGGCCCGCGCCCTCCCGGGGGAGGTGCCGGAGCGGCGGAACGCGGGCGGCCGGCGGGGGCGGCGGCCGACCCTCCGGGGCGGCCGCGGACCGGATCCAGGAGCCCGCCGCGGGTCCGCCACCGCCCGCCTCCCCGGACCCGGAGGCCGTGGCCGGTACACGACCGCCACGGCCTCTCCCCCGCCGGGCCCGGGGGACTCGGGCGCCAGGGCCCCGAGAGGAACCGCCCCCGCGCCGGGTACGGCTTCCGGCGCGGATCGCCTCCGCCGGCGCCCAGGGAGGCGTCGGCCCACAGGGCGGACCAGCGGATTCGCCCGTCCCGGGAGCCCGGCGCCGGAAGCGGGTGATCTCCCGCGGTCCGGTGGATTCCTTCTTTCGGTTTCGAATTCATCAGGAAACGGTCATAGGGGACCCGGGGGAGGGAATCTCTCGGCTTTTTCGGAAAAACCTGGCCGAACATGGCCTCGTGTGACCCCTGTGGATGCGCCCGGCCCCCGCATCCCCTACCGTTGGGGGCGAATCACCCTTCCCCACCAGGTGCCCGCATCCTCGGGAGTGGTCGCGCGGCACGACGGGGGCCTCGTCGGACCGGTGGGCGGAAATGGTGGTGGAGTGCCTTCTGTGCCATCGAGTCACGCGAACGTAACGATTCGTGTCCCGGGACCCCGGCCCCCGACGGCCCGTAGGCCCCGTGTGCCGAGCATCCCCACACCGGTGGACCCCGCCGACCCGTGTCGCACGAGGTCGCACGGGTGATCCGGGCGGGCGGTGGCACCGGCCGCCCGAAGGCGCCCCCCGGAGACCGCACCGCCCCCGACATTAGAATGAGCCGAATCGGAATGTTCGCAGGGGTGACCGTGCCCGGGCACGGATGCGACGTCCGAGACGACATGAGGATTGAGTCCGTGAACGAAGAACGTGCTGTAGGCGGTGCTTCGGAGGGCGTGCTCGCCGGGGCGTTCCTCCACGCGCCCGAGCCCATGGTGCTCACCGCGGCCGACGGCTCGATCCGCCACGCCAACCTCGCCTTCCGGGCACTCGTGGACCGCGCGGCCGACGACCTGGCGGGCCGCCGCTGGCACGAACTGCTCGACGGGGACGACGGCCGCGCCGCCCGTTTCCACCGCGAGGCCCTGGCCCGCCGGGAGTCCCCGAACGGCCGCCCGCGCCGCCGCCTGCGGCTCCGCGTCACCGCCAAGGCCTCCTGCCTGGCCGAGGCCGAGGTACGGCCGGTGGACGAGGACACCGCCGTCGTCCTCGTGCACGTCCTGTCCACCGAAGAGGCCGACCTGCGGGTCATCGGCGAGCTGCGCACCGACAACTCCGACTCCGTCCTGTGGAGCCTGGACCTGGGCAGCGGCCGACTGCGCGAGCTCTTCGGCCCCACCCCGCTCGGCTCGCTGCTGGCCGGGGAGGACCGCGAACTGGACCGCATCCTGGAGCGCGTCCACCCCGACGACATCGCCCGGGTCCGCGACGCCATGTCGGCCTCCTTCGCCGGACGCGACTACGAGCAGCGCTTCCGGGTCTTCGACCGCCTCGGCGACGAGCGCTCCCTGCACGTGCGCGCCCGGTTCGTGCCCGGCGACCCCGACCGCCTCGTCGGCATCGTCGACGACGTCACCGAGCACGTCCAGCTGGTCCGCCGCCTGGCCGACCGCCGCCGCACCGAGGCCGAGCACGGCCGCCTGGTCACCGAGCTGTCCTCCAAGCTCGTCTCGGCCACCACCGTGGACAAGGTCATGGACCTGCTCAGCGAGGAGTTCCTGCCGATCTTCGGCGGCCACACGGCCGCGGCCATGTACGTGGAGGACGGCCTGCTGCGCGCCTCGCCCGGGGCCCGGGGGCGAGGCAACACCGACCTCATCGACGGCCGCAGCGCCAGTGACACCAACTACCCCATGGGAGCGGTCATCCAGGACCGCCAGCCCCGCTTCTTCGAGAGCCGCGCCGAGGTCGTCAGCCGCTTCCCCGCCGCCGTCGACCTCATGCGCCACAACGACTCCAAGGCCCAGGCCTGGGCGACCGTGCCCATCTTCGGCGACAGCAAGGTCGCCCTGGGCGTGTGGCAGATGGTGTGGGACCGCCCCCACCACGCCAGCCGGGACGAGCGCGCGCTCATGCTCACCTTCGCCGGACTGGCCGGCCAGGCCCTCCAGCGCATCAAGGCCCAGCAGGCGGAGCTGGAACTGGCCGACGCCGTGCAGCGGCGCATGCTGCCCCGCCAGGTGGCCAGCTTCCCCGACCTGGACATCGCCACCAAGTACCTGCCCTCCCGGGCCGACTGGCGCATCTGCGGCGACTTCTACGACGTCGTCGAACTGCCCGGGGGCCGGGTCGGCCTGCTGGTCGGCGACGTGCAGGGCCACGGTGTCGAGGCGGCCGCCGCGATGGGGCAGATCCGCGCCGCTTTCCGCGCCTACGCCAGCAACCAGTCCGACCCGGGCGTCGTCCTGGGCGAGACCAACCGGCTGCTCAGCGACACCGGCGAGATCGTGTTCGCCACCTGCGGCTACCTGGTCCTGGAGCGGTCCACCGGCGCCATGCAGGCCGCCTGGGCCGGGCAGCCGCCCGTCGTCCTGGCCGGCCCCGACGGCTTCGAGGTGTGGGAGCCCGAGACCGGACCGCCGCTGGGCGTGCTCCCCGACACCGTGTACCCCGTGACCGACCGCGTCCTGGAGCCGCGCTCCACCCTGCTGCTCTGCTCCGACGGGCTGGTGGAGAGCTCCGAGGTGCTCATGGAGGACGGCCTGGACAAGGTCGGCGCCGCCCTCGCCGAGCACTGCGAGGACCCCGAGGGGGCCGCGCACGCACTGGCCGAGATGGCCCCCGCCGGGCGCGGCGACGACATCGCCCTCCTCATCGCCCGGATGCGCCGCCCGGCCGCCTGAGGGGCCGCCGCTCCCGCGTACCGGCCCCGGCGGTCGGCGCCACCGCCTACCCTGGACGGGTGTCCGCAACGCTGTTCGACGATGCCGGTTCCGAGGCCGCCAGAGGCCAGGAGCCGCTGGCCGTGCGCATGCGGCCGCGTACCCTCGACGAGGTGATGGGCCAGCGCCACCTGCTGGGCGAGGGCAGCCCGCTGCGCCGCCTGGTCGAGGACGACGCGCCCATGTCCGTGTTCCTGTGGGGCCCGCCCGGTACCGGCAAGACCACCCTGGCCACCGTGGTCAGCAGGGCGACCAAGCGCCGGTTCGTGGAGCTGTCCGCGGTCAGCGCCGGGGTCAAGGACGTGCGCGCGGTCATCGAGGAGGCCCGCCGCCGGATGGGCATGCACGGCACCCGGACGCTGCTGTTCGTCGACGAGGTCCACCGCTTCAACAAGACCCAGCAGGACGCCCTGCTGCCCGCGGTGGAGAACCGCTGGGTCAGCTTCATCGGCGCCACCACCGAGAACCCCTTCTTCTCCGTGGTCGGTCCGCTGCTGTCGCGCTCCCTGCTGCTCACCCTGGAACCCCTGGACGACGCCGACGTGCAGGGGCTGCTGGAGCGCGCCCTGACCGACGAGCGCGGACTGGACGGGCGCTACACCCTCAGCGGAGAGGCCGCCGCCGACCTGGTCCGGCTGGCCGGGGGAGACGGCCGCCGCTCCCTCACCTACCTCGAGGCCGCGGCCCTGGTGGCCGGGCCGCCCGCCGCCGAACCGGTCGAGATCACCGCCGCCCACCTCGAGCGGGCCGTCGACCGCCACGCCGTGCGCTACGACCGCTCCGGCGACCAGCACTACGACGTCGTCAGCGCGTTCATCAAGAGCATGCGCGGCAGCGACCCCGACGCAGCCCTGCACTACCTGGCCCGCATGATCGAGGCGGGGGAGGACCCCCGGTTCATCGCCCGCCGCCTCGTCGTCCACGCCAGCGAGGACGTCGGCATGGCCGACCCCACCGCGCTCCAGACGGCCGTGGCCGCCGCCCAGGCGGTCGAACTCGTCGGCATGCCCGAGGCGCGCATCAACCTCGCCCAGGCCGTCATCCACATCAGCGTGGCGCCCAAGTCCAACGCGGTGATCACCGCCATCGGCGAGGCCATCGCCGACGTCCGCGCCGGGCACGCCGGGCCGGTCCCGCGCCACCTGCGCGACGGACACTCCAGGGGCGCCAAGGAGCTGGGCCACGGCAGGGGCTACCTCTACGCCCACGACCACCCCGGCGGCGTCGCACCCCAGGTGCACGCCCCCGAGGGCCTGGTGGGCCGCGAGTACTACCGCCCCACCGAGCACGGCGCCGAACGCCGCGTCTCCGAGGTGCTGCGCCGTATCAAGGAGGTCCTGCGCGGCGGCCGCACCGCCCCGCAGGACCCCTGATCCGGCTCCGGCGCCCCACCCGCCCCGCGGGGGTGTGAGGCGCCGGCGGGGTTCTGCCGGCCCCGAGGGGGTGTCCGGGGAACGGGGATGTCCCCGTGGGGCCGAGGGTCCCCGCCCCCCGGGGCGCCGAACGCGGACCGGAGCGGAGCGGAGGTCCAAAAAACAGGGCCTAGTCGGTGAACAGCTCGGTGACCTGGACGATCTCCCGGGGCTCGCCCTCGGCGGCCTCCTCCTCGGAGAAGGTCACCTCCACGATCACCACCGGGCCCCAGGACAGGTAGTCGATGAAGTCGCGGCCGGTCAGCTCCCAGGTGCCGCGCCCCTCCTCGTCCAGGAAGACGTGGTCGGGGGCGGCGCAGAACTTGGCGCACAGGACCTCGGCCTCGGGGTCGATCACCGCGGTCCCGGGCTCCCCGGCCTCCTCCCACTGAGCCGCCCAGTCCTGGTGGGTGGGCACGCCCTGGCCCCGGACCGGCTCGTCGTCGCGGTCCACCGGGGTGAACACCCACGGCCCCTCCACGACGTTCTCCTGCTCGGCGGGGTCGAACCGGACCACCAGCGTCCGGGGCTCCTCCTGCGGAGAGGGACTGGGGGAGGCCTCCTCCAGCCCGGTGTCGGCCACCAGGGCCTCGTCGTCGGAGGTCCCCGCCAGCCGGGAGACCCCCCACACGCCCGCGCCCACCAGGGCCACGGCGAGCACCCCCGCGCCCACCACGACCGGCACCCTCGGGGACCGCTCCCGGGACGGGCGGCCCTCCAGGCGGATCACCCGGGGCACGCGCTGGGCCGGTTCGACCGCCCGCCACTCCCGTTCCATCAGGGCGGCCAGCTCCTCCCGGTCCGGCGGCCCCGCGCCCTCCCGGCCGTTCTCCCGCTGCCAGACGGCCAGCACCGACCCGATCACCTCGTGCAGGCTGGGCCGCGCCCCCGGCTCGGGGTCCAGGGCCCGGGACACCACCGGCACCAGCCCCTTGGGCAGCCCGGTCAGGTTGTGCTCGCCCGCCGCGGCGCGCGCGGCGATCTCCCCGGGCTCGCCGGGGCCGAAGGGCAGCCGCCCCGTGCCCGCGTAGGCGGTGACCGCGCCCCAGGAGAACACGTCGCCGGCAGGGGAGGCCTCCCCGCCGGCGAACCGCTCCGGGCTCAGCCAGGTCGCGCCCGTCCCGTCGGCGTCGGTGACGGCGCAGTCCATGATGTGCGGGCCGTGCGACTCCAGCAGCACCCGTTCGTGGTTCAGCGACCCGTGCGCCACGCCCCGGGCGTGCAGTGCGGACAGGCCCTCGGCCAGGCCCACGGCCAGCGCCAGGAGCTTGCCGGTACCCAGGCCGCCGCGCTTGGTCACCAGGTGGGAGAGCCGTTCCCCCTCCATGTACGGCATGGCCAGCCAGGGCCGGTCGGCCCGGGCGTCGAACGCGGAGGGGACCACCACGCGCGCCGGGTCCACCTGTGCCAGTGCGGTCAACCGCCGCACCAGCGCCTCGCGGTCCCCGACCGGGCTCCTGAGGACCTTCACGGCGACCAGCCGCTCGCCCGCGGTGGGCGACGCCGGGTCGACCGCGGCGTAGACCGTCCCGGACGCCCCCTGCCCCAGCCGCCCCAGGACGAGGTAGGGGCCTATCCGTGCCGGGTCGTCCGGATACAGCGGGGGGAGGTGTTCCGGTACCAGTACGGAGATCTCTCGAGGAGAACGAGGGCTCATGGTTGTCCTGTCGCGATGCTTCTGGGCCGACGTGGCGGTGGAGTGTCCCGACATCGTAGTGAAGATCCCGCTGCAGGGTCATTCTCCCGAATCCGGGGGGCGGAGTCGACGCCCGCGTCCTCCATCGGCCATCGGCCGCGGGCCGCCGACCGCGGAGCCGCGCACGGCGAGGCCCGCGCACGTCCGTCGGCCTGACGCGATATGGTCGGCCGGAACCCGTCGGTTCGGACGCCCCCACCCCGGAGCGCGGCCGACGGCGGGCGGCCCCCGGCGCACTCCGGCGCACGCGCGGGGGACCGCGTCGCACACAGGCCCTCGAAGTAACCCCTATCCGCTTTACGGAGCCCGCATGCTTACCGGAGGAGAGGTCGCCGCGCTCGTCGCCGCGGTGGTCTGGGCGGTGCTGGCCACGTTCATCTGCGTGGCGCTCGTCAAACTGATCAAGCTCATCAACGCCGCGACAGCGGTCGTCTCGGAGCTGGGCGACCGCACCCCGCCCCTGATGGACGACGTCGCCGCCACGGTCGAACGCGCCAACACCTCCCTGGAGCGGGTGGAGGAGATCACCGCCAACGCCCAGGCCACCAGCGAGGACGTGGCCACCATGACCGCGCTGACCCGCTCGGTGGTCACCGGCCCGCTCGTGAAGGCCGCCTCGCTGTCCTACGGGGTCCGCCGGGTGCTGGGACAGCGCCGGGCCCTGGCGGTCGTGCGCGGCCGCCGCCGGAAGGAGAACCGGTGATCAGGAGACTGCTCTACCTCGCCGCCGGCGCCGCCTTGGGCGGCTACGCCGTGCACCGCGTCCACCAGGCCCGCCGGGCCCTCACGCCGGGCGGCATCGCCGAGCGCGTGGAGGGCCGGGTCGGCGAGTACAAGGGTGCGCTGCGCGAGCTGAACGAGGACCTGGCCGCGGCCGTCCGCGACCAGGAGGAGGAGCTGCTGCGCGTCTACGCGCCCCGCCGCTCCCGCTCCCTGCCGCCCGGCGGCCGGGACGCCCTCCCCGAAGCCTGAGCCGGATCGGCGGACCGGGTGCGACCGTCTCCGCCCGGGCGTCCCACGACCTCCCGGGAACCCTCTCCGGGGAGCGGCTCCGGCTCCCCGCCCGCGTCCGGTTCCGGCGTCCCGCGCACGCCCGGCACGGACACCACCGTCCGGGCGCCGATGTTCACCCGTGCCGCGGTCGGCCCGCCGTCCGCCGCCGTCCCCACCGCCGCCGCCCGGGTCCGGCCGCCGCGGCGCCTCCCGGTGCCCGACGGCGATAGCCTTGGAACAACAGAGGTCCCGGCGTTGTCGTGAACAGGGCGGGACCGGGTCGGCCGTCCCCGCCGGGGGCGGTGCCGAGGACAGAACCGCAAGCACCCGCGTGGTCGTCCCCCTACCATTGGGCCACCGAACGACCACCCGCAACCAGGTCCCGGGCAGGGACGGGCCCGCCGAGGGCGGCGGAGCCGAGCACAGGAGGGCATCAATGGAGACGGCAGAGATCGCGCGCCGCTTCCTCAGTTTCTTCGAGAAGAACGGACACACCGTGGTGCCCTCGGCAAGCCTCATCGCCGAAGACCCCACGCTGCTGCTGGTGCCCGCAGGCATGGTCCCCTTCAAGCCCTACTTCCTGGGCCAGCGCACTCCGCCGTACGAGACCGCCACCAGCGTCCAGAAGTGCATCCGCACCAAGGACATCGAGGAGGTGGGCAAGACCTCCCGGCACGCCACCTTCTTCCAGATGCTCGGCAACTTCTCCTTCGGCGCCTACTTCAAGGAGCAGGCGATCCCGCTGGCGTGGGAGCTGGTCACCACCCCCGTCGAGCAGGGCGGCTTCGGCATCGACCCGGAGAAGCTCTGGGTCACCGTCTACCTCGACGACGACGAGGCCGCGGCGATCTGGCGCGACAAGGTGGGCGTGCGCCCCGAGCGCATCCAGCGGATGGGGATGGAGGAGAACTACTGGTCGATGGGCGTCCCCGGACCCTGCGGCCCCTGCTCCGAGATCTTCTACGACCGCGGCCCCGAGTACGGAGCCGAGGGCGGCCCCGAGGCGGACGAGAACCGCTACATCGAGATCTGGAACCTCGTCTTCATGCAGTACGAGCGGGGCGAGGGCGGCGACAAGTCCGGCTTCCCGATCCTCGGCGAGCTGCCCAAGAAGAACATCGACACCGGCATGGGCCTGGAGCGGCTGGCCGCCGTCCTGCAGGGCGTCGACAACATCTACGAGACCGACATCATCGGCCGCGTCCTGCAGCGCGCCGCCGAGCTGGCCGGGGTCCGCTACGGCGACGGCCACGAGCAGGACGTCCTGCTGCGCGTGGTCGCCGACCACGTCCGCAGCGCCGTCATGCTGGTCGGCGACGGCGTCAAGCCGGGCAACGAGAAGGCGGGCTACGTCCTGCGCCGCATCCTGCGCCGCTCCATCCGCAACATGCGCCTGCTCTCGGGCACCGACACCGCGTACATGCACGACCTCACCGCGGTCAGCATCGACGCGATGAAGGACATCTACCCCGACCTGCTCGACAAGGCCGACGTCATCCACGGTGTCATCGACACCGAGGAGGCGAACTTCGCCGACACCCTGCGCTCGGGCACCGCCCTGTTCACCCGCGCGGCCGAGCGCACCCGCCACGCGGGCGGCACCGTCTTCTCCGGTTCCGACGCCTTCCAGCTCCACGACACCTACGGCTTCCCCATCGACCTCACCCTGGAGATGGCGGCCGAGCAGGGCCTGACCGTGGACGAGACGGCCTTCCGCGAGCTGATGCAGCGGCAGAAGGACACCGCCAAGGCCGACGCCAAGGCCAAGAAGCTCGGCAACGCGGACATCTCCCTGTACGCGCAGCTGCTGGAGGGCGCGGGCGCCACCGACTTCCTCGGATACACCGACGTCCAGAGCGAGTCGGCGGTCCGCGGCATCGTGGTCGGCGGGGTCTCCTCGCCCGCCGCGCGCCAGGGCGAGAAGGTCGAGATCGTCCTGGACCGCACCCCGTTCTACGCCGAGAGCGGCGGCCAGCTGGCCGACACCGGCACCCTCACCGTCGACGGGCGTGCGATCGTCGACGTCGAGGACGTGCAGAAGCCCCTGCCGGGCCTGTTCGTCCACCGGGGCACCGTCCGCGCGGGCGAGATCACCGTGGACGACACCGTGCACGCCGCGATCGACACCGGCCGCCGCCACGCCATCGAGCGCTCCCACTCGGCGACCCACCTCATCCACTCGGCGCTGCGAAACTCGCTGGGCCCGTCGGCGGGCCAGGCCGGTTCGGAGAACAGCCCGGGCCGCCTGCGCTTCGACTTCACCGCCGACAACGCCCTGGGCGAGTCCCGGCTGTCCGAGGTCGAGGAGGAGGTCAACACCGTCCTGTCCGGCGACATCGCGGTGCGCACCGAGGAGAAGAGCCTCGACGAGGCCCTCAAGATGGGCGCCCTGGCCATGTTCGGCGAGAAGTACGGCGACCGCGTCCGCGTCGTGGAGATGAGCGACTACTCCGTCGAGCTGTGCGGCGGCACCCACGTGTCCTCCACGGCGCGGCTGGGCATCGTCAAGCTCCTGGGCGAGTCCTCCATCGGCTCCGGTGTGCGCCGGGTCGAGGCGGCGGTCGGCGTGGACGCATTCAAGCGCCTGTCCAAGGAGTCGGCGCTGGTCGGCCGCCTGTCCGACCAGCTCAAGGCCCCGCGCGAGGAACTGCCCGAGCGCATCGACTCGATCATCTCCCGGCTGCGCGCCGCCGAGAAGGAGATCGAGAAGATGCGCGCCGCGCAGGTCCTGCAGGCCGCGGGCTCCATCGCGGAGAAGGCCCGCCGCCACGGCCCCGCGCTGGTCGTGGCCGAGCAGGCCCCCGAGGGCACCGGCGGCGACGAGCTGCGCGCCCTGGCCGCCGACGTGCGCGGCCGCCTGGGCGAGGCCGAGCCCGCCGTGGTGGCGCTGACCTCCGTGCCCAAGGACCGCCCGGTCGTGGTCATCGCGGTCAACAAGGCGGCGCAGAAGGCCGGGATCAAGGCCGGCGACCTGGTGGGCGTGGCGGCCCGCGCGCTCGGCGGCGGTGGCGGCGGCAAGCCCGACATCGCCCAGGGCGGCGGCACCGACGCCGCCAGGGTCGACGAGGCCCTGCGGGCGGTGGAGGCCCGCGTCGCGGGTGCCTGACGCCTGACACCGGGTCCCCGCCGAACCTTCGCGCGGGACGGCGGGTCCGAGGCCGTGGGCCCGAGGACCCGCCGTGCCCCCGCCGGCCGTCGCGGGGATCCGCCGAGGACACCGCCGGGGCGGCGCCCCCATCCGGCCGCCGTCCCCGGCGTGGCCTTCACAACACGGGCGTGGTTACTCAGCGTGGTGTACATTGCCGGGTAACATCACGACCTGTGACGATCCGGACAGATGCGGTCGTCCGCGCACCCGGCCCAGGCCGTGCCCGGACGTTCACCGCCGTGACGGGGGATTCGGGTGACTTACACTCGGATTCGGCCCCCACGACCGCCCCGCGCCCCGTGCGGCGGCGGACCGGCCGTCCGGACCGCGGCCCTACGACCGCTCCGGGTGACCCAGGCTGCGTACAGTCATCGAATCGGGCATACTGTGGCGCGTCACAGCCGATCGCACGGCTGTCTGCGCGGAGTTCCCGCGATCCACCTGACGAACAGGACCACCGTGTCGAGGATTTTCCCATCGCGGTGCCGTACCCGTACCGGGACGGCCCGCCCGTGCCGCCTCCCCCGAGCAGGGGGGCGCTCCTCGTGAGGAACGGTGTGCGCCTGGCCGTCGACCCGGGCAACGCCCGTATCGGCGTGGCCGTCAGCGACCCCTCCGGCACGCTCGCCAGCCCGCTGGAGACGATCCCGCGCGGCAGGGGCGACAAGAACAGGATCGCCCTGCTGGTCCTGGAGCGGGAGGCGCGGGAGGTCGTCGTGGGTTACCCTGCCTCTCTGTCAGGAGAGGAGGGGCCGGCGGCCCGGTCGGCCCGGGAGTTCGCGACGGCGCTCGCCGGGCTCCTGCACCCCGTCCCCGTCCGCTTGGTCGACGAACGCCTCACCACGGTGACCGCGCAGGGACACCTGCTCTCCGGAGCCTCCTTCAGTAAGAAGGGCGCCAAGGGCGGTCGCGCCCGTCGAACGGTCATCGACCAGGCGGCGGCCACGGTCCTCCTCCAGAGCGCCTTGGACCAGGAACGGTCGACAGGCCGGCCCCCGGGCGAGATCGTCCGCTCCAGCCAGGGAGAATCATGAACGACAGGGATGACTACCCCGACGATCCCTCTCGTGGACGTGCCGACCGCGACAGCGGTCGCGACTACGACCCGCTGGGCGGCCCCGCCCCCGCGCGCGGCCGACGCGCCCGGCAGGAGGGCTCCCCGTGGGCCGAGCCCGGAGAGGCCGGCCCCCGGCGCCCGGGCCCCCCGACCGGTGAGTTCCGAACCCCCCGCTACGCCCCCCGCCCCGACCAGGAGTACGACCCGCTGAGCCCGGGCGCCTCGGCCCGCGGCCAGGAGCCCCCCGCCGGACCGCCGCGCCGCGGCGGTGCCGCCGACGCGCTGCGCGGCGGCCGCGCGGCGCGCTCCGGCGCCGGGCGCTCGCGGGACGCCGGCCCGGGCGGCCCCGGGGGTCCCGAGCGGCCGCCCGCCGCCGACCCCACCCAGGACGCGCTGGCGGCCCTGGCCGGGCTGGGCTCGCCCGCGGCTCCCGGCCCCTCCGCCGAGGACGAGCCGCGCCGCGCCCGCCGTGGGCGCACGCGGCCCGAACCCGACCCCGAGCCGCCCGCTCCCGCCGAGGACGAACCGCGTGCGGGCCGCCGCGCCCGCCGTGGCGGCACCGAGGAACCCCAGCGCCGCGGGCGCGGCCGCAAGCGAGGACGCCGCGACGAGGAGCCCGGCTTCCTGGACGACCTGCCCGCGGACACCGGCGCGTTCGACGCCGTCGCCTTCCCCGGCGTGAACAGCTCCGCCGACACCGGCGCGTTCGCCGCCCTGAGTGACGAGGACACGCGGCCGCGCCGCGCCCGCGGCGGGGACGACTCCGACACCGGCGCCTTCGACTCCACCCCGCGCCGGGGCCGCCGCCACCGCGGCGGCGCCGCCGAGGAGGCGTCCGAGCCCGTCGAGGAGCCCCGCCGTTCCGGCCGCCGCCGACGCGGCCCGGTGGAGGAGCCCCCCGCGGAAGGCGGCGCCTTCATCGCGGACGCCCCGCCCCGGGGCCGCCGCGCCCGCCGGGCCCAGGCCCCGCCCCAGGACGCGGGCTCCTACGACACGGGATCGTTCGGGGGGAGCGCCCGCGACACCGGCTCCTACGACACGGGCTCCTACGACACGGGATCGTTCGGGGGGAGCGCCCGCGACACCGGATCCCACGACGCGGGCTCCTACGACACCGGCTCCTACGAGACCGATGCGTTCGCCGACGGGCCGGCCGACACCTTCGCCGCTCCGGCCGAGGAGGAGGCGCGCCCGCGCTCCCGGCGCTCCCGCAGAGGAGGCGAACCGGACGAGGCCCCCCGTTCCCGGCGCCGCCGCGGTGCCGCCGCGGACGAGGAGCCCGAGGATGTGCCCGAAGCCGAGGACACCGGGTTCACCGACGGGGCCGACGACGAGGAGCCCGCCGGCCGCCGCGGTCGGGGCCGCGGCCGCCGTGCCGGCGGCACCCGGCGCGGGGGCCGCAAGCGCGGACGCCGCGAGGAGGAGCCCGAGGAGGAACCCCGGGAGGCCGCCGAGGCGGAGCCCGCGGACGACGACTACGACTACGAAGAACCGGCCCTGTCCGACATCGCCGAAGCCTACGGCGGCGGCCGCAGCAGTCGGAAGAAGGCCAAGGAGCTCAAACGCGCCCGCCTGGCCCAGCAGCAGCGCACGCCGGAGGGCCGCCGGGCCAAGCGGCGCGGCAAGGGCATGATGATCCTGCTCGTCCTGGCACTCATCGCCACCGTCGGCGGCGGCGGGTTCTTCGTGATGCGCACCTACGTCTTCCCCCCCGACTTCAACGGTGAGGGCAGCGGCGAGGTCGTCTACGTCATCCAGGAGAACCAGAGCGGGCTCAGCGTCGGCCAGGGCCTGACCGACCTGGGCGTGGTGGCCAGCCCCAGGGCGTTCACCAACGCCCTGGAGGACCTGCCGGAGGACGAGCTGGGCCAGGGCCTGGTCCCGGGCAGCTACTCCCTGGCCCTGGGCATGAGCGCCGACAACGCCGTGCGCGCCCTGCTGGACCCCGCCAACCGTCTGGGAGGCCGCGTCACCATCGCCGAGGGGCTGCGCAACGAGCAGGCCCTGGAGAAGCTCTCGGAGGAGACCGGGGTCCCCTACGAGGAGCTGGAGGAGGCCCACTCCCGTCCCGACGAACTCGGCCTGCCCGAGTACGCCGAGGGCGAGGCCGCGGGGTACCTGTTCCCCTCCACCTACATGTTCGACCCCGACACCGACGCGCTGACCATGCTCAGGACCATGGTCGGGCAGTTCAACACGACGGCCGAGGAACTCCGTCTGGAGGAGCGCGCCGAGGAGATGGGGTTCACCCCCGACGAGATCATGGCCGTCGCCTCCATCGTCCAGGCCGAGAGCGGCGGCGAGGAGGACATGCCCAAGGTCTCCCGGGTGATCTACAACCGCCTCGACATCGACATGAACCTCGGCATGGACAGCACCTGCTTCTACGCCATCGGCGAGTACGGCATCGCGCTCAACAACGACCAGCTCGCCGCCTGCGCCGCCGACACCAGCGGGTTCGACACCTACCACAAGCCGGGTCTGCCGCCGGGACCGTTCGTCGCACCGGGGGAGGACGCCATCGAGGCCGCGCTGGAGCCCGCGGAGGGCCCCTGGCTGTACTTCGTGGCCACCGACCCGGAGAACGGCGTCACCGAGTTCACCGACAGCGAGGCCGAGTTCGAGTTGCTCAAGCAGGAGTTCATGGAGAACTGGAGCGGCGGCTGATGCGTGCCGCGGTGCTGGGCTCGCCGATCGCCCACTCGCTCTCGCCGGTCCTGCACACCGCCGCCTACGCCGCGATGGGCCTGGACGACTGGTCCTACGGGCTGCACGAGTGCGGCGAGGAGGGGCTGGAGCCCTTCCTCGCCGGGCTCGGCCCGGAATGGGCCGGGCTGTCCCTGACCATGCCCCTCAAGCGGCGGGCGCTGGAGCTCGCCGACCGCGTCCAGGACCTGGCCGTCCGCGTCGGCGGTGCCAACACCCTGGTGCGCGGGGAGGCGGGCTGGACCGCCCACAACACCGACGTCGAGGGCATCGTCGCAGCCCTGGCCGAGGCGGGGGTGGACGCCCCCCGCAGCGCGGCCATCCTGGGCGCGGGCGCCACCGCGGCCTCGGCCCTGGCCGCCCTGCGCGCACTCGGGCTCACCGACCCGGTCACGGTCCTGGTCCGGGACGCCTCCCGGGCCGGTCCGGTGGCCGCCGCCGCAGAGCGGCTGGGGCACCGGATCGAGGTGGCCCCGCTGGCCGAGGCGGAACCCCACCTCGGCGTCGACCTCGTCGTCTCCTCCCTGCCCCCGGGGGCGGCCGACGGACTGGCCGAACCGCTGGCCGAGAGCGGCGCCGACCTGTTCGACGTGGTCTACGCCCCCTGGCCCACCACCGCCGCCCGGCGGGTCGCCGAGGCCGGCGGCCGGGTCGTGGGCGGCTTCCCCATGCTGCTGCACCAGGCCGTGGCCCAGGTCCGCCTGATGACGGGGCGGGAGCGGGTGCCGGTGGAGGCGATGCGCGCCGCGGGCGAGGCCGAGCTGGTCCGACGCGCCGCCGCCTGAACGGGGCGGACCCGGCCGGTCCGCCCGGCTGGTAACATGAGATATCGACTTGGTCCGGTGTGCCTGTCACACTGGAACCGCAAGCGGAGATGATCCTCCCACCCGTCGGGCCACGCCCGGGCGGGTTCACCGAGTCGGCCCGGTCCGGTGCGACAGCGACGGGACGCCGTGTACACGGCCCTGACCTGCACCCGGATCGTCGTGCCGTCCGCCGGATCTACCCCGCTTGCACACGCTGGCGGGGTTTTCGCTTTTCCAGGAGGACCCCGACGCGGTCGGTCCAACCGCTGGAGACGGGCGGGCCGACCCAGCAGGCCGTTCCAATCAGGGGCGGCCGGTCCCAGGTAATCCGAGAAAGCTAGGGAGGGGTCTCATCAGCGCCGAGCCCCGCATCAATGACCGCATCCGGGTGCCAGAGGTCCGCCTGGTCGGACCCAACGGCGAGCAGGTCGGAATCGTCTCCGTGCAGGACGCCCTGCGCCTCGCCCAGGAGTCGGACCTCGACCTCGTCGAGGTCGCGCCGACCGCGCGCCCGCCGGTCGCCAAGCTGATGGACTACGGCAAGTTCAAGTACGAGTCAGCGGTCAAGGCCCGCGAAGCCCGTAAGAACCAGTCGAACACGATCATCAAGGAGATCAAGCTCCGCCCGAAGATCGACCCGCACGACTACGAGACCAAGAAGGGTCACGTGGTGCGGTTCCTCAAGAGCGGGGACAAGGTCAAGGTGACGATCATGTTCCGTGGCCGCGAGCAGTCCCGTCCGGAGCTGGGCCGCCGCCTGCTGGCGCGGCTCGCCGAGGACGTCCAGGATCTTGGCACCGTGGAGTCGCAGCCCAAGCAGGACGGCCGCAACATGGTCATGGTGATCGGCCCGCACAAGCGGCGGTCCGAGCACAAGGCCGAGGCCCGCGCGGCCGCGGCGGGGGACAAGGCCCGCCGCCCGCAGGAGTCCGCCGAACAGGCTTAGCGGCTTCGGGGAAGTCCCCCACCGCCCGGCCACCGGAAGGGACCGGGTGGTGGGGTGGGCTGTGCTCGAACACCCCGGAAGCGTTGCGTTCCGGCGCTCAGGGATCCCGCCGTAGCGGCGGAAGAACCGTGTCGTCCTCGCCCCGTGCGCGGACCGACACGCCGACGGAGTAGGAGACGACGGCGACATGCCGAAGAACAAGACCCACAGTGGGGCCAAGGACCGCTTCAAGGTCACCGGCTCTGGCAAGATCATGCGCCGCCGTGCCAACAAGAACCACATCCTCGAGCACAAGACCTCCAAGCGCAAGCGCAAGCTGAGCAACGAGGCCGTGCTCGCCCCCGCGGACGCGAAGTTCATCAAGAAGCTTCTCGGCAAGTAGTCCGCGAACCTTCCCCTCCCACCGGAAGAGCCCCCGCGCCCACGGGCGGGGTGACGGCCGCCGGGCGGGACCATTCAGAAGCGAATCCGGTCGCCGGGCTCCTGGGAGCCGGGCCGGTCGGCGCGCCCCGCGCGCCGGAACACACAAGAGGGAGTCACAGTGGCACGCGTGAAGCGGGCTCTCAACGCCAAGAAGAAGCGCAAGGTCGTTCTCGACCGGGCGAGCGGCTACCGCGGTCAGCGTTCGCGCCTGTACCGCAAGGCCAAGGAGCAGATGCTCCACTCGATGACCTACGCCTACCGCGACCGCAAGGACCGCAAGGGCCAGTTCCGTCGTCTGTGGATCCAGCGGATCAACGCCGCCTCCCGCGCCAACGGCCTCACCTACAACCGCTTCATGCAGGGCCTGAAGCTGGCCGGTATCGAGGTCGACCGCCGCATGCTGGCCGAGCTGGCCGTCAACGACGAGGCCGCCTTCGCGGCCCTGGTGGAGACCGCCAAGAAGGCCCTGCCGGCCGAGGCCGCGGCCTGACCGGTTCCACACGGAGTCTGACGGGTAGAGCGATGGCGAGCCACGAGTTCACGAGTGTCCGGTCACCCAGGATCAAGGGGGTTCGGCGGCTCGCCAAACGCACCTTCCGCCAACGCGAGCGGCGCTTCCTCGCCGAGGGGCCGCAGGCCGTGCGCGAAGCACTGGCCGCCGCGGGCGGTGCCGGGCGGTCCCCCTACGGCGGGACCGCCCCCGGCGTCGTCGAGGTGTACGCCACGACCGAGGCCATGCAGCGCCACCTGGACCTGATGGACGCCGCCCAGACGGCGGGCGTCCCGGTCCACCGGGTCAGCCTCGACGTCATGACCGAGCTGGCCCAGACCGTCACCCCGCAGGGCGTCATCGCCGTCTGCGAGTTCGTCGACGTCCCCCTGGACAGGGTCGGGGACGTCCGGTTGGCGGCGGTCCTGTCCCACGTCCGCGATCCGGGCAACGCAGGGACGGTACTGCGCACCGCCGACGCCGCCGGAGCCGACGTGGTCATCTTCACCGACGCCTCGGTGGACCCCTACAACGGCAAGTGCGTGCGGGCGTCCGCCGGAAGCCTGTTCCACCTGCCGATCGTGGTGGGCGTCCCGGTGGCGGGCGCGATCGACTTCCTGCGCGGGCGCGGCGCCCGGGTCTGGGCCGCCGACGGCGGCGGGCCGCGGGACCTGCACGGGGTCGCCGACGGCGGGGACCTGGACGGCCCGGTCGGCTGGGTCTTCGGCAACGAGGCCTGGGGCCTGCCGGAGGAGACCGTCCGCCTGACGGACGGCGCGGTCAGCGTCCCCATCTACGGCGGGGCCGAGAGCCTGAACCTGGCGACGGCCGCGGCGGTGTGCCTGTACACCACCGCGCGCCAGCAGCGGCGCGCCTGAGGGGCCCGCGCGGGGATTTCCGACACGGACCCGCCGTCCGCATTGGCAAATGCACGTGCACGGGGCCCCGGTGCCGATAGGGTCTGAGCGGGATCACGGTGGCGCCCCCCGATGCGCCCCCCGCCCCCGACGTGGGCGGAGATCCCTGTTCAAGAGGCGTACCGGACAGAGGTGCCGGGTAGATCTGCGGTGGTGGTCGCGGATGCCGGCGCCATCGGTCGGCGGCGCGCGGGTGCAGAGGCCCTGCGTCCGCGGACCTACAAGGGGAGCGGGGAGAGTCGTGGGCAGCGGCCGACAGGTGGATCACCCGGTGGAGGGCGGAGGGAGCGCACACCGTTCCGACACCCCCCCGGACGACGGCACCGGAGGCGACAGGACCCCCGCACCGCTGTGGGACGCGGGCGACACCGTGCCCGGAAGCAGCTCCCTGCACGTGGACGACCTGCCCGACGGCGTCGTCGTCGCCGACGCCCGCGGCCGTGTCGTCCTCTGCAACGCCCAGGCCGCCCAGCTCACCGGTATCCCCGCCGCCGCGGCCCTGGGCCGCGACTTCCGCGCCGCCCTGCCCCTGGTCGGCGCCGACGGCAACGACTGGTGGGAGGCCAGCGACCCCTACGGGGGCGACCGCGGCCGCACCCGCCAGACCGAGCGCGCCCTGTACCTGCCCGACGACCGCGAGATCCTCGTCGCCGCCCGCTACGTGCGCGCCCGCCCCGGCGGCGACCTCGTCCGCCTGGTCGTCACCCTGCGCGACGCCTCCACCCGCGCCGAGCGCAGCCGCGCCGACCTCGTCTCGGAGGTCGCCCACGAGCTGCGCTCCCCGCTGACCAGCGTCAAAGGCTTCACCTCCACCCTGCTCACCAAGTGGGAACGGCTCACCGACAAGCAGAAGCTGTTCATGCTGGAGACCGTCAACGCGGACGCCGACCGCGTCACCCGGCTCATCCACGACCTGCTCGACGTCTCCCGCATAGAGTCCGGGCGCATCGAGGTGCGCCGCCAGGTCGTCGACGTCACCGAGGTGGTGCGCCGGGTCGTCGCCGGGCGCGTCGCCGCGGGGGAGTCCGAGGAGCGCTTCCGGGTCGAGACGCGCGAGGGGCTCCCGCAGATGTGGCTGGACCCCGACAAGATCCAGCAGATCCTCTCCAACCTCGTCGAAAACGGGGTGCGGCACGGCGCTGGTACTGTCAGTATCGTGATCGAGCCGTGTGAAGGAGGAGCAGCGGTGTCGGTGCGCGACGAAGGCCAGGGCATAGCGCCCGAGACCATTCCGCGCGTCTTCCGCCAGTTCTGGCGCAGCAAGCGCCGGAGCGGGACCGGCCTCGGGCTGTTCATCGTCAAGGGCCTCGTCGAGGCCCACGGCGGCACGATCACCGTCGGACGCGCCCCCAGCGGCGGCGCCGAGTTCCGATTTACCATGCCCGCCGGGACGCCCGAGTTCGTCTGAGCCCCTCAGACCCTCCACGTCCCCGGTGGGCTCCACGGCGTGCCCGGGATCGGTGAGTGGACCGCTCCGCGTGCGCGCCCGACATCCCTGTGCCTTCCCTGTCGGCCTCGTCCGCCCCACGGCGGACCGTGACCACCGCGCGCCCCTCCCTGCACGGGGACGCGACGGTGAGGTGACCAACCATGTCTGCACCGAACAATTCCTTCGACCCGGTCGAGGTGACCCCCCTGCACCCCGACGAGGTCGCCCGCATGCGCGAGGAGGCACTGGCCGCCATCGCCGCGGCAAAGGACCTCGCCGAACTCAAGGAGGTCCGCCTCGCCCACGCCGGCGACCGGTCCCCGCTGGCCCTGGCCAACCGGGAGATCGGGGCGCTGCCCCCTGCCGCCAAGGCCGAGGCGGGCAAGCGCGTCGGCGGTGCCCGCCGCGACGTGGGCCAGGCCGTCAAGGAGCGCCAGGCCGTCCTGGAGGCCGAACGCGACGAGCGCGTCCTCGTCGAGGAGCGGGTCGACGTCACCCTGCCCTGGGACCGGGCCCCGCGCGGCGCCCGCCACCCGCTGACCACCGTCGCCGAGCGCATGGCCGACGTGTTCGTCGGCATGGGCTTCGAGATCGCGGAGGGCCCCGAGGTCGAGGCGGAGTGGTTCAACTTCGACGCCCTCAACTTCCAGCCCGACCACCCGGCCCGCACCATGCAGGACACCTACTTCGTGGAGGGCCCCGACGGCGGGGACTCCGGCATGGTCATGCGCACCCACACCTCGCCGGTGCAGGTCCGCGCGCTGCTCTCCCGCGAGCTGCCCGTCTACGTGGTCGCGCCCGGCAAGACCTTCCGCACCGACGAGCTGGACGCCACCCACAGCCCGGTCTTCCACCAGCTGGAGGGCCTGGTCGTGGACAGGGGCATCACGATGGCCCACCTGCGCGGCGCCATCGACGCCTTCGTCGGGTCCATGTTCGGCGAGGGCCTGCGCACCCGCTTCCGCGCCTCCTACTTCCCCTTCACCGAGCCGTCGGCCGAGGTGGACATGGAGTGCTTCGTGTGCCGCGGCGCCTCGGTGGGCGACCCGGACAACCCGTGCCGCACCTGCTCCAGCGAGGGCTGGATCGAACTCGGCGGCTGCGGCGTGGTCAACCCGCGCGTACTCGTCGCCGCCGGGGTCGACCCCGAGGTGTACAGCGGCTGGGCCTTCGGCCTGGGAATCGAACGGACACTGATGTTCGCGCACGGCGTGCGCGACATGCACGACATGGTCGAGGGCGACATCCGCTTCACCTCGGCGTTCGGGAGTGAGAACTGATGCGCGTCCCCCTTTCCTGGCTGCGGGAGTACGTCGACCTTCCGGCCGACGTCACCGCACGCGACCTGGCCTCCCGGCTCACCCTGGCCGGGCTCGAGGTCGAGACCGTCGACGCCCTGGGCTCGGACCTGACCGGCCCCATCGTCTACGGGCGCGTCCTGGAGATCGAAGAGCTCACCGAGTTCAAGAAGCCCATCCGCTACTGCCGGGTGGACGTCGGCCCGGCCAACGGCACCGGCGAGCCCCAGCAGATCATCTGCGGCGCCCGCAACTTCTCGGAGGGCGACCTCGTCGTCGTCTCACTGCCCGGCGCGGAACTGCCCGGCGGTTTCAGGATCGGCGCCCGCAAGACCTACGGCCGTATGTCCGAGGGCATGATCTGCTCGGCCACCGAGCTGGGCCTGTGGGAGGACCACAGCGGCATCGTGGTCCTCCCCGAGGGCTTCGGCGAGGTCGGCGAGGACGCCATCGGCCCGCTCGGGCTGCGCGAGGACGTCATCGACATCGCCGTGACGCCCGACCGCGGCTACGCGCTGTCGATCCGCGGCGTGGCCCGCGACGCCGCCTCCCTGTACGGCGTCGCCTTCCGCGACCCCGCCGACATCGCCGTTCCCGCGCCCGCCGGCGAGGGCCACCCGGCCGCCATCGCCGACGAGTCCCTGTGCGACCGCCTCGTGCTGCGCGGGGCCACCGGCTTCGACCCCGACGCGCCCAGCCCGCTGTGGATGAAGCGCCGCCTGCACCAGTGCGGGGTGCGCCCCGTCTCCCTGGCCGTCGACGTCACCAACTACGTGATGCTCGAGCTCGGCCAGCCGCTGCACGCCTGGGACCGGGACCGCCTCACCGGCACCGTCACCGTGCGCGCCGCCGAGGCGGGGGAGAAGCTGGAGACCCTGGACCACGTCCAGCGCTCCCTGGACGCCGACGACATCGTCATCGCCGACGGGTCCGGCGCCCAGGCGATCGCGGGCGTCATGGGCGGGGTGGACACCGAGATCGGCCTGTCCTCCACCGCGGTCCTCATCGAGGCCGCCCACTTCGACGCGATGCACATCGCCCGGGCCTCGCGCCGCCACCAGCTCTCCTCGGAGGCATCCCGCCGCTTCGAGCGCGGTGTGGACTCCGACCTCCAGCTCGCCGCCGCCACCCGCGCCGTCGGGCTGCTCGCGGAGCTGGGCGGGGCGACCGTGGAGGACGCCTACACCCACCTGGACCGGGTCGCCGCACGCACGCCCGTCACGGTCAAGGCCGGGCACGCCGCCTCGGTCTCCGGGGTCGACTACCCGGCGGGCACCACCGAGAAGTGGCTGACCGCCGTCGGCTGCGAGGTCTCCACCGACGGGGACGTGCTGACGGTCACCCCGCCGTCCTGGCGGCCCGACCTCACCGACCCCAACGACCTGGCCGAAGAGGTCATCCGGTTCGAGGGCTACGAGAACATCCCCTCGATCCGGCCGCGCGGCTCGGGCCGCGGGCTCACCGGGAGCCAGCGGCTGCGCCGCGCCGTCGGCCGGGCCCTGGCCGACGCCGGGTACAACGAGGTGCTGTCGTACCCGTTCACCGGGCAGCGCGACCTCGACGGGCTCCAGCTGCCCGCCGACGACGCCCGCCGGACCGCCCTGCGCCTGGCCAACCCGCTCAACGAAGAGGAACCGCTGCTGCGGACCACGCTGCTGCCGGGCCTGTTCAAGGCGCTGGCACGCAACACCGGGCGCGGGTTCACCGACGTCGCCCTGTTCGAGACGGGCCTGGTGTACCGGCCCGGCCCGGACGCGACCCGTGCCCCGCTGCTGCCGGTCGACCGGGGGCCGAGCGCCGAGGAGCTGGCGCGCATCGACGCCGCCCTGCCGGCTCAGCCGCGCCGGATCGGCGTCGTCATCACCGGTGACGCCGAGCGCGCGGGATGGTGGGGCCGGGGCCGCCCGGCCACGTGGGCCGACGCGATCCAGGCCGCCCGCGAGGTCGCCCGGGTCGCCGGTGTGGAGCTGGAGGCCGAGGCCGACGTCCACGCCCCCTGGCACCCCGGCCGCTGCGCCGCCCTGTACGTGCGGGTGGCGGGCGAGCGGCTCCTCGTCGGCCACGCCGGCGAGCTGCACCCGCGCACCGTCAAGGCGTTCGGGCTGCCCGAGCGCACCGCGGCGATGGAGCTGGAGCTGGACCGCGTCGAGCGGGCCCGCACCCCGGTCGTCGCCCCGGAGGTGTCCACCTACCCGGTGGCCGTCCAGGACGTCGCCCTGGTCGTGGACGAGTCCGTCGCGGTGGGCACCCTGCGCGACGCCCTGGTGGCGGGCGCGGGCGAGCTCCTGGAGAGCGTGCGCCTGTTCGACGTCTACACCGGCGAGCAGGTGGGCGAGGGCCGCAAGTCGGTGGCCTTCACCCTGCGCTTCCGCGCCGCCGACCGCACGCTGACGGCGGAGGAGGCGGGCGCCGCCCGCGACGCCGCCGTGGCCGCCGCCGCAGAGCGCACCGGCGCCGTGCTGCGCGCCTGACGCACCCGCGCCGCAGGGAGGGGCCGCCCCGCCGGGGCGGCCCCTCCCGTGTTTCCCGCAGATGGCCGCCGCGGGTCGGAACGACGCCCGCGGGAAGGGGTCTGAAGAACTTTTTTCAGCCCTGTTCTCCCAGCGTGTCATGGGTTTTCGGGAGCATGCTCCGGGGTAGCCGGAATGACCCCGGTGTTTCGGGGCATGAAAGTTCGTTTCGTCTCTTGCTGTGAGATGCCTCTCGCATTTAGCCTGCAAGCACCCGCCCCTCCAAGGGCGCCCGGAGGCGGGGACCGCAGCATTTCCGGCAGCGCGTCGTTCTTCGCGCACGTCCACGGCTCGGAGGTCGCCCTATGACCGAAACGGTTGTCCCGTCCGCTCCCGCCACTCCGCAGACGCGGGAGCCCGGTCGCCTCTGGCACACCTTCTGCGACATGAACACGGTCCGCAAGGGCCCCTCGTTCACGGTGGCACGCGCCGAGGGCGTGTGGCTCTGGGACGAGGCGGGTGATCGGTACCTCGACGGCACCGCCAGCCTCTGGTACTGCAACGTCGGCCACGGCCGGCCCGAGATCGCCGAGGCCGTCCACCGGCAGATGCTCACCCTGGACGCCTACACCGTCTACGGTGACTTCTCCAACGCCCCCGCGGCGCTGCTCAGCGAGCGGCTGGCGGCGCACGCCCCGGTCTCCGACCCCCGGGTGATCCTCACCTGCGGGGGAGGGGAGTCCATCGAGACCGCGGCCAAGCTGGCCCGCCGCTACCACGCCGTCACCGGGTCCCCGGAGAGGGTCCACCTGATCAGCCGCACCGGCGGCTACCACGGCCTGCACGGGTTCGGCACCAGCGCCATCGGCATGGAGCGGTTCCGCACCGGGTACGGGCCGCTGGTCGAGGACGTGTCGGTGGTCCCGCACGACTCCGCGGCCGCCCTGGAGGCGGAGATCCTCCGGGTGGGCCCCGGGCGGGTGGCCGCGTTCTTCGCCGAGCCCGTGATCGGGGCGGGCGGGGTGTACGCGCCGCCGCCGGGCTACTTCGCCGAGGTGGCCCGCATCTGTGAGCGGTACGGCGTGCTGTTCATCGTGGACAGCGTCATCTGCGGGTTCGCCCGGCTGGGCGACTGGTTCGGGATCGAGCGGTTCGGCGTGCGGCCCGACATGATCGTCTTCGCCAAGGGTGTCTCCAGCGGCTACCTGCCGCTGGGCGGCGTGGTGGTGAGCGGCCGGGTGGCCGATCCGTTCTGGTACCAGGACGACCACCCCTTCCTGCACGGGACCACCTACGCGGGCCACCCGACCGCCTGCGCGGCGGCCCTGGCCAACCTGGACATCCTGGAGCGGGAGGACCTGTTCACGGTCTCCCTGGAGGTGGAGCGGCAGCTCGACGGGGCGCTGCGCACCCTGGCCGACCACCCCCTGGTGGCGCAGGTCCGCGCCGGGACAGGGGTGATGGGCGCGGTGGAGCTCACCGAGGAGGCGCTGACCGAACGGGGGATCACCACGGCGGAGGTGTTCGCCCAGGCCAGGGCGCGCGGGGTGATCGTGCGGCCGGTCCCGACGGGGCTGCTCGTCTCGCCGCCGCTGATCATTACCTGGGAGCAGGTCGACCACCTGGTCTCGACCCTGGCGGGGGCCCTGGACGCGGTGTCCGCCCGCCACTGAGCGGCGCTGTGCGCGGCGGCCGGGGACTCGCCCCCGGCCGCCGCGTCGTTGACCGGGAGAAGTATTTTCCTTGGAAAACTCTTTCTCGTGTAACCATCATCGGGTATTGTTTCTTGGGAAGATACTTCTCGAGGGAGCGGACCATGACCGCACAGCAGAGCCCGGACACCGCGGGACTCACCGACGACGACCTCATCACCGCCTGGGGACTGCTGCACGAGGCGATGAACGGCGTGCACCCCCGGTTGCTGCGCGGGATCACCCCCGACGGCAACGACATGGCCGGACCCTGGTTCGAGGTGCTCATACGACTGCAGCGCACCCCGGGCCACCGGCTCCCCATGAGCCGCCTGGCCCGCGAGGTCAGCCTCAGCACCGGCGGCTTCACCAAACTCGCCGACCGCCTCGAGCGCGAGGGCTACCTCCAGCGCGAGAACTGCGCCTCCGACCGGCGCGTGGTCTACGCGACCCTCACCCCCGAAGGCCTGGAGTTCATCGGGAAGGTCCGCGTCAAGCACGTCGAGCGGCTGCGCGAACACGTCCTGGGGCCGCTGGGCGAGGAGGGCGTGCGGACCCTGTCCGCGGTGGCGCGCACGCTCCGCGACAGCGCGAACTGCTGACGCGCCACGATCCGCTCGAAACGCTCCGTAGTCGATTTCCGCGTCCGGGAGCCGTTGCTCCCGTACGAAAGTACGGAAAACGTCCCGTCGACCGTCGTTCCCGTGTAGGTTGGCGGATGTTCGAGGACCCCGTGGGGTGGGGTCCCAACGGAAGGCCCGGGGGGATTCATGGGACTGTTCACCACTGCCGCGCAGCTGAGGCCGATTCCCCGGTCCACCCGCTTCGCCAACGGTTCCGTCTCCTTCTGGTTCCGCGACCTGGGCCTTCCCGAGCGCCGGGACCCGCTTCCGGGCGCCGCCGACTACGACGTCTGCATCGTCGGGGCCGGCTACACGGGACTGTGGACCGCCTACTACCTCAGGAAGGCCGCGCCCGACCTGCGCATCGCGGTGGTCGAGCGGGAGTTCGCCGGGTTCGGCGCCTCCGGCCGTAACGGAGGGTGGCTGTCGGCCGAGTTCGCGGGCTCCCGCGAGCGCTACGCGGAGTCACACGGGAAGAGCGCGTTCATCGCACTGCAGCGCGCCATGATGAGCACCGTCGACGAGGTCATCTCCGTCGCCGCGGACGAGGGCATCGACGCCGACATCGTCAAGGGCGGCATGCGCCTGGTCGCCACCAACGCCGCCCAGCGCGACCGGCTGGCCGAGGACATCGAATACCTCCAGGAATGGGGGTACTGGCCCGACGACATCCACATGCTCCCCGAGGGCCACACCCCCTCCCTGGCCGTCGCCGACGCGGTGGCCTGCGCCTACTCCCCGCACGCCGCCCGCGTGCAGCCCGCCAAACTGGTCACCGGCCTGGCCGCGGCGGTCGAGGCGCTGGGGGTGACCATCTTCGAGGGCACCGCCGTCGAGGAGATCCGGCCCCGCCGGGGCGCGGCCCGCCCGGCCGTGGTCACCGACCACGGCACCGTCTACGCCGACCACGTCGTGCGCGCCACCGAGGGCTTCACCTCCACCCTGCGCGGCCAGCGCCGCGAGTGGCTGCCGATGAACTCCTCGATGATCGTCACCGAGCCGGTCCCCGCCCAGGTGTGGGACAAGATCGGCTGGGAGGGGCGCGAGGTCCTGGGCGACACCGCGCACGCCTACGTCTACGCCCAGCGCACCGCCGACGACCGCATAGCCATCGGCGGCCGGGGCGTGCCCTACCGCTTCGGCTCGGCCCAGGACAAGGACGGCGCCACCCAGCCCCAGGCCATCGCCGAGCTGTGGCGCGCGCTCACCCGCATGTTCCCGGACGTGGCGGAGGTCCCCGTGGAGCACGCCTGGTCCGGCGTCCTGGGCGTGCCCCGCGACTGGTGCCCCAGCGTCCACATGGACTCCGAGACCGGTGTCGGCTGGGCCGGGGGGTACGTGGGCAGCGGCGTGGCCACCAGCAACCTGGCCGGCCGCACCCTGCGCGACCTCATCCTGGGCCGGGACACCGAGCTCACCCGCCTGCCCTGGGTGGGCCACCAGGTGCGCGGCTGGGAGCCCGAGCCGCTGCGCTGGGTCGGCACCCAGGTCATCTACGGCCTGTACCGCGGCGCCGACCGCCGCGAGTCCAGGACCCCGGAGGAGAAGGCGCACACCTCCCGCCTCGCGGGCATCGCCACCCGCATCGCCGGCCGCTGACCCGACAGCGACACCCGCACCGGGCCGGTGTGAGCGCGCTCGCACCGGCCTTCTCCTGATTTCGCTTGCATAAATTTGCAGCTGTGTGCATGATAGTTCAGTCATCGAGAGCGAGGGGAGCACCATGGGTTACAACGCGGCGGTCGCCGGGGCCAGTGGATACGCCGGAGGCGAGGTGCTCCGCCTGCTGCTCGGCCACCCCGACATCGAGATCGGCGCCGTCACCGCGGCCAAGAACGCCGGGACCCCCCTCATCCGCCACCAGCCGCACCTGCTGCCGCTGGCGGACCGGGTCCTCGCCCCCACCGACGTCGACTCCCTGCGCGGCCACGACCTCGTGTTCCTGGCCCTGCCGCACGGCCAGTCCGCCGACATCGCCCGGCAGCTCGGCGACGACGTCCTCGTCATCGACTGCGGCGCCGACTTCCGCCTCGTCGACTCCTCCTCCTGGGAACGCTTCTACGGCACCCCCCACGCCGGCACCTGGCCCTACGGCCTGCCCGAGCTCCCCGGCCAGCGCGAGCGCCTCACCGGCGCCAGGCGCGTCGCCGTCCCCGGCTGCCACGTCACCGTCGCCACCCTCGCGCTCTTCCCCGGCCTGGCCGAGCAGCTCGTCGAGCCGGACCTCACCGTCGTCGCCGTCACCGGCACCTCCGGAGCGGGCAAGGCCGCCAAACCCGAGCTCATCGGCAGCGAGGTCATGGGGGCCCTCACCCCCTACGGCGTCGGCGGCGTCCACCGCCACAACCCCGAGATCGTCCAGAACCTCACCGCGGTCACCGGCGAACCCGTCAGGCTGTCCTTCACCCCGGTCCTGGCCCCCCTGCCCCGCGGCATCCTCGCCACCTGCACCGCCCCCCTCAGGCCCGGCGTCACCGCCGACCAGGTGCGCGCCGCCTACACGACCGCCTACGCCGACGAGCCCTTCGTCCACCTCCTGCCCGAGGGCACCTGGCCCAGCACCGCCATGACGCTCGCCGCCAACACCACCCTCGTCCAGGTCACCGTGGACCCCGACGCCGGGCGCATGGTCGCCGTCGCCGCCCTGGACAACCTCACCAAGGGCACCGCGGGCGGCGCGGTCCAGAGCGCCAACCTCGCCCTGGGCCTGCCCGAGACCACCGGTCTCCCGCTCGCCGCCGTGGCCCCCTGACACCGGCCGGCTGGAAAGGCACAACGTGAGCGTCACCGCACCCCTGGGCTTCCGGGCCGCGGGCGTCAGCGCGGGCATCGCCGGCCCCGGCGTACGCGACGTCGCCGTCCTCGTCAACGACGGGCCCTCCCGGGCCGCCGGGGCCGTGTTCGGCACCGGCGCCGACCGCTCCGCGCCGGCCCTGTGGTCCCGCCAGGTCCTGGTCGGCGGCCGGGTCCGCGCCGTCGTCCTCAACTCCGGCTGCGCCAACGCCGACACCGTCCCCCCCGGCTTCCAGGACGTCCACGCCCTGGCCGAGCACACCGCGGCCGCCCTCGACGACTCCGCGGCCGAGATCGCCCTGTGCGCCGCCGGCCCCGTCGGGGTCCGCCCGCCCCTGGACCGGCTCACCGGCGGCGTCACCGCCGCCGTCGCCGAGCTCTCCCGCTCCGGCGGGCTGACCGCGGCCGACGCCGTCCGCACCACCGACACCGTCGTCAAGATCGTCTTCCGGCGCGGCGACGGCTACACCGTCGGCGGTATGGCCAAGGGCCCCGACGCCTCCCTGTCCGGCGGCCTGTACATCATCACCACCGACGCCGACCTGGACGCCGACCGGTGCGGCGGACTCATCGCCGACGCCGCCGCCAAGACCCTGCCGCCGCTCACCGGGCCGGCCGACACCGTCCTGCTCATGGCCAGCGGCGCCGCCGGCACCACCCCCGGCGAGGAGGCCTTCGCGGCCCTGCTCGCCGACGTGTGCGCCGACCTCGCCGCCCAGATCGACGCCGACCCCGCGACCACGGAGCACGAGAACCGGACATGATCTCCCGATCCACCGATAGCACCGCCACGGGCAACGACCGGGCCCAAGCCATCGACAAGGCCGCCAACCTCATCGAGGCGCTGCCCTGGCTGTCCCGCTTCCACGGCCGCACCGTCGTGGTCAAGTACGGCGGCAACGCCATGATCAGCGAGGAACTGCGCGTCCGCTTCGCCGAATCGGTCGTCTTCCTCTACTACGCCGGACTGCGCCCCGTCGTCGTCCACGGCGGCGGCCCCCAGATCAGCGCCATGCTCGACCGCTCCGGAGTGGAGTCCACCTTCACCGCCGGGCTGCGCGTCACCACCGACGAGGCCATGGACATCGTCCGCATGGTCCTCACCGGCCAGGTCAACCGCGAGATCGTCGGCCTGATCAACCGGCACGGCCCCTTCGCCGTCGGCATGTCCGGCGAGGACGCCGACCTGCTGGTCGCCACCCGCAAGAGCGTCCAGGTGGACGGCGAGTCCGTCGACCTCGGCCGCGTCGGCGAGGTCGCCGAGGTCGACCCCGGTGCCGTCGCCGCCCTGCTGGCCGACGGCCGCATCCCCGTCATCTCCAGCGTCGCCCGCGCCGACGACGGCGGCGTCTACAACGTCAACGCCGACACCGCGGCCTCCGCGCTCGCCGTCGCCCTGGGCGCCAGCAAGCTCATCATGCTCACCGACGTCGAAGGCCTCTACGCCGACTACCCGGCCAACACCGAGCTGATCAGCCGCCTCACCGTCGACGAGCTCGCCGCCCTGCTGCCCGGCCTCTCCGCCGGAATGCTCCCCAAGATGGAGGCCTGCCTCGCGGCCGTCCGGGGCGGCGTGCCCCAGGCCCACATCATCGACGGCCGGGTGCCGCACTCCCTCCTGCTGGAGGTCTTCACCGACCAGGGCGTCGGCACCATGGTCGCCGACGAGGAACTGGAGGCGGCCCTGCTCGCCGGAGACCGCCCGCGCTCCCGGCGACCCCACGACATCCGCACCGACACACCGACGGAGGCAGGCCATGACCGGCTCTGAACTGCGCGAACGCTTCGCGGCCTCACTCATGCCCAACTACGGCGTACCGCAGATCGCCCTCACCCTGGGGCGCGGCTGCGAGGTCTACGACGCCGACGGGCGCCAGTACCTCGACCTCATCGCGGGCATCGCCGTCTCCTCCCTCGGACACGGCCACCCCGCCCTGGTCAAGGCCGTCGCCCACCAGGCCGCGACCATCGCCCACACCAGCAACCTCTTCCTCAACGAACGCGAGATCGAGCTCGCCGAGCGGCTCGTCTCCCTGCTCGGCGGCGACGCCAAGGTGTTCTTCTCCAACTCCGGCACCGAGGCCAACGAGGCCGCCCTCAAACTGGTCAAGCGCGCCGCCGGGCCCGGCCGCCACTACTTCGTCGCCGCCGGGCAGGGCTTCCACGGCCGCACCTCCGGCTCCCTGGCCCTCACCGGCAAGGACTCCATCCGCGAGCCCTTCGGGCCCTTCGGCATGGACGTGCGCTTCGTCCCCCACGGCGACCTCGAGGCCCTGCGCGAGGCGGTCGACACCGGCTGCACCGCCGTGTTCGTCGAACCCACCCTGGGCGAGGCCGGTGTCGTCCCCGCCCCCGAGGGCTACCTCGCCGGGGTCCGCGAGATCTGCGACGCCACCGGCGCCGCGTTCGTCCTGGACGAGATCCAGAGCGGAATCGGCCGCACCGGCTCCTGGTTCGCGCACCAGGACGCCGGGGTGCGGCCCGACGTCCTGACCCTCGCCAAGGGCCTGGGCGGCGGCCTGCCCATCGGCGCCTGCGTCGGGTTCGGCCGCTACGCCGACGCCTTCCACAAGGGCGACCACGGCTCCACCTTCGGCGGCAACCCCGTCGCCTGCGCCGCGGCCCTCGCCGTGCTGGACACCATCGAGCAGGAGGGCCTGCTCGCCCACACCGCCGTCATGGGCGACCTGCTCGCCGAACAGCTCGACGCGATCGACCACCCCCTGCTGGCCGGTCAGCGCGGCTCGGGGCTGTGGCGGGCGCTGTCCCTGACCGGTCCGCACTCCGCCCACGTCCAGGAGCAGGCGGCCGTCCGCGGCTTCCTGGTGAACGCCGTCGCACCCGACGCCATCCGGCTCGCCCCGCCCCTGGTCATCACCCCCGAGCAGATCGGGGTGTTCATCGAGGCCCTGCCCACGATCCTCGACGCGGCCGAGGCCGCCGCCACCAAGGAGAACCAGTCATGACCCGGCACTTCCTGCGCGACGACGACCTCACTCCGGACGAGCAGGCCCGCGTCCTCGACCTCGCCGACGCCATGAAGAAGGACCGCTTCGCCCAACGGCCCCTGGCCGGGCCGCGCACCGTCGCCCTCCTCTTCGACAAGCCCTCCACCCGCACCCGTCTGTCGTTCTGCGTCGGCGTCGCCGACCTCGGCGGCACCCCGCTGGTCCTGGACTCGGGCAGCACCCAGATGGGGCGCGGTGAACCCCTCGCCGACACCGCCCGCGTCCTGGAGCGCCAGGTCGCCGCCGTCGTCTGGCGCACCTTCGCCCAGACCGACCTGGAGGCGCTGGCCGCCGACATCACCGTCCCGGTGGTCAACGCCCTCACCGACGGGTTCCACCCCTGCCAGATCCTCGCCGACCTCCAGACGATCCGCGAGCACAAGGGCGCCCTGGCCGGGCTCACCCTCGCCTACCTGGGCGACGGCGCCAACAACATGGCGCACTCCTACCTGCTGGGCGGCGCCACCGCCGGACTCCACGTCCGCGTCGGCGCCCCCGAGGGCTACCGGCCCGACCCGGAGGTCCTGGAGCGCGCCGCCGAGATCGCCCGCACCACCGGCGGATCGGTGGCCGTCACCGCCGACCCCCGCGAGGCCGCCGCCGGGGCCGACGTCGTCGCCACCGACACCTGGGTGTCCATGGGCCAGGAGTCCGAGGCGGCCGACCGCGAGGCGCCCTTCCGCGCCTACATCGTCGACGAGGCCCTCATGGCCGCCGCCGACCCCGGCGCGATCGTCCTGCACTGCCTGCCCGCCTACCGGGGCAAGGAGATCTCCGCGGGCGTCATCGACGGCCCCCAGAGCGTCGTCTGGGACGAGGCCGAGAACCGCCGCCACGCCCAGAAGGCCCTGCTGGCCTTCCTGCTGGAGCACACCGGCGGCGAGGAGGGCGGCCGACGATGACCCTCGACGGGGGCGCCACCGCACCGATGACCAAGGCGGCGCGGCACGCCCGCATCACCGAGGTCCTCACCCGCGAGGACATCCGCTCCCAGGGAGAGCTGGCCAAACGGCTCGCCGAGACGGGCGTCCAGGTCACCCAGGCCACCCTCTCCCGCGACCTGGACGAACTCGGCGCGGTCAAGCTCCGCACCGCCGCCGGGCACCTGGCCTACGTCCTGCCGGGGGAGGGCGGCGAACGCCTCCAGCGCACCCGTCCCGACACCCTCGACCTCGCCGAGGCCTCCGGTGCCAGGCTCACCCGCCTGGCCGAGGACCTGCTGGTGTCGGCGGAGGCGTCCGCCAACATGGTCATCGTCCGCACCCCGCCGGGCGCCGCGCAGTACCTGGCCTCGGCCATCGACCACACCGACTTCCACGCCATCCTGGGTACGATCGCCGGGGACGACACCATCCTGGTCATCTCCCGCGACCCCCGGGGCGGAGAGGAACTGGCCGCCGCACTGCTGCGGCTCGCCGACCGCAAGCCGTAGCGGGGCGGGCAGGCCCGCACCCGAATCCACGTTTGAGGAGAACCACACCATGGCCGACCAGCCCGAGGCGCTGCGCCTGTGGGGAGGCCGCTTCGAGGGCGGACCGGACCAGGCCCTGGCCCGGCTGTCGCTGAGCACCCACTTCGACTGGCGGCTGGCCCGCCACGACATCGCCGGATCCCGCGCCCACGCCCGGGCGCTGCACCGCGCGGGGCTGCTCACCGGCGACGAGCTCGACCGCATGATCGAGGGGCTCGACCGGCTGGAGGCCGACGTCGCCTCGGGCGCCTTCACCCCCGTCCTGGAGGACGAGGACGTGCACACCGCCCTGGAGCGCGGCTTCATCGAGCGGGTCGGCGCCGAACTGGGCGGGCGCCTGCGCGCCGGGCGCTCCCGCAACGACCAGATCGCCACCCTCATCCGCATGTACCTGCGCGAGGAGGCCCGGGCGATCGCCGCCGGGCTGCTGGACCTGGTGGGCGCCCTGGCCGACCAGGCCGCCGCCCACCCCGGCGCCGCCATGCCCGGCCGCACCCACCTCCAGCACGCCCAGCCGGTGCTCCTGGCCCACCACCTCATGGCGCACGCCTGGCCGCTGGTCCGCGACGTCGAGCGCCTGCGGGACTGGGACCGCCGCGCCGCCGTGTCCGCCTACGGCTCCGGTGCGCTGGCCGGGTCCTCCCTGGGCCTGGACCCCGAGGCCGTCGCCGCCGAACTGGGCTTCCCCGCCTCGGTGGAGAACTCCATCGACGGCACCGCCGCCCGCGACGTCGTCGCCGAGTTCTCGTTCGTCACCGCGATGATCGGTGTGGACCTGTCCCGCCTCTCGGAGGAGGTCATCCTCTGGGCGACCAAGGAGTTCTCCTTCGTCACCCTCGACGACGCCTTCTCCACCGGGTCTTCGATCATGCCCCAGAAGAAGAACCCCGACGTGGCCGAGCTGGCCCGCGGCAAGGCGGGGCGCCTGGTCGGCGACCTGGCCGGGCTGCTCACCACCCTCAAGGGACTGCCCCTCGCCTACAACCGCGACCTGCAGGAGGACAAGGAGCCGGTGTTCGACGCCGTCGACACCCTCCACCTGCTGCTGCCCGCGATGACCGGCATGGTCGCGACCCTGACCTTCCACACCGGCCGCATGGCCGAACTGGCCCCCCAGGGCTTCTCGCTGGCCACCGACATCGCCGAGTGGCTGGTGCGCGAGCGGGTCCCGTTCCGCGACGCGCACGAGATCGCCGGTACCTGCGTGCGGGTGTGCGAGGAGCGCGGGATCGACCTGCCCGACCTGTCCGACGAGGACTTCGCGGCGATCTCCCCGCACCTGACCCCCGCCGTGCGCGAGGTGCTGACGGTGGAGGGCTCGTTGGCCTCGCGCGCGGGCCGGGGCGGCACCGCGCCCGTACGCGTCGCCGAGCAGCTCGACCGGCTGCGCGCCGCCGTCGAGGAGAACCGCAAGGCCTTCGCCTAGCCGGTTCCGGACCGGTCCCGATAGGGCGCCCCCGACCGCCGGGGGCGCCCTGCCGTGCTCTCCGGCCCTCCCCGGACGGGCGCCCCGGGCGCCCGCGCGCACCGATCGCGCAGCGGGTGCACGGCCCCGGGTGTATTTCGCCGTTCTCCCGGCGGCCCGCCCACGGGTGCGGTAGCGTCCTGAGTCTGCGGGTGCCGCTGAGTGCTCTCCCCTGTGCACACGGTGATGGTCCGCGTCGGAGCCACACCGCCGGCGCCCGCGGTCAGTCCGCTGGAGGAGCGCAATGGGAAGACCGGGAGCCCAACGCCGCGGCATCCGGGCGCAGCTCAACAGGATCGTGCTGATCCCGAGTATCACCTTCCTGGCCCTGTTCGTCGTGCTCAGCATGGCGACCCTGGCCCAGGCCGTCTCCCTGCGCTCGGCCATGGCCGAGGGCAGGGCGGGCATCCACCTGGTCACCGCCCTCACCCGTCTGCAGGAGGAGCGCCGGCTGGCCGCCGGGTACCTGGCCGACCCCGGGGCCGGGACCCGCCAGGACCTGGCCGACCACGCCCGCCTCACCGACGGCGCCGTCGACACCGTCCGCGACCTGGACGGATCCCTCGGGGACCGGGGCGACCCCGACACCCCCGCCCTCACCGACGACCTCCTGACCTCCTTCGACACCGTCGCCGCGGTCCGCACCGCGGCCCTCACCGACCCCGCCGCCGCCGACCCCGACACCCTGCAGGCCTACACCGACGCGATCCACCGGGGCATCCGCCTCTACTCCGGCACCACCCGCTCCCTCGACGACGGGCACGCCGCCGCCGAGGCCGCCGCCACGACCGACCTGCTCTGGGCCCAGGAGTCCTTCAGCCACGCCGACGCACTGGTCACCGCGGTCACGGCCCGCGGCGATCTCACCCGCGGCGAGCAGACCGAGATCACCGCGCTGCTCCACGACGCCCGCCTGCGGCTCGACACCGTCCACTCCGGCGACGACCCCCGGGGCGCCACCGCCGCGACCCTCGCCGAGAGCGGCGGGTGGCGGCGCCTCATGGAGATCGGCGACGCCGTCGGCACCCACGAGGCCCCCGCCGCCCTGGACCCGGTCACCGCCGAGATCGTCCGGGACGCCTCCCCGCCCGCGGGGCTGGCCGACTGGCGCTCCGCCGCCGACCCGGTCAACGCCGAACTGGCCGACCTCGCCGCCCGCCGGGCGGGGGACGTGGTCACCGCCACCGAGGCCGCCAGCGCCTGGATGCTCAGCCTCTCCGTCGGCGGCGGCATCACCTCCTTGTTCGCGGGCACCGTCGCCTACGGGGTCGCCGCCCGCTCCGCCGGTCGCCTCACCAACCGGCTGGCCCGGCTGCGCGCCGAGACCCTGGGTACCGCCCGCGTCGACCTGCCCCGCATCGTGCGACGCCTGGAGGCCGGGGAGAGCGTCGACCCCGACACCGAGGTGAAGCAGCTCGACCACGGCGACGACGAGGTCGGCCAGGTCGCCGACGCCTTCAACATCGCCCAGCGCACCGCGATCGCCGCCGCCGTCAAGCAGGCCGAGCTGCGCTCGGGGGTCAACCGGGTCTTCCTCGGCATCGCCCACCGCAACCAGTCCCTGGTGCAGCGCCAGCTCCAGCTGCTGGACCGCATCGAGTGGGAGGAGGACGACCCCGACCTGCTGGAGAGCATCTTCCAGCTCGACCACCTGGCCACCCGGGGCCGCCGCCACGCCGAGAACCTCATCATCCTCGGCGGCTCCCGGCCCGGGCGCCGCTGGCGCCGGCCGATCCCGCTCATCGACATCCTGCGCGGGGCCGTCTCGGAGACCGAGGAGTACGCCCGGGTCCACGTCACCGCCGTACCCGAGCTCTCCCTGGCCGGTTCCGCCGTCGCCGACGTCATCCACCTGCTGGCCGAGCTGGTGGAGAACGCCACCGCCTACTCGCCCCCGCACACCGACGTCTCCATCTCCGCCGAGCCCGTGCCCAAGGGCGTGGCGATCGAGGTCGAGGACCGCGGGCTGGGCATGACCGAGGACGCCCTGGCCCGGGCCAACACCACCCTGAGCGAGGCACCCGAGTTCGACGTCATGGCACCGGGCACCGACGCCCGCCTGGGCCTGTTCGTCGTCGCCCGCCTGGCGGCCAAGCACGACATCCAGGTCGAGCTGCGCCCCTCGCCCTACGGCGGCACACGCGCGGTGGTGCTGGTCCCCGGCACGCTGTTCAGCTCCGCCGGTGCGGGCCAGGCGCCCGAGAGGCCCCGGTCCGCCGCCCGCCGTGTTCCGCGCACCCCGCCGCCGGACGCCCCGGACGCCGCGGGCGCGGTCGGGGTCCTGGTCACCGAGGGCGACGCCCTCCTCTCCCGGCCCCTGCTGCGCCCGGTGCCCCCGGCCGAGGAGCCCCGGGACACCCCGGAGCGCCGCGCCCCCCTGCTGCGCAGCGTCCCCGCCCGCCCCGCGGCCGACGGGGAGCGCCCCGGCCTGCCCCGGCGCAGGCGACAGGCCAGCCTCGCCCCCCAGCTCAGACGCCCGCCCGGGCCGGAAGGGGAGGAAGGGGCTGCCGAGCAGCCGTCCTCCCGCAGCCCGGAACAGGCCCGCCGGATGATGGACGCCTTCAGCGCCGGGACCCGCAAGGGCCGCGCCGCGGACATCGACCAGGACGGGGGCGGGCGGCAGTACGACAGCCACCGGGTCGGTGGCAGCACCGACGACCACACGGGAGAGAACGACTGAGATGGTGGGCAACAGCAACGCCGCGGACAACCTCGACTGGCTCCTGGACGACCTGGCCGATCGCGTCGTCGGAGCCGTGCACGCGATCGTGCTATCGGCCGACGGGCTCCTCCTGGGCCGCTCCCGCGAGCTGCCTCCCGAGGACGCCGAACACCTGTCGGCCCTGGCCTCCGCCTTCCAGAGCCTGGCCCGCGGCACCGGGCGGCACTTCGGCGGCGGCGACGTCCGACAGACCGTGGTGGAGATGGAGCACTCCTACCTCTTCGTCACCGCCGCGGGGGCCGGCGCCTGCCTGGCGGTGCTGGCCACCGAGGACGCGGACGTGGGCCTGGTCGCCTACGAGATGAACCTGCGGGTCAAGCGGGTGGGCCAGTTCCTCACCGCCGCGCCCCGCCGCCCCGGCGAGCTCACCGCCACCGGGGGTGTGGGCTCATGACGGCCCAGGAGGAACGACAGGGCGGCGTCTCCCGCCGCCCCGCCGCACCCTGGCACGCCGGGCGCGGCCACCCCACCTCGGAGGGGCCCGCCGCCGGACTGTCCCCCGGCGGCGCCCCCGAGGGCTCCCTGGTCCGCCCCTACACGCTGACCCGGGGCCGGGTCCGGCCCAGCGGAACGGGGCCCCGGCTGGACCTCATCACGATCGTGGTGGCCGCCCGCGACCGGCGCGAGCGACCACTGGAGCCGGAGTGCCGGGCCATCCTCGACCTGTGTCGGAGGCCCATCTCGGTGGCGGAGGTCTCCGCCCGGCTCGACATCCCCCTCACCGTGGTCAGGGTGCTCCTGGGCGACCTGCTCGCCGACGGGGACATCCGCACCCGGGCGGCGACGCCCGTCGCCCGGCTTCCCGAGAAGAAAGTGCTTCAGGCGGTACTCGATGGCATCCGCAGACTCTGAGACCAGGCCGGGGGAGCCCGAGGCGATCCCCCAGGCGGTCAAGATCATCATCGCCGGCGGCTTCGGCGCCGGGAAGACCACCATGGTGGCCTCGGTCAGCGAGATCACCCCGTTGAGCACCGAGGAGGTGATGACCGAGGCCAGCTACGGGATCGACGACCTCGGGGGAGTGGAGGACAAGACCACCACCACCGTCGCCCTCGACTTCGGCCGTATCACCGTCAACTCCGACGTGGTCCTCTACCTGTTCGGCACGCCGGGCCAGAACCGCTTCTGGTTCATGTGGGACGAGCTCGCCGAGGGCGCACTGGGGGCGGTGGTCCTGGCCGACACCCGCCGTCTGGAGACCTGCTTCCACGCGGTGGACTTCTTCGAGCGGCGCGGGGTGCCCTTCGTGGTCGCGGTCAACCGCTTCGAGGGAGCCGACGACTACGACACCGAGGAGGTGCGCCGGGCCCTGGACGTGGACGCCGCGGTGCCCATCCTCCTCGCCGACGCCCGGGACCGCGTCTCCTGCCGGGACGTGCTGGTCGCCCTGGTCACCCACGTGATCCGCGGCCGCAGCCCGGCTCTGAGCGGGTGAGCCCGCCGGGGTGGTACCCCGCCCCACCGGTGGGGGAGCGATCCGGTGTACGTTCGGGAGACACGCCCGTGGATATGCCCTGGAACGCTACAATGGCGCGTCAGTGACACCGCTCCGACCGGGCACCCCGTCCGCCTCTCATCCTGAATCCTGGTATGCGAAACTCTGATCGACTCCCCCCACGCGAACTGCCCAAGCGGAGGTCCGGCCGCCATCGGAACCCGCTGTCCTTCGACGACTGGTTCGGGACCCCGACCCTGATCATGGCGGTCCCGGGCACGGCCGAGCAGGCCAGGGGTGTCGACGGTGAGTCCATCGGCGCCCGGATGGCCGACCTGGTGCGCGCCTACCGGCCCGAGGTCACCATCCGCCACGGGCACATCGACGGAGAAGAGCAGACCCTCACCGAGGCGCTCGCCGGCCTGGAGGGCGACGGCGAGCGGCCGCTGACCGGCGTGGTCGTGCCCCTGGTCACCGCTCCGCACGCGGGTGTCTCGTCCGCCATCGACGCCGCCGTGCGCGCCTCCGGTGCGGACGTGCGCGTCAGCGAGGGCCTGGGCCCGCACCCGATGCTCGCCGAGGTGCTGCACCTGCGGCTGGCCGAGAGCGGCTACGTGCGCGCCGACCGCATGCGCCTGATCAGCGTCGTGGCCCGGGACACCGGCATGGCCGACGGCGTGGTGGTGGGCGCGGTCGGAGGGGAGTCCGCCGTGGCCGCGGCCGGGGTGACCGCGGTCCTGCTCGCCGCCCGCCTGGGGCTGACCGTGCTGCCCGCGGACCTGGAGAACGAGGCGGCCCTGGAGCTGGCCGTCTCCCAGCTGCGCCAGGGCGGCTGCCACCGCCCGGTCATCGCGCCCAGCGCACTGGGCCCGGAGCTGCACACCGACCTGTCGGCCACCGCGGAGCGGTTCGGCGCCCGACTGGGCGCCCCGCTGGGCGCCGACGGCCTGCTCGGCAAGATCGCCGCGCTGCGCTACGCCGAGATCCTCAACTCGCTGGGCGTCGAGCAGCCGCCGACCGCCGACCAGCTGCCCGCCCCGGTGGGTTCGCGCCACCGCCGGCAGGACTGAACGCGGCGACACGCCGTGGGATGGGGCGTGTTCACGGGGCCGTCCGCTTCGGCGGGCGGCCCCTTCGCTGTTCACGGGCGCTTCGACCTGGAACTTCGGAGGCCCTCCCGAGGGTTCGCAAGGGTGCCGCGCGCCTCCTAAGGCAACTCGTAGTAATTGTTTGACCGCGTTCCGCCATGATTTTTCGATAGCCTCGGCACGACCGAAAGCCGCCGAGGCCATGTGGCCCGGCACCCGCACCGGCTGGAGGGGCCATGCGCAGAACCCGCGTCAAAGCGTCCACGATCCGTGGGCAGCTCAACCGCATCGTGCTCGTACCGAGCCTGTGCTTCCTGGCCCTGTGGCTCATCGTCGCCGCCGTGGGCACGGTGCAGGCCGTCCGCCTCATGGGATCCGTGGTCCAGGCCCGCGAGGGCACCGAGGCCTTCTCCGCGGCCGTCCTCGAACTGCGCTCCGAGCGCCGCCTGAGCCTGGTCCACCTGGGCCGCCTCGAAGCGGGGGACACCGTCGACACCGACGCCCTGCGCGAACAGCGCGCCCGCACCGACACCGCCGTCGCCGACGCGGTCGGGCTCGCCGAGCAGCTGCGGGCCACCCGCGACGACGAGGTCCGGCGCAGCGCCGGGGAGTTCGTGGAGGCCACCGGCGAACTGCCCGCCCTGCGCACCGCCCTGGACGACGGCTCCACGGTCCAGGAGCAGATCCTCGTCGGCTACGGAGAGGTCCTCGACGGCGCCGCCGCCGTCACCACCGCCCTGGTGCACACCACCGACGGCGGCGAGAACCTCACCGACGCCGTCCTCACCAGCGAGCTCATCGGCGCCGCGGCCGAGTACTCCACCGCCGACGCCCTGCTGGCCGGGGTCGCCGCCCGCGGCGGGATCGGCTACGAGGAGACCGCACACTTCACGTACCTCACCGCCTCCTACCGGGACACCCTCGGCGAGGCCGCCGACCTGCTGTCCCCGTCCGTGAACGCCCGCTACCAGGAGATGGTCGCCGACCCGGCCTGGATCCGCGCCGAGGACCTCAGCCGCGCGGTCGTCACCCGCCCGCCGGCGACCGCCGACGAGCAGGCCCCGCCGGCACGGAGCACCCCCCTCGACGTCGGGGCCGCCGACTGGGACGACTCCTCCGGCGCCTCCGTAGCCCTGATCGACGGACTGGCCCGCGCCCAGGCCGACCGGACGGTGGACCTGGCCTGGGGCGCCGCCCTGACCCAGGTGTCCCTCGCGGTCGGCGCGGCCCTGGTCTGCCTCGCCGGCGGCGCCATCGCCCTGGCCACCGTCGGCCGCTCCTCCCGGCGCCTCACCGACCGGCTCACCCTCCTGCGCGAACGCGTGATGGAGCGCGACGACGACCTGCCCGACCTCGTCGACCGGGCCCAGCGCGGGGACCGGGTGGACGCCCAGGAGGAGCTGCCCCCGCTGGACGAGTTCGGCGACGACGAGATCGGCCAGGTGGCCGAGGCGTTCGACAGCGCCCAGCTCACCGCGGTCGAGGCGGCCGTGCGCCAGGCGGAGATCCGCCGCGGCGCCAACAAGGCGTTCCTGGGCATCGCCTTCCGCAACCAGAACCTCGTCCAGCGCCAGCTGCGGCTGCTCGACGAGATCGAGTACGACGAGCAGGACCCCGAGGCGCTGGGGCGCCTGTTCCGGCTCGACCACCTCACCACCCGGGCCCGCCGGTACGCCGACAACCTCATCATCCTGGGCGGCGGCCAGTCCGCCCGCCGCTGGCGCCAGCCCCGCCCCCTGGTGGACGTGCTGCGCGCCGCCATCGCCGAGACCGAGGACTTCGAGCGGGTACGGCTGACCTCGGCGCCCCGCCTGCTCATGCACGGCCAGGCCGTCGCCGACATCGTGCACCTGCTGGCGGAGCTGATCGAGAACGCCACCCAGTTCTCCCCGGCGGGCACGCCGGTGGACGTGGGCTGCGGCCCCTGCCCGGAGGGACTGCTGGTGGAGGTCGAGGACCGCGGCCTGGGCATGTCCGAGCACGGCTACGAGCAGGCCCGCCGCACCCTGGCACGGCCGCCGGAGTTCGACGTGATGGCACTGCCCGACGACCCGCGGCTGGGGCTGTTCGTGGTGGCCCGCCTGGCCGAGCGCCACGGTGTGCGGGTATGGCTGGAGCCCTCGCCCTACGGGGGCACCCGGGCGATCACGCTCATCCCCAGGGCCCTGCTGGAGCCGGCCGACGTACCGGCGGTGGCCGGACCGCGCGGCGTCGTCCCGCCCGCGGTACCGCCCCGGGAGGAGACCGCCCCCGAGGAGGACGTGCGCCAGGCCTTCGGAGTGCCGGAGACCCCGCCCGAGTCCGTCCCCGCGGGCGCGCGCACCGAACAGGTGCAGAGGAGTGCCGACGCGCAGGCCGGCCCCGACCTGCGCCCGGTGACCGCCGCCGGGGGCCCGGGTCCGGCCTTCGACGGCGCCGGACCCGACCCGGCCACCGTGCCGCGGCCCCTCCCCGACACCGGACGTGCGGATCCCCGCCCCGGCCGCACCACGGGTCCGCAGCCCGCTCCGGACGGCGGCCTGCGGCCCGCCCCCGACACCGACGCGATGGACCTCCGCCCCGGGCACGACCGGATCACGGGCCCGCAGACCGGTTTCGGCGACCTCGTGGCGCTGGACCCCCGCGCCGGTGCGGCGCCCGGCCCGGGGCGGCCCCACGGGACCGGGCCGCAGACCGCCCTCGGCGAGATCGACCTCTTCGCGGACCCGCCGGCCTTCGACGACCGCCCACCCGAGGAGCGGCCCTCCGACGAGGGGCGGCGGCCCCGGAACCCCGTTGACGCCCAGGCCGGCCCGCGCTCCGGCCCGCCCGCCGAGCAGCCGTGGGACGTGCGCTGGGGGCACACCGGTCCGCAGGAGGTGCTCGGTGCCGCCGGGCGGCACCCGACCGAACCGCGCCGCGGCGAGCCCCTCCCCGCCGGACCCGGCACCGGCCCCCGACCGGTGACGGGCGGCCGGCCGCCCGGGGACCGGCCGCTCGAGAACGGGCGCCCGGGCGATCCCACCGAGCCCCTGCCCCACCTGGCGGCGGACCGGCGCCGACCCGACCCCGGCCCGCAGCACCCGCCCGCCGCCCGGGAGGGCGGCCGCCCGGCGCACCGCCGAGACCTCCCCCCGGGGTTCACCGGGCCCCGCCCGGTCGCCCCCGACCGGGGCCGGCCGGGGGCACCCCCCGGGCCGTGGGCCGATGATGCGCCCACCTCGCCCTTCCCCGCCCCGGACGCTCCGCGCCCGGACGGGCCGCCCGACCCCGTCGACGAGTACCCGTACGCCACCCCGGAAGAGCCCTCCCGGGAACCCCGCCCCGGCAGGAGCCCCGCGGGCGGCCTCCCGGACCCGGAGCGGATGCCCCTGCCCAAGCGCCCCGTGTCCCATGAACGGGACGCCTTCCGAGTACCGGCCCCCACACCTCCGGGAGGACACAGTGAGCCATGAAAGACGCCGGGCCCCGGCCCGGCACGAAAGGGGGGGCGCGGACCGCGCCCCCCGCGACGAGGCGGAACCGGACCGGGCCGAGGAGCGGTTCCTGCGCCCGTTCGCCGTGGCCGCGGGCGACCCGGAGGGAGCCGCCCCCGGACCGGGGCCCGGGACGCTCGACCTGCTCACCCTCGTGGTCGCCGCGCGCACCCCCGGACGGCCCGAATGGCTGCGTCCGGAGCGCGAGGCCATCCTCCGCCATGCCCTGCGGGCCCGGACCGTCGTCGAGCTGGCCGCCGAGGTCAACCTCCCCGTCGGCCAGGTCAGGGCGATCACCGCCCGGATGATCGCGGACGGCTCCCTCCAGCGCTGCGGTCCCTCCCGCCCGCTGGCCCGCAAGGACATCCTGCACGCCGTCCTCGTCGGCCTCCGCTCCCTGTAGCACCCCGCCGCCCGCACCGGGCCACCGCCCGTGCGCGCCCTCTCCGCGGTCCCCGCCGGGGCTTCGTGCGACGGGCCCCCTTGCGGCCCCCGGCCCGGATCCGTTCCCCGCACGTCACGCGGATGTCCTCCACCGTCCCCCGCCCCGCCGGATTGGTCCGGGCGTGAGCGGGAATGTGACCGGACCGGACGGGTCACGCGTGTCGGAGCGGAGTTATCCACAGGTTCCGGAGCACGCTGGTCTGGGCCCCGGGCGCGGCCCAGCATGGAAGCAGCCGGCCGGCCCGGGAAGGTCCCGCGCTGCACCGGCCGGAGGCCCCCATGTCCCTGTCCCGCCCGGTCGCGGCGTTCCTCGCCGTGGTCCTCACGCTCGCGCTCACGACGGCCGCCGCCGTCACCGACCTACGAGGGGGAGAGTTGGACGGCTTCAGCATCGGACATCTGCCCGCAGCCATCGACGAGGAGGCCTCGGTCTCCGATTTCGAGTACGAGTGGGGCGACGTCGGCTTCACGAGCAGGGTGTGGGAGCGGCCCAGGGAGGGGGGCGGCGTCGAGGTGGTGCTGCAGATCCTCGTCCTGCGCGGCGACACGCTCACCGACCTGGACGCCCTGCGCGCCTTCCTCGCCGAGTACCACGAGCGCTCCCCGGACGAGTGGGTCCTCACGCCGTTCGACAACGGAGGGGTCCCGGCACTGCACGGCGAGACGGAGGCCTTCTGGACACCCGCGCCGGGGGCCGCGGTGGAGGTGCGCGACGCCTTCGGGATCCTGGGGCCGGACGAACTGCTGGCCACCGCCCGGGGGATCGTCCCCGCGGACGCACTCTGACGTGGGCCGGCCCGGCGGTCGCCGTTGGGCACCGCCGGCCGGGACCGCCGGGTCCCGAGGTCGGACCGCGCCCCTGACGGTCGGAGGCCGACCCGCCGACGGGCCGACCCGCCGACGGGACGGCGTGCCGGCGCGGCACTGCCGCGCCGGCCGCCGGGCGCCCGCACGGCGCACCGGACCGGATCCGGTGCGCCGGGCCGCCCCGGCGACGGCGCCGTCCCCGGGTCGGCCCCGGGTCGGCCCCGGGCCCGGCGGCTCAGCAGCCGTCCAGCACCCCGCGCAGCGCGGCCTCCTCGTCGGGATCCACGCTCAGGTCCCAGACGTGCTTGACCTCGATCCACGCGGCGGCGTACTCGCAGTGCAGCGACTCCAGCGGAGGCATCCAGTCGGAGGGGTCGGCATCGCCCTTGGACCGGTTGCTCGAGGCGCTGACCGCCCACAGCTGCGGCGAGGACTCCAGGTCGTTGGCGAACCGCTCCCGCTCCTCGGTCGTCCACGCGTGGGCCCCGGACCGCCAGCCCTCCTTCAGCGGCACCATGTGGTCGATGTCGAGGTCCTGGGGGTCGGTGAAGGTCTCGCCGTCGTAGGCGCTGTACCAGGAGCCGGAAACGGCCCGGCAGTCCTCGTTCATCTCCACGTTCTCCCCGGCACGGGACAGCACCGTCTGCCGGGTGTCGCACCCGTCCTGGCGGCTCCAGTGGGGGAACAGCGCGCGGTCGTACCCGGGCGGGTCCTCCTCCGCCTCCACGCGCAGCTCGTCCAGCATGGTCCGGGCCTGCTCGACGGACGTGTCAGGGGCCGAGGTGCCGCCGTCCTGCGGACCGCCGGCGTCCCCGTCCGTGCCCAGGTCGATGATCCCGAGCTGGTAGAGGACGAACGCTGCGACGATGATCGCGCCGACGATGGCGGAGATGATCCCGCCCGACTTCGACGACGACTTCTTATCGGCCATGAGGGAACTCCACGAGCTGGCGAACGGGGCGCACCGCCAGGGGACGGCGCCGTTCCCCAGCTTGGCGCATGCCACGGCCGTCGGGGAACACCGGGCGGGGTCGTGTTCGTCTCGGCGGACCGACCGGAACGGGGGCGGGAGGGGATCAGGAGGCGAGGAGGTCGAACAGGAACGACCCGGCCGGCAGGGCCCCCACACCGACGCTGTACGCCCACGCCCGCCGCCGGTCCGGCACGTCCCGCAGCGTGCGCCACCCGTACAGCAGCACCCCGGCCGCCACCAGCGCGCCCTCGACGACCGCCGCCGCCACGGGCGTCTCCCACAGGCCCAGGCCCAGCAGCGGCGGGCCCGAGCCGCCGGGCAGCAGCGGCATGTCGGGCCGGTGCACCAACAGGTCGAGCAGCCAGTGCGAGAACACCACCCCGCCCAGCACCCACCCGGCGTGGACGCCCCAGCGGTCGCGCAGGAACACGTGCGTCAGCAGCCCGACGGCCACCGCCAGCACCAGGTTCGACACCAGGGCATGCGAGAACGGGGCGGTGATGAGCAGCGACCCGTAACCGCTCAGCCCCGGGGCCGCGGGGGCCATGGACTCCACGCCCGCCGCGGACAGCGGGAGGAAGACGAGGTCGGGCACCTGCGAGGCCACCAGGAGTGCGGCCATCGGTATCTCCGGCCGCCACGCCTTGACGATCCCCGCCACTCCGAAATGTCCGGCCAGCATCAGTCGGTCCCCCCTCCGCGGGTCGCCCCGCCGTCACCGCCGCCTCCGGGCCAGTCCCGGTAGGCGCGCACGAACCCCTCCACCAGCAGCCCGAAACTCTCGTCCACGTCCTGGGGCAGGCCGAACCCTCCCCGTACCTCCAGGTCCACGAAACCGTGCAGCGCGCTGCGCAGCGCCCGGATCGCGTGCACCGACCGCTCCTCGCCGATCCCGAAACCGTTCAGCACCGCGGCCAGTACGGCCACCGGGTCGTTGTCCAGCCCCACGTCGGGGGAGGCCAGCCGGGGCAGCCGCTGCAGGGCCGCGTAGCGTCCGGGGTGGGCATGGGCGTAGGCCCGGTAGGCGTCGGCCACGGACCGCAGCGCCTCCGCCCCGGAACGCCCGACCGCCGCGTTCCGGATCACCGCGCCGAGCTCGTTCGCGCCCAGCACGGCGATGGCGCGACGCAGCCCGGCCAGACCGTCGACGTGCTTGTACAGGCTGGGCACGGCCACACCGAACCGCTTGGCCACCGCGGCCAGGGACAGCGCCTCCCAGCCCTCCTCGTCCACGACCCGGGCCGCCTCGGCCACCACCAGCTCCGGGGTGAGGCCGACCCTAGGCATCGGCGCGCACCTGCGCGATCAGCTCCTCCAGCACCGGCACGACCAGGTCGGGGCGCTGGCTCTGGGGGTAGTGGCCGGTCTCGGGCAGCATCACCACCCGTCCGCCGACGACCGAGCCCACCCAGGCGGCCTCCGCGGCCGGGTCCTTCCAGTCGGGGTCCAGCTCGCCGCCGACCACCACGGCGCGGGCCCGCAGGCCCGGTGCGCTCAGGACCTCCTCGCTCGGCGCGTAGATGGTCTCGTGCACCGCCCGGTAGCGGTCCGCGGGGCGCAGCATGGCCAGGATGCGCTCCAGCTGCTCCTCGTGCCCCTGCGGTGTGCGGCCCCTGTGCAGGCTGTCGTAGAAGCCGGTCAGGAAGCGCGGGCCCCAGGGGCGCAGCAGCATCAGCCGCTGGGCGATCCGTGTGGCGGGGCCCGGCGCCGGCTTTCGCAGGAAGGCGGCCATGGGGGCGATGCCGGCCACCAGGTCGGGTCGCTCCAGTGCGGCGATGGTCACGGCGGCGCCGCCCAGCGAGGTGCCGGCCATGACGACGCCCCCACCGCCCAGCTCCTCGGCCAGGGCGATGGCGTCGGTGGCCGCGGCCCGGCTGGTGTGATCGTCGAACGTGGTGTCGCTGTCCCCGTGGCCCCGCAGGTCCATGGCGGCGACCCGGTGTCCGGCCCGGGCCAGGGCCCGGCCCACGAACCTGAAGGACGCCCGGTGGTCGAACATGCCCGGCACGCACACCACCAGGGTCCCGTCGGTGTTCTCCGCTCCGTACAGGTCGTAGGCGATCCGCCCCCGGGGGCGCGTGAGGTATCGCAGGGTCTGTTCTCCACCACTCAAGCTCATCTCCATAGCCATAAAGCTAAGAGCATTAGCCGAGGGCGTCAAGGCCCTGTGGGCCGGGGATCTCCGGAGCCGTGCCGACGCGCCCCGCCGCCGAACCGGTAGCGTGGCGGTGGACCGCAGGTCAGCGGCCGACAGGGAAAAGCGGGTGAGTCCCCGCCGCGTGCGGCCTACACTGCAAGGCAGATCGGGCCCCGGCCCGCCTACGAACCAGAGAGCAAGCACAGTGACCGACATCATCGACGAACTCCAGTGGCGCGATCTCATCGCGCAGACGACCGACCTTGACGCGCTGCGCAAGGCGATCGCCGATGGTCCGATCACCCTGTATTGCGGCTTCGACCCGACGGCGGGGAGCCTGCACGTCGGCCACCTCACCCAGATCCTCACTCTGGCCCGCTTCCAGCAGGCGGGGCACCGGCCCATCGCCCTGGTCGGCGGCGGGACCGGCCTCATCGGGGACCCCAAGCCGAGCGCCGAGCGCCAGCTCAACTCGGTGGAGACCGTGCTGGGCTGGGTGGAGGCGCTGCGCGGCCAGCTGTCGGCGTTCCTGCGGTTCACCCCGCCCGGGGAGACTCCGCAGCCGACCGACGCGATCCTGGCGAACAACGGCGAGTGGCTGTCGGGGATCAACGCCATCGAGTTCCTGCGCGACGTGGGCAAGCACTTCAGCATCAACCAGATGCTCGCCCGCGAGACCGTCAGGAGCCGCCTCGACGGTGAGGGCATGAGCTACACCGAGTTCAGCTACGTGCTGCTGCAGTCCTACGACTTCGTGCAGCTGTACCGGCGCTACGGGTGCACGCTCCAGACCGGCGGCTCCGACCAGTGGGGCAACATCACCGCCGGCCTGGACCTCATCCGCCGTATCGACGGCAACGAGCCGCACGGCCAGGCGCACGCGCTGACCACCAACCTGCTCACCAAGGCCGACGGGACCAAGTTCGGCAAGACCGAGACCGGCACGGTGTGGCTGGACCCGGAGCTGACCTCGCCGTACGCGTTCTACCAGTTCTGGTTCAACGCCGACGACCGCGATGTCGTCCGCTACCTGAAGGTGTTCAGCTTCCGTTCCCGGGAGGAGATCGCCGAGCTCGAGCGCCAGACCGCGGAGCGCCCGCAGGCCCGTGTGGCCCAGCGCGCCCTGGCCGAGGAGCTGACCACGCTGGTGCACGGTGCGGACGAGTGCCGCAAGGTCATGGACGCCAGCCTGGCCCTCTTCGGCCGCGCCGAGCTCTCCGAGCTCGACGGACGCACCCTGGAGGCGGCCCTGGCCGAGGTGCCCAAGGCCGAGGTCTCCGGCCCGGTGGCCGAGCTGCCCGCGGTCGCGGACCTGTTCGCCCAGAGCGGCCTGACCCCGAGCAAGTCGGCGGCCCGCCGGGCCATCCAGGAGGGCGGTGCCTACGTGAACAACACGAAGGTCACCGACGTGGAGGCGCGCCTCACCGAGGACGACGTCCTCCAGGGGCGGTTCGTGGTGCTGCGCAAGGGCAAGCGCAACATCGGCGGAGTCGTCCTGACCGGCTGACGGGGGAGTCCCCGCGGGGGCCGGCGCCCACGGGCGCCGGCCCTTCGTGCTGCCGGGACGGAGAATTCGTCCCACTCTGAGGGTTTCGAGGGGGAATCACCGGGGCAGGATGACCGTTGTCCAACTACAAAGGCCCACGTGCACACGCGACTCCCGGTATGGGGAGCGCCCGGTCACGAGGCCCCCCAGGACCCGAAGACGCGGCCCGCGAGGGCGCCAGGTTCCCGGTTCGACACACGACCCGGGCCCTGGTTTGACGTCTCCTACACATCTCCCTATACTCGGGAAAGTCGCTGCGGGACGGCGAGCGCCCTGAGGGCGTGTTCGGCCCCGGACCGCGCACTCGCGACAACCCTTCTTTCTTCGACTCCAGCCAGAGCGTCACGGGCATGCGCCCGGAGGCGGTAAGGTCGGAGGGCCGCACCGGAAACGGGAACGGCGAAGAAGAGAACAGGAATTCTTCACTCCTGGTCGGTTGATTCCGAGAAAACGCCGGTTTGGCGGGACACGGAAACACTGATAAAGTGAAGACACAACAAAGCGGAAACGCAGACGCCTTCCACGGAAGAGCGGCCGGGAACAGAAACACGTACCCGGGGCTTGTACGGGAAGAGCGGTTGCTTCTTGAGAACTCAACAGCGCGTGTTCGATTTTTACAGCCAAGTTTGTTTTGGCCCCGTCACACGACGATCAGTGAGATCGGAGTGTGCGAGGTTCCTTTGATTGGACCAGAAGGACATTGAGCCAGACGGTTCGGTCAGGATTTTCTTCTAGGTTTCCGCACCCCTTTCGGGGTGGCGGTGCAAGACCTTTATGGAGAGTTTGATCCTGGCTCAGGACGAACGCTGGCGGCGTGCTTAACACATGCAAGTCGAGCGGTAAGGCCCTTCGGGGTACACGAGCGGCGAACGGGTGAGTAACACGTGAGCAACCTGCCCCTGACTCCGGGATAAGCGGTGGAAACGCCGTCTAATACCGGATACGACCCTCCTCCGCATGGTCGAGGGTGGAAAGTTTTTCGGTCGGGGATGGGCTCGCGGCCTATCAGCTTGTTGGTGGGGTAACGGCCTACCAAGGCGATTACGGGTAGCCGGCCTGAGAGGGCGACCGGCCACACTGGGACTGAGACACGGCCCAGACTCCTGCGGGAGGCAGCAGTGGGGAATATTGCGCAATGGGCGAAAGCCTGACGCAGCGACGCCGCGTGGGGGATGACGGCCTTCGGGTTGTAAACCTCTTTTACCACTCACGCAGGCTCCGCGTTCTCGCGGGGTTGACGGTAGGTGGGGAATAAGGACCGGCTAACTACGTGCCAGCAGCCGCGGTAATACGTAGGGTCCGAGCGTTGTCCGGAATTATTGGGCGTAAAGAGCTCGTAGGCGGCGTGTCGCGTCTGCTGTGAAAGACCGGGGCTTAACCCCGGTTCTGCAGTGGATACGGGCATGCTAGAGGTAGGTAGGGGAGACTGGAATTCCTGGTGTAGCGGTGAAATGCGCAGATATCAGGAGGAACACCGGTGGCGAAGGCGGGTCTCTGGGCCTTACCTGACGCTGAGGAGCGAAAGCATGGGGAGCGAACAGGATTAGATACCCTGGTAGTCCATGCCGTAAACGTTGGGCGCTAGGTGTGGGGACTTTCCACGGTTTCCGCGCCGTAGCTAACGCATTAAGCGCCCCGCCTGGGGAGTACGGCCGCAAGGCTAAAACTCAAAGGAATTGACGGGGGCCCGCACAAGCGGCGGAGCATGTTGCTTAATTCGACGCAACGCGAAGAACCTTACCAAGGTTTGACATCACCCGTGGACCTGCAGAGATGTGGGGTCATTTAGTTGGCGGGTGACAGGTGGTGCATGGCTGTCGTCAGCTCGTGTCGTGAGATGTTGGGTTAAGTCCCGCAACGAGCGCAACCCTTGTTCCATGTTGCCAGCACGTAATGGTGGGGACTCATGGGAGACTGCCGGGGTCAACTCGGAGGAAGGTGGGGACGACGTCAAGTCATCATGCCCCTTATGTCTTGGGCTGCAAACATGCTACAATGGCCGGTACAATGGGCGTGCGATACCGTGAGGTGGAGCGAATCCCTAAAAGCCGGTCTCAGTTCGGATTGGGGTCTGCAACTCGACCCCATGAAGGTGGAGTCGCTAGTAATCGCGGATCAGCAACGCCGCGGTGAATACGTTCCCGGGCCTTGTACACACCGCCCGTCACGTCATGAAAGTCGGCAACACCCGAAACTTGTGGCCTAACCCTTCGGGGAGGGAGTGAGTGAAGGTGGGGCTGGCGATTGGGACGAAGTCGTAACAAGGTAGCCGTACCGGAAGGTGCGGCTGGATCACCTCCTTTCTAAGGAGTCTTTTCAGGCCAACACTTTTCCTATGGTTGGCCGGACTCGAAAGTGGACCTGCTGAACCCATGGTTGATCTGTGGTGTTCCGGTGGGATTGGTTGTAATGGATTGGTCGGACTTCACCTCCAAGGGTCCTAGAAGCCTTGGAGGGCGCGTTGTTGGGTGTCTGAGGAAGCAACCCTTGTGGTTGGTTCCCGCGGACCGCCTCTGAGAACTCTCAGAAGCCTGTGGGCCTGGTTCCCTTGTCTCCGCTGTGTGCGGGGGTGGGGGTTCTCGGTTGTCCGGGTGGGTGAGTGGTAGCAGGGTATGCGGTTGGTGTTTTGATTTGTGAATAGTGTGCGCGAGCATCTTGTTATCTGTAGTGGCCAAGTGATAGTGGCATACGGTGGATGCCTTGGCACCAGGCGCCGATGAAGGACGTGGGAGGCCGCGATAGGCCACGGGGAGCTGTCAACCGAGCTTTGATCCGTGGGTGTCCGAATGGGGAAACCTAGCCCGAGTTGTATCGGGTTGCCGCCGCCTGAATGTATAGGGCGGTTGGTGGTGACGCGGGGAAGTGAAACATCTCAGTACCCGTAGGAAGAGTAAACAACAGTGATTCTCCTAGTAGTGGTGAGCGAACGGGGAAGAGGCTAAACCGTGCGCGTGTGATAGACGGCAGTCGTTGCGTGTGCGGGGTTGTGGGGCGTGTCTTTTCGGGTCTGCCGGCCCGGAGCACTAGTGGTCAGAGCTAGCTGAATCCGTTGGGAAGCGGTACCGGAGTGGGTGAGAGTCCCGTAGGTGAAGGTTCTGATCAGGTGTTGACGCTGTCCCCGAGTAGCGCGGAGCCCGAGGAATTCCGTGTGAATCTGGCAGGACCACCTGCTAAGCCAAAATACGTCCTGGTGACCGATAGTGCACTAGTACCGTGAGGGAAAGGTGAAAAGTGCCCCGGTGAGGGGTCGTGAAATAGTACCTGAAACCGTGTGCTGTCAAGCCGTCAGAGCTGGATCTTGTGTCTGGTGATGGCGTGCCTTTTGAAGAATGAGCCTGCGAGTCATGGTGTGTGGCGAGGTTAACCCGGGTGGGGTAGCCGTAGGGAAACCGAGTCTGAATAGGGCGTTTGAGTCGCATGCTGTGGACCCGAAGCGGAGTGATCTACCCATGTCCAGGGTGAAGCGGGGGTAAGACCTCGTGGAGGCCCGAACCCACCAGGGTTGAAAACCTGGGGGATGAGGTGTGGGTAGGGGTGAAAGGCCAATCAAACTCCGTGATAGCTGGTTCTCCCCGAAATGCATTTAGGTGCAGCGTTGCGTGTTTCTTGCCGGAGGTAGAGCTACTGTTTGGCTGATGGGCCCGACAAGGTTACTGACGTCAGACAAACTCCGAATGCCGGTTAAGTGAAGCGTGGCAGTGAGACTGCGGGGGATAAGCTTCGTAGTCGAGAGGGAAACAGCCCAGATCATCAGCTAAGGCCCCTAAGCGTGTGCTAAGTGGGAAAGGTTGTGGAGTTGCTGAGACAACCAGGAGGTTGGCTTAGAAGCAGCCATCCTTTAAAGAGTGCGTAATAGCTCACTGGTCAAGTGGTTCTGCGCCGATAATGTAGCGGGGCTTAAGCACACCGCCGAAGCTGTGGAGCCCGGTTTTTGCCGGGTTGGTAGGGGAGCGTCGTGCGTTCGGTGAAGCCGCCGAGTGATCGTGTGGTGGAGGGCGTGCGAGTGAGAATGCAGGCATGAGTAGCGAAAGCAACGTGAGAAACGTTGCCGCCGATTGACTAAGGGTTCCTGGGGCAGGTTAATCCGCCCAGGGTGAGTCTGGACCTAAGGCGAGGCCGACAGGCGTAGTCGATGGATAACGGGTTGATATTCCCGTACCCGTGCACGAGCGCCCAGTATCGAATCAGGTGATGCTAACCACGCTGGTGGGTTTCCGGTCCTTCGGGACTGGTTGCTTTACCGGTCTGGGATCCGAGCTTGTAGTAGGTAAGTGATGGGGTGACGCAGGAGGGTAGCTCTACCCGGCGGTGGTTGTCCGGGGGTAAGCGTGTAGGCTGGGGGGTTGGTAAATCCGCCTCCCGTGAAGGCTGAGACGTGATGCGGAGCCGTTTTAGGCGAAGTGAGTGATCCCATGCTGTCGAGAAAAGCCTCTAGCGAGTTCGTGAGCGGCCAGTACCCTAAACCGACGCAGGTGGTCAGGTAGAGAATACCGAGGCGTTCGGGTGAACCATGGTTAAGGAACTCGGCAAATTGTCCCCGTAACTTTGGGAGAAGGGGAGCCCTGTCTGGTGAAGGCCTTCGCGGCTGGAGCTGGGTGGGGTCGCAGATAGCGGGGGGAAGCGACTGTTTATTAAAAACACAGGTCCGTGCGAAGTCGTAAGACGCTGTATACGGACTGACGCCTGCCCGGTGCTGGAACGTTAAGAGGACCGGTCAATGGGGGTTCGCCCCTGTGAAGCTGGGAATCTAAGCGCCAGTAAACGGCGGTGGTAACTATAACCATCCTAAGGTAGCGAAATTCCTTGTCGGGTAAGTTCCGACCTGCACGAATGGCGTAACGACTTCCCCACTGTCTCAACCATGGGCCCGGTGAAATTGCACTACGAGTAAAGATGCTCGTTTCGCGCAGCAGGACGGAAAGACCCCGGGACCTTCACTATAGCTTGACATTGGTGTTTGGGATGGTTTGTGTAGGATAGGTGGGAGCCGGTGAAGCTATCACGCTAGTGGTGGTGGAGGCGTTGGTGAAATACCACTCTGACTGTTTCGGGCATCTAACCTTGGGCCGTGATCCGGTTCGGGGACAGTGTCTGGTGGGTAGTTTAACTGGGGCGGTTGCCTCCCAAAGAGTAACGGAGGCGCCCAAAGGTTCCCTCAGCCTGGTTGGTAATCAGGTGTTGAGTGTAAGTGCACAAGGGAGCTTGACTGTGAGACGGACGTGTCGAGCAGGAGCGAAAGCTGGGACTAGTGATCCGGCACCGGCGTGTGGAAGCGGTGTCGCTCAACGGCTAAAAGGTACCCCGGGGATAACAGGCTGATCTTCCCCAAGAGTCCATATCGACGGGATGGTTTGGCACCTCGATGTCGGCTCGTCGCATCCTGGGGCTGGAGTTGGTCCCAAGGGTTGGGCTGTTCGCCCATTAAAGCGGCACGCGAGCTGGGTTTAGAACGTCGTGAGACAGTTCGGTCCCTATCCGCTGTGCGCGTTGGAGACTTGAGAAGGGCTGTCCCTAGTACGAGAGGACCGGGACGGACGAACCTCTGGTGTGCCAGTTGTCCTGCCAAGGGCATGGCTGGTTGGCTACGTTCGGGAGGGATAACCGCTGAAAGCATCTAAGCGGGAAGCTTGCTTCGAGATGAGGTCTCCTGCCTCCTTTGAGAGGGTAAGGCTCCCTATAGACGATGGGGTTGATAGGCCGGGTGTGGAAGCCTTGTGAGGGGTGGAGCTGACCGGTACTAATAGGCCGAGGGCTTGTCCGCTGCAGATAATTGGGTGCTCGCGCATACGTTTCACATAGCTGGTGGAAATGTTTCCCGGCTTCGGGGCTCTTTGTTGGGGTTTCGGGGTGTGGGTGTTGGTTTCCGTGGTGGTTATGGTGGGAGGGTCACACCCGGTTACATTCCGAACCCGGTCGTTAAGTCTCCTTGCGCTGATGGTACTGCCCTGTGGTGGGGTGGGAGAGTAGGTTGCTGCCACGGTTTTTTGTCGGGTTGAGAGCCCCCTCGGTTGAGGGGGCTTTCCCTGTTTGTGGGGTGTGTTGTGGGGGGTTGCCTGGGGGCGGCCCCTCTTTTTTGTTTGTGTTGGTGGGGGTCGCCTGGGGGTGGCCCCTCTTTTTTTGTTTTGGGTGTGGGTGGGTGGTGGGGGTGGGTGTTTCCCGGGTCCCAGCCCCAGGGGGGGTTGGGGGAGGGAGAACCGGGACCTGCACCGCAGGGGGTGAAAGCGGGGAAGAACCTCGGCCCGCACCCCAGGGGGGTGGACGGACTTGGAGGTTTCCAAAAGGGTCACCCGTTGGAAAGGGCGGTCTGTGGTCGCTCCCGACAGCAAGCGTTGGTTTCCAAAACGCTGGCCGCTTGGGAAGGTACAGACTGCGGAGCGTGGGCCCGTCCCGCCGCAGTCGGCGTGCGGCAGACCACCAGGGCTGGGCGTTCGACGGGCGTGCGGGGTGGTGGGGGTTTACGGGGCGGGTGCGCGCGAGGCCTGCCCCGCCCGGCCACACAGGTCCACGGAGGAAGGGTCCGCCTGGAAAGGGACGGGCCTGTCCGACCTCGCTTGTAACACCAACCACAGCCGGGGCGACCCGCACCCGAACCGCCCCGGGCGGGTGTGTCAAGTTAAGGGTGTAACTGTTTTTCTTGGTCACTGGCGTGTCGCGGTCAACCGCCCGTCGAAGGCCAGATCGAACGCGTTCAGCGCTCGCTTCCACCGGCCGGCCCACTTCACCGCACCCGCCCCGGTCGGATCCAACGCCATCAACGCCAGATACACGCACTTGAGCGCGGCCTGCTCGTTGGGGAAGTGTCCCCGGGCCTTGACCGCACGCCGGATCCGGGCGTTGATCGACTCGACCGCGTTCGTGGTGCAGATGACCCGCCGGATCTCCACATCGAAGGCCAGGAACGGCACCATCTCCGCCCACGCCTGCTCCCACAACCGCACGATCGCCGGATACCGCTCACCCCACACCGAACAGAACTCGGCGAACCGCTCCCGGGCGGCCTCCTCGGTCGCCGCGGAGTAGACCGGCCGCAGCGCGCCGGCGACCTTCTGCCGATCGGCGACCGAGGCGTAGCGGAAGCTGTTGCGCAGCAGGTGCACGATGCAGGTCTGCAGCACCGTGCGCGGCCACACGGCCTCGACCGCCTCGCCCATGCCCTTGACCCCGTCGGCCACCAGCATGAGCACATCGGCCACCCCGCGGTTGCGCAGCTCGGTGAACACGTGCGCCCAGTACTTGGCACCCTCACCGCCCTCGCCCGCCCACAGACCCAGGATGTCGCGCTCGCCCTCGGCCGTCACCCCGAGCACGACGTAGACGGGCCGGTTGGTGACCTGGCCGTCGCGGATCTTGACGTTGATGGCGTCCACGAACAGCACCGGGTAGACGGGGTCCAGGGGCCGGTTCTGCCACTCGGCCATCCGGTCCATCGCACCGTCGGTGATCGTGGAGATGGTCTGCTTGGACACGTTCGCCCCGTAGACCTCGGCCAGGTGGGCGCAGATCTCGCCGTGGGTCAGGCCGCGGGCCGAGAGTGAGAGCACGATGCCGTTGACGCCGTTCAGGCGGCGCTGGCGCTTCTTGACGATCTGCGGCTCGAAGGAGCCGTCGCGGTCGCGGGGCACGTCGAGCTCGACGGGGCCGGCCTCGGTGGTGACGGTCTTGGAGCGGGTGCCGTTACGGGCGTTGCCGCTGCCGCTGCCGTTGCCGGGCGCGGAGCGTTCGTGTTTGGCGTAGCCCAGGTGGGCGTCCATCTCCGCTTGCAGGACGTTCTCCAGGGTGGTCTTGGTCAGGCGGGACAGCAGCCCGTTCTCGCCGACCAGGTCGATGCCCTCGGCCTTGGCCTTGGCGACCAGTTCCGCGACCAGCTCTTCGTCCGACCTGCCAGTATCCTTCTTGACCTGCGCCTTGTCACTCATGGTGAACTCCTACCCCCTTGGAGTTACACCCTTATCTTTACAGTCCCCCCCCGGGCACCACAGGGGGTGGAAACCGCAGGCACCTTCCCGCCCCGACCCCAAGGGGGGTGGAGGGAGGAGGGACCGCTGGCCCTCGCCACCGGTCCGGGACTGCCCAGTCAGGCCCAGGGCGGGTGTTCGGTGCCGGCCGTTCCCAATCGGGGAGAGGTCTTCTGCGACCTTCACCCCTGGGGCTGAGGTGGGAGGTTCTCCGCGGCTTTCACCCCTGGGGTCGGGGTGGGAGTGTTCGCTCGGGTTCACCCCCCTGTGGTGCCGGAGGACACACCTAGCTAGGGTCACCCCAGCGGGGGCTGGTGTTACAAGCGAGGTCGGGTGCGACCGGCGGGTTTGCAGGCGGACCCTTCCTCCGTGGACCTGTGTGGCCGGGCGGGGCAGGCCTCGCGCGCACCCGCCCCGTAAACCCCCACCACCCCGCACGCCCGTCGAACGCCCAGGCCTGGTGGTCTGCCGCACGCCGACTGCGGCGGGACGGGCCCACGCTCCGCAGTCTGTACCTTCCCAAGCGGCCGGGCTTTTGGAGACCAACGCTTGCTGCCGGGCGCCCCCACAGACCGCCCACCCCAGATGGTGACCCTCCTGGAAACCTCCAAGTCCGCCTACCCCCCTGGGGCCGGGGCCGAGGTTCTCCCTCCCCCTCACCCCCTGGAGCAGAGGCCCCGGTTCTCCCTCCCTCAACCCCCCTGTGCCTGGGGCGGGAAACCCTCCTGCGGCCTTCACCCCCTGTGGCGGAGGTCCGAGCGATGCCCTCCGGCTGTGGCCGAGGGCCCCAGGAAAAGACAACAACCCCCTGCGGCACAGACCCCGGTTTCCTTCTTCCTCAACCCCCCTGTGCCCGGGCCGGGAAACCCACCCGCGGCCTTCACCCCCGCGGCGGAGGCGCCCACAAGGGTTCAGGGCCTGGGGCCAAGGCCTCCAGTCCAGCGAGAAACCCCCAGGAGTACCAACCGCAGTTCTTTCCCTCGACCCCTTGGGGCGGGCCGGGAAACCCATCCGCAGCCCTCACCACCCCTGTGCCCGGGACCTGGGGAACGCCCACCCTCACCCCCTGGAGTCGAAAGAGACGATCCGCCCTCCGGAGGCGCCCTGAACCCCGGACAGCGAGCCCCCGCCCAGGACAGCGTTGAAAGCCCTGAAAAGACAGACACACGATGGTCGGCAGAGGAACCACCTCCCCACCCCCGCGAGCCGAGGTTCATCTGCCCGGTGTAGTCGAAGCCCTCAGCGCTCGCGACGCCTGCCCGTAGCAGCTGCTATTTCCTGCTGGGCTGGGACTTTGAGCACTTGGACCTTGGCGGGCACCATCTGCTCCATGACGTAAGCTGGAGGGCACGAGTACTTGACGCGCTGCTACTGCTCAGTGGCAGCGCTTTTGACTGTTGACGGACGGGTTGGATGACTGAGGACAGCCGATCGGGAGACCGCCAGGACTCCGGAGCCAACGAGCACAGCGGTGACCGCTCAGGCGCGTCTTACGGTCGGGGACGCGGTGACGACTCCCGCTCCCGTTCCGGCTACCGGGATGACCGCGGCCGCGACGACCGTCGCGGTGGTTTCCGCGGTGGGGACCAGGACCGTGGCGGTTACCGGGGCCGCGATGACCGCGGCGGGTTCAGAGGCGACCGCGACCGGCGCGATGACCGGGGCGGAAATGACCGCGGTGGATACCAGGGTCGGGACGACCGTGGTGGGTACCGCGGTGGTGACCGTCGTGAGGGCGGTTACCGTGATGACCGTGGTGGTGACCGTCGTGAGGGCGGCTACCGCGGCGGCGATCGGGACCGTGGTGGTTTCCGTGGTGGGGACCGGGACCGTCGTGATGATCGCGGTGGGTACCGGGGCCGTGACGACCGTGGTGGTGACCGTCGTGAGGGCGGTTTCCGTGGTGGCGATCGGGACCGTCGTGATGACCGTGGTGGTGACCGTCGTGAGGGCGGCTACCGCGGTGGGTACCGGGGCCGTGACGACCGCGGCGGCGACCGCCGCGAGGGCGGTTTCCGCGGCGGCGACCGCGACCGGCGCGATGACCGGGGCGGAAATGACCGCGGTGGATACCAGGGTCGGGACGACCGTGGTGGGTACCGCGGTGGTGACCGTGACCGTGGTGGGTACCGCGGTGGTGACCGTGACCGTGGTGGGTACCGCGGTGGTGACCGTGACCGTGGCGGTTTCCGTGGTGGCGATCGGGACCGTCGTGATGACCGTGGTGGTGACCGTCGTGAGGGCGGCTACCGCGGTGGGGACCGGGACCGTGGTGGTTTCCGTGGTGGGGATCGGGACCGTGGTGGTTTCCGTGGTGGGGATCGGGACCGTCGTGATGACCGTGGTGGGTACCGGGGCCGTGACGACCGTGGCGGCGACCGTCGCGAGGGCGGCTACCGCGGTGGCGACCGCGACCGGGGCGGGTACCGGGGCCGTGACGACCGCGGCGGGTACCGCGGGCGCGACGACCGGCGGGCTCCCCGGGAGGACCGCGACCCCGCCGACATCGCTCCCCAGCTTCCCGAGGAGGCGACCTACGACCAGCTCGACGCCGACACCAGGCGCGACCTCAGCTCGCTGCCCAAGTCCCTGGCGGAGCTGGTCGGCAAGCACATCGTGGCCGCCGGCCTGTTCGTCGACGAGGACCCCGAGCGGGCCTACACCCACGCCGCCTACGCCCGGCGCAAGGCGTCCCGGGTCCCCGGCGTGCGGGAGGCCTCCGGTGTCGCCGCCTACACGGTCGGCAAGTGGCAGGAGGCGCTCTCCGACCTGCGCGCCGCGCGGCGGATGAGCGGTCGTGACAACTTCCTGGCGATCATGGCCGACTGCGAGCGCGGCCTGGGCCGCCCCGAGCGGGCCCTGGAGATCACCGGGGACCCCGCCGCCGAGCAGCTGGACGCGGCCGAGCGCATCGAGCTGCGCATCGTGGCCGCCGGTGCCCGCCGGGACATGGGCGACATCAAGGGCGCACTGGCCGAGCTCCAGGTCCCGGAGCTGAAGGAGCGCCGGGCCCGGCCGTGGATCGCGCGCCTCTTCTACGCCTACGCCGACGTCCTGGAGGAGCTGGGCCGCGAGGAGGACGCCCGCGAGTACTTCTCTCGCGCGTCCGCCGTGGACACCGAAGGGGTGACCGACGCCGACGAGCGCCTGGCCGTCCTGGAGGGTGTGGAACTGGTCGATGTCGACCTGGAGGACGGCATCGTCTGGACCGACGCCGAGGAGCAGGACCACCCGGAGCCCGAGGACGCGCCGGAGGCCGGTCCGGTCGGGTCCGTCCGCGAAGGGGGCGGCGTCGACACCGGGGATGTCGTCGAGGACGAAGAGGACGGCCCCCGGGACGACGAGGCCCGGGAGCCGGTCCGGGACGGCGAGCCGGAGGGCGGCGAGCCCGAGGCCGTGGAGGGTCCCGGGAAGGCCGGGGGGACCGGCGGCTCCGAGGACCGGGAGCGCGACTGACCCCGGATTCCGTGGCACCGCCGGGCGGGCGTGAACCGCTCGGCGGTGCCGTTGTGCGTCTGGGGGTCCTTCCCCCCGTGTACGACTCCGTGGTGTGCCTGACCCGCCGGGGCGGCCGGGCGCTGATGGTGCGCAACCGGCGGCGCGCCTGGGAGTTCCCCGGCGGGCACGCCGAGCCCGGGGAGGGCGTGGTGGACACCGCGCGGCGGGAGGCCGCCGAGGAGGCCGGGGCGACCCTGGGCGAGGTGGAGGTCGCCGGGTACTACGTGCTCGCCGACGGGCACGTCACGGTCGTCACGCACGCCCCCGTCCTGGATTCGGTACCTCTCAGCGGGGAGTTCGAGACGGTGGAGGTGCGGGAGTTCGACGTCCTGCCCCCCGAGGAGAGCCTGTCGTGGTCCGACGGCCTCTACGCCCACCTGCTGCGGGTCCTGGGCCTGCCCGGCGCCCGGCCCTGAGTGCGGTCAGCCGACCTGCTTGACGTAGGTGGTCTCCTTGCCCACGAGCGAGTAGCCGAGGCGGGTGTTGATGGCCAGCATGGGCGCGTTGTCCTGGTGGTTGCCGGTGGTGGCGTAGGCGAACCCCCGTTCGCGCGCCCGCAGCAGGGCCGTGTGCTTGGCGTAGCCCGCCAGCCCGCGCCCGCGGTATTCGCGCAGGGTCCCCGTCATCGACGACTCCATGCGGGTCTCGCGGTCGGAGCCGTAGCAGGTGATGCCCGCCGGGGTGCCCTCGTGCAGGAAGACCAGGCTCAGGTCGAGGTCGCTGAGCGTGTGGCTCCACGGCCCGCCCACCCAGTCCTCGAACGACATGAAGCCGACGCCCGGGGCGGCTCCCGGTTCGTCGGCGCTGACGGACCGGTCGAGTTCGTAGACCGGGCGGGGGTCGTCGGCGTAGTCGCTGAAGGGCCGGAGTTCGACGCCGGGGGGCGGTTCCGGGGCCGGGGGCAGCAGGGACAGGTCCAGACCCAGGATGTGGTGGGTGTCCTCGACCTCGTACCCGTGGGACAGGGCGACCCGGCGGAGCGCCGTGCCGCCCGCCTGGACGGGTTCGTCGGCGGCTTCGGCGCGCAGGGTCCGGGCGCCCTGCTCCGTCAGGGCCTCCTCGGAGGCGGTGAGGAGGCGGGCGGCCAGCCCGCCGTCCCCGCGGTGGTGCTCCGCGACGGTCATGAGGAAGGTCAGGCCGTGCGGGTCCCGGCCCCGGGGGCGGGTGAGCAGGGACCGGGTGAAGCCCACGACCGCGCCCCCGGCGTCCGTCGCGATGAGCGGGCGGTCCGTCGTGTGCGGGGTGGGGTGGTCCATCCGCCAGCGCACGGCCTCCTCGGTGAGGACCCGGTACGGGTGGTGGGCGCGCAGGAAGGGGAGGACCGCGGGGGCGTCCGCCTTCTCCAGCGGCCGGATCTCGATCGTCATGCGGTGAGCCTAGGTGGCCGGGGGCGCCTCCGCACGTGCTTTTCCGGTGTCGTACTCCTGTGCGGTTCCGGCGCCGCGGGCACCGCCTTCGGGTCGGGCGCCGGGGCGGCCCAGGCGCCCGGGGCGTCCGTCAGCCCCGCTCCTCGCGCTCCCTGTGCGCGGCCTCGGCGCGCTCCTGTTCGAGCCGGTCGAGCCAGTGGACGATGCCCGACACGTTGGCCTCGGCGCCGCTGAGGGTGTCCAGGACGGCGGCGGCCTCGGGGGAGGCGTCCGGGGGCAGCGGCTTGTAGCGGCTGATGACCTTGTCGCGGACCATGGCGATGGCGTGGTCGAGGTCGCCGGCGGAGCCGTGCGCCTCGCGGACCGTGTCGACCCAAAGGTGCAGTTCGGCCTCGGCGCGGTCGATGGTCTCGTCGACCGTCTCGACCGCCCCGAAATGGGAGAACATCAGGCGCTGGGCGCCGATGTCGGAGAACAGCCGCAGGGTGCGAAGGCATGCGTGGAGGTCGAAGTCCGGCGGCGGGGTGGCCGGGCGGACGTCCCCGGTGAGCTGGTTGTAGACGCCCAGGGCGTCGCCGACGTAGAGGTCGCCGGTGAGGGAGTCGACCAGGCCCATGTGGTGCTTGGCGTGTCCGGGGGCGTAGTGGGTGACGAGCCGGCGGCCGCCGCCCAGGTCGATCTCGCCGCTCTCGGCGACGGAGCGGATGCGCTGTGCCTCGGTGGGGTTCATCCGTCCGAAGAGGGTGTCGAGGCGGTCGCCCCAGACCATGGCCGCGCTGCGCATGAGGCGGCTGGGGTCGGCGAGGTGGCGGGCGCCGCGCTCGTGGACGACGATCTCGGCGTTGGGGAAGAGGGCGGCCATGTCGCCGGTGCCGCCCGCGTGGTCGAGGTGGATGTGGGTGACGACGATGGTGGCCAGGTCGGCGGGGGCCAGGCCCAGGGCGACGACCGCGTCGTGCAGGACCCGCGCCGAACCTGCGGTGCCGACCTCCACGATGCAGGGGCGTTCGGTGCGGATGAGGTAGCTGGAGACGATGCCCGGATATCCGGCGAGCATCGTGTCGATGGCGAAGATGTCGTTGCCCAGGGGGGTGATCCCCTCGGGCAGGCGGCTCACGTCCACGTCGTCGTGCACGGTAGGCACCCCTGTTCCCTCTGGTCGTCGTGGGTTCCGGGAGGAACCGCATCCGAATCCGACTCTAGGACACGGGGGCGGTCCGGGTCGGGGTCGGGGGCGGCAACACCCGGCGGTGCCTCGCCGGGAGGGTTTTCCACAGGTCGGGCCGGTCCCTTCCGCCGCCGGTCGGGGCCGGTGATCCTGGAGGCGGGGGCACGTGCGCCGGCCGTCGTGCAGCCCGGGTGTCCAGGCCGGTACCACTGGGTTTTCGGAAGGGGCGGGGCATGCGCGAGGACGGTGTGCCGGGCGCGGCGGCGGACACGGGGGGCGGGGGGAGGCCGGAGATACCCGGGGTCGCCGGGGAGGGGGCCCGGGGCGGGCGGTCCGGTCGGGAGGGGGAGGAGGGGCACCGCAACGAGGTGCTGCTGGTGGGCCGGATCACCGCCGAGCCGGTGTTCCGGAAGACGGCGAGAGGGGACCGGCCGGCCGGTTGGCGGATGTGCGTGGGCAGGCCCGCGGGGCAGGGGGTGTCGGGGCGCCGGTCCGACGCGATCTACTGCGTCGGCTTCGACCCGGGGCTGCATCCGCGGGTCGGGGAGTGGCGGTCGGGCGGTGCCGTCCGGGTGACGGGGCGCCGGGTCTGGCACGGGCGGGCGGACGTGCGCAGCATGTACGAGGTGGAGGCGCGGACCGTGGCCCTGGTGCGCCGTGCCCGTCCGGGGACCGGTGACGCTCCGGCGGTGCCCTGCCCGCGTCCGGCACCGCCGGAGGCCGGGCGGTGACCGTGTTCCGGGGGCCGTGGCGCGGTGGGCGGTGGTGTCCGGTGCGGGCCGCGGCCGTTCTGGTGCGCCTGCTTCTCCGCCTCTTGGGCGTGCGGGGACCGGTCGGCGCGGGTGTTCGGGGTGCGGTCGGCGGCGCCGGGTCGCCGGCGGCGGGCGGCACGGGCGCGGTGCGGACCGCGGGTGTCGCGGCGGGTCGGCGGTCGGCGGGGTTCGGTTCCGGGGGCCGTGGCGCGGTGGGCGGGCGCGGGTGTACGAGGGTGCGGCGGGTGTCGCCGCACGGGGAGGCGTTCAGGCCCGGGTGGGCGGTGCCCGGGCCCGGTTCACCAGCCCAGGGCGGCCAGGGCGGCGCGTGCGGCCGGGCCGGCCGGGTCCACCGACGGGTCCTCCCACACGGCCGTGCACAGGGCGCGCAGGCCGTCGAGGCGGTCACCGGAGCCCTCCATGACCGGGCCCTGGGCGGTGCGGGTCACCGACCAGCCGCCGCAGCGGGTGCCGCCGTCGGTCCGGTCGACCCCGGGGTGGGTGTCGTTCATGCCCGACAGGTCCCACGACAGGTAGTTGGGGCGCTGGTGCTCGGGTGCGGCGAGCAGGTCCAGCGGGGTGGTCACCCCCGACAGCACCAGCAGCCCGGCGGCGCCGTGCACGATGGCGCCCTCGATGTCGGTGTCCAGCCGGTCGCCGACGATGAGCGGGTCGCGCGCGCCGGTGCGCCGCATGCCCTCCTCGTGCAGGGGCCGCATGGGCTTGCCCGCGATGATGGGCTCCACGCCGGTGGCGTGCGCGATCACCCGGACGAAGGCGCCGTTGGCCGGGGTGGTGCCCCATTCGGTGGGGGCGGTGGCGTCGGCGTTGCTGGCGACGTAGAGGGCGCCGCGCGACACCGCCAGGGTGCCCTGGTCGAGGAGGTCGCGGGTCATCGCGCGGGAGTAGCCCTGCACCACGGCGACCACGGATTCGGTGGCGATGGTGACCGGTGTGAGCCCCATCCGGCGCACGGCCTGGCGCAGTCCGGTGTCGCCGACCACCAGGACCTCCGAGCCGGCCGGGTGGTGCTGCGCGACGAGGCGGGCGGCGGCCTCGGCGGAGGTCACCACGTCCTGTGGGGCGGCGGCCACGCCCAGGGCGGTGAGGTGCTCGGCGATGCGGGCCGGGGTGCGGCCGGCGTTGTTGGTCACGAACGCCACCCGTGCCCCCGCGGCCCGTGCCTTGTCGATGGCCTCCGGGGCGGTGGGCACGGCGTCCGGGCCGATGTAGACGACTCCGTCCAGGTCCAGGAGCATCGCGTCGTGGATCGTGCTCAGGGGGCGCTCGGCGGCGAGCAGGGACATGGCGGACCCGTTTCATGCGGCTGCGGTGGACGCCTCCCAGGGTATGCCGGGCCCCGCGGCCGGCGGGGGCGCGGGCCGCCCCCGCCGGGTGTGCGGTGCGTCGCAGCACCCGGGGCCGGCCGGCCTTCGGGAGGGCCCGGCCGCCGTGGCCGGGTCGAGGTGCCCGGGGGCGACCGCGGGCCCCTCCCGGGGGTGCCGTTGCGGGCGGTGCCCGGTGCGTCCGCCGGCGCGCCACCGGGACGGACGGGACCCGCACGGCGGTGGCGATGCGTGGCGGTGGCGGCGCGGGGCCGTGCGCCGTCCGGTGCGGTGGTCCTGCGGCGGGTCTCCCGGCCCGGGGTGGGGTGGACCGCAGGGTGGCCGTGCGGTCGGCACCGTGGTCCGCCGCGGGTCGGGCCGCGAGTATGGGGCCATGGTGATGAAGACGGTGTCGGTGGCGGCGGTCCTCGCGGTGGCGCTGCCGCTCCTGGCCGGGCCGGCCGCTGCCGACGTGTCCGCGGACGGTCTCACGGCCGCGGCGGTGGACGCGCGGGTGGAGGCCTATCTGGAGGGGGCTCCGCTGCCCGGGGTGGCGGTGGCCGTGACGCGGGGGAGCGAGGTGGTGCGGGCGGCCGGGTACGGGGTCGACTCCCGGGGGGAGCCGGTGGGCGCCGACACCCCGATGGGGGTGGCGTCGGTGAGCAAGGCGTTCACGGCCCTGGTGGTGGCGTCCCTGGTGGAGGAGGGCGGGCTGGGCCTGGACGACCCGGTCGCCGGGCACCTGCCGGAGTTCGTGGTGGACGATCCGCGCGGTGCGCGGATCACCGTGCGGCAGCTGCTCACGCACACCTCCGGCATGTCCGACCGGGGTTTCAGGGAGAAGAGCGAGCCGACCCCGGAGGACCTGGAGGGGGCGGTGGCGCGGCTGGCCGACGCCCGTATGGTGGCCGACCCCGGCGCCGAGGAGCACTACCACAACCCGAACTACCAGGTCGCGGCCCGCCTGGTGGAGGTGGTGGAGGGGCGGCCGTTCGCGGAGGTGCTGCGCGAGCGGGTGCTCGATCCGCTGGGGATGGCGGACACGGTCACGGTGGACACCGCGGCGGACGTGTTCGCGGCCGGGGTCGCGCCCGGGCACGTGGCGGTGCTGGGCCGGGCGTGGTCGCTGCCGGAGCCGGAGGGGTACTACAACGGTGCGGGCGGCATGGTGTCCACGGCCGGTGACATGGCGCGGTGGCTGGTCGCCCAGAACTCCGGGGGGCGTACCGCCGACGGCGGCGCGGGGGTGTCGGGGGGCGCGGTGGCGCTGACGCACGCCCCCTCGGGCGGCGACGGTCCGGCGGCCGGCTCCGGTCTGGGGTGGCGGGTGCAGGAGACCGGTGGGGGCGCGCCCCTGCTGGTGCACGGCGGTATCCAGTTCACCTTCACCGCCCACCAGGCGCTGCTGCCGCGGAGCGGGGTGGGGATCGCGGTGATGGCCAACACGGGCCTGGGCGCGGGTGACGCCTCCGCCCTGCTGTGGGACCTGGTGGCCCTGGCCGAGGGGGAGGGGGCGGCGGGCTCCCCGGCGCCGTGGCTGCTGGCGCTGGACCTGGCCTGTGTCGCCGCGGTGGCGGCGGTGGCCGCCGGGGCGGTGCGGGGGGTGCGCCGCGCCGGGGTGTGGGCGCGGGGCGGGCGCCGGTGGCGGCGCGCGGCCGGGGCCGCGGGGTCCGCGGCGGTGGTGGTCGCGGCGCTGTTCCCGAACCGGTTGGTCGCGCCGCTGGCGGGCGGCCGTGACGCCACCTGGGTGCAGACCCTGTACACGCTGCCGTCGGTGACGGTGCTGCTGGTGGTGGCGGCCGCGGCGCTCGCCGTGGTGTGGGCGGTGCGACTGCGGGCCCTGGCGGCGGTGCGCGGCCAGGGCCCGGCGCGGGCGGTCAGCGGTGCCGGGGCGGGTCCAGCAGGCGCATGACCAGCCCGGTGCGCGGCTTGGGGCCGAACGAGGTGGACTTGCGCGGGGTCAGCTCGCCCTGCCCGGCGATCTCGTACACCAGGTGCACGTCCAGGGCGGGCACGATGACGGCGGTGCCCTTCTCGTGGTGGGCGGCGGCCACGGCCTCGGCGGGGTCGTCGTGGACCATGCGCACCGCTTCCTCGGAGACGCCCCACAGCGGCAGCAGCACCTCGTGCAGGGCCGCGGTGGGCAGGTGCCGCCACTGGGGGGAGCGGCCGGGCATGGCCCGGGCCAGGGTGTCCTCGTCGAAGCCGTGCACCAGGTGGGCCTCCCCGTCGGGGGAGGCCAGCAGCAGGGCGGGGCCCCGCACGGTGTCGAAGACGTGTCCGGGCGCCCCGTCCAGGGGCCGGACCGCGGCGACGGAGCGGGCGGCGGCGACGGCGTCCTCGGTGCGCAGGCCCGGCAGGACGCGGTGGATGGCGCCCAGCCGTGGCGGGTGGGTGTCGCTGTCCACGAGCAGGGCCAGCCCGTACCGCCAGCCGGGGTCGCCGTGGGCGGCGTGCAGGCGGCGGTAGGCGGCGTAGCGGTGGTGGCCGTCGGCGATGAGGGCGGACCGTTCGGCCAGGTCGGCGGCGACGCGGGCGTGGACGGCGGGGTCGGTGAGCGCCCAGAGGCGGTGTTCGGCGCCGTCGCGGGTGCGTGCCTCCACCAGGGGCGGGCCGGCGGCGGCCTCGGTGGCGGCGGAGGCGGTGCCGCCTCCGCCGCGGTAGAGCAGGAAGATGGGTTCGAGGTTGGCCCGGGCGACCCCCATGAGGGTGAACCGGTCGCGGACCGGGGCGTCGGCCACGTCCTCGTGGGGCAGGACGGCGGGTTCGCGGCCGTCCTCGGGCAGGCGCAGGTTGCCGATCAGGCCGCGCTGGCGGCGGCCGTCCGCGGTGACCTGCTCGTACACGTACAGGGCGGGTCGGGGGTCGCGGGCGAGCACACCGTCGGCGACCCAGTCGTGCAGGAGTGCGGAGGCGGCGCGGTAGCGGCGGGGGACGGCCCCTCCGGCGGGGTCGGTGCTGTGGCGGCTGAGTTCGAAGGGCAGGGTGACCCGGGCGGCGTTGTGCGGGTCGGACCGCTGCAGGGCCCGCGCCTCCTCGGCGTCGGGGACGTCGTAGGGCGGAGCCAGCAGACGGGCGAGGTCGAATCCCCCGTCGATGAACCGGTCGAGGTCTCCGTGGGTGTAGCGCAGACCGCGGAAGGGCTCCAGTTCCAGAGGTTGGCGTGGCATCCCAGCAAGGTACCGCCCGGTCAGAGGAGCTTGCGCATGCGCAGCAGGTCCCCCACGCTGGCGTCCACCCTGACGCGGCGGGTGAGCAGGGCGCGGGTCGCGTCCAGGCGTTCCTCTGCGAGGTCGACGAGGTCGTCGCTGTTCACGGTGATGCGCACCTGGGCCGGGGGTGCGGGGGCGTCCTCGGGGCGGTGGGCGACGTCGCTGAGGCCGTCGACGGTCAGGCGCATGTCGAACACGGTGGCCAGGTCGGGGACGAGCACGCTGACGGAGCGCTCGACGATGATCTTGCGCCTTTCGGCCTCGGGTTCGGAGAGGATGCGCTCGTTGAGCTTCGCGATGCCGTCCAGGCATGCGTCGATGCTGTTCATCAGGTTGTCGGGCGTGGATCCCCCGCCTTGAGGCGGGAGGGGGACGCCCTCTCCTTCCCGTCACATGCTTACGGACAAGACTCTACGACGTGAACCGCGGCGGGGAGGACCGTGGAGGGGGCGTTCGGGTACCGCTTCCGCCCCACCGGTGCGCAGGCGGCGGGGTTGTCGCGCACGTTCGGGTGCGTCCGCCTCGTCCACATCAAGGCTTCGGCGGCCCGCACCGAGGCGTGGTACCGGCGCCGGGACTCGACGGGAGCCTTCCCGGGCGGGGCGGTCGGTGCCGGAGCGGGGAGGCCGCGGGGAGGCCCGCGGCGGGGCGCAGGCCCCGGACCACCGGTGGGCGGTTGCGGAATCCCGGCTGTTCACGGCCGACAGGAGGCCGGGGCCACCTGGTGCCGTATGCGGCGGCGGTGCCGTTCGGCCAAAGGGACGAAGGGGACGACCTCCCGGTTTCGCGTGCCGGGGGCCGCGCGTCCCGGGTAGCGTTGTGCGCGCAACCCCCCGTCGCACGGCGCCCCTCCCGCTTTCCGGTGCCGTTTTCCCTTCTGGTGTTCTGGTCCGTCAAGGAGTACGCGAATCATGGTCGTCGACGCGGTGCGCACGTATCTCGATGCCGCCAGTGGTCTCACCGAGCTGTCCCGCAAGGAGGCGGTGGCCGCGGCCAAGGTGCTGCTGCGGGCGGGTGGCCCGGGCGCGCCGGCGGCGGAGCCCGAGCCGGGCGGCACCCCGCCGAGGGTGGGGCCGTCCATCCAGGCGCTGGCCGGGGAGCTGCTGGAGACCAGCCGGGCCAACCGGGAGGCGCTGGCGGAGCTGGTGCGGTCGGAGGTGGAGCGCCGCCTGGAGCGGATGGACGTGGTGCCGCGCTCCGAGCACGAGCGGCTGGTGCGCCGGGTGGCGGAGCTGGAGCGGCGGCTGGCGGCCCGGCTGGGCCGCGAGTGGCCGGCCGCGGTCCCGGCGGTGGAGGTGCGGGCCGTGGAGGTCGAGGAGGTGCCGGCGGCCGTGGCCGTCGCCGCGGCCCCGGCGGATACCGCCGCGGTCTCCGAGGGGCCCCCTGCCGCCGGGGCCAGCGCGGAAGGACCGGGGGTTTCCAAGGAGCCTGTGGCCGGGCCCGCGGGCGACACCGCCGCGGAGGCGGCCGGGGAGCAGTCCGGGGAGGTCGGGGAGCAGTCCGGGGCGGCCCGGGGGAAGCCCGAGGCCAGGGCTGGGGCGGCCAAGCCCGCCGCCAAGGGCGCCCGGGCGCGTGCGGGCACGGCCAAGCGCACCACCAAGTCCCGCGGCACCACCAAGAAGTAGGGTCGTCGCGGAGAGTCGACATCGGGAGGGGCGATGAATCCCAAGGAGCAGGCCGAGGAGCTGGCCGCGCGGACCCTGGAGGGCACCCGGGAGAGGCTGGCGGGCCTGGGGGGCCTGCCGACCGCCGAGCACGTCGAGGTGTTCGACTCCCTGCACCGCGAGCTGTCGGCGGTGCTGGGCGCCCTGGACCAGGACCCGGCGCAGCGGCCGCCGGTATCCTAGGTGATCATGGCGAAACGTACTCGGCTCGACGCGGAACTGGTCCGTCGCGGGCACGCACGCTCACGCGGCCACGCGGCCGAGATCATCGAGGGCGGCCTCGTGAAGGTGGCGGGGATGGTGGCCTCCAAGGCCGCCACCCAGGTCGGACAGGACCAGCCCATCGTGGTGCGCACACCCTCCGACGAGCCGCCCTATGTGTCCCGCGGGGCGCACAAGCTCATCGGGGCCCTGGACGCCTTCGCCCTGGACGTCGCCGACCGGCGTGCGCTGGACGCGGGCGCCTCCACCGGCGGGTTCACCGACGTGCTGCTGCGCCGCGGCGCGGCCCACGTCACCGCCGTGGACGTGGGCTACGGGCAGCTGGCGTGGCCGCTGCGCAGCAACGACCGGGTGCGGGTCATGGAGCGGGTCAACGTCCGGGAGCTCACCCCGGAGATGATCGGGGAGCCGCGCCCGGACCTGGTGGTGGGCGACCTGTCGTTCATCTCCCTGAAGCTGGTGCTGGGGCCGCTGCAGGGCGTGGTCGCGCCGGAGGCGGACTTCGTCATGATGGTCAAGCCCCAGTTCGAGGTGGGCAAGGACCGGGTCGGTGCGGGCGGTGTGGTGCGCGAGCCCGAGCTGCGCGCCGGGGCGGTGGCCGACGTGGCCGCCCACGCCCTCACCCTGGGGCTGGGCACCGTGGACGTGGCGGCCAGCCCCCTGCCCGGTCCCTCGGGCAACGTCGAGTACTTCCTGTGGCTGCGCGCGGGGGCCCCGGCCCTGGACCCGGCACGCCTGGAGCGGGCGGTGGCGGAGGGGCCCCGTTAGGGCGTGGCACCCTGTCGCAGGAGTCCGGTAACGTGACCCGGCCGGGTGGGCGCACCCGCTCCCCGGCCCGCATTCGAGCTCCCCTTCGGGGGTGGTGGACGTAAGGGGACGACGATGACCAGGACCAGCGGACGCAGTGTTCTCCTGCTGGCCCACACCGGTCGGCCCGCCGCGGTGCGCAGCGCGCGCCTGGTCCACGAGAGCCTCAGCCGCGCCGGGCTGACCGTGCGCATGCTCAAGGGGGAGGTGGACGAGCTCGCCGAGGAGGGCTGCGTCCTGTCCCCGATCGAGGTCGCCGAACCGGAGACGGCGGCCCACGGCGTGGAGCTGGTCATGGTGCTGGGCGGTGACGGCACCCTGTTGCGGGCGGCCGAGCTGGCCCGGCCGGCGGGTGCCCCGCTGCTGGGGGTGAACCTGGGGCATGTGGGTTTCCTGGCCGAGGCCGAGCGCGAGGACCTGGGCGCGACCGTGCGCAGCGTCGTGGAGCACAACTACGACGTCGAGGAGCGGATGACCCTGGACGTGGCCGTGTTCAACGGCGGCCGCGCCGACGGGGTCCCCACGGTGCGCACGTGGGCGCTCAACGACGCCACGCTGGAGAAGGGCGAGTCGCGGCGGATCGTGGAGGCGGTCCTGGAGATCGACGGCCGGCCGCTGTCCCGGTGGGCGTGCGACGGGGTGGTGTGCGCCACTCCGACGGGGTCGACCGCGCACGCCTTCTCCGCGGGCGGCCCGGTGGTGTGGCCGGAGGTGGAGGCCCTGCTGGTGGTGCCGTTGAGCGCGCACGCGCTGTTCGCCCGGCCGCTGGTGGTGGGCCCGCAGGCGACGGTGGCGCTGGAGGTGCTGCCGGACACGGCGCCGGGCGTGCTCTGGTGCGATGGACGACGTATGGTCGAATTGCCCGCCGGGGCACGGATCGAGATCACCCGTGCCGATACGCCGGTCCGGTTGGCCCGGTTGCACCGGGCGCCCTTCACCGACCGGCTGGTGGCCAAGTTCGGGCTCCCCGTGGCGGGCTGGCGCGGACGCCGGGAGCAGGGCCGCTGACCGCACCCGTGTCCGCGGGTGCGCCGCCCCGCAACGGGGCGCGCAGGAGAACGTCAAGACAAGTGGGGCCGACGATCAGGAGAGGGTTCGGTGCTCGAAGAAGTCCGCATCCAGGGACTCGGGGTCATCGACGACGCCGTGTTGGAACTGTCACCGGGGTTGACCGTCGTCACCGGTGAGACCGGCGCCGGTAAGACCATGGTCGTCACCGGGCTGGGGCTGCTCTTCGGCGGTCGCGCCGACCCCCAGCGGGTCCGCCCCGGGGCCGACCGTGCGCTGGTGGAGGGCCGGATGTCGGTCCCCCGCGAGGGCCGGGTGGCCGAGCGGGTCGCCGAGGCCGGCGGTGAGCTGGACGACGACGTGCTGATCGTGGCGCGCACGGTGTCGGCCGAGGGCCGCTCCCGGGCGACCCTGGGCGGCCGGTCGGCGCCGGTGAGCCTGCTGGCGTACCTGGCCGACGACCTGGTGGCCGTGCACGGGCAGTCCGACCAGCAGCGGCTGCTGCGCACCGACCGCCAGCGCGGGTCGCTGGACCGGTTCGCGGGGGAGGAGCTGGCGAAGGCGCTGAAGCAGTACACGGCGGCGCACCGGCGGTACCGCGAGGTGTCGGAGGAGCTGGCGGAGCTGACCGAGCGGGCGCGTGAGCGCGCCCAGGAGGCCGACATGCTCCGGTTCGGTGTGGAGGAGATCGCCGCCGCCGCACCGGTGTCGGGCGAGGACGCCGAGCTCTTGGCGGAGGAGACCCGGCTGGCGCACGCCGACGGGCTGCGGGTGGCGGCGACCACCGCGCACGAGGCGCTCGCCGGCGACCCGGCCTCCGACGTGGAGGTGGACGTGGCGGCGCTGCTGTCGGCGGCCCGCCAGGCGGTGGCGTCGGTGCGCGAGCACGATCCGGTGCTGGCGGCGATCGGGGACCGGCTGGACGAGGCGTCCTACATCCTGACCGACGCCGCCACGGAGCTGGCCTCCTACGCCGAGTCGGTGGACGCCGACCCGGCCCGGCTGGCGCACGTGCAGGAGCGGCGGGCGCTGCTGACGTCGCTGTCGCGCAAGTACGGCGAGACCGCCGACGACATCCTGGCGTGGGCCGAGGACGCGGCCAAGCGGCTGGCGTCCCTGGAGGGCGACGACGAGCGCATCGAGGAGCTGCGGGCCGAGGCCGAGGAGCTGTACGCCCGGATGGACCACTGGGCGGGGGAGCTCACCCGGATCCGCACCGAGGCGGCCGAGCGGTTCGGTGCGGCGGTGACCGAGGAGCTGACGGCGCTGGCGATGCCGCACGCCCGGGTGAGCGTGCGGATCACCACGGGGGAGGAGTTCGGCTCCCACGGGCGCGACGATGTGGAACTGCTGCTGGCGCCCCATCCCAGCGCCCGGCCGCTGCCGCTGCACAAGGGCGCCTCGGGCGGTGAGCTGTCGCGGGTGATGCTGGCGATCGAGGTGGTGTTCGCGGGCGCCGACCCGGTGCCGACGTTCGTGTTCGACGAGGTCGACGCGGGTGTGGGCGGTAAGGCCGCGGTGGAGATCGGCCGCAGGTTGGCGCGGTTGGCGCGGCGGTCCCAGGTCATCGTGGTCACCCACCTGCCGCAGGTGGCGGCGTTCGCCGACGCGCACCTGGTGGTGGAGAAGTCCACCGACGGGCTGGTCACCGAGAGCGGTGTGGTGCGTCTGGACCGGGCCGGCCGGGTGCGTGAGCTGTCGCGGATGCTCGCGGGTCTGGAGGATTCCGAGCTGGGTCGGGCGCACGCCGAGGAACTGCTGGTCAACGCCGATCCGGAGCGCGCGTACCCGGCGGCGTGAGGGGGTCGCCGGCGGGCCGGCCGCGCCGTGGGAGGGGTGAGACGCTCCGGGACGGGTAGGGGGCGGGACGGAGCGCCGTGGGGCGCCCGTGACCCGAACACGCCGACCGCCACGCTGTTATAACTCTGCGTAGGCGACTTCTGACAGTATGCCAGCGATGAAGGTATCGGACGCGCTCAGCGCGACAGTCATGCGGTTCCGCCGGACCCGGGCGGACTCCCCCCTCGGGCTGGTCGCCCCCGTGCGCTCGGACCGGCGCACCAAGAACCTGACCAAGCGACTGCGCCCGGGCGACATCGCGGTCATCGACCATGTCGACCTGGACCGCGTCAGCGCCGAGGCGCTGGTGGAGTGCGGGGTCTCGGCGGTCCTCAACGTCGCCCGGAGCATCTCGGGCCGCTACCCCAACCAGGGCCCGGAGCTGATCACGGGCGCGGGCATCCCGCTGGTCGACGACGTCGACCCCGAGGTGTTCACCCGCGTCCGCGACGGCGAGCGGCTGCGCCTGGAGGGCGGGGTGCTGTACCGGGGCGGGGAAGCGGTGGCCCGGGGCGTGGAGCAGACCCCGGAGACGGTCGCCGCCGCCATGGCCGAGGCCCGGGCCGGGCTGGCCACCCAGCTGGAGGCGTTCGCGGCCAACACCATGGCGTACCTGCAGCACGAGCGGGACCTGCTGCTGGACGGCATCGGCATCCCCGAGATCGCCACGGAGATGGAGGGCCGCCACGTCCTGATCGTCGTGCGCGGCTACCACTACCGGGAGGACATCGCCGCGCTGCGGCCCTACATCCGCGAGTTCCGGCCGGTGATCATCGCCGTGGACGGCGGTGCCGACGCGGTCATGGAGGCGGGGTACCGGCCCGACATCATCGTCGGGGACTTCGACTCGGTGTCGGACGGGGCGCTGGCCAGCGGCGCCGAGCTGGTCGTGCACGCCTACCGGGACGGGCGCGCCCCCGGCCTGCAGCGCCTGACCGACCTGGGGTACCCGGCCGTGGTGTTCCCCGCGACCGGCACCAGCGAGGACGTGGCGATGATGCTCGCCGACGGGTCCGGCGCCTCCCTCATCGTTGCGGTGGGCACGCACGCCACCCTGGAGGAGTTCCTCGACAAGGGGCGCTCGGGGATGGCCAGTACCTTCCTCACCCGGCTCCGGGTGGGCGGCAAACTCGTGGACGCCAAGGGCGTGAGCCGCCTGTACCGTTCTCGGATCTCCCCGTGGGCGCTGCTCGGGCTGGTCGCGGCCTGCCTGCTCACGATCGTGGTCGCCGCCTACAGTTCACCGGCCGGGCAGGTCTACCTCACGTTCCTCGCGGCGCGCTGGGACGCCTTCACCTACTGGCTGACGGGGCTGTTCACGTGATCGATTTCCGCTACCACCTGGTGTCCATCATCGCGGTGTTCCTGGCGTTGACGGTGGGGCTCGTCCTGGGCACCACCATGCTGCAGGACCCGCTCCTCAACACGCTGCAGGACGAGACCGCCGACCTGAGGGGGGAGACCGAGAACCTGCGCGCCGAGCGCGACGTCGCCGACCGGGTCAACGCCGGGGCCGACGAGCTCGCCGACGCCGCGGCGGGCGATCTGCTGGAGGACCGGCTCCGGGACCTGGACGTGGTGCTGGTGCAGGCGCCGGGCGCCGACGCCGACACGGCGGCCTCGCTGGGCGAGCGGGTGGAGGAGGCGGGCGGCTCGGTCGCCGGACGGGTCGAGGTCCGGGCGGAGTTCGTCGACCCGGGCAACACGGCGTTCGTCGACGAGCTGGCCCTGCAGGTCTCCGCCGATCCGGGGGACCTGGAGGGGGTGGGGACCTATGAGAAGGCGGGCACGGAGATCGGCCGGGCCCTGGCACGGGGGGCCGAGCGCGACGACGGCGAGGAGGAGGACGGGCACGATCCGGCCTCGGTGCTGGCGACGTTCGTCGAGGGCGGGCTGCTGTCGGTGCACGGGGACCCGGCGGGTGCGGCCGACGCGGTCGTGGTCGTCGCGCCGTCCTCGGCCGAGCAGGCCGGGCAGGACGACCGGGAGGCGGTGAACACGGTGCTGGCGGCGTTCACCTCGGCCCTGCACGACCGGGTCGAGGGGCTGGTGCTGGCGGGGGACGTGCCGTCCTCGCGCGGGCACGGGATGCTCGCCCGGGCCCGCGCGGAGGGGTCCGGTTTCGCGACCGTGGACATGGCGGGGCGCCCGATGGGCGACATCGTGGCGGTGCTGGCGCTGGCCGAGGACCTCGACGGCGACGGCGGTGCCTACGGGGTGGGCGAGGGGGCGCGCGCGTTCATGCCGGATCCGCTGCCCGAGCCCCGGGCGTCGGCCTCGCCGTCCCCGTCTCCGTCCCCGGGCGGGGACGAGGCGCGCCGGGTCGTCCGGGAGGGGGAGTGATGGGCCCCTTGCGCCGGTTCCCCTCCGTCGGCCGCGGTGCGGCCGCCCCCGCCGTACAGGGACTGGTGGGGGCCGCGGTGGCGGTGGTGGCCGCACGCGCCGCCTACGCCCTGCTCACCCGCGCCACCCCCGACGCCGAACCCGCCCGCGTCCCCGTCCCGCGCTCCGAGCCCGGTGCCCGGGTGTCCGGCCCGGTGGCGGCGGCCGTCCCCGCGCCCTCCCGTCCGCGGCCGGGGGGCGCCGCGGCGCGGGTGCCGGTGCCCGCGCCGGCCACCGCCGTGCCCGGGGGTCCGGGGTCCGGAGCCGTGTCGGCCACCGCCGCGCCCGGTGGACCGCGGTCCGGACCCGCGCCGGCCACCGCCGTGTCCGCGGCGGTCCCGTCCGGGGCCGCTCCGGTTCCGCCCGCCCCGGCCGCCGCGCCGGTGTCGGACCCGCGGCGGGCGGGGGCGTGGTGGCGGACCAACTTCCGGGGGCGGAGGGTCACCCTCCAGGAGGGGCCCGCGCTGGCCTCGGGGGTGTGCGCGGCGAGCCTGCTCACGCCCGGCCTGGACCCCCGGGTCCGGGCGGCGACGGCGCTGGCCGCCGCCGGGGCGGCCGGGTTCGGCGCCTACGACGACCTGGCCGGGACGGCCGACGACCGCGGGCTGCGCGGCCACCTGGGCGCCCTGGCCCGGGGGCGGGTGACCACCGGGGCGGTCAAGATGGCGGGTATCGGCGCCACCGGTCTGGCCGCCGCCGCCCTGCTGCGCCGCGGCCCCCTGGACACCCTGGTGGACGGGGCGCTCATCGCCGCCGGGGCCAACCTGGTGAACCTGTTCGACCTGCGCCCGGGGCGCGCCGTCAAGCTCGGGCTGCTGGCCGCCCTGCCCGGGCTGGCCTCCCCGGCGGCACCGGCGCTGGCCCCCGCCGTCGGCGCCTGCGCCGCCCTGCTCCCCGACGACCTGGCCGAGCGTTCCATGCTCGGCGACGCGGGGGCCAACGCCCTGGGTGCGGCCCTGGGTGCGGCCGCGGCGGCCCGCGCACCCCGGCCGGTGCGGTGGGCGCTGCTGGGCGCGGTGGTCGCCCTGACCCTGGCCGGGGAGGTCACGAGCTTCTCCCGGGTCATCGACCGGGTGGCGCCGCTGCGGGCCCTGGACCGGTGGGGGCGGTGCGGGTGAGGGGCCCGGGGTGTCCCGTATCTCCGCCGGGGTGACGCACGGGGTCGGCCGGGCCGCGCTGCTCATCGCGGCGGTCACGGTGGGCGCCCGGGTGGCCGGGTTCGGGCGCACGGTGGTGTTCTCCCAGACGGTGGGGGACACCTGTCTGGGGACCGCCTACATCACCGCCAACCAGCTGCCCGCGGTGCTGTTCGAGATCGTCATCGGCGGGGCGCTGACAGCGGTGGTGGTCCCGGTGCTGGCGGCCGCCGCCGAGCGCGGTGAGCGGGAGCGGGTGGAGCGCACGGCGTCGGCGCTGCTCACCTGGGTGCTGCTGCTGTCGGTGCCGCTGGCGGGGCTCATCGCGCTGTCCGCCCCGTACACGATGGCGCTGATGCTGGGCGCGGGTGCGGGCTGCGACCCGCGGGCGCTGGCGGCGCTGTCGGTGCGGATGCTGCTGGTGTTCGCCCCGCAGGTGGTGTTCTACGGTCTGGCGGCGGTGCTGTACGGGGTGCTGCAGTCGCACCGCAGGTTCGTGTCCCCGGCGGTCGCCCCGCTGGTGTCGAGCGTGGTGCTGGTCTCCTCCTACCTGCTGTTCGTTCCGCTGGGAGGGGCCTACCGGGACGACCCGGCCGGGCTGCCGATGCCGGCCGAGCTGCTGCTGTCGCTGGGGACGACGGCCGGGGTGGTCGCGCTGTTTTTGACGGTGCTGGGGCCGGCGGTGCGCCTGGGGCTGCGCTGGCGCCCCCGGCTGACCTTCCCGCCCGGGGTGGGCAGGCGGGTGCGCTCGCTGGCGGCGGCGTCCCTGGTGCCGCTCGTGGCGATGCAGGCGTGCCTGCTGCTGTCGGTGGCGCTGGCCAACCGGGGCGGCGGGGCGGGTGCGTCGGTGCTGTACACCTACGCGTGGGCGCTGTTCACCCTGCCCTACGGGGTGATCGCGGTGCCGATCGCGACCAGTGCGTTCACGGCGCTGGCGGTGGCCCACGCCGACCGGGACAGAGGCGTGTACGCGGAGCTGGTGGCCCGGCCCGCCCGGGCGTGCGCGGTGCTGACGGCCGCGGTGGGCGCCGCTCTGGCCGCCGCGGCGGACCCGGTGGCGCAGGTGTTCGCCCGGCACGACCCGGTGGCGCTGGAACGGGCCCTGGTGGCCTACGCCCCGGGTGTGGTGGGGTTCGGGCTGGTGGCGCTGTACAGCCGTGCGCTGTACGCGTCCCACCACGGCAGGCCGGCCGCGGCCGCCCAGACCCTGGGCTGGCTGCTGGTGATGGCGGGTTCGGCGGTGTCGGTGGCGCTGGTGCCCGCCGGGTGGACGATCGCGGCGCTGGGCTGGTCGACGACACTGGGGCTGACGTGCGCGGCGCTGGCGTGCGCGGCGGCGGTGCGGCGGGTGCACGGGGCGGCGGCGCTGGCCGGGGCGGGCCGGTCGGCCGCCGCGGTGGTGGCGGGCGGGGCGCTGGGCTGGGCGGCGGCCCGTCCGGTGGCCGGGTCGCTGTCGGGCGGCGGGGTATGGCCCTCGGTGGGGGCGGCCCTGCTCTCGGGCGCACTGGCGGTGGCGGTGTTCGCCCTGGTGGCGGCCGTGGTGGACCGCTCGGCGGCGAGGGCGGCCCTGGATCGGGTCCGGAGCGTGTTCGAACGCAGGAGGGGGAGCCGGTGAACGGCAGGATCGCGTTGGTGTTGGGGACCAGTACCGGTGGGGCGGGCAGGCATGTGCTGTCCCTGGGGGAGGGGCTGGTGCGGCGGGGGTACCGGGTGGCGGTGGTGGGCCCGGCCGCCGCCGAGCGGGAGTTCGCCTTCACCGATGCCGGGATGCGGTTCGCTCCGGTGCGGATCGGGGCGGTCCCGTCGGTCGCGGACCCGGCGACGGTGCTGCGGCTGCGTTCGCTGCTCGGGGGCGCCGACATGGTGCACGCGCACGGGATGCGGGCCGGTGCGCTGTGCGCGCTGGCGGGGGTGCGCCCGCTGGTGGTGACGGCGCACAACGCCCCGCCGCCGGTGGACGGCCCGCTGGCGGCGGCCTACCCGGTGCTGGAGAGGATCGTGGCGCTGCGCGCCGACGTGGTGCTGGGGGTGTCGGGTGACCTGGTGCGCAGGCTGGAGCGGGCGGGGGCGCGCGACGCCCGCCCCGCGGTGGTGGCGGCTCCCGACACGGGGCCGCCGCTCAAGGGGCGCGAGGCGACCCGCTCGGACCTGGCGGTGCTGCCCGAGCGCCCGCTGCTGCTGACCGTCGCCCGGCTCGCGGAGCAGAAGGGGCTGGACATGCTGCTGGCGGCGGCCCCGCGGATCGCCGACCGGAGCCCGGAGCCGGTCATCGCGATCGCGGGCGACGGGCCGCTGTGGGGCGCCCTGCACGACACCGCCGCGGAGCTGACGGCCGACGTGCGCATGCTGGGTCACCGTACGGACGTGGCCGACCTGCTGGCGGCCGCCGACGTGTTCTGCCTGACCAGCCAGTGGGAGGGGCCGTCGCTGGTGATCATGGAGGCGCTGCGGGCGGGGCTGCCGGTGGTGTCCACCCGGGTGGGCGGCATCCCGGACCTGTACGCGGGGACGGTGCTCATGGTGCCGCCGGGCGACCCGGAGGCGTTCGCGGCGGCCGTGGGGCGGGTCCTGGACGATCCGGGGCTCGCCGCGGACCTGCGGGAGCGGTCCGTGTCGGCGGCGCGGTCGCTGCCCGGGGAGGAGGACGCGGTGGCGGCGGCGTGCGCCGTGTACAAGTCGGTGCTGGGCCGGTGACGGGGACGGGGGAATGCCCCGGGGGGTCTGTGCCTTATATACACGGATATCCGAACCGGCCGCGGTGTGTCCCGCGGGGACGGATGATGTGTCCCCGGGGCCGTTCGACTTCATCCTCCGCGCCACTTCTGCGGAGAGGGCGGATATGGCATCGTGGTCACCGGCCGGGCATGCGAGATCACCTCGTGCGGCCGGTATCCTTGCCTGGCATGTGAGGGGAGTATCCCTGTCGCGGCGGTGCCGTCATCACGGAGCACAAGGACGTGTTCCCGGTTCCGTCGGTTCGCACCCCACGGGGTGCGAGCGGGAGAGACCTCCGGCAGTTCGACGTGCGTGCAAACAGCTCGCGCGCACTGACCGGAGGAGTGAACGACAGTGAACGTGCCCCTGTGGGTCTGGATCGCCACGATCGGGGCCATGGTCGCGATCCTGGTCATCGACCTGGCCATCGTGGACCACCCCTGGAGCAAGAAGAAGGGCCCCCAGGAGTTCGGGGTCAAGCAGGCCGCCTGGTGGGCCGTCTTCTACATCGGCATCGCCATCATCTTCGGCTTCGGTGTGTGGTACTACGGCGGCGCGACCGCCGGTGCCGAGTACTTCGCCGGGTTCGTCACCGAGAAGAGCCTGAGCGTCGACAACCTCTTCGTGTTCTACCTGCTGATGGGCTCCTTCGCGGTGCCCAAGAAGTACCAGCACGAGGTGCTGCTCGTCGGCATCGTCATCGCGCTGGTCATGCGCGGCATCTTCATCGTCCTCGGAGCCCAGGTCATCAACGCCTGGAGCGAGGTCTTCTACCTGTTCGGCGCCTTCCTCATCTACACCGGGTACAAGATCGTCCGGGACCACATGAAGGGCGACGAGGACGAGAAGGACTTCACCCAGACGCCGGTCGTGCGCCTGGTCAAGCGGTTCTGGCCGGTCACCGAGGGCTACCACGGCGCGCACCTGACGGTGAAGCTCGACGGCAGGCGCCACATCACCCCGATGCTGCTGGTCATCCTGGCCATCGGCGTCATCGACCTGGTCTTCGCGGTCGACTCCATCCCGGCGATCTTCGGCCTCACCCAGGACGCCTACATCGTCTTCACCGCCAACGCGTTCGCCCTGCTGGGCCTGCGCCAGCTGTACTTCCTGCTGGCCGGCCTGATGGACCGCCTGGCCTACATCAGCTGGGGCCTGTCGGCGATCATGGTGTTCATCGGCGTGAAGATGATCCTGCACGCGCTGCACGAGAACGGCGTGCACGTCCCGGAGATCAGCACCTCCCTCTCCCTGACCGTGATCATCGGCGTCATGGTGGTCACCATCCTCGGCAGCCTGGTCAAGTCGGCGTCCGACGACCGCAAGGCGCCCCCCGCCGTCGAGGGGCGGGACGAGAAGGACTCCGCGGGCGAGCGCTCCTGAGCCCCTCCCGCACGCTCCTCCGGGGGCGGTCCCGCGCGCCGGGGCCGCCCCCGGTTCTCTTTTCCGCGGGTCGCGCGAAAACCCTGATATCGAACACGCGTTCGTCTATAGTGGGCTTCGCGGCGGTGCCGCAGCGTCAGTGCGCGGCACTCCTCCGTTGCGGAAGAAACCGTCGGCGGCGGTCGTTAGGCTTGTCGGACGGGAGGGCCCGTACCCTTCCCGCCCCCTTCAGCGGCCCGGATCCGGGGCCGGGCGGTCGTCCGGGGGGTCCCGATCGCCGCACCACGAACCACACACGGGCAGGCCGGAGCCGGCCGGTGCCCTGTGCGCCACAGCCGAAGGATGTCTCACTCGATGGTCGAACAACTGGTAGTCCGGGGCGCCCGGGAGCACAACCTCAAGGACGTGTCGCTGGACCTGCCCCGCGACTCCATGATCGTGTTCACCGGCCTGTCCGGTTCGGGCAAGTCCTCGCTGGCCTTCGACACGATCTTCGCCGAGGGCCAGCGCCGCTACGTCGAGTCGCTGTCGGCGTACGCCCGCCAGTTCCTGGGTCAGATGGACAAGCCCGACGTGGACTTCATCGAGGGGCTGTCCCCGGCGGTGTCCATCGACCAGAAGTCCACCAGCCGCAACCCCCGCTCCACCGTCGGCACCATCACCGAGGTGTACGACTACCTGCGGCTGCTGTGGGCCCGAGTCGGCATCCCGCACTGTCCCGAGTGCCGCCGGGAGATCTCCCGGCAGAGCCCGCAGCAGATCGTCGACCGGGTCCTGGAGATGGCCGAGGGCACCCGCTTCCAGGTGCTGGCCCCGGTCGTGCGCGGCCGCAAGGGCGAGTACCTCGAGCTGTTCAAGGACCTGCAGTCCAAGGGGTACACGCGGGCCGTCGTGGACGGCGAGTCGGTGCGCCTGGACGAGGCGCCCAAGCTGGGGCGCTACGACAAGCACGACATCTCGGTGATCGTGGACCGGCTCTCGGTCAAGGAGAGCTCCCGCGGGCGGCTCAACGACTCGGTGGAGACCGCGCTCAAGCTGGCCGGCGGCACCATCGTGCTGGACTTCGTCGACCTGCCCCAGGACGACCCCGAGCGCGAGAAGGTGTTCTCCGAGCACCTGTACTGCCCCTACGACGACCTGTCCTTCGAGCAGCTGGAGCCGCGCTCCTTCTCCTTCAACGCCCCCTACGGCGCCTGCCCGGACTGCTCCGGCCTGGGCACCCGCATGGAGGTCGACCCCGAGCTGATCGTCCCCGACCCGGACAGGACACTGGCCGAGGGAGCCCTGGCCCCCTGGTCGGGCGGCCAGAACGGCGGGTACTGGGAGCGGCTGCTCGTCGCCCTGGGCGAGGCCGTGGGCTTCGACCTGGACACCCCCTGGGAGAAGCTGCCCAGGCGCGCCCGCAAGGCGATCCTGGAGGGGCACGAGACCCAGGTCCATGTCAGCTACCGCACCAGGTACAACCGCGAGCGGTCCTACTACACCGACTTCGAGGGCGTCATCCCCTGGGTCAAGCGCCGCTACACCGAGACCGAGAGCGACTACGGCCGCGAGCGCCTCGAGGGCTACATGCGCACCGTGCCCTGCCCCGCCTGCGAGGGGACCCGGCTGCGCCCGGTCGTGCTCGCGGTGACCGTGGGCGGGCGGTCCATCGCCGAGGTGGCGTCGATGTCGCTGGCCGACAGCGCGCGCTTCCTGGCCGACCTGCGGCTCTCGGACCGCGACATGGTCATCGCCGCCCAGGTCCTCAAGGAGATCAACGCCCGTCTGGGCTTCCTGCTGGACGTGGGCCTGGACTACCTCACCCTGGCCCGCTCCTCCGGGTCGCTCTCCGGCGGCGAGGCCCAGCGCATCCGGCTGGCCACCCAGATCGGCTCGGGCCTGGTGGGCGTGCTCTACGTGCTGGACGAGCCGTCCATCGGCCTGCACCAGCGCGACAACGCCCGCCTGCTGGAGACCCTCCAGCGGCTGCGCGACATCGGCAACACGCTCATCGTCGTGGAGCACGACGAGGACACGATCCGCGCCGCCGACTGGGTGGTCGACATCGGCCCCGGCGCGGGTGAGCACGGCGGCCACGTCGTGGTGTCGGGCATCGTGGACGAGCTGCTCACCAGCGAGGACTCGCTCACCGGCGACTACCTGGCCGGGCGCCGCGCCATCGAGGTGCCCCAGGTGCGCCGACCGCTCACCAAGGGGCACGAGCTGGTCGTCAGGGGAGCGCGCGAGAACAACCTGCGCGACGTCGACGTCGCCTTCCCGCTGGGGGTGTTCACCGCGGTCACCGGGGTGTCGGGCTCGGGCAAGTCCACCCTGGTCAACGAGATCCTGTACAAGGCGCTGGCCAAGGAGCTCAACGGGGCGCGCGACGTCCCCGGCCGCCACCTGCGGGTCAACGGGCTGAACAAGGTCGACAAGGTCGTCCACGTCGACCAGAGCCCGATCGGGCGCACCCCGCGTTCCAACCCGGCGACCTACTCGGGTGTGTTCGACCACATCCGCAAGCTGTTCGCGCAGACCACCGACGCCAAGACGCGCGGCTACCAGCCGGGCCGGTTCTCGTTCAACGTCAAGGGCGGGCGCTGCGAGGCCTGCTCCGGCGACGGCACGCTCAAGATCGAGATGCAGTTCCTGCCGGACGTGTACGTGCCCTGCGAGGTGTGCCACGGCGCCCGGTACAACCGGGAGACGCTCCAGGTCAAGTACAAGGGCAAGAACATCTCCGAGGTCCTGGACATGCCGATCTCGGAGGCGCTGGAGTTCTTCGAGCCGGTCAACGCGATCCGCCGCCACCTGCAGACCCTCACCGACGTGGGGCTGGGGTACGTGCGGCTGGGCCAGCCCGCCACGACGCTGTCGGGCGGGGAGGCCCAGCGTGTCAAGCTCGCCGCCGAGCTGCAGCGCCGCTCCACCGGACGCACCGTGTACGTGCTGGACGAACCCACCACGGGCCTGCACTTCGAGGACATCCGCAAGCTGCTGGGAGTGCTCAACCGGCTGGCCGACACCGGGAACACGGTGATCGTCATCGAGCACAACCTGGACGTCATCAAGACCGCCGACCACCTCATCGACATGGGTCCCGAGGGCGGCTCCGGCGGCGGCACGGTGATCGCCCAGGGCACACCTGAGGAGGTCGCGGCCGTCGCCGAGTCCTACACCGGGCGGTTCCTGGCCAAGATGCTCTAGAGCCGCGGGTGCACGGGCGGCGGCCCGCCCCCGCACCTCTTCTCCGGGGGCGGGTCGCCGCCGTGCCGGGCTTGGCCCGGACGGGGAGGGCGGTGCCCGGATCCGCCTACCGGGCCGGGGCCGCCCGGTCCGGTGCGGGAGAACGGCCGCCGGGCGGCAGGCCGGGACCGCCGCCCCCGGGCCCCGGGTTTGGGGGCGCGGAGCGGACCGGGCTTTCCCGGGACCCGGAACGAAGCACTCCGCAGCGCCTACTACAGTGCGTCGTAGGTTTGGACGTGCAGGTGAGGAGCGGTCGTGTCGGTCGAGAAGTCGTGCGGGTGCGGGGTGAGCAGGCGTCGCCTGCTCGGGACGGCCGGGGCGGTCGCCGCCGCCGGTGCCGTCACCGCGGTGAGCGCCTGCGGCGGGGAGCCCCCCAAGCCGCAGGACGTCCGGCGGGGCCACGTGATCGGGCAGACCACCGACGTCCCCGAGGGCGGCGGCACCGTCTTCAGCCACAGCAAGCTGGTCGTCACCCAGCCCGAGAGCGGTGACTACCGGGCCTTCGCCGCCTCCTGCACCCACGGCGGCTGCACCGTCCAGGAGGTGGAGGGCGGGGTCATCCGCTGCCTGTGCCACGGCAGCGAGTTCGACTACACCACGGGCGAGGTCGTGGTGGGCCCGGCGCAGGAGGCGCTGGAGGAGTTCTCGCTCACCATCGAGGGCACCGACATCATCCTGGACTGACTCCGCCGGGCCTCCGCCCGGGAGCCCCCGTACGCACAGCGCCCCGGGACCGCGACGGTCCCGGGGCGCTCGCGTGCGCGGCGGGGGTCAGGACTCCCCGGCCTCGTCCTCGCGGCGGCCGTTGTGCTCGGCGCGCCGGGCTGCCGAGGCGACGGCGGCCCGGGTCAGCATCTCCTCCTCCGCGGCCACCACCTCGGTGCGGTTGCGCGGCAGCGACTGCGGGTAGTGCTCGACCAGCCAGCCGATGAGGTGCTCGCGGATCTCGCAGGCGATGTTCCACTGGGCGCCGGTGTCGGCGGCGGTGGCCACGACGCGCACCATCACCTCGCCGTTCTCGGTGATGTCCACCACCTGGCAGGACCAGCTGCGGCCGTCCCAGTTGTCGCTGGAGGTGATGAGGCGGCCCGCCTCCTCGCGCAGCTCGGCGATCGGCACCTCCCAGTCCAGCGGCATCATCACCTTGGCGGTGATCGCCGTGCCCTGCTTGGTCCAGTTCTCGAAGCTGGTCGTGGTGAAGTTCGCGACCGGGACCACGAGGCGGCGCTCGTCCCAGATCTTGATGGTGACGTTGACCAGGGTCAGCTCCTCGACCCGGCCCCACTCGCCCTCGACCACGACGACGTCGCCGATGCGCAGGGCGTCGCTGAACGCCAGCTGCAGGCCGGCGAACAGGTTGCCCAGGGTGGACTGGGCGGCCACACCGGCGACGATGCCGATGATGCCCGCCGAGGCCAGCAGCCCGGCCCCCAGCGCCTGTACCTGCGGGAAGGTGAACAGGATCGCGGAGATCGCCAGGACCACGATGACGGAGGTGATGACCCGGCGCAGCAGCCGCATCTGGGTCTGCAGGCGGCGGGCCTTGCGGTCGGCGTCTCCGTTGGCGTGGGACAGGCGGGCCAGGATGGTGTCGGTGACGGCGTAGGCGAGGCTGATGCCCAGGGCGGTCAGCGACCCGATCATCAGGATCACCATCGCGTGCCGCAGGGTGCCGTAGGTGTCCCAGCCCACGTCGGAGACACTGGGCAGCCCGAGGTTGGCGCCCACCACGGCACCGGCCGCGTACCCGGAGTACCGGGTCCTGAGCACGAGGTGGTTGGCGATGCTCCACACCTTGGCGAGCTTGTGCTTGAGCACCCAGCGCGCGGCGAACACCAGGGCCACGGAGATGGCCACGGCGATGCCGAGGACGATCCAGGCCCAATATCCGTCGAGGTCCACGGCGCAAGGCCCCCTTGTCGTTCATGTCGGAAAGGGTCGTGTACCCGCCCAACCTAGAGCATGCGGATACCCTTTCGTGACGTTCGGGCGACCTGATCGTGGTGGTCGGGGCGTGCCTGCGACCACCGTCCGGGGTGGGCGGGGACACGAGTGGCCGGATGTCACCGGCACCCACCAGAATGGGGGTATGCCTGCGACACCTCACCTGCGTCCCGCGCCCGGTTCCATCCCGACCTCCCCGGGGGTCTACCGGTTCCGGGACGGGTCGGGCCGGGTCATCTACGTCGGCAAGGCCAAGAACCTGCGCTCGCGGCTGTCGTCGTACTTCCGCGACTTCGCCGGACTGCACCCGCGCACCCAGCAGATGGTCTCCACCGCCGCCGACGTCGACTGGACGATCGTGGGCACCGAGGTGGAGGCGCTCCAGCTGGAGTACTCCTGGATCAAGGAGTACGACCCCCGGTTCAACGTCAGGTACCGGGACGACAAGAGCTACCCCTACCTGGCGGTGACCCTCGACGAGGAGTTCCCGCGGGTGCAGGTGATGCGGGGCGCCAGGCGCAAGGGGGTGCGCTACTTCGGCCCGTACTCGCACGCCTGGGCGATCCGCGAGACCGTCGACCTGCTGCTGCGGGTGTTCCCCGTGCGCACCTGCTCCGCCGGGGTGTTCCGGGGGGCCCGCACCAGCGGCCGCCCCTGCCTGCTGGGCTACATCGGCAAGTGCTCGGCGCCGTGCACCGGAAAGATCTCCCCGGAGGGCCACCGCGCCCTGGCCGACGACTTCTGCTCCTTCCTGGCCGGGGACACCGGCCGGTTCATCCGCCGGCTGGAGGGCGAGATGAAGGAGGCGGCCCAGGAGATGGAGTACGAGCGCGCGGCCCGGCTGCGCGACGACATCGAGGCCCTGCGCGCCGCACTGGAGAAGCAGGCGGTGGTGCTGCCCGACTCCACCGACTGCGACGTGATCGCCCTGGCCGAGGACCAGCTGGAGGCGGCCGTGCAGATCTTCTACGTGCGCGGCGGCCGTATCCGCGGCCAGCGCGGCTACGTGGTCGACCGGGTGGACGACGCCGGGCCCGCCGAGCTCATGGCGACGTTCCTGGGCCAGCTCTACGGCTCCACCGAGGGCGCCCGGGAGAACGAGGGGACCGGCACCTCGGTGCCGCGCGAGGTGCTGGTCTCCCACGAGCCGGCCGACCCGGGGGCGGTGGCCGGCTGGCTGGCCGGGCACCGGGGCGCCAACGTGGACCTGAGGGTCCCGCAGCGCGGGGACAAGCGCGCGCTGATGGAGACCGTGGAGAAGAACGCCCGGGAGGCGCTGGCCCGGCACAAGACCCACCGGGCCGGGGACCTGAGCACGCGCAGCCGCGCCCTCAACGAGCTCCAGGAGGCACTGGAACTGGGGGAGGCCCCGCTGCGCATCGAGTGCTTCGACATCTCCAACCTCCAGGGCGAGCACGTGGTGGCGTCCATGGTCGTGTTCGAGGACGGGCTGGCCCGCAAGTCGGAGTACCGGCGCTTCTCGGTGCGCGGCAGCGGTGAGGGCGGCGCCGGGCAGGACGATGTCGCGGCCATGTACGAGGTGGTCAGGCGCCGGTTCCGCCGCTACCTGGAGGAGAGCGCGCGCAGCGGCGAGGTCGCCCGGATGGGTGGGACCGGCGGGGACTCCGCGGCGCGGGACGGTCACCCGATCGACGACGAGGCGAAACCCGGGAAGTTCGCCTACCCCCCTAACCTGGTGGTGGTGGACGGGGCGCGCCCCCAGGCCCAGGCCGCGCGCCGTGCCCTGGACGAGCTGGGCATCGACGACATCGCCGTGTGCGGCCTGGCCAAGCGCCTGGAGGAGGTGTGGTTGCCCGACGACGAGGACCCGGTCATCCTGCCCCGCACCAGCGAGGGCCTGTACCTGCTGCAGCGGGTGCGCGACGAGGCGCACCGCTTCGCCATCGCCTACCACCGCCAGAAGCGGGCCAGGGCGCTCACCGGGAGCGCCCTGGACGAGCTGCCCGGCCTGGGCCCGGCCCGCCGCACCGCCCTGATCAAGGCGTTCGGGTCGGTCAAGCGGCTGGCGGCGGCCACGGCCGAGGAGATCGCCGCGGTGCCGGGCATCGGCCCCAAGCTGGCCGAGTCCGTGCACGAGCACCTGTCCGGGGGCCCTTCGGCACGGGAGACCGACGGGGCACCGGTACCGAACAGCATTGACGGGGGAGGAGACACATGACGGTCGAACTGGGCGGGGAGCTGCCGCCCGAGGTGGTCATCGTCACCGGGATGTCCGGTGCGGGCCGGAGTACGGCGGCCAGGGCCCTGGAGGACCTGGACTGGTTCGTGGTGGACAACCTGCCGCCGGGCCTGCTGCCGACGATGATCGAGCTGGCGGGGCGCACCCACGGCGCGGTGCCGCGGGTCGCGGTGGTCGTGGACGTGCGGTCGCTGGCGTTCACCGAGGACCTGCTGTCCACGGTGGAGGAGCTGCGCAAGCGCGACATCACGGCGCGGGTGCTGTACCTGGAGGCGGGCGACGACGCGCTGGTGCGCCGGTTCGAGGGCGTGCGCAGGCCCCACCCGCTGCAGGGGGACGGCAGGCTGACCGACGGCATCGCCCGCGAGCGCGAGACCCTGCGCGCGATCCGCGGCGAGGCCGACCTGGTCATCGACACCTCCCAGCTCAACGTCCACCAGCTCAAGGCGCGGGTGATCGGGTTCTTCGGGGAGAGCGACGAGGCGCGCCCGCGCGCCAACGTGGTCTCCTTCGGCTTCAAGCACGGGCTGCCGGTCGACGCCGACCTGGTGCTGGACTGCCGCTTCCTGCCCAACCCCCACTGGATCCCGGAGCTGCGGCCGATGAACGGCCGCGACGAGCCGGTGCGCGACTACGTGCTGTCCCAGGACGGGGCCAAGGAGATGCTGGAGGCCTACAGCGAGGTCCTCAAGCTCACCATCGAGGGCTACCAGCGCGAGGGCAAGCACTACATGACGCTGGCGGTGGGCTGTACGGGCGGCAAGCACCGCAGCGTGGCCATGGCCGAGCAGTTCGCGGAGCGGCTGCGGGCCCAGGGGGTGGAGGTCCACGTGGTGCACCGGGACGTGGGCCGGGAGTGAGGTGCCCGGGCCCGGGCGCGGCCCGGCCGCGCCCGCCCCGCCGGGTCGGGTGAACCGAATCGCCAAGCGGGCCGTCTTCCCTTACATTGACTCGGTCACCGTCGGTGCCGATACCCCGTGGGGCGGGGGCTCCGGCGGTTCGGGGGCGTCGGGCGCACCCGCCGTGCTCGGCGGTGCGGCCCGCCGCTGCACACGGGTACGAGGGGCAGGCCACGACCATGGCGAAGAGCACCGCACCGGACGGGGACGGACCGCGTCCGCCCCGGGTGGTCGCGTTGGGGGGCGGGCACGGCCTGTACGCCTCCCTGTCGGCCCTGCGGCGGGTGACCACCGACGTCACCGCCGTGGTGACGGTCGCCGACGACGGCGGGTCCAGCGGTCGGCTGCGCCGCGAGCTCGGGGTGCTGCCGCCGGGGGACCTGCGGATGGCGCTGGCCGCCCTGTGCGGTGACGACGAGTGGGGGCACACCTGGAGCCAGGTGCTCCAGCACCGGTTCCGCTCGGAGGGGGAGCTGCACGGCCACGCCGTGGGCAACCTGCTCATCGTGGCGCTGTGGGAGCTGCTGGGCGACTCGGTGGCGGGACTGGACTGGGTGGGGCAGCTGCTGGGCGCGCACGGCCGGGTCCTGCCGATGTCGTCGGTGCCGCTGGACATCTCCGCGGAGGTGGTGGGCGCCGACCCCGCGCACCCCGACGAGGTGACCACGATCCGGGGCCAGGTGGCCTGTGCGAGCACGGGCGGCCGGGTGCGGTCGATCTCGCTGATCCCGGAGGAGCCCCCGGCGGGGCCGCAGGCGGTCAAGGCGGTCCGGGAGGCGGACTGGGTGGTGTTCGGCCCGGGGTCGTGGTTCACCAGCGTGCTGCCGCACCTGCTGGTGCCGGACCTGGCGCACGCCCTGGTGACCACGCGGGCCAGGAGGCTGGTGGCGCTCAACCTGTCCCCCCAGAGGGGGGAGACCGACGACTTCCGGCCCGAGACGTACCTGGAGGTGCTGCGCGAGCACGCGCCCAAGCTGGGCGTGGACGTGGTGCTGGCCGACCGGGGGATGGTGGAGGAGCCCGAGCCCCTGGCGGCGGCCGCGCGGGACCTGGGCGGCCGGCTGGAGCTGGCCGACCTGGCGATGGGCGACGGCAGCCCCCGGCACGACCCCGAGCTGCTGGCGCGGGCCCTGGAGAGGGTCCTGAACGACTGACGGGTTCCCCCGGGCGGAACCGGGGGAAGACCGGCGCCATGGGCTACGACATCAGAGTGGAGCGGGTCTACGACGAGGTGCGCGGGGATCCGCCGCCGGGTGCGCTGTTCCTGGTGGACCGGCTGTGGCCGCGCGGGGTCCGCAAGAGCGCGCTGGAGGGCGTCCCCTGGATCAAGGAGGCGGCCCCCGGCACGGAGCTGCGCTCCTGGTTCGGCCACGACCCGCAGAGGTTCGAGGAGTTCGCCCGCCGCTACCGGGCGGAGCTGGCCGGGCGCCGGCAGGCGCTGGAGCCGATCCTGGAGGCTGCGCGCCGCGGTCCGGTGACGCTGCTGTACTCGGCCCGCGACGAGGAGCACAACCAGGCGGTGGTGTTGCGCGACCACCTGCTGGAGCTGCTGTCGGCGCAGGTCGGGGGCAATTGACCGCACACCGGCACGAACGCCGTGACCCGCGTCCGAGGAGGTCTCGGGACGTCGGCAACACGCGGTCCCAGGGTCGGCACCGAGCGTCTCGTAACGTAGTCTGCCTCGAAGAAAGTCGCTCGTGGCGGGGCCGCGGCGGCGCCACCGGTGCCCGGGTGCGCGGCACCGGTCAAGGTCGTTTCAAGGGGAGGATCGCAGCGATGGCGATGACCGGCGTGGTGAAGGATGAACTGAGCCGTCTGGCCATTCTCAAGCCATGCTGCCGCAAAGCGGAGGTGTCCACCATCCTGCGGTTCACCGGCGGACTCCACCTGGTGGGCGGCCGGATCGTGATCGAGGCCGAGCTGGACACGGGTGCCGCCGCGCGCCGCCTGCGCAAGGACATCTCCGAGGTGTTCGGGCACGAGTCCGAGGTGGTCGTGCTCTCCCCGAGCGGCCTGCGCAAGGGCAACCGGTACGTGGTGCGGGTGATCAAGGACGGCGAGTCGCTGGCCCGGCAGACGGGGCTGGTCGACAACAACGGCCGCCCGGTGCGCGGACTGCCGCGGCACGTGGTGGCGGGCGGGGCCTGCGACGCGGAGTCGGCGTGGCGGGGCGCGTTCATCGCGCACGGTTCGCTGACGGAGCCGGGCCGGTCGATGTCGCTGGAGGTGACCTGCCCGGGGCCGGAGGCGGCGCTGGCGCTGGTGGGCGCGGCGCGGCGGCTGAAGGTGCACGCCAAGGCGCGCGAGGTGCGCGGGGTGGACCGGGTGGTGGTGCGCGACGGCGACTCCATCGGGGCGCTGCTGACCCTGCTGGGCGCCCACCAGAGCGTGCTGGCGTGGGAGGAGCGCCGGATGCGCCGGGAGGTGCGGGCGACCGCGAACCGGCTGGCGAACTTCGACGACGCGAACCTGCGGCGCAGTGCGCGGGCGGCGGTGGCGGCCGGTGCGCGGGTGGAGCGGGCGCTGGAGATCCTGGGCGAGGACGCCCCCGAGCACCTGGTGGCGGCGGGCAAGCTGCGGCTGGCCCACAAGCAGGCGTCGCTGGAGGAGCTGGGCCAGCTGTCGGTGCCCCCGCTGACCAAGGACGCCATCGCCGGGCGCATCCGCAGGCTGCTGGCCATGGCGGACAAGCGGGCGGCCGATCTGGGAATCGAGGGGACCGAGGCGAACCTCACTCCGGACATGCTGGTGCCCTGACCTGGGGCTGCGCGTCCGGGGCCGCGACGCGCGCGTAACACCGATGTTCGGCTTTGTTAACTGCGAGAACTCGCCGATAACTTCGGCAAATGGTATAGACCTCTTCGCTTTGCGGTGTCAGGATGGTCGCGAATCCACGAGCCGTTCGGAGCACGGTGGGCATGGGTCGGCAACCGACCCCCGCACGTCCTCCGCTAGGCTCTTTGTGAACACCCGATGCGGCGTAACACCTGTTCACAGCCGCCCGTGCGGTGTACACCGCGGTCCTGGCGAGAACCGGTCGCAATGCCGGGTGTAAATGAAGTGCGATATATGAGGGGATTGGTTCCGTGACCATCCGTGTAGGCGTCAACGGCTTCGGTCGGATCGGCCGCAATTTCTGGCGCGCGGTCGCCGCCGGCGGCAGCGACATCGAAATCGTGGCGGTCAACGACCTCACCGACACCAAGACGCTCGCGCACCTGCTCAAGTACGACACCGTGCTCGGCACCCTCGAGGGCGACGTCGAGGTGGGCGAGGACTTCATCCGCGTCGGCGACAAGAACATCAAGGTCCTGGCCCAGCGCGACCCGGCCGAGCTGCCCTGGGGCGAGCTGAACGTCGACGTCGTCATCGAGTCGACCGGCCGCTTCACCAAGGCCGAGGACGCCAAGAAGCACCTGGCCGCCGGCGCCAAGAAGGTCATCATCTCCGCCCCGGCCAAGGGCGAGGACATCACCGTCGTCATGGGCGTCAACGACGACAAGTACGACGCGGACGCCCACCACGTCATCTCCAACGCCTCCTGCACCACCAACTGCGTGGCGCCGATGGCGAAGGTGCTGCTGGACGCCTTCGGCATCGAGCAGGGCCTGATGACCACCGTGCACGCGTACACCAACGACCAGGTCATCCTGGACTTCCCGCACTCGGACCTGCGCCGCGCCCGCGCCGCCGCGCAGAACATCATCCCGACCACCACCGGTGCCGCCAAGGCCACCGCCCTGGTCATCCCCGAGCTCAAGGGCAAGCTGGACGGCATGGCCATGCGTGTCCCGGTGCCGGACGGCTCCGTCACCGACCTCGTCGTCACCCTGGGCCGCGAGGTCACCAAGGAAGAGGTCAACGCCGCGTTCAAGGCCGCGGCCGACGGCCCGCTCAAGGACGTGCTGGTCTACACCGAGGACGCCATCGTCTCCTCCGACATCGTCGGCACCTCGCCCTCCTGCACCTTCGACTCCAGCCTGACCATGGCCTTCGGCAAGCAGGTCAAGATCGTCGGCTGGTACGACAACGAGTGGGGCTACTCCAACCGCCTGGTCGACCTGGCCAAGCTGGTCGGCTCCGGCCTGTAGGGCGCCCGGCCCCCGCGGCCTCCCGGCGCGTGACACGGCACCCCTCCGCCCGCACAGCGCGCGGAGGGGTGCCGTCGTGAGCGCCCCCCTCCGACCCCTGCGAGCAGGGGCGGCAAGACCCGATATTCGTCACGAGGAGACCAGCATGCGGACGATCGACGACCTCGACGTCTCCGGCAAGCGCGTGTTCGTCCGGGCCGACCTGAACGTGCCCCTGGACGGCGACCGGATCACCGACGACGGGCGCATCCGTGCGGCCCTGCCGACCATCACCGCGCTCCGGGAGCGCGGCGCCCGCGTCATCGTCGCCGCCCACCTGGGCCGCCCCAAGGGCGCCCCCGACCCCCGCTACTCCCTGCGCCCGGTGGCCGCCCGCCTGGGTGAGCTGCTCGGCACCGAGGTGGCGTTCGCCGCCGACACCGCCGGCGAGTCCGCCCGCGCCGTCTGCGCCGGGCTGGCCGACGGCGGGGTGGCGCTGCTGGAGAACGTGCGCTTCGAGCCCGGCGAGACCAGCAAGGACGACGCCGAGCGCGGTGAGCTGGCCGACCGGTTCGCGCAGCTCGCGGACCTCTACGTGGGCGACGCGTTCGGCGCTGTGCACCGCAGGCACGCCAGCGTCTACGACCTGCCCGGCCGGCTCCCGCACGCCGTGGGCGGCCTGGTGCTGACCGAGGTCGAGGTCCTCAAGAAGCTCACCACCGACCCGCAGCGCCCCTACGCCGTGGTCCTGGGCGGCTCCAAGGTGTCCGACAAGCTCGGCGTCATCGACAACCTCCTGGGCACAGCCGACCGCATCCTCATCGGCGGCGGCATGGTCTTCACCTTCCTCAAGGCCCAGGGCCACGAGGTCGGGGCCAGCCTGCTGGAGACCGACCAGCTCGACACCGTCCGGGGCTACCTGGAGCGGGCCGAGCGCGAGGGCGTGGAGATCGTCCTGCCGGTGGACGTCGTGGCGGCCGAGAAGTTCGCCGCCGACGCCCCGCACGCCGACGTGGCCGTGGACGCGATCCCGGCCGACCGCATGGGCCTGGACATCGGCCCCCGCAGCCGCGCCCTGTTCGCGGAGAAGCTCGCCGACGCCCGGACCGTGTTCTGGAACGGCCCCATGGGCGTGTTCGAGATGGAGCCCTACGCCGGGGGCACCCGCGCCCTGGCCCAGGCCCTCATCGACTCCGACGCCTTCACCGTGGTCGGCGGCGGCGACTCGGCCGCGGCCGTGCGCGCCCTCGGCTTCGACGAGGCGGCCTTCGGCCACATCTCCACCGGCGGCGGTGCCAGCCTGGAGTACCTGGAGGGCAAGGACCTGCCCGGCATCGACGCCCTGCGCTGACGCGAACCCCCGAGACATCACGAGGAAGTGATCCACATGACCCAGCGGCTGCCGCTCATCGCGGGCAACTGGAAGATGAACAACAACCACCTGGAGGCCATCGCGCTCGTCCAGAAGCTGGCGTTCTCGCTGGAGGACAAGGACTACGAGGCCGCCGAGGTCGTCGTCCTGCCCCCGTTCACCGACATCCGCAGCGTGCAGACGCTGGTGGACGGCGACAAGCTGCGCATCGGATACGGGGCGCAGGACATCTCCGCCCACGACAAGGGCGCCTACACCGGTGAGATCTCCGGCTCCATGCTGGCCAAGCTGGACTGCACCTACGTCCTGGTGGGCCACTCCGAGCGCCGCGAGTACCACAACGAGGACGACGCGCTGGTCAACGCCAAGATCAAGGCCGCCTTCAAGAACGACATCGTGCCGCTGCTGTGCGTGGGCGAGGGCCTGGACGTGCGCAAGGCCGGCGGCCAGGTCGAGCACGTGCTGTCCCAGGTGGACGGCGCCCTCAAGGAGATCCCGGTCGAGCAGGCCGAGCGCCTCGTGATCGCCTACGAGCCGGTGTGGGCCATCGGCACCGGCGAGGTCGCCACCCCGGCCGACGCCCAGGAGGTGTGCTCGGCGATCCGCGGCCGGCTGGCCGAGCTGTACTCGGCCGACGTCGCCGACAAGGTGCGGGTGCTCTACGGCGGTTCGGTCAAGGGCGACAACGCCCCCGGCATCATGGCCGAGAAGGACGTGGACGGTGCCCTGGTCGGCGGAGCCTGCCTGAAGGCCGAGGAGTTCGTCAAGATCATCCGGTTCTCCGAGAACGGCTGACCCCTCCCGGACCCCTCCCGCTCCCGAGCTGCGGCGAGGGCGCCCACGGGTTCCGGAGGCCCGGAGCGGACGTCCTCGCTGAAGGACCCCCGGCCGCAGGCCGTCCGCGGCGGGCGGCCGCGGACGGGGGCGTCCACGGAGGGTCGAAGGTCCCCCTCCCAGGCGCCCCCGCCCGGGAGGGGGATCAGCGGACGTCCGTCGGGGCGGGGAGGGGCGGGCGCAACGGAGGCGCGGAGCGGGCACGGCGGTCGCACTCCGTTGTGCAACGGTGACGGGCGGGGCGCCCGACGGGTCCCCTGGTCGGGCTACACTTCGCTGTGGGGTTCCTGCGTCCCTCGCCGTTTCCCCACCCGTGTCACTCAGGACACGGTAAAATCCGAAATCGTCCCCGATCTCCTCCTCCCCCCCGAACCGGCCCGGCGCCTCGACGGCACCGGCGGGCCGGGAGGGAACCAGGGGATCGAGGTGTCCATCCCCCCGCTGCGGGGTCGAGCTACGGGTGAGCGTGTGATCCTCGGTCTGTCCATCTTCGTGATGCTTCTCAGCGTGCTGCTGGTCCTCCTGGTGCTGCTGCACAAGGGCAAGGGCGGCGGCCTCTCCGACATGTTCGGCGGCGGTGTCACATCCTCGCTCGGTGGGTCGTCGGTGGTCGAGCGCAACCTCGACCGCATGACCATCATCGTCGCCGTCGTCTGGATCATCGCCGGCGTCGTCCTCGGCCTGCTGATCAACCGGGGGATGTGACCCGCCGTCCAGCGGGTGCTCACCCTCCACAGTCAAGCTCGCCAGAGTCGCCGGTGAGCGTGTTCGCCGAAGGAGTTTTTCGTGGGTAGTGGCAGTGCCATCCGTGGCAGCCGGGTCGGAGCCGGTCCTATGGGCGAGGCGGAGCGGGGCGAGGCCGCCCCCCGTATCCGGGTCCCGTTCTACTGCGCGAACCTGCACGAGGTCGTGCCGAGTTTCGCCAGTGAGGCGCTCGTCCCCGACGAGTGGGACTGCCCCCGCTGCGGGTTCCCCGCGGGCAAGGACAAGGCGAACCCCCCGTCGCCGCCGCGCACCGAGCCCTACAAGACCCACCTGGCGTACGTGAAGGAGCGGCGCAGCGCCGAGGAGGGCAAGCTCATCCTGGACGAGGCCCTGGCCAAGCTGCGCGCCGACCGCGCCGCGGTGGAGGCCCACATGCGTGCCGCCCGGAACTGAGCCCCCCTCGATCCGAACCTGCCCGGGGCCCGTCGCTCGCGCGACGGGCCCCGTCGGCGTTCGGGGTGCAAAGGAGAGCGAAGGGGGAATTTCCTCATTCTCGGGACTGGTGTGGTGCGTGGGACGTACAGTGAGCAGCGCAGACCCCTCGCAGCCCCCTCCCAAGGAGTTGGTGTCCATGTCCGCATGCCCTACCGGCGGGGACCACGACTGGATTCTCGGCGACGACCGCAAGTTCCAGTGCGCCAAGTGCGGTGCTCAGAGCGCGCGCAGGTTCTGAGCCGCCGGGCCCGGCTGGACGGTGCCGCGTCCGGCGAGGTCTCCCTTGCGGTCCGTGGCCCGCCAGGTCACCGGCTCGCCCAGCGCCTCGGCCACCCCCTTGGCCCAGCGCTCCAGGGGCTCGAACATCTCCGGGCCCTCCACCAGGACGGTGCGCCCCTGGTAGGCCATCCCGTCCAGGACGATGACCTCGCCACCGGCCCTCAGTTCGGTGTCGTACTCGCTCACGCCCGGTCTCGTGTTGGGATTCATGGATCGGACTCTAACGGCCGGTCCTTCTCCCCACCCGGGATTTCGCCGCATCGTTCCGGGCCGTTCAGCACCAAACCGCCTACATATCAGCAAAAGCGGGCATGTCGGGCGCACCGAGTACGGTGGGCGAGGGGGACAATGGACCCATGGCTTCCCCCGACCCCTCGGACGTCCCTGTGACACGGGGCGTCCCCTCGGACCTGACCCATCCGCCCGCCGGAGTCTCCCACCTGCGCAGGTACGTCAGCCTGCGCGGGCCCAACGCCCGGATGTGGATCGCCGTGGGCTACTTCTCGGCCACCCTGACGGCCGGCTTCCTCGTCGTCCTGGTCTCCACCTTCCTGCACGTGCTCAACGACGAGACGACGGTCGGATCGGTGGCCCTGTGGGTCTCGGCCTCGCTGACGATGATGTTCATCGGCCCGGTGAGCAACGTGTTCGTCCTGCGCGGACTGCCCCAGCGGATCACCCGCCAGGGGATCAGCGCCGACAGCGACGGCGTCACGGTGCTCCAGGAGCGCAAGTGGTGGTTCCCGGGAGAGGGCACCTTCATCGCCTGGCCGGAGATCCGGCGCATCCGCGAGGAGACCGTGGTGGCCCACCGGACCACCTACTTCATCGAGTTCGCGCTGGACACCCACCGCACCGACCCCGAACTGCCCTCCTGGGCCGAGGACGCCGGCGCCCTGGGCCTGGAGAAGGACCCGGACGCGGCCACCCAGTTCTACGTCCAGGTCCCCAAGGACCTCAAAGAGAAGATCCTGACCATGATCGAGCGCACGGCGCCCTTCCCCGAGATCGTCCAGCGGGTACGCCCCAAGGCGGCCTAGGCCGTGTTTTTTCGAACCTCCGCTCCGCTCCGGTTCGCGTTCGGCGCCCCCGGAAGGCGGGAACCCTCGGCCCTACGGGAACGTCCTCGTTCCCCGGACATCCCCTCCGGGCCTGCCGAACCCCGCCGGCGCCTCACACACCCCCGCGGAACAGGACGGCACTTGAAAAACAGACCCTAGCCGGTGCGGCCGCCGAGCCTGCGGGTCAGCTCGGCGGCCGCGTCGCGCACGCGCCCGGCCAGCGCCTGCGGGGTGACCGGGCGGGCGCTGGGCACGGTCAGGCTGATCGCCGCGGCCGGGCGGCCGTTGTGGTCCAGCGCCGCGGCGGCCACCGACACGAACCCCTCCGTCACCTGGCCGTCCTCCATGGACCAGCCCTGCCGCGCCTCCTCGGCCAGCAGCCGCCGCAGCTCGGCGGGGGCGGCCGGGCCGCGCCCGGTGCGGTCGGTGAACGCCGCCTGCCCGGGGTACAGGGCGCGCACCTGGGCGCGCGGCAGCAGGGCCAGCATGGCCCGCCCGGACGCGGTCAGGTGGGCGGGCAGGCGCACCCCCACCCCGGTGATCAGGGACGGCGCGTGCGGCGGCTGCTCCTTGAGCAGGTAGAGGGTGTCGGCGCCGTGCAGCACCCCCAGGTGGGAGGTGGCACCGGTGCTCTCGGTGAGGCGGACCAGCAGCGGCCGGGCCAGCCGTTCCATGCCGTCGTGGCGCAGGTAGGCCGAACCGATCTCGAAGGCGGCCACGCCCAGCCCCCACCGCCGCTCCTCCGGCAGGTGGGTCACGAAGCCCTCCTCGGCCATCGCCTCCAGGAGCTGGTAGACGCTGGAGCGCGGGATGCCCAGCTCGGCCGCGACCGCCGCCGCCGACACCGGCCCCGAACGCGTCGCCAGGAACCGCAGCAGCCGCAGGGCGCGGGTCGCCGCCGGCACGATGCTCATACCCCCAGTCTCCCACGGCCTCGGGGCGGTTGTCCGATATGTCAGACACAATGACCGTGTCGGGCCTGTGACCGGGGTGGCCCGGGGTGTCGAATGGTGGCATGTCCACAGCAGTTGCTCCCGTCGCCGTCGGCGGCGCCCCGCTCACCCCGGCCCAAGTCCTGGCCGTCGCCCGCCACGGCGCCCACGTCACCCTCACCGAGGAGACCCGCAAGGCCGTCCGGCACGGCCGCGAGCGGGTCGAGACCCTGGCCCGCGGGGAGGTCCCCGCCTACGGTGTCAGCACCGGGTTCGGCGCCCTGGCCACCCGCCACATCGCCCCCGACCTGCGGGCCCGGCTGCAGCGCTCGCTCATCCGCTCCCACGCCGCGGGCGCCGGGCCCGAGGTGGAGCGCGAGGTGGTGCGCGCGCTGATGCTGCTGCGCCTGCGCACCCTGGCCTCGGGCAACACCGGGGTGGAGGTCGCCACCGTCGAGACCCTGGCCGCCCTGCTCAACGCCGGGATCACCCCCGTCGTGCACGAGTACGGCAGCCTGGGCTGCTCGGGCGACCTGGCCCCGCTGTCCCACGTCGCGCTGGCCCTGATGGGCGAGGGAGAGGTGCGCGACGCCGCCGGAGAGCTCAAGCCCGCCTACACCGCCCTGCACGAGGCCGGGATCGCGCCGGTCGAACTGGGCGCCAAGGAGGGCCTGGCGCTCATCAACGGCACCGACGGCATGCTCGGCATGCTGGTCCTGGCCTGCATGGACCTGGAGCGGCTGCTCAAGGTCGCCGACATCACCGCAGCCATGAGCGTGGAGGCCCTGCTGGGCACCGACCGGGTGTTCGCACAGGACCTCCAGCGGCTGCGCCCCCACCCCGGGCAGGCCGCCTCCGCCGCCAACCTGCGCGCCCTGCTCGCCGACTCGCCGATCGTCGCCTCCCACCGGGGCCCCGACTGCAACCGGGTCCAGGACGCCTACTCGCTGCGCTGCGCCCCCCAGGTCGCCGGCGCCGCCCGCGACACCCTCGCCCACGCGCTGACCGTCGCCGGCCGGGAACTGGACAGCATCATCGACAACCCGGTGGTGCTCGACGACGGCCGGGTGGAGTCCAACGGCAACTTCCACGGCGCTCCGGTGGCGTACGTGCTCGACTTCCTGGCCATCGCCGTCGCCGACGTGGCCTCCATCGCGGAGCGGCGCACCGACCGCATGCTCGACGTGTCGCGCTCCCACGGGCTGCCCGCGTTCCTGGCCGACGACCCCGGCGTCGACTCCGGCCACATGATCGCCCAGTACACCCAGGCCGCCATCGTCTCCGAGCTCAAGCGCCTGGCGGTGCCCGCCAGCGTCGACTCCATCCCGAGCTCGGCGATGCAGGAGGACCACGTGTCCATGGGCTGGTCGGCCGCCCGCAAGCTGCGCCGCGCCGTCGACGGCCTGACCGGCGTGCTGGCGGTGGAGCTGCTGACCGCCGCCCGCGCCCTGGACCTGCGCTCGCCGCTGGAGCCCGGTCCGGCCACCGGCGCCGTCGTACGCACCCTGCGCGAGCACGTCTCGGGCCCCGGCCCCGACCGCCACCTGGCACCCGAGATCGCCCGGGTCGCCGACCTCATCACCGACGGCTCGGTCCTCGAGGCCGCCGCTTCCGTCGCCCCGCTGCAGTAGACCCCCTGGAGGACACCGCAATGAGCACCCCGCGCACCGTCCGCGCCGCCCGCGGCACCACCCTGTCGGCCAAGGGCTGGCAGCAGGAGGCCGCCCTGCGCATGTTCCACAACAACCTCGACCCCGAGGTCGCCGAGCACCCCGAGGAGCTGGTGGTCTACGGCGGCACCGGCAAGGCCGCCCGCGACTGGCGCAGCTTCGACCGCATCACCGCGTCCCTGCGCGACCTGGAGGGCGACGAGACCCTGCTGGTGCAGTCCGGCCGCCCGGTCGGCATCATGCGCACCCACGAGTGGGCGCCCCGGGTCCTCATCGCCAACTCCAACCTGGTGGGCGACTGGGCGAACTGGCCGGAGTTCCGCCGCCTGGAGGCCCAGGGCCTGACCATGTACGGGCAGATGACCGCCGGTTCGTGGATCTACATCGGAACCCAGGGCATCCTCCAGGGCACCTACGAGACGTTCGCGGCGGTGGCCGCCAAGCGCTTCGACGGAACGCTGGCCGGGACCATCACCCTGACCGCCGGACTGGGCGGCATGGGCGGCGCCCAACCGCTCGCGGTGACCATGAACGACGGTGTGGCGATCGTGGTGGAGTGCGACTCCAGCCGCATCGACCGCCGCATCGAGCACCGCTACCTGGACGTGCGTGCCGAGAGCCTGGACCACGCCCTGGAGCTGGCCGTGGCCGCCCGCGACGCCCGCCGCCCGCTGTCCGTCGGCGTGCTGGGCAACGCCGCCGAGGTGTTCCCCGAGCTGCTCTCGCGCGGGGCGCCCGTCGACATCGTCACCGACCAGACCTCCGCCCACGACCCGCTGGCCTACCTCCCCGCCGGAGTGGCGTTCGAGGACTGGAAGGGCCTGGCCGCGGCCAAGCCCGAGGAGTTCACGCTGCGGGCCCGCGAGTCGATGGCCGCGCACGTGGAGGCGATGGTCGGTTTCCTGGACGCGGGCGCCGAGGTGTTCGACTACGGCAACTCCATCCGCGACGAGGCCCGCGCGGGCGGGTTCACCCGCGCGTTCGACTTCCCCGGGTTCGTGCCCGCCTACATCCGGCCGCTGTTCTGCGAGGGCAGGGGTCCGTTCCGGTGGGCGGCGCTGTCGGGCGACCCCGCCGACATCGCGCGCACCGACCGGGCGGTCCTGGACCTGTTCCCCGAGAACGAGCACCTGGCCCGCTGGATCCGCATGGCCGGGGAGCGGGTGGCGTTCCAGGGCCTGCCCGCCCGCATCTGCTGGCTGGGCCAGGGCGAGCGCGCCGCGGCCGGGCAGCGCTTCAACGAGCTGGTGGCGGCCGGGGAGATCTCCGCTCCGCTGGCGATCGGCCGGGACCACCTGGACACCGGCTCGGTGGCCTCCCCCTACCGGGAGACCGAGGGCATGAAGGACGGCTCGGACGCCATCGCCGACTGGCCGCTGCTGAACGCGCTGGTCAACACCGCCTCGGGCGCCTCCTGGGTGTCCATCCACCACGGCGGCGGCGTGGGCATGGGCCGGTCCGTCCACGCCGGGCAGGTCAGCGTCGCCGACGGCACCGATCTGGCCGCGGCCAAGCTGGAGCGGGTGCTCACCAACGACCCGGCCATGGGTGTGATCCGCCACGTGGACGCCGGCTACGAGGAGGCCGAGCGGGTCGCCGGGGCCCACGGCATCCGCGTTCCCATGCGCGAGGGGGAGTAGGTTCCGGTGGCGGGCAACGGCACGGTCCCCGACGCGGGGGCGTTCGATCGGATGTGGGCGGACCTGGCCCCGGTGGGCCGGGGCGCCGACGGCGGGTACCGCCGGTTCAGCTGGGAGGGGGCCGACACCGACGCCCGGGCCTGGTTCGTCCAGGAGGCGAAGGCCCGCGGGCTGGACGTGCGGACCGACCGCAACGGCAACCTGTGGGCCTGGTGGGGGACCCCCGGGCCGGGGGCCGTCGCAACCGGCTCGCACCTGGACTCGGTGCCCTCGGGCGGGGCCTTCGACGGCCCGCTGGGGGTGGTCGGCGCGCTGGCCGCGGTTGACGAACTGCGCCGGCGCGGGGTGCGCCCGGCACGGCCGCTGGCCGTGGTGGTGTTCGTGGAGGAGGAGGGCGGCCGGTTCGGCGTCCCCTGCCTGGGCAGCCGGCTGAGCACCGGCGAGATCTCCCCGGAGCGGGCCCTGGGCCTCACCGACGCCGACGGGACGACCTGGGCGGCGGCGATGGAGCGGGCCGGGCTGGACCCGGCGGGCATCGGCCCCGACCCCGCGACGCTGGGGCTGCTCGGCGTGTTCGTCGAGCTGCACGTGGAGCAGGGCCGTGCGCTGGAGGACACCCCGCACGCGGTGGGGGTGGGCTCCTCCATCTGGCCGCACGGGCGGTGGCGGCTGGACTTCACCGGTCGCGCCGACCACGCCGGGACCACCCGGCTGGAGGACCGCGGCGACCCCATGCTGCCGTTCGCGCACACCGTCCTGGCGGCGCGGGCGGTGGCGGCCGGACACGGTGCCCGCGCCACCGTCGCCAAGGTCCGGGTCGACCCCAACGGCACCAACGCGATCCCCTCGCTGGTCAACGCCTGGCTGGACGCGCGGGCCGCCGACGAGGCCGTGCTGGAGGCCGTCGTGGCCGGCGTGCGCGAGACCGCCGAGCGCACCGCCCGCGAGCACGGGGTCGGGGTGGCGGTGACCGCCGAGTCCCGCACCCCGCTGGTGTCCTTCACCGAAGCACTGCGCGACCGGCTCGGCGCGGTGCTCGCCGGCGGCGGGCCGGCGGTGCCGGTGCTGCCCACCGGAGCCGGGCACGACGCCGGGGTGCTGGCCGCCCACGTGCCCACCGCGATGCTGTACGTGCGCAACCCCACGGGCGTGTCGCACTCCCCGCACGAGTGGGCGCGCCCGCAGGACTGCCACGCCGGGGTGGCCGCCCTGGCCGACGTGCTGGCCGACCTGCTCACCGGGGAGGCCGTGCGATGAGCGCCCCGACCCGGGTGTGGTGCGAGTGGGCCTGGACCGGGTCCGCCGACGGGACCCCCGAGCCGGGGGTGCTGCTGGAGGCCGCCGACGGCCGGTTCACCTCGGTCACGGCCGGGACCGAGGCCCCCGCCGACGCGGAGGTGCTGCCCGGGGTGACCCTGCCGGGGCTGGCCGACGCGCACTCGCACGCCTTCCACCGGGCGCTGCGCGGGCGCACCCACGCGGGCGGCGGCTCGTTCTGGACCTGGCGCGAGGTGATGTACCGGGTGGCCGACCGGCTCGACCCGGACTCCTACCTGCGCCTGGCCCGGGCGGTCTACGCGGAGATGGCCCTGGCCGGGGTGACGTGCGTGGGCGAGTTCCACTACCTGCACCACGCCCCGGGCGGGGTCCGCTACGCCGACCCCAACGAGATGGGGCGGGCGCTGGTGGCGGCGGCCGCCGACGCCGGGGTGCGGCTGACCCTGCTCGACGTGTGCTACCTGGCGGGCGGGCTGGAACCGGACGGGTCGTACCGGCCGCTGGCCGGGCCGCAGGCGCGCTTCGGTGACGGCGACGCGGCGGGGTGGGCCGAGCGGGTCCGCTCGTTCGGGCCGCTGCCCGGCCACGTGCTGCTGGGCACGGCCGCCCATTCGGTGCGCGCCGTCCCCGTGGCGGAGCTGCCCGAGGTGGCGGCCGCCGCCGCGGGCGTGGGCGGTCCGCTGCACGCCCACCTGTCGGAGCAGCCGGCCGAGAACACGGTGTGCCTGGCCGCCCACGGCCGCACTCCCACCGCGGTGCTCGCCGACGCCGGGCTGCTGGGGGAGGGCACGAGCCTGGTGCACGCCACCCACCTCACCGACGGCGACGTCGCCGCGATCCGCGGCGCCCGTTCGGTGGTGTGCCTGTGCCCCACCACCGAACGCGACCTGGCCGACGGCCTGCCCCGCACCGGCGACCTGGACGTCCGCAGGCTGAGCCTGGGCAGCGACCAGCACGCCCGGATCGACATGTTCGAGGAGGCGCGCGCCGTGGAGCTGCACGAGCGGCTGCGCACCCACCGGCGGGGCACCCTGGGCGCGGGCGACCTGCTGCGCGCCGCCACCGCCCACGACTCCCTGGGCTGGGCCGACGCGGGCTCGCTGGCCCCCGGGGCCCGCGCCGACCTGGTCAACGTGCCCCTTGAGGGGGTGCGGCTGGCCGGGGCCGACCCGGCGCGCGGGACGGACGCGGTGGTGTTCGCCGCCGACGCCTGCGACGTGCGGCATGTGATGGCCGACGGCCGCTGGACCGTCCGCGACGGCGTCCACACCCGGATGCCCGACCTCGCCCGCGACCTCGACACGGTGATCAAGGAGATCCTCGAGTGAACGACGTGCCCGTGAGCATCCTCATCGACGACATCGCGACCCTGGTCACCAACGACCCCGGGCTGGGGGAGGGCCGGGTCGGCGCCGTCGAGGACGCCGCCCTGGTCATCGAGGACGGGGCGGTGGCCTGGGCGGGGCCGCGGGGCCGGGCCCCGGCGGCCGACGCGCGGGTGGACGCCGCGGGGCGGTGCGTCATCCCCGGGTTCGTCGACTCCCACTCCCACATCGTGTTCGCGGGGGACCGCAGCCGGGAGTTCGCCGCCCGGATGAGCGGGACCCCCTACTCCGCGGGGGGCATCCGCACCACCGTGGCGGCCACCCGGGCGGCCTCGGACGCCGAGCTGCTGGCCCGGGCGCGCGGGTTCGCCGCCGAGGCGCGCGCCCAGGGCACGACCACCCTGGAGGTCAAGTCCGGGTACGGGCTGACCGTCGCCGACGAGGCGCGCTCCCTGGCGGTGGCCGGCCGGGTGACCGACGAGGTCACCTTCCTGGGGGCGCACGTGGTGGCCCCCGAGTACGCCGACGACCCGCAGGGGTACGTGGACCTGGTCACCGGCCCCATGATGGACGCGTGCGCCCCGTACGCGCGGTGGATCGACGTGTTCTGCGAGCGCGGCGCGTTCGACGAGGAGGCGTCGCGCCGGGTGCTGGCCGCCGGGAGGGAGCGCGGGCTGCTGCCCCGGGTGCACGGCAACCAGCTGGGCCGGGGGCCGGGGGTGCGGCTGGCCGTGGAGGTCGGCGCGGCGTCGGTGGACCACTGCACCTACCTGTCGGCCGAGGACGTCGACGCCCTGGCGCAGGCGGCGAAGCGTCCCGAGCCCACGGTGGCGACCCTGCTGCCGGGGGTGGACTTCTCCACCCGGCAGAGCTATCCGGACGCCCGGGCGCTCATCGACGCGGGCGCGGTCGTGGCCCTGGCCAGCGACTGCAACCCGGGGTCGTGCTTCACCTCCAGCCTGGCGTTCTGCATCGCGGTCGCGGTGCGCGACATGGGGATGACCCCGGACGAGGCGGTGTGGGCGGCCACCGCGGGCGGGGCGCTGGCGCTGCGCCGCACCGACGTGGGCCGGCTGTCCCCGGGGGCCCGCGCCGACTTGGTGCTGCTGGACGCCCCCAACCACCTCTACCTCGCCTACCGGCCGGGCGTCCCCCAGGTCGCGGCGGTGTGGAAGGACGGCGTCCTCGCCCACGGGCGCCCCTGAGGGCACGGTCGGCGGGGGCGCCCACGGGGTTCCGCAGGTCCGGAGCGAACGTCCGGGGGCGGGGAGGCGGGCGTGGCGGCCGAAGGTCACCGTTCCCCGTGCGCCCTCGCACGGGCCGGGGCGGGCACAGCGGACGGAGAACTCAACGGGCGCCTAACGTGCCGGAAACCTCCCCACCCCACTCTGGGATCACGTCGGTGCGCGTCCCGCCGCCGCGGCGACAGCGTCGTCCCGCGGCGGCGGGTGCATCTTCTCTCCAGGGGGCGCAGTGGGCCTGTGGCGTATCAGGACCGCGGTCGAGGACCGGCCCGGCGGTCTGGCGGGACTCGTCGACGCCCTCGCGGGCCGCGGCGGGAACATCGTGGGGCTGTCGATCCACACCGACGTCTCGGGCGTGGTGGACGAGTTCGTGGTGGACGTCCCCGGTGATCCGGGCCCCGTGCTGCGCGCTCTCCAGGAGCACTGCCCCACCGGGACGGTGACGGCGGTCCCGGCCCACCGGCGCGAGGTCGGCGACGACGTGACGCGGGCGCTGCTGCTCACCGCGCGGCTGCGCGCCCACCCCAACCGGCTGCCCGCCGCGCTCGCCGAGCTCCTGGCGGCCGACGAGGCCCGTTGGACCAACCTGACCCGGGCCGAGGGCTCCGACGAGCCGGGGCCGGGCACGTCGATGCTGGTGCCGGTCGGACCGCTGCGCGGGGTGCTGGTGCGCCGCGCGTCGCGCCCCTTCACCTGGACGGAGTCCAGCCGCGCCGACGCCCTGGTGCGCTCGGTGATGCCCTCCGCGGGTCCGGTGCCCACCGACCGGGTCGTGCGCACCGGCGAGGGGGTGCCGCTGTCGCTGCGCCAGGTGCGCGAGGCGGACGCGCCCGCCGTGGTGGACCTGCACCACCGCTGCGCGCCCGAGACGGTGCGGGGGCGCTACATGGCGGGGATGAGGGAGCCGACCCCGCAGATGCTCCGGGTGTTCTGCGATCCGGACCGCGGGCTGACCCTGGCGGTCCGGCCCCAGGACCGGGAGGCGCCGGTGGCCCTGGGCCACCTCATGTACACCCTGGACCCGGGGGTCGGGGAGATCGCGTTCCTGGTGGAGGACGCCTGGCAGGGGCGCGGCGTGGGCACCGCGCTGGCCCGGGCGCTGACCGTCGTCGCCGCCGACTGGGGGCTGGCCGAGGTGCGCGCGGAGACGACGCTGTCCAACACCCCGATGCTGCGGATCATGCGCCGCTTCGGCGCCGCGGTGCGGGTGCAGGGGGGATCGTACGTGCAGGCCCGCCTCCCGGTCGCCGAGGCGGTCCAGGGCGGCTCCGCCGGTGAGCGCGAGGGCCGCCTGGCCCGGCTCATGGGCCGCGGCTGATCCCCGGGGAGAACGGGGAACGGGGGCCGACGGGCACCGGGGTGTCGCCGGCCCCCGTTCGTGCTCGACGCGTCGAGGCCGTCTCCTGGGGCACGGGAGCCCTCGTCCCTCGGGGAGGAGTGCTCGGGTGCGCGGCGGTCGCGGGCGGTGCCGGACCGGGCGCGGGTTCTAGTCGTCGCTCTCGGCGGCGCTCGCGGTGTCCGCGGACCCGGCGGACTTCTTGGTGGCGCGGCGCTTCTTGACGGGGCGCGAGTAGTCGGCGAGCGGCTCGAAGCGGGCCTCGTGCTCCTTGAAGCAGTCGGCGCAGGCGTCGACCTCGCGGACGGTGCCCTCCCAGGCGAACTGGATGACCTCAGTCGCCTCGACCTTCTCCTCGCGGACGGCGTGGGGATCGCAGTACTTGCGCGTGAAGACCTCGGTGACCACGGCGGGGATTTCCCTTCGGTATCGCGTGAACAGTGCAGGACCCCCTGATCATACACCTGTACGAACGAAACGACCGGATGTTCACCGGGTTCGCCGTGCAAGGGTTCGGGGTCGCCCCGAAGCCTAGCGAAGACCGGGGACCGTTGCGGCCCGACGGCTCGCGGGCGTACCGGCCGAACAGGTCCTTCCCGGCCTCCCGACGGCCCCGTGATCCGGGTCGCGCGGTGCGCGCCGATTTCACACCGACTGTTGCCGTCACTTCTTCTTCGTCCGTTCCCGGAGTGGGCGGCGTCGTTTTTCTCCAGCCGATTTGTGTATTTGGCGAACACGGTCCGGGAGCCGTGGCTAGGGTGTTCCCCGTACCGCCCGGAAACGGGGGGAGGGCCCGCGGTGCGGTGCGGGGGCGCGCGCCCCCGCCGCGGCGGGCGCGCCGAGCGGTACGGGGTCCGCGGGGGAGCGGTGCCCGGAAGAAGGTGAATTCAGGGGGAGGGCCGTGGTCGATTACATGGAGGGCGCCTACAGAAGGCGCGTGCCGGAGCCGGAGTCCGGTCCCCGGCCGTCCCCGGGCAGGTCGGCGGCCGCGCGGCGGCGCGCCCAGGCCGATATCGCACACGCCTGCGAACGCGTGTCCGTCGATCCGGACTTCGTGAAACTACGAAGGAGATTCGCGGTTCGGGCGGGCCTGCTGGTCGCCGCCTTCTTCGGCAGTTACATGTCCTATCTGCTGCTGTCGGCTTTCGCACGCGATTTCATGAGTGTGCAGATCGTCGATTCCGTCAATGTCGCCCTGCTCATGGGAATAGGACAGTTCCTGGTCACCTTCGTGCTCGCCTGGGCGTTCGGCCGTTCCTCCGCGCGGTCGATCGACCCCCTGGCCGAGCAGGTCCGGTCCCGGGCCGCCGAGGGCGCCGGCCCGCGGCCCGGAGCCGGCGGAACGGCGGTGGACCGATGACCGTGGCCGCCGCGACGGGCGTGATCGGCGCCGCCACGGGGGGCGGCGCCGCCCACGTCCTCGCCGCGTCCACCGCACTGGAGGGCCGGTTCGGCGTCGCGCACGCCTGGACCATCGGCCTGTGCGCCCTGTTCGTCCTGGTCACCCTGGCGATCACCATCCGGGCCCGGCGCACCACCCGGGGCGCCGTCGACTTCTACGCGGGCGGGCGCGGCTTCTCCAGCACCCAGAACGGGCTGGCGCTGACCGGCGACTACCTGTCCGCGGCCTCGTTCCTGGGCATCGCCGGAATGATCGCCCTCCAGGGCTACGACGGGTTCCTGTACTCCATCGGCTTCCTGGTGGCGTGGCTGCTGGTGCTGCCGATGGCCCAGCTGATGCGCAACACCGGCCGCTTCACCATGGCCGACCTGCCCGCGTTCCGGATGCGCCGGATGCGGGTGCGGCTGGCCTGCACGGTCTCCACCGTCACCGTGTGCGTGTTCTACCTGGTGGCCCAGATGGTCGGCGCCGGAGCGCTGGTGTCGGTCCTGCTCGGGCTGCACGACGGCGGCACCTTCCTGGGCGTGGACGCCGCCCAGGCCCGCACCGTGGCGATCGTGCTGGTCGGCGTGCTGATGATCGTCTACGTCATGTACGGCGGGATGAAGGCCGCCACCTGGCTGCAGATCATCAAGGCGGTCGTCCTGCTGGGCGCCACCGGCCTGCTCACCGTGCTGGTCCTGGCGATGTTCTCGTTCGACCCGCGCGCCCTGCTCGGCGCGGCCGCGGACGCCGGCGGCCACGGGACGGCGTTCCTGGAGCCGGGACTGCGCCTGGGGGTGGACGTACCGGGGGACGCCGCGGCCACGCTGTTCAACAAGCTCGACCTGATCAGCCTGGGTCTGGCCCTGGTGCTGGGCACGGTCGCCCTGCCGCACATCCTCATCCGCTTCTACACGGTGCCCGACGGGCGCTCGGCGCGCGCCTCGGTCAACCGCACCATCGTCATGGTCGGGGCCTTCTACCTGATGACGCTCGCCCTGGGTTTCGGAGCCGCCGCGCTGGTGGGCTCCGAGCGCATCCTGGCGATGGACCCCTCCGGCAACAGCGCGGTGCCGATGCTCGCCGAGGAGCTGGGCCGGCTCACCGCCGGGCCGGTCGGCGCCGCGGTGCTGCTCGCGCTGATCTCGGCGGTGGCGCTGGCCACCATCCTGGCGGTCATCGCCAGCCTCACCCTCGCCTCGTCCTCCTCCATCGCCCACGACCTGTTCGGGCACATCCTCATGTGGGGTCGCCCGCGCGAGTCGCAGGAGGTGGCGGTGGCCCGGTTCTCCGCCTGCCTGATCGGCGCGGTGGCCATCGTGCTGGCCGTACAGGCCCAGGGGCAGAACGTGGCGTTCCTGGTGGGCCTGGCCTTCGCCATCGCGGCCGCGGCCAACCTGCCGGTCATCGTGCTCACCATGTTCTGGCGCCGGTTCAACACCAGGGGCGTCGAGTGGGGCATCTACGGCGGGCTGTCGGCGACGCTGCTGCTCATGCTGTTCTCCCCGGTGATGTCGGGCAGGACCGACCCGGTCACCGGAGAGAACCTGTCGGTGCTGCCGGCCTGGATCGACATCGGCTTCTTCCCCATGGAGAACCCGGCGCTGCTGGCGGTGCCCGTCGGCTTCGCCTGCGCGGTGGTGGGCAGCCTGCTCTCGCCCGAGCGCAACAGCGCCCGGTTCACCGAGCTGCGGGTGCGCTCCCTCACCGGCTGGGGCGCCGACCAGGACTGAGAGCCGACGCTCCGGGCGGCGGGATCAGCCGCCCCGCCGGGCCTGCGACATGATCCGGGCCAGCTCGGCCAGCAGGTCCGGGATCTCCGGGGCCGAGCGCACCGCTGCGTCCCAGGCCCGGGCGGCCTGCTCCAGCCGGTCGGCCACGGTCGGCTCGCCGCCGCCCTCCTTCCGCAGGCGGGCGTCCCGCCTGCGGAAGGAGGTCCGGGTGGCCCACAGGGCCGCCGCCACGAACGGCTTGTACAGGCCCCGGCCGCGCACGTCCAGGACGGCCTCCACCGACCAGCGGCCCTGCGGGGTGAGCACGGGCGTCGCCCACCCCTCCACCCGGACCATGGCGTGGGTGGCGGTCAGGTGCACCGGCGGCACCGGTCCGTTGTGCAGCGCCGCGTACCAGGCGTCCAGGTCCAGGTGCAGGACGGCCGAGGCCGAACGCAGCCGGGCGCCCCGGCCGGGCAGCCGCATCTCCAGGGTCCAGTCCAGGGTTCCGGCCGCCCCGTCGTGGGACACCGACCCCCAGGTCACCGGTGCGTCGCCGGTTCCGACCGTGTCGGGCATGGCGTACTCCACGGCGGCCCGGCCCCAGGGATCCCAGGAGGTGACGGTGACGCCGGTGCTGCTCCACCCCTTGGACTCGTCGTCGCCGGGTTCGATGGGGACCCCGTCGGGGGAGAGCTCGGCGACCAGGTAGTGGGCGCGCTCCTGGAGGTGGCGGCCGGTCTGGAGCTGGAGCCCCAGCCGGGAGGCGAGGATCTCGAGCACCTCCCGCCGCTCGGGGTCGGGCGAGCCCTCACGCAGCTCGGTGACGGCCGCCTCCCGCTCGGCCAGCCGTCCGGCCCGCTCCCGCACGTCGATCAGTCCGAGTTCGCCCGCGCGCGCGACGAGCGGAGCCAGGGCCTCCTCGTCGGGCGGCAGCAGCCAGCCGCGGCCGTCGAACCGGCAGGCCGCGGCCACCTCGTACAGGCCCGCGACGATCCGGTCCACGGTCTCCCGGTCGGCGGGGGCGAGGTCGAACGTGTGGCGCAGGCGGGTCACGGCGTCTCCGGGGTCGGTGCGGCAGCGCGGCGTCCACCAGCGTACGGGTTCGACCGTCACCGCCGGTCGGCAGAATGGTCCGTATGAGCGTCTATGTGGTGTTGCTGCGGGGGATCAACGTCGGCAGGAGCAACCGGATCGCGATGGCCGACCTCCGGAGCCTGCTCGCGGACCTGGGGTACCGGGACGTCGCCACCCACCTGCAGAGCGGCAACGCCGTGGTGACCTCGGGCGAGGAGGGGCCGGAGGCGCTCGCGGCGGCGGTGTCGGCGGGGCTGCGCGAGCGGTTCGGAGCGCAGGTGCCGGTGCTGGCGCGCACAGCCGGGGAATTCGCGGCGGCGGTGGCGGCCAACCCGCTGGAGGTCGGCGACGCCTCCCGCTTCCTCGTCCTGTTCTGCTCCGGGACGCTGGACACCGCTGCGCTGTCCGGCCTGGACCCGGCGGAGTACCCGCGCGAGCGCATCGCGGTGACCGCGACCGAGGCCTACACCGCGCACGAGGAGGGCCTGCGCTTCGCACGGCTCCCCGACGTGGTGGCCCGGCACACCGACGGGTTCGTCACCGGGCGCAACTGGCGGACGGTGCTGAGGCTCGCGGACATGGCCGGGGTCTGACCCCTGGCCGGAACACTCGTCCGGGAGGGAACATCCGTCCGAGAGAAGTCCACGGCGCGAACCTCGAAGGGACGGTGGTGCCGGTGCCGAGACGATGGACCGTGATCCTGCGAGACCAGGCCGACACGGCGCGCCCGATCCGCCCCGAGGACTGCCACGGGCTGCTCAACCGGTGGTGGCCGCACCCCCCCGAAGAACACGCGATGGCCAAGCGGTGGGCGATGAACGGCTGGCCCGCCCCGCTCGGCGACCGGCTGTACCACTGGACGCTGACCTGGCTGGACGACGCGGTGCCGCCGCCCCTGCCCCCGGAGGAGGCGGTGGGCCGGACCCAGCGGATCGGCGACCACCTGCTCGAGCCCCTCTCGGTGACACCGACCTTCGACCGCGGTTACGGCGAACTCCTGGCCGGACCGCAGGGGCCGGTGCCGGTGCGTTCGGCCGAGCTGCGCAGCCGCACCCCCGTGGTCACCGCGACCCGGGACGCCGCGGGTGAGCGGATCCCGCACGTGTGGCCGGGCCCGCGCCGGATCTTCGGCGCCGTGCACCGCTCCGGCGGCGGGATCGTCGGCGGCAGCGGGGCGATGGGCGCGGTCGCCCGGTTCGCGCCGCCCGCCCTGGCCGGCCCCTGGCTGGAGTCGGCGTTCGAGGGCCTGGACCTGGTGCGCCGCCTTCCGGTGCCCGGCGAGGAGGTGCGGCTGGCCGAGCACCACCAGGCCGAGGGGCGCACGGTCCTGGGCTGGCAGGGTGCGCTGCGCCTGGAGCTGGTCGGCGGGGACCGCAGGCACGCCGAGGTCTTCACCGCGCTGCTCGAACTGGTGGAGCTGACCGGGGTGGGCAAGTACACCGCGCAGGGCTTCGGGTCGGTGCTGGTGGACACGGTGACCAGGGACGCCGCGGCCGCCGGGGCCGCGGCCCAGCGGATCCGCCGCGCTCCCCCGGGCCTGCCCGCGCGGTCCGGGCCGCTCCCGCGCGAGACACCGGCGGCCCTGGCCGGGCCGGAGGAGTTCGACGGACTGCTCTTCGACTGACGGGGGCTGCCGCGCCGGAGGGGTCCGTCGGGGGCCGGCGACGGGCGGGTCCGGAGGCGGGGCGGCCGTCCGTTCACGCGCGCGGGGTCGGGGGCGCGGGGCCGACCGTCGTCACCGCCGGGATGCGGCGGGATGCGTCGCCTTACGGATCCCGGCGGGGTGGGGCCGGGGAGCCGGGGCGGAACGGCTCGGGTCGGAGCGTTCCGGGGCGTTCGGCGACGGCGCCCGGTTCAGCGGGAGCGGCGCTCGGCGGCCCGCTCGCGCAGGGAGCGGGCGAGGTCGCGCAGGTGCGGTACCAGCTCCTGCGGGGTGAGCGCCGCCGACGCAAAAAAACCGGTCTGCGCCGGAGGCGTCCTTTGAGGGTGGTGGTGGGTGACGGGCGGGCCGGTCTGCGCCGGAGGTGTCCTTTGGGGGTGGTGGTGGGTGACGGGCGGGCCGGTCTGCGCCGGAGGCGTCCTTTGGGGGTGGTGGTGGGTGACGGGCGGGCCGGTCTGCGCCGGAGGTGTCCTTTGGGGGTGGTGGTGGGTGACGGGCGGGCCGGTCTGCGCCGGAGGTGTCCTTTGGGGGTGGTGGTGGGTGACGGGCGGGACGCCCGGTCCGGGTTCGTGCGGGGCGACCGTCTCGGGTGTGTGCGTGGACACCGGGGAACCTCCGTGCCGTGGGCGGTTCGTGCATGGAACCCTCTCGGACAGGCACGGAGAGTGACGAGTCCGTGCCGTTCCAGGGGTGGCCGGTTCGGGCCGACCCGCTCCCCCCGGGTATGCTCCGATCCCTTCCGGCTGGTAAGGGTTGTGGCCCGTGGCCGTCGGTGGGGCCCACCGTCCGAGAGTGGTGGACGGGGCCCCGCCCCCACGGGCCCACGCCCTGTCCACGCCCTGCCCCGCGACGAGGAGTCTCGACACGGTGACCTCCGCCTCCGAGCAGCACCGGTCCGCCGTCGGCGTGCCCGGCGCGCCGCCGGCGCGCGGTGTGCTGGTCGGCGTGGACCTGCGCGGTATCCAGGCGTACGTCTACAGCGGGCGGCGGATCCTGGACGCGGTGGGCCGGGCCGCGCTGGTCGCGGAGCTCACCGACACCTCCGACCCGGTGCGGGGGATCGCCGCCCTGGTCCCGGACGACTGCACGGTGCTGCGCGACGCGGGCGGGGCGCTCACCGTGGTGCTGCCCGACGCCGCGGCGGCCCGGCACTTCACCGCCCTCTACACCCGGCTGCTGCGCGAGCGCGCGGGAGACCTCACCCCGGTGGTGGCGCACGTCCCCTACGGCCCGCCTGATCCCGCGGAGGAGCCGGCGCGGGCCCGCGACGTGGACGAGGCGCTGGCGCTGCTGCCGGACCGGCTGCGCAGGGCGCGCGGCCACATGTCCACCCTGCACGACCCCGCCCACGGGTACGGGATCACCGCGGTGTGCGCCGTGGGCGGAGGCCCGGCCGAGGTGCTCGACCCCAGCCGAGACCAGGACGACCGTCCCGGTGTCCCCGAACGGGTGAGCGCCGATGTGGCGCGGGCCCGGGGGATCGGCCGCCGCTGGCACCGGGCGCACAGCGCCGCCTGGGGTTCCGGCGCCGCCACCGCCACCGGTTCGCCGCGGCTGGCGCTGCCGATGGAGGTGGACCGGCTGGGCCGGGAACCGGGCGGTGTCAGCCGGATCGCGGTGGTGCACCTGGACGTCAACGGGCTCGGGGCGATCCTGGGCGAGTACCGGGAGCGGGCGGGCGACCGGCGCGTGCCCGGCTCCGGCGCCCTGGCGCAGCGACGGCTGTCGCAGCGCATCGAGGACCTGACCGGGGCCCTGGCGCGGGTGCTGGTGCGGGCGGTGGCGGCGACGGTGCGCGCCGACCCGGGCCGGGAGCCGGTCATCCCGGGCGGGACGCGCTCGATCACCCTGGACCACGAGCCCCCGGGGACGGTCCGGCTCCCGGTGCGGCCGATCGTGGTGGCCGGGGACGACCTCACCGTCCTGTGCGACGCGCGGCTGGCCCTGCCCCTGGTCCGGTACGCCCTGGAGTGGCTGGACGCGGACCCGGAGGGGGTGGGCGATCCGGCCGACCCCCGCGCGGCCCTGCACGGCGCGCTGGCCGCCGCGCACGGCGACCGGCCCGGCGGCGGCCGCACCGTGGCGGGCCCGGGAGGGCAGGCGTACACCACGTTCGTGCCGACCGTGGGGGTGGGCGTCGCGGTACAGCCGGTGGGCGCCCCCCTGTCGCTGGGCCACGAGCTGTGCGAGGCGATGTGCCGCACCGCCAAGCGGCACCGGGTGGCGGCGGTGGAGGGCGGTTCCCCCGACGAGCACGTGGTGGCGTGGACGACCCGGGTGGACGGGGTGGACCGGGTGCTCGCGCGGTGGGAGGCGGCCCGGCGCGGCCGGGTGCCGCGCACCGGCCTGCCGCTGACCGGCACCGGGTTCACCGGCTTCCTGGACCGGTACCTGGACCCGGAGGCGCCGGGGAGCCTGACCGCCGAGGGCGACGCACGGCGGCGGGGCTGGCTGATCTCGTCCCTGGTGCCGCTGCTGGAGTCGGGTGCCGACCCGGCCCCGGAGATCACCCGGCGGGCCCGGGTCACCGGGGGCCCGGTGGACCTGCCCCGGGACTGGACGCCCGCGGGCCTGCTCGACGCCGTCGAGATGATGGACCTGTACCTGGACCCGGGGCTGTCCCGCGCCCTGGACCCCCGACTCTCGGCGGCCCGCGGCGGTCCCGGGGGTGGTCCCCGGTGAGCGCACCCGACCGCATCGTCGTGCGGCTGGCCTCGCCCGCCCTGTTCGTGGGGGCCAGCGCCGACGGGACCGGTGCCGACACCGACGTGGTCACCGACGACCACGGGCTGCCCTACCTGCCGCGCCACCGGCTGGCGGCGCGGCTGCGCGCGGGCGCGCAGCGGGCCCTGGCGGTCTCCCCGGGCCTGGAGGGCACGGTGGGCGAGGTGTTCGGCCGCGGCCGCTCGCACGGCCCCGACCGCATGCTGCGGGTGGGGCACGCCGTCGCCGGGGAGGCGGTGCGCACGGCGGTCGCCCGGGCGCTGGCGGGCCGGTCGGAGTCGGCGCGGGCGGTGCTCCGGCGCGCGGTCACCGATGCCCACACCGTGCTGGAGACGGGGATCGAGGTGGGCCCGCACGGGGCCGCCGAACCCGGGCGGCTGCGCACCCACAGGGCGCTGCTGCCCGGACTGGTCCTGACCTCGGCGCTGACCTGGGCGCAGGAACCGGGGCCCGAGCACTGGCGGCTGCTGGCCCGCGCCTGCCTGGCCACCACCGGGATCGGACTCAAGGGCACGCGGGGCCGGGGCCGGGTCGACGTACGCCTGGCCGGAACGCCGGACGGGGACCCGGACGCGCTGACCCTGCGGCTGGCGGCCCCGCCCGCACGGGTGGCGCGGTGAACGGGGTGAGCGGCTACCTGCCGCTGCGCTACGTCCTGGCGGACACCCTGGTGGTGCGCACCTCCTTCGACCCGCTGCGCATCGACTCCGAGCACGTCATCGGCGGCCGGGCCCAGCGCGGGATGCTCGCCGCGGCCCTGCGCCGGGCCGGACTGGACCGGGAGGAGCGGGAGTGGGTGGCCGACGGCGGCCGTGTCCGGTTCGCCGCCGCCCACCCCAGGCTGGAGCCGGGGGCCGACCCCGACCTGCCGGACCTGGACCGGGCCCGGACGGCCTACCCCCCGCCCGCGCACCTGTACACCCTGGGCAAGAACAGCGACACGATGGCGGACGTCTTCGCCGGCCCCGACCCGTCCGTGCCCTACCGGGCGGTGCGCGACCCCATCACCCTGGACCGGTCGCTGCGGGCGCGGGTGCGCACCACCACCGAGCGCTACCTGGGGCGGGCGCGCGGCGGGGACCCCGACCGGGGGGTGCCGTTCTTCACCACGGCCCTGGACTCGGGCCAGGTCTTCGAGGCGCGCTGGCAGCTGCTGGCCGACGACCCCGCCGGGCTCGCGGAGCTGGCCGGGCGGATCGTCGAGGTGCTGGACGCCGCACGGGGGACCCTCACCCTGGGGTCGGGCGGCACCCGGGCCCACGGCGGGGTGCGCGTGGCCCCGGTCGATCCGCACACCCCGGTGTCCCCGGACCGTGCCGACCCGGCGGGGCGGCGCGCCTGGGCGGCGGGTGAGCCCGTCGACCTGCTGCTGCTGTCCCCCGCGCTGGTGGTGGGCGCCCACGGCCAGTACGCCCCCGGCGCCCTGGTCGGGGAGGTCCTGGCGCTCCTGGGACGGCACCTGCCCGGGGCCGGTGCCCGGGTGGTCGCCTCCCACGTGGAGTCGACCGTGGTCGGCGCCTACCACCGCGGCTACCACGGGCCGATGGCCCAGCGGCGGGCCGCCGCACCGGGGGCGGTGGTACGGCTGCGGCTGGACCGCGACCTGCCCGCCGACCTGGTCCGCAGGATCGAGGCCGAGCCGCTGGGCGACCGCTCGGTCGACGGCCACGGCCAGTTCGTGCTGCTGGACCCGCCCCCGCCGGGTCCGCTGCCGCCCGCCGTCGAGACGGTGCCCCTGGTGGGCGGGTCCGCCGGGACGGTCGCCCTGCCCGGCGGGGGCACCGTCCCCGCACGCGGGCCCCTGGACTGGGACGACCCGGGCCTGGCCGCCCTGTACGACGAACTGCTGTGGAACGCCGCCGCGGGTCCCGTCCGCGACCACGCCCGGATGCTGGCCCGCCGGTCCGCCCGCCGCCTGGAACCCCTCACCCCCAGCCTGGTGGGGCGGCTGCGGGAGGCGGTCACCCACCCGCACCACGACGAGGACACCGCCCTGGACGTGCTGGCGGGGGTCGTCACCGGCGGCCCCTCCGGCGGCGGCGCGCCCAAGAGCCTGCACGAACGGGCCGTGCGGGCGCTGGCCCGGGCCCGGGTGGTACCGCCCGGCGGCCCCCCGGTCCCGGTGCGCGGATGGCTGTCCGGGGTCGGCGGGGGAGCGGCCGCGGTCGACTGGTGGGAGGCCAACCGCCCCCGGCACGCCCACAGCCCCGCCTACGCGGCGGCGATCGCCGCCGTGGACCTCTCCCTGGCCGACGGGCTGCCGCCGCGGGACGACCCGGCCGGCCTCTCGGAACGGGCCCGGGACTGGGAGCGCCGGACGGCCTCCCGGCTGTGCCTGGCACTGGTCTCCTCGTGGCTGGCCGAGACCGCCCGGGTGCTGCGCACCCGCGACGCGGCGCACACGCAGGGGGGACGCCGGTGAACGCCGTCGCACCCGGGGTGCTGTGGGAGGTCGCCGGACGCTGGTGCCTGCTTTCCGACACCCATGTCGGCGCCGCCCAGGCGGTGCCCCGGCACGCCGCCCAGAGCGATGTGGACCTGCGCCTGGACCGGGACCCGCGCACCGGCACGCCCCGGCTGCGCGCCACCACCCTGGCCGGGCTGCTGCGGCACGCCCTGGCCCGGCGGGTGGGCGACCCCGGGCGGGTCGGCGAGCTGTTCGGCGCCGCCGAGGACGGGGGAGCGGCACCGCGCGACAGCGCGCTGGAGGCCGACGACGCGTTCGCCCGCCTCCCCGAGGGCTTCGGGGTGGCGGTGCGCACCGGGACCCGGGTGGACCCCGCCGCCGGGACGGTCCGGCCGGGCCTGCTGTGGCAGTGGGAGGTGCTCCCGGCGGGCACGGTGTTCGTCGTCCACCTGCGGCTGCGGGTACCCGCACCGGCCGACGAGGCCCGGCTGCTGACCCTGCTGGCGCTGGCCGCCGAGGGGATCGGCGGGCCCGGCGCCCGGCTGGGCGGGCGCACCGGCCGCGGGCACGGGGCGGTGCGCGCCACGCACTGGGCCGCCCGGCGCCTGGACCTGGGGGACGAGCACGACTGGTTCGCCCACCACGGAGTGTCCTGGCGGGAGCGGTGGCGGGCGGGCGAGGACGCCCTGGCCGACGCACCCGCCGACCTGGCGGACGCGCTGGGCCGGGAACTGCGCGCCGCGGGCCGCACCGGGACGGCCGCCCACGTGGCGGCGCGCGCCGCCGTCCCCGACCGCCGCCGGCGGGCCGAGCTGCGCCTGACCCTGGCGGTGGCCGAGCGCGAGGACCCGCTGTCGGCACCGCCGGGGGACCTGCGGCCCGGCCTGCTCTCGGTCGGGGACACGCCGGCCGGCGACCGGCTCGGCGAGGTGGACCGGGCCCACCGGTCGCGCCCCGTGGTCGACGAACCGGACAAGGGCGAGGTGCGTGTCGCGCCGGTACTCGGCGACACCGCCCTGTTCGCACTGGTGAAGCGGATCGCGGCGCGGACGCTGCGGGACGCCGCCCCGGCGCCGGGCGGTCCGGGGCCGTGGGACTGGTTCGACCACTGGTGGGGCGCCGACACCCCGGGGAGGGGCGCTCCGCCCCGCCCCTCCCGGGTTCGGCTGCGCGAGGTGCCGGTGATCACCGGCGGGGCGGTGGTGACCGCCACCCGGATGACCGTGGACCCCCTGTTCGGGGACGCGGTGGACGGCCACCTGTTCACCGACGACCTCCAGTGCGGGGGGACCGCCGAGGCGGTGTTCGACATCGAGGACCCCGACGACGCGGTCCTCGGCCTGTGCGCGCTCGTGGTCCGCGACCTGGCGACGGTGCCCTTCGACACCCTGGGGTCCGGGTCTGGGGTGGGCCACGGCCGGGTGAGCGCGGTCGGCGCGGAACTGGTGGCCCACGGCGGGGGCCCGCCGCGGCGGGTCGACCTGGTCGCGGCGGTGTTCTCGCCCGGCGGTCCGGACGCGGCCGCCGTCCGGGAGTGGGTGGCGGCCCTGCGCCCCCTGCTCTCCGGCGGCCCCGGGACGGGGGGCGGTACGCCCCGGAGGGAAGGAGGAGGACCGTGACCGAGGGTTTCGAGCCGGCGGGGGTGGCCGTGCGCCGTCTGGACGCCGCGGAGATCGACGCGGTCTTCGACGACGTCTTCGTGCGCGGCACCCGGTGCCGCCTGCTCGACACCGGCCCGCCCGGCCCGCCCGATCCGGGCGGTGCCGCGGGCGCCCCCCAGTGGCTGCTGGCCGAGCTCGGCGACGGCCGCGTCACCGGCGCCTGTCCGCGGGAGCGCTGGTACCGCTCGGACGGGTCCGACACCGCCGACCTGTCGGCGCGGCCGCCGGTCACCGCCGCCGACCGGGTGCGCGTCCTGGAGGTCCTGGTGTTCGCCGCCCACGCCCAGATCCGGATCGGCGAGGGCGCCCGCTCCGGGTGGATCAGCGCCGACGCCCCCGGCGAGGTGTCCCCCTGGCTGCGCCCGCGCGACCGCTCCTTCCTGCTCCAGGGCTGGACCGGGCCCGGGCACGGGCGCTCCCCGGGCGAGGGGGTGCCGCTGACCGTGACCGCCGAACCCTCCGGGGCGCGGGCGGTCCTGCCGGTGGTCTGGGCCGACTTCTCCGCGCGGGTGCGCCGCACCCGGGGCGGCGGCGCGGTCGTGGAGGGGACGGGAAGCTGGCTCACCGTTCGCGAGTACTGGGCACAGGACCCCGGGACCGGGACCGTGGGGGTGGCCTTCCACCGGCTGACCGGGGTGTGCACCGGACCCAAGCCCACCGGCCCGGTGTTCGACCCGGGCACCGGCGACGAACCCGCCGGGGGGCCGCCGTGGTGAACCCCCGCGACGTGGCGTCCCGGCTGGGCGGCGCCGCGCGCCCCCGCCCCGCCGGGCCGAAGGCGCCCGAGCGCGCCACCGCCCCCTACGGTGCCGTCCGCATGGCCGCGGAACCGATGCCCGCCGCCGACCTGCACGGCGGTCACGACACCGGCGACCTGCTGCGCAGCCACGACCGCACGGTGCGCGGCACCTATTCGGGGTGGATCGACCTGACGCTGACCACCCTCACCCCGACCTTCGTGGGCCGGACCCCGGACCGGGGCGGGGTGAACCGGTCCCTGCGGCTGCCGCACGGGGAGGTCCCGCTGCCGGTGCTGCCGGGGTCGGGGCTGCGCGGCCTGGTGCGCAACACCCTGCGCATGCTCACCAGCGGGGAGACGGGCCCGGTCAACACGCCGATGCTGTTCTTCCGGGCACCGGTGCGCATCGACCCCGCCTCGGCCGACAGCGCCCTGTCACCCCGGGTCCGCTCGGTGATGGCGCTGCGCCACTCCCAGTACCGCAGGCGGCGGTCGGGGGCGCGCACCCGGCAGGGCTTCCTGTTCCACGAGCGCTCCCGGAACCGCTGGTACATCACCGAGGTTCCCGCCGCCCGCCCCGGAGGGGAGAGCGGCCAGGCGCTGAAGGTGCCGTTCGCGGTGCTGCGGGAGAGCATGAAGCGGTGGGACTTCGGGGTGGACGACTTCCCCGACACCCCCCGGGGCACCCTCTACGTGCCCACCGCCCACGAGCAGCACGGCCGGTTGCAGTACCGCTGGGTGTTCGCGGTGCGCCTGCCGGGGGAGCGGCGCGTCTCCGCGGTCGCACCGACCGAGGAGGAGGCCCGCGCCCACCTGGCCGAGCACCGCTTCGACACCCGCGACCTGGGCCGGGGCGGGGTGGTCCAGGCGCTCGTGGTGCTCACCGGCGCGGCCGGGGGCGAGCGCCGCAACGCCTACCTGTTCCCCCGGCCGCCGGACCTGCGCACCGGTCGGCTGCGCGTCCCCGACTCCCTGGTGGAGATGTTCGAGTCGGCCGAGCAGATCACCGGGTACCAGCGGGCCGCGTTCCCCGACGGACTCGGCACCGGGGAGGGCGACCCCGAACGCGAGCAGGTCGCCGGCGCCGGGGGCGGCGGGCTGCCCCGCCGGGGCCTGGAACCGGTCTGGTTCGACGTGGACTCCAAGGGGTCGGTGGTGTCCTTCGGCCGCTCGGGCGGCTACCGGATCGCGGTCAGCGACGACGACCCCGTCCGCAGGGCGGTTCCGGAGGCGCTGCTGAGCCCCCAGCACGGGGACGCCGACCGGGCCGAACGGGCGGGCCGCCCGGTGGACGTGTGCCGCGCCCTGTTCGGGGACGTGGACACCTTCGCGGGCGAGGCGCCCGCCTCCAAGGGGCGGGTGTTCTTCGGCGGTGCGGTGTGCACCGACCCCGAACCCGACTACCCCGACGGGGCGGCGCTTCGCGTGCGGCTGCTCTCCCCCCAGCGCGGGTGCTTCGCCAACTACCTGCTCCAGGGCCCGGACGCGGCCCGGGGCGGCCGTCCGGACATCATCACCTGGGCGCACGAGGGGCAGGTGCGGCTCAACGGCTACAAGGCCTACCTGCACCGCCACCGCGACGAGCTGGGCTCTCCGGTGCGCTACGACGCCCGGGCCCGCGAGGACCTGGACCTGGAGGTACTGGAAGCGGGCGGCGACCACGGGCCGCCCCCCGACACGCGCCGGGACATCGTCCCGCTGCGCGACGGCCTGGTGTTCCGGTCGCGGATCACCTTCACGAACCTCACCCGGGGGGAACTGGGCGCCCTGATGCGGGCCCTGCTGCTGGACAACCCCGTGGACGGCGGCGACGCGGCCGGCCCGGAGTACGCGCACAAGATCGGTATGGGCAAGTCGCTGGGCATGGGCAGCGTCCACCTGCGGCCGCGGCTGTACCTGGTGGACCGGCGGGCCCGGGCGCTGTCGCCGGACCCGGCGGCCGGGGTGGAGCGCGCGGACGCCGGGCGGGTACGGGAGTTCCTGGATTCCTTCGACGGGGCGCTGACGGCACGCCGGCTCCCCGGGAGCGCGGACCCGTCCCGGTGGCGGGAGACGGACCAGGCGGTGGACGTGCTGCTGGCCGCGCGCTGGCGCCACCGGCTGCCCTGGGAGGACACCGCCGTGATGCCGCTGCGCGCGTTCGCCGAGTACCCGGTCCTGCCGCCGTTGGTCGACCGCTACGCGGCGGCCGGGCTGCTCACCCGGCGATGACCTCGGTCAGCGCGTCGATGAGGTCGGCCCGCCGGTCCGGGTCGTCCTGGGCGGCCGCCCAGCGGACGGGTACACCCCGGCCCTCCTCCAGGATCGCGCACAGCAGGGCGTCCAGGGTGCCCTGGGGGTCGGCCTCCAGGGCGGCCCGCCGCTCCTGTGCACGGGCGGACAGCTCCAGGGCGGTCCGCTCCAGCCACATCTTCTCCTCCTCGCTGAGCACCTCGCGACGCTCGGAATCGTCCGCGGCCGCGAGCACGGGGGCGTCCGGCACGGGGGCGTAGGGGGCGCTGCGGGCCCGGCCCCGGGCCTGTTGGACCAGGGCGAAGTGCGTGGGCATGTCCACCGCCATTCGGCCCAGGACCCCCGTGAGCCGGCGGGCGACGTCCTCGCCGTTCAGGGCGGGGAGCAGACGGCGCAGCAGCAGGCGGCGCCGCTGGTCGGGGGTGCGGCCGGGGTCGGCGTCGCGGCCGGCGGCCAGCTCGGCGAGCTTGCGCAGGAGGTAGTCGCCGGTGGCGGTGGAGACCATCGGGGCCTCCCTGTTCCCGCCCAGGCCGCGGCCGTACAGGTCGGCGACGGGCACCGCGCTGCCGTCCTCGGTGAAGGAGACGGCCTCGCCGGGCGCGATGTCCTCGGGCAGGTCGGCCGCGGGGTTGCCCCAGCCCGCGGTGAGCACGAGCATGGCCAGCGCCTCCTGCTCGACGACGTCCGTGGCCACCCGGGCGACGTCGCGACGCTGGGCCCAGCGGCGGGGGCGCTCGGAGAACGCGCAGCGCACCCCGCCGTCGGCGGTCGGCTGCGGGTAGACGTGGCGCAGGTTCTTGTAGGAGCGGTCCCGGCGCACGTCGTCCAGGGCGTCGCGGAGCCGGTGCGCGGCGGTCCGGTCGACCGCCCCCCCGACGGGCGCGGCGCGGCCCATGCGCACGGCGATGACACCGTCGGGATCGCCGCCGTGCTCCGGGCACGGGCAGTGCTCGGCGCACAGGTCGACGTAGTCGCCGAACTGCTCGGAGTGGCCCGAGCAGCCCTGCGCGGTTCCGTCCGCGGAGCAGGGTCCGCATCCCAGGACGCGCGTGAAGACGCGCAGGAAGGCGGCGGAGCCGAACAGCTCCCAGGCGGAGCAGTGGTGCGTGCTCACGAACTCTTCTCCCCGGGTGTTCCGGGGCCGGGTCGCTTCCCCAGCCCTCCGGAGAAGCGTGTGCGAGTACGTGAGCCTTCGGTCGGCACTCCCGAGTCAACGGGAGACCGTATAACAAACTATGACCGACGCGACTGAACTGTCAATTCTCGGCCATGGTCCCGAAGCCATATAAATCCTTTGAGGCGACTATCAAGCAGACATTGAAAACAATGGTCACTGCGGTAACAGGGAAATCGACGGGATGTCGCTTCCGGTCCCGGGCCGCCGCTGTCCGAGAGACTGCGATGAGACCCCGGAAGGGGGCGGGTGCGGCCGCGGGGGGCGCGCCGCGAGAGAGGAACGGAGGTCGCCGGATGCCGGTGGTCAACCTGACGCCGCATGTGGTGACAGTCGTGGACGACGAGGCGAAGGTCATCGGCACCTGGCCCGGCGCGGACGAACCCGCCAGGGTCGAGGCCGAGCGGGTGCCCATGGGACACCTGGACGACTCCACCTGCCCGGGCCCGGTGCCCCTGATCGCCGAACGGCGCACCAGGGCCAACCTCCCCGAGCCCGAGCCGGGGGTGTGGCTCATCGTCTCGTCCGTGGTCGGCTTCGCCCACCCCGAGCGCGACGACCTGCTCATCCCCTCCGACCTGGTCAGGGACAACAGGGGCGTGGTCACCGCCTGCCGGTCGTTCGTGGTCAGCGGGCGGCGGCCGCAGAAGTCGCCCAAGAGGAAAGGGGTCGACCGACTCGACGGAACGACGAAACGGGCGTGACCGGTCCGAACCGCCACCTTCGCCCGCGGGATAGCGTTGTCCCCCACGAAACGAACAACGCCCCCGTGTGGAAAAGGACGCCGTGGACACTCCCCGCGTCGCCGTCGTGCTGGTCGGCCGCAACCCCACCCCGGCCCTGCTGTCCTCGCTCACCCTGCCGGCCGACCGGATCGTCCTGCTGTGCAGCGACGGCACCCGCTCCCCGGCCGAACGCGTGGCCGGAGCCCTGGCCGGGCTGGCCCCCGACCGCACCGTGCGGGTGGAGGGGGTGGGGCCCGACCCGCACGACCCGGCCGGGGTCGCCGCCGCGCTGGAACGCGTCCACCGCGACCACGGCGCCGCCCCCGGCCACCTCGACTACACCGGTGGCACCAAGGTCATGAGCGTGGCCGCCGCCCTGTACCGGGACCGCCGCGCCCCCGACCCGGAGGGCGCGGCGCCCCGCTGCCACTACCTCGACCCCGCCACCGACCTGCTGCGCCCGGTCGACCCCGCCGAGCCGCCGCTGCCGGTCGCCGACGCCGGGATCGACCTGGGCGTGCTCGCCGGGATCCACGGCGCCCGCTGGCTCTCCGACCGGGACCCGGACACCGTGCGCGCCGCCCTGCGGGGCGGAGCCCGCGCCCTGCGCGAGGCCTTCCCGGGCCTGCACCCCACCGAGGTGCGCGGGGTCGTCGGCGAGGCCGACGTCCTGCGCCACCTGCGGCGCATCACCCGGGGCCGGGACGGGGCCGAGGTGCTGGGGCCGCGCCGGGTCTCCGACCCGGGGCACCCCGCCGACTCCATCGCCGACTTCGACGCCCTGGTCCGCTTCCGGCACCGGGTGCTGTGCGTGGAGGTCAAGAGCGGCCCGGAGGAGGTGGTGTCCCGCGCCGGGTGGACCGTCGCCAAGGCCAGGCGGGTGTTCGGCAACGTGGCCAAGGTCCTGTTCGTGCACACCGGCCCCGCCGCGCCCGGGCTGCGCGAGCGCGTCGCCGCGCACAACCCGGCCCTGAACTCCTCGCAGGTGCAGGTGTGGAGCCTGGACGACCTGCGCGCCCGCCTGACCGACGGCGAGGCGCTGCGCAAGGCGTTCTTCCCCGGGCAGGCGCCGGCACCGGACAGCGCACGGTCAGGGGCGCCGCCCGGCGCCGGACCGGGGGCACGGCCCCGGGCCCGGACCGCGGTACCGGTCCCGCCGCCCGCCCCTGTCTGCGCGGTGACGGCCGCCCCGGCGGCCCCCATCCTGGTCACCGCACTGGGCAGCAGCCGCCTGGGCCTGCTGTCGGCCGTGCACGCACACCGGCCCGAACGGGCGCTGCTGCTCTCCTCCCGCCAGGGGATGCGCGCGGGCGTGCGCGAAGCGGCGGCCCGCGCCCTGTACGCCGCCGAGCACCCCGGCGCCCCGCTTCCCGACGCCGAGGGGCTGCGCGCCTCGGGGCACCGCGACCGCGTCCGGTTCGCCGCCGACCCGGTGGACGGCTCCGACGCCGGAGCGGTCGCCGAGGCCGCGCACGCCTGGATCGGGAGGGAGCGCGTCGAGGACCCCGGGCGGCCCGTGGTCGTGGACGTCACCACCGGGACCAAGGCGATGAGCCTGGGCCTGGCCCTGGCCGCCCGCCGCTCCGGTGCGTGCGTCGCCTGCCAGGTGGTGCGCGACCGGAAGGTGGTGTGCATGACCCACGGCGGTGCCGCCGCCCAGGAGCGGGCGGTGGTGGCCTGGTCCCTGGTCCTGGACGGGTACGCCCCGCTGGCCGGGCCCCTGGCCGACGCGGTGTGCCCGCAGGGTGCCGCGCAGGTGGACGTGCCCCTGGTCGCGGCCGCCGCCGGGCACCTGGTCCGCGCGGCGAGCGGCCCGGTGGGGATGTGGGTCGACCGGTCCCTGGCCGACCCGGCGACCGCCGGCACCGCCCGGGAGCGCCCGGCGCTGGTGCTCACCTTCGACGACCGGGCCCTGGGCCTGGCCGCCCCCTCCTGGACCAGGCCCGTCCGCTCGGGCGCGGTCCGCAGGGTGAGCCGGGGGGCCTGGGCGCAGAGCGTCTCCGCCGCCACCGGTCACCTCAACCTGCGCTGCGACGTGGCCGGGAAGGTGATGGCGCTGACCCGGCCGGGCGGGGACGTGGGGCGCGCGGCCGAGCTGGTCGCCTGGATCATCCAGGAGGAGCCGGGCGGGTCGGCCGGAGAGGGCGCCGGGGAGGACGGCCCGGGATGGGGCTTCGGCGAACCGCAGCGGCCGGTGCTCGTGGTGGCCGACCCCGGCGCGCCGCCCGCCGTGTGGGACACCGACGTCAGCAGGCTCTGAGACCGGGGCACCGGGTCGTGTCCTCCCCGGTCCCGGGGCCCTGAACGGAGCCCTGTCGATGGTGCGGTCGGTGCGTGCGCGGTCGGCGGCGGCGCCGGAAGGGTCGAGCTGCCCGGAGGTCCGAGCCGGCGCGGGAGGCGGAGATGGAGGGGACCCCGCCGTGCGGCCGCTCCGCGCGACGGGGTCCCCCGGACCGGGGAGAGGGGCGGTCGGGGGAGGCCTCGGCGCCGGGGCCGTCCACCGGGCCTGCGGTCGGGGGCGGTCGGCTCCCCCGGGACCGGGACGAACGGCACCGGCGGCCGCGCCCGCGGCACCCGGACGGCGGTCCGGGCCGCCGCCGTGACGGCCGGAACGCACCCCCACGGACAGGGGAGCGCGCCGCCCCGGCCGCTGGAGCAGGGCCGCCCCGGAGCGCCCGCGCCCGGGACGGCGCGGGCCGCGGCGACCGACGCCGCCGACCCCAGGGCGATGCGCACCAGCGCGTTCAGTGCCAGGGCCGCCACCTCGGCCGCGTCCGGCAGCGGTGCCGCGACCGGGTCCACCGACCACAGCCCGCTCAGCAGCACGCAGACCCCGTGGACGGCGGCCGGCAGCGGGACGGACCGCCGCGGCGCCCGGCCGCGCGGCGCCGGGACCCCGCACACCGGCAGGGCCTGCGCCCAGCCGTCGACGGAGGCGACGGACGGGTCCGCGGTCGGGGCCGCGGAGTCCGGGCCGCCCCAGGGCAGCCGGGCCAGGGAGGAGAGCAGCTGCAGGGGGTCCGCGGCCACGCCGCACAGCAGCGGGGAAAGGACGGCCCCGGGCCGGTCCCCGGTGCGCTCCGGCCGGACCGCGGTCCGCCGCGGGTTCCGCGTGTTCGCGCGCATGACGGTGTCGCCCCCCGTCGGGAGAAGGCTGTGGGAGTCGCCGGGGAGAGCCCCCGGCCCCATCGACTGTGACCCCAGTCTCACACCCGCCACCGACGATCCAGGGGCCGTCCGGTGGGAATCCGGGAGGTGAAAGCAGGAAATCCCAAGTGCGGGAACGCTAATGTCCGAGAAGGACGAACGTCCTTCCAGATCTCCGTCCCACAGCATCCCGGAGCGCCGATGACCACGCCCTCCACCGGTCTCCTCCCCCTCCTGGAGGGGGACCCCTACCGCTTGGGCCCCTACCGCCTGGCGGGCCGGCTCGGAGCGGGCGGCACGGGCACCGTCTACGCGGCCCTGACCCCCGACGGCGCGAGGATCGCGGTCAAGGCGCTGCACCGCCACCACACCGCCGACCCCGAATTCAGGGACCGGTTCACCCGCGAGGTGGACCTGCTCACCCGGGTCCGCTCCGCCTGCGCCGTCCGCGTCCTGGCCGCCGACACCACCGGGGCCCGCCCCTGGCTGGCCACCGAGTACGTCCCCGGCCCCACCCTGCGCGAGCACGTGGCCGTCCGCGGCCCCCTCTGCGGCGACACCCTGACGGCCCTGGCCGCCGGGACCGCGGAGGCGCTGCACTCCATCCACTCCGCCGGAATCGTCCACCGCGACCTCGGACCCGACAACGTGGTGCTGTCCCCGGACGGGCCGCGCGTACTGGACTTCGGCATCGCCCGCGCCCCGGACGAGACGGCGCTCACCCGTACCGGCGGTGTCGTGGGCACCCCCGGCTGGCTGGCCCCCGAGCAGTACGACGGGGCGGTGCCCGCGCCCGCCGCCGACATGTTCTCCTGGGGCGCCCTGATCGCCTACGCCGCCACCGGCCGCGAACCGTTCGGCACCGGGCCGGTCGACACCCTGGTCCACCGCACCCGCCGGGAGGCCCCCGATCTGGAGGGGGTGCCGCCGCGGCTGCTGCCGCTGGTCCGCGGCGCCCTGGACCGCAGCCCCGGGGTCCGGCCCACCGCCGCCCAGGTGATGACGGCCCTGCTGCGCGGACCGGGGGCGGCCGGCGGGGGAGGGGCCGGCGGCGATGCGGGGCACGAACGGGAGACCCTCGCGCGGCTGCTGGCCACCGGTTGGCGGATCGACGCCCCCGTCGATCCCGCTCCCTGGGTGCCGTCCCGGCGCAGAAGGCGCACCTGGCCCCTGGTGGGTGCGGGGCTGGCGGTCCTGGTGCTCGTCGCCGGGCTGCTCACCGCGATCGTCCCCCCGCTGCGCCAGGCCACCTGGGGCGCTCCGGCCGCCACGGCCCCGCCGGACGCCGGGGTGCGGGAAGAGGGGGCCGGGGGCGCGGCGGAGCCGGTCCCGTGCGAGCCGGACGGGGAGCGGACGGCGGCCCAGGAGGCGGTGGCGACCTGGCGGCCGTTCGACCCCGGCGCCGTCCCGGCCGAGCAGTACGAGGCGCTGCTGGAGGCGGCCGACGACCCCGACTCGCTGTTCGCCTCCGACGCGAGCGCCGGGGTGCGGCCGTTCGTCGTCCCCCTGGACCACGACACCGCCGACTTCGGCCTGGGCGGGGCGGTCGACGGGTTCCCGGTGGCCACCGTGTGCTGGTCCTCGGTCGAGGCCGTCGCCGAGGGGATCGAGGTCACGGCGCGGTTCACCTACCACCCGGACCTGGGCTCCTACACGGTGCACGCCGAGGACTTCATGTCCCTGGCTCCGCTGGACCCGGCCACCGACCCCGAGGGGCGGGACAAGGCCGTCGTGCACGGCGGGGTCAACGAGGACTGGAGCGGGCCGGTCACCCCGGTGGCGACCCTGGACCCGGAGAACCCGGTCCGGGAGGTCACCGTGCTCCTGCCCGGCGCGCCCGAGCGCGGCGGCATCGCCTACCGGCCCTCGGCGCTGTTCGGGATGCTGGTGCACGACGTCGGCGGCCACTGCTACGACGTGGACGGCACCACCGCCTGGCGGGACGACGTCAACCAGGGCAACGAGGGGTTCGCGCTGTCGGACCGCCGGCCCGGACAGAGCACGCTCACCGACTGTCCCGCCTGACGGCCCCGCCGGACCGGCCCGCCACCGGGCCCTCCGGGGCCCGGTGGCGGCGGTGCCCGTGGCGGAACCGGCCGATCCGGCGCTGGAAGGACCGGACGCGCCGGTGGTGCACGGTGACGGCCCGGTGGCGCCGTACGCCAGCAGGGCGGGGGTGTTCGGCCTGGTCGTCGCCGGTGCCGAGGCGGACGCCGACGGCGCCCGGGTCACCGGCACGGCCCGCCACCACCTCGACGAGGGCGGCCGCGGGCTGCGACCGCACCGTTCACCCCGGTGTTCCCGGGTGCGGGGCTTCCGGCGGCGTCGGCACCGGAGGCCGCCGCCGGAGGGATCGACGGGGCGATGCTCCGCCCCACCGCCGAGAGTGCGCCGCGAGCCGACGTGTTCGACCGCCGGCCCGGAGGGCTCAGCCCGCCGACACCCCGTTGGCGGACGCTTCCGGCCCCAGGGCGCCGGAGCGGTAGCGCCCCGGGGACAGTCCGAACTCGCGCTTGAAGGCGTTGGCGAACGCGAACTGCGAGGAGTAGCCGACGCGGGCGGCGACGGCGGAGATGGGGGCGTCGTCCTCCTGGAGCATCCGCCCCGCCGCGGTCAGCCTCCACCAGGTCACGTACCCCAGCGGAGGCATACCCGCCATCGCGGTGAACCGCCTGGCGAACGCGGCCCGGGACAGGCCCGCCCGCTCGCCCAGTTCCGCCACCGTCCAGGGGTGGGCGGGATCGTTGTGCACGGCCTGCACCGCGGCGTACACGGCCGGGTCGCGCATCACACCCAGCCAGCCGCGGGACGCCGCGTGCCGGTTCTCCTCGATGTAGGTGCGCAGGATGTAGACCAGCAGCATCTCCAGCAGGGAGGGGACGATCGCGTCCGTTCCGGGGCGGGTGCGGTCCAGTTCCGCGCCCAGGAGCTCCACCGCCGCACCCAGTTCGGTGCGGGCACCCACCCTGGCGGGCAGGTGGACCAGCCGGGGCAGTTCGGCCAGCATCGGGTGCGGTCGCGCCGTACAGGTGGAGTAGGACCCGCCCAGGGTGACGCACGAGGGTCCCCCGTGCCCGCTCTTCCCGACCGCGGCCGCCCCGAAGCGCGGTCCGGAACCCCGCGGCCCGCACACCAGCTCGGTCACCGGGCCACCGGAGGCCTCCGCGTCCCGGAGGGCGCGGGGGAGGACGTCGCACAGGTCCTGCACGGGCGAGGCCGCCTCCTCCGACAGCACGTGGCCCTGGCCGTTGGGCAGGAACGCGATGTCGCCCACGCCCAGGTGCAGGGGTTCCTCGCCTTCGAGGGTGAGGACGCAGGATCCCTGGAGGACCACCTGGAAGCCGACACCGGACACCGCGGGGAAGCGCATACCCCAGGGCGAGTGCCATTCGACCCGGGAGGCGTTGGGGCGGCCGGTCCGCACGGTGCTGATCACGTCGCTGAGCACGTCCATGGCGCCATCGTATCCTCGGGGCTTCTCCCGGTGGACGATGGAGTATCGGAACAAGCTTTTCGAGCATGGGAAGTCTCTTCCGAAACCCTTAGCGTTGCGTTCGAGTCCCGACGACGAAGGAGTTCCCATGACCGCCGCACCCGCCGCACCCGCCGCACCCGCCGCACCCGCCGCACCCGCCGAGGCCCGCCCGCGCTCCCCCTGGCGTCCGCGCCTCATCGCGGTCGGCGCCGCCGCGCTCCTCAACGCCCTCCTGGGCCTGGTCGCGCCCCTGCTGGGCGCGGACATGGTGACGGCCCCGGAGGGGGCCGAACCCATGACGCTCAACGCCGTCCCGCTGATCCTGTTCAGCGTCGTCTTCGCGCTCATCGGGTGGGGCGCGCTGGCCCTGGCCGAGCGCTTGCTGGGCCGCCGGGGCCTGATCGCGTGGACCGTCGTCGCGGTGCTCTTCACCCTGGTGTCGTTCCTGCCGTCGCTGTCGGTGAACGCGACGGCCGCCACGGAGGCCGTCCTGGTCGCCTCGCACGTGGTGGTCGCGGCGATCGTCATCCCGGTCTTCTGGAAGACCTCGCCGACCGCCTGAGCACGGGCCCGCCCCGGGCGGATCCGGGGGCGCGCGACATGCGGGAGGGCCGGTGGCCCCGCGGTCACCGGCCCTCCGGATGCGCCCTACAGCCTGGAGGCGGCCGCCTCGTCGAGCCAGAAGACGGTCGAGTCGGTGCCGCGGGCGGCGGCGACCGGGGCCTTGTTCCGGTCGGTGCCGTCAAGGCCCAGGCGCACGGCCTCGGCCTTGGACTCGCCCGAGGCCAGGATCCAGACCTGGCGTGAGGAGTTGATCGAGGGCAGGGTCAGCGTGATGCGGGTCGGCGGCGGCTTGGGCGAGCCGTGCACCGGCGCCACCGCGGCCTCGTCCTCGTTGACCTGCGGCAGCCCCGGGAACAGCGAGGCGATGTGCGCGTCCGGGCCCACGCCCAGGAGGCACACGTCGAAGGCCGGGACCGGTCCCTCACCGCGCGCCGCCACGGCCAGCTCCCGCGAGTAGCGGGTCGCCGCGTGGGCGGCGTGGTCGCCGTCCATGCCGTCGGAGGCGGGCATCGGATGCACCTGCTTGGCCGGGATGCCGATCGCGTCGATCAGCGCCGCGCACGCCTGCGTCTCGTTGCGGTCCGGGTGCTTGTCCGGCAGGAACCGCTCGTCCCCCCACCAGAGGTGGACGTGGGACCAGCCGATGCCCGCCTCGGCGGAGTGGTCCCGGACGGCCTCGAGGGTGGCGATGCCGATCCCGCCCCCGGTCAGGACCAGGTGGAACGTGCGCTTGTCGGCCTCGGCGCGCACGATCTCGTCGACCAGCCGCAGGGCCACGTCCTCGGCGAGCGACGTGGCGTCGGCGTGCCGGACGATCCGCGGTGTGCTCATACTGTGCTCCCCGTGGGCAGCGACCCCAGGTGGCGGGCCGCGCTCTCGTAGATCTCGTCGGCGTCCAGGCGGCGCAGCTCCTCGGCCAGGGCCTGGGCCGCGCCGCGCCGGGCCAGAGCCACCGTCTGGTCCGGCTGGCCGAACCGCGACAGGGTGGCGGTGCGGCCGTCGGCCCGGGAGATCGCGATGTCCCCCTGGTCGGTGACCAGCCGTACCTCGGTCAGCCCGGGCCCGTGTGAGACCTCGCGCTCCACGGGCACCTCCAGCCGGTCCGAGAGCCACGCCGCCAGCAGTTCGGCGCTCGGGTAGTGCGACTCGGCCGTCACCCTGGCCGAGGTGACCCAGCCGCAGGGCTGGTCCATCGCGCTGGCCAGCAGCGAGCGCCACGGGGTCAGCCGCGTCCAGGTCAGGTCCGTGTCACCCGGACTGTAGTGGGACACCCGCTCGACCAGGTCCCCCAGCGGGTCCGGTGCGCGCAGAGCGTCGGTGATCCTTCTCTGGGCCAGTCGGCCGACCGGGTCCTGCGCCGGGTCGAGCGGACCGGCGCCCGGCCACCACACGACCACGGGCGCGTCCGGCACCAGGAGCGGGGTGACCACCGAGTCGGGGTGCTCGCCCAGCGGGCCGTACAGCCGCAGCAGCAGCGCCTCCCCGGGCCCGGAGGTGCCCGGGCGGCGGATCTCGGCGTCGATGGCGGGTTCGGCGTCCGGGTCGCGGCGGATCAGCGCGATCACCCGCGAGGGGTGTTCGAGCCCGGCCTCGGTGGCGGCGCGCACCGCGTCGTAGTGGTCGGCCTCGTCGGTGACGATGATCAGGGTGAGCACCATGTTCATCGCACCGCCGCCGACGCTGAGCCGCTCGGCCATGAGCGCTTCGGTGATCTGGGCGGTGGTGGTGCGCGGCAGGTAGAGCGTCATCGGTTCCTCCCGACGTGGTCGTTGCCGGTCACGGGCGCCGCCACTGGCGGCCGTCGCGGGCCAGGAGCCGCTCCGCCGACTCCGGACCCCAGGTGCCCGACCCGTACTGCTCCGGGCGGCCCGCCTTGGCCCAGTACTCCTCGACCGGGTCGAGGATCCGCCAGGACAGCTCCACCTCCTCCTGGCGCGGGAACAGCGGCGGGTCGCCGATGAGCACGTCCAGGATGAGCCGCTCGTACGCCTCCGGGCTGGCCTCGGTGAAGGACTGGCCGTACGCGAAGTCCATGCTGACGTCGCGCACCTCCATGCTGGCTCCGGGCACCTTGGAGCCGAACCGCAGCGTCACGCCCTCGTCGGGCTGGATGCGCAGCACCAGGGCGTTCTGGCCCAGTTCGCTGACGTCGGTGCGCGGGAACAGCTGCTGGGGCGCGCCCTGGAACACCAGGGCCACCTCGGTGACCCGGCGCCCCAGCCGCTTGCCGGTGCGCAGGTAGAACGGTACCCCCGCCCAGCGGCGGGTGTTGACCGCCAGCTTCAGCGCGGCGTAGGTCTCGGTGACGGAGTCGGCCGGGATGCCCTCCTCCTCGAGGTAGCCGCGCACGGCGGCGCCGCCCTGCCAGCCGGTCGCGTACTGGCCGCGCGCGGTCCCGGTCTCCAGGTCGTCGGGCAGCGACACCGCCGCCAGCACCTTCTCCTTCTCGGCGCGGATGGCGTCGGCGTCGTAGGAGATGGGCTCCTCCATCGCCACCAGCGCCAGCAGCTGGAGCAGGTGGTTCTGGATGACGTCGCGGGCCGCGCCGATGCCGTCGTAGTAGCCCGCGCGGCCGCCCACGCCGATGTCCTCGGCCATGGTGATCTGCACGTGGTCGACGTAGCCGCGGTTCCACAGCGGTTCGAACAGGGTGTTGGCGAACCGCAGCGCCAGGATGTTCTGGACGGTCTCCTTGCCCAGGTAGTGGTCGATGCGGAACACCGACGACGGCGGGAACACGTCGTCCACCACCGCGTTGAGCTCCTGGGCGCTGGCCAGGTCGTGGCCGAAGGGCTTCTCGATGACGACCCGGCGCCAGGGCCGGACCCCCTCCGGGCCCGCCTCGGGCGGCTCCGCCAGCCCGGACCGCTTGAGCTGCTTGACCACGGTCGGGAACAGCTTGGGCGGCAGGGACAGGTAGAACGCGTAGTTCCCGCCGGTGCCGCGGGCGGCGTCCAGCTCGCGGACGGTGTCCGCGAGCCGGTCGAAGGACTCGTCGTCGTCCAGTTCGCCCTGCACGAACCGGACGCCCTCGCTGAGCTGGCGCCACACGTCCTCGCGGAACGGGGTGCGCGCGTGCTCGCGGACGGCCTCGTGCGCCTGGGCGGCGAAGTCCTGGTCCTCCCAGTCGCGGCGGGCGAACCCGACCAGGCCGAAGCCCGGCGGCAGCATCCCGCGGTTGGCGAGGTCGTAGATGGCCGGGAGGAGTTTCTTGCGGGCCAGGTCGCCCGTGACGCCGAACAGCACCAGGACGCTGGGCCCGGCGATGCGCGGCAGTCTTCGGTCGAGGACGCTGCGGAGCGGGTTGGGCACCGCTCCCGGCATCACCGGTTCTTTCACGGTTCTCGCTCTTCCTGTCGAGAGTGGCCGGTGGGTCGTGATGCGTACCGCCCGCGCCCCGAGCCGGGGCGCGGGCGGGATGCCGGTGGCCGTACGGGTCAGGCGGCCGACTTCAGCTTGGCGGAAAGCCCCTCCAGAAGGCTCTCCCAGGAGTCGATGAACTTGGTCACGCCCTCCTGCTCCAGGAGGCCGAACACCTCGGTGAGGTTCACCCCGGCGTCCTCCAGGGCGGCGAAGTCCGCGTGGGCGCGCTCGTAGGTGCCCAGGACGGTGTTGCCGGTGACCTCGGCGTGGTCGGCGGTCGCGTCGAGGGTCGCCTGCGGCATCGTGTTCACGGTGCCGCGCGCCACCAGTTCGGTGACGTAGGCGGTGTCCGGGTAGGCGGGGTCCTTGACGCCGGTGGACGCCCACAGCGGACGCTGCGGGGTGGCGCCCCGCGCCTCCAGGGCCTTCCACTCGGCGCTGGAGAACACCTCCTCGTAGGCCTGGTAGGCGAGCCGGGCGTTGGCGATCGCCGCCTTGCCCAGCAGGGCCTTCGCCTCGTCGGTGCCGATGGCCTTGAGGCGCTTGTCGACCTCGCTGTCCACCCGGCTGACGAAGAAGGAGGCCACCGACTGGATGCGGGACAGGTCGTGGCCGTTGGCCCGGGCCAGCTCCATGCCCTCCAGGAAGGCGTCCATCACCTGGCGGTAGCGGGCCAGGGAGAAGATCAGCGTGACGTTGACGCTGATGCCCGCCCCCAGCACGCGGGTGATGGCGGGCAGCCCCTCGGCGGTCGCCGGGATCTTGATCATCAGGTTGGGCCGGTCCACCAGCCACCACAGCGCCTTGGCCTCGGCGACCGTGCGCTCGGTGTCGCGGGCCAGGCGCGGGTCGACCTCCAGGGAGACCCGGCCGTCGACGCGGTCGGTGGCGTCGTAGACGGGGCGCAGGGTGTCGGCGGCCCACCGGATGTCGTAGGCGGTGAGCAGGCGGACGGCCTCGTCCACGGAGACGCCGCGGCGGGCCAGTTCGCGGACCTGCTCGTCGTAGGCGTCGCCTTCGGCGAGGGCCTTGTCGAAGATGGTCGGGTTGGAGGTGACCCCGGTCACCTTGTGCGTGGACATCAGGTCGGCCAGGTTGCCGGTGCGAAGGCGTTCGCGGCTGATGTCGTCCAGCCATACGGAAACGCCCGCGTCGGCCAGGGCCTCAAGCGGCTTGCTCATGGTGTGTGCGCCTTTCCTCTCGCGGGGAGTGCGGGTCCCGCCGGACGCGCCCGGCGGGACCCGCGACGTCAGCGGCCGGCCTTGGCGGCGCTGGTGCGGACAGCGGCGACGACGGCCTCGGCGGTGATGCCGAACTTCTCGTACAGGGTCTGGTAGGGCGCGGAGGCCCCGAAGTGCTCCAGGGACACCGACTCGCCCGCGTCGCCGACGTAGGAGCGCCAGCCCATGGCGATCCCGGCCTCGACGGACACGCGGGTGCGCACCGACGACGGCAGGACCTCCTCGCGGTACTCGTCGTCCTGGGCCTCGAACCACTCCACGCACGGCATGGACACCACGCGGGTGGGCGTTCCGTCCGCCTCCAGCTCGGTGCGGGCGGCCAGGGCCAGCTGCACCTCGCTGCCGGTGGCGATGATGATCGCCGCGGGGGTGCCGCCGGTCGCCTCGGCGAGGATGTAGCCGCCCCTGGCGGCGCCCTCGGCCGGGGCGTACTCGGAGCGGTCCAGCACCGGGACGTTCTGGCGGGTCAGCGCCAGGGCGGCCGGGCCTTCGGAGGACTCCAGGACGCGGCGCCAGACCACGGCGGTCTCGTTGGCGTCGGCCGGGCGGATCACGTCCAGCCCCGGGATGGCGCGCAGCGACCACAGGTGCTCGACCGGCTGGTGGGTGGGGCCGTCCTCGCCCAGGCCGATGGAGTCGTGCGTCCACACGTAGGTGACCGGCAGCTTCATGATCGCGGCCAGGCGCACCGACGGGCGCATGTAGTCGCTGAACACCAGGAAGGTGCCGCCGTAGGGGCGGGTGGGGCCGTGCAGGGCGATGCCGTTGAGGATCGAGCCCATGCCGTGCTCGCGGACGCCGAAGTGCAGCACCCGGCCGTACGGGTTGCCCGGGAACATCGAGCTGGCCCTGTCGAAGGGCAGGAACGACGGCTCGCCCTTGGGCGTGGTGTTGTTGGACCCGGCCAGGTCGGCGGAGCCGCCCCACAGCTCGGGCAGCAGGGGCGCGACGGCGGTGAGGACCGCGCCGCTGGCGCTGCGGGTGGCCACGCCCTTCTCGCTGGGCTCCCAGGTGGGCAGCGCCTTCTCCCAGCCCTCGGGCAGCTTGCCGGACTGGAGCCGGTCGAACAGCTCGCCCCGCTCGCCGGCGCCGCGCCGCCACGCCTGGAAGTGCTCCTCCCACTCGGCGCGGGCGGTGCGGCCGCGCTCCAGCGCCGCGCGGGTGTGCTCGAGGACCGCCTCCTCGACGTGGAACGGCTCGTCGGGCAGGCCCAGGATCGCCTTGGTGGCGCTGATCTCGTCGGCGCCGATGGCCGCGCCGTGGATGGCGCCGGTGTTCTGCTTGTTGGGCGCGGGCCAGCCGATGACGGTGCGCAGGCGGATGAACGTGGGGCGCTCGGTGTCCGCGTTGCCGCGCCGGATCGCCTCGAACAGGGCCTCGACGTCCTCGACGTACTCGCCGGTGGCGCTCCAGTCGACCTCCTCGACGTGCCAGCCGTAGGCGCGGTAGCGCTCGGCCACGTCCTCGGAGTGGGCGACGCGGGTGTCGTCCTCGATGGAGATCCGGTTGTCGTCCCAGATGAGGGTGAGGTTGCCCAGGTTCTGGGTCCCGGCCAGGGCGCTGGCCTCGTGGCTCACGCCCTCCTGCACGTCCCCGTCGGAGCAGATGGCGTAGACGTGGTGGTCGAAGGGGCTGGTCCCGGGGCCGGCGTCGGGGTTGAACAGGCCGCGCTCGCGACGGGCCGCCATGGCCATGCCGACGGCGTTGCCGACGCCCTGTCCGAGGGGTCCGGTGGTGGTCTCCACGCCCGGGGTGTGGCTGAACTCGGGGTGACCCGGGGTGCGGCTGTCCCACTGGCGCAGCGACTTGAGGTCGTCCAGGCCCAGGCCGTACCCGGCCAGGTAGAGCTGGATGTACAGGGTCAGGCTGGAGTGGCCGGCGGAGAGCACGAAGCGGTCGCGGCCCACCCACTCGGGGGCGGCCGGGTCGTGCCGCATGACCTTCTGGAACAGCAGGTAGGCGGCGGGGGCCAGGCTCATCGCGGTGCCGGGGTGTCCGTTACCCGACTTCTCTACGGCGTCCATCGCCAGGGCGCGGACCGTGTCGACGGCGCGGCGGTCGAGGTCCGACCACTCCAGGGCCTGCGGGGTGTGGGCGTTCACGGACTCTCGTTTCTCCTTCTCGGGCGCGTCCCTCGGGCTCGGGCGCGCGATCGGTGTCGCATCGGTCGTCGGCACCGCCGCCGGGCACCCCCGACGACCGCCACCGGGGCGGGAGCGTCAGGGGGAGGGCGGGGTGACCTGCGGTTGTGCGCGGCCGCCGGACCGCGGTGCCGGAGACTCCGGCGGAGATGCGCCGGGCCGTGCGGTGCCGCTGACCGGTTCGGCCGACTTCGAGCCTATCGCCCGTACCCGGGGATGTCGTTGCCCGACACCGCACATCGGGGCCGGTGGGGCGGTCGGGGAGGGCGCGTGGCGACTGGCGGGGGGCGGGGGCGTGTGCGACCCTGCTGTCACCCGGCGCCGCCGCCGACCGCCGCGAGGTACCGGAGGACCTGGGACTTTCGCATCAGAGGGGGCTGGTCATCGGCCCCCGCGAACAAGTACTACAGTATGTCGTTGACGGGGTTTCCGCCGATCCTGACGCTTTCGTCGGTCCGCCCGACCCCGCGTGGCGAGCAGTGTCGAAGTCCCTAGACTTGTCGAGGTATCCGCGTGTCTGAAACCGAGCCGGTGCCCCCCGTGGCAACGCGAGCGAGCCGTCCGGCCGTGAGGACGCGGTGACCCATGGCCCTCGCTGACCCCGCGCCCCGCACCACGTCCGACGCCGCCCCCGAGGCCCCCCGCAAGGCCTCCCTCGGCGGGTACGTGCGTGCCTATGTCGCGCTCTCCAAGCCCCGCGTCATCGAGCTTCTGCTCATCACGACCATCCCGGTGATGTTCGTCGCCGCCGGCGGCGTCCCCCCGCTGTGGACCGCCGTGTACACGCTGCTGTTCGGCACCATGTCGGCGGCCAGCGCCAACGCGATGAACTGCTACATCGACCGCGACATCGACCGTGAGATGCGTCGCACCCGCCAGCGGCCGGGGGCGATGGCCCTGGTGACGCCGCGGGGCGCCCTCGTCTACGGCCTGGTCCTGGCGGTCGGCTCCACCGTCGGCTTCGCCGTGCTGGTGAACCTGCTGTCGGCGCTCCTGTCGGTCTTCGCCATCGCGTTCTACATCTTCGTCTACACCCTGCTGCTCAAGCGCCGCACCGCCCAGAACGTGGTGTGGGGCGGCATCGCCGGGTGCATGCCGGTCCTCATCGGCTGGTCGGCCGTCACCAACAGCCTGGACTGGGCGCCGTTCGTGCTCTTCCTGGTGGTGTTCTTCTGGACGCCGCCGCACACGTGGACGCTGGCCATGCGCTACCGGGAGGACTACGCGCAGGCCAAGGTGCCGATGCTGCCGGTGGTCGCCGGCGACCGCCGCGTGCTGCTGGAGTGCGTCCTGTACAGCTGGGCCACCGTGATCGTGTCGCTGGTCTTCTGGCCCGTCGCCGGGACCACCTGGTTCTACGGCGCCGTGGCGCTCGTGCTCGGCCTGCTGCTGGTCGTCCAGGCCCACCGGCTGCTCCAGCGCTCCCGCGCCGGGGTGAGCGGGGCCAAGCTCAAGACGATGGGCTTCTTCCACCTCTCCAACGCCTACCTGGCGCTGCTGTTCGCGGCCGTGACGGTCGACCCGCTGATCGCGAACCTGCTGGCCTGACCGGCCCCCGGACACCGTGCGGCGGCGCCCCCCGGGGGCGCCGCCGCACCGTTGCGACCGGGGCCCTCAGCGGAGCGGGCGGACCTCGGCGAGGAAGCAGCCGAACACCACCGCGCGCACGTGCACCAGCGCCACCCCGGGGTCGGCGAACAGCTCCGCCAGCAGCCCGTCGACCTCAGCCGCCCGCTCGGCGGGCAGGTCCACCAGCCGGCCGCCCCGGATGCGCCCCCGGGCGTCGTAGGCGCGCAGCACCCGCGGGGACCCGTGCAGCGCGACCGGATACGCGGTGCCCTCCGGCCCGCCGCACGGCTCCCCGTGCACGAAGACCGGCCCGACCTCGTCGTAGGGGCCGGGGTCCACGCCGCGCTCGCGGGCCCAGCCCCGCAGCGGTGCGTAGGAGACGAGCATGACGCGCTCCCCGGCCCGGCTGTGCCGCAGGCAGCAGCGCAGCGGGGATCCGCCCTCCTGGTCGGTGAAGGCCTCCGGGACGCGTCCGGCGTCGTCGCCGGCGCGCAGCCGCTCCAGGACGTGCGGGGCGATCGCCCGGGTCTCGTGTGCCGCGGTCGTCGGAACGGTCGGTGTCATCGGGTTCATCGTGCTCATGACCAGAGCATCGCCCGACCGGGACCGCGGTACCGGCGGTCATCGGACATCTCATTCCCGCCGTGTTCCCGCCGGGCCGCACTCCTGTCACAGGAGCCCGCTATAACCTCAGACATGTCCACGACCTCCCCACATGTCACGGAACCGATCTGGACCGAGGGTCCCGACGGCTACTCCCTGGCCATCGAGGGCGACACCCTCGCCTGCCGCAACGCCAAGGGCAAGCGGCTCAAGACGGTTCCCAGGAAGGTGCGCGAGTCCGAGCAGGCCCGGCACCTGGCCGACGTGCTGCTGTGGCTGGAGCGCCACGAGCGCGACTGCGCCGCCCGCGTCGAGTCCTGGCTGCTGGGGTCCCTCCCCGTCCCGGCCTCCGTGCTGGCCCGCGTGTGGCCCGACCCCGCCTGGCGGGTCCTGCTCACCGACCTGTACGTCGCGCCCGAGGGCGGCGGCGAGGGCGGTTTCCTGCGCGGCGTCGACGAACGGGGACGCGCCGGCGTCCTGGACCTGGACGCCGAGACCACCTGGCTGGAGGCGGACCGGGTCGTCCCCCTGCACCCCGTCCTCGTCGAGGACCTGGACGACGTGCGCGAGTTCGCCCTCGAACTGGGCATCACCCAGCGGCTGCCCCAGCTCACCCGCCAGATCCACCGACTCCCCGACAGCCTCGACGCCGACGCCACCCGGGTGGACGACTACGCGGGCGGGCGCTTCGAGGAGCTGCGCCACGCCGCCGGCCTGGCCCAGCGCCACGGCTTCCCCGTCCGCGGCGGCTACGCCACCTGCCGCGTCGTCGAGGGAGGGCGGCCGGTGCAGGCCCGCTACTGGATCGGCTCCGACGCCCCCGACTGGGAGACCGAGACCGGCCCCCTGGTGTGGGTGGACGACGACGAACACGTCCTGAGGCTCTCCGACGTTGGCCCCGTCGCCTGGTCCGAGGGCGTGCGCATGGCCGAGCTCGTCCACGCGGGCCGCAAGAACACCGAGGAGAAGAAGTGACCACCCCCAGCGAAGCCCTCCTCGACGCCGGCCTGGCCCCCCTGGACGCCTCCGTCGACGGGCACACCGACACCGTGTCCGCCCGCGTCTACACCCATCCCGCCCTGGGCGGCCGCGCGGTCGTGCGACTGCTCCCCGACGCGCTGGCCCCCGCCGAGGACTCCGCCATGGACTTCCTCGGGTTCGCCGAGGGGGAATCCTCCGAGCCCCTGGCCCTGACGCGTCCGCGCGGCCTGGGCTACCCCGAGTGGGCGCTCGTCCACGACCCCGACCGGCGCGTCCGGGCGCTGGCCCTGGTCCGCCCCATGGAGAAGGCCGCCCGGCTGGCCGCCACCCGCCCCGGCCCCGCCGCGGACGAGTTCGCGCGCATCGCCGCCGAGGTGCCCATCCCGCACCTGCCCGCCTTCTGGGAGCAGGCCGGACGGTCCTTCCTGGCCGCCGGGAACGCCCGCACCGCCGCCGTCATGTTCGGCCGGGCGCGCGAGGCCGAGCAGGTGTACAGCCTGCCCGTGGACGAGGCCACCCGGCGCGAGTCGTTCCTGGAGTTCGCGTTCGCCGGGGCCCTCACCGTCAAGGCCCTGACCGCCCACGCCGCCGAACTGTCCGGCCGCTACGCCGCCGAGCGCGCCTACACCGAGTTCCGCGAGCTGGCCGTGCGCCGCACCCTGGGCGGGCTGCCGCCGTGGACCGGCCTGCTCAAGCAGATGCGCTCCCTGGCCAGGGCCGCCGGGATCGACCAGGCCGGGCAGGAGCGGGAGCTGCTGCGCGAGCTGCTGTCCGTCCCCGCCACCTCCTCCGCCCCCGAGGGGTTCTGGAAGGCCGCCCGCGCCTCCCTGGTCGCCCTGGGCCGGGAGGACACCGAGGTGGCCCGCGCCCTGCTGGGCATGTTCGTCGACGCCAGGGGCTACGAGGACACCGGCTTCCACTCCTGGTGGCTGGAGCTGCTGTCCGACGCCGGGTCCGTCGACCTGCTCGCCGACCCCGCCCAGGCCGTGCCCGGCGGTGCGGCCGGATGGCTGAGCCGGATGATCGGGCACACCCGCGGCTGGCACCGGGCTCTGCCCTCCGGATTCCTGGACCTGACCGTCCGCATCGCCGACCGGCTGCGCGCCGACGGGGCCCCCGTCGACATCGCCGGCTCCCGTGCCTCCTACTCGGCGAACATCCCCGCCGACCTGCTCGACCTGTGCCTGGAACTGGGCGTCCCCGTCGTCTGCCAGGCCGGGCGCCGCCGTCTCGACCTGGAGGCCTGGGTGGACCACCCGCGCGGCGGACCCCGCCGCGACCTGCGGTTCCTGCGCTCCGACCCCGCCTGGGAACCCCTGGTCGGGGAGGCCGTCGCCTCCTACGCCGGGGGGTACGGCGGGCGCCGCCGCGCGCAGCGGGTACTGGAGGACCTGCTGCCCCACGAGTACCTGCACCCCTACGTCGAACGGCGGCTGGACGCGCTCACCGGCGCCCTGGGCGGCGGGCTCCTCCAGGTCCGCGAGGGCCTGGAGGCCCTGCGCGGCGCCGTCACGGGCGAGGTGTTCCGGACCTTCCCCGAGCACCTGGAGCGCCTGGCCGCCCTGGACGTCGCCGACCTGCTGGCCGCCACCCTCAGCGCCGGGATCATCGACGAGTTCAGCTGGCCCGCACTGGAGGAGGCCGCCCGCGACCTGGGCGCCCGCGGCGGCGGGGGGACCCGCCTGCTGGGCACCGCGAGCTGGCCGTACTACACCCTCACCTCCGAGGAGCGGGCCATCGCGGTGGGGCCGCAGGGCCGCGTGGCCGAGCACGTGCTCTCCCTGCCCCGGGGGGCGGACGACCCCGTCGCGCTCTACGTCCAGGACCGGTTCCTGGTGGGTTACTCCCTCGACCACGACTGGTACGGCTACTGGTCCGACGCCCCCGGCGAGCGGCTCTCCTTCGACTACTCGTCGGTGGTCTACGGCAGCCGGTGGCGCAACGACCTGCCCGGTGGCGCCCTGCTCACCGCCGACGGCGCCCGGATGAACGGCGAACGCGCGCTGCGCGCCGGAGACCCCGGCGGCCCCCGCGACCGGCACGTGCTCTCCGACGGGCACACCTACTGGACCGTCCGGGACGGCGGGAACGGCCTGGTCGAGGTCGACCCCGCCACGGGCGAGCGGGGCCGGGAGAGCCTGCCGGCCTTCCTGGAGGACCTGTCGCCGGGTCCGGGGGAGCAGTTGAAGGAGACACTGTCCAGCCTGGTGCCGCTGCCCGGGCCCGTCTCCGGCGGTCCGCTGGGCGACGCCGAGGGCCCCGCCGGGTTCGCGGTGCTGTTCGGCGACGACGCCCGCCGGATCGTCGCCACCGACGGCCGCGCACTCGAGATCCGGCCCACCGGGGAGTCGAGGAACCGCCTTCCCTCGCCGATCGGCCTGTTCACACCGCCCGGCGGCCGCACCCGCGCCCTGGCGGTCGACAACGGCGTGACCCTCCTGGACGCTCAGGGCCGCCGGATGTGGAACTGCCACACCGGCGGCTCCTGCGACTGCACCGCCAAGTGGGGCACGCCCTACCTGCCGCCGACGCAGTTCTGGTACTTCATGGCCCCGCGCGACACCGAGGCCTCCGCGCGTCTGCGCACCCTGCGGGGCCCCGACCTCAAGGACCTGCTCGCCGCCGTCGCCTCCGAGCACGAGGCCGTCCGCAGAGCCCCCGTCCGGGGGCGGCGCACCGCCGGGGCCGGGAACCCCTCCGCGGGTCCGGTGACCGCGTTCACCGTGGAGGAGAAGATGCCCCGCAGCCGGGAGGCGGCGCAGGCCGCACTCTCCGGCGGCGGTGGGACGTGCGACACCGGAGTGGCCGACGGCGTCGTGGGCCTGGCCTGCTCCGCCGTGCTGCTCCGCCGCGAGCTGGACGAGTACCTCGAGGCCGTGGGGAAGGCGGGGGAGACCGTCGACTCCGGGCCCGAGGCCGAGGCGCTGCTCACCGCACTCGGCCGCTTCCTGCCCCTGCGGGCGACCGGGAACGGGGACGTGCGCGGCCACATCGAGGCCACGTCGCGCTTCCTGCGCGGGGAGGGCGGCACCGAACTGCTGGCCGGGCGGCCGCGCGCCACCCTCGACTGGTCCGGGCTCCCCGGGGCGGTCGGACAGCTGGCCTGGTCGGCGGCCTCCCCGCTGACCGGTGAGGAGGAGCGCGCCGCACTGACCGACTTCCTCACCCGCTGGGCCGGCACCGTGTTCGCCGACCCCGACGTCGAGCTGGACCTGGGGGCCGTGGTCTCCGCGGAGGAGCACGACCCGGCCGCGGTGGGTACCGGCGGCGGCCGCAGGGCCGGGCTCGGCCTGGTCCCGGACCTCTCCGGCCGGCCTGGGAGCAAGGACGAGAAGCGCTCCCAGTGGTTCGCCGAGGTCAGGTCCGCAGACCCCCTCCCCCTGCCCGGGGGGCTGCGCGAGGTGGACCGCACCCGGGTCGCCCCCGGCTGGGGCACCGCCGGGACGATCACTGCGTTCCTGTCCGCCCTGGCCGAGAACGGGCCTCTGACCTGGGACGACGAGGCGATCGGGGTGCTCTCCGAGCGCACCGGCCTGCCCTCCGAGGCCGCGGTCCTGCTCCTGCACCAGCGCTTCGACGCGCACGCGGTCTCCACTCAGGACCGCAGGTCGCTGGGCCTGAACGAGGCCCGGGTCGATATCGGCGTCGAGGAGCTCGGCGCGGGCCGTCCGGACCGCGGACTGTGGTCGGCGCTGTACCGCGACGCCCTGCCCGGCCCGGAAGGGCTCGCCGAGCTGTGGTCCCCGGCCGGGACGCGCGCCGCCGCCGAGCGGATCGCCGACGCCTGGAACCGACTCCGGGGTCCGCGCCCACCGCTGCCGGAGACCGTGCTGGACGCCCTCGACGCCCCCTGGCGGCCCGCCGGACCCGGCGCGGTGCGCCTGCTGGCGGACCCCTCCGTCCACCCCGCCCTGGCCGGGGACGTCCGCAGCCGCCTCACGGTCCAGGAGAGGCACGGGCGGACCGTCATCGGGCTGGAGTTCGAGCCCGAGCAGGGACGGGACCTGGCAGGACTGCTCCAGGAGTTCGCCCTGCTGATCCCCTGGGCGTACACCGAACTCCCCGCGGGAGACCCGGTCCGCGAGGCCGTCCCCGGACTGCTGAGGACCGTGCGCGCCCGCCTGGACGCCCCCGACCTGCTGCTGCACGCCACCACCCTCTGGCGGGAGGACCACGGGGGCCTCCTCGAGCGGATCGGCGGGGAGCCCCATCCGGTGTCCGGCAGGGACGGCGCCGCCGCCGAGGGTACCGACAACGGGACCGTGGTCGCGGTCGTGTCGGACTACTCGCTGCACCTGTGGTTCCGCCCCGCCCGCTTCGGCGACGAGGTGGAGGCCCGCGCGCTGCGGGCCCTGCTCCAGGAGGGCGAGCACCCCTCCTACCGCCACTCCGCGGTCAAGGTGGTGGACCTGCTGCGCAGCCCCGGGTTCACCGCGATCGCCGAGCGCATCGCCTCCGGGGGACTGCCCGCGGGCTCCCGCGAGTACGACCCGGCCGCCTCCGTGCCGGACCTGCTCACCGAGGCCGCGGGTGTGCACGGGCTGTCCGAGGACGCCGCCCGGCTCTACCTCCAGCTGCTCGCGGTCCTGGAGCCGACCGACAAGAAGGTCCGTGCCCTCAACGGGTGGACCCTCGCCCGGCACAGGAGGGCCCAGGTCGAACTGCTCGAACGCGACCTGGTCATGACCGCCAAGCGGGCGCGGGCCGGACGCACGGTCTTCCTGCCCGGCGAGTGGACCGACATCAAGCAGGGGCCCGACCTGCCCTTCGAGACATGGAAGGCGCCGCTGTACGGCCTCACCCGGGTCGGCGGCGGTGTCTCCGGGCCCCTCTCCGGCCGCCACCTGCCCGTACGCCCGGTCCCGGAGATCTTCACCGAGGCCTGGCGGCGTACCCGTGAAGGCGACGCCCCCGGCATGTGAGCCCCCGCCCCGGCCCCGGTGCGACCCGCCGGGGCCGGGCCCCGACCCCCTGCCCCGAACCGACACCTCCGAGGAGCCCGCGGTGCCCGAACCCGCCACCGACGTGCAGATCGAACCCGCCGAGCGGCACCATGCCGGGGAACTGGCCTTCCTGGCCGCCCACGACACCGGACCGCGCCCGCCCGGCTGGGCGCTCACCCCCCGCGCCGTCGTGACCTTCATCGCCGGGAGCGGCGGGGAGCGGCTGCGGCTGCCCGCCCCCGTCGACGGGCTGCCCGACGCCCTGGAGATCCCCGCCAAGTTCGTCGGCGACCGCTCCCTGGTGGAGCGCTGCGTCGTCACCCTGGCCGGGGAGCGCGGCCTGCTCCTGGTCGGCGAACCCGGCACCGCCAAGTCCATGCTGTCCGAGCTGCTGGCCGCCGCGGTCTGCGGCACCGGCGCGCTCACCGTGCAGGGCACCGCGGGCACCAGCGAGGAGCACCTGCGCTACGGCTGGAACTACGCGCTGCTGCTCGCCAAGGGCCCCGTCCCCGAGGCCCTGGCCCCCTCCCCGGTGCTCACCGCGATGCGCACCGGCCGCCTCGCCCGGGTCGAGGAGGTCACCCGGTGCCTGCCGGAGGTGCAGGACGCCCTGGTGTCGATCCTGTCCGACCGGCGGATGTCCGTCCCCGAGCTCGGCGACGAGGGCACCTTCCACGCCCGGCCCGGGTTCAACGTCATCGCCACCGCGAACCTGCGCGACCGCGGGGTGTCGGAGATGAGCGCCGCGCTCAAGCGCCGCTTCAACTTCGAGGTGGTGCCGCCCATCGCGGACCCGGCCGCCGAGGTGGCGCTGGTCCGGGAGCGGGCCGGTGCCGCCCTGGCCCGCCACGGGCACGCGCTGCCCGTGGACGACGCCGTCCTGGAGGCCCTGGTCACCGCGTTCCGGGACCTGCGCTCGGGGACATCGGCGGAGGGCTGGCCGGTGGAGCGGCCCACCACGGTGATGAGCACCGCCGAGGCCGTCGGCGTCACCACCTCCCTCGGGCTGCAGAGCGCCTACCTGGGGGTGACCGACCCGCTGTCGCTGCTGCCCGGGTACCTGCTGGGCGCGGTCCGCAAGGACGACCCGGAGGACCAGGGACGGCTGCTCGCCTACTGGGACTCCACCATCCGCCACCGCGCCGAGAACGGCGCGCGCATGTGGCGCCGCCTGTACGAGCTGCGCCACGTGCTGGGGGAGTGAGTTGACCACCGCCCCCGAGGCCCCCGAGGCCGTGCTCGAGGCGCTGGCCGGGTGCGCCGCCCCCTACCTGGTGGGGGTGCGCCACCACTCGCCGGTGCTGGCCGCGGCGGTGCCCGCGCTGCTGGACGCCGCCGATCCGGACGCCCTGTTCGTCGAGCTCCCCTGGGAGGCCGGACCGTGGCTGGACTGGCTCGCCCACCCGGCCACCGAGGCCCCCGTCGCCCTGGTGTTCGGCGACCCCGACGGGGGCGGCCACGCCTTCTACCCGTTCGCGGACTTCTCGCCGGAGCTGGCGGCGCTGCGCTGGGCCCGGGCCCGCGGTGTCCCGGTGCACGCCGTCGACCTGCCGGTCGCGGTCGCGGTCCCGGGGGAGGCCCCGGACGCGGACCCGGGCCTGTCGCGGGCGCTGCTGCGCGCCGCCGGGGTGGAGGACGGCGAGGAACTGTGGGACCGCCTGGTGGAGGCCCGCTCCTACGGCGCCGACCCCGAGCGCGTCCGCCGCGCCGCCCTGGCCCTGGGCTGGGCCCACCGCGCCGCCGACGCCGGGGGGCCGGGCCCGCGCGACCGCGCCCGCGAGGCGTGGATGCGCCGCCGCATCGCCGAGGTCGGGGCGGCCCGGCCGGCGGCCGTGGTGGGTGCCTACCACGCCGCCGCCCTGCTGCCCGACCCCGACCGCGCGGCCCTGCGCCACCTCCTCGCCGCCGACCCCGTCGACACCGCCGCCGGACCCGCCGGTGCCGGCGCCCCGCAGGCGCGCGGCCCGGCCGCGCCGCCCTCCGCCCCGCCCACCGGGGCCGCCTGGCTCGCGGTACCGGAGAGCCCGATCGACCTCCCCGCCGCCGCAGAGGTACCCGTGCCCGCACCCGGGGAGCACACCGACGGTGTGGTCAGCGCCCTCATCCCCTACACCTTCGCCCTCCTGGACTCCCGGTCGGGCTACCCCGCGGGGATCCGCGACCCCGAGTGGCAGCAGGACGTGCACACGGCGGGCGGCGTCCCCCACGCGGTGGAGGAGGCCGCGATCCGCCGACTGGCGGGGATCGGCGCCGGGCTGCGCGCCGACGGCCACGTGTGCGGCGTGCCCGACACCGCGGCCGCCTACCGCCTGGCCCGAGACCTGGCCGCCCTGCGCGGACTGCCCGCACCGGGCCGCCGCGAGCTCGTCGAGGCGCTCACCACGGCGCTGGCCCAGGGCGAACCGCTGGGGCGCGCCCGGGCCCTGGCCCGCGCCGCCCGGCGCGAACTCATCGGCTCCCGCCGCGGACGCCCCGCCCCGGACGCCCCCGCCTCCGGCCTGGGCGTGCACGTCGCCGCCCTGGCGGCCCGGCTGCGGCTGCCGGGCCCCGACGACGACCCGCGCGAGCTGCGCCTGGACCCCGAACGCTCCCCGCTGGACCGCGAACGGCACATCGCCCTGCAACGCGCGTCCGCCGCGGGCATCGCCTACGCCGAACCCGTGGAGTCCGCGGGCCCCACCACCGACGGCGAGACCCTGGGGCGCACCTGGCGGGTCCGCTGGACCCCCTCCACCGGGGCCACGCTGGAACTGGCCTCCTGTTACGGCACCACCCTGGAACAGGCCGCACGCGGCCGCCTCGCCGCCCGGCTGCGCGACCAGGAGGGGGACCTCGCCCCCGGAACCGCCGGCGACCTGCTCACCCGGGCCGCCGAGTGCGCACTGCCGGACCTGGCCGCCGAACTGGGCGCCCGGATCCTCGACGAGGTGCTGCCCCGGGCCGGTCTGACCGACGCCGTCACCCTCCACGACCGCCTCCAGCGGATCGTCGCCGGGCGGGTCCCCGGTCTGCCCGAGGCGCCCGGGTCCCTGGTACGGCTGCGCTCCCGGCTCGCCGAGGCCGCCGTCGCGTCCGTACCGGGCATGGCCGGCGCCACCGGCCGCGCCGACGCCGAGTCGCTGCTGCGTGTGGTGCGCATGGTCCAGGACCAGGCCTCCCTGCCCGGCGCGGTCGGACCCCAGCGGCTGCTGTGGCAGCTGCGCTCCCTGCTCACCGGCGGCGGGCCGCTCGCCCAGGGCGCGGCCCTGGCCGCACTGCTCCTCCTCGACGCCGCCCGGCCCGGGGAGGCCGCCGCCCGCCTGGCCGGCTGGGCGGACGACGCCTCCGACGGCGTCGCGTCGGCCCGCCGCCTCACCGGCGCCCTGGTGGTGGCCGCCCCGGTGCTGGAGGCCGATCCGGCGCTGCTGGACACCCTCACCGAGCGCGTGGAGGGCTGGGACGACGCCGGGTTCCTCGCCCGGCTGCCCGCGCTGCGCGAGGGGTTCGACGCGCTGTCCGCCGCGGCCCGCGGCCGTTTTCTGGACGCGGTCGCCGAACGCCTCGGCGAGGTGGACGCGGACCTCGACGTCCCCGCGGCCCTGGCCGCCGCCCTCGCCGACGCCGACACCACCGCCCGCACCGCCGTGAGCACCCTCCTGCCCGCTTTCCTCGCCACCGCCACCACCTCCGAGCGCCCCGGCACGGACCCGCGCCGAGGCACCGCCGCCCCGGCGGGAGGAGGACCCGGCGCGGTCCCGGACACCCCGCCGGAGGGGGGAGCCGGCCCCGCGCACCGCGCCATCGGTGCCGCCGACCGCTGGCGGCTCGTGCTCGGCCGCGAACCGCGGGGAGGGTCCGCCCCCGCGCGGCGCGCGGCCCTCGCCCTGGACGAGCTCTACGGGCGCGGCCACGGTGAAGGCTCCCAGGACCCCACCGGGGGCCGGGGCCGCCCCGAACCCGCGCCCCGGGAATGGTCCGACGAACTCGAGGCGCTCTTCGGCGCCACCGTGCGCGAGGAGGTCCTGGGCCGGGCCGCCGAACGCGGCCGCGGCGACGTCCTCGAGCACCTGGACCCCGAGACCGTCACCCCCTCGGTCGACCTCCTCGAACAGGTCCTCTCCCTGGCCGGCGCCCTGCCCGAGGCCCGACTGGCCCGGCTGCGGCCCCTGGTCAGGCGCATCACCGACCGGCTCACCGCCGAACTGGCCCGCCGCCTGCGCCCCGCCCTGACCGGCCTGTCCGTGCCCCGCCCCACCCGCCGCCGGGGAGGCCGCCTGGACCTGGGCCGCACCGTCCGCGCCAACCTGCACACCGTCCGCCCCGGCCCGGACGGGCCGCTGCTGCTCCCAGAGCGGCCGGTGTTCGCCACCCGCGCCCGGCGCAGCGCCGACTGGCACGTGCACATCGTCGTGGACGTCTCCGGGTCCATGGAGCGCTCCACGATCCACGCCGCCCTGGTCGCCGCGATCCTGCACGGCCTGCCCGCGCTGAGCGTCTCCCTGACCGCCTTCTCCACCGAGGTCGTCGACTTCACCGACCGGGTCCACGACCCCCTGGCCCTGCTGCTGGAGGTCTCGGTGGGCGGCGGCACCGACATCGGCGCGGCCCTGGCGCACACCCGCTCCGCCGTCCGCGTGCCGGGCCGCACCATCGTCGCCCTCATCACCGACTTCGAGGAGGGCGGCAGCCTCGCCCGCACCCTGGCCGAGGTGCGGGCCCTGGCCTCCGGCGGCGTCCACCTCCTCGGCCTGGCCGCCCTCGACCACGGCGGCGCACCCGTGTACAACCGCGCCATCGCCTCCTCCTTCGCCGACGCCGGGATGCCGGTGGCGGCGCTGGGACCGGAGGAGCTGGCGGCGTGGATCGGCGAGAAGGTGCGCGGTTGACCACCCTGGAAGGACCCCCGATGACCGACCGGCCCCGCATCGCCCCCGAGCTGCTCGCCGCCCTGGTGGAGGCGGCCCCCGCCCGGGTGCGCCGCAAACTCGACGCCGCGCCCGGTGCCGCCCGGGAGTGGACGTGGACCCCGGACGGCGGAACGTGGACCGTCGCCGCGGGCGGCGAGACCGTCACCCTCACCGGCGCCGAGCTCACCGACCCCGGCCAGGCCGCGTGCACCTGCCTGCTCTCCCCGCGCTGCCTGCACCTGCTGTCGGCGGTGTCCCTGCTGGACACCACGCCCGACGACGGCCCCGCGGAGGACCCGGCCGCGCCCGACACCCCCGGCACCGCGAACGCCCCGCAGGAGGACCGCACGCCCGACCCCCTGTCCGAGCCCGTCGGCCCGGACGACGCCGCCCGCGCCGCGGCCCGCGCCGCGTGGAACGCCGCCGCCCGCGCCCTGGCCTCCGGGGTCCGCGCCGCGGGGTCCTCCGGGCGCGCCGAACTGCTGCGCGCCTCGGCCCTGGCCCGCGCCGCCCGCCTGCCCCGCCTGTCCGCCCTCTGCGTCGCGGTGGCGGCCGGGCCGCGCGACCACCCCACCGCCGACTTCGACCTGTCCGCCTACACCGCCGACCTCGGCGCCCTGCTCGACCTGGCCTGGCGGCTGGGCGGCGGTCCCGCGGGCGACCGCCCGGCCCCCACCCGGGCCGACGTCGGCGTGGGGCGGCGCGCCTACACCGAGATCGGGTCGCTGCGCCTGTACGGGCTGGGCTGTGAACGCGTGGTCACCGCCTCCGGGTACGCGGGCGTGGTCACCCACCTGGTGTCGGTCGCGGACGGGGTGCCCCGGCGGTGGAGCGTCGCCAATATCGCGCCGGGCGGGCCCGAGCGGGCGGCCGCCGCGCACGGCGCCCGGGTCTCCTTCGGGGGGACCGCGCTGAGCCACCGCGACCTGGGGCGCGCGGCCCTGGTCGCCCAGCGCGTCGGGGCCGCCGCCGACGGGCGGCTCAGCGGCATGTCGGCCACCACGGCCGCCACCGCCCAGGCCCCGGCCTGGGACGAGGGACCCCTGGCGGTGCTCTGGGAGCGCCCGGTCGCGGAGCAGATCGCCGACGCCCTGGTGGCCCAGGGCGCACCCGCCCGCCGCAGCGGCGCCGACCTGGTCTTCGCCGAGTGCACCGTGACCGGGCCCCATCCGGAGGGCGCCGAGGCGACGGCCGGCGGCCGTCACCTCGTCCTGGCCGCCGACGGCGCCCGGGACCCGCTGCGCGCCCGCAACCTGGCCCGGATCGCCCGGGAGCCGGGGTCGGTGCTGCGGGTCATGGCCCGTCCGGTCCTGGAACGCCCCGGGCGCCTGGTGCCGATCACCGCCGACGGCCTGCCGGACCTGCCCCCGGCCCGGCGCGGCCGCGCCGACCTGTCCCTGGACACCCTGCGCTGGGCGGACCCCGTCGCGGCGGCCCCGCCGCCCCGGCCGGAACCCGTGCCGCCGCCCGCCGCCGACCCCGGGACCGCGGTGCTCGCCCGCGTGCTGGGCCGACTGGCCGAGGCGGGCCGGGAGGCGGCACCCGCCGACCCGGGCGGCCCCGGGGCCCGGATGCGCGACCGCCACCTGCCCACCGGAGCCGACCTGCTCGCCGCACTGACGGAGGCCGCACGCGAACGAGTGCGCACGGCGACGGGGGAGTCGGCGGCGCCGCCTCCGGACCGGCTCGCCCTGGCCTGGCTGGCCGCCTCGACCTACCTCACCGCGGTCCGCCACCGCCTGCACACCCTCGCCTGGGGCGTGTGACCGGCACCGGACGGCCCGGCGGGTGGGCGCCGGGCCGCCGCGGGGTCAGGGGCGGCGCCAGGCGAGCGCCGCCGCCCACACCGCGGCGCCGGTCAGGACCAGGGCCAGCGGCACGTGCGCCTGGAGCGGGCCGTAGGTGCCCAGCGCCGCCTGCGGGAAGCCCAGCAGGAACGCCAGCCCGCTGACCAGCAGCAGCGTCCGGGCGGCGCTTCCCCGGCCCGCCGACTTCCAGTACCAGAGCGCCGCCAGCAGCTGGAGCGCCGCCATCGCGTGCACCCCGAACGCCCCGAAGTAGTGCAGCGGCAGGGCCGCGGTGTTGAACGTCACCAGCTGGCCCGCGGTGGCCCCCTCCCACAGGATCGCGGCCAGGTGGGCGAGCACGGCCACGCGCACCGCCCACAGCGGGGTCGTCACCGGGCGGGGCGGGGTTGTCCTGTCCATGGCGGGCCTCTTCGTCTACGTTCGCCTGCGCGGAAAAGCCGACCCGGCCATTGTGCACCGGCGGGAGGGAGGGCCGCCGCGGACCGGCGGTCACGTCCGGGCCCTTGCCCGGCCGGGAATCCCGCTACGATCTTTGCCCATGTCCCGTCTCGACAGCAAGGCCGTGCTCCAGGGCCGCCGCTCCCGCCATTCGATGACCCTGATCCTGGGGATCACCGTCAGCCTCGTCTGCATGGCGGGCATGCTCGTCTACCTGTGGCTCCTGGCCCTGGCCGGCGGTGCGGCCGCGGGGATCGACGGCGCCACCGGGTTCGTCGTCGCGCTCGTCGCCGCGGTCATCCCGGCCGGAATCCTGGTTCCGCTCATCCTCATGCTCGACCGCCTGGAGCCCGAACCCGGCTGGGTGCTCTTCTTCGCGTTCGTGTGGGGCGCAGGCGTGGCCGTGGTGGCGGCGCTGCTGCTCAACAGCTGGGGGTTCGCGGCGATCACCGTCCCGCTGTTCGGGCAGGAGGTCGGCGACTTCCTGGGCACCTCGGTGGTGGCGCCCCTGGTCGAGGAGAGCGCCAAGGGCCTGGTGCTGCTCATCCTGCTGTGGCGGCGCCGCAACGAGATCGACACGTTCACCGACGGTGTCGTCTACGCGGGCATGGTGGCGACCGGTTTCGCCTTCACCGAGAACATCCTGTACTTCCTCAGCGCCTTCTTCGACGGGACCCTGGTCGCCACGTTCGCGATCCGCGGGATCGTCGCCCCGTTCGGGCACCCGCTCTACACGGCGATGATCGGCATCGGCGTCGCCTACGCGGCCATGCGGCCGGGGTTCCTGCGCGTGTTCGCCCCGGTCGTGGGCTGGGTGTTCGCGGTCCTGCTGCACGGCATGTGGAACGCCTCCACCTACTTCGGCTGGACCGGGCTGGGCCTGGCCTACCTCGTGCTGTTCGTCGTGCTGGTGGGCGTCCTGCTGCTGGCCGCCCACGACCGCCGCGGCCAGGTGCGCGCGATCGCCCACCACCTGCCGCCCTACATCTCCACCGGGCTGGTCACCCCGGCCGACATCGCCATGCTCAGCACCCTCAAGGGGCGCCGCCAGGCCCGCGAGTGGGCGGCGCGCAACGCGGGCGCCAAGGGCCGCGAGGCGATGCGCGAGTACCAGCTCGCGGCGACCGAGCTGGCGCTACTGCACCAGAAGCTCGACAACGGGCTGCGCCGGGAGGACTGGAAGGTGCGCCGCGACGCGTTCCTGGCCCTGATGCACGTGTCCAGGGACGCGTTCCTGGGCCGCGTCCCCCAGCCGGTGGCCCCGGGCTGGGCGGAGCGGCCCACGGACTCGGGCTTCCTGCGCCGTGCGGACTTCGCGCACGTCATCGCCCAGGCGCGGGCTCAGCAGGAGTACTCTCCGCGGCACGGCCGGTGAGGACGGGGTCCTCGCCGGCGGGGACCAGGCGGGTGGTGGCGAAGTACAGCCGGGAGATCGCGATCCAGGTCAGGGCCGAACCCAGCACGTGCAGGACGACCAGGCCCTCGGGCAGGGCCAGCGCGTACTGCACGTAGCCCACGACGCCCTGGCCGACCACCACGGCGACCAGCAGCAGCGAGCCGGTCCTGGCGGGGCGGCCCGCGCCGGTGCGGAACGCCAGCACGGCGGCCAGGACCGCGCAGGCCAGCGTGAGCCAGGCCAGGGCCGAGTGGAGCTTGGTGACGGTCTCCAGGGCGAAGCCCCAGCGCGGCGCGGCGGCGTCGCCGCCGTGCGGACCGGTGCCGGTGACCACGGTCCCGGCGACCAGCAGCAGGAAGCCGATGACGACCAGGGCGATGCTCAGGGTGTGCAGCATCGGGTTCACGCAGACCCGCGGGGTGCCCTGGGGTTCGCGGGAGCGCACGTACAGCGCCACCGTGATGAACACCATCACCATGGAGAGCAGGAAGTGGGCGGCCACGGAGGCGGGGTGCAGGTCGGTCCACACGGTGATGCCGCCGACCACGCCCTGGCCCAGAACGCCGAAGGGGATGATCGCGGCCAGGCGCACCAGGTCGCGTCGGCGGGGCCGGGCCCGCAGGAACGCCACGAACGTGATGACGGCCACCGCCAGCACGACGAAGGTCAGCGTCCGGTTGCCGAACTCGATGGCGGCGTTGAGGGCGGCGTGCCCGGTGTCGATGGGCACGAAGCTGTCGGGCGTGCACTTGGGCCACTCCGAGCAGCCCAGCCCCGAGGAGGTCACGCGCACGGTGGCGCCGGTGACGGCGATGCCCGCGTTGACGGCGATGTTGCCCAGCGACCACAGGCGCAGCGACCTGGGCGTGGGGTTCCAGATGGTGCGGGACAGCAGGACCAGGGCCAGCACACCGGCGGCCGCGACGGCGATCTGCCATCCCCACAGCGGGACGCCGAGCAGGACGATGTCCTCCGCCGCGAGCTGGGGAGGGGTGATCGCGGCGGACGCCGCGGAGGCCGGGGAATCAGACATACGACAGAGCGTAGTACACGGGTCCGGTGGTCGTGACGCGCCCCCGCCGACCGCCGCGACCTGCGTCGACGGGGGGCGTTCGAGGACGTCCGGGACGGGGGTGCGGCTCCGCCGTGTCCTGTTCCCGCGAGCCGGAACCGCGCCCGCCCGGTCCACCCTCGGGTCCCCCGAGGCCGCGCCCCCGGCCGGGCGCCGTTGCGCCCTGCCGGGGCGGTCCGCGTCTAGGAGGAGCGCTCCGAGCCGCCGGAGGAGGTGCGGGTCGACCCCGCGCTGGCCAGGATGACGCAGCCCACCGCCAGCCACTGCCAGACGGTGAGCAGTTCGCCGAGCAGGACCAGGCCGACCAGGGCCGCGGCGGCCGGCTGCAGGCTCATCAGCACCCCGAACACCCGCGGCGGCATCCGGCGCAGTGCGTTCAGCTCCAGCGTGTAGGGGACCACCGACGACAGCACGCCCACCGCGAGGCCGAACAGCAGCACCCGCCAGTCCAGCAGCGCGGCCCCGCCCTGGACGATGCCCGCCGGGGCCATGAGCAGGGCGCCCACCACACCGGCGATCGCCAGGCCCGAGGCGCCCTCGAACCGCTGTCCGGTGGCGGCGCTCAGCAGGATGTACCCGGCCCAGGACACCGCGGCCAGCACCGCGAACAGGATGCCGAGCGGGTCCAGGGACCCCGACTCCAGGCCCAGGGCCGCCACGCCCAGCCCGGCCAGGCCGGCCCACAGCAGGTCCACCCGGCGGCGCGAGCCCAGCACGGCGATGGCCAGGGGGCCCAGGTACTCGATGGTGACGGCGATGCCCAGGGGGATGCGGGCGAACGCCTGGTAGATGAAGAAGTTCATCAGCGCCAGGGCCACGCCGTAGCCGACCACCACCAGCCAGTCGCCGCGCGTGTACGCCTTCCAGGCGGGGCGCACCACCAGGCCGAGCAGCAGGGCGGCGGTCAGCAGCCGCAGCCAGACCACGGCCGCGGGCGGGAGCACGTCGAAGAGGTTCTTGGCGACCCCGGCACCGGTCTGCACCGAGACGATGCCGATGAGCACCAGCCACACGGGCGGTACCGCGTCCGCCGCGGTGCGCAGGGAGAACGGTGCCTTCGGTGTGGTCGGGATGCCCATGGCCATTCATCCTACGTTTTGCGGCTCGCGCTCGGGCCGCCCGTCCCCCTCCGCGAGCCGGACGCCGCCCCGAACCGGTGCGGGGAAGAGCGCCGCCCACAGCAGCAGGCCCCAGGCGGCCAGGGACACCGACGGCTGGAGCAGTGTCATCACCAGCCCGTACACCGTCCGCTCCGCCTGGTCGGTGATGGCCTGCGCCCCGATCCACAGGAAGGGGAGCGCCGCCGCCAGCAGGTTCACCGCCAGCGCGGCCCAGACCAGCCCGGAGCGGCCCGGCCGCCGCCACAGCAGCAGCGCCCCGCCGACCACGAGCAGGAACACGGGAGGGCCGAGCAGACGCACGGCCATGAACCAGGGCACTCCGATGGCTTCCATGCGGGGACCCTATCGAGGGCGTCCGGTGTCCCCTGAATTCCAGGGGGAACGCGATCAAAAGGTACGAAACGGTATGGCATGCTTCCTGGGTGGACCGTACCCCGTAAGCCCCTGGAGCCCTGTTCCCATGTCCCGATCCCGCCGCCGCGCCACCCCCCCAGCCGCAACGGAACGGTACATACCCCAGTGGCCCGTCCTCGCCGGCGCCGCCGCACTCGTGCTCGTCGCCGCCATCCTCGGCTACGTGGGCGGCGTGTTCACCACCAGCGGCGCCCGGGCCGACGAGAGCGTGGTCGCGGTCTCGGGCGTCCTGGTCCAGCCCGCGGCGCCGGAGGAGTCCCCCGACCCCTCGCCGGAGCCCTCACCGGAACCCGCCCACCCCGCCGGCATCGACCCCGGGACCGTCTACATCCTGCAGAACGTGCAGGGCGACCGCGTTCTGGACGTCGTCCAGGCCGCCACCCACAACGGCGCCGCGGTCCACCTGTGGGACCGCCACGACCAGGGCAACCAGCAGTGGCGGTTCGTCCCCGTGGAGGGCGGCTTCTACGCCGTCGAGAACGTGGGCAGCGGCAAGGTCCTGGAGGTCCCCACCGACGCCGCCGCGCCTCCCGCGGCCACCCTGCTCACCAGTACCGGGGCGAGCAACCAGCACTGGACCGTCGTGGACGTGGGCGGCGGCGTCGTTCGGCTGGTCAACCGGGCCACCGGGCAGGCCCTGGAGGGGCAGGGCGGCGCCCCCGACAACGGGACCGCCGTGGTCCAGGCCCCCGACGGCGGGCACGCCTTCCAGCAGTGGCGGCTCGTCCCCCTGGGCTGAGCTCCGCCCGGCCGCGCTCAGGACAGCAGTTCGCGCACCGTCTTCCAGCAGGTCTCGTCGGCGGCGTTCAGCAGGCCCAGCGCGTCCCGGGCCTGGTCGGGCCGGTAGGGCGTCCCGTCCGGCCGCCGCGACACGCCGCCCGCCTCGGCCAGCAGCAGGGTGCCGGGGGCGTGGTCCCAGGGCAGGGTCCGGTGGAACAGCAGGAAGTCCTGCGCACCCTCGCACAGCAGCGGGTAGTCGAAGGCGGAGCAGTGCGACCCGGACCCCACCTCCGCGAACCGCGGCAGGGCCGCCTCCACGCGCCGCCGCGCCTCCGGGGCCAGGAAACGGGAGAGCACCGCGCCGCGCAGCCTGCCGGGGTCGGTCGGCGCCGGCTCCCGGCGCAGCCGCACCCCGTCGCGCCAGGCGCCCGACCCGCGCTCGGCGGAGTACACCCGGTCCTGCTCGGGCTGCACGATCCACGCCGCGACGGTCTCCCCGCCGCGCACCAGCGCCGCCATCACCCCGTACTCCCGGCGGCCCTCGACGAAGTTGCGGGTCCCGTCCAGCGGGTCCACCAGCCACGCCACCGGCTCGCTGCGCAGCGTCTCCACCAGTGCGGAATCGGAGGCCGCGGCCTCCTCGCCGACCACCGGGGCGTCCAGGAGCTCCCGCAGCCGGGCCGTGATGACCCGCTCGGCCTCCTGATCGACGACGGTGACCAGCTCGCCCGGGGTCTTCTCCATGACCTCGCCCTCGGACAGCGAACGGGCCCGGGGCAGGATCACCTCTCGGGCCACGTCGCGCAGGATTCCGGCCACCGCGTCCATGTCGATCATGCACGCCATCCTAGGACCGGGCCCCGACGCGCCTGATACCCTGACCCCGTGTTCCACCCCCGTGCGTAGACCGGCACCGACGCCGCCGCGCCTCCCGCGCCGACGGCTCCTCCGGTGTCCGTGCACGTCCGCGGCGCCCGCGCGCCGCCGCCCCCTGAGGGAACACACCCCATGCCATCGCCCCGCGGGGCCGACTCCTACCGTGCCGTCCTGCGCACGCCCGGAGCGGTCCGCTTCTTCGCGCCCGCCATGCTCGGGCGCCTGTCCTTCGGCCTGCTGGGCCTGGGCCTGGTCCTGGCCGTCACCGCGGCCGCCGACTCCTACGCTGTGGTCGGTGCGGCCACCGCCGCCTACGGCGCCACCGCCACCGCCCTGGCACCGGCCCGCGCCCGCCTCATCGACCGCCGCGGCATGCCCCGCACCCTGGTCCCGATGGCGGTCCTGGCCGCCGCCGGGCTGCTCGCCCTGGCGTGGCTGACCTGGCGGCCGGGCGCCCCCGCCTGGTCCCTCGTCGTGCCGCCCGCCCTCATCGGGGCGGTGATCCCGCCGCTGGGCCCGGTCACCCGCACCCTGTGGAGCCGTCTTTTCCACGACCGCGACGACCTGCGACGACGGGCCTACAGTCTGGACGCGGTCGTGGAGGAGGCGGCCTTCCTCGCCGGTCCGCTGCTGCTGGGCGCCCTGCTGCCGTTCGCGCCGCCCGCGGCCGGCCTGGCCGGGGCCGCCGTCCTGCTGGTGGCCGGGTCCCTGCTGCTGGCGGGCGCGCCCCTGGCCCGGCACCGGCCGCCCGGGGACCGGTCCGCCTCCTCGGAGGCAGGCCCCGCGCCTCTGCGGGCCCTGCTGCCCGTGATGTCGCTGTCGGCGGCGCTGGGCCTGACCCTGGGCGCGGCCGGCCTGGTCCACGTCGCCTTCGCCGAACGGCACGGCGGCGCCGCCCTGCTCGTGTGGTTCGAGGTGGCCCAGACCGCGGGCGGGGTCGTCGGCGGTCTGATCTACGGCGCGGTGGTGTGGCGGCGGAGCCCCCGCACCCGCCTCGTCGCGCTCGGCCTGGGCGTCGGGGCGGCGACGGCCCTCGCCTCGGCCGCGCCCGGGCCGCTCGCGCTGTGCGCCCTGCTCTTCGCCGCGAGCGTCCTGGCCACCCCGGCGATCACCACCGCCTACCTGGCGGCCGACGGGGCGGCGGGCCCCGGGTGGGCGGTCCGGGCGGGCACCTGGGCCAACACCGCCTTCAACGCCGGAGCGTCGTCGGGAGGGGCGGCGGCGGGCCTGCTCCTCACCCTGGTCGCACCCGCACAGGGCTACCTGATCGCCGCCCTGCCCCTGGTGGTGGTGCCCCTGCTCGCCGTCGGGGCGGTGGCGCTCACTCCCAGCGGAAGAGGCGGGCGGCCAGCGCTCCGCCGACGACCGCCCACACCAGCAGCACCGCGAACGCGCCCGGGGAAGGAAGGGAGCCGTCCGCCAGCACCGCCCGAAGACCCTCGCCCAGCGCGGTGATCGGCAGCACCGAGGACACCGCCTCCAGCGGGCCGGGGAACGCGCTGACCGGGAAGAGAACCCCGCCCAGGCCCAGCAGCAGGATGTAGACCAGGTTGGCGGCGGCCAGCGTGGCCTCGGCGCGCAGTGTCCCGGCCATCAGCAGCGCCAGCGAGCTGAACGCGGCGGTCGCCAGCAGCACCAGGGCGGCCGCCGCCACCGCACCGCCGGGCGAGGGCTCCGGGCTCCAGCCCAGGGCCAGCGCCACGGCGCACAGCACCGCGACCTGGATCGCCTGCACGCCCAGCACCGCCAGGGTCTTGGCGGCCAGCAGCCCGAACCGGGACAGCGGGGTGGAGCCCAGCCGCTTGAGCACCCCGTAGCGGCGCTCGAAGCCGGTGCCGATGGCCAGCCCGGTGAACGACGTCGACATGATCGCCAGCGCGATCACGCCCGGGGCGAGCGCGTCCACCCGGGGGCCCTCGCCGACGTCCAGGACCGAGGTGAGGCTGAACCCGACCAGCAGCAGGACGGGGATGACCATGGTCAGCAGGAACTGCTCGCCGTGGCGCAGCATGACCCGCAGCTCCATCGCGGCCTGCGCGGCGACCATCCGCCGCATCGGCGCGGCGCCGGGGGCGGGCGAGAACGGGGAGGCGCCGCCGTCCGCCGGGCGCGCGGCGGACGAGGCGGGCGCCGTGGTGCTGGAGATGTGCTCGCTCATGATTCGCGCAGTTCCCGGCCGGTGAGTTCGAGGAAGACGTCTTCGAGGGTACGCCGTCGCACGCGCAGGTCCTCGGCCAGGACGCCGGCGGACGCGCACCAGGCGGTCACCGTGGCGAGGAACTCCGGGCCCAGCGCGCCGGGGTCGTCGGTGCCGATCACGTACTCGCGGCGGCCCCCGGCGCCGCGCGCGGAGGCGATCCTGCTGCCGGCGGGCAGGGCGTTGCGCAGGACGTCGGTGTCCACGGCGGCGTCGGTGGAGAAGCAGACCTCTCGGCGGCCCCCGGCCAGCTCGGCGGGGGTCCCCTCGGCCACGACGGTCCCGCGGTCGATGATCACCACGTGGTCGGCGAGGCGCTCGGCCTCCTCCATGTGGTGCGTCGTGAGGATGACGGCCACGCCCGCCTCCCGCAGTTCGGCGACCAGGTCCCAGGTGGCCATCCGGGCCTGGGGGTCCAGCCCGGCGGTGGGTTCGTCGAGGAAGACCAGCTCGGGGCGGCCGACCACGGCGCAGGCCAGCGACAGGCGCTGCTGCTGCCCGCCGGACAGGCGGCGGAACGGGGTGCGCGACACCGAGCCCAGGCCCAGGCGCTCCAGCAGCAGGTCGGGCGGTACCGGGGAGGCGTGGAAGGAGGCCATCAGCCGCAGCCACTCGGCGGCGCGGGCCCCGGTGGGCACGCCTCCGGACTGGGGCATGACCCCCACCCGGGGTTTGAGGGCGCCAGCGTCGGAGACGGGGTCCAGGCCCAGCACCCGCACGCTGCCGCCGTCGGCGCGGCGGAAGCCCTCGCAGATCTCGATGGTGCTGGTCTTGCCCGCACCGTTGGGTCCGAGCAGGGCGGTCACCGCGCCCCGGCGCGCCCGGAAGGTGAGGCCGGAGACGGCGGTGGTGGCGCCGTAGCGCTTGACCAGGTCGACGACCTCGACGGCGGCTGTGTCCATGGGCCCAGAGTCTACGTGCGCCCGCGCGGGGCCCTTCACCGCCCCGCGCGCACGGGAGGCCGGGCGCGGTGGCGGGCCCGGCGGGGCGAGGACGGTGTGCCGTCCGCATCCCGGGACTCTTGTCTCGCGATGTGGGACGAGCGATCGGGGGGAGGCGGCCTGCGCGTATCCGGGCGGGGTGGCCCCGGAATGAACTCCCAGTTAGGCAAGCCTGACCTTCGTGATGAAAGGCATGAAACCGGGTTTGCCAGGGTGGACTGATTTACGCCACACTGATGTTGTCAAAAACAGGAGCCGTTGTCGGAAGGGGAGGGGACCGTCATGCCCGACGCCACCAACGTACCCCGACCCCTGTCCGGGCCCGAGCGCGGAGCCGAGACCGGCACACGCGCGCGCGTGGCCCGGCTCATCCTGGAGCAGGGGCCGATCACCGCCTCCGCCCTGGGCGAGCGGCTCGGCCTGACACCGGCGGCGATCCGCCGCCACCTCGACAACCTGACCGACGAGGGCATGGTCGAGGCCCGCGACGCCCGCCCCCCGGGCGGCCGGCGCGGCCGCGGCCGTCCCGCCCGCGTCTTCGCCATCACCGAGGCCGGCCGCGACGCCTTCGTCCACGCCTACGACGACCTCGCCACCAGCGCGCTCCGCTTCCTGGCGGAGACCGCCGGTCCCGCCGCGGTCGGCGAGTTCGCCCGCAGTCAGGTCGCCGACCTGGAGAGGCGCTACAAGCCGCTGCTCGACGCCGTTCCACCCGAACAGCGCGTCCGGCTGCTGGCCGAGGCCCTGTCCAACGACGGCTACGCCGCCACCGCGGGCCGGGCGCCGGCCCCCGGAGGCGGCGACCAGCTGTGCCAGCACCACTGCCCCGTCGCCCACGTGGCGGCAGAGTTCCCGCAACTCTGCGAGGCCGAGATCGAGGCCTTCGCCAGGCTTCTGGGCACCCCGGTGCGCAGGTTGGCCACCATCGCCCACGGCGACGGTGTGTGCACCACGCACGTCACCCCCCGGGGTGACGACGGGGCCGGCGGGGACGACCACGCCCCCGCCACCGCCAGCGCCCGCCGCACGGCGGGCGGAGGACCGCAACACCACTAGGACGTCTGAGTCCAGGAGGAGTCCGCGCATGACGTCTATCGCGCATCCCGAACTCGAAGGGATCGGCAACTATGAGTACGGCTGGGCCGACTCGGACCAGGCCGGTGCCTCGGCCCGCCGCGGCCTGAACGAAGAGGTCGTCCGCGACATCTCCGGCAAGAAGAACGAGCCGGAGTGGATGACCAAGCTCCGTCTCAAGTCGCTGCGGCTCTTCGACAAGAAGCCCATGCCCAACTGGGGCGCGGACCTGTCCAAGATCGACTTCGACAACATCAAGTACTTCGTGCGGTCCACGGAGAAGCAGGCCACCTCCTGGGAGGAACTGCCCGAGGACATCAAGAACACCTACGACAAGCTGGGCATCCCCGAGGCGGAGAAGCAGCGCCTGGTCGCCGGTGTCGCCGCGCAGTACGAGTCCGAGGTCGTCTACCACCAGATCCGCGAGGACCTGGAGGAGCAGGGCGTCATCTTCCTGGACACCGACACCGCGCTCAAGGAGCACCCGGAGCTGTTCCAGGAGTACTTCGGCTCGGTCATCCCGGCCGGCGACAACAAGTTCGCCGCGCTGAACACCGCCGTGTGGAGCGGCGGCTCCTTCATCTACGTTCCCAAGAACGTGCACGTGGAGATCCCGCTCCAGGCCTACTTCCGGATCAACACCGAGAACATGGGCCAGTTCGAGCGGACGCTGATCATCGTCGACGAGGGCGCCTACGTCCACTACGTCGAGGGCTGCACCGCGCCGATCTACAAGTCGGACTCGCTGCACTCCGCGGTCGTCGAGATCATCGTCAAGAAGAACGCCCGCTGCCGGTACACGACCATCCAGAACTGGTCGAACAACGTCTTCAACCTGGTCACCAAGCGCGCCGTCGCCGAAGAGGGCGCCACCATGGAGTGGATCGACGGCAACATCGGCTCCCAGGTGACCATGAAGTACCCGGCCGTCTACCTGATGGGCGAGCACGCCAAGGGCGAGACCCTGTCCATCGCCTTCGCGGGCGAGGGCCAGCACCAGGACACCGGTTCCAAGATGGTGCACTGCGCGCCCAACACCTCCTCCACCATCATCTCCAAGTCGGTGGCCCGCGGCGGCGGCCGCGCCTCCTACCGGGGCCTGGTGCAGGTGCAGGAGGGCGCCCACAACGCCAAGTCCTCCGTCAAGTGCGACGCGCTGCTGATCGACACCATCAGCCGCTCGGACACCTACCCCTACAACGACCTGCGCGAGGACGACGCCGAGCTCGCGCACGAGGCGACCGTCTCCAAGGTCAGCGAGGACCAGCTCTTCTACCTGATGAGCCGGGGGCTGGACGAGGACGAGGCCATGGCGATGATCGTGCGCGGGTTCGTCGAGCCCATCGCGCGCGAGCTGCCCATGGAGTACGCGCTGGAACTGAACCGGCTGATCGAGCTTCAGATGGAAGGAGCGGTTGGTTAAGTTGACCGGCCCGAGCATCGAACCCAAGGCCCACAGCCACGGCCTCGGGGACATCCCGTTCTCCAAGCTCGCGACCCACGGGTCCTTCGACGTGAACGACTTCCCCGTCCCCAACGGCCGCGAGGAGGAGTGGCGGTTCACCCCGCTGCGCCGCCTCAAGGGCCTGCACGACGGCAGCGCCGTCGCCGACGGCACCGACAAGCTCGACATCGACGCCCCCGAGGGCGTCACCGTCGAGACCGTCGGCCGTGACGACTCCCGTCTGGGCACCGCCGGCACGCCCGCCGACCGCGTCATCGCCCAGGCCTACTCGTCCTTCGAGCAGGCCACCGTGATCACCGTCGCCCGCGGCGCCGCCCTGGAGCGCCCGGTCACGATCGACCGGCAGGCGCAGGGGGGCACCCGCTACGACCAGTTCGTCATCGACGTCCAGCCGCTGGCCGAGGCGATCATCGTCCTCAACCAGACCGGCGGCGGCGTGCGCGCCGGCAGCGTGGACGTCCACGTCGGCGAGGGCGCCCGGCTGACCCTGGTCAGCCTCCAGGACTGGGACCGCGACGCCGTCGACGTCACCCAGCACAACACCCAGGTCGACAAGGACGCCACGTTCAAGTCGATCGTCGTCACGCTCGGCGGCGACCTGGTCCGGCTCTCCCCGAAGGTGGCCTACAAGGGGCGCGGCGGCAACGCCGAGCTGCACGGCCTGTACTTCACCGGCGACGGCCAGCACCACGAGCACCGCTCGCTCATCGACCACAACGTCTCCAACACCCGCTCCCGGGTGGAGTACAAGGGGGCGCTGAGCGGCGAGGGCGCCCACGGCGTGTGGATCGGCGACGTCATCATCGGCGAGGGCACCACCGGCACGGACTCCTACGAGCACAACCGCAACCTCCAGCTCACCGACGACACCCGCGTGGACTCGGTGCCCAACCTGGAGATCTTCACCGGTGAGGTGGAGGGCGCCGGCCACGCCGCCGCCAGCGGTCGCCTCGACGACATCCACCTGTTCTACCTGCGTTCGCGCGGTATCCCGGAGGACGAGGCGCGCCGCCTGGTCATCCGCGGCTACTTCCTGGAGCTCATCAACCGCATCCCGGTCGAGGGGCTCGCCGAGGAGATCATGGCCAAGGTCGAGCGGAAGCTGGCCGCACATGAGTGACGCCGGTCGCTGGGTCAAGGTCGCCGAGCTGGACGAGATCCCCGAGGACGGCGTCCTCGGGATCGAGACCGACGACGAGACGCCCATCGCACTGGTCCGGACCGAGGGCGAGGTGTTCGCGCTGCGGGACGTGTGCTCGCACGCGGAGGTGCGCCTGTCCGAGGGCGAGGTCGAGGACGGCACCATCGAGTGCTGGCTGCACGGTTCGTGCTTCGACCTGCGCTCGGGGGCGCCCGTCAACCCGCCCGCCACCCGGCCGGTCCCCACCTACGACGTGAAGATCGACGGCGACGACGTGCTCGTGTCGCTGGATGAGAAGAATTCCTGAGGCTGATATGACGAAGTTCGAAATCCGCGGTCTGCGCGCCGACGTCCTCATCGGTGAGGACGAGCGCCGCGAGATCCTCAAGGGCGTCGACCTCACCATCAACTCCGGTGAGACCCACGCCATCATGGGCCCCAACGGCTCGGGCAAGTCCACCCTGGCCTACGCCATCGCCGGGCACCCCCGCTACGAGATCACCGACGGCGAGGTCCTGCTCGACGGCGAGAACATCCTCGACATGAGCGTGGACGAGCGCGCCCGCGCCGGCGTCTTCCTGGCCATGCAGTACCCGGTCGAGGTCCCGGGCGTGTCCATGTCCAACTTCCTGCGCAGCTCCGTGACCGCGGTGCGCGGCGAGGCCCCCAAGCTCCGGCAGTTCTCCAAGGAGCTCCAGGGTGCGATGAAGGACCTCTCCATCGACTCCGGTTTCGCCGCCCGCGGCGTCAACGAGGGCTTCTCCGGCGGTGAGAAGAAGCGCCACGAGATCCTCCAGCTGGAGCTGCTCAAGCCGAGGATCGCGATCCTGGACGAGACCGACTCCGGTCTGGACGTCGACGCGCTCAAGGTCGTCTCCGAGGGCGTCAACCGCGCCAAGGAGAACAACGACCTGGGCGTCATGCTCATCACGCACTACACCCGGATCCTCAACTACGTGAAGCCCGACCACGTGCACGTCTTCGCGCACGGGCGCATCGCGGAGTCCGGCGGGCCCGAGCTGGCCGACACGCTGGAGGCCGAGGGCTACGAGCGTTTCGTGAAGGCGGGCGCATAACCCATGACCACGGTCCGCGAGTTCGGTGGGGCCACGGCCCCGCTCGACGTCGCCGCGATCCGGAAGGATTTCCCGATCCTGTCCCGGACCGTCCGCGACGGGCGTCCGATGGTGTACCTGGACTCCGGGGCGACCTCGCAGAAGCCCCGGCAGGTGCTGGACGCCGAGCGTGAGTTCTACGAACGCCACAACGCGGCGGTGCACCGCGGTGCCCACCAGCTCGCGGAGGAGGCGACCGACGCCTACGAGGCGGCGCGGGAGACCATCGCCCGCTTCGTCGGCGGCGACGTCGGCGAGGTGGTGTTCACCAAGAACGCCACCGAGGCGATCAACCTCGTCGCGTACGCGATGGGCAACGCCGCCACGGCGGACGAGGGGCTGCGCCGCTTCCAGGTGGGGCCCGGCGACGAGATCGTCGTGACCGAGATGGAGCACCACGCCAACCTGGTGCCCTGGCAGGAACTGTGCCGTCGCACCGGGGCCACCCTGCGGTGGTTCCCGGTGACGGAGCAGGGACGGCTGGACCTCTCGGACCTCGACGGGCTCGTCAACGAGCGCACCCGGGTGGTCGCCTTCACCCACCAGTCCAACGTGCTGGGCACCGTCAACCCGGTGGCCGACATCGCCGCACGGGCCCGCGAGGTCGGCGCCCTGACGGTGCTGGACGCCTGCCAGTCGGTGCCGCACATGCCGGTGGACGTGGCGGAGCTGGGTGTGGACTTCCTGGCCTTCTCCGGGCACAAGATGCTCGGACCCAACGGCATCGGAGTCCTGTGGGGGCGCCGGGAGCTGCTGGAGGCCATGCCGCCGTTCATCACCGGCGGGTCCATGATCGGCGTGGTCCACATGGAGTACTCCACCTGGGCCGAGCCGCCGCAGCGGTTCGAGGCGGGGGTGCCGATGGCGCCGCAGGCGGTGGCCCTGGCCGCGGCCTGCGACTACCTCTCCGCCGTCGGCATGGACCGGATCGCCGCCCACGAGCACGCGCTCGTGGAGTACGCGCTCAAGGCGCTCTCCGGGGTGGAGGGGCTGCGGATCATCGGCCCGGAGCAGGCCGTGGACCGCGGCGGCGCGGTGTCGTTCGAGGTGGAGGGCATCCACCCGCACGACCTCGGGCAGGTACTCGACGACCGCGGAGTGGAGGTCCGGGTGGGCCACCACTGCGCCTGGCCGCTGCACCGCAGGCTGGGCGTGGTCGCGACCACGCGCGCGTCGTTCTACCTCTACAACACCACGGAGGACGTGGACGCGCTCGTGGCGGCCGTCAGGGCCGCTCAGGAGTTCTTCGGAATCCGGGGCTAGGGCCCGCGACCACGGGCGGGCCCGGGGTGTGGGAGCCCGCGGGGTCCGGGACGCCGGCGGAGCGGACGTCCGAGGAACGGGGACGTCCGCGAGGCGATCGGAGGTTCCCGTTCTCCGGGGCCCGGACCCGGCCGGAGCGGAGCGCAGGCCAGAAGAATGACGAGGAAAATCCGCACATGCAGCTGGACGCGATGTACCAGGAGATCATCCTGGACCACTACCGGAACCCGCACCACAAGGGGCTGCGGGATCCGCACAACGCCGAGGCGCACCACATCAACCCCACCTGCGGGGACGAGGTGACGCTCCGGGTGGCGCTGACCCCGGCGCAGGGAGAGGGCGGGCCGCTGGACGACCACGCGGTCGTCAGCGACGTCTCCTACGAGGGCATGGGCTGCTCGATCAGCCAGGCCAGCACCTCGGTGCTGACCGACCTGCTGATCGGGCGCACGGTGGCCGAGGGGCTGCGGACCCTGGAGGCCTTCAACGAGCTGATGCACTCCAAGGGCAAGGGTGAACCCGACGAGGAGGTCCTGGAGGACGCTGTGGCGTTCGCCGGGGTGTCCAAGTACCCGGCCCGGATCAAGTGCGCCCTCCTCGGGTGGATGGCGTGGAAGGACGCGGTAGCGCAGTCCCTGGAGAAGGAAGGCGTCTGACAGTGAGCGAGAACGAGACCCCGACGACCGAGGCCGCCCCGGCCGAGGTCCCGCTGTCCCCCGAGGCCGAGGCGCTCGTCGAGGAGATCAGCGAGGCACTCAAGGACGTCATCGACCCCGAGCTCGGCGTCAACGTCGTCGACCTCGGGCTGCTGTACGGGGTGAACGCCGACGACTCGGTGATCACCCTGGACATGACCCTGACCAGTGCCGCCTGCCCGCTCACCGACGTGATCGAGGACCAGGCCACCAGCGCGCTGGAGGAGTTCGAGCGCGAGGTCAAGATCAACTGGGTCTGGATGCCGCCGTGGGGTCCGGACAAGATCACCGACGACGGGCGCGACCAGCTGCGCATGCTGGGCTTCAACGTCTGAGTCGTCCGACGGCCGACGGGCCGGCCACCCCGCACGGGGTGACCGGCCCGTCGCCGTGTCAGCGCACCTTCTGGGTGACGGCGACACAGCCCAGGACGACCAGGGCGGTGGGCAGGGCGGCCGCGTCGGGGCGTTCGCCCAGCAGCAGGACCGCCCACAGCAGGGTGAGCAGGGGCTGGGCGAGCTGGATCTGTCCGGCCCGGGCCACACCGATCAGGCCCATGCCGCGGTACCACGGCACGAACCCGCCGAACTGGCTCACCAGGGTGAGGTAGGCCAGGCCGGCCAGCGCCGAGGGGGTGGGTGCGGCCGGTTCCAGGACCAGGGCGAGGACGCTGACGGGGAGGGTGAGGGGCAGGGACAGGACCAGGCCCCAGGCGATCACCCGCCAGCCGGGCATCGAGGCGGACAGGCGGCCGCCCTCGGCGTACCCGTAGGCGCAGGCGAGCAGGGCGCCCAGCAGGAGGAGGTCCGCGGGCCCGGGGGAGCCGCCGGTCCGGGCGAGGGTGAACGCGGCGACGGCCGCGGCGCCGATCCCGGCGGCGGCCCAGAACGCGGGGGAGTGGCGGACCCCGCCGCGGACGGTGGCCACGACGGCCGTGGTGAGCGGGAGCAGGCCCACGACGACGGCGGCGTCGCCCGCCCCGGTGCTCCCCAGCGCCAGCGAGGTCAGCAGCGGGAAGCCCACCACGCAGCCCGCGCCGACCGCCGCCAGGGCGGGCAGCCGGGCCCGGGCGGGCAGCGGGGCGCGGACGGCGGCCAGGCATCCGGCGGCGACCAGGCCGGCCAGGGAGGCCCGCAGCACGGCGGTGGTCCAGGGGCCGAAGCCCTCGAGGGCCAGCGCGGTGGCGGGGAGGGTGAAGGAGAAGGCGGCCACTCCGAGGAGGGCGAGGGCGGCGCCGTGCGGAACCGCTACCGAAGATCTACCGGTAGCGCTATCGTGTGCTCTCATGAACAAGGGTAGCAGTGGCCGTGATCTGGCCGATGCCCTGCGCCGGGAGTTCGAGCGCTACGCGCCGGGGGAGCGGCTGCCCTCCAGCCGGGCCCTGGTGGAGCGGCACGGGGTGGGGCCGGTGACCCTCTCCCGCGCGATGGCCCGCCTGGTCGCCGAGGGGCTCGTGGTCACCCGTCCCGGCGCCGGCTCCTTCCGGGCCGGGGAGCCGGTGCGTCGGCCCGCGCGCGACACCTCCTGGCAGGAGCTCGCCCTGGACGCGGTGCCCGAGACGGGCGGGATCCCGCGCAGCGTGGACGACTCCGGGTTCATCGCCACCCTCGCCCCCGCCCCGGCCGGGGTGCTCTCCCTGCACGGTGGCTATCCCCACGCCTCGCTGCGTCCGGACCGGGAGCTGGCCTCGGCCGCGGCCCGGGCCGCCCGCCGCCCGGGGGTGTGGGGGAGCCCGCCGCTGGAGGGTGTTCCCGAGCTGCGCGACTGGTTCGCCCGCGAGATCGACGGGGCATCGCTGGACGGCTCGCACGTGCTGGTCACGGCGGGCGGGCAGAGCGCCCTGGCCACCGCGCTGCGGGCGCTGGCCCCGCCCGGCTCCCCGGTCCTGGTGGAGTCGCCGACCTATCCCGGGCTCCTGGCGATCGCCCGAGCCCTGGGCATGCGTCCGGTCCCGGTGCCGGTGGACGGTGACGGGCTGCGGGTGGAGCTGCTGGTCGAGGCGTTCGCCGCCACCGGCGCCCGGGTACTGGTGTGCCAGCCCCTGTTCCACAACCCGACCGGAGCGGTGCTGGCACAGGAGCGCCGGGCCGGGGTGCTGCGTGCGGCCCGGGAGGCGGGCGCGTTCGTCTTGGAGGACGACTACGCCCGGAGGCTGGCGCACACCGATGCTCCGGCCCCGCCGCCGCCGCTGATCGCCGACGACCGGCACGGGACGGTGGTGCACGTCCACTCGCTGACCAAGGCCGCCTCGCCGGGGCTCCGGGTGGGTGCCCTGGCGGCGCGCGGGCCGGTGCTGCGGCGGCTGCGCGCCGTGCAGGTGGTGGACTCCCTCTTCGTTCCCCGGGTCCTGCAGGAGACGGTCCTGGAGCTGGTGGGCTCCCCGGCCTGGGGGAGGCACCTGCGGGTGCTGGCCGAGGGGCTCACCCGGCGGCGCACCGCGGTGGCGGCCGCCCTCCTGGAACGGGCGCCGCTGGTCGCCCCGGTGTCCGGTCCGGGCGGGTACCAGGTGTGGGCGCGCCTGCCCGACGGCACCGATGAGGAGGGGGTCGCGGCGGCGGCCCTGCGGGCGGGGGTGAAGGTGGCGGCCGGGCGGCCGTTCTTCCCCGGGGAGCCGCCCGCGCCGTACCTGAGGCTGGCCTACGCGAACACGTCGGGCCCGCGGGAGGCCGCCGAGGGGGTGGCCCGGCTCGCGGCGGCCCTGGCCGACACCCCCGGACCGCTCTAGAGGGGGCCGCAGGTGTCGGCCACTCCGGCCAGGGCGTGCACCTCGGCGGCGACCTCCTCGGGGCCCTCGACGGTACGGGTGAAGGGCAGCCGGACGTCGTGGTCGCCGTCGGGGCCCTCGAAGCGCAGGACCATGCCGTAGCGGTCGACCCCCAGGGGGCGGGGGCGGACCGGGGGGACATCCCCGGGGCAGGCCCGGGCCAGCGCGGCGAGCAGGTCCCCGTGGTCCTCCTCCAGGTGGCGCAGCCAGGGGCCCTCCCAGCGGCCCAGGGGGTCCGGCCGGGCGCGGAGGAACTCGTCGTTGCCGAGCAGGTGGCAGCCCTCGGCGTCGGAGTGCACCACCAGGTAGGGGTCCAGGGCGACCATGGTGTGGCCGTGGCCGATGTCGAGCAGGCGCTCGTCCGGGTCGTCGCGGACCACCCGCAGGGCCCGCATGCGCGCCGTCGCCTCGTCCAGGGCGGTGAGGGTGCCGCTGATCCACAGCAGGGAGCGCGTGGGGTCGCGCAGGGACACCGCGCTGGTGTCGGTGAACTCGACGGTGGCCGCGGTGCGTCCGCGCGACATCTCGTCCAGCAGGTGGTGGCGGTCGGGCAGCAGCAGGCTCACCGTGCCGCCGGGGTGTACGTGGCAGGCAGGGGCGACGAGGTGGAGGGTGCCGCTCTGGGTCGTGACCGTGGCCGGATTGGGGCGGGCCAGGACCGCGCGGGCGCGTTCGGCCGGGGAGGGGGCCAGGTGCCGGGAAGTGTACAGGGGAACCACCTCAACTATGCTTAGGTAAGGCTAACCTACAAGAATGGTGAGGTGGAGGAAAAGTCCCCGCGGGTAAAAAACAGGCCCCCGGTCGCGGGACCGGGGGCCTGGGAGCGGGGTGCGCTAGTGCGCGGCGAACAGGCCGGCGCGCAGTTCGCCCGCGATGTCGTTGTCGCCCCTGCGGGTGAGCAGGTCGACCAGCGACGGCGGATCGGAGGGCGCCCGGTCGTCGCTGTCGGTGATCCGGCGGGACAGGATCTGCAGCGCCTCCTCGGTGGACGCCGGGGCCGTGTACCCGCTCAGGTGCAGCGCCCGCGCCGTCGGCGAGTAGTTGCTCAGGTCCGTCGCGGGCAGCTTGCGCGCGTCCAGCCGGTCACCCGACACGGTGATGAAGACGCGGTCGCCGGGCTGGGCGGCCTGGCGGCGCAGCAGCGGCCGCAGCGAGTCGAACGCGGGCTGGTCGCGCCAGACCAGGACCAGCAGGTCCGCGCCGGGCGCCGTCAGGCACAGCAGCCGACCGGGTTGCAGGCCCAGGTGGGTGGCGTACCCGGGGGGCACCGCCACCGGGGCGCCGTTGAGGTGGTCGGCCGTGATGTCGATGCGGTGCCACCAGCGCCCGTCCGGTGCCCGGAAGCAGCGGGCGGCCATGGCCGGGCCGCCCGGCACCGGCCGCGCCTGGGCGGCCGGCGGCGCCATCGGGGCCGGGGCGACCGGCGCCGGCGGGACGGTCATCCGCAGGTCGGCGGCGGGCGGGAACGGGACGGCGGCGGGCCGCACCGGCTCGGGGGCCGGGCCGTCGAGCCGTCGGCGGATGGGCAGCCCGTTCTCGGTGGTCGCTCCCGAGCTCTCCGCGGTGGTGTGCCCGGGCTGGCCGCCGGGCGCCTCCATCGGCACCGAGGGGTCCACGAGCACGCGCCCGTCCTGCAGGCTCACCCCGGGGGTGCTGAGCAGCCAGGCGCGCAGCTCCTGCTGTCGGATGCCGATCCGGCCCAGCCGGATACCCGCCTCGGTCAGGCCGGGACCGTCGGCCAGCATCTCGCGGGTCTGCCAGCGGAGGCGGCCCGGGTCGTCGGCGATGAGCCAGCCGTTGTGCATGCGCCGGTCGGTGAACAGGGTGATGACCACCCGCCACAGCGGCGTGTGCAGGGTGGGCACCTCCACCGGGTGGTCGGGGTGGGCGTTGATCAGCCGGTCGATCGTGGTGGCCGTGCCCAACTGCTCCGACAGGTCGCGCAGGTGCTTGGTGATGGGCGCGCCCTCGGGCGAGTTCAGCCAGCGCAGCAGCCGCTCCTCGACCCTGCGCTGGGCGGACCGGATGTCGGTGACGTCCACGGCGATCTGCTCGGACAGCACCCGGATGCTGATGGGGTCCGTGGCGAACAGCCTCTCGGCGGCCACCGTGCGCTCCAGTTCGGGCCAGGAGCGGAACATCTCCTCGACCATGTCCACCAGGGGGTGCTCGCCCAGTGCGGGTGCGGGCGGACGCTCCTCCTGCTCGGTGCGGTGCTTGGGCGGCCCGAAGCTGGGTCTGCGCAGGGTCCGGCCGGGGCCCAGCAGCGAGCTGCGGAACTGCGAGCGCAGGTCGCCCACGCCGTTCTCCGCCGGGGCCTCGGTCTCCAGCGCCGACCCGGGGATCATCGCGGCGGAGCTGACCATGCCCAGGGGCACCGGATCGTGCCCGCCCGCGGCGACGGCCTCCACGGGCTCCTGCTCCTCGTCGCGCTGGGCGCGCAGTGCCCGCAGGGTGCGGATGGCCCTGGTGGCCGGGGTCTGCGGCGGCGCCGGATCACTTCCGGCGCCCCCGGAGGCCGCGGCCTGGTCGGAGCCGGTGGCGGTGGTCAGGTACTCCAGCGCGCTGTGCACGTGCTCGGGGGCGCTGTCGGGCAGCCAGTGCGCGATGGTGCGCACCGCCTCCAGCATCAGCGCGGGGGAGGGCGTGGGGCCGCCGGGCAGGTCGCCGCAGGGCTGCAGGGCCCGCCAGGCCACCGTGCTCACCACGTCCAGCAGCCGGCAGTCGCCCAGCGCCCAGCCGGCGATCTCCTGCGGCGGGCTGGAGACGAGGTGCTCCCAGTCGCCGGCCGTCGCCAGCACCGCGCTGCGCACCGGCTCGGCCAGGTCCTCGCAGCGCACCTCCTGGGTGCGCAGGTTCGGCAGGAACTCGGCGAGGGGCACATGTCCCCACTGCTCCACGGCCAGACGTGCGATCCCGTGCGCCAGCCAGGGCGGACCGGCGATCTCCAGGACCCTGGCGATCGGGAGGGAGTGCCACCAGCCGTCGATCAGCCGGTCATGGTGGAGCAGGGGAGCCACGTCCGGCGACCTCGACCAGCGCAGGGCGGGTGCGAGGTCGACGAGGCAGATCGGAGAGACGGCGTTCATCCGCTGGGGACCTCGACCTCCTGGTGTCTGCACGTGAATTGGGGAGGAACCGCACGGGCCTTCGGTTCGATGCACCACAGTACGCGCCCTTCGCCCGCCGGGGAGCCCGCTCGCGCAACGGGCGGGGGTGCCGAGGACGGGCACGGCGGGCCGGGGGACAGGGGTGCCGTGAGCACTTCCCGAGATCGTACGTCCCCCGGCGCCACATGGGTACCCCCAGGCCGTCCCGGTCCTCGCGGAGGACGTCCCGCCCGCGGGGCACCCGTCACCCCCGCTGGGGACTTTCACCACACGGGGCTGCAAGAATATGTGATCCACCTCATAAGGGACGTTCGGCTCTTCCCCCGCTCCGCGGCCGTTGTCGTTCACGGTGTCTTCACGTCCGCTCCCCGTCCCCGCAACGGAGGGGAGCGACGGAGGGCGGAGGACGCAGGCGCGCCTGCGCGGTGCGTTCGGGCTCCGGCGGGAAGTTGGCGTCCCGGGTATGCTGGACGGGCACTGTCCTCGCCCGAACGACCTTCGAGCCGGGTGGCCGCCCGGCGGCCGCAGGGGTCGACGGTGTTTCGGAGACGGGGGGCGATCCACCGCGACCCGTACCAGGATTCCGTACCCGCGCACCCTACGGCGCCCAGTCGGCGTGGGACGGTCGAGCCGGATGATTGGTTGACGTGACAGACCTTGAGATGAATCCCCCCGTGACCGCTCCCGCGCGCAGACCGGAGCCCATCCGGTCCTATGTGGCGATCGGTGACAGCATCACCGAGGGGATGGAAGACGACAGCGGCCCCGGCGGCCAGTACCGCGGTTTCGCGGACCGGCTCGCCGAACACCTCGGCCAGGTGACCGCAGACTTCCGCTACGCCAACCTGGGCGTGCGCGGCCGCCGGATGAAGCACATCTTCGGCGAGCAGCTCGACCGGACCCTGGAGTGGAAGCCCGACCTGGTCACCGTGCTGGCGGGCGGCAACGACGTCCTGCGCCCCGGCACCCGCCTGGACGAGCTGGCCGAGGAGTTCGAACAGGGCATCCGCCGCCTGCGCGACGCGGGCATCCGCACCGTCATCCTCTCCGGGCACGACACCGGCTGGATCCCCGTCCTGCGCTACTACCGCGGCCGCATCGCCGTGTTCAGCATGCACATGCGCGCGATCGCCGAGCGTACCGGGACCGAGATCGTCGACATGTGGGCGCTCAACGCGCTCACCGACCCCCGTGCCTGGAGCGAGGACCGGCTCCACCTCAACGGCACCGGCCACCAGATCGTGGCGGCCCGCATCGCCGACCTCCTGGGCTTCCCGATGGGGCCGCGCGAGTCCTGGGCCGACCCGTGGACCACCCCTCCCCGGCAGCTGCCCGCCATCCTCCGCCGCCGGGAGAACCGCCGCTGGGCCCGCCAGTACCTGGTGCCCTGGCTGCGCCGCCGCGCCATGGGCCGATCCTCCGGCGACGGCCTGCTGCCCAAGCGCCCCGAACTGGACTACCTCAACGACGACGAGACCCGCGCCCGGATCGCCCGGGCGATCGCCGAGGGCCGCTCCCCGCTGCCCCCGGTGGAGGACGCCGCCGAGCAGCCCACCAACAGCCCGTCCGGCGTCAAGGGGCCCGAACCCCGGCGCTGACACCGGTCGCAACGCCCCGCCCCGCCCTGCCCGGGCCGCGGGGCGTCGTCGTCCCCGGCGGCCCGACCGCGTGCCGGAGGGCGGGCGGGGTCCCGGAGGTCCGCAGGAGGCGTCCTCGGGGAGGGGGCCGCTGCCGCGGGCGGTCCGTGGGGGCCCGCGGAGGGCGGCGGGCGGGCCGGAGCGGGGGCCCGAACGGCTCAGCTGCGGGACAGGGACTGGATGAGGTCGCTGATGTGCACCATGCCCAGGCACTGGCCGTAGGTGTTGACCACCACGAGGTCGTCGTAGACGCGCTCGGTGTCCTGGCCCGCGACGCGCAGCGCGGCGATCGCCGACATCCACGCCGGGACCGTGCGCGGCGACTCGGCCAGCCGGATCGCGGGGCGCTTGGCGTGCAGGGCGTGCCCGTAGCGGCCGGTCACCGACAGCAGGAACCGGGTCCGGTCGATCACGCCCACAGGCCGTTCCCGGTGGTCGATGAGGATCGCGCTGTTGAGCGCGGTGTCGCCGGTGAACGCCTCCAGCACCTGCTCGGTGGTGGTGTCGGCGTCGAAGCCCACCGGCGGGACCATGAACTCGGTGACCCGCGGGCCGTCGTCCCCCGCCTGGTCCTGGCCGGCGGTCGGCTCGGGCACCGGGTTCACCCGCTCGCCGGGCCGCCAGGCGGCGTCGGCGAAGAACGGGCCGGTGCCCACCTTCACCCCGCAGCGGCGCAGCCGCACCACGTCGTCGGCGCTGTCCACACCGGACGCCATGGCGTACACGCCGCTGCCGCGGCCGATCCGGGCCAGGCCCTCGACCACGGTGGCGTGCCGCTGGTCGGTGGCCACCCCGGCGACGACGCCCGGGTCCAGGCGCATCAGGAAGGGCGACGCCTCCACCACCAGGTCGGGACGCACCATCGCGGTGCCGAAACCGCACCGGAAACCCGCGCTGCGCAGCCGGGCCACCCCCGACACCACGATCTTGCGGGGCAGGTCGGCCAGTTCGGCTCCGAGCATGAACGTGATGTCGCGCGGCCGCCGCCCGGCCCGGCGCAGCAGGCCGTCCACCAGGTCCACGAAACCGTTGCGGGCCATCAGGGTCCGCGCGGGCAGCGGCAGCACCAGCGGTAGCAGGCTCTCGGTCCCGGCGGATTCGCGCACCAGGGCCAGCAGCCACTCCGCGATCGCCTCCAGCTCCTGCGGGGGCATCTCCATGGACCCGCTCAGCTCGGTGGCCGGGGCCGGGGAGATGATCTCGACCGCCACGACGGCGCCCGAGTCCAGGTCCACGATCGGCTGGAAGCCCAGGGGCGGCCGGTCGGGACGGGGCGCCGGTCCGACCGGTCGGGGGACGGGCACCGTGGGGGGCCGGTGCGAGTGCGCTGTGGTCACTTCTCCATGGTGACGACACACCCCTCTGACCTGAAGGTGTTTTCGCCGCTGTTCAGCTCACCTTCACGGGCCGTTGGTGCCCCCGTCCGCCCGCCCTCCCCGGGAACGGAGAGGGGCCCCGCCGTCACGGCGGGGCCCCTCGGGGACTTCGGCTGCGCCGACCGGGTCAGGCGCGGCGGAACACCAGGGCGATGTTGTGGCCGCCGAACCCGAAGGACTCGTTGACCGCGGCGACGTCACCCGAGGGCATGTCCCGGGGCTTGTCGCGGACGATGTCCACCGCCACGTCCGGGTCCAGCTCCTGGATGTTGATGGTCGGCGGGATGCGGCCGTCGTGCAGGGCCAGGACCGTGGCGATCGACTCCACCGCGCCCGCGCCGCCCAGCAGGTGGCCGGTCATGGACTTGGTGGAGGTCACCGCGACCCGGTCGGCGGCGGCGTCGCCCAGCGCCGTGCGGATGGCGCGGGTCTCGCCGACGTCGCCCGCCGGGGTGGAGGTGGCGTGCGCGTTGACGTGCACGATGTCCTGCGGGGTCAGGTCGGCGTCGTTGAGCGCCTGGGTGATGGCGCGGGCCTGGCCGGCGCCCTCCGGGTCGGGCTGGACGATGTCGTAGGCGTCGTTGGTGTAGCCGACACCGGAGGCGTGCGCGTACACCCGGGCGCCGCGCGCGGCGGCGTGCTCGGCCGACTCCAGGATGACGATGCCGGCGCCCTCGCCCATGACGAAGCCGTCGCGGTCCTTGTCCCAGGGGCGCGACGCCGTCTGCGGGTCGTCGTTGCGGGTCGACAGGGCGCGCATCGACGCGAACGACGCGATGTTGAGCGGGTGGATCGCGGCCTCGGTACCGCCCGCGATGACCACGTCGGCGCGGCCGGCGCGGATCATGTCGACGCCGTTGGCGATCGCCTCGGCGCTGGAGGCGCAGGCGCTGACCGGAACGTGCGAACCGGCGCGGGCGGTGAACTCCAGGCTGATGGCGGCGGCCGGGCTGTTGGGCATGAGCATGGGCACGGTGAACGGCGAGACCCGTCGCCAGCCCTTCTCACGGAAGGTGTCGTACTGCTCCAGGATGGTCAGGATGCCGCCGATGCCGCTGGAGACCACCACGCCCAGGCGCAGCGGGTCCACCTCCGGGGCCCCGGCGTCGGCCCAGGCCTCCTGGGCGGCGATGAGCGCGAACTGCTGTGTGCGGTCCAGGCGGCGCAGCCGCGGCTTGGGGAGCTTCTCCGAGGGTTCCTGCGCGATGCGCCCGGCGAAGTGCACCGGGAGGCTCTCGTGCCACTCCTCGGGCAGCGAGGTGATGCCGGAACGGCCGTCGAGGAGCGCGGACCATGTGGTCGCGACGTCCCCCCCGAGCGGGGTGGTGGCGCCGAGGCCGGTGACGACGACATCGGTCTTTGCCATGATCCGATCGCCCTTCTCGTGGGTCGGTCCCGGCTGCGGGGCCGGGCGTGGCGAATGACTGGGAGGGTTCCGGCGGGGTCGGCCGGACGGGCCGCCGGGTGGGGGGTGTCGGTCCCCGGCGGCCCGGACGCGTCACTTCTGGATGAAGGTGATGACGTCCTGGACCGTCTTGAGGTCCTTGAGCTGCTCGTCGGGGATCTCCACGCCGAACTTGTCCTGGGCGGCGACGGCGATCTCCACCATGGACAGCGAGTCGATGTCGAGGTCGTCCACGAAGCTCTTCTCCGGGGTGACCTCGGCGGGGTCGGTGCCGACGATCTCCTCGATGATCTCGCCGAGGCCCTTCAGGATCTCCTGCTCGCTGTGAGCCATGTCGTTCTTCTCCTTGCGTGTGTTCGTTGAACGGGAAAGCGGTCCGGATCACCGGCCGCGGTTCAGGGGATGCGGATCACCTGTGCGGCATAGACCAGCCCCGCGCCGAAGCCCAGGGTGAGGACGGTGCTCCCCGACGGGAGCTCCCCGCGCCCGATCATGCGCGAGAGCGCGAGCGGGATGGACGCGGAGGAGGTGTTGCCAGCGGTGACGATATCGCGGGCCACGAGTGCCCGGGGCGCGCCCAGCTTCTTGGCGATGGACTCGATGATCCGCAGGTTGGCCTGGTGCGGGACGAAGGCGGTGAGCTCCTCGGGAGCCACACCCGCCCGCTCCAGGGCCTCCAGCGCGGTCTTGTACAGCTCGGTGGTGGTCCAGCGGAAGACCGCCTGCCCCTCCTGCCAGAGGTACTTGTGGTCGCGCAGGTAGATCTTGTCGGCGCGCTCGCCGGAGGAACCCCACACGACCGGGCCGATACCGTTGTCCTCCGAGGCGGAGACCACGGCGGCACCGGCGCCGTCGGCGAAGATCACACAGGTGGAGCGGTCGTCCCAGTCCACCCAGTCGGTGAGCTTCTCCGAGCCGATGACCAGGACGTTGCGGGAGCTCCCGGCGCGCACCATGTCGGCGGCCACGCCCAGGGCGTAGCAGAACCCGGCACAGGCGGCGTTGAGGTCGAACGCGCCCGGGGCGAAGATGCCCAGCCGGGCAGCGACGGTGGCCGCCGTGTTGGGGATCTGGTCCTGGGGGGTGCAGGTGGCCACGATGACCAGGTCGATGTCCTCCGGGGACAGCCCGCCCGCGGCCAGGGCCTTGCCGCCCGCGGCCACGGCCATGCTCGCCACGGTGTCCTCGGGGCCGGCGACGCGCCGCTCCTTGATGCCGACGCGGCTCTGGATCCACTCGTCGCTGGTGTCGACCCGCGCCTCCAGGTCGGCGTTGGTGACGACCTGCGACGGCTGGTACTCGCCGAAGGAGCGGATGGCCGCGCCGCCGGGGATGCTCGGGGTGGGGAACATGGGGTCAGCCTTCCTGGTCGGTGCCCGCGGCGGAGGTCCCCGCGTGCTCCTTGATGAGGGCTCCGGCGCGCTCGACGTCCTCGGGGGTCTTGACCGCGAGGAGGTCGATGCCGCGCAGGGCGCGTTTGGCCAGACCGGTGAGCGTGCCCGCCGGGGCCAGCTCGATGAGGGCGGTGACACCCCGATCCGCCAGGGTCTGCGTGCAGGCGTCCCAGCGCACCGGGGAGGAGATCTGGGAGACCAGCCGGTCCAGGTACTCCCTGCCGCTCTCGACCACCGCGCCGTCGGCGTTGGACAGGATCGGCACCACCGGGTCGGAGGGCGACAGCGTGCCGGCCGCCGCCCGCACCCGCTCCACGGCCGGGGCCATGTGCTCGGTGTGGAAGGCGCCCGCCACCGACAGCGGCCGCAGCCTGGCCTTCTCCGGCGGGTTCCCGGCGAACGCCGCCAGCTGTGCGGTGGTGCCCGCGGCGACGATCTGGCCCGAGCCGTTGTCGTTGGCCGGGGTGAGGCCCGCGGCGGCGATGGCCGCCAGGACCTGCTCGCGGTCGCCGCCCAGGACGGCGGTCATGCCGGTCTCGGTGCGGGCGGCGGCGTCGGCCATGCCGCGGCCGCGCTCGGCGACCAGGGCCAGCGCGTCCTTGGGGGACAGCACACCGGCCACCGCGGCGGCGGTGAACTCGCCGACGCTGTGTCCGGCGACCGCGTCCACCAGGGCGGCCTCCGCCGGCAGGGCCGGGGAGGGCGAGGCGAGCGGCTCCAGGATCGCGGAGGCCGCGATCAGGCCCGCGCCGACCAACAGCGGCTGGGCGACGGCCGTGTCGCGGATCTCGTCGGCGTCCGCGGTGGTGCCGTAGCGCACCAGGTCGAGCCCGACGACCTCCGACCACGCGGCGAGCTGGGCGGCGACGCCGGGCAGTTCGAGCCACGGGGAGAGGAATCCGGGAACCTGGGCACCTTGGCCGGGAGCAACGATTACAAGCACGACATCCACCTTGCCCTGTAGGAGATCACCGGTTGGAGGGGGAGGCACACGAACTTCACTCGGTGGTGCTTGTGGGAACCCCACAAACCCGTCTTCGGCGTGTGTCCGCAAGCCCGCGGGCCCGTGAGAGGGGTCACCCTCCGACGTTACATCCCCGCACTCCGGGAGCCCGCCCGCGCCCGCGCGGCGTCCCGTGGAGCGGCGGGGCGGGGCGGGCCGCGGCCGCCGGGCCCGGGGGATGCGAACCTAGAGGGGTGAACACCGATGAGAACGACGGGACCGACGAGCAGGAGCGCGTCCGCGCCGAAACGGTACGCCGCCTGGAGCGCTCCATGGGCGCGCTGGGCACCGCCGCCGTCGTCCGCATGGAGGAACGCCTGGGCTGGTTCCGCCGCATGTCGGCCCAGGACCGCTCCTGGGTGGGCCTGGTCGCGCAGTCGGGCGTGGCGGCCTTCGTCGACTGGTTCCGCAATCCCAGGCGCGGCCGCCCCGCCATCACCGTCGAGGTCTTCGGCACCGCCCCGCGCGAGCTGACCCGGTCGGTCTCCCTCCAGCAGACCGTCGACATGATCCGCGTCGTCATCGAGGTCGTCGAGGGCCAGGTCGACGAGCTGGCCGCGCCCGGCGGCGCCCAGCAGCTGCGCGAGGCGGTGCTGCGCTACACGCGCGAGGTGGCGTTCAGCTCCGCCAAGGTCTACGCGCGCGCCGCCGAGGCGCGCGGGGCCTGGGACGCCCGGCTGGAGGCGCTCATCGTCGACGCCCTCCTGCACGGCGACCGGGAGGACGGGCTCCAGACCTGGGGGTCGGCGCTGGGCTGGTCGCTCACCCCGGTGATCACGCTGGCCGGGGAGATCGCCGAGGGCGACGACGAGGCCAAGGTCCTGGACGACCTGCGCGCCGCCGCGCGCCGCCTGGGCCACGACGTCCTGGCCGGGACCCAGGGGCGGCGCGTGGTCGTCGTGGTGGGGGTGGGCGAGCGCTACCCCGCCCAGGACCTGCCCGGCGCCGCCGCCGAGCCCCTGACCGGGCTGTTCGGCCCGGGGCCGGTGGTGGTCGGACCGGTCGTGCCCGACCTGCGGTCGGCCGGGGCGTCGGCGCGGGCCGCCGTCAGCGGGCTGCGGGCCGCGGTGGCCTGGCCGGACGCGCCGCGTCCGGTGTCGGCCGCCGACCTGCTGCCGGAGCGGGCGCTCCAGGGAGAGGCCGAGGCGCGCGCCCAGCTGGTGCGGGAGGTGTACCTGCCGCTGGCGGGCGCCGGGTCACCGCTGCTGGACACCCTGTCGGTGTACCTGGAGCACGCGTCGTCGCTGGAGGCGACGGCCCGCATGCTGTTCGTCCACCCCAACACGGTGCGCTACCGGCTGAGCCGGATCGCCGAGCTGACCGGGCACACGCCCTCCGACGGGCGGGGATCGTTCGTGCTGCGGATCGCCGTCGCGCTGGGACGGCTCGCGGGGGCCGGGGAGGGCTGACGCGGAATGTGTCGTTCGTCGCTGAGCGGCCCGGACCCTGTCTAACCCGGAACCCGGGCCGTAACCTGATCGTTAGCCCACCATGCGTGCGCCCTTATCCGAGTTTCACCTGCGCCGGGTATGTGTATCACTGCCCGTGTGCGACCGGGGACCGCATGAAAAGGGATAGCTTTGTAACGGTGAAGCGCGAGGTCCGCCCGGTTCGAGGACACTCCCGGGCGGGGGCTTTCGCGCACCGTCGGGTCACGACGTTCTTGGGGGTCAAGGCAGTGGTCGAACGACCGAGGAAATGGTCCTGGACCGACAATCCGGTGGCCGAGTTCGTTCTCCAGCCGACGCAGGAGGGCGAGCTGCGCAGACGGGTGCTGTTCTGGTTGCCCGCGCCGCTTCCCGTGGTCGGGCTGGTCGCCCTGCTCGTGGGCGGCTCCCTGTCGGCGGCGGGGTGGACGATCCTGCTGGCGACGTGTGTGGGTGTGGGCACGCTGCTGATGTCGCTCATCGTCCAGCCCACCCCCCTGCCCGAGGGGCTGGCCCCGCCGGTGTCCGCCCGCCGGGCGCTGCACCGGTTCCGCCAGTTCACCGGGCTGCGCATCGCCCTGGCCCTGACCACGATGGTGATCGGGGCCGCGGCGGCGCTGGTGGGCGGCGGGCTGTACCCGCTGCTGGCGGCCCTGGCGCTGGCCGTGCCGCAGCTGCTGCTGGCGATGCCGACCTTCTTCACCATCACCCGGGCCCGCCGCGCCATGGAGGCGTGGGGCACCACCGCGTACCTGTGGCACGCGCTCTCCCGCCCGGCCAAGGTGACCTGGCCGATCGTCACCCCGGCGGTCAGGGCCTGGCGGTCCCACCGCATCGAGCGCTCCCGCGAGTCCATGCGGCAGAAGCTCGCCGAGCGGGCCTGGCGCAGGGCCGTCCGCGAGGAGGCCGAGCACGGCGGTGAGGAGGCGGTGTCCGCCAACGAGCGCACCGACCTGCTCCGCCCGGTGGCCCCGCCGGCCGCCGGGGCGGACGAGCCCACCGAGGTCGTCCCGCACCTGGGCGCCGACCCGGCGGGGGACGCGCCGCGCGGCACCGGGGGGAACGAGGACGGCGAGGAGCCCACCGCGGTCCTGCCGCACCTGACCGAGGTGAAGCCCACCGCGGTGCTCCCGCACCTGGGCGGCGAGGCCGCCGACGGGGACGGGGCGTCCGACGGAACGTCGGAGGACGCGGCGCAGAAGAAGCGCGAGGAGTCCGGGCCGCGCGCCACCGTCAACCGGGCCGCCCGGCAGATCATCGAGCGCGGCAGCGGGGCCCTGGGCCTGGCCGTGCGCAGGAACCGCCGCGGCCACTCCACCACCCGGCCCCACCCGCACAAGCCCTGACCGGTTCCGGAGCCGCCGCCCCGACCCCGCGGCCGGCTCCGGGCCGCACCCCCCGCCCCCGGTCCGCTCGGCCCGGGGGCGGCGCTTTTCGACCGGCCCGGGCGAGACACCGGCGCCACCCTGCCCGCAGGACGGCCGGGCCGCGTTCCGGGCCCCGGGCGCCCACACCTCGTGGGCCCCGCCCAGCGGCCGCGCCGGGCCGTGGAAGGCGGAGCGCGCCCGAGCGGCCCTGTGGGCACGGGAGGGCCGGTCGGTCCGCTCCGCGGGCACGGGCAGGGGGTGTGCCCGCGGTCCGCGGTCCGAGTGGCACGGGCGGGGCCGTGGGGCGCCCCGGACCCTCTCGGGGCTCACACGTCGACGGTGGAGTGCACCTCGGGCAGGGCGTCAGGCCCGCCCTCGGCCATGTGGTACCAGCGGGCCTGCGCGGTGCGGCCGGTGAAGGACACCTCGCCGATGGTGTTGCCGAAGTAGAGCCCCGAGGACAGCCGCCAGCGCAGCGGGGAGGGCGGCACCCGTGCCAGCCACGTCATGATCCGCCCCGCCAGGTGCACCGGCGCGCTCGCCGACAGCCGCGCCATCCGGCGGAAGTTCGCCGGCAGCCGGTTGCACAGGGGGGAGGACACCAGCTGGAGGATCGCCGAACCGCCCTCGCCGACGTCGCGGTGCCGGACCGGGGCGGTGTAGGAGAAGTGGACGTCTCCGCTGAGCAGCAGCACCGACGCCGGGGCCGGACCGCGCTCGCCGCGCGCCACCCGGCCCACCGTGTCCGCCAGCCGCCCGAACGAGTACCGGAAGGCGCCCCAGTGCTCCAGGTCCAGGGCCTGGCGCAGCCGTTCGGCGGGCCCGCGCAGCCATCCTCCCCATGCGCCCGCGCACACCGCCTCGTTCCACGCCTCCAGGTGGTGCACCGCGGGCGGCAGCAGCACCGGCACCGTCGAGGCCACCACCACGTGGTCGGGGCCCCCGGTCAGGTGGTCGTCCAGCCAGGCGTGCCCGGACGGGCCCAGGATGGACCGGGAGCCGTCCGAGGGGTCGCCCTCGCCCAGGGCGCGGCCGCACCGGGTGTCCAGCATCAGCACCCGCACCCCGCCGATGTCGTGGCGGTGGCTCCACCGGTAGGACTCCGGCTCCTCGTGGGCCCGCAGGGCGAACGCGTCCACCTCGTCCCCGGCGTCGACGCGGGCGGCCCGTACCCGCACCCACAACGGGTCCTTGTCCCGGGCCTCGGGGGAGAGGTTGCCCACATGCTGGTACACCCAGTAGGCGCCCAGCCCGGCCGTGATCCGGGTACGCCACCAGGGGCGGGCGTCCATGTCGCGCCGCCAGGCCGCCGAGGTGTTCCAGTCGTCGCGGATGTCGTGGTCGTCGAACACCATCAGGGTCGGCACCGTCGACAGCAGCCACCGCACCTGCGGGTCGCTCCACGCCTGCCGGTACAGCTCGGCGTACTCGTCGAAGTGGACGACCTCGTCCGCGGGGCCGTCGGCGCCGGTGCCCTCCCGGTGCCCGCGCAGGAACGCGCGCATCGGCTCCTGGACCTCGTCGGCGTACACCTGGTCGCCGATGAGGAGCAGCACCAGGTTCCCCTCCACCGGCTCCCGGGCCAGCCGCCGGGCCGTCGCGCGCAGCAGGTCGGGCCCGTAGCCGACCACCCCCTCGGGGGCGTCGCCGGTGGGGGTGCGGCACGAGCCGTACAGCAGCCGGGTCGGTGCGTCCGGGGCGAGGGTGCGCAGCGTGCTCGGCGGCAGCGCCGACCCCGGTTCCGGCCACACCCGCTCCTCGTCCAGGAACACCTCGTAGGGCAGCACCGACCCCGGCTCCAGACCTGTGACCTCGCACACCGCATAGTGGTGGCCGTGCACGGTGAACGTGTCCGCGACCGCCGTCACACCGCCGTCCGCCACCACCCGGACCCGGCCGGGCGCGGACGCCTGCACCCACACGGTGGCGCTGGTCGGGCCGACATGCCGCAGCACGGGCCCCAGCGGTAAAGAGGCGGTCACCGTTCTCCCTCGTTTCGGCCGGGTCGGCTCACGTAGTGGACGAGTATGGCCCCTCCCGGACCGTATCGCCATCCACAGGCCGAAAACGGGATGGTTGCACGAGAGCCCGGCCTGCGCGAAGGTGGCGCTATGCGGACACAGATCCTGGAGCTGCACACCGGCGGATCGGAGAGCATCACCGACATCACCGGCCGGTGCGACGAATTCGTCGCCCAGAGCGGAGGGGACGGACTGCTCAACGTCTTCGTCCCGCACTCCACCGCGGGTGTGGCGATCATCGAACTCGGCGCGGGCTCCGACGACGACCTCCTGGCCAACCTCGACGACCTGCTGCCCGCCGACGACCGGTGGCGGCACCGGCACGGGTCGCGGGGACACGGCAGGTCGCACGTCATGCCCGCCTACATCGCGCCGCAGACCACCGTTCCGGTGTTCTCGGGCCGTCTCGGACTGGGAACATGGCAGTCCATCGCCGTGGTCGACCTCAACGTGGACAACCCCGACCGCACGGTACGGCTGTCCTTCCTCTCCTCCGGGTGAGCCGTGAGGGCGGCCCTGCGAGGGGGATACGTTGACGGAGGGGCCCGCTAGCGTGTGAACTAGGCCATCAGCGATGGTCGCGGGTGCATGTGACGGGTGGCGGAAAAGGCCCGGCATCGTTGTGACAACTGCTTCGTGCAGGCAAGATTGAGAAAAACCATCTGTGGAGGAGAACTTTCGTGAGCGCGACCGCGGGCCAGGCACAGAGCGAGCGTGGCTTGGCTGACCGACTCGGATTCAAGCCGGGTCAGGTGGTGCAGGAATTCGGGTTCGACGACGACGTCGACGAGGGCCTGCGCGCATCCATCGCCGAGCTCACCGGTGAGGAGCTGGTCGACGAGGATTACGACGGTGACGTCGATGCGGCGCTGCTGTGGTGGCGATCCGATGAGGAGGACGACCTGACCGACGCCCTCGTCGACGTGGTGACCACCATCGCGGACGGCGGCACGATCCTGGTCCTGACTCCCAAAGCGGGCCGTGAACTGCACGTGTCCCCCAACGACGTCGCCGAGGCGGCCAGCACCTCCGGTCTGTCCCAGACCAGTGCGGTGAGCGTCGGGGCGGACTGGTCGGGAACGCGCCTGGTCGTGCCCAAGCGGTGACGGACGTCACCCGTACGGGGTGAGGAATCCGGTGCCGCGCGTCCCGCCTGCGGGCGCGCGGCGCTGAGGGACGCCCGCACACGACCGAACGAACGAAGCATGACGGACATCTCACCGGGGGCCGTCGCCCCCGACTTCACCCTCCAGGACCAGTACGGACGGGACACCACCCTGTCCGCGCTGCGCGGCCGGCCGGTCCTGGCGGTGTTCTACCCGCTGGCGTTCTCCGGGGTGTGCTCCGCCGAGCTCGCCGAGCTCGCCGCACGCCACACCGAGCTCGCCGAACTGGGCACGGTCCTGGCCATCTCGGTGGACTCGGTCTTCGCCCTGCGCACCTGGTCGGACCGGGAGGCGTTCCCGTTCGCGCTGCTCTCCGACTTCTGGCCGCACGGTGCCGTCGCCGACGCCTACGGCGTCCTCGACCCCGGGCGGGGCACCGCCCGCCGGGGCACCTTCCTCATCGACGCCGAGGGCGTCGTCCGCTGGACCGTGCTCGCGCCGATCTCCGAGCCCCGCGACACCGAGGACTACCTCGAACAACTGCGCGCCCTGGCCTGAACCGGGGCGCGGACGACCGCGCGCGGGCCGCCTCCGCGAAGCGGTATGATCGCCTGCGACGCAAGGGCGCGTAGCTCAGCTGGTCAGAGCAATTGCCTTACAAGCAATAGGTCAGGGGTTCGAGTCCCTTCGCGCCCACGGACTCGGGACGATCCTGCTCGGGGGCCTTCGGCCGCCTCGCAGGGTCGTCTCGTTCTCCCTCCAGGGAACTTCCGATCGCCCCGGTGCGGGCGACCGCCAGTGCCTTCGGCGTGACCGTCTCACCTGTAACGCATCGCGGCTTCGGCTCGCTTGGTGAAGTCGGCGGGAGAAACGATGCCCCGACCTTTCCACCCGTTCGGACGACCGAGAACGAGCAGGTCACTGTCGTTGCTGACGATCAGAGATGCATCGGTGAAGGCAGCCAGGTCGAGAATGAGATTGTCCTCGGGGTCCTCGCAGTCATGTTGCGTCTGCGGAACGTCCCTGTAGTAGCCGCCTCCGGACAGCTCGGCCAGATCGCAGATGAGATCGATGTAGGCGTCCACATCCGATTCCATCCATCCTGCGTCGATCAGCCTGTGATCGACCATGGCGAGGATGTGCTCGCTGACCTCCAAGGCATATCCCCGTCCCAGGATCCCGCCATCACGGATAACTCCGAGGACGTGCAGGCTTGGATGCACCCGCCGGGGAGGAAGTGACGGTATGCCGTCGAACTCCAGCGGGTCACCGAGAACCTCCAGGTTGTCGCCACTGACAGCGTCGATGTAGACGTTTGCGTCCAGTACGACACCCAGAAGGGAACCTCCCTCGTTCACTGACGCCGGCTCCTCGTCCTGCGACGTACCCGCTCCAAAGATGCTTCCTTCTGCTCGGGAGTCGCTGCACGCCAACTCTCCTTCGCTCCATCCTTGGCTGCGGTTCCTCGGCGCGAGGAAGCCATTGCCCGGGCAACGTGGTCGAGTCCGGTGTCAACACCGTCGGCGAGTCGCGTTCGACGCTCCGCAAGCGTGAGTACGTCCGCGGTCAGAAGCCTCCAGTGCGTGCCCACCCGTGTTGCGGCCAGATCGCCGCGCTCGATGAAGCGGTACACCATAGGCCGGGACACACCGAGCAGTTCGGCCGCCTGCTGTGGGCTGAGCATCACGTCGTGGCTGATGACGGAGACGCGTTGGCCGTTCGCCCTGGCAAGGGCGATCGCCAGGAGAACTCGCAGTTCGTCTCTGTCGAGTCGGTACTCTTCTCCGCCGGGCAGACTCAGTGCCACCTGTGCTGTGTCGCTGAGGATCTGGCTGATCGCTGCTCGGGTGGCTTCCCGCTGCTCTTCCGACGCCGGCGGAGCGAGGTCCTCCACCACTCTGTTCAGTGTTGTGGCCATGTCGCCCTCCTCATTAACTGTAATAAGTGTAACCTCCTGGCGGTGCTGGTGTACAAGGATCGGGTCTCACGCCCAGGCATGGACCACAAGTCCGGTGGGCGATCATCGAATCCGCTTCGTGGATCGGCAGTTCCATCGCGTCCGAACGCGGTGGCGTTCGAGGACGGCATTCACCGTCTGCCGGGTGATGCCGAGGCGCTCCCCCAGTGTGCAGACGTTCATGCCTGCTCGGTAGGCGGTGATCAGCTCGTCTGCCTCGTGGGGCTTGAGGCGCTTCGCGGTGCCCGGCTTCTTCGTGGGTTTCTTGTGCTGGGGGAGGGGCGCTGTCGGTGCGGGCAGCTCGCGGAGGAGGGCTTCGAGCTTGGCGACGAAGTGGGCAGGGTTGTGGTCGGCCTGCGCAGGGTCCACTCCACTCCGGGAGGATCCTGCTCGGGGGCCTTCGGCCGCCTCGCAGGGTCGTCCTTCGTGCTTCCCGGGGGAGACCCCCGAGTCCCCCGAGGCACCCCCTGTGTCCGAGGCCGTGCAGACCGGCGGGGTGGGTGAGGTCCTCTCCCGCAACGCGGGGCCGCGCCTCGCGGGGCGTGGCCGGTTCCTCCGGGGACGATCCGAGCCGCCCCACGCGGCGGTGTCGCGGCCTCGGGCTCCCCGGAGGCGGGTCGTCCCGCCCCATGCGCGGGCTTCGCCCGCGGGGCGTCCCCGCCGGGGTCTTCGGCCGCCCCGGGCGGGGCTACTTCGGCGGGGCGTCCTGGCGGGTGGCGGTGCGGGCGCGCAGGCGGGGCGCGATCAGGGGCGGGCGGCGCTGGCGCGAGTCGGGCGAGCGCAGGGCGTGGAACTCCGTCTGCTCGTACACGACCGAGCTCTGCACCCGGGTCACCTCGGAGCGCTGCGACATCACGTCGAGCACGAGCTGCTGGAGGTGTTCGGCGTCGCCCACCACCACGTGGACCAGGAAGTCCTCGGCGCCGCTGACGTGGTAGAGCGAGCGGGTCTCCGGGAGGGCGATGGCGAAGTCGACGAACCGGGTGAAGACCTCGCGGGTGTGCGGGCGCACCTGCACCGCCAGGATCGCGTTCATCGCCAGCCCGATGGCCGTCGACGACACGTGCGCGTGGATCCCGGTGATGACGCCCCTCTCGCGCAGCCTGCGGACGCGCAGCAGACAGGTCGACGGGGCGATCCCCAACTGCTCCGCCAGCTGCTTGTTGGGGATCGTGGCGTCCTTCTGGAGCTGTTCGAGGATGGCCCAGTCGATCGCGTCGAGTTCGATTGCGGCGGCCATAGCTCCCCATGATACGGACCGCATACGGGGAGGAATCCGGCTCAGGGGGCGGCGGCGAGCAGCCGACGCAGCGTCGCGGTGCGCTCCGCCGGGTCGGTGTGGTGCAGCAGGGCGGAGAGCACGGCCATCCGGGTCTGCGGCGCGCGCAGGGTTCCGCTCGGCACCGCCCCGGCCGCGATCAGGTCGACCCCGCCGCCACCGGAGTACATCCCGGTGACCGGCCCCGCGGGCACCCGGGTGGTGAGCGCGACCAGCACTCCGGCGGAGACCGCCTCGGCGACGGCGTCGACGAACGACGGGGCGGCGTTGCCTGCGCCCGCGCCGGCCAGCACGACGCCCTGGGCCCCGGCCGCGACGGCGGCCCGCAGCAGCAGCGGATCGGCGCCCGCGTGGTGCATGACGATGTCGACCCGGGGAGCGGGAGCGCTGGGGACCGGCGGCGGGAGCGGCTCCGGCCGCGGAGGCCGGTGCCGGACGAGCACCCGGCCCCCGGCGACCTCGCCGACCCGCGGGCCGGACGGGTCGCCGAACCCGTCGACGGCGAGCGTGTGCCCTTTCATGGTGCCGCGTGCGGCGTGCACCAGGCCGTCGAACACCACCAGCGCGCCCAGGCCGCGTCCGTCGGCGGCGACGGCCAGGGCGTCGCGGAGGTTGGCCGGGGCGTCGCTGTCGACGTGGTCCGGCGGCCGCTGCGCACCGGTGAACACCACCGGCCGGTCGTCGCCGTGGTGCAGGTCGACCAGGAACGCCGACTCCTCCAGCGTGTCGGTGCCGTGGGTCACCACGACCCCGTCGACCCCGTCGTCGGCCAGCGCCTCGTGCACGGCGCCCAGCAGGGTCAGCTGCTGGGCCGTGGTGAGCGCCGAGCTGTTCACCGTGAACAGGTCCCGGACCCGCACCCGCGGGCCGTCGGAGACACCGCTGCCCTCGAGGATCTGCGGTCCGGTCAGCGTGGCGGCGTATCCGTCCCCGATCCTGCGGCTGGCGATCGTTCCGCCGGTGCTGATCAGCACGACCTGGCGCATTGTGTCCTTCTCGTCTCGGAGGGTCCTGGGTCGGGGTGCGGCCCGGTCCCGCGGCGGGGCCGGGCCGCACCCGTGGAGCGGTCGGCGTGGTCCGCCGGGGTCAGCGGGCGTCCGGGACGGAGCGCTCGTCGGCCGGGGCGGCCTCCCAGCACTCGATACCGGTCACGTCGGGCATCCGGTCCCGGGTGAAGACCGGGTCCAGGCCCCGCCTGCGCTGCTCCCGGTAGTCCGCGAGCAGGCGCAGGGCGAGCGCACCGAGCGGGGCGATCGCGACCAGGTTGATCACGGCCATGAGCCCCATGGTGACGTCGGCGAAGCTCCACACCAGGTCCAGCGAGGCGACGGCGCCCAGGAACACCATGGCGACCACGGCCGCCCGGTACACCGGCAGGGCCGCCGGGAGGCCGGTCAGGAACCGCAGGTTGGACTCGCCGTAGTAGTAGTTGCCGACCAGCGACGTGAACGCCAGCAGGAAGATGATCACGGTGAGCAGGTGCAGGGCCCAGGAGCCGAGGTTGGCCTCCAGTGCCCGCTGGGTGAGCTCGGCGCCGACCTCCTCGCCGTACACGGGGTCGGACACCAGGATGATGAAGGCGGTCACCGAGCAGATGACGAGGGTGTCGAAGTACACGCCGAGCGTCTGCACCAGGCCCTGCTTGACCGGGTGGCTGACCGAGGCGGTCGCCCCCGCGTTGGGGGCCGAGCCCATGCCCGCCTCGTTGGAGAACAGGCCGCGGCGGATGCCCATCATGATCGCCGTGCCGACGCCCGCGGCGCCGAACTCGCGCAGGCCGAACGCGGAGGCCACGATGTCGGAGAGCACCGCGGGGACCTGGTCGATGTTCATCGCGACCACGACCACGCCGATGACGAGGTAGGTCAGCGCCATGAACGGCACCAGGGTCTGCGCGACGTGGGCGATGCGGCGCACACCGCCGAAGATCACGAGCGCGGCGAGGACGGCCAGGGCGGCGCCCACGGCGGGCGCGATCCACCCGGGGGCCTGGGCGCCGGTGGCGGTCGACACCGACCCGCTCACGGCGCCGGCGATGCTGTTGGCCTGAACCGCGTTGAACGCGAACCCGAAGGTGAAGATGATGGCGACGGCGAACAGCACTCCCATCCACCTCGCCTTGAGCCCGAGCGTCATGTAGTACGCCGGGCCGCCGCGGAACCCGGCCCTGTCCCTGACCTTGAACAGCTGGGCGAGGGTGGACTCGACGAACGCGGCCGAACCCATGACGATGCCCATCAGCCACATCCAGAGCACCGCGCCGGGACCGCCGAGGGCGATCGCGACCGCCACCCCGACGATGTTGCCCGTCCCGATCCGGGAGGCCGCCGAGATCGAGAACGCCTGGAACGCCGAGATGGCCCTGCGCCCGTCCGGGGCCGTCTCCGGGTCGCTGCGCAGGGAGCGCAGCATCTCGGGCAGCAGCCGGATCTGGACCGCGCCGGAGCGCACCGTGAAGTAGACGCCGACGATGGCCAGCAGGGGGATGACCAGATAGGCCCACAGGACATCGTTCAGGCCCACGATGGCGCTGTTCAGCGCATCCATATGTTCGCTCCTTGTCGTGTGCGGGCACGCGGGGGATGCCGGATCCGTCTCGCCGGCACGACATGGCTCCACGACCGGTGGTCGGAGCGTGCTTCCGCTGGTGGGCAATGGTCGACACATCGACGGTCCGACGCAACAGGTACTGCTCTCCGTGCGGAGGATCAGGGGTTTCGCCGAACCCTGTTCGGCTCCTGGGGTCTTCGTGCGGTGGCGCGTGCCACACGTTCGACGGGCCGCCCGGCGGCGGCCCGTCGGGGCCGGGCGGCGGAGCCCGGCCGAGCGGACGTCCGGTCGTGTCCCGACGCCCGGAGCACCGTGACCGGGGCCCGGCGGCCGTCGCCACGCGGTGGTCCGCGGTCCTCCCGGGTCCGGGGCGGCCATGCCGGGCGGCGGGCCGAGGCCGCCGGAGAGGCTCTGCGTTCGGCCGCGCCGCCGCACTCCCGCCCGGGTGCCGGCCCTGCCGGAATTCCAGGGGCGGGCCGCCCCCGGGTCTTCGCCGGTGCGCCCGCGCCCCGGCGCGGGGGTGGTGTCCGGGCCCGGGGGCGCCTACCGTGCCGGGTATGAGGATGCTGCACCTGGGGCTGCGGGTCACCGACCTGGACCGCTCGCTCGCCTTCTACACGGCACTCGGCTACCTCGAGGTCGGCCGCGTCCCCGAGACGGAGCTCGGGAGCCTGACCATGCTCCGGCTGCCCGACGACCCGTTCGTCAGCCTCGAACTCGTCCACGACCCCGCTCGGCCGGTCCGGGACACCGGCGCCGTCGACCACCTCGTCGTCCAGGTGGACGACCTCGACGCGCTGGTCGCCGTCCTCGCCGCGCGGGGGATCGCGGCGGATCCCCCGGCGGAGCTCGGCCCGGGCATGTGGACGGCCTGGGTCACCGACCCGGACGGCCACCGCGTCGAGCTGGTGCGGTGGCCGCCCGGCCACCCCGCCGGGATGACGGAGGCCGACTTCTCCGGGCCGCCGCGCCCCGGTGCGGAGCGGCCCGGCCGGGACGGGGGTCCCGCCGGGCCGCCCGGTGCCCCGCCGGGGGTCAGGGCCTGATGACCCAGGTGCCCCTGCGGTGGTTCCGGGCCCTGCCTTCGGGGTCGTAGCCCCCCTCGACGTTGCCCGCGACGTCGACCGCGAACCAGTGGACGGTGGTCGTCTCCTCGATCCGCAGGGTCTCCAGGCCCCCGCGCACCCCGGTCAGCTCCAGCCTGGGGGAGTCGAAGTCCGGACGGCTGCCGTCGAGGGTGTAGTAGATCTCCGCGGGTTCGCTGGTCTCGAAGGCGACCTCCACCGGGCCGGAGTGCCCGCCGGGGCGCGGAGAGACGCCCGAGCGCGGCCGGTACCGGTCGTTCTGGTGGGCCAGGGCCACCTCCAGCATGTCGTACAGGCCGTTGGCGTACTCCATGCCCTGGGCGTGGGCCTCCTCCCACGGCGGCTGGAACCCCGCCTGGCCCAGCTCGAAGTTCCAGGCGAAGATCCCGTTCTCGTACCAGAGGTGGTCACCGGAGTTGCCCGCCGCGGAGTACAGCACGTCGATGATCGGACCCGTGCGGGCCGGGGTCACCACGGTGCCGCGGTGCTCCTTGATCGCGCCCAGGATGCTCGCCGACGACTCCCAGAAGTAGGCCTCCTGCATCGCCGTCGGGCGGGGGGTGGAGACGCGCCCGTCGGCGATGTAGGCGCCCGGGGACCACATGAAGTAGTCGCCCGAGGAGTGGATGTTCATGGAGAAGTCGATGTTGTCGTGGGTGTCGACCAGCCACACCAGGTTCCGGTTCTCCGGCTGTGAGAGAGGGCCCAGCTCCTCGGGTCCGGCGAAGGTGCCGCCGGTGCAGCTGAAGGAGGCCCCGGAGTAGCCGTCCCAGAGGGTGTAAGCGCCGTAGTTGCGGTTGTTGTCCACGCCCCACTGCGCCCCCTGGGCCACGGCCCACTGGTCGCGGGCGCCGTCGGTGCCGCAGTAGTTGGTCATGTTCTTGCGGTGCAGCGGGACGTCGTAGAAGGAGTAGTTCGCTCCGTCGGGGTTGAACGAGGGCATCAGGAAGATGTCCAGCTCGTCCACCAGCTCGGTGGTGGTGTCGTGGATGCCGTAGTTGCGCACCAGGCGTTCGGCGGTCTCGATGGTCACCAGCGGCGTCTGCCACTCGCGGGCGTGCTCCTGGGCGTACCCCAGCACACCGGTCTTGGAGCCGTCCCGGGTGGCGCCGATGCGCAGGGCGTAGACCGGAGCCGGTTCGCGGGACACGTCGTCGGGCGCGTTGAGGAAGTCGTCGGCCCCGACCCTCTCGGCCCGCACCACCCCGTCCCCGGCGTTGCCCCGGAAGGTGAAGGCGCGGACCAGGTGGCCGGCCTCGGCGTTGACCGCCGCCACGACCTGCGCCGCGGTCGTGGTGATCGCACCGTCGCCGTCGGTGGCCAGGCTGACGGTGATCACGTCGCCCGCCACCCCGGCCGACAGCTCCGAGTCGGGCGCCGCGGGGTCGACCAGGTCCACGACGATGTCGTTGCCGCCCTCGTGGCCGTAGGCGAGCGTCTCCACGACCACGCCGCGGGCCGCGTCCCGCCCGTCGACGCCCACGCCGAGGATCGCCTGGGCGTGGCGTCGGTAGCCGTTGGTGGTGTGGGGGAGCTCGATGACCTCCGCGATGTCCGGGTACTCCTCGGCGATCTGGTGGATCCGGTCGTAGAGCTCGGCCGGGGTCATGTAGGCGTTGAGGAAGTCGGTGTAGGGAAGCGGGTCCCCGGGTCCGCCGGGGTCCGGCAGCCACTCGGTGACCTCCGCGACGGCGCTGCCGCCGTGCGGGCCGGTCACCCGGATGCGCTCGGGCCTCTCCTCCACCGGGGCCTGGCCGCGGTGGTACATGTACACCCCGACGTCGACGAAGCGGTTCAGGGTCTGGGTGCCGCCGTCGCCGAACTCCGTGCCGGGCCCGGCGTCGCGTTCCACGGTCAGCTGGAAGTTCTCGGCCTGTCCGAAGTCGGAGCGGACCTCCACGGACAGGTAGGCGCCGTTGCGGCCCTCGAAGTAGTCCGCCCGCAGGACCTCGAGCCCGTCGGTGGCCGACAGCGCCCTGGCCGTGTCGTGGGGTCCGTTCTCGGCCTGGAGCCGGGCGATGGTCTCCTCGCGCTCCTCGATGCGGTCCTCGGCGTCGGACGCGGTGTAGAGCACCTCGCCGAAGGTGAACCCGGCCTCGTTGTACGCCTCCAGGTCGAAGGGGCCGACCACGGCCTGGGCGACGAACCCGTGCCCGTCCGCCGCGTCCAGCCGGGCGATGTCGCCGCCCAGTTCCACGAGGCGGTCGAGCTCGTCCCGGTCGTCCAGGAAGACCTCCACCACCGACGGCTCGTCGAGTTCCAGTGTCGCCGCCCCGGACCCGGCGGCCGCGGGCACCGCCGTCGGAAGCAGCAGCGCGGCGGCGGCCCCGACGGCGAGCCCGGTGCGGCGTGCGCGCCGCGACCCGTTCCATGTCCTGTGTCCCATCGCGTCCTTCTCGCTCGGCGCGGAGCGGGCGGATGGCCCTGCGTCCACGGCAAGTGGCGCCACCGCCGTTCGGGCGGGGGCGGACGGGTTCGATCGGATCGGCCGCGGGACCACGGGACGGCACTCACACCGGGGGAGGTCGACGTGCTCGGCGACGGGGGTGGGGGACGGGGGACGTGGGGGAGGCGCCCGGGTGGACGGCGCGGCCGCCGTCGCTCACCCGAATCGGCTGTCGCTCAGAGGCTTTCGTGGCGCCGGGGGCGCGTCAAGGACGGTAAGGCGGAAAATGTGGCGGAGTGACCGCGGGCCCACCGGCGGCCGCCCGCGCGGTCACGGCCCGGACGTCCACGGTGACCGGCGCCGACCGCGCGCTCCCGTTCCGTGCCGCCCGGAACCCGTGCCGCCCGGGGCGGAGGTGTGCGCGGCTACAGCCACTCCCGCAGCCGCTCCGCGAGCCATTCCGGCCGTTGCAGGGGGATGCCGTGCCCGCACTCCCCGACGACGGCGAGACCGCTGCCGGGGAGCGCCTCGTGGAGGGCGCGGGCGGAGTCCCGCATGAGCCCTCGCTCCCGGGCGCCCGCGAGCACGAGGGCCCGGCCGGGGAAGCGAGGCCAGCCTCCGGGCACGGTGAAGCGGATGTTCTCGCCGACGACAGCCGTCAGGGTCGGCCGGGAGATCGTCGCCGAGGTGCGGAGGTAGTCCTCCATCAGGGCCTCGGGGACGAACAGCTCCCGGGCCTGGAGCCGGGCGAACCACCTGCGGCGCGCGAGCCCCGAGGTCGCGCCGACCAGGCCGACCGTGAACGAGGGGAACGGCGTGGGCACTGCCTGCGCGCTCACCACCACGGCCCGGTCGACGAGGTCGGGCCGGTGCGCGGCCAGGAGCACCGCGAGCTGGGCGCCGAGGGAGAAGCCGACCACCGCCGCGGGGCCGTCCGACCGCTCCTGCGCGAGGACGCCGGCCAGCTCCCGCACGGTCCGTTCGTGCGAACGGTACGGTTCGTCGGCACTGCGGTCGTGTCCGGGGAGGTCGGGGACGACCAGCCGCAGCCCGTCCCCGAGCCGTACCCGCAGCGGTTCCCACATCCACCCGGCGACACCCCCGCCGTGCAGCAGCAGCACGGTCGGGGCCCCCTCCGGCCCGAACTTCCCCACGTACACCCCGACGACTCCTCCCGCGTGCGGGTGCGGTCCGTTCCCGGCACCCGCACCGTATTGTGGCCCCTCCGGGAACCCCGCCTCCGGGGGACCCCGGCGCGACGCCGATCCGGTGCCGCGCGGACCCGGCCCCCGTCTGGGCCTCCGGGTGCGCGAAAGGGGCCCGGCGGAGATCCGCCGGGCCCCTCCGGGTCCCTCTCGGGCGCCGGTCAGCGCTCGAGGCCGTGCTCGATGGCCTCGATGATCCGCGGCCGCAGCTCCGCGGCGCCGATGATCGCGTCCACCGAGCCCACCTCGACCGCGCGCTGGATGCTGTGCACCCGGTCGAACTCCGCGGCGACCTCGCCGAGCTTCTCGGCCCGCACCGAGGACCGGACCTCGGCCAGGCGGGTGTTGAGCTCGGCCCGCTCGGCACCGCTGGTCTCGGCCACCCGGTTCTGCAGCTCCACCACGCGCGGGTCGCGCGCGGTGCGGTTGTCCACCTCGCCGGAGAACACCACGGCCGCCGCCGGGGCGCCGCCGAGCACCGACGCGAACGACCCCTCCAGGGCCAGCACCGTCATGTTCGGGTTCAGGGCCTTGGAGAACACCACGAACGCGCCGCCGTGGTAGCGGGAGATCACGCAGAACACGATGGGGCCGTCGAAGTTGACGATCGCCCGGCCGATCTCCGCGCCGTACTCCAGCTGGAGGGCGCGCATCGACTCCGGGGAGCCGTCGAACCCGGAGAGGTTCGCCAGCACCACCAGAGGCCGGTTCCCCGACGCCGCGTTGATCGCCCGGGCGACCTTCTTGGACGACTTCGGGAACAGCGTGCCCGCGGTGTAGGTGTCCGGGCCGTCCGCGGGCGGGAAGCCGCGCCGCGGCACCGACCGCGACTCGATGCCCACCAGGCAGACCGGGTGGCCGCCCAGGTGCACGTCCTGGACCACCGCCGTGTCGGCGTCGGCCATGCCCGCCCAGCGCTCCAGCGCCGGGTGGTCCAGGTCGGACAGGGCGCGCATCACCGTGCGGATGTCGAAGGGCTTCTTGCGGTCCGGGTTGTGCTCGGTGGAGAAGATCTCCCCGACGGTGCCGAAGTCGCTGCCCTCGACCCGGTGCGGGTAGGAGGACACGTCGCGGTCGACGGGGTCGTTCGTCCGCGCCCGGCGCGGCGCGTCCTCGCCCGCGGCGACGTAGGTGTGGTCGTAGTGCGCCATCAGCACGTCGCGGGCGCCGGCCAGGTCGGGCGCCCAGTACTGGGCCTGGCCGTTGGGGCCCATGACCCGGTCGTGGCCGCCGATGCCGAAGTTGTCCTCGGCGGACACGCCGCCGGAGAAGTCCAGCGACTGCTTGCCCGTCAGCACCATCGCCGAGTCCGGCGTCATCACCAGGATGCCCTTGGTGTGCATGAGCATCGTCGCCTCGGCGTTCCAGTACGGCTGGGCGCCGACGTTGATACCCGCGACCACGATGTTGATCTCGCCCCCGGCCTGGGTGAACTCGACGATGCGCCGGAGCGCGGCCGCCACCCAGTCCATGTTCTCGGTGCCGGAGGACATCGAGATCCGGGCGCCCGCCGACAGGGCGAACCACTCCAGCGGCACCCCCATCCGCTCGGCCAGGTCCAGGGCGGCGATCACCCGCGAGCACTCGGGCTCGGACAGGGCGCCCAGGGCCTTGGTCGGGTCGCCGAACAGCACCACCCGCGTGACGCCCTGCGGGTGCAGTGCGGTGGGCGTGGTGACGACGCCCGCCACGATCGCCGCGGTGTTGCCGCCCCTGGGGCGGTCCACCGGCACCAGGGCCCCGTTCCCGTCGAGGTCGTGCTCGACGAAGGACCCCTCGGGCCCGGCGAGCATGCCGGTCAGCTCGTAGGGGTAGACGGTCCCGCGGCGGGCCGCGCGCAGCACCTTCTGGCGGTAGTCGTCCAGGACCGGTACCGGCTCCGTCGAGGGGCGGTCGATGTGCACCTGCGGACCCCGGGCGGGGTCGAGGGTGATCCGCACGGCGACCTCGGTCAGCTCGCCCTCGGCGTTGCGCTGGCGGGCCACGAACTGGACCTCCTCCAGTCCGGCGCCCTCGGTGGTGGGCAGGATGCGCTGCACGAGGGTGTCGAGCTCCTCCAGGTCGAGCTCGGTCGACGGCCAGACGTACATGAGGATGCGGTTGGTGTCGAACCGCTTGTTCTGCGGCCGCTGCGCCTGGACGTTGCGGATCGCCTCCAGGCAGCCGCTGAGGGTGTCCTCCACGGCGGGCAGCGCGATGAGTCGGCCCTCGGAGTCGCGCAGCGGGGTGAGGTCGCGGACCTGGCTCATCGCGATGAGCCGCTCGTCGGCCGGGTTGCTGCGGGCCGCGGCCTTGAACAGATAGATCTCCTCGTCGGCGGAGGGCAGCCGGGTGAGGTCGAACTCCTGGAGCCGCTGCAGCTGGAGCCGCCGGGCCAGCTGCGGGTGCAGGCCGCGGATGAGCCGGTCCTCGGCCAGGCCGTCCCCGGAGGGGCGGAACGTGAAGTGGTGGTGCATCACGCTGCCGCCCGCGCCGGCCACGGTGGTGGTGATGCGGCGCACGGACGCCGGGAACTCCTGGGCGGCGAGCAGCTCGCCCAGGCGCACCGCCATCGCGTCCACGTCGGGCTGGTCCTCCCAGCCGATGTAGAGGTCGGCGGCCAGGCCCCGCTCGGGCGCCCCGTCCGCGGCCGCGGCGACGGCGTCCAGTGCGGCGGGCAGCGCGGAGATGTCCACCGCGGTGGTGAACAGCCGGGTGGTGCCCCGGGGGTCGGCGTGGTCGGCGGTGACCGTCCGGCAGCCCGCGCTCTCCCCGACGGAGACCGCGGACAGGCCGCGGTTGCCGTAGTAGCGGCGGGTCAGCACCTCCAGCAGCGGCGCGTGGTCGCGGCCGGGCCGCCCGATCCGCTGCCCGATGAGCCGGACCAGCGGCTCGGACCCGGCCACCATGGCCTGGATGCGCTCGGCGCGGTCCGGGGCGTCGGGGTTGCGGTCCAGGTAGCGCAGGTCGTCGCGGACCGCCGCGTACACCCTGGCTCGGTTGCGCCGCAGCAGGGGCTGGGTGAACCAGCGGAACACGGTGCCGCGGGCCAGGTCGGACACGGCGGGGAAGCGGACCTGGGTGGCGGCCACCAGGTGCTCCAGGGTGAGCCCGGCGCGCTCGGTGAGGGACCGGGCGGGCACGGCCCCGGACAGCCAGGCGCGCAGCAGTCGGGACACGGCCTCCACGTGGGTGCCCATCCGCTGCTGGGTGAGGAAGATCCGGAAGACCGCGTCCTCCAGCTCGGGGGTGCGGTCCAGGCCGGTGACGCCGTAGTGGGCCAGGACCTCCGTGAGCCTGGTCCGGAAGGCGGCGGGGACCCCGGCGCGCTCCACGTCCAGGCTCTGCAGGTAGCCGTGGAAGAGCTCGCGGGGGCTGTGCACCTGGCCGTCCTGCTCGGCGTCGGACGTCCCGGCGGGCCGGTTGCGGCTCAGCTCGGACAGGTCGGCGAACAGGGAGACCAGCTCCAGCTCGCCCTCGGAGGGCCGGTCGCCCAGTTCGGCGCGCGCCTTCAGGTAGTCCGTCAGCACCCGCTCGACCCCGGCGCGGTCGAAGTCGTAGCCGAGCAGCGCGGCGCGCAGGTCCCGCAGGCCGCGCTCGGCGCGTTCGGCGGCGGTGGGGGCGGCGGCCGGTGCGGGCAGGTCGATCTCGACGGCGGCCGCGGTCTCCCGCGCGGCGCCGGCGTCCTCGTCGGCCAGCGGCTCCAGACGCATCAGCGGGGCGCCGGTCTCCACCTGGCCGCCCACGGACACCGGGCACTCGCGGACGCGGGCGCGGAACGGCGCGCGCAGCACCGTCTCCATCTTCATGCTCTCCAGCACCAGGATCGGCGCGCCCGCCTCGACCTCGTCGCCGACCGCCAGGGGGGTGGCGACCACCAGCGCGGGGGCGGGGGAGCGGACCACGCCGCCCTCGTCGAGGCTGATCCGGTGGGTGACGCCGTCGATCTCCACCAGGTGGACCGGACCGTGCACGGCCGACACCATCCGGTACCGGCGGCCGTTGACCGTGATCCGGCCGCTGTACCGGTCGAAGCGCTCCACCGAGACGTCGGCGGGGTGGACGTCGCCGCCGCCGGAGACGCCGACGCGGAAGCGGTCCGGCCCGGTCCGGGCGACGTGCACCCGGTAGCCGACCCCGCGGAGCTTGAGCTCCAGCGGGCGGCCCGGGTCGTGCTGCACCTGCGGGCGGCCGCCGTGCGCGGTGGACAGCAGGCGGCGGCGGCTCACCTCCTCGGTGTCCAGGTAGGCCTCGATGGCCGCGGCGGCCAGGGCGACCGCGGAGTGCCGGTGGTCGACCAGGCGGCCCTGGGCGCGCACGCGGTCGATCCAGCCGGTGTCGGCGGTCGCGTCGATGACCTCGGGCTGTTCGAGGAGTTCGAGAACGAAGCCCTTGTTGGTGGCCCCGCCCTCGATGACGACGGTGGTCTCGGCCATCGCGCGGCGCAGCCGGGCCAGCGCCTGCTCGCGGTCGCTGCCGTAGGCGATGACCTTGGCGATCATCGAGTCGAAGTCGGCGGGGATCTCGTCGCCCTCGCGCACGCCGGTGTCCACGCGGATGCCGGGGCCCACGGGGAAGCGCAGGTGGGTGATGCGGCCGGGGGAGGGGGCGAAGTCGCGGTCGGGGTCCTCGGCGTTGAGGCGGGCCTCGACGGCGTGGCCCTCCTCGCGGGGCTGGGCGCCCTCGAGGCGGCCGCCGGAGGCCACGTGCAGCTGGAGCCGGACCAGGTCGGTGTCGGTGGTGACCTCGGTGATGGGGTGCTCGACCTGGAGGCGGGTGTTGACCTCCAGGAACGCGAACAGCTTCTCGCCGGGGTGGTAGAGGAACTCGACGGTGCAGGCGCCGCGGTAGCCGACGGCGACGGCGAGCCGCTCGGCCGAGGCCTTGAGCTCGGCGACCTGGCCGGGGGACAGGACGGGGGAGGAGGACTCCTCGATGATCTTCTGGTTGCGGCGCTGCACGGAGCAGTCGCGCACGCCCAGGGCCCAGGCGGTGCCCTGGCCGTCGGCGATGACCTGGACCTCGACGTGGCGGGCGCCGGTGACCAGGCGCTCCAGGAAGACGACGCCGGAGCCGAACGCGCGCAGCGCCTCCTGGCCGGTGCGCTCGTAGGCCTCGGCCAGCTCCTCGGGGGAGGACACCTTGCGGATGCCGCGCCCGCCGCCGCCCGCGGTGGCCTTGAGCATCAGCGGGTAGCCGATCTCCTCGCCCGCGCGCAGCGCGTCCTCCAGGGTGGCGACCTCGCCGCGGCTCCAGGGGGCGACCGGGACGCCCACCTCCTCGGCGATCAGCTTGGCGCCGATCTTGTCGCCCAGGCGGCGCATCGCCTCCCCGCTGGGGCCGATGAAGGTGACGCCGATCTTCTCGCACAGCTCGGCGAAGGCGGGGTCCTCGGCGACGAAGCCCCAGCCGACCCAGGCGGCGTCGGCGCGGGTCTCGACCAGGGCGCGTTCCAGGACGGCGTGGTCGAGGTAGGGCCGGGCCGCGGCCGGGCCCAGGGAGTAGGCGATGTCGGCCTCGCGCACGAAGGTGGCGTTGCGGTCGGCATCGGTGTACAGGGCGACCGTTTCGATCCGGGCCCCCGTTTCGGCGGAAAGTTCCCGGACGGCGTGGATGAGCCGCATCGCGGCCTCTCCACGGTTGACGATGGCGACACGACCGAACACCGGCCGACCTCCCCGATTGTTTGACGACAGAAGGCGACCTCCGGGGTGTGGAGGTCGCCTTTCCCTGCTTGTGCCTCTACTCTCCTGGATCGCTCACGGGCACGCGATATTCCGAATCGCCCACAGCTGGAGCCGAACCTTGTGGGAACTCCACAAAAGGCACTCCGGTCACCCCGCTTCACGTGACCGATCCCACCCGGGTGTGTGTTCGCGGGCGGCCGGCCGCTCAGGGCAGGCGCGCGGTCAGCCGGGCCAGCGCCGCCAGGTACTCCTTCGGCCGTTCGAAGTGCACCAGGTGCCCGGATCCGACGGTGACGGTGTCGGCGCCGCCGAGCAGCCGCGCGGCGCGGGCGGCGTCGCCGGTGTCCATCGCGGCCATGAGGACGCCCCCGTCGGAGTAGGAGGTGCCGTGGGTGTCGTGCCACCAGGTGGTGTGGACGAGCACGGCGGGGGCGGAGACGGACCGCAGCGCCTCCTCGGTGTCGAAGCCCCGGTACCAGGCCCCGTCGTCCCAGGCCGTTCCGAAGGCCGGGTCGTACTCGGCCATGCCCTCGAAGTACACGTTGACGAGTTCGGGCAGGAAGCCGATGCGCAGGGCCCGCCCGGGGTGCCGGTCGATCCACCGCAGCGCGTACCGGGTGAGCGGCCGGGCCAACGGGCCGAAGAACGCGAAGTAGTCGCCGTGCTCGACGAAGTACCGCTGGAAGTCGTGGGCCGGCCGGTCGCGCAGGTAGGCGGTGGCGAGCCGGGGCAGCACGCCGCCGATGGTGTCGGCGATGCGGGGGGCGACCGACGAGAACAGCGGCGGGTCCTCCAGCAGGAGCCCGCGCACGAGGCCGGGGTGCCGGGCGGCCAGGCCGAGGGCGAGCAGCCCCCCGGAGGAGTGCCCGGAGACCAGGACCGGTCCGTCGGCGACCTGCTCGACGAACCCGGCGAGCAGGTCGGCCAGGTGAGCGTTGGTGTACGCGCCGGCGGGCAGCCGGTCGGAGCGGCCGTGGCCGGGGACGTCGACGGCGTACACGCGGTGGTCGCGGACCAGCCCGGGCAGTACCCGGCGGTGGTCCTGCCACCGGCTGCCCTGCCCGTGGACCAGCAGCAGGGGCGGGCCGGAGGCGGGTCCCTCCCCGTAGGAGAGGCGTGTTCCGTCGACGACGGCCTCGCGCCCGGTGACGCCGAGGGCGCCGAGTCCCCGCCGTATCCGTTCCCCGGTCCGTGCCATGGCCCCTCCGCGGTTATGGAGTATTCTCACTTTTCGCACTAGTGTAACAAGTAGTACCAGTGGGAAGAGTGGAGGGCGAGCGCGGATGCAGGGCATGATCCAGGGGCCCGACGGCCGGTACATCGTCGGTACGGTCAAGGTCGGCGAGAAGGGGCAGATCGTGATCCCCAAGGACGCGCGTGACCTGCTGGGGCTGTCGCCGGGGGACACGCTGCTGGTGCTGGTGGACACCGAGCAGGGCATCGCCCTGGTCGACAACGAGCGCTTCCAGCACTTCGCGCGCGGCATCCTGGCGGCGGGGGGCGGTCCCGAGGCCCCCGCCTCCTGACGGTGCCCGGGCTCCCGGGCCGCCGGATCCCCGGCCGCGCCCGGTGCCCGGCGGCTTTCAGGCCGGGGCGCCCCCGCGCGCGGCGATCACCGCGCGCCCCCGCTCGGATTCGGGGAAGCGCGCGATCATCGCGCGCAGCCCGTCGGCGTTCGTGTTCGCGCCGAAGGGCGGGGTGCCCGGCTCCAGGCGCACCCCCGCGGCCAGCGGGCCCGCCACCACCGGGTCGAACCCGAGTGCGTCCACGATGCCCGCCACCAGGTCCAGGTCGGCCGGATCGTCGCCGGCGACCGCGATCGCCCGTCGGTCCGGGGACCCGGCGGGCCGGGCGCCGTCCTCCAGGTCGTGGTAGCCCATGTGGTTGAAGGCCTTGACCACCCGGGCCCCCGCCAGGAAGGCCTGGACGATCTCGCTGGAGGAGGTGCGCGGGTCCACCAGGTCCTCGCGGACCCCGTCCACCTCCCACCAGTGGTTCATGGCGTCGATGACGGTCCGGCCGGCCAGGGCCTCGGCCGGGATCGTCCGATACCTGCCGAGCGGCAGCGCCAGCACCGCCACGTCGGCCTTGGCCGCGGCCTCCTCCTTGGTCACCGCCTCGGCACCCGGGGCGAGCACCGACACCGTCAGTTCGATCTCGGCGGGGTCGCCGGAACCGGCCACCAGCACCTGGTACCCGGCCGCCAGCGCCAGCCGGGCCAGCACCGTGCCGATCTTGCCCGCGCCCAGCACGCCCAGGGTGAGCGCGTCCCCCCGTTCCGCCTCATTCACGGGTTCCCCGCCTCTCGGCCTGCGAGGATGTCACGGACCATCGGGATGACCCGGGTCCCGTACAGTTCGACCGCGCGCATGCGGTCCTTCGCCGGGGTCGACCCGGAGGAGTAGATCAGGTCGAACCTGCCCAATCCCAGGGTCCGGACGGACGCGGCCACCTTGCGTGCCACGGTCTCGGGAGAGCCGACGTACATCGACCCGTGGGCGATCTCGGACGCGAACTCCTCCGGGCGCAGCGGCGGCCAGCCGCGCTGGGCGCCGATCCGGTCGCGGATGACCTTGTACCGGGGGTAGAAGATCTCCCTGGCCTGTTCGTCGGTGTCGGCGATGAATCCGGGCGAGTGCATGCCCACGGGATGCGCGACCGTGCCGAACTGCGCGGCGGCCCGCTCGTACAGCTCGGTGTACGGCTTGAACCGGGCCGGGGACCCGCCGATGACGGCCAGCATCAGCGGCAGCCCGTGGCGCGCGGTGCGGATCACCGACTGGGGGGACCCGCCGACCCCGACCCACGTGTTCAGCCGCCCGGAGTCGGTCTTGGGGAACACGTCGGCGTTGTCCAGCGGCGCGCGCACCGTGCCGCTCCACGTCACCGGCTTCTCGTCGAGCAGCTTGACGAAGAGGTCGATCTTCTCCTCGAACAGCACCTCGTAGTCGGCCAGGTCGTAGCCGAACAGCGGAAAGGACTCGGTGAACGAGCCGCGGCCCAGGATGACCTCGGCCCGTCCGCCGGACAGCGCGTCCACGGTGGCGAAGCGCTGGAAGACCCGTACCGGGTCGTCGGAGCTGAGCACGGTCACGCCCGACCCGAGCCTGATGCGCGAGGTGCGCCCGGCGATCCCGGCCAGCACGGTCTCGGGGCTGGAGATCGCGTACTCGGGGCGGTGGTGCTCGCCCAGGGCGACGGCGTCGACGCCGACCTCGTCGGCCAGGACGGCCTCGTCGACGACCTGGCGGATGGCCGCGCCGTAGGAGAGGAGCTCTCCGCCCTCGCCCTCGGGGACGTCGCCGAAGGTGTCGAGCCCGAACAGCAGGTCGGACATGGGGATCCTCCTTGGCGGGGAGGCGTCGGCCCCGTCCGCATAGTGGTTGACGCGTCAATTATGCGATCATATGATTGACATGTCAATGAGGAGGCCGCGGATGAGCGAGGACACACCGGTCCGGCGGGGCAGGCGCCTGCCCACCCGGGAGGAGCTGCGCGACTGGCGGGTGTTCACCGAGACCTCGGACGCGCTGCGCGCCGAGCTCGCCGCGCGCCTGCAGAACGAGACCGGGCTCTCCCCGTCCGACTACAGGGTTCTGCTCGCCCTGTCCGAGGCGGAGGGGGAGCGGCTGCGCTCCTCCGAGCTCGCCGACGCCGTCGGCTGGGAGCGCAGCCGTCTCTCCCACCACATCAAGCGCATGGAGCGGCGCGGGCTGATCCGCCGAGAGGACTGCGCCGCCGACAGCCGGGGCGCCGAGATCGTCCTGGAGGGGGAGGGGTCCGCGGCCTTCCACGGCGCGACCGTTCCGCACCTGACCGCCGTCCGCGAACTCTTCGTGGACGCCCTCACCCCGGAACAGGTCGCCGCCGCGGGGGAGATCGCCCGGGCCCTGCGCGCCCACCTGGACGCGCACGCCTCCTGAACCGCCCCGCGGCCCGCCGGGGGCGCCGCACGTCCGCCCCCGGCCGGGTTCAGGAGGCGGCGATCAGCTTCCCGTAGAGCTCCTGCAGCGGCGCGGGGTCGGGTTCGGCCAGGTGGTCGGCGGTACCGGTGTCCAGGAGCGCCTCCAGGTACTCCAGGCACACGTGGAACCCGGCGGCGGTGCCCGCCGCCCCCTCCGGGTCGGGGACGGTCAGGGTGGTGAACGTCAGCAGGGTCCCGCCGTCGGCCTCCTCCAGCTCCCAGCGCAGGACGTCGCCGTCCCACGTCCACTCGAACACCGACGGCGGGTCCCAGACCCGGATCCGGCCGTGCAGCGGGGGTTCCCCGTCCCCGTCCGGCCCGGTGTCCGACGGCCAGAAGGGCAGCTCGATCGCGGCCCCCGCGCGGCGCTCGCCCACGATGTCGCAGGGCAGCCAGTGGGCGAGGTGCGCGGACTCGGTGAGCGCCCGCCAGACCTTCTCCCGGCCGTGGGCGAGCCTGCGCCGGAAGCGCAGCTCCCAGCCGCCGTCCGTGCGGCGCACGGCGGCGGTCCGCTCGTCGGTGCTCATGCTTCCTCCATGGTGTCGAGATGCGCTTCGAGTGCGTCCAGCCGCTCGTCCCAGGCCTCCCGGAACGGGCCGAGCCACACGTCGATCTCGCGCAGCGGATCCGGACGCAGCCGGTACACGCGCTGTCGGGCGTGCTGCCGGACGGTGACCAGCCCGGCGTCCTTGAGCACCCTGAGGTGCTTGGAGACGCCGGGCTGGGACAGCGGCAGGGCGCGGACGATCTCCCCGGCCGACTTCTCCCCCTCCAGGAGGAGGTCGAGGATGCGGCGGCGGTGGGGTTCGGCGACGACTTCGAGCACACCGGTCATGCACCTGATATTACTTGTGGGAAATATTTCCCGCAAGCAATATGGCTGGTGCTCCCGACGGCGGTGATCAGGAGGCGGCGTCGAGACGGGCGCGCTGCTCCTCGGTGAGTTCCAGGTCGAGGGCGCCCAGGCTCTCCTCCAGCTGCTCCACCGTGGAGGCGCCCACCAGCGGGATGATGGGCAGTTCGTGGCCCATCTGCCAGGCCAGGACCACCTGGTTGGGGGTGGCGCCGGTCTCGGCGGCGACCTTCTCCAGGGCGGCCGTGCGGGCGGTGTTGCCGGGGTGGTCGTAGTCGCGGGGCAGCGGCTTGTCGGTGCGGGTGTAGGCGCCGCTCAGCAGCGGGGTGTAGGCCACCAGGGTCAGCCCCGGCTCGGCGCGCAGGTAGGTCAGCAGGTCCGGACCCGCCCCGCCGATGTTGCCGTCCCGGCACAGCGGGTCCCCGATGTCGGTGCGCGGCCGCAGATAGCTGTGCTGGTACTGGAGTACCTCGTAACCGGGCAGGCCCGCGGCGGCGGCCAGGGCGCGGGAGCGCTCCACCCGCCAGACGGAGTGGTTGCTCACCCCCAGCAGCCCCACCGAACCCTCCTTCACCAGGTCGGCGAAGCCCTCGACCGTCTCCTCCAGGGGAACGTCCCCCTGGTCCTCGATGTGCGCGTACAGCAGGTCGATCCGCTCCAGGCCCAGGCGCTCGCGGCTGGCCTCGGAGGACTCCCGGATGGTCCGGGCCGACAGGCCCTCGGCGTTGTCGGTGTAGCTCGTCCCCGGGGCGAGCGGGCGGGCGCCGAGCTTGGTGGCGACGAAGATCTCGTCTCCGACGCCGCGGCTGCGCCGCCAGCGGCCGATCAGCTCCTCGCTCTGCCCGCCCTGGCCGCCGTCCGCCCAGAAGGCGTAGTTGTTGGAGGTGTCGAGGAAGTCACCGCCGGCCTCGACGTAGCGGTCCAGGATCGCGAAGGACGTCTTCTCGTCGGTCTTCGTGCCCATGTTCATCGTGCCCAGGGCGAGGGCGCTCACCTCGCGCCGGGTCGCGGGGTCGTTTCCGATGGTGCGCTGGCGCATGGGTTCCTCCCGTTCGCGGCCCACTCCGCGCGGGCCCTGGAACAGGAGTCTGCGACCTGGAGCGCACTCCAGGTCAAGCCCCGGCGCGGCGGATCCCGCCTCGGGGCCCCGGCCCGCCCGGGCGGCGACCACCGCCCGCAGCACCGGACGGTGTGCGGCACACGCCGTCGCCGCCCGCGGCCCGGCCCCGGGAGCGCCGCTCCGCAGGCGTGCTCAGCCGCCCCCGCCCAGGGCGCGCAGCACGCGGGCCCGCTCCGCGTCCACCCCCTGTCCGCGCAGCCGCACCGCCTCGGCCGGGGAGAACCCCGCCACCGCCCAGGCGGCGACCTCTCCGCGCGGCACGCCCGCGTCCCACCAGGCGCGCAGCAGGTCCACCGCGTCGGTGTCCAGGGACCGCGCCTCGGCGGCGGTGAACCCCAGCGTGCACAGGATCAGCGCCCGCGCCGGGTCGATCCCGGCCCGGGCCCACGGCACCGCCTCCGGCCCCGACCAGCCGGTGTCCGCGAAGGGGCGGGCCGCGGCCGCCGGGACCCCGGCGGCCAGCAGCGCGCCCATCCCGTCCCCGCGCCCGTCCTCCGGTACGGCGTCCGGGGACCGGCGCCGGCGCAGCAGGCGGTGCAGCACGCCCCGCGGACGCGGCCGCTCGCCCGCCAGGTGCCGGTCGGCGGCCTCCGCGTGCGTGTATCCCAGTTCGTGCCAGCGCACCGCCTCCTGCGGGGTCATCCCCGCCCGCAGCAGCGGTCGCACGGTGTGGGGCGTCAGCCCGGCGGTCCGCCAGGCCAGTGCGGGTCCCGGCCGGTACACGCCCGAGGCCCGCCACCGCTCGGCGGCCGCCAGCGCGAACCCGGCGCCGATCCACCGCCGGGCCTCACCGACCTCGAAGCCGCGCGCGGTCCACTCGTGCAGGTCCTCCGGCCGCTCCGGGCCGTCGGGGTCGAACAGCGTCTCCATGTCATGCTCCTCGGGGCCGGGGGTCTTCGGGACCGGGCTTCGGGCGGGGGAGGCCGGGGACGGCCGACGGGGGCGCCGCCCCGGGCGGCCCGGGAGCACCGGCCGCCCGGCCCCGGGCCCGGGGAGCGGCGGGCAGCGGGACCACGTGCGCCCACGCGGGCGGCTCCGGCGCCGCGGTCCCGGCCACCAGGCCGATGACCACCGGTGTCCGGGGCGGTGCGTCCGGCCACGGAGTGTGTCCGTCGGTGAGCACCAGCACCAGGTCGGGGCGCAGCCGCGCCGCCGCGGCGATCCCCTCGCGCAGGTCGGTACCGCCCCCGCCGACCAGGTGCACCTCCTCCGCCCGGCGCACCGTCTGCGCGGGGTGGGCGGTCCGGTCGCAGCAGACCACCCGCAGCCGCCGCCGGGGACCGCAGGCGCGCTCCAGCACACCCGCGACCTCTGCGAGCAGCAGGCGCAGCACCCCGTCGGCGACGCTGCCGGAGGTGTCCACCACCACCGCCACATCGGGGACCGGTGCGGCCGTCGCGGGCAGCAGCACCCGGCCGTGCGGCCCCGGCGGGCCCTGGCGGCGCGAGGGCCTGCGGTAGGTGAAGTCCGTCCGCCCGGCGCCCGGGCGCACCCCGCGCCGCAGCACCGCTCCCAGCCGGGCCCGCCAGTCCACCGCGGGCATCAGCCGCTCCCGCGCCCAGCGCTCCCAGCCGCCGGGCACGTCCGAGCGCGCCGCGGCCCGGGCGAGGACGTCGCGGGCCAGCGCCGCCTCCAGCACCGCCCGCTCCACCGCGGACAGGGCGTCGGCTCCGGGCCGCTCGTAGGACCGGCCCAGACCGTCCGCGGAGCGGCCGCAGTCCACCGGGTCGGCCACCGGCCGGCCGCCCCCGGCCTCCTCCAGGACCTCGATCTCCGACAGGTACTCCTCGGCCAGCCGCCCCGGGGGCATGCCCAGGAGGCGGGGCGAGACCACGCCCGCGGGGGCGTCCGTACCGGCCGCCTCCAGATCGTCGTTGACCTCGGCGTCTGCGGCCAGGTTCCACCGCCGGGCCACCGGGTCGCCGGGGTCCGCGGCCCCCGCCGGGGCCCGGTCGGCGTGGCGGCGTACCAGGTGGCCGACGCCGTGCAGCAGCCACCACCCGAACTCCGCCGTCGGCACGGCCAGCGCGGTCCCCGGGTCGATGTGCACCCGCCAGCCGGGGTCGGCCGGGAAGGCGCGGAGGTCCGGGTCGGGGACGGGTTCGCCGGTCGCCTCGTCGCGGCGCGGCTCCAGCACGACCGGGGTGAGAGAGAACAGGGCGTGCGCCAGGTAGGGCGCCCGGGAGACCGCCCACAGGCGGGCCGCCGAGAACACGGCCGCCACCCGTGCCTCCTCCCCGGGGCTCACGCCGGCCCCCCGGGCATCAGCCCGGCCGCCCGCAGCACCGGTGCCAGCTCCAGCAGCGCCGGGGGCGGGGTCGCCCCGGCCGGACGGCGGGCCGCCAGGTCGCGTGCGGAGGCCGCCGCCACGTCCGGCAGGGTCCGGGAGACCCGGGCGACCACCTCCCAGGCCCGTTCCCAGGACGCGGCGCCGCCGTCGGCCGCCACATGGGCGACCAGCGCGCCCAGCAGGGCGTGCAGCCGGTCGGCCCGGTCCGGCAGCGGCAGTCCGGGGTCGGCGAGCAGCTCCTCGGGGGCGGGCAGGTCCAGGGTGCGCAGCCAGGAGAGCGCCTCGAACCCGGCCGCCTCGCCCACGGCGCCCACCACCAGGGCCGCCACCGCCGCCTCGCACTCCGGTGCGCCGGGATTGGCCCGCCCGGCGGCCAGCGCCACCGCGGCCGCCTCCCAGCTGCGCGGGCTGGGCCACCCCCGGCCCGCCCGGGCCGGATCGTCGGGCACGGCGAGCACCAGCTCGGGGCGTACCCGCAGGAACGCCCCGACGGCGGAGCGGGCCGCCGCGACCTGCTCCGTGGAGGGGGCGGCCGCGCTCCCGGCGCCGGAGGCGGGGAACCCGTGCGCGAACCCCGCGGCGACATCGGCGGCCGAGACCTCCCGGTCCAGGTGGACCAGCCGGTTGGCCAGCGGGGCCGACAGCTCCCAGCCGTCGGCGGCCAGCCCCGGCGGGTTGGCCGCCGCCACGATCCGCACACCCCCGGGCAGCACCAGGTCTCCCACGGTGCGCTCCAGCAGGACGCGCAGCATCGCCGCCTGCACGGCGGGCGGGGCGGTGGTCAGCTCGTCCAGGAACAGCAGGCCCCCGTCGGCCTCGGCCAGACGCTCGGCCCAGCGGGGCGGGGCGAACCGGGTGCCGCCTTCGTGCACGACGGGCAGGCCGGAGAAGTCCCCGGGTTCCCGGACGGAGCCGACGACCACCTCCACGGGCAGGTCCAGCTCGCGCCCCAGGGCCAGGACGGACGCGGTCTTGCCGGTGCCGGGCGCGCCCCACAGCAGGACCGGCAGGTTCGCGCGCACGGCCAGGGCGAGCGCGGTGCGGATGGGCGCGGTGTCCTTCACAGGGTCCTCCCGGGGTCGGGTCGCGGGTGCGCCGGTCCGGCCCGGGGAAGGGCCGCGCCGACATGAGTCAACCTAAGTTGACTCCCCGGCGAAGTCAACCCCGGTTGACTCTCCGGGAGTGGGCGCGTCCCCAGTCCGCGGTCGCGCCGGCTGGATTGCGCGGTCTCCGAACCGGGGTAGCGTGGAGGGCGGAGGCGTCCCCTGCGACGGGGCCGGCGCCCCAGCCCGTGAGGAGACGTTCAGTGACACGCACCGGTGCCGGCGGGCCCCTGCTCAAGTGCTCGTTCTGCGGCAAGGACCAGAGTGAGGTCCGCAGGCTGATCGCCGGACCCGGCCACATCTGCATCTGCGATGAGTGCGTCGGGCTCTGCAACGAGATCATGGAGGAGGAGGACGGCGTCCTCCCCGCCGAGGACTCCTGGGATGCGTTGCCCAAGCCGCGGGAGATCTACGAGTTCCTGGATTCGTATGTGATCGGGCAGGACCAGGCGAAGAAGGCGTTGTCGGTGGCGGTCTACAACCACTACAAGCGGGTGCGTTCCGAGGGGGAGCGCCCGGGTGGTGAGGATGTGGAGATCGCGAAGTCGAACATTCTGCTGCTGGGTCCGACGGGGTCGGGTAAGACGTTGCTGGCGCAGACGTTGGCGCGGATTCTGAACGTGCCGTTCGCGATCGCCGATGCGACGGCGCTGACGGAGGCGGGGTATGTCGGTGAGGATGTGGAGAACATCCTGTTGAAGTTGATCCAGGCGGCCGATTACGACGTGAAGAAGGCCGAGACGGGGATCATCTACATCGACGAGGTGGACAAGGTCGCTCGTAAGAGTGAGAATCCCTCGATCACGCGGGATGTGTCGGGTGAGGGGGTGCAGCAGGCGTTGTTGAAGATCTTGGAGGGGACGACGGCGAGTGTGCCTCCGCAGGGGGGTCGTAAGCATCCGCACCAGGAGTTCATCCAGATCGATACGACGAATGTGTTGTTCATCTGTGGTGGGGCTTTCGCCGGGTTGGACAAGATCATCGAGTCGCGTACGGGGCGGCAGGGGATGGGGTTCAATGCGGTGTTGCGGTCGAAGGAGGAGCTCGCCGGGGGTGGGTTCGGTGAGGTGATGCCGGAGGATCTGTTGAAGTTCGGGATGATCCCGGAGTTCATCGGTCGGTTGCCGGTGATCACGAGTGTGCACGATCTGGATCGTGGGGCGTTGATCCGGATTCTGACGGAGCCGCGTAATGCGTTGGTGAAGCAGTATCAGCGGTTGTTCGAGTTGGACGGTGTGGGGTTGGAGTTCACGCCGGACGCGTTGGAGGCGATCGCTGAGCAGGGGATCATTCGGGGGACGGGTGCGCGTGGGTTGCGGGCGATCATCGAGGAGGTGTTGTTGTCGGTGATGTACGAGGTGCCCTCTCGTGAGGATGTGGGTCGGGTGATCATTTCGCGGGAGACGGTGATCGACAACGTGAATCCGACGATCGTGCCGCGGGCGCAGGTGGAGCCGCAGCGCCGTAAGAAGTCCGCCTGACCGGACGCCCCGCGCCCGGGTCCGCTCAGAGCGGTATGCCGGGCAGCGGGATGGCGATCCGCACCCTGGTGCCCTGACCGGGCGTGCTGTCCACATGGGCGGTGCCGCCCATGTTCCGGGCCCGCTCCACCACCGACGACAGGCCGTGGCCGCCGTCGCGGTCGGCTCTGGCCGCCTCCACGTCGAACCCGATCCCGTCGTCCTCGATCCCGATCCGCGCCACCCGCTCCGACACCGCGATGTCCACGCGGGCCAGCCGGGCCCGTGCGTGCTTGTCGATGTTGCGCAGGCATTCGCGGATGATGACGAACAGCTCCTCCCGCTGGTGGTCCGGGACCCTCTCCTGCTCGCCCCGCACGTGCACCTGCACCTCGACTCCGGGGATCGCGTGGTGCGCGAACCGCTCCAGCCGGCCGCGGATGTCGCCCTCGAACCTCGTGGGGCGCAGCGCGGACACGAGCTTGCGGGTGTCGTCCATCAGGAGGCGCAGGCCCTTCCGGGCGATCTGGAGCCGCTCCTCGGCCTCGGAGACCCCGCGGCCGCGGTACATCTCGTACAGCTCCAGGTTGCGGTCCACCATGCTCAGCCCGCTGCCGATCCAGTCGTGGACGTCGCGGGCCAGCCTGCGCTGGTCGGTCTCCAGGAGATCGCGCAGCGGCTGGTGCACACCCCCGTCGTGGCCCTCGATCAGCGCCGTGACCCGCTGCCCCACGCTCTCGTGCAGGGCCCGCAGCCACAGGGCGACCATCGCCGCGGCCTCCGGGTGGTGGGCGTAGAGCCGGGCGACCGCCTCCGCGCCGACCTCGAAGAGCAGGCCGGTCACGCGCTGCACCACGGCGGGTTCGATCTCGCCGCAGTCGGCCCGGTCGTGGGCGATGGTCCGGCGCGGGAGGCTGGTGGTGTCGACGACCACCTCGCGCGCCCGCAGGCTGGCGAAGCCGTCGTGCAGCGCGGCCTCGGCCTGGCGCAGCAGTTCTTCGGCGGTTCGGGCGTCGGAGACGGGCTCGCCCACCGCGGCGCCCACCCGGGAGAGGAAGTCGTGCAGGATCCGGCGTACCACCGGTGTACTGCTCTGCTCGTCCGCGTGCGGTTCCGCGGTGTGAGGGTTGCCGATGGTCGATGCGGTGTTCACAAAGCCCCCATCCGAACTATGCAGTGATCACCAGGTCCGTCTGAACGACTCGGGGCGGGGAGCACGCCCGGCCACGGAGGGTCGGGACATCGAACGGAATTTCGGTCGTGCGGCGCTCCGTCATGGCGCGATTGCATGATACGACAGGGCCCGCTTAACAGACATATGCCTATAAAAATCGCGAATATGTATTAATCGGGCGACAGGGGATGGTGCGGTGAACCCGCCCACCCGCCGCCTCCGGCGGTGTTCGCACAGTTCGGAAGCCCCCTCGCGGTCCGTGGGCTGCGGGCGGGCGGGAGCGGCCCGCGGAGCCCGGCGCGGCGTCGGTCGCGCGCTTGTGATGTGCGGCACTTTCTCTTGGCGGTTCTCATGGGAGCGGGCCCGGGGTCCGCAGGGACCCCGGGCCCGCCCGCGCCGGAGGAGGACGGCTCCGCCGGGTCAGGAGACCGCTCGGAAGCGGCGGTTCCCGCGGGGGTCGTCGGACATGAGGATCTCGTGCTGGAGCCGCCTGGTCCCCTCCGAGGGGTGCAGCCCCAGCTCCTCGTCCAGCACCCGGTGCAGGTGGTGGTAGGCGGCGAGGGCCTCGCCGCGCCGCCCCGAGCGGTGCAGCGCCGTGATGAGCTGGTCGTGGTACCACTCGTTGAGCGGGTCGGCGGCGATCAGGGAGCGCAGCTCGGGGACGAGCTGGCGGTGGCGGCCCAGGTGCATGTCCGCCTCCACCCGCAGCTCCAGCGCGTGGCGGCGGACCTCGTTCAGGTAGGTCACGTGGCGGCCGAGTACCGTGCCCACGGAGATGTTGGCCAGCGCCCTCCCGCGCCACATCCCCAGGGCCTCGCGCAGCAGGGGCGCGGCCTCGGCGAACGCCCCGGCCTCCATCAGCCGGCGCCCCTCCTCCACGGAGCGCGCGAACACCTCCGAGTCCAGCCGGCCGGGCCGCAGGGACAGGAGGTAGCCGGTGGGCTCGGTGGTCACCGAGACCCCGCTCCGGCGGATCCCCTCGGTCCCGTTCAGGACCCGCCGCAGGTGGTACAGGTGGGTCCGGAGGGTGGCCGCGCCCCCTTCGGGAGGCGAGCCCTCCCACAGTTCCTCGGCCACGGTGTCGGTGCCGACGACCTGGCCGGAGCGCAGCAGGAGCAGCGCCAGCAACTTGCGCACCTTCGTCCCCGCGGGGACGCGCACCTCGGTCTCGGTCCTCAGTTCGAGGGAACCGAGAACGCTGAAGTTGATCATGGGGCCTGCCCTCACTGTCCTCGTGAACGGGGAGCGCTCGTCGCCGCGCACGGCTCCCGGACCTTCCCCACTTAACAACCCGGGAGGCGCCGTGAACAGTGCGAACCCTCCCAAGGTGGGAGCCGGATGTGTCGAAAGGAGTAGTCCGGGTGTCCGAGGAGGCACCGGGAATGTCACCACGGGGCGATGAGCCCGCGGCCACCGGGGCCCGATGCTGGGTGCGCAGGTCGCATCCGGTCACCAGGGGGTGCGCACAGCCGTGAATGGAGCCGATTCCGTGAAGACCTCCGTACCGGTGCTGGTGGTCGGAGCCGGGCCCACCGGGCTCGCACTCGCCTGCGAACTGCTGCGGCAGGGCGTCGACTGCCGGATCATCGACAAGGCCGACCACCGCCCCGCCCACCAGGCCCGCGCCCTCACGATGTGGGACGGCGCCCTCGACGTCCTGCGCCGCCACGGTATCGCCGACACCGTGGTCGCCCGCGGGCTGCCCATGACCGCGGCCCGCTACTGGTCGCGCGGGCGCAACATCGCCAACGTCCGCTTCGGCGGGGAGTCCCGCGGGGACGCCTCCCCGTTGATCACCACCCAGCCCGCCGTGGAAGAGGTCATGGTGGCGCGCCTGGAGGAGGCCGGCGCCCGCGTGGAGTGGGGGACCCGCCTCACCGGGCTCACCGACCACGGGGACCGCGTCGAGGCGGTCCTGGAGGGGCCCGGCGGCGCCGAGGAGGTGGCCGCCCGGTGGGTGGTCGGCTGCGACGGGGTGCACAGCACGGTACGCGAGGCGTCCGGCATCACCTTCGGCGGCAGTACCTACGGGCGCGACTTCATGCTCGGCGACGGCGAGATGGACCACCCCATCACACCGGGGGAGGCCCACTACGTCCTGCACCCGGACGGGGTCCTCGTCATGGTCCCCCTGCCGGACGGGAAGCTGCGCGTGTTCGCCGACGCCACCGGTGTGGGCGACGCGGGGCGGGCCCCCGGGATCGCCGACGTCCAGCGGATCGCCGACGAACGCTCCCCCTTCGCCCTGGTCGTGCGCGACCTGCAGTGGAGCACCCGCTTCCAGGTGCACCTGCGCCAGGCCACCCGGTACCGCTCCGGCCGCTGCCTGGTCGCCGGGGACGCCGCCCACGTGCACAGCCCCGCCGGGGGGCAGGGCATCAACACCGGGATCCAGGACGCGGCGAACCTGGCCTGGAAACTCGCACTGGCCCTGGACGGGGTCCCCGGCGCCGAGGCGTTCCTCGACAGCTACCAGGCCGAGCGCGAACCGGTCGCGGCCGACGTCATGCGGTCCTCCCACCAGCAGACCCGCCTGTGGACGGTCGGCTCCCCCCTGGGCCGGCTCCTGCGGGACACGCTCATGGGCGTCGCCGCCGGCAGCGGACTCCTCGAACGCCGCATGGTCCCCGCCATGGCCCAGCTCGACCTCGACTACACCGCCAGCCCCGTGGTGGGGCCGGGCGGCGGGCGCCGGCTCCTGCTCCACGGCCTCCCCGACACCCCGCTGACCGCCGCCGACGGCGGCGCGGCCACCACCCTCCGCGACCTCCTGTCCGATCCGCGACACGTGCTCGTGGTCCTGCCCGGTGGCGACGACCCCGAGGGGACGGCCGGCGTTCTGCGCGCCGCGGCCCCCCTGGACGGGCGCGTGCGCACGGTGTTCCTGCTCCCGGACGGGCGGGAGGCCCCCCCGGGGGCGCCCCGGGCCGACACCTACCTGCTGCCCCGCGGCCACCGAGGCCCCCGGGGGCCGATGGCCGGGAAGCGGCTGATCCTCGTCCGGCCCGACGGATACGTGGCGGGCACCGCCGCCGACCTGGACGCGGGCCCGCTGCTCCGCCCGCTGGGCGGAGCGCCCGGCAGGGCCCTGGAGCACTCCGCCACGCACGGCCCCTGACCCCCGGACCACCCGCCCGTAGCCGACTCCGACCCGGAGCGTTCCCCGATGTTCGACAGACTGCACGGGCTCACCGCCCGCCCCCTCCTCGTCCTGGTCGTGTCCCTGGCCTTCACCGTGTCGATGGCGGTCCTGGGCTCCGACGTCGCCTCCCACCTGCGCCTGGGCGGTACGGAGGATCCCGGCTCGGAATCGGTGGAGACCGCCGAGACCCTCGACGAGGACTTCCCCGGCAGCCGTGCCGACCTGGTCCTCCAGGTCACCCCGGTGGACGGCGACATGCCGGTGGAGCACCCCGACGTGGTGCACTCGGCCGAGGACCTGGTCGCGCACCTGGAGAACGAGGAGGGCGTCACCGGGGTGACGTCCTACTGGACCGACGGGGCCCTGGCCCTGCGCTCGGAGGACGGCGGCCACGCCCTGGTCACCGCCCGCCTCCTGGGCGACGACGACGAGAGGGCCGCGACCTTCGAGCGGATCGCCCCCGGGTACCGGGGGGAGTGGGGCGACGTCACGGTGCGCCTGGGCGGCGAGGCCGCAGTGAGCGTGGAGACCCAGGCCACCGTCGAGGAGGACCTGGTGCGCGGGGAGCTGATCGCCCTGCCCATCACCCTGCTCATCCTCGTGTTCGTGTTCCGCAGCGCCGTGGCCGCCCTCGTTCCGCTCGTCGCCGGCGTGGCCACCATCCTCATCACCAACGGGGTCCTGCGCACCATCGCGGTCTCCACCGACGTGTCCGTCTTCGCCCAGAACCTCGCGGTGGGCCTGGGGCTGGGCCTGTCCATCGACTACGCCCTGCTCTTCCTGCGCCGCTACCGGGAGGAGCGCGAGGCCGGCGACGGCGTGCGGGCGGCCCTGGCCCGCACCCTGGACACGGCCGGCCGCACGGTGTTCTTCTCCGGCCTCACCGTCGCCGTCGCGCTCTCCTCCATGCTCGTGTTCCCCCAGTACTTCCTGCGCTCCTTCGCCTACGCCGGCATCCCCGTGGTCCTGTTCTGCGTGGTGACGGTCCTGGTCCTGGTGCCCTCCCTGCTCGTCCTGCTGGGAGAGCGCGTCGACGCCCTCGACCCGACCCGCCTGTGGCGCCGCCGCGGCGCCCCGCGGCGCGAGCCGGGGAGGGGCTGGTACCGCACGGCCCGGGTGGTGATGCGCGGTGCGCCGTTCTTCGCGGTCGGCGTCACCGTGCTGCTGGTGCTGCTCGCGACGCCGTTCCTGCGCGTGTCGCTCGGCCCGCCCGACCACCGCCAGATGCCCGCCGACTCCGAGGCCCGCCAGGTCGCCGAGTTCGCGGAGGAGAACATGCCCGGACGCACCGACGGCACCCTCGAGGTGCTGATCCCGGTGGAGGGCGACGCGGCCGACGACCCCCTGCTCATCCCGCGCCGGGCCGCCGAGCTCGGAGGGCTGGACGGGGTCGAGTCGGTGGTCACCCCCCTGGGCGTGTACCAGGACGGGGCCCTGGCCTACGCGCCCACCCCCGTGGACGTCGAACGCATCGGCGACGGCCACATGGTGTTCACCGTCGTCCCGGAGAGGGCGGTCGAGGCGGTCTCCCCCGAGAGCCGGGCGCTGCTCGCCGAGATCAGGGAGATCCCCGACGTCCGGGTCAGCGGGGGCCCCGCCGTCTTCTTCGACTCGCAGGACGCGCTCGCCGAACGGCTGCCGTACGCCCTGGCGCTCATCGTCGTCGCCTCGCTGGTCCTGATGTTCCTGTTCACCGGCAGCGTGGCCGTCTCCCTCCAGACACTGCTGCTCAACACCCTGAGTCTCACGGTCATGTTCGGGGCGGTGGTGTGGATCTGGCAGGACGGCAACGGCGGCGCCCTGCTCGGCTTCGACCCCATCGGGTCGATCGAGACCACGCTGCCGATCCTCATGTTCTGCCTGGCCTTCGGCCTGTCCATGGACTACAACATCATCGTCCTGTCCCGGATCAAGGAGGAGTACGAGCGCCTCGGCGACCACCGGGAGTCGATCGCCGTCGGCCTCCAGCGCACCGGCGGCCTGGTCACGGCGGCGGCCCTGATCCTGGCGGTGGTGCTGTTCGGGATCGGCTCCTCCCAGATCACCAACATGCAGATGCTCGGCATCGGCGTGGCGCTGGCGATCCTCCTCGACGCCACCGTGGTCCGCGGGCTCCTCCTGCCGGCGGTCATGGCCCTGCTGGGCGGCCGCGCCACCTGGTGGGCCCCCGGTCCGCTGCGCCGGTTCCAGCGGCGGTTCGGCTTCCGCGAGGGTCCCCCGGCCGCGGCCGCGCCCCCCGACGGGACGCCCCGGGACGCCGCTCCGGAACAGGAACCCGCCGGACGGGACCGCGAGCCCCTGCCGGACCGGATCTGATCCCGGCGGCCCCGGCCGCCCCGTATCCCGCCCAACGCACCCTCCCCTTCCCAGGAGTCCACCATGTGCTCACCCAGCGTCGTCCTGGCAGCGATCGGCGCGCCCGCCCAGTGCACCTGCGGCCACGGCCACGGGCCGGACGGCCACCACCCCGCCCCCGGAACGGACGGGCGCGGCGGCCGCGGGGCGGCGGTCCCGGGCCCCGGCCGCCGTGACGCGCTGCGCGCGGCCGTCGTCGGCGCGCTCGGCCTGGCCGGCGCGGTCGCGCTGCCCGCCGCCGCGGCGGCGGCCCCGGGTCCCCCCGCCGACTCCCTCGCCGACATCCTGCGCCGGGACCGGCGCAGGATCGTCGACCTCACCCACCCCCTCGACGCGGACTTCCCCGTGTTCGAGTTCTACGTGCGCCGCCCCGAGCAGCGGCAGGTCATGTTCTCCGACGTGGTCGGCTTCAACTCCGCCGAGTGGACGTTCAACGAGCACGCGGGGACGCACATGGACGTCCCGGCGCACGCGGACGAGGGCCTGGCCACGGCCGACGAGATCGCCCTGGAGGACCTCATCGCCCCGCTGGCCGTGGTGCGCGTCGCCGAGCGCGCCGAGCGGGAGAACACCACGGAGCTGACGGTGGAGGACGTCCTGGACTGGGAGAAGGAGCACGGGCGGCTGCCCGCGGGGGCCTTCGTGGCCATGGACAGCGGCTGGTACCGCCGGGTGGGCGACGCCGAGGCCTTCCTCCAGTTCGACCGCGCGGCGGAGGTCATGCGCTTTCCCGGCGTGAGCCCCGAGGCGGCGGAGTTCCTCGTCGCCGAGCGCGACATCGTCGGCTTCGGGACCGACACCAGCAGCCTGGACGTGGGCACCCGGGTGGAGCCGGTCACCCACCGGACTCTCCTGACCACGGGTCGCTACGGCCTGGAGAACCTGGCCGCGCTGGACGAGGTCCCCGACACCGGGGCCACGCTCCTCGTGGGCCTGCCCAAGCTGCGCGGGGGGTTCGGCGCACCCGTGCGGGCGATCGCGATCCTCTGAGCCGGTCCGCGCGGTACCGAGATTTCACCTCGGATCCCTCGACAGGCACCACTCGAAGCGCAAATATAGATATTGTCAGTATCAGTAGCGGGTAGTGTCACTACTGATTTGCCATGCTCCCCCCTGAGACAAGAGGCAAGGACCACCTCCATGTTTTCCTCACTGGCCAGATTCACGATCCGTCGCCGATGGTGGGTCCTCCTGTGCGCCGTCCTGTTCATCATCCTGGGCGGCGTCTGGGGGGCCGGAGCGGGCGGGACCCTCGGAGGCGGCGGCGGCCTGGACGACCCCCACTCCGAGTCGACCAGGGCCGACCACATCCTGGAGGACAGCCTCGGCCGCTATGTCGCCGACGTGATCGTGGTCTACGAGAGCGACGAGCTCACCGTCGACGACCCCGAGTTCCGGGAACTCGTGGAGCAGGCCGTCGCCCGGGTCCCCGCCGAGGCCTACGAGTGGCAGGAGGACTACTGGTCCACCGGCTCGGAGGACTTCGTCAGCGAGGACCGGAACAAGACCTACGTGTCCTTCCAGCTCCACGGGTACTCGGAGGAGGAGCGCGTCGACGCCTACCACGAGTACGACTTCCCCGCGCTGCTCGACGTCCCGGAGCTGGACGTCCGCTTCGGCGGACTCATCGCGGTCAACGACCAGTTCAACTCGATGAGCTCCGAGGACCTGCTCACCATCGAGATGATCGCGACGCCGCTGCTGCTGGTCATGCTGCTGTTCGTCTTCCGCAGCGTCATCGCGGCCCTGCTGCCCCTGTCCATCGCCGTCTTCGTGGCGGTCGGCTCCCTGGGGGTGCTCCGCCTGGTCGGCGGGTTCGTGGACCTGTCCACCATCGCGATCAACGTGGTCATCGTGCTGGGCCTGGGCCTGGCCACCGACTACGCGCTGCTCATCGTCACCCGGTTCCGCGAACAGCTGGCCAAGGGCCAGGACGTCGGTGACGCGCTCGTGCTCACCATGTCCACCGCCGGGCGCACGGTCGTCATCTCCGGGCTCACCATCGCCGCCACCCTGGGCGGCCTGCTCGTCTTCCCGTCGCGATTCCTGACCTCGCTGGCCTGGTCCGGGGTGAGCGTCGTCCTGTTCGCGGTCATCGCCGCCGTCACCCTGCTCCCGGCGCTGCTGTACCTGGTCGGGCACCGCGTCAACGCGCTGCGCATCCCCTTCCCGGGCGCGCGCCGCGCGGCCGAGGCGGCGGCCGACCCCTCCAGGGACCGCTGGTACCGCACCGCCCACGCCGTCATGCGCAGGCCCCTCCTGTGGACCGTGGGAATCGGTACGGCGCTCGTGGTCCTGGGGCTCCCGCTGCTGGGCGCCAACTTCGCCCGCCCCGCCGACTGGGCGCTGCCCGCGGGGACGGACAGCAGGGTCGTCACCGAGGAGCTCGTCACCGACTTCGGCTTCGACCCCTCCAAGATCGTCACCGTCGTGGTGCGCATGGAGGGCTCCGCCGAGACCGTGGAGTCGGGCACGCAGCTCGAGGCCTTCACCGAACGCCTCCGGGCGGTCGACGGGATCACCCGCGGCGAGGTCACCGAGACCCAGGGCGACCTGGCCCGCATCACGCTCAACTACATCATGGACCCGATGGGCCCCGAGGCCCGGCCGATGACCGAGGAGCTGCGCGCCGTCGAGCAGCCCGAGGGGGCGGCCGAGGTCATGTTCACCAACCGGCCCTTCGGCGTGGTCGACATGCTCGACATGATCGGCGAGCGGCTGGTCTGGATGGGCGTCATCGTCACCGCGGTGACCTTCGTGGTCCTCTTCATGGCCTTCGGCTCGGTGATCATGCCCATCAAGACCCTACTGCTCAACGTGCTGTCGTTGTCGGCGGCCTACGGGGCCATGGTGCTGATCTTCCAGTACGGGTTCCTGTCGGACGTGTTCGGGTTCGACTCGCCCGGCTACATCGACGCGAACATGCCCCTGCTCGTGGCCGCCATCGCGTTCGGACTGGCCATGGACTACGAGGTGTTCGTCCTGGCCCGGATCCGCGAGCACTACCTGCGCACCGGCGACACCACCGAGTCGGTGGCCTACGGGGTCCAGCACACCGCCCGGATCATCACGGCCGCCGCACTGCTCCTGGGCGTGGTCGTGGCGGCCTTCGTGTTCACCCGGATCAGCGTCCTGATGATGATCGGCGTCGGCCTGGTGATCGCCCTGGCCGTGGACGCCACCATCGTCCGGGGGCTCCTCCTGCCGGCGACCATGCGCCTGCTGGGCCGGTGGGCCTGGTGGTCCCCCGCCCCGCTGGCCCGCTGGTGGGACAGGTACGGCTTCCCCGAGGAGAGCGGCGACGACGACCCCGCACCGGAGCCGAACCGTCCCGGCTCCCTCGCGGGACACTCCAGCGGGCTCTGAGCCCCGCCGCCGCACCGCGGTCCGCCGCCCGGGACCTGTTCCCGGGCGGCGGACCCCTGCGTGTTCCCGGGGCCTGCGAACAGCGCTGCGGACAGAAGACCCGCTGTGGTCGGGCGGTGTCCGATGGTGGAGGGGACGTCCCGGCCTGACGCGGCCCCGGTGGTGGCTGCGGGCAGCAGGCCCGGTGCGGCACCGCTGGTGACGGCGGACCGAAGGGCCGCCCATGGCCCGCTGTGGCCGGGGACGAAGGGCTCGCCCGGGCCCGAGGCGATCCTGGTGGCGACCGCCGGCGGAAGGGCCGCCGTCGTCCGGTGCGACCCCGGCGGTGAGCGGCGGCGAAGGGACCGGCCCGGTACGGTCCGGGCGGGGGCCCGCGTGCGGTTCCCGCGCTCCTCGTACCCCGCTCCCGCGGACCCGCGCCGCGGGGCCGCGCACGCGGAAGCCCCCGTCCCGCCCGGGGAACGGGGCGGGACGGGGCGGTGACCGTGCCGGGCGCCTTCGGCCGGCACGGGGATCAGGAGGACAGGGCGACCAGCTCGATCTGTCCGGTGGCGGCCCGGGAGCCGTACTGGCGCAGCGCCACCTCCACCACGACCCGTCCGCCGGAGGCGCGGCGGGGGCGGCCCACCGCGCACTCCAGCGGGGCGCCGAACTCACCGAAACCGGTGAACAGGGTGGAACACCCCACCACGGCGGCCCGGGGCGAGGGCAGCAGGCCGGCCCGGTGGCAGGTCACGACGGCGGCCTGCCGGAACCCCTCCACGAGGAACGGCCCGGGCACGTGGTCGTAGTCGTGGTCGAAGAAGGACGGGTGGGTCCGGTCGATCGCGTAGAGGAACACGCTCTCGTCGATGCCGTTGCCGGGCCGGTCGCCGATCACGACGTTGCGCGGGTCCCGCCGCCCCACCTGCTCCGGGGCCAGGGGAGTCACCGGGGCCGGCCCGGCGGCGGCCGGCCTGCGCGCCAGCTGGAAGGACCGCAGCGCCCGGTAGTCCTCGGGGTCCATGAACACCATGTCCGCAGTGAGGGACATCGCCGGCACGCCGTTCACGGTCACGTCCCCGCGCAGGGTCAGCTCCGCGAAGTCCGCGCCCCGCCTGCGCTCCTCGACCACCCGGTAGCGCAGCACCCCCTCCAGGGGAGTGGTGGAGTCGTCGGCGTAGGCGGTCGTCTCCGGCACCCGGAACGCGAAGTTCTGCAGGGTGAACGGCAGGCCGACGGGCACCCCCAGGTGGCGGTGGACCACCACGAACGAGGCCTGGCGGGCCGCCTCGGCGATGGAGAAGGTGTCGTGCCAGGGCACGTCCCGGTCGAACCACAGGCTGTGGCCGCGGGGCAGTTGCAGGGCGAGGAGCACGTCGCCGCCGTCCAGCCGCACCGAGTCGGTCACGAACACCTCGCCCACCGCACGGCGGTGGGCGATCTGCCGGGGCACGGTCGCGTCGAAGGTCAGCGGCCGGACGGGGGCCGTGGTGGTGGGGGAGGAGCCGGTCATGGTTCCAGCCTTCCTGCTCATGGGTGGGTCTGTACGAGGGGCGGGGCCGTCAGGCGCGACCAGAGGACGTCGAGTACCGGGCGCTCCGCCTCGCCCAGGTAGAAGTGGCCGCCGGGGAACATCGTCCGGGCGAACCCGCCCCGGGTGTGCTCCGCCCATCCCTGCAGCTCCTCCTCGGTGACGGTCGGGTCGTCCACCCCGCCCATCGCGGTCACCGGGCAGGTCAGGGCAGGGCCGGGCACGTAGGAGTGGGAGGCGACCAGTTCCAGGTCGGCGCGGAGCACGGGGGCGAAGTGGGCGATCAGCTCGGGGGACTCGCGCACCGCCGCGGGGACCCCCTGGTAGATCCGGTCGACGGCGTCGATCAGGGCGAGGTCGTCGGCGGGCAGGTCCGGCCGCCGGGCGGCGCCCGTCGGCGCCGCCCGCCCGGACACCACCAGGTGCAGGGGCGGGCTGCCCGCCCGGGTCAGGGCGCGCGCCACCTCGAAGGCCAGCAGCGCGCCCATGCTGTGGCCGAACAGGGCCACCGGCCCGGTGCCCCCGTCCAGGACCGCGGAGGCCATCTCCGCGACCAGGGGCGCCCAGGCGCGGGCGAAGGGCTCCCGGGACCGGGACCCCCGGCCGGGGAGGGTGACCGGCCACACCTCGATGTCGGGTGCCAGGCCGGTGCCCCAGCGCTGGAACACCGAGGGGCCTGCCCCCGAGTGGGGGAAGCACACGAGCCGGGTGAGCGCGGCGGGCTGGGGGACCAGCGCCCGCATGGGCGCGGGGGAACGGCGCCCGCGGGGGAGGACGGCGGGAGAGGCGGCGGGAGGGGCCATCACCGGCCACCCCGCACCGCGACGGCCCCGTCGGCCCCCGCGTTGTCGGAGGCGATGGCGTCCGCCAGGTCTCCGACGGTCCCGGTCTCCAGTACCTCCAGGAGGAGTTGGAGGCGCACCCGCGCCCCCCGCTCCGTCTCCACCTGGTTCTTCAGTTCCACGATCATCAGCGAGTCCAGGTCCAGGTCGGTGAGCCGGGTGTCAGCGGGCACGGAGCCCGCCCCGGGCAGCTCCAGGGCCCGGGCGATGCGCTCGCGGACGAACAGGTCCAGCGGTTGCACTGCGGGGACGGCGGTGTCCGGCCCGGCCGGTCCCGGGTCGGCGACCGCCGACCCGGAACCGGCCGCCGCGGTGCCGGCCGGGGCGGCGGGGGCCCCGCCCGCGAGCCAGTGGCGGCGCCGCCGCCACGGGTGTCCCGGCAGCTCCACGCGCTCCCCGGGGTCGGGGTGCACGTGCTCCCACGCGATCCGGTGGCCCTCGGCGTACAGCCGGCCCAGGGACGCGTCCAGGGACACGGCCAGGGGCTGCTCCCTGCGCAGGCTCCCCACGGAGACGGCCCGCGCCCCGGCCTCCTCCACCAGCGTCCCGATGTCCCTGAGCAGGACCGGGTGCGGCCCCACCTCGACGATCGCGGTGACACCGCTCTCGACCAGGGCGGTGAGGGCCGGTGCGAAGAAGACGGCGTCGCGCAGGTTGCGCCCCCAGTGCCCGCCGTCCAGGCTCCCGGCCGTGACCCGGGTGCCGGTGACGGTGGAGTACAGCTCCGCCCGTCCCCCCACCGCGGTCAGATGGGCGACGCGTTCCGCGAGGAGGACGTCGCGCCCCTCCAGCAGGGGGCTGTGGAACCCGTACTCCACCGGCAGCATCCGGGTCGGGACGCCCCGGTCGGCGGCGGCCGCGACCACGGCCGCCACACCCTCGGCGGTTCCGGACACCACGGTCGAACGGGGTCCGTTGACCGCGCCGACCCCCACCCCCACCACGTCCTCGATCAGGGCCTCCACCCGGTCCAGGGGGAGGGCCAGCCCGGCCATGGCGCCCCCGCGGGCGCCCTCCTCCGTCACCCGGGCCCGGGCCACCAGCAGTTCCACCGCCTGCTCACGGGTGAGCATGCCCGCGTCGGTCGCCGCCGCGATCTCGCCCATGCTGTGCCCCGTGACCGCGTGGGGGACGACGCCCCACGACCTCCACAGCGCGGCCAGCCCCAGCTGCAGGGCGGCCGTGGTGATCTGCACCGTCTCGGTCTCGTTCATGCGTGCGGTCTCCGCGGGGGCGCGCAGCCGCTCCAGGACCGACCAGCCCGCGGCCTCGCGCACCAGGGCGTCCCACGCCTCGACCTCGGCGCGGGCGACCGGTTCCCGGTCGAGCAGCTCCGCGCCCATGGCCGCCCACTGGGCGCCCTGCCCGCTGAAGACGAACGCCGTCCTCCCTCCGGAGGAGGGGCGTGCGACCGCGGGGCGGGCGGCCGCCTCCCGGGCCCGCTGCACCAGCTCCTCCGGGTCCTGTGCGCTCAGGCCCAGCCGGACGGGGTGGTGCTCGCGCCGCCGTGCGGCCGCGGCGCACACCCGCTCCGCCTCGGCCCTCCCGGCCCCGCGCAGGCGCTCGGCGTAGCGCCCAGCCAGTTCGGCCAGGGCCTCGGGCGACCGCGCCGACAGGGGCAGGAGCAGGCGCCCGGGCAGCGGCCCGCCCCCGGCGGCCCCGCCGTCCGGAACCTCGTCGGGACCGGCCAGCACCACGTGCGCGTTCGCCCCGCCGAACCCGAAGGAGCTGACCCCGGCCAGGCGGCGCTCCCCGGCCGGCAGCGGGACAGGGGAGGTCGGCAGGGTGAGGCGGGTGCCCGACAGGTCGATCTCCGGGTTGACCTCGCGCAGGTGCACCAGCGGCGGTGCCTCCCCGTGCTCCAGGACGAGGAGCGCCTTCACCAGGCCGCTGATCCCGGCCGCGGCCTCCTGGTGGCCCAGGTTGGCCTTGACCGAGCCGAGCGCGCACGCCCGGTCCCCGGCCCCGTAGACCTCCCGGATCCCCTCCACCTCGATCGGGTCGCCCAGGGGCGTACCGGTGCCGTGCGCCTCCACGTACACCACGTCACCGGCGTCGGCCCGCGCGTCGGCCAGGGCGTCGCGCAGCAGCCGGGCCTGCGCCCGGGGATTGGGCGCGGTCAGCCCGTTGGTACGGCCGTCGTGGTTGGCCGCCGTGCCCAGGATGAGCCCGCGCGCACCGCCCTCGGGAACCTCCGAGGCCCGGGCCAGCACCAGCACACCGCACCCCTCACCGCGCACGATGCCGTCGGCCGCGGAGTCGAAGGGCCGGCACCGCCCGCCCGGGGCGAGCGGCAGGACCTTCCCGGTGATCTCGCTGGAGACCGGGGACAACAGCACGTTGACCCCGCCGACCAGCGCCAGGTCGCAGTCGCCCTGGCGCAGGGCGCGCACGGCCAGGTGCACGGCGATCAGGGAGGAGGAGCAGGCGGTGTCCACCGCCATGCTCGGACCCCGCAGGTCCATCAGGTAGGAGAGGCGGTTGGCGAGGATGCTGTGCGCCCCGCCCGGCGCGGTGTAGGCGTTGACCGGGTCCCCCGAGCCGAGCTGCATCGTCAGGTAGTCGCTGCCGTACACGCCCATGAAAACGCCGGTGGTGCGCTGCCGGAGCCGCTCGGGGGGCAGCCCCGCGTCCTCCAGGGCCTCCCACGCGGCCTCCAGTACCAGGCGCTGCTGCGGATCCATCCTGGCCGCCTCGGAGGCGGAGATCCCGAAGAAGTCGGCGTCGAAGGCGTCGATCCGGTCCAGCTGGCCGGCCCACCGCCCACCGTCCGGGCGTTCGGACGCCGACAGGGGAGGCTGCGCCGAAGGCGTCCTTCGGGGGCGGTGCCCGTCGGCGGAGTCGCTCAGCGGTGCCACCGCGTCGGTGCCCGACCGCAGCAGGTCCCAGAACGCGGCGGTGTCCTCCACACCGCCCGGCATGCGCAGGCCCACGCCCAGGACCGCGATCGGCTCGTGCCGGGCCCGGGTGGCCTCCGCCAGGCGGCGGCGCGTGTCACGGAGCTGGAGCAGTGCCCGTTCGAGCAGTTCCCTCTGGTCCATCGTGTCCTTCACCGGTCCTCCCGTCATCGTCGCCCGTCCAGTTCCTCGGCCACGAGCGCCGCCAGCGCGTCGTCGTCGAGATCCGCGAGCGAGCCGTCGTCCCCTGGTACGTCGTCGCCCGGTCCGCCCGCCGCCTCCGCCGCGGGCTCCGGGCCGTCCTCCGGCGCCAACCGGGCGACCAGTCCGGCCGCCAGGTCCGCCACGGTCGGGTGGGCGAAGACCAGCGCCGCCGACAGCCGCAGTTCCAGGGCGGACTCCAGCCGGTTGCGCAGTTCCACCGCGGTCATCGAGTCGAAGCCCATCTCCTGGAAGGGCACGTCCTCGTCGACGGCCTCGGGTGCCAGGCCGACGATCGCCGCGACCTGTTCCCGCAGGAACGCCCGGGCCTCGCGCTCGCGCTCCTCGCCCGACCCGGCCGAGAGCACGCGCTCCCGGCCCCCGCCGCGCGGCGTCGCGGTGCCGTCCCGGGAGCGCAGGCCGGACGTCAGCTCCCCGACGACCGGCAGCCCGGAGGAGAGCGCCATGTCCTCCCACCGGAAGGCCGCGGCGACCACGTGGGGGACGCCGGCGCGCAGGGCCTCCTCCAGCAGGTCGCCGGCGATCTCCGGCCTCAGCGGCGGGACGCCCAGCGCCGCCAGCCGGTCCGCGCCCCCGCTGGAGACCGCCAGACCCGCGTCGGCCCAGGGGCCCCAGGCGATGCTCACCGCGGGCAGGCCCGCGGCCGCGCGGTGTTCGGCCAGCGCGTCGAGCTCGGCGTTGGCCGCGGCGTAGGCGCCCTGGCCGGGCGACCCCAGGACGCCGGCCATGGAGGAGAACAGCACGAAGTGCTCCACCGGGTCGTCCAGGGTGAGTTCGTGCAGGTGGTGGGCGCCGACTGCCTTCCCCGCGGCCGCCCGGGAGACGAGGTCCCCGTCCAGGTCGGCCACCAGGGCGTCCTCCAGGACACCGGCCAGGTGGAACACCCCGCCCAGGGCCGGGAAGCGCGTGCCCAGACCGTCCAGCGCACGTCGCAGGTCGTCCCGGTCGGAGACGTCGGCGCGTCCGGTCCGGACGGACACACCCCCGTCCCCCAGCGCGGCCAGTGCCTTCTCCGCCTCGGGTCCGGGTCCTCCCCGGCCCAGCAGGAGCAGGTGCCGGGCGCCGTGCTCCGCCAACCGGCGGGCGGTGTGCAGGCCGAGAGCCCCCAGCCCGCCCGTGACCAGGTACGTCCGGTCACCGCGCAGGGCCGTCCCGGCGCCGGTCGTGACGGGCAGCGGGGCCAGCTTCGGGGTCCGCACGCCCCCGGCCACCGCCACCTGGCGGGGCAGGCCGGGCGAGCGCAGGGCCCGGGTCATGGCGGACAGGGCTCCGGACGTCACAGGGGCGGTCAGATCCGCCAAGACCACCTCCAGGTCGGGGTGCTCGTTGGCGGCCACCCTGCCCAGCCCCCACAGGCCGGCGCCCCGTCCGGGGTGCTCCGGTGAGGCGGTCGGGGACTGCGAACCCGAACTCACCAGGCACAGGCGGGGCGGGCCCTCGGGCCAGTCCCGGCCGGCCACCGAGCGCAGCAGATCGGCCGTGGCCAGGATCGTACGGGCGGGTTCGGAGTCCCCGGTGGGGGCGTCGAGGGCACGCAGGTCCACGATGCCCGTCGGCGCGGTGTCCATCGCCGCGAGGACCCGGGGGTCATCACCCGCGGTGTGCGGGGGAGCGAGCACGGTCACCCGGTCCCCGGCGTCGGTGAGGTGCTCGGCCAGCCGCTGCGCGAGACCGCCCGCGTCGGCCAGGAGCAGCCAGCTCGCCCCGGGGGCCGCGGCCGGGACCGGTTCGATCTCCTCCCAGCGCAGACCGTAGAGGCGCCCCTCCTCGACACCGTGGCGGACCGGGGTCGGTGTGACCTCGAACCGTTCGGCCGACCACACCACCGTTCCCTCGTCGTCCATGACGGTGACCTCGGCGTACAGGGCCCGCCCGACCGGGTCGAGCATGCGGACGTGGCACCAGCCCCGGCGCAGCGCGCCGGCACCGGGCCGCACCCGCACGCCCCGGGCGCCGGAGGGCAGCGGCAGCCCGCCCCGGTGGTCCGCGACGGCGGCCACCACGTGCAGGCAGGAGTCGAGCAGCGCGGGGTGCACGGGCCCGACGTCCGAGGGCAGGCCCTCGGGGAGCTCCACGCGCCCCAGGGCCCGGCCGTCACCGGTCCACAGGCCGGTCAGCGCCCGGAAGCGCGGACCGTAGCGGAGCCCCGCCCCGGCCAGCCGCTCGTACAGCCCGTCGACGTCCACCTCGTCGGCGCAGTCCCGTCCGGCCTGCTCCAGCGGGAACACGGCGGAGGGGTCCGCCCCGCCCACGGCCACCTCGCCGCGGACGTGGACGACGGCGTGCCGGGCGCCGGAGGAAGTGATCGTCAGCCGCGATCTCCCCTCCTCCAGCGGTGTCAGCGCCAGCTGGAGGTCGACCGGGCCCTCCGCGGGCGCGGGGCGGACCAGTTCCACCTCGTCCAGGAGCACCGGGCCCCCCTCGTGGTCGGCCCCGGCCGCCGCCGCGGCCGCGGCGGCGGCCAGCCAGTACGCCCCCGGAACGAGCGGGACGCCGTCCACGACGTGGTCGGCCAGCTCGGGCAGGGTCGACACGTCCCAGGGCAGCCGCCACAGGAGCAGGTCGGGGACGGCACCGACGCGCAACCGCTCGCCGAGCAGGCCCCGCGGTGCCGGCGCGGCCGGAGCCCCGGCCCCCCGGCCCGGCCGGATCAGCGGGAAGTCGCGGTGGTCCCACCCGTGTGCGGGCAGGTCCACGTGGCCGGGGTGCACCCCGTGGTGCGCCGCCCAGTCGATCTCGACCCCCATCGCGTACAGCTGCCCCAGGGCGCGCAGCATCCCGGCCGCGCCCTCGGCGTCGCGGTGCGCGGAGGACACGGTGACGGTCCCCTCGGACTCCGCCGCGACGTCGTCGATCGCCCGGATCAGGACCGGGTGCGGGGACACCTCCACGAAGGTGTCGTGGCCGTCGGCGAGCAGCCGCTCCACCGCGGGGGCGAAGCGCACCGTGGCGCGCACGTTGCGCTCCCAGTACCCGGGGCCCAGGGCGCGTCCGTCCTCGGGGGCGCCGGTCACCGTCGAGTAGAGGACGGTGTCGGCGGGGCCGGGGGAGATGCCGTTCAGCGCCTCGCGCAGGCGGGCCCGGACCGGCTCCACCTGGGGGCTGTGCGCGGCGAACTCCACGGGCACCCGCCGGGAGAAGACCCCCTGCCCCTCCAGCTCGGCGACCACCTCGTCCAGGGCCTCGGGTGTGCCGGACAGGACCGTCGACCGGGGGCCGTTGAGCGCCGCCACGGAGAGGACGTCCTCCCGGCCGCGGATGAGCTCCTCGGCCTCCTCGGCGGTCGCCTCGACCAGGGCCAGCCCGCCGGCGCCGGACAGCTCGGTCAGCAGGGAGCTGCGCCGCACCACGATGCGGGCCGCGTCCGTGAGCGACAGGGCCCCCGACACGTGGGCCGCCGCGATCTCGCCCATGCTGTGCCCGACCACCGCCACCGGGTCCACACCCCAGGCCCGCCAGGTGCGGGCCAGCGCCACCTCCATGGCGAACAGGGCGGGCTGCACCTCCGCGGTCCCGCGGGCCACCAGGCCCTCCTCGTCGCTCCACAGGGAACGGCCCAGCCACCGGGAGATCTCCACGTCGCACTCGCGGACGGCGTCCCGGAACTCCGGGATCACGGCGGCCGCCCCGCGCCCCATGCCGTCCCACTGCGACCCCTGGCCGGGGAAGACCATCACCGGCCGGCGGGGGGTGCGGCCGGCGATACCCGGACCGCACACGTCCGGGTGGGAGCGCCCCGCGGCCAGGGCCCGCATCCCGTTGGACAGCGCACGGGCGTCCGTGGCGACCACGGCGGCCCGGTGCGGGTGGTGGTCGGCACGCAGCGCCGCGGCGGCCGCCGCGCGCGCCAGCCAGCCGGGGTCTTCGAGGTGCCGCTCGGCCTCCTCGGCCCAGCGGAGCGCGCGGCGCTCCAGAGCGGCGGCCGTGCGCCCCGAGACCGGGACCACGTGGGCGCGCGGCACGGCGGACTCCGGCCGCTCGTCCCGCTCCGCCGCCGGGGCGGCCGGAGCGGTCGCCACGACCAGGTGCGCGTTGGTGCCGCCGAAGCCGAAGGAGCTGACGCCCGCGATGACGGGGGCCTCCTCCGGGAGGGGGTGCGCCTCGTCCTGGACGTGCACGGGAATCCGCTCCAGCCCCAGCAGGGGGTTGGCCCGCTCGAAGTGGATCGTCGGCGGCAGCAGCCGGTGGTGCAGGGCCAGCGCCGTCTTGATCAGGCCGGTGACGCCCGCGGCCGCCTCCAGGTGGCCCACGTTCGACTTGACCGACCCCACCCGCAGCGGCCGCTCCGGGGAACGGCCCGCGCCCAGGACCGCGCCCAGGGCGCCCACCTCCACGGGGTCGCCCACGGCGGTCCCGGTCCCGTGCGCCTCCACGAACTCCACCTCGGCCGGGTCGACGCCCGCCGAGGCGTAGGCGGCGCGCAGCACCCGCTCCTGGGACAACCGGTTGGGCGCGACCAGGCCGTTGGTGCGGCCGTCCTGGTTGACCGCCCCTCCGCGCACCACCGCGTACACCCGGTCGCCGTCGGCCAGCGCCCGGGACAGGGGCTTGAGCACGACCACGCCCACGCCCTCGCCGCGCACGTACCCGTCGGCACGGTGGTCGAAGGTCTTGCAGCGGCCGTCGGCCGCCATGAGGCCGCCGCGGCTGAACCCCATGCCGATCTGCGGACCGGAGATGATGTTGACCCCGCCGGCCAGGGCCAGCTCGGACTCGCCCGAGGACAGGGAGCGGCAGGCCAGGTGCACCGCGACGAGGGAGGAGGAGCACGCGGTGTCCACCACCATGCTCGGTCCGCGCACGTCCAACAGGTAGGACAGCCGGTTGGCGACCACGCTGAGCGCCCCGCCCGTACCGTCGTGGCGCCGGGGGTCGTCCCCGGAGGTGAACAGGGCGGCCCCGTGGTCGTAGGTGGACACGCCCATGAACACCCCGGCGGCGGACCCGGACAGCGAGGACGCGCCGATCCCCGCGTCCTCCAGGGCCTCCCAGGCCACCTCCAGGGTCAACCGCTGCTGGGGGTCCATCCGCTCGGCCTCGCTCGCGGTCAGCCCGAAGAAGTCGGAGTCGAACGCGGTCGCACCGTCGAGGAAGCCGCCCCAGCGCGTGTTCATCCGGCCCGGAACCGTCGGATCCGGGTCGTACAGCGCCTCGGCGTCCCACCGGTCGGCGGGCACCTCCCCGACGGAGTCGCGGCCCTCCACCAGCGACTTCCAGTAGTCCCGCGGTCCCTGTGCGCCGGGGACCCGGCAGCCCACGCCCACGATGGCGATCGGTTCGGCGGGGTCGGCGGGCGCCGTCCGGGACGGCGCCCGCGGCTCGGGGTCGCGGCCGCCCGCGGCGATGAACGCGGCGGCTCCGCGCAGGGTGGGGTGATCGTAGGCCAGGGTCGGGGGCAGGGCCAGGCCGGTTCGCCGGGAGAGCTCCTCGCTCAGCTCCACCGCCTGCACCGAGGACAGGCCGACCTCGGTGAACAGGGCGTCGGGTGCCACGGCGGAGGCGGGGATCTCCAGGGTGCGGGCTATGGCGTCGGTCATCCAGCCCAGCACGGTGTCGGGGGAGTGGTTCACTTGGCGGCCTCCATCGCGGTGGCGCGCGAACGCGCGGGGGGCAGGGTCCCTGCCTCGTAGGCGGCCCGGCAGGCGCGCCGCTGGATCTTGCCGCTGGTGGTCTTGGGCACCGCCCCGGGGGCGACCACCAGCACGGTGTCCGGGCGTACGCCGTGGGCCGTGGCGACGGCGGCGCCGATGGCGCGGGCCACGTCGTCCGGGTGGGTGTCCTTGTGGGCCGGGTTGAACTCGACGACCACCACGAGTTCCTCCCGCCCCCGGCCCTCGACGGCGAAGGCGGCCAGGCAGTTGCGCCGGACGGCCGGGTGGGCGGCCTCGGCCGTCGACTCGATGTCCTGCGGGTAGTGGTTGCGGCCGTCGACGATGATGACGTCCTTCAGCCGGCCGCACACGTAGAGCTCGCCGTCGAGCACCACCCCCAGGTCCCCGGTGCGCAGAAAGGGGCCCTCGCCGGTGTCGGCGAGGCGGGCCCGGAACGTCTCCTCCGTCGCCTCGGGCGCCTCCCAGTAGCCCTCGGCGACGTCGGGGCCGGCCGACCAGATCTCGCCCACCGCGCCCGGTTCCACCCGCAGCCGGGTGTCGGGGTCGACGATCTCCAGCCTGCGCCCCTCCAGGGGCTCCCCGGAGCCGACGAGCACGTGGTCGCCGCCGGGCACCAGGCGCCGCTCGCGCTGGAGGGCGGGAAGGTCCACCGAGACCGTCCTGACCGGTTCCCCGATACGGGACCCGGTGACCATCAGGGTGTTCTCCGCCAGGCCGTAGCAGGGGTAGAAGGACTCGGGGCGGAAGCCGTGCGGCGCGAACGCCTCGGTGAAGGCCGCGAGGGTCGACGCCCGGACGGGCTCGGCTCCGTTGAAGGCGATCTCCCACCCGCTCAGGTCCAGACCCTCGCGAGCCGCCTCGGGGATGCGGCGCAGGCACAGCTCGTAACCGGAGTTCGGCGCACCGGAGACCCTGGCGCCGTAGTGCTGGATCGCGCGCAGCCACCGTCCGGGGTCCTGGATGAACGCCATCGGCGGCATCAGGACCGCCTCCAGCCCCACGAACACGGCGGGCAGCAGGGTGCCGATCAGCCCCATGTCGTGGAAGAGCGGGAGCCAGCTGACGATCACGGTGTCGGGCGTGTAGCGGCCCGCCCGCCGGATGTACTCCTCGTTGTGGGTCAGCGACCGGTGGCTGACCACCACGCCCTTGGGGTTCCCCGTGGATCCGGAGGTGTACTGGAGGAAGGAGACGTCGTCGGGGGAGGCCCGTACGGGGCTGTACCGGGTGGCGTCGTAGGTGGCGACCTCGTCGACCATCACCCACTCCAGGGCCGCCAGCTCGGGGGCCGACCCGGCGAAGTGCGGCCGGTAGTCGACCGCGAGGGTGGACAGGATGCAGACCGGAGAGCAGTCGGCCGCGATCGCGCGCAGGGTGTCGATCTTGCGCTGGGAGTTCACGGGGAAGGGCGGGTACACCGGGACGGCGATCACCCCCGCGTACTGGCAGGCCAGGAACGAGTGCACGAACTCGATCGCGTCCGGGACCATGACGATCACCCGGTCGCCCGGGCGCGCGACCTCCTGGATCCTCGCCGCGACGGCGCGTACGCGCAGCTCCAGCTCGGCGAAGGTCGGGGCGTGCGCCTCGTCCCTGCCGTTGGGCAGGTACCGGTAGGCGATCTTGGAGCCCCGCGCCCCGACCTGTTCGGCGAGCGCTTCGGGGAGAGTTGCGGTCAGCGGCAGAGCGGCCATTTTCCATCCCTGGTTTCTGGAATCCCCGAAACTGCGGACCGGGTACCGGAAGGTCCGTTGTCCGCCGTCGGAGGGATCGTGTACCGACGTGCTCCATGGTCCGGTCGCGCCATTGGCCGGGGCAAGGGAATTGAGTTCCTGACCAGGGCTTTTCCACACCCCCTGGACATTGCTTTGACGCGGCTTCGACGGGGAGATCGCGCGGGGGCGCCAGAATGTGTCGCCGACCTGGAATCGGGTCGGATTTCGACGGGACGGCGAGTGAGGGGATCACGATGGTGAAGGAACATGGCGTGCGGGCCGTGTGGACCGATTTCGGCGGGGTGCTCACCCCGCCCCCGCAGGACACCTTCGCGGCACTGTGCGAGAAATACGCCCTGGAGCCCGGTCCGCTGCTGGAGGCCGTGCTGAAGGTGACCGCCCGGTACGGCACCGACGACATGATGCTGCCCCTGGACACGCCCCTGGTGACCGAGGAGGAGTGGCTGGCCCAGGTCGCCGAGGTCATGGAGAGCGAGCACGGGGTGCGGGCCGGGATCACCAGCCTGGCCGACGTGTGGTTCGACGAGCGGGAGACCAACACCGGGTGGGAGCAGGCCCTGGTCCGGGCCCGGGAGCGGGGCGTCTACCTGGGCATGCTCTCCAACATGCCGCCCGCGTGGGACGGGCACTGGCGACGCATGGTGCCGTACTCCTTCTTCGACGGAGTGGTGATGTCCTTCGAGGTCGGCACCCGCAAGCCCGAGCCGCGCATCTTCGAGCTGGCCGCCGCGGAGGCGGGCGTCGAACCGGGGGAGTGCCTGCTGGTGGACGACCTCGCGGCCAACTGCGAGGGGGCGGAGGCGGCGGGGTGGCGGGCCCTCCACTTCACCGACACGGCCGCGGCCGTCGCCGGTCTGGAGGGGCTGCTGGCGGAACGGCCGGCCTGAGCCGACTCAGGCGCCGCCGCCCTCCTCGGCGTGGACGGCCGGAACGCCCTCCAGCCTGGGGGTGGCGGCGTTCTCCTGTGCCAGACGGCGCAGGGCGCTCAGGACGGCGTCGCCGACGGCCGTCCACACCACCAGGCCCTCGGCCATGCTGTCCACGTCGGGGCGGCTCAGCAGGAGCCCGATCTCGGCCTCGACGAGGTCCTCGGCGGCCGCGGCGTAGTCGTCGAGCAGGGCGAGCTTGTCCTCCTGGCCGAGCCTGATGAGGGTGGCCAGGGCGGAGGTGAGGACCTGTCGGGCGGGGTTGGTGGGCACCGACCGCCAGCCGCGCCGGGCGATGAGGCCGTCGACGTGCCCGGCCGCCTCCTCCCATGCCTGTTCGTCCCCCGGCTGGCGCGGCGGTGCCTTGGACATCGCGAACTGGGCCTTGCCCACCGACTCGAGCATGCCGTGCTCGGGGGCGTCGATCTTGGAGAGGACGTCGCGGGCGGTGGTGATGGACAGGCCGCCCACCTCGACCAGGGCCCGGACCAGGCGGATGCGCCGCACATGGTGCTCGCCGTACTGCGCCTGGTTGGGGCTGGTGCGTTCGCCCGGGGGGAGGAGTCCTTCGCGCACGTAGTACTTGATCGTCGGCACCGGTACCCCGGTGGTCCGGCTCAACTCCCCGACCCGCATGAACCGTGTTCCTCTCCGGTGTCCGGGCGCCGGTCGCCTCACACCCAATAGATACCAAAGCTATCTATAGTCTAGCACGGTGCGGTGGTCGCCGGCCGCCCGCGCCGGGGCCCCGGCGCGGGCGGCGTCAGCGCGGGCGCGGGAAGCGGTGGTGCCCGTGGGCCTGGCTCTTGTTGACGGCGTCCAGGCGCGACTCGGCGCCGAGCTTGTCGAAGATGTTGCGCAGGTGCCGTTTGACGGTCCCCTCGGTGATGGACATCCGGGAGGCGATCTGCCGGTTGCTCAGCGCTTCCGCCACCAGTGCGAGCACCTCCTGTTCGCGCGCCGACAGGGGGTTGCCGCCGGGGGAGTCCATCGACACGATGCTCTCGCGCGACACCGACATGGTGATCTGGCGGGGCAGGTGGGCGGCCCGGTGGATGGCCGCCACCAGGTCCCGGCGGCCGATGTCCTTGTGCAGGTAGCCGCTGACGCCCACGTTGAGCATCTCCTTGACCAGGGAGGGGTCGTCGTACATGGTCAGGACGATGATGGAGGTCCGGGGCGAGGCGGCCAGGACGCGCCGTGCGGTCTCCACCGGTACGTGGTCGGGCATGCCGACGTCCAGGAGCAGGACGTCGGGGGTCAGCCGGGTGACGCATTCGATGGCCGATTCCCCGTCGGACGCCTCCGCGATGATCGACAGTTTCTCCTCCGTGTGCAGAATCTCGCGCAGTGCCTCCCGGAGCAGCGTGTGGTCGTCGGCCAGGACGATACTGATCGTGTCCATTCGGTCACTCTTTTTGATAGGGGGGATTCTTTGTGGGGAACGCGAACCACGTTGTATCGCGGAGGGACTTTAGCATTGTGAGCCTCCCGGGCCGGAGAAAGAACCTTGTGTGAGGTTTTTCTCCGAACGTTTTCCCGGCGGTGATATTCCCTGCTCCCCGCAGCTCTCACGGGATTTCGAAGCCCGGCGGGGGTGTCCGGTGTCGGCCAGTACGTGAAAGGTTTTCGCCTTGGCGGTGCGGAGAGAATTCGGGCCGCTCCGCGCGCCGCGCCGGGACACGCGGTCCCGCCACCACCCCTTTCGCCGGGTCCGTGGTGTGAGATGGCGTCAGGGGGTGGCGCACGATGGTGCCGGCGGACACGCAGGGCGAGTACCTTTTCAGCGAATTGATCCGGTCCGTGCACGACCGCGGACCGATGGAGGTCCTGGAGGCGGTCGAGGCCTACGCCTCGGTCATCGGCCTGGGCCGCGTCAACGTCTACCTGGTCGACCTCCAGCAGCGCATGCTCGTCCCGCTCACCGGGGGGCAGCCCCTCGAGGTGGACGGAACCATCGCGGGCAGCGCCTACCGCTCCGAGACCCTGCGCCTGGTCGAGGGCGACGGCCTGCTCGAGCTGTGGCTCCCGCTGCGCGACGGCGCCGACCGCATGGGCGTCGTGTACGTGTCGGCCGCCCACCTCGACGAGCCCACGCTGCGCCGCTGCCAGACCCTGGCCTCCCTGCTGGGCCTGGTCATCACGTCCAAGCGCGCCTACAGCGACACCTACGTCCGCCACACCCGGGCCCGCCCGGTCCACCTGCGCACCGAGATGCTGCGCGCCTTCCTCCCGCCCCGCACCCTGGGCACCCCGCGCGGCGTCTCCACCGCCGTCCTGGAGCCCGCCTACGAGCTGGGCGGCGACGCCTTCGACCACTCCATCACCAAGGACGTCCTGCACGTGGCCATCCTCGACGCGATGGGCCACGACCTCGCCTCCGGCCTGACCGCGTCGGTGGCCATGGCGGGGGCCCGCAGCGCCCGCCGCAACGGAGCGGGGCTGCGCGACCTCACCGCCGAGGTGGAGGAGGCGCTGAGCTCCTGGCTGCCCGAGCACTTCTGCACCGGGGTCTTCGCCACCCTGAACCTGGGCAGCGGCCTGTTCTCCTGGGTCAACTGCGCCCATCCCGCCCCGCTCCTCATCCGCGGGGGACGGCTGTCCCCGGGCGCCCTGGAACGCGTTCCCGAGCTCCCGCTGGGCATGGCCGAGGTCGACGGGCACACCGGCGCGCGCACCGTGCACGAGGCCCGGCTCGAGCCGGGCGACCGGATCCTGCTCTACACCGACGGGGTGACGGAGGCCCATGACGGGGAGGGGCGCATGTTCGGCCTGGAGGGGTTCGCCGACTTCATCATCCGCGCCACCTCCGCCGAGGAGCCCGCTCCCGAGACGCTGCGGCGCCTCATCCACTCCATCCACGACCACCAGCACGGAAGCTTCAGCGACGACGCCACCATCATGCTGCTGGAGTGGACCCCCGACGGGCCCGCCGCCCACCGGGCCCCGCGGGAGTGAGGAGCCCGCTCACCACAGGGCGAGGACCCGGCTGGGCCCGCCCGAGGCGTCCGCGCCCGGCAGCACGCCGACCGTGAGCAGGGCGCCGGCGGGCGGCAGCCGGTCCAGGCCGCGCAGCGCCTCCAGGCCCCACCGGTCGGCGCGGCCCAGCACCTCGTGGGCCTCGAACCCGGTGGAGACCGCCGGGTCGGTGCTGAGCGTGTCCACCCCCGTGCCGACGATCCCCCGCCGGGAGACGAGGAACTCGCACGCCTCCGCCGAGAACCCCGGGAAGTGCCAGGACCCGTCCGCGTCCATGCCGCGCACCGCCGCGTCGCCCCGCTCCCAGCGGGCACTCCAGCCTGAGTGCATGAGCACCGCCGCGCCGCGCGGGATCTCCCCGTGCGCGCGTTCGAACGCCAGCACGTCGTCCACCGTGACGGCGGTGTCGGGATCCCCGGCGGCCCGGGCGGAGATGTCGATGACCGCGGCCGGGGCCACCAGTTCCTCCGGGCGGATGTCGGGCACCATGCGGCCCCCGCCGATCACGTGGCCGGGCGCGTCCAGGTGGGTGCCGGTGTGCTCGCCCAGCGTCCACCGCTGCACGTAGAACCCGAACTCTCCGTCGGGGGCGGGTCCGCAGACCGTCTCCCGCCGCGGCTTCTCGTCGTCCCACCCCGGCAGGGCCGGTGTGATCACGTGGCTGAGGTCGGCGACGTTCCCGTGGCTCCGCGGCCACGCGGTCCGCTCCACCGGGGGCCGGTCGCCCCCGGACGCGGCCCGCCCGGCCGTCCGGGCCCGGACGGTCTCACCGGTTCCGTGCAGACACATGCGCCACCCCTCGTGCTCGGTCCCGCCGCGGTACACCCGATCCGCGGGCGCTGCCACCCTACCGGGGCGGGTCCGGGCCCGCCCCGGCCGCGGAACCGGGGTTCGACGGAGCACGCGGCGGGGGAGGAAGCAGGGGCGAACACCCCTGCGAGCGTCCGGAGACCCCGATGCCCCAGCCCCCCGCCGACCCCTGGTGGAAGTCCGCCGTCGTCTACCAGATCTACCCGAGCAGCTTCCAGGACGGGGACGGTGACGGCGTGGGCGACCTGCCGGGCATCATCGCCCGGCTCGACCACCTGCACACCCTCGGGGTGGACGTGGTGTGGCTGTCGCCGGTGTACCCCTCGCCCTGGGACGACAACGGGTACGACATCAGCGACCACCGCGGCATCCACCCCAGGTTCGGGACCCTGGCCGACTGGGACCGGCTGCGCGACGGCCTGCACGAGCGCGGCATGCGGCTCGTCATGGACCTGGTCGTCAACCACACCAGCGACGAGCACCCCTGGTTCGCCGACGCCCGCGCGTCGGCGGACTCGCCCTACCGCGACTTCTACTTCTGGCGCCCGGGCCGCGACGGCGGCCCGCCCAACAACTGGGGCTCGGTGTTCTCCGGTCCCGCCTGGACCCGTGACGACGCCACCGGGGAGTACTACCTGCACCTGTTCAGCCGCCGCCAGCCCGACCTGAACTGGGAGAACCCGAAGGTCCGCGAGCAGGTGCACGACATCGCCCGCTGGTGGCTGGACCGGGGGGCCGACGGGTTCCGGATGGACGTGATCAACTTCGTGTCCAAGGCCCCCGGACTGCCCGACGGCCCCGTCCTGCCCGGGAGCGGGTACGGCCTGTTCGCGGAGCACTCCATCAACGGGCCCCGGCTGCACGAGTTCCTCGGTGAGCTGCGCGACGCCGCCTTCGCCGGGCGGGACGTGCTGACGGTGGGGGAGATGCCGGGGGTGGGGGTGGAGCAGGCCCGGGAGCACACCGACCCGGTGGGCGGCGAGGTGTCCATGGTCTTCCAGTTCGAGCACGTGGACCTCGACCACGGGCCCGGCGGCAAGTTCGACCCGGTGCCGCTGGACCTGCGCCGCCTCAAGGACTCCATGGACCGCTGGCAGCTCGGGCTGGCCGACCGGGGCTGGAACAGCCTGTACTGGAACAACCACGACCAGCCCCGGGCGGTCTCCCGTTTCGGTGACGACGGGGAGCACCGGGTCGCCTCGGCCAAGACCCTGGCCACCACGCTGCACATGATGAAGGGGACCCCGTACATCTACCAGGGCGAGGAGCTGGGGATGACCAACGCCCCCTTCGCCGACATCTCCGACCACCGCGACGTGGAGACCCTCAACCACCACCGCCGGGCGCTGGCGGCCGGAGCCGACGAGGCGCGGCTGATGGCGGGGTTCGCCCGGATGAGCAGGGACAACGCGCGCACCCCGATGCAGTGGGACGCCTCGCCCCACGCCGGGTTCACCACCGGCACCCCGTGGATCGCGGTCAACCCGAACCACACGGAGATCAACGCCGAGGCGGCGCTGGCCGACCCTGATTCGGTGTTCCACCACTACCGGCGTCTCATCGCGCTGCGCAAGGAGCGCCCGGTGGTCGTGCACGGGGCCTACGCCCCGCTGCTGCCCGACCACCCGGCCCTGTACGCCTACACCCGCACCCTGGGCGGGACGGTGCTGACGGTGCTCGCCAACTGGAGCGGGGACACGGTGGGCGTGGACCTGGACCCGGCCGTCGCCGGGCCCCGGCCGGAGCTCCTGCTGGGCACCCACCCGGAGCCGGAGGGGCTGTTCGCCCCGCTGCGCCCCTGGGAGTCGCGCGTGCTGTCGACCCGGTGAGTCCGGCGGACGTGCCGATGACCTGCGGGAGCCCGCCCGGGGTGTGATTTCAACTTTTTTGAAATGCGGGGGAAGTGAGGTTAGACTAACCTTCGTTTGCCGGGATCATCCCGCTCCGCCCCATTGCGCCACCCCCGGGTCTTCCGACCCGTGCGCAGCGGCCGCCTGCCCACCGTGCGGCCGATCCCCACAGAGAAAGCACCTGTGCACATGGACTCCACCCTGCGCCGCGCCGGCGGCATCGGAATCGCGGCCCTGCTGGCCCTGGGCCTCGCCGCCTGCGGGAACCCCGCCGAGGAGGAGGCCCCCGCCGCCGGCACGGCCGACGGGGCCTTCCCCGTCAGCATCGAGAGCGCCCTGGGCACCGCCGAGATCCCCGCCGAGCCCGAGCGGATCGTCACGCTCGGCCAGGGCTCCGCCGAGACCGCCATCGCCCTGGGCACCGTCCCCGTCGGTATCGAGAGCTACGAGTGGGGCAGCGACGAGACCGGCTACCTCCCCTGGATCCACGAGGCCGTCACCGAGGCCGGGGCCGAGCTCCCCACCCAGTTCGCCGGTGCCGAGGACATCGACTTCGAGGCGATCATCGAGCTGGAGCCCGACGTCATCCTCGCCCCCTGGTCCGGTGTCACGCAGGAGCAGTACGACATCCTCACCGACATCGCCCCCACGGTCGCCTACCCCGACCTGCCCTGGAGCACCGACTGGGACCAGCAGATCGAGATCATCGGCGAGGCGCTCGGCCGGCCCGACGAGGCCCGGGACCTCATCGACGGCATCGAGGCGCAGTTCGAGGAGGCCGCCGCCGCCCACCCCGAGTTCGCGGACCTGACCTTCTCCTACGTCTACAACACCGGTCCCGGCACCCTCGGCGTCTTCCTCCCCGACGAGCAGCGCGTCGCGATGGTCCGCGGCCTGGGCCTGACCGTCGACCCGGTCGTCGAGACCTTCCCCGAGACCGAGGGCACCGACTCCGCCGTCATCGGCCTGGAGAACGCCGACGAGCTCGCCGACAGCGACCTGGTCTTCACATTCTACAGCAGCCCCGAGAACCGCGAGGAGATCGAGGCCCAGGAGCTGTACCAGGCCATCCCCGCCGTCGGTCGCGGCTCCATCGTCGCCCCCGAGGACCAGCCCTTCGTCACCGGCTCCTCCATCATCAACCCGCTCACCGTCCCGTGGGCGCTGGAGCGCTACGTGCCCCTCATCGAAGAGGCCGCCGCGAAGATCGACGACTGACCCGCACCGGTGAGGCGACCGTGAAGACACGCACGACGCCGTCCCGGTCCGGCTCCGCCCGCGCCGCGCTCATGCTCGGCGCGGGCGCTGCCGCGCTGGCCGGGGCGGTCCTGCTCAGCCTCGTCGCGGGGGGCAAGCCCACCCCGGTCCCGGAGGTGTGGCGGGTGCTCACCGGCGGGGCCGACCCCTACATCGCCACCGTGGTGCAGAGCCGCGTCCCCCGCACCGTCCTCGGCGTCCTGGTGGGGGCCGCCCTGGCCCTGGCGGGCACCCTCATGCAGGGCGTCACCCGCAACCCCCTGGCCGATCCCGGACTGCTCGGGGTCAACGCCGGTGCGGCCGCGGCCGTGGTCACCGCCACCGCCCTGTTCGGCCCCACCTCGGTCACCGCCACCGTGTGGTGGGCGCTGCCCGGCGCCCTGCTGGCCGGCCTGGCCGCCTACGCCGTCGGCAGCCGCGGCGGCGACGCGGGCCTGGTCCGCCTGGTCCTGGCCGGGGCGGTGGTCTCCGCCGTGCTCATGGCCTACGTCCAGGCGGTCGCGCTCAGCATGCCCGACACCTTCGACAGCTACCGCTACTGGGTGGTGGGGTCCCTCGCCGGCCGCGGCTTCGACGTCATCGCCTCGGTGCTGCCCGTCATCGGCGCCGGGACCCTGCTCGCCCTGCTCACCATGAGCGGCCTCAACGCCCTCGCCCTGGGCGAGGAGGCGGCCACCGCCACCGGGGCGAACACCGCCTGGACCCGGTCGGCCGGACTGGTCGCGGGCGTGCTGCTCGCCGCCGGGGCGACCGCCGCGGCCGGACCCATCGCGTTCGTCGGCCTGGCCGTCCCGCACGTCGTGCGGGCCCTGGTCGGCGTCGACTTCCGCCTCCAGGTGCCCTTCGCGCTGCTGGTCGGCCCGGTCCTGCTGCTGCTCGCCGACGTGGCGGGGCGCACGGTGGTACGGCCCATCGAGCTCATGGTCGGCGTCGTCACCGCGTTCGTCGGCGCGCCAGTGCTGCTGTACGCGGTCCGGAAGATGCGGACGACCTCATGAACCGGACCCTCACCGGGCGGACCCCGGACACCCCCGCCCGCACCCGCCGCGAGCCCGTGCTGCGGCTGGGCCGGGCCGTGGCCCTGCCCGTCCACCCCCGCTCCGTCCTGTGGTGCGCGCTGCTGGTGCTCGCGGTGCTCGCCGTCGCGGTCGCCACCCTCTCCCTGGGGCGCCTGGGCATCCCCCCGGCCCGGATCCCCGCCGTCGTCGCCGGCGGTGGCGAGGGCACCGAGGCGTTCGTGTTCGAGCGCCTGCGCGGGCCCCGGCTGGCCGTGGCACTGGGCACCGGCGCCGCACTGGCCCTGTCCGGAGCGCTCTTCCAGTCCGTCACCCGCAACCCGCTGGGCAGCCCCGACGTCATCGGACTCGGTGCAGGCGCCGGGGCGGGCGCGGCCTGTGCCGCCCTGCTGCTGCCCGGCGTCGTCCCGGTCCCCGCGGGCGCCCTGGCCGGCGCCGTCCTGGCCATGGCCCTCGTGGCGGCCGCCACCGGAACCGGGCTGCGCCACCCCGGGCGGCTCATCGTCGCCGGTATCGGGGTGGCCGCCATGGCCCAGGCGTTCACCCACTTCGTGGTGTCGGTCATGGCCCGCGACCAGGCCGGCGTGCTGTCGGCCTACATCAACGGCAGCCTGGGCGCCCGCGACTGGGGCCACGCCGCGACCATCTGGGGCGCGGTCCTGCTCGCGCTGCCGCTGCTGCTGTACCTGGCCGGCCCGGTGGCCGTCAACGAGATGGGCGACGAGCTCTCCGACGCCCTGGGAGCCGCCGCGGCCCGCACCCGCACCCTGGCCATCGGCCTGTCGGTGGTGCTGTCGGCGGCGGCCGTGGCCGTGGCCGGGCCGATCGCCTTCGTGGCGCTGACCGCCCCGCAGATCGCCCGCCGCCTCACCGGCGCGGCGGGCCCCCACCTGGCCCTGTCCGCGGTCACCGGCGCCTTCCTGCTGGCCGCCGCGGACCTGGGCGTGCAGCAGTCGCCCGTGGGCGAGGGGCTGCCCGTCGGCCTGTTCACGATGGCCCTGGGCGGCGTCTACCTGGGCCACCTGCTCATCCGCGAATGGCGAAAGGGAGTCCTGTGAACCCGGTACTGTCCGCCGAGGGCCTCACCCTGGGGTACGGCGCCGAACCGGTCGTGCGCGACCTGGACCTGAGCATCGCCGAGGGCGAGTTCACCGTCATCGTCGGCCCCAACGGCTGCGGCAAGTCGACCCTGCTCAAGGCCCTGGGGCGGATCAACAGGCCGGTCGGAGGACGGGTCCTGCTGCACGGCGCGGACATCCGCGCCCAGCGTGCCAAGGCGGTGGCCCGCCGGATGGCGATGCTGCCGCAGAGCCCCACCGCCCCCGAGGGCATCACGGTGCGCGGACTGGCCGCCCGCGGCCGGTTCCCGCACCACACCCTGCTGCGCCAGTGGAGTCCGGCCGACGACGAGGCGGTGGACCGGGCCCTGGGGCTGACCGGGCTCACCGACCTGGCCGACGCCCGGGTGGGGGCGCTGTCGGGCGGCCAGCGCCAGCGGGCGTGGGTGGCGATGGTCCTGGCCCAGGACACCGGGCTGCTGCTGCTCGACGAGCCCACCACCTACCTGGACATCGCCCACCAGTACGACCTGCTGGAGCTGTTCGCCGACCTGCACCGCCGTGGCCGCACGGTCGTCGCCGTCCTGCACGACCTGGCCCAGGCCGCCCGGTTCGCCACCCGCCTGGTGCTCATGAACCGGGGGAGCGTGGTCGCCGACGGGCCACCGGAGGAGGTCATCACGGCCGACCGGGTGGAGGAGGTCTTCGGCCTGCCCTGCGACGTGGTGCCCGACCCGCGCACCCGCACCCCGCTGGTCATCCCGCACGAGCGCGCCTGACCGGCGCACCGGAGCCGTCCGGGTGCGGGGGAGCCCGGGGCTACCGCTTCCGGGCGGCCTTGTACTCCTCCCACCGGGAGAGCAGCGTGTCGTGGTGGCCGTCCAGCCAGGTCATGTAGTCGTACATGTTGCGCAGCCGGGCACGGGCGTGGGGCCTGAGCCCCGGGAGCCGCTCGAGCGCGTCGGCCGCCAGTGACCGCTGCCGCTGCAGGTAGGCGCGCTCGCTGCGCAGGAAGCCGCCCCAGACGTCCTCGTCCACGGTGACGCGGCGGGTCCGCTCGCCGGGGGTCTCGACCAGGTCCACGAACCCGGCCCTGTGGAGGCGGCGCACCGCCTGCGACACCGAACCGCGGCTCACCCCCGCCCCCTCCGCGATCTGCTCCGCGCTGACCGCCTCGTCGTCGGCCACCAGCAGGTAGCCCAGGACGCGCCCCTCGGAGCGGGGCCCGCCCTGGGCCTGCCAGTGCTCCGCGAAGCGTCGGATGAAGTCGTCCCGGAACCCCTGTCCCGCCTGGTTCTCCCGCTCTTCCGGCATGGGCACGACCCTACCGGTCGCGGTCCGGGCCGCGGGACGCGCGCAGGGACTCCAGCATGGGCTCCAGAGCCTCCCACACGGCGTCCAGGTCGCCGGGACCGGCGGGGTCGGCCAGCCACAGCGCGGCCTCGTTCATCGCCCCTGACAGCAGGCGGGCCGCGGGCTCGACCGGCCGGGGCGCCAGGACGCCCGCCGCCGCCAGGTCGGCGAGCGCCTCGGTGAGGTGGCGGGCGGAGTTCGCCTCGTCCATCTCCCGCCAGGCGCTCCAGCCCAGTACGGCCGGGCCGTCGACGAGCATGATCCGGCGCACGTCGGGAGCGGTCGCCGCGGCCAGGAAGGCCCGGCAGCCCGCGGTGAGCCGGTCCCAGGGGTCCGGCTCGGCGTCGGCGGTGGCCGCGACCGCGGCGGCGACCTCCTCCTGGACCTGGTCCAGGACCGCTCCGAACAGGTCGGACTTGCCGTCGAAGTGGTGGTAGAGCGCGCCCTTGGTGACCTTCGCGGCGGTGGTGATCCCGGTGAGGCTCACGTCCGCGTAGCCGTGTTCGGCGAACAGGCGGCGGCCTTCGCGCAGCAGGGTGCGGCGGGTCTGTTCGCGCTGCCGGGCGCGGGCCCCGGTGGCCTCGGGCATGGTGGGGTCTCCGATCATTGACATACCGACGGTACGCGAATACTCTACTTCGCATACCGAAGGTATGTGAAAGGAAGCGTTATGAGGCTGAACTCCTTCTATCCGGTCCTGGGCACCACCCGCCTGCGCGAGTCACGCGACTTCTACGTCACGTGGTTCGGCTTCGAGGAGACCTTCGCCGCCGACTGGTACATCAGCCTGCGCCGGCCCGGCCCGCCCGACGTCGAGCTGGCCCTGCTGGACCCGGACCACCCCACCGTCCCCGAAGGCTTCCGCCGGCCCGCCCAGGGGCTCCTGCTCAACTTCGAGGTGGCGGACGTCGACGCCGAGTGGGAGCGCCTGGTGGTGCGCGGCGGCCTGCGCCCCGAACGGGAGATCCGCACCGAGGAGTTCGGGCAGCGGCACTTCATCCTGGCCGACCCGGGCGGGATCCTCGTCGACGTCATCACCGAGATCCCGCCCGGCGAGGCCTACGCCGCGAACTTCCGGGAGCACTGACCCGCCGCCCCGCCTACCCTGGTGTCGACCCCCTGCCCCCACACCCCCGCGGAGGCGACGCAGTGGCACTGACCCTGGACCAGGCATCGGAACTGGCCGCCCGGGCCCACGCCGGACAGGTCGACCGGGCCGGCCGCCCCTACACGGAGCACGTCTTCGCGGTCCGCGACCTGCTCGTAGGCCGGGGCGAGCACGCGCAGATCGCGGGAGTGCTGCACGACGTGCTGGAGGACACCGGCATCACCGCCGACGACCTGCGCGCCCGCGGCTGCCCGGAGGAGGCGGTGCGCGCCGTCCTGGCGGTCAGCCGCCGCCCGGGCGAGGCCTACGACGACCTCATCGCGCGCGCCGCCGCCGACCCGCTCGGACGCCTGGTCAAACTCGCCGACAACGCCCACAACTCCGACGAGGCCAGGCTGGCGGCCCTGCCCGCCGCGCAGGCGGAGCGGCTGCGCGCCAAGTACGCGCGGGCCCGCGCCGTGCTGGAGGGCGCCGAGAGCCGCGGTTCGCTGGTGGTCGTGTTCACCCCCGACCCGGACGCGTGCCGTGCCTTCTACGAGGGGCTGGGCCTGCGGTTCGTCCGTGAACGGCACGGCTCGGGGCCGGAGCACCACGCGGCCGTCCTGGCCGGCGGCCTGGTCCTGGAGCTGTACCCGGCCACGGAGAAGCGGACCACCGGCGCGCTGCGGCTGGGCTTCGCGGTCCCGGCGCGCCGCACCGACCCGGCCCTGGCCCCGGGCCGGTACACGTTCACCGACCCCGACGGAAGGCCGGTCGACGTCCTGGTGGAGTGACCGGGGCGACTCCTGGTGCACGTGCACCGATACCATCCGGTCGGTATGCTGGGTCGGACGTACAGGGGCGCCTCCGGGTGCGGGGGCGACGAGGTGAGGCGGGACATGGCGATGGCACGGCACACGGCCGAGGCGGGCACCGGACGCGGAGCGGTGCCCGAACGCCTGCTGGGCGCCGCGACACGCCTGTTCGCCGAACGCGGCTACGAGAGCACCTCCGTCCAGGAGATCGTGGCCGCCGCCGGGGTCACCAAGGGCGCCATGTACCACTACTTCGGATCCAAGGACGACCTCCTCTACGAGGTCTACGCCCGGGTCCTGCGCATGCAGACCGAGCACCTGGTGCGCATCTCCCGGCGCGAGGCCCCCGTCGCCGAGCGCGTGCACGCGGCCGCCGCCGACGTCATCGTCACCAGCATCGCCAACCTCGACGACACCGTCATCTTCTTCCGCTCCATGCACCAGCTCAGCGAGGACAAGCAGCGAGAGGTGCGCGGCGAGCGCCGCCGCTACCACGAGATCTTCCGCGACATGGTCCTGGAGGGCCAGGACGAGGGCGTCTTCCGCGGCGACGTCTCCGCGGACCTGGTGGTCAACTACTTCTTCGGCTCGGTCCACCACCTGAGCACCTGGTACCACCCGGGCGGCGCGCTCACCGGCGAGGACGTCGGCCGCCACTTCGCCGACCTGCTCGTCGCCGGGCTGCGTCCGCAGGAATAGGCGCGGGGGCCCGCACACGGCGAAGGGGCCGGGGGAGAGCCCCCGGCCCCTTCCGCGTTCCCGCGGTCAGGCGTACTTGCGCAGCTCGGCGCGGCCCAGCGAGCGCAGGTGCACCTCGTCGGGCCCGTCCGCGAGCCGCAGCGAGCGCGCCCCGGCCAGCCACCCCGCCAGCGGCAGGTCCTGGCTGACCCCGGCGGCGCCGTGCGCCTGGATGGCCCGGTCCAGGATCCTCTCCACCGTGCGCGGGGTGGCGATCTTGATCGCCTGGATCTCGGTGTGCGCGCCCTTGTTGCCCACCGTGTCCATCAGCCACGCGGTCTTGAGCACCAGCAGCCGCAGCTGCTCGATCTCCACCCGCGACTCGGCGATCCACTCGCGGACCACGCCCTGGGCGGCCAGCGGCCGTCCGAAGGCGGTGCGCTCCAGCACCCGGCGGCAGGTCAGCTCCAGGGCCCGCTCGGCCATGCCGATCAGCCGCATGCAGTGGTGGATGCGGCCCGGCCCCAGGCGGGCCTGGGCGATCGCGAAGCCCTCGCCCTCTCCGCCGATGAGGTTCTCCGCGGGCACCCGCACGTCCTCGAAGAGCACCTCGGCGTGGCCGCCGTGGTCGCCGTCGGGGTAGCCGTACACCGTCATGCCGCGCACGACCGTCAGCCCCGGGGTGTCGCGGGGGACCAGGACCATGCTCTGCTGGCGGTGCCGGTCGGCGTCCGGGTCGGTCTTGCCCATGACGATGAAGACCGAGCACTCGGGGTTGAGCGCGCCGGTGATGAACCACTTGCGCCCGTTGATCACGTACTCGTCCCCGTCGCGGACGATCCTCGTGCCGATGTTGGTGGCGTCGGAGGAGGCCACCGCGGGCTCGGTCATCGCGAACGCCGAGCGGATCTCGGCGTTCAGCAGCGGCTCCAGCCACTTCTTCTTCTGCTCGGGGGTGCCGAACATCGTCAGCACCTCCATGTTCCCGGTGTCGGGGGCGGCGCAGTTGAGCGCGATCGGGGCCAGCCGGGAGCTGCGGCCGGTGATCTCCGCCAGCGGCGCGTAGGCGAGGTTGGACAGCCCGCCGTGTTCGGGGTGCCCGGCCAGGAAGAGGTTCCACAGGCCGCGCTCGCGCGCCCGGGCCTGGAGCTCGCGCACCACCGGCGCGGTGGACCAGGGGTTCTCGCGCGCGGCCAGCTGCTCCTCGAACACGGGCTCGGCCGGGTACACGTACTCGTCCATGAACGCGAGCAGGCGTCCGCGCAGCTCCTCGGTGTCCTTGTCGAAGGCGAAGTCCATCGTCAGTCCTCCTTGAGCATGGAGTGGGCGGAGGCCACCAGGGGGGCGACCACCTCGCCGATCCGGTCGAATCCGGCGCCCACGGTCAGGCCCTGGGCGTGCCGGAAGTGGATGCCCTCGGCGATCACCGCGAGCTTGAAGCAGCCGAGGGCCACGTACCAGCCCAGCCGGGACACGTCCCGCCCGGTGGAGCGGGCGTACATCGCCACCATCTCCTCGGGGGAGGGGTAGCCCTCGGCGGTGGTGGCCGCCCGCCCGCCGCTCTCGACCGGCTGCCTCTGGTAGACGAGCATCAGTCCCAGGTCGACCAGCGGGTCGCCCAGGGTGGCCATCTCCCAGTCCAGGACGGCGGAGATGCCGCCCTTGTCGGTGACCAGCACGTTGTCGAGCCGGTAGTCGCCGTGCACGATGGCGGGGGCCGACTGCTCGGGCAGCGTCCGGGCCAGTTTCTCGTGCAGTTCGTCGATGCCGGGGATGTCGCGGCTGCGGGAGGCGTCCAGCTGCTTGCGCCAGCGCCGCACCTGCCGCTCCAGGAACCCCTCGGGCCGGCCGAAGTCGCCCAGGCCGACTCCTGCGGGGTCGACCGCGTGCAGGTCGCCCAGCGTGGTGATGAGGCCCTCCGCGACCGCGCGGGTCCCCTCGGCGCCCAGCGGGGCGATCTGGTCGTGGGTGCGTATCGGGGTCCCCTCCACGTACTCCATGACGTAGAACGGGGCGCCGAGCACCTCGGTGTCCTCGCACAGCAGGTGCGTGCGCGGCACCGGGACGGCGGTGTCGCGCAGCGCCGTCATCACCCGGTACTCGCGGGCCATGTCGTGGGCGGTGGCGAGCACGTGGCCCAGGGGCGGCCGGCGCACCACCCAGGAGCCGGTGCCGTCGGTGACGACATAGGTGAGGTTGGACTTGCCGCCCGTGACCACCCGGCCGCTCAACGGCCCGGCGGCCATGCCGGGGGCCGCGCGGTCCAGGTGGGCGCGCAGCCGTTCGAGGTCCAGCCCGGGCAGTTCCTCAGTCATGTGTTCCCTCGTTGTCGAACACCTTGGCCTGCAGCCGCCTCATCCCCGCCAGCCAGCGGTCGGGGTCGGCGGCGCGGCCCGCGTAGTAGTCGGCGACCTGCGGGTGGGGCAGGATCAGGAAGCGGCCGTCGGCCATCCCCTCCAGGACGGCGTCGGCGACCTCCTCGGGGGTGATCGCGTCCCCCGACAGGATCGCCTTGCCCTGCGGCCCGCTGCCCTCCAGGAGGTTGGTGCGCACGCCCAGCGGGCACACGCACTGGACGGTGACGCCGCGGTCCCCGTAGGTGGCCGACATCCACTCGCCGAAGGAGAGGGCGGCGTGCTTGGTCACCGAGTACGGGGCGCTGCCCAGCATGGTGAGCAGCCCGGCCGCCGACACGGTGCTGACGAAGTGCCCGCGGCCGCGCTCCAGCCAGCCGGGCAGCAGCTCCCGGGCGGCGCGCACGTGCGCCATCACGTTGACCTGCCAGGCCAGGTCCCAGTCGGACTCGGGGGCCTCGGGACCGCCGCCGACGCCGACGCCGGCGTTGGCGACGTACAGGTCGATGCCGTCCAGGTGGGCCGCGGCCTCGGCGATCAGGGACGTGACCCCGGCCTCGCTCGCGGCGTCGCCGGGAACGGCCACTCCGCCGATCTCGGCGGCCACGGCGGAGGCGGCGTTCGCGTCGAGGTCGTTGACGACGACCCGCGCGCCGGCGGAGGCCAGGCGGCGGGCCAGGGCCGCGCCGATGCCGTTCCCGGCGCCGGTGACGACGGCGCCGATACCGTTGAGATCCATCACACGCCTCCGGTCAGGGTGGTGCCGCCGTCCAGGACCAGGGTGCGCCCGGTGACCCAGGAGGCGTCGTCGGACAGCAGGAAGGCGACGGCGCCGGCGACGTCCTCGGGGGCGCCCAGGCGGCCCAGGGGGTACTGGGCGGCGACCTTCTCCTCGCGCCCCTCGTAGAGGGCGGCGGCGAACCTGGTCTTGACCACGGCCGGTGCCACGCCGTTGACCCGCACGCTCGGGGCCAGTTCCACGGCGAGCTCCTCGGTGATGTGGATGAGCATCGCCTTGGTGGCGCCGTAGAAGCCGATGCCGGGGGCGGGCTTGAGCCCGGCGACCGAGGAGACGTTGACGATGGCGCCGCCGTGCTCGGCCATCCAGGCCTTGTACGCCTTCTGCACCCAGGAGATCGCGGAGAGGGCGTTGACCTCGACGATCTTGCGGGCGGCGTCGAGGTCGAGGTCGACCATGCGGCCGTACACCGGGTTGATGCCGGTGTTGTTGACGAAGAGGTCGACGCTCCCGAAGGCTTCGAGGGTGGCGGCGACGGCCGCGTCCTGGTGCTCGGGGTCGTCGGCGCGGCCCGCGACCCCGATGGCGTGCTCGGGGCCGCCCAGGGACTCGACGGCCTCCTGGAGGGGTTCCGGCCTGCGCGCGGTGATGCACACGCGGGCGCCCTCGTCGACGAGGCGCTGCGCGATGGCCAGGCCGATGCCCCGACTGGCACCGGTGACGATGGCGGTCCGGCCGCCGAACCGGGAAGTCATCTCATTCTCCTTAGACCGACTGGTCGGTATGTTCCTGTGGACTCTATGCCCAGGCCGAGGTGCGCCGCAAGGGGTGCGCGGCGCCGGGGGAGGGCACAATGGCCCCTGCGGTCCGCGCAGGGCCGCCGCTGCGAAACACGAAAGGCTCCCGCCATGGCGACCGAAGTGGCCGACGTCCCCGAGAACAAGCGCTACGAGATCCGCGTCGACGGCGAGGTGGCCGGCTTCGCCGAGTACATCCTCACCGAGGGTCTCATCACCTTCACCCACACCGAGATCGATCCCGCCCACGAGGGCCGGGGGCTGGGCGGCACCCTGGTCCGCGGCGCCCTGGACCACGTGCGCGGCCGCGGTCTGGACGTGCTCCCGCTGTGCCCGTTCGTCAAGGGCTGGATCCAGCGCCATCCCGACTACACCGACCTCGTCTACGGGGCCGGGAAGGGGTGAGGCCGCCCGGGGCGTCCGCGCGGCGGTGCGCGGACGCCCCTCGCCCCGGGCTTCATGCTTCCGGCAGGTCGGACATTTCATGATCTACGTCGTCAAGGCGCGGATTCCGGCCGTCGTGAACCCCCGGAACGGGAGGATCAGGCCGTGGGGTCGAGTACGAGCTTGCCGATCGTCCCCCTCGAGCGCAGTGCCTCGTGCGCCTCGCGGGCACCGGCCAGCGGGTGGACGCCGCCCGTGATCGTCCTCAGGTCGCCGTCGGCCACCAGGGCGAACATCTCCGCCATCGCCCGGCCCATGACGTCCCCCGGCAGCATCCACACGTGCGGCAGCCACATCCCGGCCACCGTGGTGGAGAAGCGCATGAGGTTGGGGAGCTTGACCGGGGAGGGGAGCGTGCGCGAGGCCATGCCGTAGAAGGCCAGCCGCCCGAACGGCGCCAGGGCCCGGACGCTCTCGTCGGTGACCCGGCCCCCCACCATGTCCAGGACGACGTCCACCCGGCGTCCGCCGTTGGCCTCGACCAGTGCCCCGGTCATGTCGGGGGCCGCGGAGTCCACGACGGCGTCCGCGCCCAGCTCCAGGGCCAGGTCGCGCTTCTCGGCGCTGCTCGCCACCGCGATGACCCGGCCCGCGCCGAACAGCCTGGCCAGCTGGACGGCCAGGGTGCCCACGCCGCCGGCGGCGGCGTGCACCACCACGGACTCGCCGGGTTCCATGCGGGTGCTCTTGCGCAGCAGGACCCAGGCGGTGGCGCCCTGGACGATGAGGGCCAGGGCGGCCTCGTCGGAGACGCCCTCCGGGATGTCGTAGGCCATGTTCGGGTCGACCACGGCCTTCTCCGCGTAGCCGCCACCGCCGGTCAGGGCGACGATCCGGCGGCCGTCCGCGGTGCGCCCGGCGACCTCCGAGCCCGGCACCAGGGGCAGGGTGGCGGGGGCCAGGTAGCTGTTCTCGGCCTGGTGGGTGTCGGCGTAGTTGATCCCGGCCCGGGTCACCTCGACGAGGAGCCCGCCGGGCCCGGGCTCGGGGTCGGGGAGTTCGGTGGGGGTGAGGACCTCGGGTCCGCCGAACTCCGTGATCTGAATGGCGCGCATGGCGGCTCTCCGTTCGTCCGTGTCATACCGACCGGGTGGTATGTTACCTGCGAGTTGCGCCGTTGTCCTCCCCCGGCCCCCGAGGGCTTGCGCCGGGTTACCTAACGTTGTTAGGTGTGGTGTGTGTCACGAGACGAGGAGAGTGCGGCAGTGACTGAGAACGTGGTGACGACGACCGGCGGCAGGGTCCGCGGCACGGCCTCGCCCCGCTCCGCGGACGGGAGCGTCACCGTCCACCGGAGCATCCCCTACGCGGCGGCCCCCTTTGGGGAGCACCGGTTCGCCGCCCCCGCGCCCGCCGCCCCCTGGGAGGGCGTACGCGACTGCACCGCCTACGGGCCGCCCTCCCCGCAGCGCCCCTACCTCGTCGGCGCCGCAGCCTGGTCGCCCGACATGTCCGGGGACTGCCTCACCCTCACCGTCTGGAGCGGGGCCCTCCCCGGCGACCGCGCCCCCGTCCTGGTGTGGATCCACGGCGGCGCCTACATCGTCGGCGCCGCCTCCGAGGGGCCGTACGACGGGACCCGGCTGGCCGAGAGCGGGCTGGTCGTGGTCGGCGTCAACTACCGCGTCGGCTTCGAGGGGTTCGGGCACGTCCCCGGCCGCCCCGACAACCGCGGCATCCTGGACCAGGCCGCCGCCCTGCGCTGGGTGCGCGACAACATCGAGGGTTTCGGCGGTGACCCCGGCAACGTCACCGTCGCCGGCGAGTCGGCCGGCGCCGGCGCGGTGGCCTGCCTCATGGCCTCCCCCCACGCGCGGGGCCTGTTCCGCCGCGCCATCGCCCACAGCGTGCCCGGGGACACGCTCGGCACCGCCACCGCGCGCGCCGTCGGTGAGCGCATCGCCCGGGCCGCGGGTGTCCCCTACGAGGCCGAGAGCCTGGCCGCGCTGGCGCCCGAGAAGCTCCTGGACGCGGTCGACGCGGTCCTGAGCGACACGCCCTCCACCGGATTCAAGCCCTTCACCTGCTTCGCCCCCGTGGTCGGCGGCCCCGAGCTGCCGGAGGAGCCCCTGGAGGCGGTGGCCCGCGGCGGGGCGTCCGGGGTCGACCTGCTCGTCGGGCACAACGCCCACGAGTTCCGGCTGTTCACCGAGCTGGGCCAGGAGGTGCGGATCGACGAGGAGGAGGTCCTGCACCGGCTGGTGGAGCGGCTCGGTCTGCGCGAGGACGCCCTGGACGTCTACCGGGCCGCCTATCCCGGGGCCCCGGTGCGCGAGCTGTTCAACGTGATCCAGGGCGACGCGCTGTTCTGCGAGTACACCGCCCGGTTCGCGGAGTCGCACGCCCGCGGCGGCGGTCGCGCGTTCCTCTTCCGGTTCGCCGCCGAGAGCACCGTGATGGAGGGCCGCCTCGGCGCCTGCCACGGGCTCGACCTGCCGTTCGCGTTCGGCAACCTCGACGGGGACTTCGGGATGTTCCTGCTCGACGGCTCCCCCGGCGAGGCCCACCACGAGCTGTCGGCGCGGATGGTCGCCGCCTGGCGCGACTTCGCGGCCACCGGGGACCCGGGCTGGCCGGCGGTCACCGCCGGGGCGACGCCGGTCAAGGAGTGGAACACCCCCGACGTCCTGCACCCGGAGCTCGTGGCCCCGGCGCGGCAGGTGTGGGCGGACGTGCCCCTGGCGCCCAGGTAGACCCCTCCCGCGGTGCGCGGCCGCCCTGCCGGCGGGCGGGGCGGGCCGTGGGGGAGGACCCCGCGGCCCGGCCGGACACGGCGGCGCCCCGCCCGGGGGCCCGGTCCGGCTCCCGAGGCGGGGCATCGCCTCCTGTCCCGTCTCCCGGCCGCCCCGCCCGTCTTCCGACGGCCGGAGCCGGACCGGCCCGTGCCGGGCGCCCGGCGGTCTCCCGCCGGGCGCCCGGCACGTGTCAGGACCGGCCGCCGAGCCCAGCGCGGCGCAGCGCGTCGGCCATCGCCCCCTGCGGGGCGGCCTGGCGGCCGCCGTTGCCGCCCCGGTCGCCGCCGCGGGCGCCGCGGTTGCGGTCGCCGTTGCCGCGGCGCCGGTCGCCCTGGCCGCCGCCCCGCTCCCCGCGGTCCCCGCGGCGGTCCCGGCCGCCGCCCGCCGGAGCGTCGTCGTCGAGCCGCATGGTCAGCGAGATCCGCTTGCGCGGGATGTCGACGTCCTGCACCCTGACCTTGACGATGTCGCCGGGCTTGACCACCTCGCGCGGATCCTGCACGAACTTGTCCGACATGGCCGACACGTGCACCAGGCCGTCCTGGTGGACGCCCACGTCGACGAACGCGCCGAACGCCGCCACGTTGGTGACCACGCCCTCCAGGATCATCCCCGGGGCCAGGTCGCCCAGCGTCTCCACGCCCTCCTTGAAGGTGGCGGTGGTGAAGGCCGGACGGGGGTCGCGGCCCGGCTTGTCCAGCTCGGCGAGGATGTCGGTGACCGTGGGAAGGCCGAAGGTCTCGTCCACGAACTCCTGCGGGCGCACCTTGGAGAGCACGCCCTTGTTGCCGATGAGCGAGGGCAGGTCGACCCCCGTGCGGTCCAGGATGCGGCGCACCACGGGGTAGGCCTCGGGGTGCACGGCGGAGGCGTCCAGCGGGTCGTCGCCGCCGGGCACCCGCAGGAAGCCCGCGCACTGCTCGAACGCCTTGGGGCCCAGGCGCGGCACCGACCGCAGCTGCTCGCGGCTGCGGAAGGGGCCGTTGGCGTCGCGGTGGGAGACGATGTTGCGGGCCAGGGTGGAGGTCACGCCCGACACCCGGGTCAGCAGCGGCACGGAGGCGGTGTTGACGTCCACGCCGACGCCGTTCACACAGTCCTCGACCACGGCGTCCAGGGAGCGCGACAGCTTCGCCTCGGCCAGGTCGTGCTGGTACTGGCCGACGCCGATCGACTTGGGGTCGATCTTGACCAGTTCGGCCAGCGGGTCCTGCAGGCGGCGGGCGATGGAGGCGGCGCCGCGCAGGGACACGTCCAGGTCGGGCAGCTCCTCGGAGGCGTAGGCGGAGGCCGAGTACACCGATGCGCCCGCCTCCGAGACCATCACCTTGGTCAGGGGCAGCTCGGGGTGGCGCTTGAGCAGGTCGGCGGCCAGGCGGTCGGTCTCCCGGGAGGCGGTGCCGTTGCCGATGGCGATCAGCTCGACCCCGTGGGCCCCGCACAGCCGGGCCAGGCGGTCGATGGAGCCGTCCCAGTCGTTGCGGGGCGCGTGCGGGTAGACGGTGTCGGTGGCGACGACCTTGCCGGTGGGATCGCAGACGGCGACCTTCACGCCGGTGCGCAGGCCCGGGTCCAGGCCCAGGGTGGTGCGGGTCCCGGCGGGGGCGGCCAGCAGCAGGTCGCGCAGGTTGGCGGCGAACACGGCCACGCCGTCGTCCTCGGCCCGCTGCCACAGGCGCATCCGGACGTCGATGTCGAGCCGGACCAGGATGCGGGTGCGCCAGGCCCAGCGGACGGTCTCCTGGAGCCAGCGGTCGGCGGGGCGCCCGCGGTCCACGATGCCGAAGTGGTGGGCGATGGCGTTCTCGTAGGAGGAGCGCGGGACGGTGCCGTCGGGGTTCTCGGCGGGGGCCTCCTCCGGCTCCAGGGTGAGGGAGAGGACCTCCTCCTTCTCGCCCCGGTACATGGCCAGGACCCGGTGGGAGGGGAGTGCGGTGAGGGGCTCGGAGAAGTCGAAGTAGTCGGAGAACTTGGCGCCGGACTCCTCCCTGCCCTCGCGGACGGTGGAGACCAGGCGGCCCTTCTCCCACAGGCGTTCGCGCAGCAGGCCGGTGAGGTCGGCGTCCTCGGCGAAGCGCTCCACGAGGATGGCGCGGGCCCCGTCCAGGGCGGCCTTGGTGTCGGCGACGCCCCGGTCGGCGTCGACGTAGGGGGCGGCGGTCTCCTGCGGGTCCAGGCCCGGGTCGCCGATCAGCGCCTCGGCCAGCGGTTCGAGCCCGGCCTCGCGGGCGATCTGGGCCTTGGTGCGGCGCTTGGGCTTGTAGGGGAGGTAGATGTCCTCGACGCGGGCCTTGGAGTCGGCCTCCAGGATGCTCCGCTCCAGGTCCTCGTTCAGCTTGCCCTGGGAGCGGATCGACTCCAGGACGGCGGCCTTGCGTTCGTCGAGCTCCCGCAGGTAGCGCAGGCGCTCTTCCAGGGCGCGCAGCTGGGCGTCGTCCAGGGCTCCGGTGGCCTCCTTGCGGTAGCGGGCGATGAAGGGCACGGTCGACCCCCCGTCGAGGAGGTCGACGGCGGCCTTGACCTGGTGTGCGCCGACGCCGAGTTCTTCGGCGATGCGCTGGTCGATCGTGGGTGTCGCAGGGGTCGTCACTGGTGTGTGTCCACTCGTCGGATGTTCGGTGCGGGCCCATTCTGCTGTCGCGGCCGGACATTGTCATCCCGGCCGCGCCCGCTGTGGAGAGGGTTCGGGGCCCGGGTGCGGGCAAGGCGGGGCGAAGGCGGGTGAACGAGGCACGCGGGGGGTGCGGGGCGCCGGATCCGGGCCGTGCGGCGGGGGCCGGATGCAAAGACCGGGGCCGCCGCGGGGCCCCCGGGGCGCAGGATCCGGGCGGTCAGCCCTCGCCGCCGAGGTAGTCGGGGGCGTAGTACTCGTCGAGGGGCACCGGTCCCCGGTAGCCCTGGCACATGCACTGGCGGTAGGTGGAGCTCTGCGAGCCGGTCCAGCGCCCCGGGATGACGACCTGGGTCTGGCACTTCTTGGTCTGCTGGTCGTGGAAGACGAGGTGGTGGCCGCAGCCGCACAGGGGCTGGGGGGTGCGCTCGCCCGGGTTCAGGGCCCGGGCCTGTTCCTGTTTGTGCTGCTGGGCGAGGGCCTCCCTGGTCTGGCGCCTCGTGACGAAGCGGCCCACCACGAAACCGCCCAGGGCTATCGCCGCACCGAACACCATGGAGAACGGATCCATCCGCCGCCATCCCTTCCCTCGACCCGGGGCCCCGTGCACAGGGCCCCGGTCCCATTGTCGCCCATCGCCCTGTGGGACGGCGGATGCCTCCCGGAGGTTCCCGGGCGGGGGTGGCGGCGCGGCCTCGGAAAGCCGTGCAGAGATTCCTTTGCATCATTCCCTTTGCAAAGGAATCTTTGGGATAGCGTCGGGGGTACCGCCGAAAGGAGCCCCGATGAGCCCCGCACCCCCCGACACCCCCGCCCGCGCCGAGCGCCTCGGCGGCGCGTTCCACCGCCTGCTGGCCGCCTCCGGGCTGACCAACCTCGGCGACGGCATGCTCGCCACCGCGCTGCCGCTGATCGCCGCCGCCCTCACCCACGACCCGCTGGCCGTCTCCGGGCTGCTGGCCGCCCGGTTCCTGCCCTGGCTGCTGGTCGCGCCCCTGTCCGGGGTGCTGCTGGACCGGGTCGACCGGCTGCGCGCCATGGCGTCGGCCAACGCGGTCGCCGCCGCGGCCGTCGCCGTCCTGGCCGTGGTCGTCTCCCTGGGCCGCGCCGAGATGTGGATCCTGTACGCGGTCCTGTTCCTGGTGGTCACCTGCGAGACCGTCTCGGACCCGGCGGCCAGGATCAGCGTGGCCCGGCTGGTACCGGGCCGGCTCCTGGACCGGGCCAACGGCAGACAGGAGGGGATGCACCTGGTGGCCCAGGACTGCGTGGCCAAACCGGTGGCCGGACTGCTGTTCGCGGTCGCCGCCCTGCTGCCGGTGGCCGGGACCGCCCTCTCCTACGCGCTGTGCGCCCTGCTGGTCCTCTCCATCCTCCGGCTGCTGCGCCGCCGCCCGGAGCCCGGCGGCGGCGCGGCGGCCGCCGACGCGGACCGGGAGCCGCGGGAGCGGGTACTGCACTCCCTGCGGCAGGGGCTGGGCCAGGTGTTCGGCGACCGGCTCATGCGCCGCATGATGTTCACCAACGCCGGGACGATGGCCGGTATCCAGATGGGCACCGCCGTCATGGTGCTGCACGTCCGGCAGGTCCTGGAGGTCCCCGCCGCCCTCTACGGCGTGTTCCTGGCAGCCGTCGCGGTCGGCGGGATCCTCGGGGCGGCGGTGGCCTCCCGGCTGGTGCTCGCGCTCGGCCGCCGGGCCGTGATGACGAGCGGTTACCTGGGCATGGGGCTGGGCCTGGCCGCGATGGCGTTCACCACCGACGCCCGCTCGGCCGCCGCCGCCTGGGCACTGGTCGGCGTGTCCATGACCACCTCCAACATCGCCGGATCGGTGTTCTTCCAGACCGTCGTCCCCGAACACCTGCGCGGTCGCGTCTCGGCGGCCTTCCGCACCGTCGGCTGGGGCCTGGCCCCGGTGGGCGCGCTCGTGGGCGGGCTGCTGGGCCGGGTCGACCTCGCCCTGCCCTACCTGGCCGGCGGACTGCTCATGGTCGTCACCGTCCTGGTCTTTCGGCGCACCATCGCCGAGTGCGCCCGCCTGTGCGACGAGGCCACCGCCCGCCTGGCCGCGGGCGACCGGTGAGGGGACCGGTGCGGCCCGCGTCCGACCGCTACGGTGAACCCATGTCCGACGAACCCCTGACCGACGACGAGGACGCCTTCCCCGAGGAGGGCGAGCAGTTGCGGGTGGACGCGAGCGCCCTGCGCGGCCTGGCGCACCCGCTGCGCGGGCGCATCCTGGACGAGCTGACCCGCAACGGCCCCGCCACCGCCACCATCCTCGGCAGGCGCCTGGGGGAGAGCAGCGGGGCCACCAGCTACCACCTGCGCCAGCTGTCCCGGTACGGGTTCATCGACGCCGCCCCCGGCCGTTCCGGGGGCCGGGAGCGCTGGTGGCGCGTCCGGCCCGGCGGCTGGAGCATGAGCGGGCACGCGTTCATGGAGGACCCGCGCACCCGGCCGGCGGCGGAGGCCGTCCTGGACCGCTACTACCACGGGCGCCGGCGGAGCTTCCAGGACTGGCTGGACCTGGTCCGCGAACTCCCCGACGCCCCGGACGTGCGCCGCTGGAAGAACGCGGCCACCGACGCGCAGACGCACCTGCGGCTGACCCCCGAGGAGACGGAGGAGTTCTCCGAGGCGCTCTACGGCTTCATCCGCGACTACAGCCGACGATTCGAGAGCCGCACCCCCGAGAGCCACCCCGACACCGGCAGCGTCGAGTTGCAGATCAACATCTTCCCCTCGCTGCCGCCGCTGCGGGACCGGCCGGAGGGCGGGGGCGAGGGCCCCTAGCCGTCGCGGAGCTTCTTGAGGGTCGCCACGTCGGCGGCGTGCGGACCCGCCGGGCCGGGGGTCTCCACCACGATCGGCACCCCCGCGCTCACCGGGTGGACGAACAGCTCCCCGAACGCGTCGGCGCCGATGAACCCGGCCCCGATGTTCTCGTGCCGGTCCTTGCAGCTGCCGCACGGCGCCTTGGAGTCGTTGCCGTGGACCACCCGCAGCCGGTCGGCGCCCACGACCTCGCCGAACCGGTCCAGGGCGGCGCGCATCCCCTCCCGGCTGGAGATGTCGTGCCCGGCGGCGAACATGTGGGCGGTGTCCAGGCACACGCCCACGTTCGGGTGCCACTCCAGGGCCTCGAAGTAGGGCACCAGGTCGTCGACGGTGGCGCACAGCACCTGGCCCTGCCCGGCCATGGGTTCCAGCAGCACCGGCGGGACGTCGTCGCCCAGGCGCTCCAGCAGCGGCAGCAGCCGCTCCCGCATGCGGGCCAGGCCCGCCTCCCGGCCGCCCGACACCGCCGAGCCGGTGTGCACGACCACGCCCAGCGCCCCGATCTCGGCGGAGCGGCGCAGCGCGTGCTCCAGGGAGGCCACCGACCTGCCGGCCACCTCCTCGCCGGGGGTGCCCGGGTTGATGAGGTAGGGGGCGTGCACGAACACCGGGAGCCCGGCCTCGGCCCGCTCGCGCATGCGCGCGTCCTGGGCCGGGTCGCCCCCGTTGGTCGCCCAGCCGCGCGGGTTGGACACGAACACCTGGACGGCCTCGGCGCCGATCTCGGCGGCGTAGGCCAGGCCCTTGTCGGCCATGCCCCCGGCGACCGGGACGTGCGCGCCGACCGGGGACGGGGTGATCGGGGAAGGGGTGTGCGGCGTGGTACTCATCGGTCGACCAGCCTAAACCGTTCCCGGCGGCGGCCCGTCCCGGCCGGCGGTGGCCCCGCTCACCCCGGGGCCGGGCGGAGCCCGCGGGACGGCGGTCCCGCGGGGTCCGCGGCCGCGGGCTCAGTCCAGCGGCCGGTGGGAGTGGAACAGGCCCCGCGGGTCGAGCCGGTCCCGCTGCCGGACCAGGAGGGCGTGGTCCTCGGGGGAGAACGCGGTGCGGACCAGGTCGGCGTCCATCGCCCCGAAGGACAGGGTGAGCGAGCGTCCCAGGGTGCGGTCGGCCAGCGCCGCCGCGGTCGACGCGCGCAGGTCGGCCATGGCGGGTGTGTCCTCCCGCCCGTCCAGCGTCAGCAGGGCCAGTGCGCAGGCGGCGCCGCGGTGGCCGACGACGCCCGGGGTCCGGGGCGGCCGGGACAGCGCGCCGCCCAGGTGGCGCAGCCACACCGCGGTCAGGAAGGGGGCCTCCGCCCCCCGCCGGGCGGCCGCGGCGGCGTCCGCCACCGGCAGGTCGTCCAGGAGCAGGCCCTCGCCCCGGAAGGCCGCGGGATCGTCGTGGTCGGCGAACACCTCCTCCGAACGGGTGTAGGGGAGGACCCCCAGGGTGTCCTCCAGGAGCGGGCCGGCGGACCGCAGGGGGTCCACCAGGCCGGGACCCTGCTCGAGCGGTCCCGACCAGGAAACCGCGACCCGGGCCAGGTGGCGGCCCCGCAAGTGCGGGGGCAGCCCGGGCAGGTCGGGGTAGGAGACCGCGGAGACCCCCGAGGTCATCTCCTCGGGCAGGTCCCGGGTCCACTCCCACCAGGCGCCGAGCACCCCGGCGGGGTCCTCGCCCAGGTCGAAGAGCAGCCCTCCGCCGTACAGGTGCTCCACCGGGAACAGGTCGATCTCGATCCCGGTCACGGCCCCCGGGCTCCCGCCGCCGCCCCGCAGCGCCCGGAGGAGGTCGGGGTCGGTGCCGGCGCTCACCCGGTGCGCCGTCCCGTCGGCGGTGACCAGGTCGACACCGCGCAGGTGGTCGGCGGCGAACCCGTACCGTCGGGCGAGCAGGCCGACGCCCCCGCCCAGGGTGTAGCCCACCGCGCCCACGGACGGGGAGCTGCCCGACAGGGGCGCCAGACCGTGGGGCGCCGCGGCCTCGACGACCCGTCGCCAGGTGGCGCCCGCGGCGACCCGCGCGGTCCGGCGGGCGGGGTCCACCCGGACGCCGTCCATCCGGTGCGTGTCGATGAGCACCCCGCCGTCCAGGCCGGTGCCGCGGCCGTGCCCGGTCGCCTGGACGGCCACCGGGAGGCCGCGTTCGGACGCCCACGCCACCGTTGCGCGCACGTCGTCGGCGCCCGCGGCCTCCACCACGGCGGCGGGCCGGTGCGGGTCCAGGAGCTGGACGCCGGTGCGGGCCCGCCCGTGGCCGGGTGAGCCGGGGGTGTGCACGGCCCCCGCCACCCGGGCGGCGAGCGCGCGCACCGCCGCCGCGTCCGTCGTGTTCGCCAGGTCCGTCATGGTTCCTCCCGAGGTCGTTCCCGTGCCGTCCCGGCCAACGTAGAAGCCCATGCGGTCACATTCCGGCCGCAATGGACGGCATCCTGGAAGGCATGAGCGAATCCGTCCGGGCAGGGCTGCCGCAGCGCCTCCTGCGCCTGCTGTCCCTGCTCCAGATGCGCCGCGACTGGAGCGGGCCCGAGCTCGCCGACCGGCTCGGAGTCAGCGCCCGTACCCTGCGCCGCGACATCGACCGGCTGCGCGACCTCGACTACCGGGTGGAGGGTGTTCCCGGGGTGGCGGGCGGGTACCGGCTCGCCTCCGGGCGCGACCTGCCCCCGTTGCTCCTGGACGACGAGGAGGCCATCGCCCTGGCGATCGCACTGGTCAGGGCCGAGGGGGCGCGGGAGGGCGCGCTGAGCGCCCTGGCCAAACTGGAGCGGATCCTGCCCGCGCGGCTGCGCCCCCGGCTGGCGGCCGTCCGGGACAGCGCCTCCGCGGTGCCGTCCGGGCGGGACGGCACCGACCCGGCGGAGCTGGGGCGGCTCGCCGCGCACTGCCGCGACCGCGTCGTCACGGCCTTCACCTACCGCCCGCGGTCGGGGGAGCCGGGGGAGCGCCGGGTGGAGCCGCACCACCTGGTCTCCCACGGCGGCCACTGGTACCTCATCGCCCACGACCGCGACCGGGACGACTGGCGCACCTTCCGGATGGACCGCGTCTCGGAGGCCCGCGCCACCCACGACCGGTTCGTCCCCCGCGACCTGCCCGACCCGGTCGGCCACCTGCTGGGCGGGTTCGCCGGGGCGACCTACACCCACACCGTGCGGCTGGCCGTGGCCCTGTCCGCGCAGGAGGCGAGAGGCCGCCTGTACGGCCCGTTCCCGGGGAGCATCGAACCCGTCGGCGAGGACCGGTGCCGGGTCCGCGTCAGCGCCGACTCCCCGGACCTGGTGGTGCAGTACACGGCCGTCGTGCTGTGCCTGGACGCCGAGGTCACCGTCGAGCAGGTGACGCCCGGGATCGCCGGGCGCCTGCGCCGGGCCGCGGGGGCGCTACGCTCGTGCCCGTGAGCACGCAGACCGCACACCCCGCACTCGCCGACGTCGTGGCCGCCTTCGAGGACGTCTACCCGACCTCCTGGGCCGCCTCCTGGGACCGGGTGGGCCTGGCGGTGGGCGACCCCGCCGACCGGATCGCCAGGATCCTGTTCGCCGTCGACCCCGTGGAGGCCGTCGTCGACGAGGCGGTCACCTGGGGGGCCGACCTGGTCGTCACCCACCACCCCCTCATGCTGCGGGGGGTGCACAGTGTCGCCGCCCACACCCCCAAGGGGCGCATCGTGCACCGGCTCATCCGGGCCGGGATCGCCCTGTACACCGCCCACACCAACGCCGACACCGCCGCTCCGGGGGTGTCCGACGCGCTGGCCCGCACCGTCGGGCTCACCGGTCCGCTGCGCCCCCTGGAGCCCGACACCGCCGACCCCGACGGCCGTCGCGGCATCGGCCGCGTCGGCGTCCTGGACACCCCGATGACGCTGCGCGACTTCGCCGCCCGGGTCGCCTCGGCCCTGCCCGCCACCGCTCCCGGCGTCCGGGTGGCCGGGGACCTGGACCGCGTCGTGACCACCGTCGCGGTGTCGGGCGGCGCGGGCGACTCCCTGCTGGACTCCGCGCGCGCCGCCGGGGTCGACGCCTTCGTCACCTCCGACCTGCGCCACCACCCCGCCTCGGAGTTCGCCGAGCGGCCGGACGCCCCGGCGCTCGTCGACACCCCGCACTTCGCGAGCGAGTGGCCGTGGCTGGCGGACGGGGCGGCCGCCCTGGCCGACTCCCTCGTGCGGCGGCTGGGCCCGGATGGGGCTAACGTGGAGACCCGTGTGTCCACGACGGTGACGGACGCCTGGTCACAGGCGTTCCCGTCGGCCTGACACATCCGCCCGCCGCCGGGCATCCCGATCGGACCGCACCGTGTCGTCGAACCGCACAGTGCTATCGAACTGCACAGAGTGAGGGCGCGGACGGCGTACCAGCCTTTCCGACCACCCCAGGAGAACAAGTGAAAGCCGAACCCGCCGCGCAGGCCAGACTGCTCGACCTCCAGGAACTGGACCTCGAGGTCCAGCGCCTGGACCACCGGGCCGCGACCCTGCCCGAGGTCGCCGAGGCGACCCGGCTCGCCGAGCTCGCCGACCGCCTCGACGGCGAGCTGATCGCCGCCCAGACCCGACTGTCCGACGCCGAGCGCGCCCAGCGCAAGGCCGAGAGCGATGTCGACCAGGTGCGCGCCCGCGCGGCCCGCGACACCGAGCGGCTGGAGTCGGGGCGCATCACCAGCGGCAAGGAGCTGCAGAACCTCCAGTCCGAGATCGCCTCCCTGGGCCGTCGCCAGAGCGAGCTGGAGGAGGTCGTGCTGGAGGCGATGGAGCAGGTCGAGGCGCTCTCGGCCGAGGTGGCCAGGCTGACGGCCGCCGCCCACGACGCCCGCGTCGAGTACACCGAGGTGGTCGCCCGGCGCGACACCGCCGGCGCCGGGATCGGCCTGGACCGGGCCCGCGCCGTCGAGAACCGGCAGCGGGTCTCCGAGGACATCCCCGAGCCGCTGCTGTCCCTGTACGACAAGCTGCGCGCCCAGTACGGCGGCGTCGCCGCCGCCCCGCTGCGCCACGGCCGCTGCGAGGGCTGCAAGCTGGTGCTCAGCCCGGCCGAGCTCGGTGAGATCCGCTCCGCCGCCCCCGACGACGTGGTGCGCTGTGAGGAGTGCCGCCGCATCCTGGTCCGTACCGCGGAGCCGGAGGCCCGGTGAGCACCGGGTGGGGTGCCCCCGACACCTCGCCCACCCGGTTGCTGCTGCTGCGCCACGGTCAGACGCCGCTGTCCGTGGAGCGCCGCTTCGCGGGCCGGGGCGACATCCCGCTCACCGAGGCGGGGTGCGCCCAGGCCGAGGCGGCCGCCCGGCGGCTGGCGGGCCGCGGGATCGACGCGGTCGTCGCCTCGCCGCTGCTGCGGACCCGGCGCACCGCCGAGTACGCCGCCGCGGTGCTGGGGCTCACCGTGGAGATCGACGACGGGTTCGTGGAGACCGACTTCGGAGCCTGGGAGGGGATGACCTTCGCCGAGGCGCGCGAGCACGCCCCGGAGGCGGTCGACCGCTGGCTGTCCGACCCCGGGGCCGCCCCGCCCGGCGGCGAGGACTTCGCCACGGTGTCGCGCCGGGTCGGCCGGGCCCGCGACGCCCTGGTGGAGCGCCACCGGGGGCGCACCGTGCTGGTCGTCAGCCACGTCACCCCCATCAAGGCGCTGGTCCAGCAGGCCCTGATGGCTCCGGTACAGGCGCTGTACCGGATGCACCTGGACACCGCGAGCCTCACCGAGGTGGACGTCTACGCCGACGGCCCCATGGTGATGCGGTCGTTCAACGACACCTCCCACCTGGCCTGAGCCGCCGGTGGCCCGGGCCCGGGCCACCGGCGGTAGACTCGTGGACCGAGGGGAGTCGACCAGGCGGTCGCGGACCGCGCCGGGTGCGCGGATCCGAGGAAAGTCCGGACTCCACAGGGCAGGGTGGTCGGTAACACCGACCCGGGGTGACCCGCGGGACAGTGCCACAGAGAACAGACCGCCACCGCTCGCGGTGGTAAGGGTGAAACGGTGGTGTAAGAGACCACCAGCGGCCGGAGTGATCCGGTCGGCTCGGTAAACCCCACCCGGAGCAAGGTCGAAAAGGGGATCTCCGGATCCTCGCGCGGATGATCGAGGGCGGCCCGCCCGAGTCCGCGGGTGGACCGCACCGAGGTCGTCGGCAACGGCGATCCCAGATGGATGACCGCCCGGTCCGTTCACGGACCGACAGAATCCGGCTTACCGGCCGACTCCCCTCCTTCCAACCTTCCGACCTGCGCCGCAAGGCGGGGGTCGACCGTGTTCCGGTTCTGTCCCGGATCCCGGATCAGCCGGGGGAGCGCAACAGGCCGACCGCTCCCCGCCCGGCGGTCGGCGCCCCGTACGGGTGGGGCAGGTGTGTACATCCCCGTGGTGATGGTCCGGGGACGGGGGCACCGATAGATTGGGCGGAGCGCTCCGACCCCGCGGCCGCGGGAGCGGACGCCCGCGACCGCCGGTGCCGGGGCCGCGGGCAACGGTGTCCACGGAATGGGTGACCCTTGTTCGACTCGACCCTCTTCTGGGTGCTCCTCTTCGGCCTGCCGGTCCTGGCCATCGTTGCGATCGTGCTGCTGGCCACCTACCAGGCGTCAGGGGTTCAGGAGGACGGGCGCGACGACGCCCCCGACGACTCGTCCAGCGGCTGACGGTCGTCCTCCGTCGCCGGCCGGGGCCGCGGCACCGGCTCGGTGACGTCCCGGACGTCCCGGACGTCCCGGACGTCCGGGACCGCGGTGAACTCCCCGGTCCCGGTGTCCAGCAGGTGCACCCGCGCCGTCTCCAGGTCGTAGTACATCCCGGTCAGCTCCAGCTCCCCGGACTCCACGCGTTCGCGCACCAGCGGGTGCAGCGTCAGATGGGCGAGCTGCTGGCGGACGTTGGCCTGGGCCAGACGGCGCAGCGCCTCGGCGGTGGGCAGCCCCGCCAGCTCTCCGGCGGGTTCGCCCGCCCGGACCAGGCTGGCGGACCCGTGGGCGAGCCAGCGCCGCACATGCGAGGTGTCCGCGGCGTCGGGGTCCAGGTGGGCGCCCTCCAGCAGCGCCTTCATCGCCCCGCAGTGGGAGTGCCCGCACACCACGATCGAGGGCACCCGCAGGACGGCGACCGCGTACTCGACGGCGGCCCCCACCGAGTCGTCGTCCGGGGCGTCCGGGCGCGGCACCAGGTTGCCCACGTTGCGCACCGTGAACAGGTCGCCGGGCCCGCTGGCGGTGATGAGGTTGGGCACCACCCGGGAGTCGGCGCAGGTGATGAACAGGGCGGTCGGGTTCTGACCGTGAGACAGCCGGCTCATCACCGACCGCATCCGGTCGGCGGTGCTGGCGTGGTACTCCCGGGCCCCGGCGGCGAGCAGGCCGAGGGGGTCCACCTCCTGGGCTCCGCCGCGCATCTCCCAGGGCGCCCACCAGCGGGCCAGTCCGCGCGGGGCGGTCTTGGCCGCCGGGGCCGACCGTCGGCTGCTGCGCTCGTACCAGCGTTCGTGCACCTCGTCGATGTCGACGGAGCCGCCGGTGCGCTCGTGGTCCACGCGCCAGGCGTGGATGGCCTCGAACGCGGCGTGGTCCATGAAGTCCACGTGCAGGTCCAGGTCGACCCGGGCGCCGGAGGGGACGGTGCGCAGCACGTGCGCGAGCCGGGGGACGCCCAGGAAGGTCAGGGATCCGTGCACGGTGATGTGGATGCGGCCGCCCCGCTCCTCGGTGGTGACGGTGAGCCGGGTCAGCCTGCGCAGGGACACCACCATGGCCAGCGCGAATCCGAGGAACACCCCTTCCAGCAGCCCCAGAAGCACCACGCCGAACAGGGTCACCAGGTACACCCCGGCCTCGTGGTGGCGGCGCAGATCGCGCAGATGGGCGAGGGAGACCATCTGTACGCCGATGAACACCAGGAGCGCCGCCAGCGCCGCCATCGGGATCAGCTCGACCACGTGCGCGAACAGGGCGACGAACACCAGGACCCACACGCCGTGCAGGATGGTGGTCATCGGAGTGCGGCCCCCGGCGCGCACGCCCGCGGTGCTGCGCACCATGCCCCCGGCGATGGGCAGTCCGCCCAGGGCGCCGCTGACGGCGTTGGCCGCGCCCTGGCCGCACAGCTCGCGGTTGAGCATCACCCGGCGGCCGCTGTGCAGCCGGTCCACGGCGATGGCGGAGAGCAGGGTCTCGACGCTGGCGACCATGGCGACGGTGACCACGGCGAGCATGACGCCGTTCCACTGGCCGGCGGCGGGGAGCGCGGGGCCGATCCATCCCTGGCCGAGGGAGTCCGTGAGGGACACCGTCTCGACCTCCCAGCGCCCCAGGGTGGCGATGAGCGTGGCGGTGCCGACGGCGACCAGCGCGGCCGGGATGAGGGCGGGCCGGAACCGGCCGGCGCCGGGCAGCCTGTTCCAGAAGAACATGACGGCGATGGTGACGACGCCGACCGCGACGGCCGGCGTGTGGTTGTGGACGACCTGGTGGGGCAGGTCGGTGAGGTTGGCCAGGGCCGAACTCTGCGGTTCGTCGCCCAGGACGACGTGCAGCTGGGCCAGGGCGATGGTGATGCCGACGCCGGCGAGCATGCCGTGCACGACCGCAGGTGAGACGGCCAGGGCGGCCCGGGCGATCCGGAAGGCGCCCAGCGCGAGTTGGAGGAGGCCGGCGAGCAGCGTGATCAGGCAGGTGACCTGCCAGCCGTACGTGGTGATGAGACCGGCCACGATGATGGTCAGGCCCACGGAGGGCCCGCTGACCTGGACCGCGGAGCCGCCGACGAGACCGGCGACGATGCCGCCGACGGCGGCGGCGATGATCCCGGCGATGAGCGGTGCGCCGGAGGCGACGGCGATGCCGAGGGCGAGCGGGACGGCGACGAGGAAGACGACGAGGGAGGCACCGACGTCGGAGACGACGCCCCTGCGGTCGGCGCGGGGGGCGGGCCCCCGGGCGGGAGGCGGTTCGGGCGGTGTTCCCTGGGCGTCGTTGCGCATGGTGACTCCTGTTCTGTTCGGGCAGGCGATGCGTAGGCGCGCGGGGACTGCGGGTGTCCGGACCGGGGGATGCGCACGGCGGAGGACCTTCGAGATGTCTCGAAGGGTGTCGTGATGATCACCAACTGTAGTCAATGTCGGGGACTCTGTGTTACGGACTGTTGTGGTTTCGGTAACCATTTTCCCGTGTTCACATGAGGCGAGAGCGAACTCGGACAGAACAAAAGCCGAGGTGGCGGGTGTGAAACCGCCACCTCGGCGTTGTGAACCCCTGTCCTCGCAGCCCGCGTTCAGGGCCGGGAGCCCGGCGTCAGGTCACCGGAAGTGACCGTCCCCATATCCGTCGTCGTAGCCGCGGCGGTCCTGCTCGCGCCGGTCGTAGGGGGCGTCCCGGTAGGGGTCGGGCGCCCCGCCGCGGTGCCACTCCTCCAGCGGGCGGTAGCCGTCGTACTCCGGTTCGGCGGGCGGGCGGGGCGCGTAGCCGCCCAGCACGTCGTCGTAGCCCTCTCCGGGCCGCCCGTAGGCGGGGTTCTGCCCCGCCGGGGAGGGGTGGCCCGTACCCGGGCCGCCGTGCAGGGGGTCGATCCCGGGCGTGCCGCCCGGTCCCCCCGGAACGCTCGGCGCCCCCGGCCCGCCGGATCCCGCGGGCCCGCTCGGACCGCCGTACCCGCCGCCGTACCCGCCGCCGTAGCCGGGTCCGCCCGGCAGGTCCGGCCGGCCCGGTGGCGTGCCGAACGGGTCGGGCCGACCGGCCGGTGCCGGACCGCCGTACCCGGACGGCGCCCCGGAGCCCCCGCCGGTGCCCCACAGCGGCTCGTTGCCCGCGGGCCTCGTGTGGGCGCCGGTGTCGTAGGCGGGGGTGCCGGTGTCGTAGGGGTTGGCGGGGTGGGTGGGGCGGCTGTGGGTGCCGGTGTCGTAGTCGGGTCGGCTGTAGGACCCGGTGTCGTAGGACCCCGTGTCGTAGGAGCCGGTGTCGTAGGTGGGGCGGGTGTGCTCGCCGGTCTCGTATTCGGGTCGGCGGGGCGTGCCGTGGTCCGGCCTCGTGTGGGTGCCGCTGTCGTAGGCCGGGGCCCCGGTGCCGTAGGGGTGGGTGGGGCGGCTGTGGGTGCCGGTGTCGTAGTCGGGTCGGCTGTAGGACCCGGTGTCGTAGGACCCCGTGTCGTAGGAGCCGGTGTCGTAGGTGGGGCGGGTGTGCTCGCCGGTCTCGTATTCGGGTCGGCGGGGCGTGCCGTGGTCCGGCCTCGTGTGGGTGCCGCTGTCGTAGGCCGGGGCCCCGGTGCCGTAGGGGTGGTCCGACCGTCCGTGCGCTCCCGTCCCCGCCGCCGTGTCGGGCCGGGACGCGGGGGCGTACCCGCCGCCCAGCGGATCGGCGGGCGTGGCCGGAGCGGCGCCGTACCCTCCCGCCGGGCGCTGGTGGGAGCCGCTGTCCATGCTCGACCAGATCGGCGAGCCCGCGTCGGAACCGGCGGGGGAGCCGCGGAACCCGCCGCCCAGCGGGTCGGGGGCGCCGGTGCGCCGGTGCCCGCCCGTGCCGCCGTCGTAGGGCGGCGGGGTGGAGGGGGACGGGGTGTAGGGGGCGGGGGTCGCGCCGCCCGCCGAGGGCGCACCCAGCGGGTCGCGTGCCGGGGCGGGGGAGCCCAGGGGGTCGCCCAGCGGGTCGGGGCGGGGCGCCGTCAGCCGGTCGGCCAGCGAGGGGGCGTCCGGCGCCGGGTCGGTGCGCACCTTCCAGGAACTGGAGCTCAGCGGGTCGTCGTTGCGGGCCGCGGGCGCGACGGGCGCCTCGGGGGCGGGGTCGCGGGTGGGCGGCAGCTCGGCGCGCTCGGGACGCGGCGGCAGGGCCCGGTCGCCGTCCGCCGGGCGGCCGTCATCGCTGCGGCCCAGGCTGGCCAGCATCGCCAGGTCGGCGGACGGGTCGCCGGAAGCGGTCGCGCGCGGCAGCACGGTGGTCGCCCCGGCCGGCCCGGCGGGCTCGTCGTCGTAGTCCTCGTAGGAGTCGTCGTCCTCGTACTCGTACTGTGTGACGGTGGGCGCCCGGTCGTCGTCGCGGTCGTCCCGGCCCCGGTCCCCGTCCGAGCGCCCGTCGGCGTCGTTCTCGCCCAGGCTCGACCAGAAGCCGCCGTCCTCGTCGTCGTCCCAGTCGACCTCGCGCTTGTTGCGCCGGGGCTTGGGCCGCCGCTCCGGCCGGCCGGCCGGGCGCCGCCCGCGGCCCCGCCCCCGCGGGGCGTCGTCGCGGCCCTCGTCCCCGCCGTCCTCCGGATCGGCGTCGCGTCCCTCGTCGTCGGCCTCGTCGTACTCGTAGTCGTCCTCGTAGCCGTCGTCGCGCGAGCCCAGGTTGAGCGCACGCATGCCCAGCAGCAGGAGCAGCAGCACGGCCAGCACGACGACGATGGCGATGATGATGACGGTGAGGGTCATGGTGTTCGCACTACCTTGGGGAGGTCGGCCGCGCACCCGGATTCATCCGGAGACGGGCCCGGGCGGGGCCGGTCGGAGCGGGGCGGCGACCGCCTGGTCCCGTGGAGGGGCGGCCTGCGGAGCGGGCGAGGTGCAGGCGACTCCTGTGCGGTCTCAGGTCAGCGTGCCGCGCGGCGAGTGGACGGGTATCGGTCATCTGAAAAGGGGCGGGGGGCACTGCCCCACTGTATGCGCTGTCGCGCCCTGTGTGCAGAGGGCGATGGGAGCTTCCTCGGTGAATCGGGAAAAGACCGCTCATCCCGGGCTACCTGTGGGTAACCCGGGACGGAACGCGCCCATTATGACCCGGGTCACTCCGTGCCGGTGACCAGGGACCCGCGGGCGATCGCGCGGTCGGCGATCGCCTCCAGCGTCGACGACAGCTCCGCGCCCTCGGGCAGGTCCAGCGGGGCGTTCAGCGCGTACACCGTGAACCGGTAGCCGTGCGGGTCGTCCGCCTCCGGGCAGGGCGGGGCGTAGGCGGCCTCGCCCGTGCTGTTGAGGCCCTGGCGCGCGTCGGCGGGCACCGAGTCCTGGCGCAGCTCGCCCGTCTGCGGGTCCAGGTCGTAGACGATCCAGAACACCTCGGCGGCCTCGGGGTCGTCCACCACGAGTGCGAGGGATTCCGTGTCGTCGGGAAGGCCCGACCAGCTCAGCGGAGGCGAGGACGTCTCACGCTCCCCGTCCTCACCCGGCTCGGAGCCCACACAGGTGTAGGCCTCGGGCAGCGGCCGACCCTCCTGCATCATCGGGCTGGTGACGTTGATGTCGTCGGGCATGTCCCCGTTCTGCCCGGGGGTGAACAGGCCGCAGCCGGTGGTCAGTGCCAACGCCGCCCCCGCCGCCAGCGCGCCGGTGGGCACGCCGGGGGAGGTGCGGGGCGCGCGAGGCGCCCCGGTCGTCCGGAGGGAAGGGAGGGCCGGGAACAATGTGGGACTCCTGCTGGACTCTGGAAAAGCGCGGGACGCCGTAGGGACGGGGCGGCCCGCAGGACGGGACCGGCCGCGGCGCGGCGTCCGGAACGGTCCCGGCGCCGGGCGCGGCGGAGGGGGCGTGAACGAACACCCGCACACGCTCCTCAGCGAACCTTACTGCGGTCCCGACCCGGTCGGGGCGGTGCGCCGGGCCCGGCGCCGGCCCTGTGGACAACGGCACCCCACCGCCTCCGGGGGGCCATGATGGAGGGGTGCGGTTCTCCATACTCGGCCCCCTGCTGGTGCACGACGCCTCCGGGGAGCCCGTGACGATCGGCGGTGCCCGGCTGCGCACCCTCCTGGGCCTGCTGCTGCTCCGCCCCGGCCAGTGGGCGGCCGTCGACCACCTGCTCGAATCCGTGTGGTCCGGTGCCCCACCGGCCGGGGCCGCCAACGCCCTGCAGGCCCTGGTGTCCCGGTTGCGGCGGACGCTGGCCGGCGGGGCTCCGGTGGAGGGAGGCCCGGAGGGGTACCGCCTGGACGTGGCACCGGACCGGGTCGACCTCTTCGTGTTCGAGGACCTGGTCCGGTCGGGGCGCGACCACCGCGCGGGCGGACGCCCCGCCCCGGCGCTGGCGGACCTGGAACGGGCGCTGGGGCTGTGGCGGGGCCCGGCGCTGGTGGACCTGACCGCCCAGGGCCTGGCGGAGGGCGTCGCCGCGCGCCTGGACCAGACGCACCTGACCGCCCGGGAGGAGCGGCTCGCGGCCCTGCTCGACCTGGAGCGCACCGCCGAGGCGGTGGCCGAGGCGGAGGCCCTGGCCGGGAGCGAACCGCACCGGGAGCGCCCGGTGGAGCTGCTGGTCCGCGCGCTGGCGGCGGCCGGGCGCACCGCCGACGCGGTGGCGGCCTACGAGCGCTTCCGCGCACGCCTGGCCGAGGGCCTGGGACTGGATCCCTCCCCGCGCCTGGAGGACGTCCACCTGCGCCTGCTCCGAGGCCAGCTGTCCACCCCCGCCCCGGACGCCCGCCCACCGGCCCGCCCCGGGGAGGGCTCCCCGCCCGACCCGCGCGGGCACGGCGTCCGCCCGGGTCCCGGCCGTGCCGGGGGCGCCGCCGTCGGCGGGCCCGGTGCCGCTGCGCCGCCCCCGCCCGCCGACCCCCCGGCGCCCGCGGGGACCGCGCCGGACGCGGCCGGTACGGGCGGGGCGCACATGCGCCTGCCGGTGCCGCTCACCGGTTTCGTTCCGCGAGCAGAGGTGGGCCTCGCCGTCGACCTGCTCGCCCGCGGCCGGTCGGTCACCCTGACCGGACCGGGCGGGGCGGGCAAGACCAGACTGGCCGTCGAGAGCGCCACCGCCTTCGTCGCCGACCACCCCGCCCTGGCGGCCAGGGGCGCCTGGTTCGTCGAACTCGCACCCCTCACCGAGGGCGCCTCCCTGCCCGAGGCGGTGGCGGACACCCTGGGCGTGCGCGAGCACGCCCTCCTCCAGACCCGTTCCGCCCCGCCCCCGCCGCCCGCCGAGCGCGTCGCGGCGTTCATCGCCGACCACCCCGTGCTCCTGGTCCTGGACAACTGCGAGCACCTCATCGACGACGCCGCGCGCTTCACGGCCCTCCTGCTGTCCCGCTGCCCGCGCCTGCGCGTCCTGGCCACCTCCCGCGAACCCCTGGGCACGTCGGGCGAGCACCTCCTGCCCGTCCCCTCCCTGCCGCTGCCCGCCGAGCACGCCAGGGCGGCCGAGGCCGCGGCCGCCCCCTCGGTCGTCCTGTTCGCCGAACGCGCCCGCGCGGTCCGCCCGGACTTCGCCGTCACCGACCACAACGCCCCCCACGTCGTGCGCATCGTCCGCGCCCTGGACGGCCTGCCCCTGGCCCTGGAGCTGGCCGCCGCCCGCCTGCGCGCGATGACCCCCGCCCAGCTCGCCGACCGGCTGGACGACCGCTTCCGCCTGCTGGGCGGCGGCCTGCGCCGCGCGCCCCGGCACAGCACGCTGCGCGCGGTCGTCGACTGGAGCTGGGAGCTGCTGGGCGAGGCGGAGCGCCGACTGCTGCGTCGCCTGTCGGTGTTCGCCGGGGGAGCGGACCTCGAATCCGTCGAGCACGTCTGCGCCGACCCCGGCACCCCCGGCGCCGTGGCCGGGCACGACGTGTGGACCGTCCTGTTCGCCCTCGTCGACAAGTCCCTGGTGGTCGCCAAGGAACCCCGCCGCGCCGACGCCCCGCCCCGCTACCGCCTGTTGGAGACCGTCCGCGCCTACGCGGCCGAACGCCTCGACGACGCCGGGGAGACCGACACCGTCCGGAGCGTCCACGCCCACCGCGTCCGCGACCTGTGGCGGGAGGCCGATCCGCTGCTGCGCGGTCCCCGCCAGGGCGAGCTGCTCGCCCGGCTGCACGACGAGAACGACGGCTTCGCCGCCGCGATGCGCTGGGCGGTGGAGCGGCGCGACGTCCACCTCGCCCTGGACCTCATCGAGTACTCCCAGTGGTACTGGACCCTGAGCGACGCCTGGGAACCGGTCTCCCGGTGGTCCGGGCAGATCCTCGACATGGCGGGCGGCGAGGTCCCGGCCGGTCGCGCCATGGCGTACGCCAGCTGCCTGTTCCACCGGGCCGCCGCGACCACGGACTCCCTCAAGGACATCCGGTACCACGTCGGGGCGATCGAGGAGGTGCTGGCCGCGCAGGGCCGGCTTCCGGAGGAGCACCCCCTGCTCGTCTACAGCCTCATGTACCGGGCGATGGCGGAGGGCGGCGACGGGGAGACCCGGAAGCGGATCACGCGCGCTCTGGAGACCTCCGACCCCTGGATGCGCGCCATGGTGTGCACGCTGCTGTCCCTGGTCGACACCCTCGTCGGCCGTTTCGACGCCGCCCTGGAACACGCGGGTGCGGCACTGGAGGGGTTCCGTGCGCTCGGCGACGCCTGGGGCGTGTGCCAGGCGCTGGCCCAGGCGGTGGACTCGCACCGCTTCAACGACCTGGAGCGCAGCGGGGAGCTGCTGGAGGAGGGGATCGCCCTGGCCGACTCCCAGGGGCTGGAGGGCATGGCCGCCGTGTTCCGGGTGCGCCGGGCCCAGGTCCTCATCGACCGGGGCGACCTGGGCCGGGCCCGTACCGAACTGGACCGGCTGGCGGCCCGGCGCCCGACCCAGCCCGAGCACGCCGTCCTGGTGCTGCTGGCCGAGGCCCAGTGGGAGCTCGAGGCGGGCGGCCACGAGCGGGCCAGGGCCCTGGTGGAGCGGATCAAGACCGTGCTGGAGACGCTCGGCGGGTTCGCGCCCGCCTACGCCGAGGTCGGGGCGTGCGCCCTGTCGGCGACCATCTCCTGGTCCGAGGGAGACCCGGACCGGGCCCGGCGCGAGGCCGCCTGGTCCTGGTGGAGGCTCATCGGCATCATGGGCCCGATCCGGGCGGAGGTCCTCGATGTCCTGGCGGCCATGGCGGTGGAGGAGGATCCGCTCCTGTCGGCGCGGTTGACCGGGTGGGCGTGCGCGCTGCGCGGTGTCGCCGACACCACCGGTCCGGTCGTGGCGCGCACGGCCGAACGCCTCGGTGACAGGCTCGGCGCCCGGGAGCGCGACCGCCTCGTGGAGGAGGCCGCCGCCCTGACCCCGGAGGAGGCGTTCGGTGCGGCCTCCCGGTGGCTGGCGGAGACCGTCCCCGAGGAGGTCCCCGCCGACCACCGCTGACCGCCCGTCCCCGGGCGACGGGCGGCCCGGAGCCGCCCGGGCCGCCCGGCACGGTTCAGGTGCGGCGCCGGTAGGCCCACACCGCCGGTGGGAAGAACACGGCGGTGATGATCGCCGCCCACACCAGCGTCCACGTGACCGGCCCGGCGACGTCGCCGCCGATCATCAGCCCGCGCATGGCGTCGACGATGTGCGTCACCGGGTTGTTGGCCGCGATCACCCGCAGCCAGGAGGGCATGCTGTCGGGGTCGACGAACGCCGAACTGGCGAAGGTCAGCGGGAACATGAGGATCATCCCGAACGCCTGCACCGCCATCGGGGTGCGCACGATCATGCCCACGAACGCCGACATCCAGCACAGCGCGAACGCGAACAGCAGGACCAGCGCCCCGGCCGCGACCACGCCCACCAGGCCGCCCTCGGGCCGGAACCCGATGACCACCCCCACCAGCAGCACCATCACCACGGTGATCGTGTACCGCACCAGGTCGCCCAGGATCGCGCCGATCAGTGGGGCCGAGCGGGCGATGGGCAGCGAGCGGAACCGGTCGAAGATGCCCTTCTCCACGTCCTGGCTGAGCGCGAACCCGGTGCCCAGCGTCGCGAAGATGACCGACTGCGCCACGATGCCGGGCATGAGGAAGTCACGGTAGGCCTGCCAGTCGCCCATGAGCGCCTGTCCGAACACGAACACGAACAGGGTCACGAACATGACCGGCTGGAGGATGAGCCCGAAGACCTCCTCCGGGTTGGCCTTGATCTTGAGGACGCTGCGCCAGGCCAGCTGGAGCCCGTTGCGGACGGTCGTCAGCGGCGTGATGTGCCGGGGGACCGGATTCACGGCCCCGGCCTGCGTCGAGCGCTCCCGTGTCGTCACGGCGCTCATACCGGCATCTCCTCGATCTCGTTGTCGGTGTCGGCGGCGTGCCCGGTCAGGGCCAGGAACACCTCGTCCAGGCTCGGCTTGCGCAGCGACAGCTCGGCGACGGCCACCCCCTGCTCGTCCAGGCGGCGCACCACCTCGGGCAGCACGCCCGAGTCGGTGACGGGCACGCTGGCCACCAGGTCGTCCCGGGTGGCCGGGGAACCGGTGACCGCCTCGAGGATCCTGGTGGCCAGCGGCAGCCGGTCGGCCTCGACGGTGCGCAGCTCCAGCACCTGTCCGCCGGTCCGGTTCTTGAGCTCCTCCGGGGTGCCCCGGCTGATGACCCGGCCGTGGTCGAGCACCAGCAGGTCGTCGGCGAGCCGGTCGGCCTCCTCCAGGTACTGGGTGGTGAGCAGGACGGTGACCCCGTCCCCGACCAGGTCGCGGACCACGTCCCACAGGTCGTTGCGGCTGCGCGGGTCCAGACCGGTCGTCGGCTCGTCCAGGTACAGCAGGGCGGGCCGGCCGACCAGGCTGGCGGCCAGGTCCAGGCGGCGCCGCATGCCGCCGGAGTAGGTCTTGGCGGGGCGGCCCCCCGCGTCGGACAGCGAGAACCGCTCCAGCAGCTCGTCCGCCCGGACGCGGGCCCCCGCCCGGTCGAAGCCCAGCAGCCGGGCGATCAGCACGAGGTTCTGCACACCGGTCAGCTCGTCGTCGACCGCGGCGTACTGGCCGGTCAGGCCGATCAGGCGGCGGACCTCGTGCGGCTCGCGCGCGACGTCGAACCCGCCGACCTCGGCGTGCCCGGCGTCCGGGCGCAGCAGGGTGGCGAGGATGCGCACCGTGGTCGTCTTGCCGGAGCCGTTGGGTCCCAGGACACCCAGCACGGCCCCCGTCCTGGCGGTCAGGTCCACCCCGTCCAGAGCCCGTTTGCCCTTGAACTCTTTGACCAGGCCCTCCGCGCGTATGGCGTCTGTCATCGCTCCTCCGTTCCCGTGTTCGATCACCAGTCTGGTCGGCGCCCCTGACAGAACGCTGACACGCGGTGGGGCCCCGCCCGCACCGCGCTGACAGCGCGGCCCGGGAGCGCCCGGGGCGCGGGGGTTCGCGGGCCCGGGGCGGGCCTAGACTCGTGTCCGTGAACGAGACCCCGCCGGACCCCCCACTGGACGCCCCGCCGCCGGAGCCGACGCACGCGGCCCTCCTGCGGCCGCCGGAGCGCAGGGTGAGCGGGCGCGCGGTCGGGGTGTGGACGGTGCGCCTGCTGGTGGGCGGGCTGGTCGTCACGGCGCTGCTGAGCGCGGCCGCCTGGGCTCTGACCTCGCTCGGATGGGAGTGGCCGCCCGCGTGGGTGCGCGAGTACGCTCCGGTCGTACCCGTCGTCTACGGGGTGTACGCGCTGCTCAGGGTGGCGATCGTGCCGTCCTGGCGGTACCGGGTGCACCGCTGGGAGGTGACCGGGGACGTCATCTACACGCGCTCGGGGTGGGTGAGCCGGACCTGGCAGCTGGTGCCGGTGAGCCGCCTGCAGACGGTGGACCACACCCAGGGGTGGCTGGAGCGCCTCTTCTCCGTGGCGACCCTGGAGGTGCAGACGGCCTCCTACGCGGGATCGTCGACCATCGAGGGCCTGGACGCCGAGGAGGCGCGCCGGCTGAGCGAGGACCTGGCTGTCCGCGCCGGGACGCTGCGGGACGACGCGACATGACCGGCGGAACCGGGGAAGGCGACCGGACGGCGACGGGCGCCTCCTCCCCCCGCGACGGGACCCCCGCCGACCCGAACCCGTCGGCCGGGGACGCCGGAGACCGCGCGCGCTCCGCCCCCCGCACGCCCCAGGGGGACGCCGATCCCCCGGAGACCGGAGGGCCGGGAGGGGGGCCCGGCCCCGCCGGACGGGCGGTGCCGGACGGCGCGGATCCCGCCGGGGAGGCGCCCGGGTCCTCCGGCGCCGGTGCGCGGGAAGGGGCGCCCGGGGCGGCCGGGGGCGGTACGGCCGCGGAGCCGGGCCCCCCGGGGTGCGCGTCCGAGCCCTCTGGGGCGGGTGCGCCCGGGGACGTCGGGGACGGCGCTCCCGGGGACCCGCCCGGGGCGCCGGAGTCCGGGGCGGAGAGGGCGCGCAGGCTGAGCGCTCGCACCATGGTCGTGGGGCCCGTCAACCAGCTGCGCAGCCTCCTGCTGCCCATCGTCGCGGGCCTGGTCGTGGGCGGGTTCAACCCGTGGGTGCTGGGCGCCACCGGGGCGGGCGTGGTCGCCCTGCTCGTCGGCGGCTTCGTCACCTGGCGGACCACGCGCTACGAGGTGGCCGGGGACCACCTGGAGATCCGCAAGGGCCTGCTGAGCCGTTCCCGGCGCACCATCCCACTCGAGCGCATCCGGGGCGTGGACGTCACCAGCACCCTCCTGCACCGGATCCTGGGCGTCGCCGTGGTGCGCGTCGAGGCGGCGGCCGGGGCGGCGGGCGGCGGCGAGGACGGAAAGCTCGACGCCGTGGACACCGCCGAGGCCGAGCGGCTGCGCCGGGTCCTGCTGCACCGCCGGGCGGTGCTGACCGGGCAGGCCGGGACGGCCCCCGCCGACGGCGCCCCGACCGACGGCGCCCCCGCCGAGGAAGCCCCGTCCCAGGTGCCCGGCCCCGGCGCCCCGCCCGTCGACGAGGGCACCGTCCACTTCGTCATCCCCCGCTCCTGGTACCTGTACGGCGCGCTGAGCCTGGGCTACCTGCTCACCCCGTTCGCGGTGCTGTCCGCCCTGTTCGGCGCGGTCCAGCAGACCGCGGGGGAGTGGGCCACCGACGCGTTCATCGACTGGGTGCAGGCCTCCGACCGCAGCGGCCTGGTGATGGTCGCCGCCGTGGCCGCCGCGGTGATCGTGCTGCTCATGCCGGTGTTCGCGGTGGTCTCCTACGCCCTCACCCACTGGGGCTTCACCCTGCGCGAGCGCGACGGCTCCCTGGTGGCCGAGCGCGGCCTGTTCACCCGGCGCAGCGTCACCCTGGAGAAGCGGCGCGTCCGCGGCTACGAGCTGCTGGACAACCCCCTGGAGCGGCTGCGCGGCGCGGTGCGCCTGCGCGCCATCGTCACCGGCCTGGGCGACACGGCGGGCCGCTCGGTGCTGCTGCCGATCGGCCCGCGCGCCCGTGTCGAAGAGGTCGTGGAGCACGCCCTGGGCCGCTACACCGGGACGCTGCGCCGCCACCCGGGGGCGGCCCTGCGCCGCCGCCTGGTGCGCTCGGTGGGCCCGCCCGCGCTGGCCCTGGCCCTGGCGGCGGCCTTCGGCCCCGGCTGGTCCGTCGTCCTGGCCCTGGTCCTCACGGTGGCCGGGGTGCCCCTGGGGGTGGACCGCTACCTGTCCCTGGGGCACGGCCACGACGGGCGCCGGGTGAGCGTGCGCTCGGGTTCGCTGTCCCGCTCCCAGGCCACGGTGGAGCGGTCGGCGGTGATCGGCTGGACCTGGAGGCAGACGCTGTTCCAGCGCGGCCCCGGCCTGGCCGACATCCAGGTGAACGTGGGCGCGGGAGCCGGGGGCTACACCGCCGGGGACGCCTCCTTCGAGGAGTCGGTCGGCTTCGCCGCCGGGGTCACGCCGGAGATGGTCCGCCCGTTCCTGGCCGACCCGCGGCACCGCTGACCGGGCCGGTCCGGTCGGCGTCCAGGACGTACGGCTCGGCCCGTTCCGCCCAGGAGGGCCAGCCGGGGTCGCCCTCGCGGACGAAGTCCACCCAGGCCCGGTGCGTCCTCCCGGCCAGCCCGGCGGGGGCGTCCGGGCCGGTCAGGGCCAGGGCCCCGGGGGTGCCCAGCCGGTCGAACACGAACGGCAGCTCCATGCAGTGCGCGGCGCCCAGCCCCGCGACGGGGCTGCGCCAGGCGAACCCGTAGACGTGGGAGGAGGCGCCCCGGGCGGCGCGCGCCCGGGCGATCCGCCGCACCGGCCGCTCCAGCACCACCTCGCCGATGAGGGCCCCGGCCAGCATCCCGGTGCTCATGCCGGGTCGGCGCGAGCGCAGCCGGAGCAGCGCCGCCGGGCCCACGCCGAACCGCAGCGCCCCCAGGGCCAGCAGCGGCCACCCCAGGCCGCGGTCGGCGCCGGTGGGGGCCAGCCAGAGGCGGTGCTCCTCCAGGGTGGTGCCCATGAGCAGGTCCAGGTGGTCGGCGGCGCCCGCGCGCAGCGCCTCGTAGGGGGAGCGCGGCACCAGGTCGCCGTCCACGGCCAGGGAGAACGCGGGGCCGCCCGCGAGCGGGTCGCCCGCGGCCATCGCCCGGTGCTGGGCGTCGACCAGGTCCTCGGGCTTCACCTCCGCGAAGGCGTCCCGGGTGGCGGGGATCCCCAGGTCCTGCGCCATGAGCCGGGTGATGCGCCCGGCCCGGTCGGGGGAGGCGGCGGTCAGCGGCCCGCTCTGGAGGATCGCCCGCCGTACCAGCCGCCCGGTCTCGGGGTGGGCGATCAGCGCGGCCGTGGTGGCGGCCCCGGCCGACTGCCCGGCGACGGTGATCCGCTCGGGGTCGCCGCCGAACGCGGCGATCTCCCGGCGCACCCAGCGCAGCGCGGCCATCTGGTCGGCCAGCCCCAGGTTGGGCTGGGCGCCCTCCAGCACGGAGAATCCCTCAGCGCCCAGCCGGTAGTTGGCGGACACGAACACGATCCCGTCGCGGGCGAAGGCGGTCCCGTCGTAGGCGCTCAGGGAGTTGGCCCCGCGGACCAGGGCCCCGCCGTGGAACCACAGCAGCACCGGCAGCGAACCGGGTTCGGCGTTCTCCGGCGCCCACACGTTGACGTGCAAGAAGTCGTCGCCCAGGGCGTCCACCGACGGCAGGATCTCCCCGATGGCGCCCTCGTAGGGAGCCTGCGGGGCGCCGGGGCCGTGCGCGGTGGCGTCGCGTACCCCGTCCCAGGCCGCGGCGGGGGCGGGCGGCGCGAAGCGGTGCTCCCCGACGGGCGGCGCCGCGTAGGGGACGCCCAGGTGGCGGACGGTCCCTCCCTCCGCGGCGCCGCGCAGCGCTCCGGTCCCGACGCGCGCGGTGGGTCCGTCCGTCATGGCTGTTCTCCTCGGGGGGAAGGCGTGGTGCAGGGCGATCGTACGCCTCCCGCCGGAGCCGGACCCGACCCGGGCGTCACACCGGTCACCGGAGACGGCGGCCCCGGCGGGCGGGCGCCGTCCGCCGACGCGGAACGGGGGCGGCCGCGACGGCGGCCGCCCCCGTGGGAAGCGGTGCGGGACCCCGGCGGGTCACTCGTCCTTCTTGGACCCGAACATGATCTCGTCCCAGGACGGCACCGAGGCGCGGCGGCCGCGCCCCTTGCGCTTGGGCGCGGGCCGGTCCCCGCCCGCCGCCGCGGCCGGGACCGGTGCCGAGGGCGCGGCCGGGGGCGGGGCCGGGTCCGCGGCCCGGCGCGGGGTCCCGGTGTCGTTGAGGTCGATGGTGGCCCGGCGGCGGCGCGGCGCCGGCTGGCTCAGGGGTGCCGCGGGCGGCACCTGGTCCGCGGTGGCCGACCAGGCCGGACGCTCCCGCTGGTCGGGCCGTTCGGCCGCCGGGCGCGCGGGACGCGGCCGTTCGGCCGCCGGGCCGTCGCCGCCCCGCTCCGGGGCCGCGGCCGTGGAGCCGTACCGCTCCTCCTCGTCGAACACCGGGGAGGCAGGCCGGGCCGACTCCTCGACCCGCGCCCGGCGCGGGGCGTGCCGTCCGGGATCCCCGTGCCCGTCGAACCCCTCCCGGGCGGACTCCGGGTACTCCCGGGCGTTGCGCTCGGCGAACTCCTCGGGTTCCGGGTGCTCCCGGCGGCCGCGGTCCGCGAACCCCTCGTGCCCGGAGCGGCGGCCGTCCCCCTCGTGCGCGGACCGGTGCGCGAACCGTTCGACGTGCTCCCAGTCGCGCTCGACCGGCTCCGGCTCCCGGGGCCCGGGCCGCTCGGTGCGGGCCGGGGCGTCGTACCCGCGGTGTTCGCGCGGCGCCTCGGTCCACCGCTGCCCCGGCTCCTCGCGCCGCTCGGGCCGCGGTGCCGGTCCGCCCTCCTGGCCGCGCGGAGCAGACGGCAGCAGCGGGTCGTCCAGCGTCCCCTCGGTGCGCCGGAGTCCGCCGACCCGCTCGGGTGCGGGCCGCACGGAGGCGCGGGGCGCCTCGGGCTCGGTGCGCCGGGGGGCGAAGGGGGTCACGTTCGCGGTGGGGGCGGGGGTCGGGTCCGGCGAGGAGAACCGGGCGGCCTCCTCGTCGGCGGGGGTGACGGTGTTGTGTCTGGGCTCGTACAGCCAGTGGGCGACGCGTTCCTCGCCGCCGTCCAGGAAGACGAGCTTGAGCTGCCAGGTGCGGTCCTCGCGCTTCCAGGAGTCCCACACCGCGTCGCCGGTCTCCAGCTGGTGGGCCCCGATGCGGCGGGCGACCAGTTCCTCCAGGTTCCCCCCGTGGGCGGCCTCGCCGGCGACGCGCACCGCGGCGCGCTGTGCCTGCTGTGCGATGTACTCCCGCTCCTGGAGGACAGGGCCCTCGAACCAGCGGACCCGTTCGATGGGTATGCCGGAGATCTCGGAGATGGCCTCCGCGGTCTCGCCGGACCTGATGCGGGCCTGGATTTCCTTGGGGCGCAACGGATTCTCCACTTCGATCTCGTACTGGCCGAGCCGGGAGAACTGGCCGCGTACTGCGGCGCGGAGGCGGTCGTCGACCGGGAGCATGAAACGGGTTCCACGGCCGGTGCTGGCCAGCACCAGGTAGGTGCCGTCCTCACTCACGGCCACGAGGCGAAGCTCGTGCATCGCCCTCCCTTTCGCGTCCCGTCGAGGACAGGTCCTTCGACCAACCCCCGCGTTCTCCAAGTCTGGTCGGCCGACAACCGTTCGGCCACTACCGCGCCCGGCGCGCCCGAACATGTGTGCCCGCCTCCCGGGCCGTGACGCACCATGTCACGGTGGGAGCGCCCCGGGCCGTCCCCGGGGTCCTCGCGGTCGCTTCCTTCGCCAATCTTGGCACGCTGACCCTTCCACGACCGGGAGCGATCACGGGGGAATGTCGTCATTCCCGTGCGAAGGCTCCGCCGTGATGGTATCCCGCGCCCCCCGAATCGCCCCAGGCTCGGGAAAAACTCCGATCTCGGTCGCTTCGTCGGGTAAGGGGATTCTCCTGGGCGCAACTCGACACGCCGATGGCCGCCAGAGAGTGATCCATCTTCATTGATGGCGTTATCGGAACCCTGTCGCCCTTAGCCTGAGTTATCCGCATATGAGTGGAATGTGAACTTTGGGGCGTCTGGGGCTGCATAGCCCGACACACGCCCATCCCGGAGCGCGGCGCGCCCTCCCGCGCGCCCTCCGGACGGGACGGAGCACGAAAGGGGACGGCCGCATGGGGCGGACCGAGCACCGCGACCGGCAGGACGGGGAAGAAGGCGGGGACAGTGGAAAGAAGCGCATCGAGCTGAGCGTGTCGCAGGTCGCCGGGGCGGGCGTCGCCACCCTCGCCGCCGCCACCGCCGCCTCCTACCTCAACGTCTACGGCACGGTCGTCGGGGCCGCGGTCATGGCCACCCTGAGCACCCTGGCCAGCCCCTTCCTCCAGCAGTGGTTCTCCCGCGGCGGCGACCACGCCCGCCTGTTCGCCGAGAGGACCGTGGGGTACGCCGAACCCGGGGGAACAGGTTCTCACCGCAGCGGCACCCACCCGCTGGACCCGCCGGGCACCGGCCCGGTGCCCGGCCTGCCGCCGACCGGGCCGCTCCCCGGGCTGCCCGGAGAACCCGACACCACCCGCACCATGGCCATGCCGGCCGTGGGGGCGGACGCCGCGGCCGCACAGTCCTCCGGCGCGGACGCCGCGGGGCCCCGGCCCGGCGGCCCGCGGACTCCGGACGGTCCCCCCGGAGGCGGGCAGGCCCGGCGCGGATGGCGTGCCTACGCGTTGACCGCGGCGGCGGTCTTCGTCCTGGTGATGCTGGTCGTCCTGCTGTTCGAGCTGTTCACCGGCCGCTCCCTGACCGCCTGGACCCAGGGCCGGCAGGAGTACACCTCGCCCACCCTGCTCGGCGGAGGCACCTCGGCGCCCCCGGCACAGGAGGAGGGCGGGACCGGCGGCGCTCCCGCCGACCGGGAGGAGCCGGCCGAACGGCAGGAGGACGGCACCGGACAGGGGGGCCGGGACCCGGTGGAGGAGCCCGCCGAACCCGGGTCCCCCGACCCGGGCACCGGACCCCCCGAGGGGGAGGACGGGTGGACCGACCCGGACGCCCCCGGCGACGGCGGTACCACCGGGCCCGGCGAGGGGTGGACCGACCCGGGCGCCGGCGGGGGCGGAACGGACCCCGGGGACACGGGCGGGACGGAGGGCTCCGGCGGCGCCGGCGGCGGGACCGGGGACGCCGTCCCCGACCTCCCCGCGGGCTGACCCCCGGGCGGGCCCCGCGGGTCCCGCGGGTCCCGCGGGACCCGCCCGGACACGCCGGGGACCCGCCCCCCGGTCAGCCGAAGACGCGGTCCAGGTAGTCGTTGCCGAACCGCCGCAGCGGGTCGACCCGGTCGCGTACCTCCAGGGCATCGCCCAGACGCGGGTACACCCCCTCCAGGTAGGAGCGGTCCCGGGTGTGGATCTTGCCCCAGTGCGGCCGGCCGCCCACCGAGGTGAACACCGCCTCCAGGTCGGCGAAGTACGCTTCGTACGGCGTCCCCTTGTACATGTGCACCGCCACGTAGGCGGTGTCGCGCCCGTAGGCCGTCGACAGCCACACGTCGTCGGCCGGGGCGAACCGCACCTCCACCGGGAAGCTCACCCGGTGGTCGCCCGCGTCCACGATCCGGCGGGCCTCGCGCAGCACGTCCACCAGGTGCTCGGCCGGGATCGCGTACTCCATCTCCACGAAGCGCACGTCCCGAACCGAGGTGAAGACCTTGTGCGACACGTCGGTGTAGGTGCGCGCGGACAGGGCCCGCGAACTGATCCGGTTCACCGCCGGGACCGTGCCGGGGAAGCGGCGGCAGACCCGGTTGACGCCCTCGAACACGGTGTTGGACAGGAAGTCGTCGTCCAGCCACTCCCTGAACCGCGACAGCGGCTGCGCCGGGCCTTCGGTGATGTTGTTGCGCTTGGTGTTGGTGTTGCCGGTGTGGGGGAACCAGTAGAACTCGAAGTGGTCGTTGCCGGACCGCAGTTCCGGCAGCCGCTCCAGCACCTCGTCCAGCGGCATCGGCTCCTCCCGGGCGTGCAGCAGGAACGCCGGGCGCACCGCCATCGTCAGCGCCGTCACCACGCCGAACGCCCCCAGGCCCACCCGCGCGGCGTGGAACAGCTCCGGTTCCCGCGCCGCCGAGCACTCCACCACCGAGCCGTCGGCCAGGACGAGCTCCAGGCCGACCACCTGGCTCGCCAGCCCGCCCGCGTCCCGGCCGGTGCCGTGCGTGCCGGTCTGCACCGCCCCGGCCACCGTCTGCACCGCGATGTCGCCCATGTTGGCCAGGGCCGCACCGCGGGCCGCGAGCGCGTCGTTGAAATCGCACAGGGGCAGCCCGGCCTCGACCGTGGCGGTGCCCGCCGCCGGATCCACCGAGCGCAGGCCCGTCAGCGAGGTGGGGGAGAGCAGGAGGCCGTCCGTGACGGCCACGTCGGTGAAGGAGTGCCCCGACCCCACCATGCGGACCCGCAGGCCGTCCGCGGCGGCGGAGTTCACGGCCGCGGCCACCTCCGCGGTGCTGTTGGGGGAGGCGGTCCGCCTGGGGCGGGCCCGGTGGGTGTCCGCCCATGTGTGCCACAACACATCTGTCATGCCAGGGGACATTACTCGCCGGTCACTTGTCTGAACAGGGGAGGAGCGGACGGGAGGCTCCCGGCAGGGAGGAGTCCAACGCCACAGGTCCGCTGACCGGGGGGTGCGGCGCACGGGTCCGGGAGAGCTGGTTTCATGAATCACATGAGGCCTTACGACGCGTTTCTGCTGATCTCCTTCGGCGGCCCGGAGGGCGAGGACGAGGTCATCCCGTTCCTGGAGAACGTCACGCGCGGACGCAACATCCCGCGCGAGCGGCTCGCGGAGGTCGGCGAGCACTACTTCCTCTTCGGAGGGGTCAGCCCGATCAACCGACAGTGCCGCGACCTGCTCGCCGCCGTCACCGAGAAGTTCGCCGCCGACGGCATCGACCTGCCGGTCTACTGGGGCAACCGGTTCTGGGCGCCGATGCTCGCCGACACCCTCGAGCAGATGAGGGAGGACGGGGTGCGGCGCGTGCTGGCGCTGCCCACCTCCGCCTACTGCAACTGGTCGAGCCGCACCGCCTACCTGGAGGACATCGACCGCGCCCGCGCCGCCCTGGGCGAGGGCGCCCCCGAGGTCGACCTGATCCGGCCCTTCTACGACCACCCCGGGTTCATCGAGCCCCTGGCCGAGCACACCCGCGCCGCCCTGGACGCGCTCCCCGCCGCCCAGCGCGAGGAGGCCCACCTGCTGTTCTCCGCGCACTCCATCCCCACCTCGATGGCCCTGGAGAGCGGCGGCCCCGAACTGGGCTTCGGCCCCGAGGGCGCCTACGGTGCCCAGCTCGCCCAGGCCGCCCGCCTGGTCGTGGAGCGGCTCGACCGCGAGTACCCCTTCGAGGTGGTCTACCAGAGCCGCAGCGGCCCCCCCTCCCAGCCCTGGCTGGAGCCCGACGTCAACGACCGCATGGAGGAGCTCGCCCGCGAGGGCGTTCCCGCCGTCGTCGTCATCCCGCACGGGTTCGTCTCCGACCACATGGAGGTCAAGTTCGACCTCGACGTGGAGGCCCGCCGGACCGCCGAGAAGCTGGGCATCGGGTACGAGCGCGCGCTCACCCCGGGCACCCACCCGGCCTTCGTCGCCATGGTCTCCGACCTGGTCCGCGAGTACACCGGGGGCGGGGAGCGCCGGCGCCTGGGCACGGTCCCCCGGTGCGCCGCCTGCTACTGCCGGGACTGACGCGAGGGGCCCCGGACCGCAGCACGGGGCCCCTCGGTAAACGCCGCTGACACCCTGAGGGGATAGGGTGCGACGAAGACCCGAACCCACCCCTCTCAGGAGTCATCGCCTTGGTCCGTTCCTGGTACGAACTGCCGGAATACGTCCGACTGAAGCGCGTCAACGGGCTGCGCCTCTCCCCCGACGGAACCCGTCTGGTCGCGCCCGTCAGCGGCATCGCCCCCGATGCCAAGACCTTCCACAGCGCCCTGTGGGAGATCGACGTCCGCCCCGAGTCCGAGGGCGGGACCGCCCCGCGCCGCCTCACGCGCGGCGTCAAGGGCGAGAGCACCGCGGGCTTCCTGCCCGACGGCTCGGTCCTGTTCACCAGCGCCCGCCCCGATCCCGACGCCGAGCCCGAGGAGAAGCCCAAGGCGGCCCTGTGGCTCCTGCCGGCCCGGGGCGGGGAAGCCCGCCGGGTCGCCTCCCGGCCCGGCGGCGTCGGCGCCTTCACCGTCGCCCGCGACTCCGGCCTGGTCGCCTTCATCTCCGCGACCCTGCCCGGCAGCCAGAACGGGGAGGACGAGGCCGAGGCCCGCAAGGCCCGCACCGAGGCGGGCGTCACCGCGATCCTGCACGAGTCGCTCCCGGTCCGCTACTGGGACAGCGACATCGGCCCGGACCACCCGCGCTTCTTCGTCGCCGAGCCGCCCGCAGACGTCGAGTCCCCCCTGGGGGAGCCCCGCGACCTCACCCCCGACGCGGGCAAGGCCCTGCTCAACGCCCAGGGCTCGCTCACCCCGGACGGCACCGCCCTGGTCACCACCTGGAACGTGCCCATCGGCAAGGGCGGCCAGCGCAGCGACCTCGTCACCGTCGACACCGCCACCGGGGAGCGCACCACCCTCCTCAGCAGGGAGGGCCACGACCTGGGCTCCCCCCTGGTCTCCCCGGACGGCCGCCTCATCGCCTACTCGCACGGCTTCGAGGGCGACTACGACGGCGAGCCGCGCGACTACCAGCTGTGGGTCCTGAACCGGGAGACCGGCGAGACCTCCCCGGTCCACCCGGGCCTGGAGCTGTGGGCCCGGGACTTCGCCTGGTCCGCCGACTCCGGATCGCTGTTCATCGTCGCCGACGAGAACGGCCGCCGCCCCGTCTTCCGCGCCGACCTGGCGGCCGGCACCGTCACCCGCATCACCGGCGACCACGGCGCCTACAGCGAGCTCAACCCGTCCCCGGACGGCCGGTACGTGTACGCGCTGCGCGACGCCTGGGACGCCCCGCCCGCCCCGGTCCGCCTGGACGCGGCCGCCGCCGACGGTGAGCCCGAGTACCTGCGCACCCCCGGCTCGGAGCTCACCATGCCGGGCACCCTCACCGAGATCGAGACCACCGCCGACGACGGCACCCGCATCCGCTCCTGGCTGGTGCTGCCCGAGGAGGCCTCCGCCTCGGCCCCGGCCCCGCTGGTGCTGTGGGTGCACGGCGGCCCGTACATGAGCTTCAACGGCTGGTCGTGGCGCTGGAACCCGTGGATCCTCGCGGCGAGGGGCTACGCCGTCCTGCTCCCGGACCCCGCGCTGTCCACCGGCTACGGCCAGGACATGCTGCGCCGGGCCTGGGGCAAGTGGGGGCCGCGCGTGTTCGCCGACGTCATGGCGATCACCGACGCCGCGGTGGCCCGTGAGGACATCGACGCCGGGCGCACCGCCATGATGGGCGGCTCCTTCGGCGGCTACATGGCCAACTGGATCGCCGGGCACACCGACCGGTTCAAGGCCATCGTCTCCCACGCCTCCCTGTGGGGCCTGGACGCGTTCAACGGCACCACCGACTACCCGCCGGTGTGGGAGTACGAGTTCGGCACCCCGCTGGAGCAGCCGGAGCGGTACCTGCTCAACTCCCCGCACCTGCACGCGCCGAACATCACCACGCCGATGCTGGTGATCCACGGTGACAAGGACTACCGGGTGCCCATCGGCGAGGGGCTGCGCCTGTGGCGCGACCTCCAGCTGTACGGGGTGGACTCCAAGTTCCTGTACTTCCCGGACGAGAACCACTGGATCCTCACCCCGGGCAACGCGCAGATCTGGTACGAGACCGTCTTCGCGTTCCTGGACCACCACGTCCACGGCAAGGAATGGGCCAGGCCCGAACTCCTCTGACCGGCCCCCGGGCGGCCGGGCCATCCCGGCCGCCCGGGTCCTCAGGGGCGCCAGACGTAGCGCACGTCGGGTTCGCGCTCCTCGTTGCGCGACCCGTCGGTCTCCTCCACCGCCGCGAAGCCGTGCCGCTCGTAGAAGCGCCGTGCGGGCGCGTTGACACGGAACGTCCACAGTTCCAGACCCCGCGGGCGCCTCTGCTTGGCCAGGCCGACCATCCGGTCGCCCAGGCCCCGGCCCCGCCACCCGGGCTCCAGGTAGAGCTGGTCCAGCGCGTTCCCGTCCAGGACCAGCAGGCCCACGACCCGGCCGCCGACGGTGCAGACCCAGCACTCCCGCCCGGGCACCACCACATGCGCGAACCAGGCGCGGACCGCCTCGTCGCCGTGCGCGCGGCGCACGGCGGGCAGGGCGGCGGCGAAGGAACGCAGCCACACCCCGGCCATGGCCTCGGCGTCGGCCGCCCCCGCCCGCCGCAGGACCGCACCACCGTCCACCCGGACCTCCCCGCCGTCTCTCCTCACCGGCCCGGACCGCGCAGCAGCGGTACCGGACCGTCGGTCCCCAGAGCCTTTCCGACCCGTCCCCCCGCGTACCGGGCGGACGCGAAGGCGACGTACCCCGTGTGCACCTCCGGGGCGGTGAGCACCGGCGCCGCCGACACCCGCGCGGTCACCGGCCGGTCCGGAGCGCCCCGGGCGGCCGGCGCCGGTACGGACCGTGCGAACGCCGCCCCGCGCCGCGGGAGCACGCCCGGGTCGTGGGTGCCGCCGTCGGGGACGCCGCGGCCGCCGTCGGCCGCCCCGCGGTCCACGGCGTCCGGGAACGCCGCCCGGGGACCGCGGTGGGACCGTGTCGGCGCGCGCAGCAGGTACGCGTCCGCGGGGCCGTGCCCCGACAGCAGCGCCCGGGCCGCGAGCGTGCACCGTTCCTGCTCCATGGGCCCCCTCCGAGTCCGGCGGGCATCGTATCGCCACGCCCGGATCCGGCCGGACCCGGAGGGTCGGCGCCGGACGGAGTTCACCCCGGCGGCGTAGAGTGCGGACCGGACACGACGTCTGAAGTTCGGAGAGCGGAGCAGTGACCGGCATCCACAGCACACCACCCGACCCGCGGGCCCTGCGCGACCTGGCCGTGCGGGTGGCGACCGAGGCGGGCGAGCTCGCCGCCGAGGGGCAGGCGGGCGTCACCGTGCTCGACACCAAGTCGAGCCCCACCGACGTCGTCACCAAGATGGACCGGGCCGTCGAGGAGCTCATCCGCTCCCGCCTGCTGGCGGCCCGCCCCGGCGACGCGATCCTGGGCGAGGAGGGAGGGGAGGAGAGCGGCGACGGCGGAGTGCGCTGGGTGGTCGACCCCATCGACGGCACCGTCAACTACCTCTACGGGCAGCCGGACTGGGGCGTGGCGATCGCCGCCGAGGTCGACGGCGAAGTGGTCGCGGCGGCGGTGGGCGTCCCGCGGCGCGGCGAGCTGTACGAGGCCGTGCTGGGCGAGGGGGCGCGGCGCAACGGCGAGCCCCTCCAGGCGCCGCCCGCGGTGCCGCTGGAGCAGGCGCTGGTCGCCACAGGCTTCGGCTACTTCGCCGAACGCCGAGCCCAGCAGGCGCGCGTGCTCCTCGAGGTCATCCCGCGCATCCGGGACATCCGCCGGGGCGGCTCGGCCGCCGTGGACCTGACGGGGCTGGCGGCGGGCCGTGCCGACGCCTTCTACGAGCGCGGGCTGAACGTGTGGGACTGGGCCGCGCCCGGGCTGATCGCCTCCGAGGCGGGTATCCGTGTGGGGGGCCTGAACGGCGGACCTCCCGCGAACGACCTGGTCATCGCGGCGCGACCGGAGCTGTACGACGCGCTGGACGCCCTCCTGGCGCCGCTGGGCGCCGACCGGGACTGACACGCGGGGCGCGGCGGGGACGATCCCCGCCGCGCCCCGTCGACCGGATGGGCCGCGTCCCGGTCCCGTGGGATCCGGGCGCCGGCTCAGGCGCAGTCGATGCCGTTGCGAGCCGCGATGCGGTACAGGTCCTCGAGCTCCGACGTGTGGGTGTCGATGAGGAACTCGTCGCCGGCGGCCTGCGCCGACTGCAGTGCACCGCGGGTCTCGTTGATACGGACCTTGATCTCCGCGAAGAACTCGCCCATTGCACCTCTTCCAGGGGTAGGCACCGGAGTACTCCCGTGCTCCGGTTGCATTCGGTATCGGGCACGTGGCGGTGCGTGCGCGATGCGGTGTGGTCACGTCCCTGTGACATGCGTGCGCGTCGCGGTCCGGCTCCCGGCCGGGTTCCGCGCGTGCGTCACTTACGTCTACCGCACTGTGATCCAGGTCAAACCACCACCCCCCGCGCGTGATGCTTCCGTGATCCGCCCCGCCGTCGGGGCCGCCTTCCATAAGATGGAAAAGCCCCTGTCGGCGGGGTCGCGGCGCTCCGCGCGGCGGCGGCCCGCGCACGGGTGCGGGCCGCGCTCCCGGGCCCGCGCGGAGCGTGTCCCATCACACATGTGCGCGTAAAGCCCGATGCTTACTTGTTTCTTATTCTTGATGTGTCAGATTCAAGATGTGCGGGGTTACGCCGCCGTCGGCGGTTGGGGGATTCGCCGACGGCGGCGCCCCGTGCACGAGGGGGTCGCGAGACTCCCGGCCCAGCGCCCGTTCCGGCGCGGGGTGAGGACGAGGTGGCCGGTTCGCGCCGACGGCGCGACGGGTTTACCGTCTCCTTACCCCCGCCGTGAGAGAACGGTTGACGCGGCCGGGACCGAGAACGCCGCTGCCGGTGTGTTGGGGGATGCGCCGGCAGCGGCCCCTTTTCTCCCAGGTACCGAAGAGGACTTGACGTGCGTGTACTCGTGGTCGAAGACGAGCGTGTCCTGGCCGACGCCGTGGCGGTGGGCCTGCGCCGCGAGGCCATGGCGGTGGACGTGGTCTATGACGGCGACACCGCCCTGGAGCACACCGCGGTCAACGACTACGACGTCGTCGTACTGGACCGCGACCTGCCCGGCACCCACGGCGACGACGTCGCCCGCACCCTGGTGGCCGAGAGCTACAACGGGCGCATCCTGATGCTCACCGCCTCCGACGCCGTCCACGACAAGGTCGAGGGCCTGCGCCTGGGCGCCGACGACTACCTGGCCAAGCCCTTCGCCTTCCCCGAGCTGGTGGCCCGCGTGCAGGCGCTGGCCCGGCGCTCCACCCCGCCGCTGCCCCCGGTCCTGGAGCGGCACGGCATCACGCTCGACCCGGCCAACCACCGCGTCCACCGGGACGGCCGGGAGATCTCCGTGACACCCAAGGAGTTCGCGGTGCTCCAGGTCCTCATGCGCGCCCAGGGCACCGTGGTCAGCGCCGAGGGGCTGCTGGAGAAGGCCTGGGACGAGAACGCCGACCCCTTCACCAACGTCGTGCGGGTCACCGTCATGACCCTGCGCAAGAAGCTCGGCACCCCGCCGGTCATCCAGACCGTGCCCGGCGCGGGGTACCGGCTGTGAGAGCACCCGGACCGGACGACCCCCCGCACCCCGGGGGGCCGCGGACCGCGGCCCCCGCCCACAACGGCGGAGTGGAGCCCACCCGCCCGGGGGACACCGGCACGTGGCGCAGCCTCAGCACCGCCGACCCGGCCCGTCCGGCGGTCGAGCGGTCGGCGGCCTCCGAGCGGGTCCACCGGTTCGCCGACAACCTCAGCCTGCGCGCCCGGCTCACGCTCATCTACGGGATGCTGTTCTTCGCCGCGGGCTCGGTGCTGGTCCTGGTCAACTACCTCATCGTGGCGGTTCTGCTCAACGCCCTGCTGAGCGAGGACAGCGCGGCGGAGCTGGCGGCGCACGGGTACCTCATCGAGGAGGTCCTCACCCACGTCACCCGGTTCTCGCTGCTGGCGCTGTTCCTGGTGGGACTGCTCGCGGTGGCCCTCGGGTACGCGGTGGCGGGCCGGGCCCTGTCACCGCTGCAGAAGATCACCCGCATCGCCCGCCGCCTGTCCGAGCGCGACCTGCACGAGCGCATCGCGCTGTCCGGGCCCGACGACGAGATCCGCGAACTGGCCGACACCTTCGACGGCATGCTCGAACGCCTGGACCGCGCCTTCGACGGCCAGCGCCGGTTCGTCGCCAACGCCTCCCACGAGCTGCGCACGCCCCTGGCGATCAACCGCACCCTGCTGGAGGTGGCGCTCAGCGCCCCCGACGCCTCCCCCGACCTGAAGTCCGTCGGCCGGACCCTGCTGGAGACCAACGCCCGCCACGAGCGCCTCATCGACGGTCTGCTCTTCCTCGCGAAGAGCGACCGCGAGCTGGAGGTGCGCGCCCGCGTCGACCTGGGCGAGGTGGCCGGGACGGTGCTCAGCCAGCTCTCCGCCGACGTCGCCGAGTCCGGGCTCGCCCTGCGCAAGGACCTGCGCCCGGCCGTGGTCGTGGGCGACCCGGTCCTGCTGGAGCGGCTGGTCGCCAACCTGGTGGAGAACGCCCTCAAGTACAACGTCCCCGACGGTGAGATCACCGTCCGCAGCGGCCTGTACGAGGGACGCCCGGCCGTGCAGGTGGAGAACACCGGCAAGGTGATCCCCGCCTACGAGATCGAGGGCCTCTTCGAGCCGTTCCGGCGGGGCTCGGGCGACCGGGTGGGATCGGGCCGCAGCGCCGGGCTGGGCCTGTCCATCGTCCGCTCGGTGGTGCGCGCCCACGAAGGCGTGGTCACCGCGTGGCCGCGTTCGGGCGGCGGACTGGTGATCACGGTCTGCCTTCCCGTCCCATCAGGCGAGACGCCCGAACGGCGCTGAACCGGGCCCTTTCGACCGGCCGAACATATCCCCTGAGGCGAGGTAATAGGGCCCAAGCTGCGTCACGCCACGCTTCGTGGTATCTATACGTGTCCGAAGACACGCCCATCCGGGTCACGTGCGCCGAGCTCGGGTGGGTATGCTGCCTCGGGCGTGGACACGGAGGGAATCCCTCCTGACGTGGGCATGTCTTCGGTTTTCGCCCGCGGTGGGGGAGTGATCCGCGCTTTGTCCGGGGTGGGCGGAAACGGCTTTTCCAGGTCTACGGGGCACCCGATACCGGGTAGTACTCCAGGGGAAACCGGGCCGAAAGCGGCGCTTCTTCTGGCCGCCTTCGGACACGGTCCCGCAAAAAGTGCTGCTGACCTGTGAGCGGTGGCCCGGGAGGGGGCACGGTTCACCGGTATCGGGAAAACTCATCGGCCGAACCGGGCACAACCGAGGTCTCTCAAGCGTTACTACCCGCGCGACGAGGCACTGAACGAGGGGGATGGAGTTAGCAGAGATGGCCACCGACTACGACAGCCCGCGCAAGACTGACGAGGACATCAACGAGGACAGCCTTCAGGAGCTTCAGGCTCGGCGCGTGGACAAGGGCACCGGCACGATCGACATCGACCCCGACGAGGTCGCGGAGGGCATGGAGCTGCCCGGTGCCGACCTGTCGGGCGAGGAGCTCGCGGTTCGGGTGCTGCCGCGTCAGGCCGACGAGTTCACCTGCTCGCGCTGCTTCCTGGTGCACCACCGCAGCCAGCTCGCCGAGCAGCGCGCCGGACAGCTGGTCTGCAAGGAATGCACCTGACCGGTCGGGACGGTCGAGGTACCGTCCCTTCCCCGGGCGCCCGGCGCGCCGACCCCTGAGGGGCCGCGCACGCACCGGGTCCGGCACCGACGACGGTGGACGGCCGACCGCACGGAGTACACGGTGCGGTGGGCCGCCCACCGTCGTCGTTTTCCGGGGCGGACCCCGGCCGGGTCAGGACTCCAATACCTCGGGCGCGGTCCGGTGCAGGCCCTTGCGGGCGGTGCGCACGGCCAGGACCCGGGCCACCTCTACGCCGACACCGGCGATGACGGCCCAGCTCAGGGCCTGTCCCAGGCTCACGTCGGGGGACTCCAGGTCCGTGGGCGGCTCCTCGCCGGTCGCGCGGGTCCACGCGAAGGTCAGAGCCTTGCGCATGACGAACTCGGCCGCGAACCCGGCCACGAAGCCCAACAGGACCGGGGTGACGTCACCGCCGTCCTTCTTAGCCATGTGAATCGTTCACCGTTCTTGTCGTGTGCACGGGCACGGGCGGCGGACCGCCCGTCACCCCCATGGTCTACCCCAACGATCCTTTCACGCGAGCGCCCCCGCGTCTCGGGCCTGTTCCCCGGATGTCGGTCCGCTCCGCGGGGGTCGGCGAGGCGCCGGCGGGGTCTCGGAGGCCCGGAGGAGAGGCCTTCGGGGAGGAGACCGCGGCCGTAGGCCGTCCGGCGGGGGCCTTCCCGTCTCCACGGGCGGGACGGAGCGGGGGTTCGAAAGAACACGGCCCCGCGGGGCGTCCCGGTCCGCGGGGCCGCCCGCGCGCTCCCGGGCCCGCTCCCGGGCCGCCGCGGCGGTGCGCCGGAGCGGACCGGGAGGGCGGCGCACCAGGGTGTGCCGTGCCGGGAAACCAGGAGCGATCACGCTCCGGAGCGCACTACCATTGCCCCATGACCAACCGCTCTCATTCCTTCCGCATGCCCGACAAGCCTTCGCTGGACGGTATCGAGGCGAAGTGGGTCGACGTATGGGATGAGTCCGGCGTCTACCACTTCGACCGCACGGCCGAGCGCGAGGACGTCTACTCCATCGACACCCCGCCGCCCACGGTCTCGGGGTCGCTGCACATCGGCCACGTCTTCTCGTACACGCACACCGACACCGTCGCGCGCTTCCAGCGCATGAACGGCAAGGCCGTCTTCTACCCCATGGGCTGGGACGACAACGGCCTGCCCACCGAGCGCCGGGTCCAGAACTACTACGGGGTCCGCTGCGACCCGTCGGTCCCCTACGACGCGGACTTCCAGCCCCCGGCCAAGCCCGACCCCAAGCGGCAGGTCCCCATCTCCCGCCGCAACTTCATCGAGCTGTGCGACCGGCTCACCGCCGAGGACGAGAAGGTCTTCGAGTCGATCTGGCGCCGGCTGGGGCTCAGCGTCGACTGGCGGCACACCTACGCCACCATCGACGACAACTCCCGTGCCGCCGCCCAGCGCGCCTTCCTGCGCAACCTCGCCCGCGGTGAGGCCTACATGGCCGAGGCCCCCACCCTGTGGGACGTCACCTTCCGCACCGCGGTCGCCCAGGCCGAGCTGGAGGACCGCGAACGGCCCAGCGCCTACCACAAGGTCGCCTTCCACAAGCCCGACGGCACCCCGGTCCACATCGAGACCACCCGCCCCGAGCTGCTCCCGGCCTGCGTCGCCCTGGTCGCCCACCCCGACGACGAGCGCTACCAGGACCTGTTCGGCACCACCGTCACCACGCCGGTCTTCGGTGTCGGGGTCCCGGTCAGGGCGCACCGGCTCGCCGACCCCGAGAAGGGGTCCGGCATCGCCATGATCTGCACCTTCGGCGACACCACCGACGTCACCTGGTGGCGCGAGCTCCAGCTGGAGACCCGCCCCGTCATCGGCTGGGACGGGCGCATCCTCGCCGACCCGCCCGCCGGCCTGGAGTCCGGCGCGGCCCGCGAGGCCTACGACCGCCTGGTCGGCGCCACCGTCCACACCGCCCGCGAGCGCGTCGTGGAGATGCTGCGCGAGAGCGGCGACCTGGTCGGGGACCCCAAGCCCATCACCCACCCGGTCAAGTTCTACGAGAAGGGCGACAAGCCCCTCGAGATCGTCACCACCCGCCAGTGGTACATCCGCAACGGCGGCCGCGACGAGGAGCTGCGCCGGCGGCTCGTCGAGCGGGGGCGCCAGCTCACCTGGCACCCCGAGCACATGCGGGCCCGCTACGAGAACTGGGTCGAGGGGCTCAACGGCGACTGGCTCATCAGCCGCCAGCGCTTCTTCGGCGTCCCCTTCCCGGTCTGGTATCCGCTCGACGCCGACGGCAACCCGCGCTACGACGAGCCGATCCTGCCCACCGAGCAGCAGCTGCCCGTCGACCCCAGCTCCGAGGCGCCCGCCGGGTACACCGAGGACCAGCGCGGCCGCGCGAACGGCTTCATGGGCGACCCCGACGTCATGGACACCTGGGCCACCTCGTCGCTGTCCCCGCAGATCGCCTCCGGCTGGGAGCGCGACGAGGACCTGTTCCGCCGCGTCTTCCCGATGGACTTCCGCCCCCAGGGCCAGGACATCATCCGCACCTGGCTGTTCTCCACGGTCGTGCGCGCCGACTTCGAGAACGACAGCCTGCCCTGGCACACCACCGGCATCTCCGGCTGGATCCTGGACCCGGACCGCAAGAAGATGTCCAAGTCCAAGGGCAACGTCGTCACCCCGCTGGCGCTGCTGGAGAAGTACAGCTCCGACGCGGTCCGGTACTGGGCGGCCAGCGGCCGCCTGGGCACCGACACCGCCATGGACGAGGGGCAGATGAAGGTCGGCCGCAGGCTGGCCATCAAGATCCTCAACGCCAGCAAGTTCGTCATGTCCGTCGCGGGCGAGGACGCGGTCGCCGACCCGGCGCGCGTCACCGAGCCGCTGGACCGCGCGATGCTCGCCACCCTGGCCGAGGTCGTGGAGGAGGCCACCGCGGCGTTCACCGCCTACGACCACACCCGGGCCCTGGAGCGCACCGAGCGGTTCTTCTGGGACTTCTGCGATGACTACCTGGAACTGGTCAAGGCCCGCGCCTACGACACCGGATCGGCCGAGGGCGCCTCCGCGCGCGCCGCGCTGCTCATCGCGCTGGGCGCCCTGCACAAGCTCTTCGCCCCCTTCGTCCCCTTCGTGGCCGAAGAGGTCTGGAGCTGGTGGCAGGAGGGCTCCCTGCACGCCCAGTCCTGGCCGGACGCCGCCGAGTACCGGGCCGCGGCCGCCGACGGCGACCCCGTCGTGCTGACCGCCACCGCCGAGGTCCTGCGGGCCGTCCGCAAGGCCAAGTCCGAGGCCAAGCTGTCCATGCGGGCCGAGGTCGAGCTGGTCCGCGTCACCGGCAAGCGCGTGGAGGCGGCCCGGGCCGCCTCCGCCGACATCGCCGCGGCCGGACGGGCCGCCGGGATCGACTTCCAGGCCACCGACGACGCCGAGCTGACCGTCGAGGTCACCCTCCCGGAGGCCGCGGAGGAGCCCGACACCCGGGCGTGAGGTGTGCGCCGTCGCGGCCGGGGCGGACCACCGCCCCGGCCGCGACGCGTTTCCTCGGCCGTGCCCCCGGCGGCCCGGGGCGAGCGGCCGGGGATCCCGCGGACACCCGCTGACGGAAACGGGGCGGCGGGCCCGAACCGGCGCGGTCGGACGCCGGGGTACCGCCCCGGGAGCGATAGGCTCGGCGAATGTGAGTAGCGCATCCCTGGAAGGCGGTCGGATCCCGATCACGGTCCACCGCCTGGACCCCGGCCTCCCCCTGCCCGAGTACGCACACCCCGGAGACGCGGGCGCGGACCTGTACGCCGCCGTGGACACCGTCCTCGCGCCCGGGGAGCGGTCCACCGTCCCCACCGGCCTGGCCATCGCCCTGCCGGACGGGTACGCGGCTTTCGTGCACCCCCGGTCGGGGCTCGCGGCGCGCTGCGGGCTGACGATCGTCAACGCCCCGGGCACGGTGGACGCCGGGTACCGGGGCGAGATCAAGGTGACCCTGCTCAACACCGACTCCGCGAACCCCGTGAAGCTCAGCCGGGGCGACCGGATCGCGCAGCTGGTGATCCAGCGCGTGGAGCGGGCGGTGTTCGTCGAGGCGGACACCCTGCCCGACTCGGTGCGCGGAGCGGGCGGTTTCGGTTCGACCGGGGGCCACGCCGCGCAGCGGTGACCACGTCCCCGACCCGGTGCGACCCCGGGACCAACGGAGAACGAAGAGGTGAGGGCGTGTTTGGACGCCGCCGCAAGAAGCGGAAAGAAGAAGAGTCCGGCAGAACCGGGGCTTCCCGGGAGGGTGCCGCCGGCGCCGTCTCCTTCGACAACGAGGTGCACCCCGGAGCCGCAGCGGGCCCCAGCGCCGAGCCGCTCAAGGAGGCCGACCGGCACCGGGCCGGCGGGCCGTGGGACGCCGCCGAGGACGCCCCCGAGATGAGGCGCATGGACCTGGGCGGGATCCGGGTGCCCCAGGAGCAGGGCACCGAGATCCAGGTCAACCTGGCCCAGGACGCCCAGGGCAAGCAGAAGGCCATCGGCGTGACTCTGGTGCGCGGCAAGAGCGCCGTCCAGGTGCAGGCCTTCGCCGCGCCCAAGTCGTCGGGCCTGTGGGACGACATGCGCCAGGAGCTGCGCGAGCAGGTCGAGAAGCAGGGCGGCAAGGTCGAGGACCACGACGGCACCTTCGGCCCCGAGCTCAAGGCGCTGGTGCCGGTGCCCGGCCGGACCACCGAGGACGGCCGCCAGCTCGCCCAGCGGGTGCGGTTCATCGGCGTGGACGGCCCGCGCTGGGTGCTGCGCGGCGTCATCCGCGGCGAGGGCGCGTCCAAGCCGGAGGTGATGGCCGAGGTGGAGAAGCTGTTCTCCGACGTCATCGTGGTGCGCGGCGACCAGCCTGTCCCGCCCGGCGAGCTGCTGCCGATCAACGTGCCCAAGCAGGTCCAGGAACAGGCGGCCAAGATCGCCCAGGCCCGCGCGGCCCAGCAGGCCCAGGCCCGCCGGGCCGCACAGCAGGGTGCGCCGGGCGCCTCGCCCAACGGCGCTCCGCCCCGCGGCCCGGGCGCCTCGCCCAACGGGTCCTCGGAAGCCTAGGGTCTGTTTTTCGAGTGCCGTCCTGTTCCGCGGGGGGTGTGTGAGGCGCCGGCGGGGTTCGGCAGGCCCGGATGGGATGTCCGGGGAACGAGGACGTTCCCGTGGGGCCGAGGGTTCCCGCCTTCCACAGGCGCCGAACGCGAACCGAAGCGGAGCGGAGGTTCGAAAAACACGGCCTGGGGCCCCGTCGCGGAACCGCCCCGGAGCACCGGCTCCGGGGCGTTCCCGTGCCCGGGGTCTCGCCCGGCGGGGCGTTCCTTCCGTAGGGTGGGCCCATGACGAACGACAGTGCACCCGTGCCCCTGCCGGAGGACTGGACCCGGGCCCTGGCCGTGGTCGCCCACCCCGACGACCTGGAGTTCGGGAGCTCCTCGGCGATCGCCCGCTGGACCCGCCAGGGCAAGGAGGTCGTCGAGCTCCTCGTCACCCGCGGGGAGGCGGGCATCGACGGCATCGCGCCCGAGGAGTGCGCCCCGCTGCGGATGGCCGAGCAGCGCGCCTCAGCGGCCGCGGTGGGCGCCACCGTGGTGGAGTTCCTCGACTTCCCCGACGGCATGCTGGAGTACGGGCTGCCGCTGCGCCGCGCCCTGGCGGAGGCGATCCGCAGGCACCGGCCCGAGGTGGTCGTCTCGATCAACTTCCGCGAGCGGTTCGCCGGGGGGAGCGGGTTCAACCACGCCGACCACCGCGTGCTGGGCCCGGCCCTGCTCGACGCGGTCCGCGACGCCGCCAACCGCTGGGTCTTCACCGAACAGCTCACCGGCGGGCTGGAGCCCTGGTCGGGGGTGCGCTTCGTCGCCTTCGGCGCCTCGCCCCAGGCCTCCCACTTCGTGGAGCTGTCGGAGGACGACCTGGCGGCCGGTGTGGCCTCCCTGGACGCGCACGAGGTCTACCTGTCCAACCTGGAGGGCTTCGACCAGAAGGCGTTCCTGCCGCAGATGGCCCGGGCCGCGGGCGAGTGGGCGGGCGTGCCGCTGGCCACGGGGTTCGAGGTGTTCGAGGTCTGAGGAGCCGCGGCCCGCACCGACCGGTGCGGGCCGACCGCTCACCAGGCGTGCTTCAGCGGCTCCGCCGGGCCGGGGTCCCTCGGGTCCGTGATCCGGCCCAGGAACAGGGCCGCGGAGCCGCGGCGCAGGACGAACGCGAACGGCCGGTCCACGTGGAACTCCCGCGGCCGCCGGGGCATCACCGCGCCCGCCACCGCCATCACCGCGGTCGCCGCGGCGCCCTCCGCGCCGACCTCGTCGACGTTGAGCACCGCCCGGTGGATGATCGCGTCCACCCGGAGCGGTTCTCCGGTGATCCCGGACAGGCCGCTGCCGGGCCGGCCCGCGGTGGCCTCCAACCCGGGCAGCCGGGGCAGCAGCTCGAAGCCGCTCTCCACCCGGAAGCGCGGCAGCGCGACGTCCACCCGCTCCGACCGCAGCGACTCCAGCAGGGCCCGGTACGACCGCGCGGTCAGCCGCGGCGGTTCCGTTCCGCCCTCCTCGGACAGGACGACGTCCAGGTACAGGTCGTGGTGCCCGGCCAGGGTGAGCATGCGCAGCCCCGCCGCCTCGGCCGTCCGGAAGTGGTCGGTCAGGCGCATGGCGGGCACCCGCCGGTCGCCGCCGGGGGCGTGGAACACCCGCTTCTCGGTGCGCGCCGAGTCGAACGGACGGATCCACACCAGCCGCACCCACAGGGCGTTGAGCAGAACCGACTCGGTGCCGGCGGTGACGCTGCCGGGCGCGAGCAGGTCGGGGATCATGCCCCGGGTGACCTCCGCGACGGCGGAGTTGATCTCCTCGCGCACCTTCTCCGGGTCGGCGGCGAAGTCCGCACGGCGCACCGCGGAGGCCGGGCGCCCGGCCAGCTTCTCGGCGAACCCGGGCAGGACCGTGCGGTCGGCCCGCACGTACAGGTCGTTCACCGAGGCCAGGTCCAGCGGCGGGACGTCCGCCACGGGCGGCCCCCAGCCACCCGCCCCGCCCAGGGGGGAGTCGACGGCGTCGGCCGACACCGCCGCGTCCAGGGCGCGGGTGTGCGGTTCCGGGGAGCCCCGTTCCGCCGCCAGCAGGCGGGTCAGCACGGCGAGCACCTCCCCGGAGGCCCCCGCCGCGAGCAGCGACAGCGCCGTGGCCGCCGAGTGCGGCGACCACACGTGCGAGGCACCCGGCTCGGCCAGGGAGTCCTCCAGGGACAGGGCGAAGTGCAGGTGGTCGGGGTCGGGTTCCGTTGCCATGGCTGGCCTTCCGTGTGGAGGGTTCGGGACGCGGGGGCCGGAGTCAGGCGGCGGGGCCGGGGTCGACGGGGTCGGTGACCCGGCCCAGGAAGAGCACCGAGGCGCCGCGGCGCAGGGCGAACACGAAGGGCCGGTCCACGGTGAACTCCACCGCCCGCGCCGGCAGGCCCGCGCGCAGCATCATCACCCCGGTGGCGGCGGCCCCCTCGGCACCCTTCTCGTCCACGCGCAGCACCGCCTGGTGCAGGATCTCGCTCACCGCCAGCGGCTGCGGGCTGATGGCGTCGAACCGGGCCTGGGGGGTGAGCATCTCCTTCAGGCCCAGCCGGGTCAGCGGGCCCAGCAGGGACACGCTGGTGCGCACCGTGAACCGGGGCAGGGCCAGCTTCGTCATGGCCGGGGCCTGGGCCCGGTAGAGGGCGGCCAGCAGGTCCGGGGCCAGCGGGGGCGGCGTGGGGGAGGCGGCGTCGGGCAGCAGCACGTCCAGGACCAGGCCGTGCCTGCCGGGGAGGGTGACCAGGCTCCACCCGTGCGCTCGGGCCAGCGCGAGCCTGGCGGTGCGGTGCATGGTGGGCACGGGTCTGGGCCCGGCCGGCGCCCGGAACGTCGCCGGCCTGGTGTGCGCCGGCTTGAACGGCTCCTGCCAGGCCATCTTCACCCACAGGGCGTTGACCAGCAGCAGGCGCACGTCGGGCGGTGGCAGCCCCGGGGGCAGCAGCTGGTCGATGAGGCCGCGGGTGACCTGGGCGACCCGGCCGTTGACGTACCGGCGCACCCCCTCGGCGTCGCCCCGGAAGTCGACGTTGGCGATCTCCGATCCGCCCCGGGCGCGCACGTGGTCCACGAACGTCCGGCGCAGCGGCAGGTCCGCGGGCACGTACAGGCCGTTGAGCACGGCCAGGTCCAGCCCGGGCTCGGGGGCCGCCGAGGCGTCCAGGTCGAGCAGCTGCCCGGCGAAGTCGCGGCCGATCAGTGAGACGATCTGGGCCAGGGTCCGGTGGGACGCACCCGAGGCCAGCAGGGCCAGGACGGTGCCGACGGAGTGGGGGGACCACGCGTGTGAGGCGCCGGGATGGATCAGCTCCCGGTCCAGTGCGGCGGCGAACTCCAGGTGGTCCCGCCGGGGGAGGGGGATGGACGACATCGGGCTCCTCGGATCGGTGGTTCTCCGGGGCCAGCGTACGGAGTGCCGACGCCGCAGGCCAGGGTCACCCGCCCGCTCCGGCCGGTGAGAAGTCGGTGAGAACCCGCACGGACCATACCCCGCACACACGGGCGAACCCTCCTATAGCGCCCCGGCGGGGGCCGGGCGCGCGGCCGCGGGTCGCGTAGTCTGGGGCATCATGACCGTGCGCCCCCGACCGGGGACGGCACCGACGACGCGGAGCGGACCGGGAGCAGATGACTGAGCAGCAGCGCGCCGACGAGGGGACCGGCAGGGAACCCGAAGAGGCCCGGCCCCCCGCCGTGACCGAGGACACCGTCGAGGCGCTGGTCCGCTCCCAGCTCGCCAAGGCGCTGGGCGGCAAGCGGGGCATGGTCGAGGCGGCCGTCCCCACCCTGACGTTCACCATCTCCTACATCATCGGCTCGGACCTGCGCCTGTCCATCGGCCTGGGCGTGGTCGCCGCCCTGCTGCTGGGCGTGCTGCGACTGGTCCAGCGCTCCTCGGTGCAGTACGTCGTCACCAGCCTGTTCGGCATCGGCATCGCCGCGGTGTTCGCGATGCGCAGCGGCAACGCCGCCGACGCGTTCCTGCCCGGCATCATCTACAACGCCGTGTACGCCGTGGTGCTGAGCCTGTCGGTGCTGGTGCGCTGGCCGGCCATCGGCCTGATGATCGGCCCGTTCATCGGGCACCGGGAGGACTTCACCTCCTGGCGGGAGAACCCCGCCGTGGTCTCGCTCGCCTCCAAGCTCACCTGGCTGCTCGTCCTGCCCTGTGTCATCCGCGTGGTCGTGCAGTACCCGCTGTGGGCGGCCGCCACCTACGGCGGGGCGAGCACGTTCGCTGCGCTGGGCCTGTCCAAGGTCGCCATGGGCTGGCCGCTTCAGGTCGCGGCGTTCGCGGCGATGGTGTGGGTGCTGGCCCGCGGCCGCACCCCGCTGGCCGAGCGGCCCGCGCAGGACTGACCGGGACACCGGGGTCCCGCGGACCGGGGGCGCGCCCGGGCGCGCCCCCACCTCATGCCCCGGTCTCCCCGCCCGTCGGCCCCAGGACCCCCTCCAGGGGGGCCAGGGACTCGGGCTCGGCCAGGAACACCACCGTGTCGCCCACCGCCAGCGTCCGCCCGGAACCGGGCGGGCGCACCCCCTCGGGGCCCACGACCGCCACCAGCGCCACGCCCTCCGGGAGGGCGGCGGCCAGCTCGTCCTCGGGCCGCCCGGCGAAGGGGCTCCCCGCCCGCAGCACCGACTCGGCGATCTCCGCACCCGGCAGCGGTGGCAGCGTGTCCTCGTCGAAGGGCTCCTCCTCCGGGGCGTCCTCCACGAGGTCCGCGATCAGCCGCGGCGGCGACACCGCCAGGTCCACCCCCCACGAGTCGTTGAACAGCCACTCGTTGACGGGGTCGTTGATCCGGGCGATCACCCGGCCCACCCCGAACTCGCTCTTGGCCAGCAGGGACACCACGAGGTTCACCTTGTCGTCGCTGCTGGCCGCGATCACGACGTCGAAGTCGCCCAGCCGGGCGTCCTCCAGTGTGGACAGCTCGCAGGCGTCCGCCAGCAGCCACTCCACCTGCGGCAGGTCGTCCACCCCGATCGCCCGGGTGTCCCGGTCGATGAGCAGGACGTCGTGCCCGTTGCCCGCCAGCTCCGTGGCGATGGAGCGCCCCACGCTCCCGGCACCCGCGATGGCGATGCGCACCGCTACACCTCCCCGTGCCGGTGCAGCCGCCCGGACAGGCCGTCCAGGTCGCGGCTGTCGGCCACCGCGTGCAGCACGTCGCCCTCCTCGAGGACCACGTCCGCGGCGGCCAGTACGATCCGCCCGCTCCGGGTCAGGTAGACCACCCGCACCGGCACCCCCTCCTCGGCCTCGGCGACGGTCCGGCCGGCCCAGCCGGCGGGCAGGGCGACCTCCGTCATCGCCAGCGTCCCCGAGGCGTCCTGCCACTCGGGGCCCGAGGTCAGGCGGTCGTCCCCCGGCACCATCCGGCGCAGGATCGCGTCCGCCGTCCACCGCACCGTCGCCACGGTGGGGATGCCCAGCCGCTGGTACACCTCCGCGCGCCGCGGGTCGTAGATCCGCGCCACCACGTGCTCCACCCCGAACGTCTCGCGCGCCACCCGGGCCGCGATGATGTTGGAGTTGTCCCCGTTGCTCACCGCGGCGAACGCCCGCGCCCGGTCGATCCCGGCGGCCAGCAGCGCCTCCCGGTCGTGGCCGATCCCGCGGACCGCGTGCTTGGCGGTGTCCCCGCGCAGCCTCCGGAACGCCTCGGGGTCCTGGTCGATCACCGCCACCGTGTGCCCCAGGTCCACCAGTGTGTGCGCCAGCGTGGACCCCACGCGGCCGCACCCCATGATCACGATGTGCACCTCGCCCGCACTCCCGTCGAAACAGCGCCTCCCGGACGCGGGGCGTCACCCCGCGCCCTAGGGACACCTTGGCACATCGGCCACCCTCCCGTGCGTTCGGGCCGACACCGGCGGGGCCGGCCCGGCCACCGCTCGCCGAGCGTGACCGGAACCCGGTCCGAAGGAGGGTAGATTGGGGCGGTCGGTGACCGTGCGTGCAGGTCACCCGCGGGACGTGCGCCGGCGCGCACCCGGGACGCCCCGCAGCGCCCCGGCACGGTCTCCTCCCGCGACGGGCGACGCCCCGTGGACGCCGCCGCACCACATCCGCGATCCCCGGAGGAAATCCGCCATGACCCGTGCCGGTACCGAGTTCGAGCTGACCGTCGACGACGTCGCCCACGGCGGGTGGTGTGTGGGGCGCCACGAGGGGCAGGTGGTGTTCGTCCGCCACGCGCTGCCCGGCGAGCGGGTGCGGGTGCGGGTCACCGAGCGCACCAGCAACCTGCTGCGCGCCGACGCCGTCGAGGTCCTCACCGCCTCCCCGGACCGCGTCCAGGCACCGTGCCGGTTCGCCGGACCGGGGGCCTGCGGCGGCTGCGACTGGCAGCACGCCGCTCCCGAGGCCCAGCGCCGCCTCAAGGCGAAGGTGGTCGCGGACCAGCTGCGCCGGATCGCCGGCATCGAGCGCGAGGTCGTCGTCGAGGAGCTGCCCGGCACCCCCGACGGACTCGGCTGGCGCACCCGGGTCCGCTTCGCGGTGGACGCCGAGGGCACCCCGGGCCTGCGCCGCCACCGCTCCCACGCCATCGAACCGGTGGACCGCTGCCTCATCGCGCACCCCGGCGTCACCGAGCTGGGCGTGACCGAGCTGCCCTGGCCGGGCGTGCGCGAGGTCGAGGCCGTCGCCGCGGCCCAGCGCGCCGACCGGGCGATCGTGGTCACCCCCACGGGGGCCAAGCTGGGCACCCTGCCCGAGCTGAAGGCCTCCAGCGCCGTGCTGCGCCGGTTCAAGGGCGGTCGCGTCCAGCAGGTGCGGGGCCGCCGCGGGGTGCGCGAGACCGTCGGCGAGCGCGAGTTCCGGGTGGGCGCGGGCGGGTTCTGGCAGGTCCACCCGGCGGCCGCCCGGGTCTTCACCGACGCGATCCTGGCCGCGCTGGCCCCCAAGCCGGGGGAGACGGCCCTGGACCTGTACTGCGGTGCGGGGCTGTTCACCGCCGCCCTGGCCGAGGCCGTCGGCCCCGAGGGCCGCGCGATGGGCGTGGAGGGCGGCACCGAGTCGGTGCGCGACGCCCGGTACAACCTGCGCGACCTGGAGCAGGTGCGGATCGAGCAGCACGACGTGGCCGCGCAGATGCGCGAGTGGGCCGACGTGCACGCCGACGTGGTCGCCCTGGACCCGCCCCGGGCCGGGGCCGGGGCCGAGGTGGTCCGCTCGATCGCGGGGACCCGGCCGCGTGCGGTGGCCTACCTGTCGTGCGACCCGGCGACCCTGGCACGGGACCTCGCCGAGTTCGACAGGGCCGGTTACCGGCTGGTGGACCTGCGGGCGTTCGACGCCTTCCCGATGACCCACCACGTGGAGTGCCTGGCGGTGCTGGAGCCGGTCAACCCGGCCCGCCGCCACCGCGAGGCCCGCGACTAGCACCTGTTTTCCGGATGTCGTCCTACTCCGCGGAGGAGGGTGAGGTGTCGGAGGGGCCGGAGGTTCCCGCCCTCTCAAGGCGCCGGATCAGGTGAGCTCCGTGACCGCAGGCTGTCCGTTGGGGGCGGGGGCGGGCTGCGCGACCGGTGTGCTGCCGGGCCCGGGCGCGTCAGCCCAGGGCCTGGGTTCCGATGGTGTTCAGCAGGGCGAACTGCTCGGCCGTGGCGGTGCCCGATGGCGGGGAGCAGACGGCGATGCGCAGATCGTTGCCGGGGACGGTGAGGGTGTCGCAGTCGACGGTGACCGATCCGAGGGAGGGATGGTGGACGGTCTTGCTGTCAGTGGTGTGAAAGCCGACCGAGTGGGAGTCCCAGAGGTCGCCGAAGCGGTCGCTGGTGGTGCGCAGGCCGTTGATCAGCTCGGTGAGCCCCGTGTCCTCGGGGTAGCGGACGGCGGAGGAACGCAGGTCGGACACGAGGGCGGTCTCGAAGCGGTCCTGCTGCTCGGGGGTGTGGGTGACGCGGGTGGGCTGGTGGGTGAAGTGCCGCCAGGCGATGTTGCGCTCCTTGCCGCGCCAAGGGGAGGGGTCGCCCATGAGGGCGGCCCACAGGGGATTGAAGGAGATGAGGTTCCACGCGGCGTCGTGGACGCTGAGCGGACTGCCGTCAAGCCGGTCGAGGAACCGCTGGACACTGGGCGGCACGTGCTGGGAGACCTGGCCGCTGGTGGGCGGTACCCGATCGGCCAGCAGGTAGAGGTGGTCGCGTTCGGCCTCCGTCAGGCGCAGGGCGCGGGCGAGGGAGGCGAGCACCTGCGTGGAGGGGGCGGTGGCGCGGCCCCGCTCCAGGCGGACGACGTAGTCGACGGACAGTCCGGCGAGCCGGGCGAGTTCTTCGCGGCGCAGCCCGGGGGCCCTGCGTACCCCGCCGTGGGGAAGGCCCAGCTCTGCGGGGTCGGTGCGGTCGCGCCAGTGGCGCAGGGCCCGGCCGAGGGCCACGGGGTCGTCGTTCATGCCTCCATTGTCCTCCGCCCCCGCCGGAACAGCCTGGTACCGGTGGACCCCCCGTTGGGGAGGGCTCTCCCTGTCCTGCCCGGAGCCGGGCAGGCTGGGAACCATGACAACAGTCACCGTGATCGCCGGGGCCAACAAGGGCCTCGGATTCGAAACGGCCCGCCGCCTCATCGAGGCGGGCCACACCGTCTACGCTGGAGCCCGTGACGCCGACCGCGGCGAACGGGCCGCCGATGCCCTCCGCGCACGTCCGCTTCTGATCGACATCACCGACGACGCGTCCGTCGCCGCGGCCGCCGCCCAGGTGCGCGCCGAGGTGGGCAGGGTCGACGTCCTGGTCAACAATGCGGGCATCGCCGGCCCGGCCGGCCCGGCCGACGAGCTGACCGCCGGGGACCTTCGGCACGTCTTCGACACCAACGTCTTCGGCGCCGTGCGCACCACCCGCGCCTTCCTGCCACTGCTCCGGAAGGCGGAGCGGCCCGCGGTCGTGAACGTCTCCAGCGCCCTCGGCTCGCTGGCGATCAACGCCGACCCGGCCGCGCACGCCGATCTGCTCCCGGCGTGGGCGCCGCTGCTGGCCTACAACTCCTCCAAGGCTGCGCTGAACATGCTGACCGCCGTCTACGCGCAATCCCTCGCGCGGATCAGAGTGGTGTCGGTCGACCCCGGGTTCACCGCGACCGACCTGAACGGCCACCAGGGCACCCAGAGCGTGGAGGAGGGCGCCGCGGCGATCGTCGCCGCCGCCACCGCCGGGCCCGGCACGCCGACCCCCGCCTTCGTCGGCGCCACCGGTCCCGTGCCCTGGTGACCCCTCCGGCCGCCCCTCCCCCGCCAGCCGCGGACCGCGGCGGCACCGCACCACCCGAAAGAATGACCATGAACAGCGCTCATCAGAAGTCTCTCAGGAGCGCCCGGGCCTTCATCGCCGCGTTCGAGGACAGCGACCCCGCCACTGTCGCGACGCTGCTCGCGGACGACGCGACCTTCGTCATCCCGCTGTCGATCGCGGGTACCCCGGAGCCCTGGTACGTCTTCGACGGCCCGGCCGCCGTGCTCGTCTACGTCGAGTCGGTCGCGGCGGAGTTCGACCACGTCGCCTCCCCGGACAAGGTCTGGACCGTCGGCGAGGACGCCCGCTCGGTATTCCTGCAGGCGAACGGCGACATCCTGTCCAGCGCGGAGAAGCGCGTTTACAACAACGTCCACATCTTCCGCATCGATGTCGCCGACGGCCGCGTCGCGAAGGTGTGGGAGTACGCCAATCCCGTCGCCTACGCCAACCTCGGCATCGCCGACTCCGAGGCCGAGGCCGCCGCCCGGACCGGTTGAGCTGCGGACGCCGCGGCCGTCGGTCCCTCCCGCCTGGGGGAGGGACCGACGGCCGCGGGCGGGTTCCCTCGGTTCACCGGCCCCGTCACCTCGGGCGGGGGCGGTACGGCGCGAGTTCCAGGACGGAGACCAGGGACGCGGAGGACCTCGTTCCGGTCAGCGTCAGGCCAGCCCGCTCGAAGAGGCTCTCGAATTCGGTGAGGCTGCGTTCGCGCCCGGTCGACAGTGCCATCATGTTGAGGTCCATCAGCGGCTCCAGGCCGGGTGTGCCCACCTCGTCCACGAGAAGCTCCATCACCAGCACGCGTCCGCCCGGTCCGAGTGATCCCCGGCAGTTGCGCAGGATGCGCACACAGGCGTCGTCGTCCCAGTCGTGCAGGACGAACTTCAGCAGGTGGACGTCCCCGGAGGGCACCTCCTCGAAGAAGTCTCCGCCGACGAAGGAGAACCTGTCCGTGACGCCAAGCTCCGACGCGGAGGCGTCCGCCTCGGCGGCCACGTGCGGCAGGTCGAGGACCACCCCGGTCAGTCCGGGGTGCCGCTGCATGAGCGTCTGAACGAGGTTCCCGCCGGCGCCTCCGACGTCCACGACGACCTCGGTGCCCCCGAGGCGGACCACGTCCGCCAGCCGGTGGGCCAGGCCGCGCGTCATGGCGGTCATGGCGTTGGTGAACACCTCGGCCTCTCCGGGGATGTCGGTGATCCAGTCGAAGAAGGGAGCGCCGAGGGCGGCCTCCGCCTGGGTGCTGCCGCTGCGGACCACATCCGACAACCGCCCCCAGGGCAGCCAGTGCGACTCGGCCCCGCCCCACAGAGCCAGGTCCCGCAGGGAGCCCGGGGCGTCGGTGCGCAGGGTGTCGAGCAGGGACGTGCCGACGAACCGTTCGCCGTCCGTGGAAGCGGCGAGCCCGAGAGAGGCGCAGGCCCGCAGGAACCGGAAGGTCGAGTCCGGGTCCAGTGACTCCGCAGCGGCCACCTCGGCGGCTGTGGCGCCGCCGCCGTACAGGTGATCGGCCACGTGCAGCTCGGCCGCGGTGCGCACCACCTGGGTGACCCAGTAACCCGTCATCATCTGGAGCATGCGCCCCGTGTCGTCCCCGGGTGGTTCGACGGAACCCGCCGCGACGAAATCGTGCTCGAACAAAGTCATGTTCCGTGCCTTTCGATTCGGTGCTCACAGGTGCGGGGCCGGTGCCCGTGTGCTTTCCTCCGGCCGCCGAGTGCCGGTTCGCATCGCGGCGACCATGGTCTGGGTGTCGAGTACGGTCTCGAAGTGCACGGGAACGCCGTCCCGCAGCCGCCACACGTGCACGAAGCGGGTCCGCATCGGTTTCCCGGTCGCCAGGCTCGTGGCGTTGTAGTGGCCGAGCGCGACGATGCGGTCCCCGGCCTCCATGACCTCCGCGGGCGCGACGGTGAAGTCCTGCCATTCGGTGACGAAACGGGAGAACACGTTCTTGAGTACCTCCTCGCGTCCCCGGTACGTGCCCCCGTAGTGCAGACCCGGCGGAACGACCCATTCGATCTGCTCGTCGAGTCCCGCGAGCAGTGCGGCGACGTCCCCCCGGGCGAGCGAGCCGTACAGCCCCTCCACCACCGCGCACCCCGTGGCGGTGTGTTCGTCGTGCCGGTCCGTGGTCATGTGGTGCCTCCGTGCGTGTCGATGGACGGCCGACGCGTTCCGGTGCCCCGCTGCGACGCGGAACACGGGTCAGGGATTCCGGGTGCTGCGGCCGAGCACGCGCCCGCCCCGGCAAACCCTCCCCCCAAACGGGCCGGCGGACATCGGCTGATCGGCCTATATCCCCGGCCGGCCCCCGGGAAGGGGCTCTCCCCTCGTCCCGTGGGCGCCGGGGCCCGTCCCGTGCGTGCAGGGCGGCGCGCGGACGCGTCCGGGGCAGCGGGGAGGGAACGTTACGCTTGGGCCGTGCAAGACATCCGGTTGGCCGAGGTTCTGGCGGCCCTGTCCCTCACGACCGACCTGGCCGCGGGTATGACCTTCGAGAAGGGCCTGCGCACCTGCGTCGTCGCCACGATCTTCGCCGGCGACGTCCTCGCGTGCGACAGGGAGACCCGCCGGACGGTCTATGAGACGGCACTGCTGCGCTCGGTCGGTTGTACGTCGTTCGCCCCCGAGCTCGCGGAGGTCTTCGGCGACGAGGTGGCGTTCCAGGGCGCGCTGAAGCACCTCGACCCGGATGACGACGTGCCCCTGGTCGAACAGCTGCTCCGGCTCGACGGCTGGACGCGGGAGAAGGCCCAGCGGCTGACGGACACGCTGACCCGGGTGCTGCCCACGGTCGGGGTGGAGGCCATGCGCAACGGATGCGAGGCGAGCCGGGCGCTCGGTTCGGGCCTCGGCGTGCTGCCGCAGACCCTTGCGGCGCTGGACGACGTGTACGAGCGGTGGGATGGCCAGGGCATTCCCCTCGGGGTCTCCGGTGAGGACCTCTCCTTCGCGACCCGGATCGTCCACGTCGCCGAACAGGCCGTCCTGGCGCACGAGAGGGGCGGCGAGCCGGCCGCCGTCTCGGAGGTGGTCCGGCGTGCCGGCGGCCAGCTCGACCCCGCACTGGCGCGCGCGTTCGCGACCGACGCCGCCAAGGTTCTGGCTCCGCTCTGCGAACCCGACGCCGTTGTCTCCGTGGTGGCCGCCGAACCGCCTCCGTACGCCACGGTGTCCGCTGGGGAGGTCTCCGGCCTGTGCGCGGTCCTCGCCAGGTTCGTGGACCTCAAGGGCAAGTGGCTGGTCGGGCACAGTGAGCGCGTTGCGCGGCTGGCGGAGGGCGCCGGCCGACTGGGAGGCCTCGCCGCCGACGAGGTGGACCGGCTGCGTTGCGCGGCCCTACTCCACGACGTTGGGCGGGCCGGGATCTCCGCCGACGTGTGGGACCGGCCCGGGCCGCTGGGCGCCGCCGACATGGAGCGGGTGAGGATGCACACGTACTGGACCCAGCGCGTGCTGGAGCGCGTGCCCTCGCTCGCTCCGCTGGCACCGATCGCCGCCGCCCACCACGAGCGCCTTGACGGCAGCGGCTACCACCGCGGTGAGTCCGGAACCCGCACCCCTCCCGCCGCCCGCATCCTCGCCGCCGCCGACGTGTTCGCCGCACTGACCGAGCCGCGGGCGCACCGGGACGCCTTCACCGTTGACGAGGCCGCCGGGCACCTGGCGCGCGAGGCGGACTCTGGCACCCTGGACCGCACCGCCTGCGACCTCGTGCTCCGGGCGGCGGGCGGACGGCCGCCCCGACCCCACCGCCCGGCCGGGCTCACGGCACGGGAGATCGAGGTGCTGCGGCTGGCCGCCCGCGGGCTGACCAACCGGGAGATAGGCGCCGAGCTGTCCATCTCGAGCCGCACCGTGGGGCACCACCTCGGGCATATCTACGACAAGACCGGGCGACGGACCCGGGCCGGGGTGGCCGTCTTCGCCATGGAGCAGCAGCTTCTGCCCTGACCGCGGGCCGACCCCGGCAGCGGGGCCCGAGCACCCGTGACGGGGTGGGGCGCGCCCGGGGTGAGGAGGCCGCGTCCGTCCTGGGTGTACCGGGGCCAGGTTCCCGGACGCCGGGGAGTCTAGCCTGAGCGATATGAACACCTCGAAACTGGGCGACTACCTGCGGAGTCGGCGTGCGCAGGTGACGCCGTCCGACGTCGGCCTGCCCGCACAGGGACGTCGGCGTGTGCCCGGCCTGCGACGTGAAGAGGTCGCGATGCTGGCCCAGATCAGCGTCGACTACTACCTACGCCTGGAACAGGGCCGTGAGCGGCGCCCGTCGCCACAGGTTCTGGACGCCCTGAGCGAGGCGCTGCTGCTGGACAACGACGGCCGGCTGCATCTGTACCGGATCGCGGGCATGGCGCCGACCCCGCGCCCCGAGGGCGGCATCGAGCGGGCGGACCCCCGCCTGCTGAGCATGGCCGAGATGTGGGAGCGCACGCCGACCCTGCTCCTGGGGAGGGCCTACGACGTCCTGGCCGTGAACACGCTGGGGCGGGCCGTCTTCCCCCACCTGCGACCGGGTGCGAACGTGCTGCTCACGATGTTCCTCGAACCGTCGGTCCGCTCGTTTCACGCGGACTGGGAGAAGGCTGCGGCCAACGCGGTCGCGGGATTCCGCTTCCTGGAGGGCGCACGGCCGAACGACCCGCGGATCCACGAAGTGCTGCGGACGGTCTCCGAGAACAGCCGTGAATTCGTCGAGCTCTGGCAGCGGCGGGACGCGCGGGGCAAGAGCGACGCCGCGAAGGTCCTGCTGCACCCCGACGTCGGCGAGCTCACTCTGCACATGCAGACCTTCGACGTGCGCTCCGCCCCCGGGCAGCAGCTGATCGTGTACCACGCCCAGGAGGGCGGACCGACCGCGGACGCGCTCCGCCTGCTCGGCTCGCTGGCGGTGACCGCCAGCCCCGGAGACCGGGAGGACTGATCCCCCCGCCGGGGACACCGGCCGCCCGGGGGCCCGTGCCAAAACCGCTACCAGGGCGGCCCCGTTCCCGCAATAGGTCGATCAGCCGATGCGCGTCGGTCGGTCCTCCAGCAGGATCTGCGGAGGCGGAGCGCGGGCCCGGTCACCGGACCGCGTGCGGTCCGTATGGAACGGTCGGCCGCACGGGCCGCCGGGCTCCCCTCGCTCTCCCCTGTACACCGCAAGAGAAAAGGAACCACCGTGGCAACCAAGCGCTCAGCAAGCACCGTGTGGGAAGGCGGCCTGCTCAACGGCAGCGGCAGCGGCACCGTCGCCTTCGACTCCTCCGCCATCGGTGACCAGCCGGTGACGTGGCCCTCGCGCGCCGAGTCGGCGAACGGAAGGACCAGCCCGGAAGAGCTGATCGCCGCGGCCCACTCCAGCTGCTTCTCCATGGCGCTGTCGCACGGCCTCGGGGAGGCGGGCACCCCGCCGACCAGGCTCGTGACCTCCGCCGAGGTGATGTTCCAGCCCGGCGAGGGCATCACCGGCATCCATCTCACCGTCGAGGGCACCGTCGCCGGCATCGACGACGGTGCGTTCGTCCTCGCCGCGGAGGACGCCAAGGAGAACTGCCCGGTCAGCAAGGCCCTGACCGGCACGAAGGTCACGCTCTCGGCCCGGCTCGTCTGAACCGGACCGACACCTCCGGGGGTACCGCGCGCGGGAGCGCGCGGTACCCCCCTTGCCGTGCGGGTGCCGCCGGGGCGGGGAACGGCCGTGTCCCGGCAGGGGGCCGGGACACGTTCCGGGGATCAGCCCAGCTGCATGATGTAGCCGACGTGGTGCAGTTCGTCGCCGCGGAAGTACCCCACGGCCCAGAAGCCGAGGTCGTCGAGGTAGTCGATCCGGTCGCCGTCGATCCAGTACCGGCCCTGATAGGCGTGTGGCCGACCGCCCCGGGTCTCGTCGTAGCGGCCGTCTGCGGTGAGCTCCTGGTGCAGGAAGTCGTCCTGGTCGATCCAGACGCCGACCCGCGGGCTGCCCGTCAGGTCCGGGGAGGCCGGGATGCCCAGGACGGGCGCGGTGGCCCGGCCCGGTGCGTCGCCGCCGCCCCACAGCACGGGACGTCCGGCAGCGATCAGGGCGCGGACCTGCTCCGGCCGGGATACGAGCGCGGCCAGGGCGCTCGGCACGTCGGCGGCGAGTTCGTCGGGCACCACCAGCAGGTCGCTGGCGTTGCCCGGGGCCAGGGTCGCGACGTGCTCCGAGCGCTCGCCGCGGCCGCCGGCCAGCGCGACGGCGTCCATGACGGCGGGGACGATGGTCATACCAGTGGAGTCGACCACGATGGCGTTGTCGTCCTCGGCCGCGGTGAACAGGGACGGGCCGACCGCCACGATCAGGGGGCCGACGAACAGGATGTCGGCACCGGTCATGGTCCCGATCAGCGGGTCCATCGTCAGGATGCGGGCGTTGGTGAACAGGACGGGGCGTCCCGCCTCGTTCGAGAGGATCTCGTCGAGGGCCCTGGAGTTCCAGCCCGCGATGCCCGTGTCGGTGTTGCTCATTGTCGGTTCTCCGGAGGAGTGGTGGGTCGGTGGGCCGTGCGCGAAGCGCGCGACCACGGGCCGGTCGGGCGCCGGAGGGCGCCGGGCGGCTGCCGCACCATCAGCTTGGGCGCGTTCCTCCGTCGGAACCAGGCCGCCGTACCCCCAGGTCCGGCGCACCCCCGGTGGCCGGCCCCGCCGGCGTCAGCGCGCGCCGAGGTCGGCCAGGACCGCGGCGGCCGCCCGCTCCCCGCTCACCATCGCCCCCTGGAGGGAGGGCGTGTCGCGGTGGTCCCCTGCCACGTAGAGGCCTTTCTCCAGGCGGACGGGGCGGCGCAGGTCGCCCATCGGCGGCGGGGCCGCGGGCAGCGCGTCCGGTATGTGCACGGTCTCCACGTGCTCCCACCCTTCGGCGTCCGTCCCCAGGATCCGGGCCGCCTCGGCGCGGACCGCGTCCTCGCCGGGCCGGTCGGGGCCCACCGTCGAGGAGGCGATCAGGGCCCGTCCGGGCGGCGCGTAGGACGGGGCGGTCGCCGTCATCACCATGACGCTGCTGAGCCGGGTCCCGTGCTGTCCGGAACGTCCGTCCACGTGCAGCAGCGGGTCCTCCCGCTCCAGCGCGGGCCGGGAGTGGAAGTAGGTGGTGGCGGGCCGCAGGACCGGTGCGGGCAGCCGGGGCAGGAGGCGCGGTACGGCACCCGGTCCGACGGCGACCATGACGGCCCTGGCCCGCACGGTGCCGCCGTCCGTCCGCACCGTCCCGGCGGAGACCTCGCGCGCCTTCTCCCCCAGAAGGATGCGCGCGTCCCGGGCCCGCGCCGCGAGCTGGTCGGCCACGGCCTGGACACCCGCCTCCGGCACGGTCAGCCGTCCGCGGGCGAAGCTGCGCCAGACCAGGTCGTTGACCCGGCTGGACGTTCCCAGGGACGGGTCGAGGAAGACGCCGCTCAGGAAGGGGCGCACCAGGGTGTTCACGGCCCGCGCCCCCAGGCCGCTCCGGCGCAGGGCCGTGAGGGTGTCGGTCTCCGGGCGCCGCTTGATCCGGTCGGCCGGCTCCAGCGCGTCCGACCCGACCAGGCGCAGCAGGCGCAGGAGGTCGGAGGGGCGCACCTCCGCCCCGGACAGCAGGGACAGGGCCGACAGCGCACCCGGGGGCGACGCCTCCAGCCGCAGGAGGCCGCGGTCGGTGCGCACCGCCATACCTTTGGGGAACGCGCGCAGGGCGAGGGCGTCCAGGTCCAGGCGGCGGCGGACCGCCGGATAAGCGGTGTTGAGCACCTGGAAGCCGCGGTCCAGGACGTAGCCGTCCCGGACCGTGCTGCGGACGCGCCCCCCGACGCCCGCCTCCGCTTCGACCACGGTGACATCGAGGCCCCGCTCCACCAGGTCGGCCGCGGCGACCAGTCCGGCCACCCCGGCTCCGATGATCACGACGTCACAGCTCGCGGGCAGATCGCTCATGCCCCCAGCCTAGGTCGGCGCCTCCCGGAACGGGCGACACCGCACCGGCGACCCGCCGGAGGTCGCTCTCCCGCCGACCGGTGCGCGAGCGGTCCGCGGGGTAGTCTCTGCGGCGAGAGGGAGGACCACATGACAGGACAGGGCAGGGTCCCCGGACCCGACCACCCCATCACCATCGAGCCCACCGGCGCGCGCGTGGTCGCGCGGGTCGGCGGCCGCGTCGTCGCCGACACGACGGCCGCGCTGACGCTGCGGGAGGCCTCCTACCCGCCGGTGCACTACATCCCGCTCGCCGACGTGGACCCGGCGGTGCTGCGCCCGGCCCCGACCACCACCTACTGCCCCTACAAGGGCACCGCCACCTACCGGACGATCGCCGTCGACGGGGTCGAGCTCGTCGACGCCCTGTGGGTCTACGAGGACCCCCATCCGGCGGTCGCCGGGATCGCCGGACACGCCGCCTTCTATCCCGACAAGGTCGACGTCACCGTCGAGGACTGAGTCCGCCCCTGGGCACGGAGGGGGAGGGGCGGCTAGCCTCACCGGATGACCACCACCTGGCACCCCGACGCCGCGGGAGTCCTGCGCCTGCCCTCGGGCCGCCTGGTCCGGGGGCGCCCGCTCGCGCTGCCCCTGCCGGAGGGCCCGATGCCCGACCTGGGGGTCTACCTGCTGGGCAGGGCCCCCGCACCGGTCCCCTGGGAGTCCCGGTGGGTGCGCTGGCCGGACTTCCGGCTGCCCGCCGATCCCGCGGCCCTGGCCGGTGAACTGGCCGGGGCCCTGGAGCGCGCGGCCGACGAGCGGGTGGAGTTCGCCTGCCTGGGCGGCCGCGGCCGCACCGGGACCGCCCTGTCCTGCCTGGCCGTCCTCGACGGCGTGCCCCCGGGGGAGGCCGTGGCCTACGTGCGCGAGTACTACTCCCCGCACGCCGTCGAGACCCGCCGTCAGGAGCGCTTCGTCGCGGACTTCGCCCCCTGACCGCCCCCGGGGGGGACGGGGTCAGGCCGGGTCCTGGGGGCCCGGGGTGTCGTGGGGGCCGCGGGAGCGACGGCGGGCCAGGTACAGGGCGGTCGCGCCGCCGCCGACCGCCAGCACCCCGGCGGTGACCAGGCCGGCGAGCGCGGCGCCGGTGATGGGCAGGCCTCCCCGCCCGGAGTCCCCGTCGTCGGCGGCCGGGGCGGGGGTCGGAGTGGGCTCCGGCGTCCGCGCGGGCGGATCGGTCCCCTCGTCGGGGTCGTTCCCTCCCGGCGCGGGCGTCGCCGGGGCCGGGGGCGCGTCCTCCCGCCCGGTCGGGGCGTCCGCCGGGGCCGACGGTTCCCCGGACTCCCCGGCGGTCGGGGCGTCCGCGGTGCCGCCGCCGTCGGTGGGGCACTCCACCGACACGGCCGCCATCGTCAGGTCGAACAGCTCGTCGCCGTCGACGGTCGCGGTGACACCGGTGTACATCCGCCCCCGCCCGGAGTCGTCCCGGTCCGGGGCGTGGTCGACCACCGTGACCTCGGCGGTGCGCCCGTCGGGCAGTTCGACGTCCTCGGCTGCCTCGCCGTCGGAGGGGGTGAGCGGCGTTCCGAACACGGTGACGACCCGCTCGGAGTCCGGGCCGCGCTCCCATTCCAGGTTCCCGGAGAAGTCGCAGGTGAGCATGTTGCGCAGCGGCCCGACCTCGACGGCCGGCAGGGCGATGCCGGGCAGGGACAGGGTGAGCCCGCCCAGTTCGGCGACGGCCTCGGCCCGCCCGCCTTCCCGGGCGGTGGTGTTGACCGTCGCCTGCGTGGGCCCCACCGCCGACACCGGTTCGAGCAGCCCGCCCGGATCGCCGGAGGTGTCGGCCTGGAGCCGCTCCTCGCCGACCTCGGAGCTGACGTAGACGGTGCCCCACAGCCCCTCGGTGCCGCCGCCCGCGCCGGGGGCCGCGGCCAGGCCCACCAGGGTTGCGCTCGCGGTCGCCGGGAACGCCGGCGCGGCGAGGGCGGGTGCGATCGTTGCGGGCGCGGCGGCCAGTCCCAGGACGGCCGCGCAGGCGGCGGTACGGCGAAGACTCAACGGATGCCCACCTCGCGGGAGACCCGGCGCGCGGCCGGGAAAGCATGGATGATCGCGAGTCTAGGTACCGGCCGGCAAAGCGACGGGAAAGCGCGCACCGGCCCGGGTAACGGTGTTCCCGGGCCGGTGCGGGGTCAGGGGCCGACCGGGCACAGCGGCAGGCCCGGGTTCCAGGTCTCGTACATGTCCGGGGGCATGTCGGAGAACGCCGCGTCCCATTCGGCGGCGTCGGCGATCCGCGTCTGCTCGCCGGGGACCCGGATGTCCAGCAGCGCGGCCAGTTCCGCGGTGTCCATCGCGCCGGACGAGATCCGGTCCCAGTGCTCCTCCAGCACCGCGCCCACCCGTTCCGGGGGTGCCGAGACGATCTCCCGGCCCAGCACCAGGTCGGCGGGGGAGGGGGCCATGTCCGACATGGCGGTCGCCACCGCGTCGGTCCGCATGAAGGGGTCCTCGGGGATGTGGGAGGCCACGATGCGTTCCACGGCCCACACGACCACGGAGCTGCGGGCCTGGCCGGTGCCCCGGCAGTCGTCCGTCCCGTAGGGGTCGGGCTCACCGGTGGACATCCCCAGCGTCCTGCGGGCGAACGCCGAGTAGAAGTAGGACTGCCAGGGCCGAAGCTCCGGGTCCATGTACTCGTGGACGACGATGGCGGGCCCTGAGACCTCGAAGTCGCGGGTGTACCAGTGCCCGTCCTGCCACACCACCGGTGCGTCGGCCCGTGCCGCCTCGGGCAGCTCGTCCAGGATCGGGTCCAGGGTCTCGTGCCAGGAGGTGACCCAGGAGTCGTAGCCGGGGAGCGGGCAGTAGGTCACGCCCTCGACCTCCCGGCAGGGCCAGGGGCCCGACGTCCCGTGGACCTCGTCGTCACCGTACGCCCGGGGGAGCTCCCCGTCGCCCCACATCGCCCTGTTGCCGTGCACGGCGACCCCCGCGGCCATGGCCCCCAGCAGGACGGCGGCGACCGAGGAGGAGACCAGGACCCGCCGGACCCGGTGCCGGGCGCCCACCACCAGCACCACCAGCGTCGCCAGCGCCAGGCACGTGTAGGCCAGCGAGTACAGCGTCACCTGGGTCAGGGACACCGAGAAGTCGGGGAAGGGGCCGGCGACCCGCTGCAGGGCCATCGACGCGCGCGACACGGCGTTGTTGAGCCGCTCCGACAGCATGATGCCGTTGTAGACCAGGTACAGCGGCAGGCTGAGCGCGAGGATGATCAGCGGCAGGTACGACCTGGTCCACAGGACCAGGAGCAGCGACCCGAGCGGCCCGGCCGCCGCCACCAGGAAGGGCACCGGCAGCGCGAACGGGCTGAGGATCCCGGCGGGGGGCAGGGGCTCGGCCGCCACCCACAGCCACACCGCCAGCCCGCCCAGGGCCGCCCACAGCAGGGGCACCGCGGCCAGTGCCAGGGACAGGACCCTGCCGGTGCGGCCCAGCGGGGTCGTGGAGACCACGGGGTGGCGGGCCTCGCGCACGGCGGAGGGGGTCACGGCGGCGAACCCGAGCGCGGCGACGAACAGGCCCGACACGGACACGTCGGAGTACCAGGTGTCCACCGACTGGCCGGGGTAGGAGCCCGTCCATCCGAAGTAGGCGAGGTACAGCGCCGTGCCGGGCAGCAGGAACGGCCCGCGCAGCAGCCGGAGCATGTTGAACAGGGTCAGCCGGGCGAAGGTGACGGTGCGCCTCACCGCCGCACCTCCGCGGGCGGCTCCCCGGTCAGGCCGACCAGCAGCAGGTAGGCGTCCTCCAGGGTGGGCTCCACCGGAGTGAAGGCCGTCCCGGGCGGCCGCGCCGAGCCCGGCGTCAGGACCCGGTGGCGTCCGTCGGGCAGCCGCCAGGAGGTCAGGCCGGACCCAGGGTCGCCCACGCCCTCCCACACGTACCCGCGGGCGCGCGCCACCAGGTCTCCGGGCGCGCCGTCGAACACGACCCGGCCCCCGTCCAGGCACACGATGTGCCCGCACAGCGCGGCCACGTCCTCGATCTGGTGGGTGGACAGCACCACGGTGCTGTCCACGGCCAGCCGGGAGACCAGGTTGCGGAACCGGATGCGCTGCTCGGGGTCCAGCCCCACCGTCGGTTCGTCGAGCAGCAGCAGCTCGGGGTCGCCCATCAGGGACGAGGCCAGCGCCAGGCGCTGGCGCATGCCGCCCGACAGGCGGCGCACCCGGCTGTGCCGCCGGTCGTACAGCCCGACCTGGCGCAGCACCCGGCGCACCTCGTCGTGCCGGGCCCGGCGCCCGCCCAGCTCCTTGAGCACGGCCATGTAGTCGAGCAGGGCGAACGCGGTGAAGTGCGGGTAGAAGTCGGGGTTCTGCGGCAGGTAGCCCAGCCGCCTGCGGATGTCGGTGCGCTCGGCGGCCCGGGCCGGGTCCAGGCCGAGCAGGCGCACCTGCCCGGAGGTGGCGTCCAGGTCGGTGGCCAGGCAGCGCATCAGGGTGGTCTTCCCGGCGCCGTTGCGGCCCAGCAGGCCGGTCACCCCGGGGCCCAGCTCCAGGTCCACCCCGTCCAGGGCGGTCCGGGTGCCGTAGCTGCGGGTGACCCCGCGCAGCTGCACTCGGCCGGTGAGGGTGGTGGTCATGCCACCCTCACCCGGAGCAGCAGCAGGCCGACCATCGCGGTCAGGGCCACGCCCCACCACAGCTGGGCCTGGGGGGCGAACACCCCGACGGGGACCGTCTGCCCGGACAGGGACACCAGTGCCAGGATCGCCAGCCACAGCACTCCCACGATCCCGGAGGCCGCACTCAGGTGGATCCAGCGGCCGAGCAGGAGCGAGCCCGCGACCAGGGTCAGGGAGGGCAGCAGCCAGAAGACGGCGTCCCAGGCGGTGGCGGTGTAGGGCAGCATCAGCGCGGCCCCGGTGCACAGCAGCAGCGCCGGGACCAGGACCGAGCAGGTGCGGAGGAACAGCAGCCGCTGCCCGGCCATGGGCGTCACCGAGGCCAGGGCGTGCGCCGGGTCGACCCCGCGCCCGTAGGCCAGGGCCACGCCGACCAGCGGAACCACCGGTGCGAGGAAGACGAACATCAGGGAGCCGCGCGGCATGACGTGCGCGGCGATCAGGGCGGCGGCCAGGACCACCACCGTGGAGCCGAGCCAGGCCTGGTAGAGCCGCGGGGTGGCGGCGAGGAGCTTGGCGGTCTCCGCGCGCAGGCCGACGGAGGCCAGCAGGGTCTCGACCGGGCCGCGCCGGGGCCGGTCGACGACGTCGCGCAGCGAGGACCAGCTGTCGGCCAGCCACGGCTCGTCGGCCGGCAGCAGGGACCGGCAGGGCGCGCAGTGCATCAGGTGGGCCTCCACCGACATCGCGGTGATCTCGTCGCTTCTCCGGGCCGCGTAGTCGTGGGCCTGGGCCGGGGTCAGGTGCCAACCGCTCATGACGTCAATGCCTCCCGCAGGCGCGCCTTGGCGCGCATCACCCGTGTCTTCACGGTGCCTTCGGGGATCTGGAGAATCTGTGCGGCCTCCCGCACGGTGAGCCCGTCCAGCACGGTCGCCTGTATGGCGGCCCGCAGCTCCGGGGACAGGGTGTGCAGGGCCGCGCCCAGGGGGCCGTGCTCGATGTTGAGCAGCACGGTGTCCTCGGCGGAGGCGTCCCCGATGGTCTCGTAGGGCTCGGCCTCGATATCGGAGATCCACCGGTTGGCCCGCCTGCGCAGCTGGGATATCAGCTGGCGGATGGCGATGGTCCACAGCCAGGCCCCGGCATCGGTGTCGCCGGGCCTGGGGGTGAAGGAGCCGGCGTTCTTCCACACGGCCAGGAAGGTCTCCTGGAGGGCGGCGTCGACCTGGTCGGGGTCGGAGCAGCGGTAGTTCAGGCGCGCCCGCAGCCAGGGCGCGTGCCTGCGGTGGAGGATCTCCAACGCCTCGGCCTCGCCCGCCGCGATGGCGGTCAGCAGCAGGGGATCGCCGCTGTCGGGGCCGTAGGAGGGTGCGCGGCGGTGCGCGCGTCGGAACAGCTTCACGGTCGGGTTATCGCTCGGATCTCGCAGGACGGTTCACGGGGGGCGGGCTTTTCGACGCTACCCGCGCGCCGGGGGGAGATCGTCCCCGCGGGTGGGAGAAAATGGGGTTTATGCGCCTGAGGATCTTCCTTGAGCCCCAGCAGGGGGCCACTTACGAGGACCAGCTCGCCGTGGCCGAGGCCACCGAGGAACTCGGGTTCGACGCCCTCTTCCGCTCGGACCACTATCTGCACATGGGAGGCGGTGACGGCCTGCCCGGGCCCACGGACGCCTGGATCACGCTGGCCGGGCTGGCCCGGGAGACCTCCCGGATCCGCCTGGGGACGCTGATGACGGCGGCGACGTTCCGCTACCCGGGGCCGCTGGCGATCGCGGTCGCGCAGGTGGACCGGATGAGCGGCGGCCGGGTGGAGTTCGGCTTCGGCGCGGGCTGGTTCGAGGAGGAGCACGCCGCCTACGGCATCCCCTTCCCGACGACGGCCCGGGAGCGGTTCGACCGCTACGAGGAGCAGCTCGACATCATCACCGGCCTGTGGTCCACGCCGGCCGGGGGCGCGTTCCGGTACGAGGGCAAGTACTACCGGCTGGCGGAGGGGCCCGCGCTGCCCAAGCCGGAGCAGAGCCCGCGGCCGCCGGTGCTCATCGGCGGGACCGGTCCGCGCCGCACCCCGCGGCTGGCGGCGGCGTTCGCCGACGAGTACAACGTGCCGTTCGCCTCGGTGGCCGACACCGGAGCCGCCTTCGACCGGACGCGGGCGGCCGCGGCGGCGGTGGGGCGCACCGACCCGATCATCTACTCCGCGGCGCAGGTGCTCTGCGTGGGGCGCGACGAGGCCGAGGTGGCCCGGCGGGCCGGGCGCATCGGCAGGCGGGTGGACGAGCTGCGGGCGAACGGCCTGGCCGGCACGCCCGACGAGGTGGTGGACAAGATCGGCCGGTTCGCCGAGCTGGGCGCCGAGCGCATGTACCTCCAGCTGCTGGACATGGCGGACCTGGAGCACCTGGAGCTGGTGGCCTCCGCGGTCGCTCCGCAGCTGGACTGACCGCGGACGTCGCGTGCGAGGGGGCGGGCGGGCTCCGGAGGAGCGGTTTCCGGGGAGAACACGGCGGGGCGCCGACGGGTGCCGGGCGGCGCCACGATAACTTGATATCGAGATACAAGTGGGATAACTTGATATCAAGATAAAAAGAGGGTTCCCCCCGACCCGGGCCGGACCCGGGTGTGTGACGTCGACCTCTCGGCGTCTCCCGGACCCGAGCATCACGGGCGTCCGCGCGCAGCGGACCGCCTGGCCTGCGGCGAATGGTGTCGTTGCAGGTCATGGCCGCTTCCGAGAGGTCGGATACGGTCGGAGGACACCCCCGCGGCCCTCCGTCCACCCGGCGACCGGTTAGGGCGGCCTCAGTGGGTCCCGCACCCGCCCGATGGGGCAGGATGCCAGGGACAAAGTGGCGAGATCAGGAGGCAGACACCGTGTCCGCGAACAGCTTCGGCGCCCGTGACACGTTGCGCGTTGGCGACGAGTCGTACGAGATCTTCCGGTTGGACTCCGTGGAGGGCTCCAACCGGCTTCCCTACAGCCTGAAGGTCCTCCTGGAGAACCTTCTGCGCACCGAGGACGGCGCGAACGTCACCGCCGACCACATCCGCGCCCTGGCCGGCTGGGACTCCAAGGCCCAGCCCAGCCAGGAGATCCAGTTCACCCCGGCCCGGGTGATCATGCAGGACTTCACCGGCGTCCCCTGCGTCGTCGACCTCGCCACCATGCGCGAGGCCGTCCGCGACATGGGCGGCGACCCGGACAAGATCAACCCGCTCGCCCCCGCCGAGCTGGTGATCGACCACTCCGTCATCGTCGACCTCTTCGGCACCCCCGACGCCTTCGAGCGCAACGTCGAGATCGAGTACGAGCGCAACCAGGAGCGCTACAAGTTCCTGCGCTGGGGCCAGACCGCGTTCGACGAGTTCAAGGTCGTCCCGCCCGGCACCGGCATCGTCCACCAGGCCAACATCGAGCACCTCGCGCGCGTCACCATGAGCCGCAACGGCCAGGCCTACCCCGACACCTGCGTCGGCACCGACTCCCACACCACCATGCAGAACGGCCTGGGCATCCTGGGCTGGGGCGTCGGCGGCATCGAGGCGGAGGCCGCCATGCTCGGCCAGCCGATCTCCATGCTCATCCCGCGCGTGGTCGGCTTCAAGCTCACCGGCCAGCTCAAGCCCGGCACCACCGCCACCGACCTGGTGCTCACCATCACCGAGCTGCTGCGCAAGCACGGCGTGGTCGGCAAGTTCGTCGAGTTCTACGGCGAGGGCGTCACCTCCGTGCCGCTGGCCAACCGCGCCACCATCGGCAACATGAGCCCCGAGTTCGGCTCCACCGCCGCGATCTTCCCGATCGACGACGAGACCATCCGCTACATGCGCCTGACCGGCCGCTCCGAGCAGCAGGTCGCCCTGACCGAGGCCTACGCCAAGGCCAACGGCTTCTGGCACGACCCGGCCAACGAGCCCGAGTTCTCCGAGTACCTGGAGCTCGACCTCGGCGACGTCGTCCCGTCGATCGCCGGCCCCAAGCGCCCGCAGGACCGCATCGTCCTGGCCGAGGCCAAGCAGACCTGGCGCCACGACGTCCGCAACTACGTCGAGGACGAGGTCGACGAGGCGGGCGAGGAGTCCTTCCCGGCCTCCGACGCCCCGGCGCAGGGCGCCAACGGCGCGCGCCCGCACAAGCCCGTCAAGGTCACCATGGCCGACGGCACCGAGACCGAGATCGACCACGGCGCCGTCGTGATCGCCGCGATCACCTCCTGCACCAACACCTCCAACCCCTCGGTCATGCTGGGCGCCGCCCTGCTGGCCAAGAAGGCGGTGGAGAAGGGCCTGTCCCGCAAGCCGTGGGTCAAGACCTCCATGGCCCCGGGCTCCAAGGTCGTCACCGACTACTACGAGCGCTCCGGCCTGACCCCGTACCTGGACAAGCTGGGCTTCAACCTGGTCGGCTACGGCTGCACCACCTGCATCGGCAACTCCGGCCCGCTGCCGGAGGAGATCTCCAAGGCCGTCCAGGACAACGACCTGGCCGTCACCGCCGTGCTGTCCGGCAACCGCAACTTCGAGGGCCGGATCAACCCGGACGTCAAGATGAACTACCTGGCCTCGCCGCCGCTGGTGGTCGCCTACGCCCTGGCCGGGTCCCTCGACATCGACATCACCACCGAGTCCCTGGGCACCGGCAAGGACGGTCAGCCCGTCTACCTGGCCGACATCTGGCCGACCGCCGAGGAGATCCAGGAGGTCATGGACTCCGCGATCGCCGCCGACATGTACGAGTCGGCCTACGCGGACGTCTTCGCCGGCGACGAGCGCTGGCGCTCGCTGCCGACCCCGACCGGCAACACCTTCGAGTGGGACGGCGAGTCGACCTACGTCCGCAAGCCCCCGTACTTCGAGGGCATGGCGCCGACCCCGGCCCCGGTCACCGACATCACCGGCGCCCGCGTCCTGGCCAAGCTGGGAGACTCGGTCACCACCGACCACATCTCCCCGGCCGGTGCGATCAAGCCGGGCACCCCGGCGGCCGAGTACCTCAAGGCCCACGGCGTGGAGCGCCGCGACTTCAACTCCTACGGTTCCCGTCGCGGCAACCACGAGGTGATGATCCGCGGTACCTTCGCCAACATCCGCCTGCGCAACCAGATCGCGCCGGGCACCGAGGGCGGCTACACCCGCGACTTCACCCTGCCCGACGCCCCGGTGTCGTTCATCTACGACGCCGCGCAGAACTACGCCGCGCAGGGCACCCCGCTGGTCGTCCTGGGCGGCAAGGAGTACGGCTCGGGCTCGTCCCGTGACTGGGCGGCCAAGGGCACCAGCCTGCTGGGCGTGCGCGCGGTCATCACCGAGTCCTACGAGCGCATCCACCGCTCCAACCTCATCGGCATGGGCGTCCTGCCCCTGCAGTTCCCCGAGGGGCAGAGCGCGGACTCCCTCGGCCTGACCGGCGAGGAGACCTTCTCCATCACCGGTGTGACCGAGCTGAACGAGGGCCGCATCCCCGCCACGGTGAAGGTGAGCACCGACACCGGCGTCGAGTTCGACGCCGTGGTGCGCATCGACACCCCCGGTGAGGCCGACTACTACCGCAACGGCGGCATCCTGCAGTACGTGCTGCGCCAGCTGATCGCCGAGTAGTCACCGCGACTCCGCTGCCGTGCCCGACCGGCGCGGCGCGCGGTTCACGGGGCCGCCACCGTCCGACCGACGGTGGCGGCCCCTTTCCCTTCCCTCGCGGACCTTCGGGACGCAGGTGGCACCGGGTAAGGGCTGTCCGCAACAGGGGGCTATGCTCTGCCCATGCCCATCCCTCACCGTGCCCGCGGCCCGCTCCGCGCCCTGCTCCTCACGGTGGTGCCGGTCCTGCTCCTTTTGTCCGCCCCCGCCGCGGCCGACACCACCGGCGGCGGAACCGCCCCCGGGGTCGCCCCGCAGGCGACCTACGCCGAGCACTTCGCCGGGCTGCTCGCCGAACAGCCCGCGGGCGCCGCGGTCGTGGTGGACGGCGCCACGGGCGGCCCCGTCCCGCCGGAGGAGATCGAACGCGGGATCCACGAGGCCTTCGAGCCCCTGGGGGTGCCCTACCACGTGGTGGTCACCCCCTACCTCGGCGCGGGCAGCGGCGCCGGGACGGGCCAGATCCTGCCCGCCGTGCACGACCGGCTCGGCGCCGACGGCGTCTACGCCGTCCTGCCGGCCTCGGGCGGGTTCACCGAACTGCGCGTCTACGGGACCGACCTGTCGGTGGACGGCGCCCGGGACGCCGTGTACGAGGCGGACCTGTACGGCGTCCCCGCCCACGAGGTGGCCCGGGTCCTGGTCGCCGGACTGACCGGAGGCGGACCCCCCGAGGAGTTCGCCGAGCGGGGCGAGGGAGAGGGGTTCTGGGCCGAGTTCCGCGCCGACATCGACCCCACCCGCTACAACGGCCCCGAGAACCTCGGCTTCCTCGTGGGCTCGGTGGCCGGCGCCCTCCTGGTGGGTGCGGGCTGGACCGCCTGGCGGGGGCTGCGGCGCGGCCGGATCGTGGTCCCCACCATCGCGGTCCTGGCGGCCCTCTCGGCGGGCGGCGCACTCGTCACCGCCACCTACAACTACACGATGGACGCGCCCGTCGGCGGACACGAGGTCGCCGACCCCGAGGACCTGGTCCGCCAGGAGCCGCCGTACGTCGTCTCGACCGGCCGGGTCGAGCACATCGCCGCCGCCCTCGCGGAGGGCCCTCTCTACGTCGACCCGATCATGCCCCTGACCCGCGAGGGGCTGGAGGGGGTCCCCGCCCTGCTGGAGCGGGCGCCGGTCCCGGTGTACGCGGCGGTCGTGCCGCTGTCGCACGAGGACGAGGCCGGCGGCGACCCGGAGGTCCTGGCCGCGGCGCTGGCCGCGGTCGCCGAGGAGGACGGCGTCTACCTGGTCGTCGGACCCGGGATCGACGCCCCCGACATCGGCGCGGCCGCCCGCGGGCTGGAGGTCGACCCCTACGAGCTGTGGTACCCCATGGCCTACAGCGAGGAGCCGACCCCGGCCGCCGCGCTGGAGAGCGCGGCGGCCGACCTGGCGGAGATGGAGTTCACGCCCGGGGACGGGTACCGGCCCCTGTTCGCCGACGACGAGGTGCACCTGCCCGGCCCCCGTGCGGAGCGCTACTGGGAGGGCGGCTTCTTCGGAGGGCTCCTGCTGGTCGGTCCGGTCGTGGCCGCCGTCCTGATCGCCCTCGTCTACACGGGTGTCCACCTGCCCCGGCTCGTTCGGAGCGGTGCCCCGACCGCCGTCGTGGGCGAGCGCAGGCTGCGGCGCATCGCGGGCCGGGAGGCCGGGCGGGTGCGCGCGCTGGTGGCGCACGGGCCCGACCGGATCCCCGCCGGGTTCATGCCCCAGGCCGAGGCGGCCCTCATCCTCATGGACCGCTCGCCCCGGGGGCTGGACCTGCTCGGTGCCGCGGTGCTGTGCCGCCGGGTGCTGGCCGCGGCGCAGGACCCCGGGGCCGACACCGTGCCCTGCGCCGTGGACCCGCTCCACCCGTTCGCCACCGAGCGGGCCAGGTCCCGGATCGGAGGCCGGGTCCCCCTGTGCGCGGACTGCGCCCGCCTTCCCGACGACGAACGGGTGAAGCGGATCCTGCGGCTGCGCGGCCGCGGTACATCCCACTCCTACCGGGCGAAACCGGATGACCCGTGGATCCGTCATTCCTTCGGGGCGGACCGGCCCCGACACCTGGTCGACCTGCTGCTCGAGGAGAACCGTGTCCACTGACCCCCGCACGCCCCCGCGCCGACGGGCCGCGATCCCGGTCGCGGCCCTGGCCCTGGCCGCGTCCCTGGCCGGAGCCCCGGCCCTGGCCGACACCGCGTCCCCGGCCCCGGCGGAGGCGACCGCCGCGGAGGAGGCCGCGAGCCCGGCGCAGGTGATCGCCGACGCCCTGGCCGACTCGCCCGTCCACGTCGACCCCGCCTACGAGAGCGCCTACGCGGCGGAGGCCCGCGAGCGCGTCGTGTCGATGATCGACCGGCACGACCTGGACCTGTACGTCATCGTCGTCCCCCTGGCGGAGGGTGACGAATGGGACGGGGAGGGCGAAGCGCTGGCCTCGGCCGTGCACGACCGCATGGGCGGCGGCGAGCGGCACTTCCTGATCTACGACCGCCGCGGCGACCTGGAGGGCCACGACCTGGGCACGGCCCCGGACGACTGGTCCAAGCCCGCCTTCTACGGGTCCCTGGCCGCGAGCTACAAGACCATGGGCGGGCAGAAGACCCTGCCGGCCCTGGTGGAGGCGGCCGTCGAGGCAGCCCTCTCCGACGACCCCGAAGCCGCCTACGAGGCGGCGCAGCAGGCCTACTACGACAGGGCGGGAGAACCGCCGAGCGGCAACCTCATGCCCGCCCGGTGGTGGAACCCGTGGATCGTGGGAGCGGTGGCGCTCGCACTCCTGCTCGCCGTGGCCTTCCCGCTGTACCGGCTCGCCGCCCGGTCCCGCCCCGGGCTGTTCGGCCGGCGCGCCGCCGTGCCGATCGCCCAGCACGCGGCGTTCGACAACGCCGACCGAGCCCAGCTGGACTCGCTGGTCGAGCGCGGTGCGCGCGACCTCATCGAACTGGGGGAGCGGCTCAGCGAGGCCAACGGTGCCGCTCCGCAGAACCTCTCCCGCGCCCTGGACGCCCGGGACGCCGCCGCCCGCGTCCACGACCGCATGGCCCAGGAGGGCCCGACCCTGCCCGACGCGGTCGGCGTGCTCGTCCTGCTGGACCTGGCCGAGGACGCCCTGGCCGGGCTGCGCACCCCGCGCCGGCCCTGCTACGCCAACCCGCTGCACGGCAACGACACCCGGCAGACCCAGTGGCGCGAGTTCGGCGGGCTGCGCACCATCCGCGTTCCGCTGTGCGCGGAGTGCGCCCGCGCCGTGCGCGACCGGCTCCGGCCCACGGTGCTGCCCGCCGAGCACGAGGGCCGCTCGGTCCCCTACTACGAGGTGCCCGCCGAGTACAGCGTCTGGGCGGCCACCGGTTACGGGACGCTCGGCGACGACCTGGTCGAGCGGATCCTGCGCGGCGGCCACCGGGCCGCCCGCTGACCGCGGCGGGGGCGGGACCACGCGGCCGCCGTTGCGGCCGGGGCGGTGATCCGGCGTAAGGTGGTCCCGGAAAAGCGGCCGATGCGGGCAGGGCGCGTCCCCGTCCCCGTCGGCTCCGCCGGCCCCGGACGGCCGCCGCACCGCGGCGGCCCGCGTCCACGAGCGCCGAAGCCCCTGCCCCGCGCATCCCGGCCGCCGCCCCGGCGTACCGCCGCCGACCCGTGAGATCCGTGAAAGGCATGATGTTGGACGACCCCGCAGAGGACTCCGCTCCGCGCACCGTGGGCGGTTACCGCCTGGTGCGCTCGCTCGGCCGCGGTGGTTTCGGCGAGGTGTTCCTCGGTGAGGCCGAGGACGGGACCCGGGCCGCTGTCAAGGTGCTGCACGCCTCGTGGGCGGGTGACGCGGACATGCGCCGCCGGTTCGCGGCGGAGGTGGAGCAGGCCCGGCGGGTGAGCGGGTTCTGCATCGCGGCGATCCTGGACGCCGATCCGGAGGCGGAGCAGCCGTGGATCGCCACCGAGTACATCGACGGGCCCACCCTCCAGCGCGCGGTCGCCGAGCAGGGGCCGCGGCGCGGGGTGGAGCTGCAGCGGCTGGCGGTGAACACCGCGACCGCGCTGGCGGCGATCCATGCCGCGGGGGTGGTGCACCGGGACCTGAAGCCGGACAACATCATGCTGGCGGCGGACGGACCGCGGGTGATCGACTTCGGTATCGCCCGCGCGGTGGAGGCCACCTCGGTGACCGCCAGCGGGGTCGTGGGCACCATCGGGTACATGGCGCCCGAGCAGCTCGAGGGCGCACGCCTCACCTCGGCCGTCGACGTCTTCGCCTGGGGCGCGGTCATGGTCTACGCCGCCACCGGGCGGGAGGCCTTCCAGGCGCCCACCCAGGCCTCGCGCATCGCCCGCATCCTCAGCGGCGGCCCCGACCTGGACGGCCTCGACGAACCCCTGCGGGGTGTCATCGAGCTCTGCCTGGACAAGGACCCGGACCGGCGCCCGGACGCCTCCTCCCTGCTCAACCTGCTCATCGCCGGCCCCGGGAACGGGGTCCCGGCCCCGGGGGGCGCCGTGAACCCGACGGTGGTGGCTCCGGTCTCCGGCGTGGACCCCACGCGGGTGGCGCCGGCGCCTGCCGTGGAGCCCACGCGGGTGGCCCCCGCCTCCGGGGTCGATCCCACCCGGATCGCCCCGCCGCAGGGCGTCGACCCCACCCGCGCCTACACGCGGTCGGTCGCGGCCGAGCCCGCAGCGCCCGCGGTGGCCGGGGCCTCCGCCCCGCCGCAGATGCCGCCCGCCCCGCAGCCGGGCCCCGGGAGCACCGGCGCGTCCGGGTACCACACCGGCCTCGGCGGGGTGCCCCCGTACCACTTCGCAGGCGTCCGCTTCACCGACCCCGGCGCCCTGGCCGAGGCCATGCAGGGCAACTGGGCGGCGGCGGTCCGGGTCTTCGGGGACCCCACCGAGCGCGCCGCCCTGGGCGCCTGGCTCATGGACGACCTGGGCGACACCGTCGTCGACCGCTCCCTGTTCCGCCGCCACGCCGACGACGCCAACCTGGCCGTGGCCTCCTTCATCGCCCAGACCCGCCCCGACCTGCCGCCGGCCTTCCGCGGCCGCGGCGCCACCCTGGCCGAACTGGGCGGCCTCTTCTCCGACCCGCGCCCCGTCATCACCGGTGCTCCGCTGGCCAACGAGATGGCGCTGCTGGCCCGCCCCGAGGTCCTGCGCACCATGGGCATGCACCACGGCCCGGACCCCGCGGCCCACCAGCGCCTGGCCGACGCCCTCGACGTCGCCGAGCACGCCGGGAACACCTTCCACCGGGAGCTGACCGGCAGCCTCACCGGATGGCGGTCGGCGAGCCCCAACGTGAACCCGGCGCTGATCCTCGCCTTCCTGCTGCACCCCGAGCGGATGGTCCCGCCCCAGGACGGCGGCGACACCGGCGTGGGGGAGTGGATCGACATCCTGTGGCGCCGGGTGGAGGCGTCCCCCGGACCGGCGGGCGTGGGCCACGCCGCCGCGATCTACGGCGCCGTCCCCACCCTCCAGGCGCTCTCCCGCCAGCGCCGGTACTGGGAGGACCGCTACACCAGGGTCGCCACCGAGCACGAGGCGCTGCACGCCAAGGTCGTGCAGCAGCAGCGCTTCTTCCGGATCCGCCGGTACTGCAACTACGCCCTCTTCGGCTTCCCGCTCGGGCTCGTCATCGGCATGTCCGGCCAGGCCGAGTGGTTCGGCGACCTGCTGGTGACGCTGTCGGTCCTGGCGCTGACGGCATCGGTCGTGCTCTCGGTGGTGCTGCGGATCGGCTACGGCGACCCGGTGCGCCGCGGGCAGCGGGTGATGGAGCTCAACAACACCGCCGCCCAGCTGCCCGAGCTGACCTCGGGAGTGGAGCGCATCCGCGCCGACCTGGTCCATGCCCGCCGCATCACCGGCGGCTGACCGGCACCCCCGCCCCCGAATCCCCCGACATCGGAACAGGAAGGTCCTTCGTGCACGGGACCGCGGAGACGGACGGCCCCGCTCCGCGCACGGTGGGCGGTCACCGCCCGGTGCGCTCGCCCGGCCGCGGTGGTTCCGGCGGGGTGTTCCCCGGTGAGGCCGAGGACGGGACCCGGGCCGCCCCCGGCGGCGGGGCCGGTCAGGCTCCGGCGGCGTCCTCCTCCCAGGGACGGGGCGCGTCCGCGGTGGCCAGGGCCGACAGGCGGGCGGCGACGGCGGCGCGGGCCAGCCTGTAGGGCCGCTCCAGGTCGTCCTCCAGCAGGGAGTCGGAGTTGGCGGTCTCCAGGAACGAGGCCAGCTCGAACACCAGCAGCTCCACGTCGGTGTCGGCGGCCAGCTCGCCCAGCTGCACGGCGTCGGTGGCGCTGCGGGTGAGCAGGTCGCGCCACTCGCGGCGGATCGCGACCAGGGTGTCGCGCACCCGGCCGGGGCGGGACTCGAACTCGGCGTTGACGGTGTAGAAGAAGCAGCCGCCCGGGAACACCCGTCCCTGTGAGTAGGCGGACCAGTCCTCGAACAGCCGCCACAGCCGGGTGAGGCCGGGCCGGGCCCCCATGGCCCCGCTCACCACGTGGTCGGCGAAGATGCGGCGCCCGGCGCGGATCGCGGCCAGCTGCAGCTCCTCCTTGGAGCCGAAGTGGGCGAACACCCCGCTCTTGCTCACCTCGAGCTCCTTGGCCAGGCGGCCCAGGGAGAGTCCCTCCAGCCCCTCCACCGAGGCGATCTCCACCGCGCGGCGCAGCACGGCACGCCGCGTCTGGTCGCCCCGCTGTACGCGGCCGTCGGTCCGAGTCGTCACGCGCACCTCCCGCACCGCCCTCTGCCGGGCGGCCCTTGTTAGAACGACTGGTCGGTTACCAGGTCAGAATAGCCGCTACTTGACGGCAGTGGTCTTTCAAACAAATAATACGATCGTTCGCATAGTTTGTGAAGCAGAGGAGCCCTCATGGGCGCGGTCGAACCCCTTCCCCTCGTCGGTGCCGCCGTCAACGCGCTGGCACTCCCCGCCCCGCGCCTGGCCGGGTCCCTGGCCCGCAGGATGTGGGCGGCCCCCGGCCCGCCCCGGGCGATCCCCGACGAGGACCGGGAACTGCACGACACCGCCGACACCGCGACGGTCCGCGTCGGCCGCTGGGACGTGGCCACCTACGCCTGGGGCGACACCGCCCGCCCCGTCCTGCTCACCCACGGCTGGCGCTCGCGCGCCCTGCGCTTCGCACCGCTCATCCGGCGCCTGGTCGACCTCGGCTACGGCCCGGTGTCCTGGGACGCCCCCGGCCACGGGGCGACGGGCGGGCCGCTGGGAACCATCCTCGACGCGCTCCGGATCCAGCGCCTCCTCCAGGACCGCCACGGCCGCTTCCACGCCGTCGTCGCCCACTCGATGGGCGCGCCCTTCGCGGTCCACGCCCTGCGCGAGGGCGTCGAGGCCGACCGGGTGGTCCTCCTCGCCGGGGTCTCGGACTTCGACTACCTCCTCACCGCGTTCTCCGACGCCCTGCGCCTGGGGCCCCGCGCCCTGGAGGCACTGCGCTCGGCCGTGGAGCGCCGCTACTTCGACGCCGATCCGACGGTGTGGGAGCGCTTCTCCACCACCCACCGGATCGACACCCTGGAGCAGCCCTTCCTCCTGCTGCACGACGACACCGACCCGGTCGTGCCCTTCGCGCACTCCCTGCGCACCCTGGAACACCTCGCGGGGAGGGGGCGGATGATCGCCACCACCGGACTGGGCCACAGCGGAGCCCTGTTCGAACGGGAGCACCTGGACGCCATCACCTCCTTCGTCCAGGGCACCGACCGGCCCGCCCCCGTCCCCGTCCCCGGGAGATGACGGCACCGCCCCGCTCCGCCCGGCCCGAACCGCAGATCCGAGAAAGAAGGAACACCATGACCACCACCGGCCCCCACCCGATCGAACTGGAAGTCCTGGCCGTCACCGCCCCGCGCGTGGCCGGCGAGCGGGCCCTGCGCCTGTGGACCGACCCGGGCGACACCTCCGAGGTCGGCCGCGACCGCGACGTGCACGAGCGGGCCCGCGTCGAGTACCTCGGCCACCGGTCCTGGCGGGTCGCCGCCTACACCTGGGGCACCGGATCCCGCCCCGTGCTCCTGGTCCACGGCTGGGGCTCGCGCGCCTCCCGGCTGGCCCCGCTGGTGCGCGCCCTCACCGCCGCCGGGCACACCGTCGTCTCCTGGGACGCTCCCGGCCACGGGGCCACCGGCGGCCCCGCCGGGACCGTCCTGGACGCACTGGCCGTCGCCCGCCTGCTCCAGGAGCGGCACGGCGACTTCGCCGCCGTGGTCGGCCACTCGCTGGGCGCACTGTTCGCCACCCACCTGGTGCGCGAGGGGATCCGCACCGACCGGCTGGTCCTGCTGTCGGCGATGGCGGACTTCGAGGCCACCCTGGACGGCTTCGTCGCCGCCCACGGCTGGGGGCCGCGGGTGAACCGGGCCCTGCGCCGCGCCATCGAGGACGCGCTCTTCGACGGCGACCGGGACGTCTGGAAGCGCTACGCCACCGTCCGCGACGCCGACGCCCTGGAGGTGCCGGTACTGCTGTTCCACGACGTCGACGACCCGATGATCTCCCACTCCGAATCCGTGCGCGTCCTCGCCGCGATGGGGGCGGGGGCCCGGATGGTCGGCACGGTCGGCCTCGGGCACAACCGCATCCTCGCCGACCCCGACGTCCTGGAGCGGATCACCGCGTTCGTCGCCCCGGTCAGGGCCGAGGTGTGGTGAGACCGGGCCCCCGGGCGTTGTCGACCAGGACGTCGGCGTGCTCCCGGGGGCGCTCGGCCGCGTAGAACTCCGCCTCCTGGTCGGCCCAGACCCGCCGGTAGGGGGCGTACAGCCCGGCGTCCGCGCGGGAGTCCAGGCGGCGGGCGCGCACCGCGTCGGGTGCGTCCACCCACACCGACAGGTCCAGGTGCGGGCGCACGATCCGCGCGCCGGACCCGCACCCCTCCACCACCAGGACCCCGCCCGCCGCCACCGGCCCGGGCAGCGCGGCCTCCTCCCCGGAGAACACCCCGCGCTCCCAGTCGTAGCGCCGCCAGCGCGCCGTACCCCCGGCGCGCAGCGGCTCCAGCACCCACTCCACGAGCAGTTCCGGGGCCCGCGCCAGCCCGTGCCAGCCCGGGTACAGGTCCTCCATCGGCAGTACCGCCGCGGCCGTGCCCCGCCGGGCCAGCGCGGCCCGCAGCCGCTCCGCCACCGTGCTCTTGCCCGAACCGGAGCGGCCCTCCACGGCGACGACGCGCACGCGGCCGCCGGGGACGGCCGCGGCGAGCCGGATGTCCCATTCGTCCTGGTCGGTCGCCAAACGCAGCACGGTCACGTTCGGACCCTAACGTGTTCAGGTGAGCGGTTTCCGCTTGCGTTCAATCCTTGTAGCATTCGACACGGGAGGCACGACCGTGCCGTGCCGCGACCGATCGAAGGGGACACCCGGTGACCGACACCGCAGTGACGCCGGGGTCCCAGTCCGCTCTGCGGCAGGCCAACGAGCGCCGGGTCGTCGAGGTCCTGCGCCGCGACGGCACCCGCACCCAGGCCGAGCTGGCCCGGGCCACGGGCCTGTCCGCGGCCAGTGTCTCCAACATCGTGCGCGGCCTGCGGGCCGCGGGCACGGTCTCGGTCCACGACACCTCCTCCAACGGCCGCCGGGCCCGCGCCGTCACCCTGGTGCGCCCGCCCGGCACGGTGGTGGCGGTCGACTTCGCCCCCGAACGGGTCACGGTCGCCGTCGGGGACAGCGAGGGCAACATGCTGGCCCGCGAGGAGATCGACTACGACGTGGCCGCCGACCCCGACCGCGGGGTGCGCCGCGCCTCCTGGCTGGCGGAGACCACGCTGCTGCGGGCCCGCATCGACCTGTCCACGGTGGCCTCGGTGGTGGCGTCGGTGCCCGGTCCGATCGACCCGCACACCGGTGAGGTCGGCGGTATCTCCTGCCTGCCGCGGTGGGCGGGGTTCCGGCCCGGCGAGGTGCTGGGCGAGAGGCTGGGCGTCCCGGTCGTCCCAGAGAACGACGCCAACCTCGCGGTCCTGGCCGAACTCCACAGGGGGGCGGGCCGGGGCGCCGAGCACCTCATCCACCTGGTCATCGGCGACGGGGTGGGTGCGGGCATCATCGTCTCGGGCGGACTGTTCCGCGGGGCGGGCGGCACCGCGGGCGAGGTCGGGCACATCGCGCTGGACCCGCGCGGCCAGGTGTGCCGCTGCGGCAACCGCGGCTGCCTGGAGACGTTCGTGGGTGCCGGATACCTGATGGACATGCTGCCGCAGAACTCCTACGTCTCCCACGGCCCCGGCCCGGCCGGTGTCGGGGACCTGGTGGGCGCCGCCCGTTCGGGCGACCCGGGGTGCCGCCGCATCATCGCGGAGGCGGGCACGGCGCTGGGCCAGGGCGTGGCGATCATGGCCAACCTGTTCAACCCCGACCGGGTGATCGTCGGCGGCGAGCTGTCCGAGGCGGGTGAGCTGCTGCTCGACCCGATGCGGCGGGCGATGGAGCTGGGGGCGCTGGGCAGCGCCCTGTCCCGGCTGGAGCTGGTGCCGAGCGCGCTGGGCCGCGACGCCTCCCTGTACGGGGCCCTGCGCCTGGCCGCGCAGAGCACCCACTGAGACACGCACCGCCACCGAAGGCCCCTTCTTGACCCTTCCGTGGTGAAGCTTTGTACTACCCCTTTGTGTTCGCACGTGTTCTTTACGTGCATGCTGGGGGAGTGCGCCTCTTCGGGGATGTGCTCTGAGCTGGGATTTCTTTGATTTTATAGTCTGAACGCAAGATCCGTGATGTTTCGGTTATGTGTTCAGGAGTTGACGACAAGGCTGCTCCGGGGTCTACTTCACAACATCACTCGCGAGTTCACATCCGTCCCCCGCACGTAAGAAAGGTGCAGCGTTGAGTACACGCACCGCACACCAGCGCATGGCCGCCGCGGGCTTCGCCGCCGCCGGCGCCGCCCTCACCCTTCTCGTCTCCGGTTGTGGTTCGCTCACCACCTCGGGCGAGGACGCCGAGAGGGAGACCCACACCGTCGAGGAGGGCTTCCACGTGGGCCTCCTCCTGCCCGAGCTCCAGACCGCCCGCTACGAGGCGTTCGACAAGCCCTTCTTCGAGGAGGCGCTCAACGAGCTCTGCCCCAACTGCGAGCTGTCCTACGCCAACGCCGACCAGGACGTCGACGAGCAGCAGACCCAGGCCCAGGCCATGCTCACCGACGGCGTGGACGTCCTCGTCCTGGACGCGGTCGACTCCGCCGCCGCCGCCGGCACCGTCAGCGAGGCCCAGGCCCAGGGCGTCCCGGTGGTCGCCTACGACCGCCTCGCCCAGGGCGGCGTGGACATGTACGTCTCCTTCGACAACCGCCGCGTCGGCCAGGTCCAGGCCGAGGCCCTCATCGCCGCCCTGGAGGAGCGCGGCACCGCCGGCGAGGGCCAGATCGTCATGATCAACGGCTCGCCCACCGACCCCAACGCCGCCGACTTCAAGGCCGGCGCCCACGAGATCTTCGACGGCCAGGTCGAGATCGGCCAGGAGTTCGACACCCCGGACTGGTCCCCGGACCAGGCCAACAGCCAGATGGAGGGCGCCATCACCGCCCTGGGCGTCGACGAGATCATCGGCGTCTACTCCGCCAACGACGGCATGGCCTCGGGCATCATCTCCGCGCTGCGCAGCGCCGGTGTCGACGTCGACGACCTGCCGCCGGTCACCGGCCAGGACGCCGAACTCGCCGGCATCCAGCGCATCATCGCCGGTGAGCAGTACATGACCGTCTACAAGGCCATCAAGCCGGAGGCGCAGATCGCCGCCGCCATGGCCGTGGCCCTGGCCACCGGCACCGACCCCGAGCTCGGCGAGTACTCGCTCACCGACGTCGAGGACGCCAACGGCGAGAAGGTCCCCTCGGTCCTGCTCGAGCCCGTCGCGGTCACCGAGGAGAACGTCGGCGACACCGTCGTCTCGGACGGGATCTACTCGATCGAGGAGATCTGCACCGACGACTACGCGGACACCGAGTTCTGCCAGGAAGCCCTCTAGGCACCGGTGCGACGCCCCGACGGGGCGGGCAGGCCCCCGCCGCCCGCCCGCCCCGGCCCGGGACGAGAGAAGAGATAACGAACGCATGAGTACACCAGTCCTGGAACTGTCCGGGATCTCCAAGACCTTCGGGGCGGTCCGCGCGCTCAGCGAGGTCGACTTCCACGTCGCCGAGGGAGAGGTCGTCGCCCTCCTGGGGGACAACGGCGCCGGTAAATCCACGCTGGTCAAGGTCATCTCCGGAGCCCACCCCGCCGACAGCGGCGGCGTGATCCGCTGGGCCGGCCAGCCGGTCACCATCGGGGCCCCCTCCGACGCCCAGCGCCTGGGCATCGCCACCATCTACCAGGACCTCGCCCTGTGCGACAACCTGGACATCGTCGCCAACCTCTTCCTGGGCAACGAGAAGCTGCACTTCCCCGGCACCCTCGACGAGGTCGAGATGGAGAGCCGGGCGGTGGAGCTCCTCGACTCCCTGTCGGTGCGCATTCCCAGCCTGCGCGTGCCGGTGGCCTCCCTCTCCGGCGGCCAGCGCCAGATCATCGCCATCGCCCGCTCCCTGCTGGGCCAGCCCCGGGTGGTGATGCTCGACGAGCCCACCGCCGCCCTGGGCGTCGCCCAGACCGCCCAGGTCCTCGACCTCATCGAGCGGCTGCGCGACCAGGGCCACGGCGTCGTCCTGATCAGCCACAACATGGCCGACGTCCGCGCGGTCGCCGACCGCGCCGTGGTGCTGCGGCTGGGCCGCAACGCCGGCGACTTCCCCATCGCGGAGACCAGCTACGAAGAGATCGTGGCCGCCATCACCGGTGCCGCCGACAACCCGGTGAGCCGCCGCTCCCAGCGCACCGGTTCCTCGGCCCTGGCCACGGAGGACAAGTGATGACCCAGCAGACCCCGGTTTCCAAGGCGCCCGGAGAGAGCGGGGGCGCAACGGCCGAACCCGTGCGCGACCCCCGGCTCCTGACCACGGCCGCCTCGCCCAAGGGCTGGATCCAGGCCCTGCGCCGCAGACTGCGCAGCGGGGAACTGGGCCCCATCCCCGTCATCGTGGGACTGCTGCTGATCGCCGTCGTCTTCCAGTCGATGAACGATCGCTTCCTGTCGCCGCAGAACCTGTCCAACCTCACCGTGCAGATCGCCGCCATCGGCCTGATGACCACCGGCGTCATCATGGTGCTGCTGCTGGGCGAGATCGACCTGTCCATCGGCTCGGTGGCCGGTCTGTCCGCGGCGGTCCTGGCGGTCCTGGCGGTCAAGCAGGGCGTTCCCGAATGGGGCGCCATCGCCGCCGCGATCGGCGTCGGCCTGGTCATCGGCCTGCTCCACGGCACGGTCTTCGCCAAGCTCGGGGTACCCGCGTTCGTGGTCACCCTGGCGGGCCTGCTGGGGTGGCAGGGTGTGCACCTGTACCTGATGGGCGCCGACGGCACCATCAACACCAGCCCCAACGGGGCGATCGCGATGCTCACCCAGACCTACTTCGTGTCGTTCATGGGCTGGATCCTGGCGGCCCTCGCGGTGGGCCTGTACGTCGTGTCGGTGGTGCTGGTCGAGCGCCGCCGCCGCCTGGCCCGCCTGCCCTACAAGCCGGTGAGCGAGATCGCGTTCCGCGCGCTGCTGCTGGCCCTGCCGATCCTGGGCGGGGTGTGGGTGCTGAACCAGTACAAGGGCGTGCCGCTGGCGTTCCTCATCTTCGTGGGCTTCGTCGTGGTCCTGGACCTTGTCCTGCGCAAGACCCGCTACGGCCGCATGGTGTACGCGGTCGGCGGCAACGCCGAGGCGGCCCGCCGCGCCGGTATCAACGTCGACCTCATCCGCATCTCGGTGTTCGGCATCGCCTCCACCCTGGCGGCCCTGGGCGGCATCATGCTCGTCTCCCGCAACTTCGCGGCGAGCGTCTCCACCGGCGGCGGCGCCGAGCTGATGATGGCGATCGCCGCCGCGGTGATCGGCGGCACCAGCCTCTTCGGCGGCCGCGGCAACGCCTACTCGGCGCTGCTGGGCGGCCTGGTCCTGGGCGCCATCACCTCCGGCCTGCTGCTGCTCCAGATGGACACCTCGGTGCGCTTCATGATCACCGCGGCCGTCCTGCTCATCGCGGTCATCATCGACGCCGTCTCCCGCAACGGTCGCAAGACCAACGCCCGGGGAGGCGCCTGACACCCGCGGTGCCCCGTACCTTCCGGGAAAAGGGGGCGGCGCTCACTCCCCGCCGCCCCCGCGCCCCGGTCCGACCCCGGTAGTCGGACCGGGGCCGCGCCGTGTCCGCACCCCCGTGGCGGCGCCGCCCCGGCGGGGACGGCCGCGGCGGTGGGGCGGAGCGTGCCCCCGGAAGGCCCGGTGGGCCGCAGGTCCCGGGCCCGCGGGGACGAAGGTCCCGGTCGGCGGGGGCGCCCGGAGGGCCTGCGGAGGCGCTGCTAGGTTCACCGCGAACACCGCAGTCCGCGCGGGGTCGAACACGGATCGGCACGTGTACGACCCCTCCTCGTCGTGCCCGGGCAGGGGCCGGGGACCGAACGCGGGCACGAACCACCGGAGAGAGCATGCGCAGAATCCTCGTCGTCGGAGCCGGGCAGTCCGGCCTGCAACTCGCCCTCGGCCTGCTGGCCGAGGACTACGACGTCACCCTGGTCGGTCCGGACGGGCCGGAGGAGGTCCGCGCGGGCCGCGTCACCTCCACCCAGTGCCTGTTCGGCCCCGCCCTGCGCCGCGAACGGCGGCACGGCCTGTCCCTGTGGGAGGACGCCGCCCCCCGGATCCGCGGCGTCGGCCTGCGCGTCGCCCACCGCGACGGCGGCGCCGCCCCGGCCCTGGCCTGGCGCGGGGCCCTGGACGAGCCCGCCCGCTCCGTCGACCAGCGGCTCAAGCTCTCCGCCTGGCTGGACCTGTTCGTCCGGGGCGGCGGCCGCCTGGTCCGCCACCGGGTGCGCCCGGGGGAGCTGGCCGGACTCGCCGCCGAGTACGAGCTGGTCGTGGTGGCCACCGGACGGGGCGGCCTGGCCGAGGTCTTCCCCCGGGACGCCGCCCGCTCCCCGCACGAGGCGCCCCAGCGCTCCCTGGCGCTGGTCTACGCGGCGGGGGCCGCACCGCACCCCGACGGCCCCTCGCTCTCCCGCACCGCCGTCCCCGGGGCGGGGGAGGTGTTCAGCCTGCCCGTGCTGTCCCTGAACGGCCCCTGCGACGCGCTCATGGTCGAGGCGGTACCCGGTGGTCCCCTGGACCGTCCGCTGCCCGCCACGGCCCCTTCCGGCGACGTCCTGGAGCACCTGCTGCGGGTGGTGCGCCTCCACGCCCCGTGGGAGTACGAGCGGTTCGCCGCCGCCCGCCCGGCCGACCCCATGGCCGCGCTCACCGGCGGGTACGCGCCCGCGGTCCGCGAACCCGTGGCCCGGCCCGGCGGGGGAGCCCCGGTCCTGGGCATGGCCGACACCGTGGTCGCCAACGACCCCGTCACGGCGCAGGGCGCCAACATGGCCTCCCTGGCCGCCGAGGTCTACCGGCGCGCCATCGTCGACCACGGGACGCGTCCCTTCGACGAGCGCTTCATGCGCGCCGCGTTCGCCGAGTACTGGCGGCGGGCCCGCCAGGTCACCGCCTGGAGCCGGGTGATGCTCTCCGGACCTCCGCACGTGTGGGAGCTGTACCGGCTGGCGGCCCGCCACCAGGAGACCGCCGACCGGTTCGCGAACTCCTTCGCCGACCCCTCCGGACTCATCGGGTGGTTCCTGCACCCGGAACGGGCCCTGGAGTACATCGACGGGGTGCTGCGGCCCGCGCAGACGGGCGGCCCCACCCGCTGACCCGGCCCGGCCGCCCGCTCCGGTCCGGGCGGTCACATCCGGTCGCCCTACCTCTGGAACCCGACCGGGAAGGTGAGGATGTAGCGTCGCACTCCGTGCTCTCGGAATTCTTCTCGCCCACCGGGCACGGGGTGCTCCCCGCGGGCGACGTCTGGACCTTCGCCGTCGTCGCCGCGCTGGCCGTCGTGGTCGGAGCCATGGTGCAGAGCACCGTCGGCCTGGGCCTCGGACTCGTCGGAGCCCCCGTCCTGTCCCTGCTCGACCCCACCCTCATGCCGGGCGCCCTCCTGGTCACGGTCGTCGTCCTGCCGGTCCTGACCCTGTTCCAGGAGCGCCGCCACGTCGACTGGCGCGGCATCGCCTGGGGGCTGCCGGCCCGCCTGCCGGGAACGGCCCTGGCGGTCTGGGTGGTCGCCGTCCTGCCGCCCCGGGCGCTGGCCGCCGCGGTCGGCGTCATGGTGCTCATCGCCGTCGCCCTGTCCCTGCGCTCCTTCCGGGTGCGCATCACCCCGGCCTCCCTGGTCACGGCGGGCGCGCTGTCCGGGTTCACGGGCACCGCCACCTCCATCGGCGGACCGCCCATGGCCCTGCTCTACCAGTACGAGGAACCCGCCCGGGTCCGCGCCACCCTCGCAGCGTTCTTCCTGTTCGGGGGCCTCCTGTCCCTGACCGCCCTGGGCGTCGGCGGGCAGCTCGACACCCGCATCCTGGTGGTCGGGGCGGCGGGGATGCCCCTGGTCGCCCTGGGCTTCGCGGCGGGCGTCGCCCTGCGCAACCGCGTCAGGGCCGGACCCCTGCGCCTGGGCATGCTCGCCGTGGTGGCGCTTTCCGCGATCGCCCTGCTGGTCCAGGCCGCTCTCGGATAACCTCGGGCCGGGCACAGGGACGGCGAAGACGCTCCGGGAAACGGGTAATGTACCCCGGAAACCGTGCCGGGGGCGGCGCTCCCGGGGTTCGGAGCCCGGCCGACGGGGGGGACGCGCGACACGTGTGCTCCCACGGGGCACCTCCGTGAACGGTGCCGGGCGGGACCCGTGGACGCAGCACCATAAACTCGAGTATGTATACCTGCCGGTAGCCGATCCCGGCCCACGTCAGGGGCCGGGTGGGCAAACTCAACCGACACGCTGGACGAGGGGACTGACGAGACAGTGACACTGTTCGAGTCGATGCACAATCCGGAAGCGCTCAAGAAGCTTCCGGCCGATCAGCTCCCGGTCCTGGCCCAGGAGATCCGGGACTTCCTGGTCGAGTCCTGCTCGCAGACCGGGGGGCACCTCGGCCCCAGCCTCGGCGTCGTCGAGCTCACGATCGCGCTGCACCGGGTCTTCGAGTCCCCCCGGGACCCCATCCTGTTCGACACGGGCCACCAGGCCTACGCGCACAAGGTCCTCACCGGTCGGCACGACTTCAGCAACCTGAAGTCCGAGGGCGGCCTGTCCGGCTACCCCTCCCGCGCCGAGTCCGAGCACGACTTCATCGAGAACTCCCACGCCTCCACCGCGCTGTCCTACGCCGACGGCATGGCCAAGGCCAACGAGGTCCGCGGTGTGCGCGACCGCACCGTCGTCGCCGTCATCGGCGACGGGGCCCTCACCGGGGGCATGGCCTGGGAGGCCCTCAACAACATCGCGGAGAAGAAGGACCGCCGCCTCGTCATCGTCGTCAACGACAACGGGCGCTCCTACTCGCCGACCATGGGCGGGCTCGCCGACCACCTCGCCTCGCTGCGCATGGCCCCCGGCTACGAGCAGGCGCTGGACCTGGCCAAGAACACCCTCAACCGCACGCCCGTGGTCGGCCAGCCCCTCTACGAGGCCCTGCACGGCCTCAAGAAGGGCATCAAGGACGCCATCCAGCCGCAGATGATGTTCGAGGACCTGGGCCTGAAGTACCTGGGCCCCATCGACGGCCACGACGAGCCCGCGCTGGAGAAGGCGCTGCGCCGCGCCCGCGACTTCGGCGGCCCGGTGATCGTCCACGTCATCACCCAGAAGGGCAAGGGGTACGCCCCGGCCGAGAACCACGACGAGGACCAGTTCCACGCACCCGGCCCCTTCGACATCGCCACCGGCGAGGCCAAGCCCGGGGCCAAGGTCCTCAAGTGGACGTCGGTGTTCGCCGACACCATGGTCGAGATCGGCGCCGAGCGCGAGGACGTGGTGGCCATCACCGCCGCCATGCTCCACCCCACCGGCCTCAACAGGTTCGCCGACGCCTACCCCGACCGCATCTTCGACGTGGGCATCGCCGAGCAGCACGCCGCCACCGCCGCCACCGGCATGGCCATGAACGGTCTGCACCCGGTCGTGGCCGTGTACGCGACCTTCCTCAACCGCTGTTTCGACCAGGTGCTCATGGACGCCGCCCTGCACCGCCAGGGCGTCACCTTCTGCCTGGACCGGGCCGGCGTCACCGGCAACGACGGGGCCAGCCACAACGGCATGTGGGACATGTCCATCCTCCAGGTGGTCCCCGGACTCCGCCTGGCGGCCCCCCGCGACGCCGAGCGCCTGCGCACCCTGCTGCGCGAGGCCGTCGCGGTCGAGGACGCCCCCACCGTCGTCCGCTACCCCAAGGGCGCCGTGGCCGAGGAGCTGCCCGCCCTGGGCAAGGTCGGCTCCATGGACCTGCTGCGCCGCGCCGCCGACGGCGGCCGCTCCGAGGACCTGCTCATCGTGGGCGCGGGCACCATGGCCCAGGTGGCCTGCGAGGTGGCCGACAGGATGGCCGACCAGGGCATCGGCGTCACCGTCGTCGACCCGCTGTGGGTCAAGCCCCTGGACGAGGCGCTGGTCGCCGAGGCGGCCCGGCACAGCGTCGTCGCCGTCGTGGAGGACAACGGCCGCACCGGCGGCGTGGGCGACGCGGTGGCCCGCCTGCTGCGCGACCACGACGTCGACGTGCCCGTGCGCACCTTCGGCATCGCCCAGGAGTTCCTGGACCACGCCAAGCGCGACACCATCCTCCGGGCGCAGGGCCTGACCCCGCAGGAGCTCTCGCGCAAGCTCACCGAGACGGTCTCGCGCCGCACCGAGGGCACCGCCGACCCGGCCCTGGCCGACGAGAAGGCCTGACCTGCCCGGGCGGGAGGGGTCCTGCTGCCAGAATGGGGGCATGACCTCTCCCGACGATCCCCGCACCGAGGAAACCGCACCGCTCAGGGTCGCCGTCATCGGATCCGGCCCGGCCGGGCTGTACACGGCGGACTCCCTCACCCGGCAGCAGCGGGTGCCGGTCCGTGTCGACGTCATCGACCGGCTGTACACCCCCTACGGGCTGGTGCGCTACGGCGTGGCCCCCGACCACACCAAGATCAAGGGCGTGGCCCGCTCGCTGCAGCGCATCCTCGAACACCCCGACGTGCGGTTCGTCGGCGGGGTGGAGTTCGGCGCCGACGTGACCCGGGACGACCTGGCGCGCACCCACCACGCCGTCGTGTACGCCACCGGGGCCTCAACGGACCGGCGCATGGGGGTGCCGGGGGAGGACCTGCCCGGGAGCGTGGCCGCCACCGACTTCGTCAACTGGTACTGCGGGCACCCCGACAGCGAGATGCGCCGCTTCGTCCTGGACAGCGAGGAGATCGTGGTGGTGGGCGCCGGGAACGTCGCCCTGGACGTGGCCCGCATCCTCGTCAAGACCGCCGACGAGCTGCGGCGCACCGACATCCCCGAGCCCGTCCTGGAGGCGCTCGCGGGAAGCAGGGTGCGCACCGTGCACCTGCTGGCCCGGCGCGGACCGCTGCAGGCCAAGTTCACCGCGCCGGAACTGCGCGACCTGCTCGAGCTGCCCGACGTCGACGTCGTGGTGGACCCCGCCCAGGTGGACATCGACCACACGGGGATCCGCGGTGACGTGGCCCGCGCCGCGCGGACCAACCTGCGCCTGCTGCGCGAGCGCGCCGCCCGGCCGCCCGAGGGGCGGTCCCGCACCGTCCACCTGCACTTCTGGTCCCGGCCCCGGGAGGTCCTGGGGAGCGACCGGGTGAGCGGCGTGCGGGTGGAGCGCACCCGCCTGGACGAGGGGCGGGCGGTCGGCACGGGGGAGACCTTCGACCTGCCCGCGGGCATGGTGCTGCGCTCCGTCGGCTACGCGGGCCTGCCGCTGCCGGGGGTGCCCTTCGACGAGGAGGCCCGCACCGTGCCCCAGCGCGACGGCCGGGTGCTCGACGCCCGGGGGCGCGCGGTGCCGGGGGACTACGTGGCGGGGTGGGCCAAGCGCGGCGCCACCGGCGTGATCGGCACCAACAAGTCCGACGCGGCGGGGACGGTGCGCTCCCTGCTGGAGGACGCGCCCGCCCTGCTGGCGGGCTCACCGGAGCTGGTGGACCTCACCGAGGTGGTCCAGGGCGGCGGCGACTACGAGGCCTGGCTGCGCATCGACGCGGCGGAGGCCCGGCGGGCCGCCGAACTCGACCGCGGGGAACGGGTGAAGCTCCACGGCTGGGCGGCCCACCGCGACGCCATCAGGTGACCTCGTCCGGGGCCGCGCCGTAGGTGTTGCAGCCCCCCACGGTGGCCTCGTCCCAGCCCTCCTCCAGCCAGTGGGCCCGGTTGGCCGCGGTCCCGTGGGTGGGCAGGTCGCCGCCGCCGTTGAAGTTCTCGTTGACCCACCGCAGGGAGCGCTCGTCGGCTCCGGTGATGGCGCGCAGCCCGATGCCGGCCATGCACTCGGCCTGGAGCTCGGTGCGGCGCAGCATGTCCAGCTCCTCCTCCTCGGAGGCCGACCTGCGGCGCGTCTCGTGGGAGATGTCGAGGATGCCGGTCACGTACTGCACGTGGTGGCCGTACTCGTGGCCCATGAGGGCGATCCACACGTCCTCCCGGGCCTGTGCGGGGACCTGCCCGCCGAGCGTTCGCACGTTGGGCAGGACGACGGTGATGCGCTCGTAGTCGCTCTCGTAGTAGGCCAGGGTGTACCCCTCCTCATCGCCGGAGTCGGGGGATTCGCGGGTGACGGTGATCTCGGGGGTGTTCGCGCTCAGGCCCAGGTCCTCGAAGACGGGGGCCCACAGCTCGTCCAGGCAGTGGCCGGTGGCGTTGGCGAACGCCTCCCAGGAGTCGTCGGAGCCCATCTCCAGCTCGGGAACCTCACAGGCGATGTCCTGGGGGGTGGCGGTGTCGTACAGGGGGTGGTCGACGATGTCGACGAGGACCCGGGCCGGGGGTTCGGCCAGCCCGTCGTCGTAGTGGGCGGCGAGGTTCTCGCCGGTGGGGGCCGGCTCGGGCTGCGGTGTGGCGACCACGATCACCACGCTCGCCGCCAGTGCCGCGAGCGCGACGGTCGCCGCGACGGCGGACGCCGCCAGCACCCCGCGCCCCTGCCGCCTGGGCGGGGGAGGCGGACCCCAGTACTGCGGGGGAGGCCATCCGCCGGGCTGCTGCCACACCGGATCCCCGTACCGCACGCCCGCGTACGGCGTCCCCCCGTACGGCGCTCCGCCGGCTCCGGGCGCCCACCGCCCGGGAGTCCCGGCGTACGGCGTGCCCGGTACCGCCGGAGCGTACGGGGGTACCGGTCCGCCCTGCGGCGCCGGCACACCGGCGTGCGGTACCGCGCTGCGGAACCCGCCCGTGGCGGGTGTGCCCTGCGGGCCCGGTGTACCCGCCGGGAGGTGTGCGCTGCCTGTGGGATATGTGCCCTGTGGCGCCGGTGTGCCGGTGTGCGGTGCTCCGCTGTTGTCCACGGCCGGGCTGTGGAACCCGTCCGTGGCAGGTGCGGGCTGCCGTGGCGCACCGCCGCCTGCGGGGTGTGCACCCGGTGTGCGGGTGTGCGGTGCTCCGCTGCCGTCCGCGGCCGGGCTGTGGAACCCGCCTGTGGCGGGCGTGTTCTGTGGGCCCGGTGTGCCCGCCGGGAGGTGTGCGCTGCCTGTGGGATATGTGCCCTGTGGTGCTGGTGCGCGGGTGTGCGGTGCTCCGCTGCCGTCCGCGGCCGGGCTGCGGAATCCGCCCGTGGCGGGTGCGGACTGCGGTACCGGTGTGTCACCCGTGGTGTGTGCGGCGGGGGCGGGGTGCGGGGCTTCCGGGGGGCGGGGGGCTCGCGGCGCGGTGCCGACGGGTGTCCGATCCGGTGCACCGGAGGACGGGGTTCCCTGCGGTGCTCCTGTGCCTTCTGCGGCCGGTGTGTCCTCGGAGGTTCCGGGGGCGGAGTGAACGGTGGTGCCGGGGACCCACGGGGTGCCGGAGGGCGGCCGGAAGCGCTCATCGCCGGGTCGGTTCTCCACGGGGTCGGTCCTCGCTCTCATGCCATGGCGCGCCGGCCAGGGCCGCATCCGCCTGGGGCGAATCCGGCAAGTGCCACAGACCTCTAAGTATGGTGCCTAATCGGACTTACCCATAGTAACCGTATCGCCGCTTTGGGGTGATTCGTAACGTACGCCCAGGCCTGTCAGTACGTTCTGAAGCTCGGATTCGAAGAGTGGTTCCATGTCCTGCATCACGAAATCGAGGTGCTGGAAGATCTCCATGCACACCACCCCGTACAGCCGCACCCAGCACGAGCTGAGGACCATCACCGCCTCCACCGGCGTGCGCGAGTCCCCGAACCCGCACAGCTCCGCGAAGGACCGCAGCTCGCGCTCCAGCTCCGGCGTGATCGACCGCCCGTCGGGCAGCTCGAACCTCTGCTCGCGGACCAACCGCTCGAACAGGGTGAAGAAGGTCGCCCCGAACCGCCTGCCCGCCTCCACCGCCGGCGTGAGGTCCACCGCCGGGTCCAGCCGGGTCCGCGGGCCGAACATGACGGCGAACTCGGCCCGGTTCCCCAGCGCCCACCGCCGGAACGCCCGGAGCGAGGTGTTGATCCGCCGGTCGGTGTCCTCGGCGGGCACGCTGGCGTCCGCCGCCGCCACCGCGGCGGCCAGCTCGTCGAACATGTCCGCGGTGAGGAGCACCAGCAGGGAGTCGATGCCCGAGACGTAGCGGTACAGCCCCGGCGCGGTCATCCCCATCTCGCGGGCGATGGCCCGCAGGGACACCCCCGCCGCCCCGTGCTCGACGAGGTGGCGGCGGGCGATGGCCTTGATCTCGGCGAGTGTGGCCTCGCGCACACGCTCCCGCCGGCTCGGCGCCCGCTCGGCCTGTTCCAGCTGCGGTTTCGTCATCTGTTGCGGTACACCCCGGTTCGCGGTCGATCGTCGGTGATATTGACATAGTAATGCCCGCACGCTTTAGTGAACACCGTTAACAGACACGAAGGCCGTTTGCCGAAAGGGCTGCTCATGCCAACGCACACGGGGCTTTTCGGTCGTCTCGGACTCGGGGCCCACCGCTTCCGGTGGGCGGTGCTGACCGCCGCCGCCCTCTTCGCCGTGTTCGCCGCCGTGTGGGGCTCCGGCGTCTTCTCCGATGTCAGCGAAAGCGGTTTCGAGGACCCCGGCGCCGAGTCCTCCCGGGCCATGGACCTCCTCGAGGACGAGCTGGGCCACGACGACATCGACATCGTCGCCGTCTACCGCAGCGACGAGTTGAAGGTCGACAACCCCACCTTCGCCGCGGCCGTCCAGCGCATCGCCGACGGCATGCCCGGCGCCGTCGCCGACTTCGACGTCTATCTCGACGAGGACCTCTCCGACACCGAACGCGGCATGCTCGTCTCCGAGGACATGCACGCCACCTACATCCCCGTCACCCTGGCCGGGGAGGGCCACACCGACCGCCTGGACCAGTACGAGGCCGTCGCCGAACACCTGGAGTCGGGCCCCCTGGAGACCCACCTGGGCGGCCCCATCGCGGTCGAGCACGAGCTCTCGGAGACCGCCGAGTCCGACATCGTCCGCGCCGAGCTCATCACCATGCCCCTGCTGCTGTTCCTGCTGGTGCTGATCTTCGGCGGCCTCATCGCGGGCGCGGTCCCCCTGGCCGTGGGCGGGCTGGCGATCCTGGGCTCGCTGACGGTGCTGCGAGCCCTCACCCACGTCACCGACGTCTCGGTGTTCGCGGTCAACGTCGCCACCATCCTGGGCCTGGGCCTGGCCATCGACTACGGCCTGTTCATGGTCAGCCGGTTCCGCGAGGAGCTGGACCGGGGCCGGGGGGTGGCCGCCGCGGTCGGCCGCACCGTCGACACGGCCGGCCGTACCGTTGCCTTCTCCGGGATCACCGTCGGCATCGCCTTCGGCGGCCTGCTGTTCTTCCCGCAGCCGATCCTGAAGTCCATCGGCTTCGGCGGTATCGCCGTGGTCCTGTTCGACCTGCTGGCCGCACTGGTCTTCCTCCCGGCGCTGCTCTCGGTGGTGGGCCGCCGCATCGACCGGCTGAGGCTGCCGCTGCCCCGCCGCACGGTCACCGGGGCCGTCGGGGAGGGCGGCTGGACACGGCTGGCCCGCACGGTGATGCGCGGCCCGGCGGTGGCCCTGGTCGCGGTCCTCAGCGTCCTGCTGGTCTTCAGCTCCGGCCTGGCCTCGGCCCACCTGGGCACCACCGACCAGCGCTACTTGCCCGAGGACGCGGGCAGCCGGATCGCCACCGAGTCGGTCGCCGAGGACTTCCCGGCGGGCGGTCTGGGGCGCCTGCACGTGGCTGTGGTCGGCGACCCCTCCGACGAGGCGTTGGAGGAGTACGTCGAACGCCTGGCCGACCTGCCGGAGGCGGCCCTGGCCCGGGTGGAGCGCACCGGTGAGGGCGTCGCCCACGTCCTGGTCGCCTACCGGGGCGCGGCCGACTCCGACGAGGTGAAGGACCTGGTCGCCGACGTGCGCGCCGAGCCCGCCCCGGAGGGGGCGGACGAGACGCTGGTGGGCGGCGTCGCGGCCATGCAGCAGGACAACGTGGCCGCGATCGTGGGCGCGGCCCCGGTCACCGTCGGGTTCATCGCGGGAGCCACCCTGTTCCTGCTCTTCCTGGCCTTCGGCTCGGTGGTGCTGCCCCTCAAGGCGGTCCTCATGGGCGCGCTGTCCCTGGGGGCCTCGCTGGGCGTGGTCGTCTGGGGCTTCCAGGAGGGCGCCTTCGCCGGGCCGCTGGGCTTCGACGCGGTCGGCACGATCGACCCCACGTACCTCGTGCTCATCACCATCGTGTCCTTCGGCCTGGCGATGGACTACGAGCTGTTCCTGCTCAGCCGGGTCCGCGAGGAGTTCCTGCGCACCGGGGACAACACCCGCTCGGTGGCGGCGGGGCTCCAGCACACGGGCCGGATCATCACCAGCGCGGCGGTCCTGCTCGTGGTGGTGCTGCTGGCGATGGGCACCTCGGGCCTGCTGTTCCTGAAGATCATCGGCATCGGACTGGCGATCGCGGTGTTCGTGGACGCCACCCTGGTCCGCGCGGTCATGGTCCCGGCCACGATGCGCCTGCTGGGCGGGGTGAACTGGTGGCTGCCCCGCCCGCTGCGGTGGCTGCACGACCGCATCGGGATCTCCGAGGGCGGCGGCGAGGAACCTCCGGTCCCGGCCCCGTCCGAACGCGGACGCGTGCCCGCCGGGGTCTGAGGAGGGGGCCGGGACCGCCGGGGGAGGGGCGCGTTACGCGGGCGCGTGCCCGCCGGGACCGGACAGCGGCGACGCCCCCCGCCCACGGCCCGGCCGCCGCCGCGTTCCCCGAGCGGGAGCCCGCCGCCCCGTGCCGAGTGGCCCCTCGGGTAAATGATATGTGAACCCTATCGTCTATATTGGTGATCGTCGCTGGTTTGTACAGTACTGTGGCGACGACGGTATCCGCGGTGGCGGTCGGAGTCCTCCGGCCGCCACCGGCGGTGCCGCCCGCGTACGACGAACGGGGGTGACACGATGCCCGACGCCCTGACCCGGCCCACCGCGCCCGCTCCCCGGCGGGTCCGGGCGACCGCCCTCCCGGCGGCGACCCGCACGGCGTCCCCCTCCGGAGGGCGCAGCGCCCGCGGACGCCCCCCGGCCACCGCCGGCGCGGGACCCCTGCACGGCACGGCGGCCGACCGGTGGGACCGGCGCGCCCCCGCGCCCTGAACCCGGAAGGCGAGAGCACCATGGCGACCTCATCGACCACCGCGCCACCCCCGGGCGCCCGGAACCCCGGCGGCCCTCCCGGACGCCCGCCCCTGCCGGTCCGCCTGGGCCAGGCCCTGGCCCGGCGCCCGGGCCGGGTCATCGCCCTGGCCGTCGTCCTGGCCCTGCTCGGCGCGTTCCTGGCCGCGGGCACGATGGACCGGCTGCTGCTCAGCCGCTTCGAGAGCCCGGGCTCGGAGTCGGCGCTGGTGGAGCAGCGGCTGGAGGAGGGCTTCGGCACCGGCAAGCACCACTTCCTGCTGCTGGTGACGGCCCGGGACGGCGACGTGGACGATCCGGCCGTGGTCGAGGCCGCCGCCGCCCTGGAGGCCGAGCTGGCCTCCCGTGAGGGCGTCGCGGAGACGGCCTCCTACTGGGGCCGCGGCGGCTCCCCGGCGATGCGCTCCGAGGACGGCGCCCAGGCGCTCATCACCGCGCGCATGGAGGGGACCGTCACCGAGGCGCGCACCGCCCTGGGCGACATCTCCCCGGACTTCACCCGCGAGGACGACACCATCCGGGTGGAGGTCGGCGGCGGCGACGAGGTCTTCCGCCAGGCCGCGCAGCAGGCCCAGGCCGACTTCCTGCTGGCCGAGGCGATCATCTTCCCCCTGGTGTTCGTGCTGCTGCTCGTCATCTACCGCAGGCTCTCGGTGGCCGCGCTCACCCTGGGCATGGGCCTCTTCTCGGTGGTCACGACCCTGGCGCTGCTGCGCGGGGTCACCTACGTCACCGACGTGTCCACCTTCGCCGCCAACCTCGCCCTGGTCATGGGCGTGGGACTGGGGGTCGACTACAGCCTGTTCGTCATCAACCGGTTCCGGGAGGAGCTGGCCCGCGGCCGGGAGGTCTCCGAGGCCGTCGTGACGGCGGTGGCCAGAGCGGGCCGCACCGTCGCGTTCAGCGGCCTGACCGTCGCCGTCGCGCTCTCGTGCCTGATGCTCTTCCCGTTCCCGTTCCTGCAGTCCTTCGCCTACGCGGGCATGGGAACGGTGCTGACCTCGGTGTTCGCCTCCCTGGTCATCCTGCCCGCCGCGCTGGCCAGGGTGGGGCACCGGGTCCGGCCCCGGCGCGAGCCCGACCCCGACCGCGGCTGGTGGCACGACACCGCCCTGCGGATGATGCGCCGCCCCGTGCTGTGGGGGCTGCCCGCACTGATCGTCGTCCTGGTACTGGCCGCCCCGGCGCTGGGGCTGAACTTCGGCCTGCCCGACGCCCGCGTGCTGCCCCAGGGCACCTCCAGCCGCGACGTGCAGGACCAGATCGAGAGCGGGTTCGCCCAGGAGGAGATGGACGCCGTCCAGGTGGTCGTCGACCTGCCGGGCACCGGAGCCGGGGCCGGCGCCGTGACCTCCTACGCCGCGGAGCTGTCCCGGGTGGAGGGCGTCCACCAGGTGGACGCGCTCACCGGGCGCTTCATGGACGGGGAGCGGGTGGCCGGCCCGGAGCCGGGCGCGCGGGAGCGGTTCGGCTCGGCAGGGGCCACGTGGTTCTCCGCGGTGCCCGAGGCCGATGCGCTGGCCGACGCGGAGGGCCTGATCGAGCGCATCCGGGGGGTGCCCGCCCCGGCGGCCGCCGAGATCGGCGGCTACCCGGCCGACCTCACCGACTTCCGCGCCGCGCTGCTGGGCCAGGTGCCCCTGGTGTTCGGGCTCGTCCTGGTGATCACCTTCGTCCTGCTGTTCCTCATGACCGGGAGCCTGCTGCTGCCCGCCAAGGCGATCGTGCTCAACGTGCTCAGCCTCGCGGTGATGTTCGGCGTGATGGTGTGGATCTTCCAGGAGGGCAACCTGTCCGGGCTGCTCGGGTTCACCGCCGACGGGACCCTGGAGACGACCTTCCCGATCCTGATGTTCTGCATCGCGTTCGGGCTCTCCATGGACTACGAGGTGTTCCTGATGGCCCGGATCAAGGAGGAGTACGACCGGACCGGGGACAACACCCGCGCGGTCGCGGCCGGGCTGCAGCGCAGCGGTCCGCTGGTCACGGCGGCGGCCGTCATCCTGGCGGCCTCGTTCGCCGCCTACGCGGTCTCCGAAGTGCTGTACCTGATGATGCTGGCGATCGGGATGGCCGTGGTGATCCTCGTGGACGCCACGCTCATCCGCGGGGTGCTGGTGCCGGTGTTCATGCGCCTGGCGGGCGACGCCAACTGGTGGGCGCCCGCACCGCTCAGGCGGCTGCACGCCCGGTGGGGCCTTGCGGAGTAGGGCGGGGCTCCCCGCCGGCCGGGGCCGCCCTCCCCGTCCCCCGGCGGTGCCCCGCGGCTCATTCGCGCTTGGTGACCCGGGGGTGCGCGTCGAGCAGCCGGCCCGACAACTCGTGCAGGGCCTCGACCTCCCGCTCGGAGAGGGAGGAGAAGAACTCCTTCTCGGCGTCGGCGACCGCTTCGCGGGCCTTGCGCAGCAGCCGCGCCGCCTCGGGTGTGGGCGTCACGATGTAGCGCCGCCGGTCCTTCGGATTGCGTTCGCGCACGGCCAGCCCCTGGGACTCCAGATCGTCGATCAGCCCGACCATCACGTTCGGGTCCAGCCCCAGGGCGCGGCTCAGCTCCTTCTGGGAGGGGGCGGGCATCGCCTCGGCGGCGGCCAGCACATGGAACTGCCGGGCGGAGATCTCCTGCGGCCCGAAGATCTCGGCGGTGACGGCCTGGACCAGCTCGCCCAGCTTGATCAACCGGAAACCGGTCGTGTGCCAGAGAGGGGTGTCCCAGCCCGACGCGTTCTCCATACCCGATCGCCCCCGAGAATCAGTCATAAAAAAAGATTATATAAAAAATATACGATAGTGGGGATCCAGCACCATGACGAACGCCGACACGACACGTCTCCCGGCGCGGGAGAGGGCCCTGGTCACGGGGGCCACAGGACTGCTGGGCGGCAACATCGTCCGACTCCTGCTCGACCTCGACCAGGAGGTCGTCGCCCTGGTCCGGGACCTCGACCGGGCCCGCCGGCTGCTGCCCGGGCACCCGCTGCTGCACCTGGTCCACGGAGACGTCACCGCCCCCGACACCTACCGGCCGCACCTGGCCGGGGTGGACGAGGTGTTCCACACCGCCGCCTACTTCCGCGAGTACTTCCAGGACTCCACGGTCACCGAGCCCCTGGAGAAGATCAACGTACAAGGTACCGAGCAGGTCCTGGGCGCGGCCGCCGACGCCGGCGTCCGGGTGTTCCTGCACACCGGGTCCATCAACACCCTGGCCCTGCGCGGCCCCGACGACCCTGCCGACGAGTCCACCCCGTTCCCGGAGAAGTACGCGCGGCCGACCGTGTCGGACTCCTACCCCACGAGCAAGGTGCGCGCCGACCGGGCGGTCGCCGCCATGGTCGGCTCCGGCAGGACCGGCTCCACCCGGGTCGCCACGGTCCTGCCCGGGTGGATGTGGGGCCCCGGCGACGCCGGGCCGACCTCCGGAGGCCGCCTCTTCCTCGACGTGGCCAGGGGCGCGGTCCGGGCCGTGCCCCGCCTGTCCAACTACATGGTGGACGCCCGCGACGTGGCGTACGCCTGCGTCGCCGCGGCCCGGGTGGGCACCGGCGACCGCTACGTGGTGGCCGGGGAGAAGCGCGCACTGCCCGCCTTGACCGAGGCCATCGCAGCGGAGACCGGGGCCCGCGCCCCCCGTCCGGTCCACGCCGGCCTGGCCGGGGCGGCCGCGGGCCTCCTGGAGTTCCAGGCCCGGTTGACCGGGAGGGAGCCGACCGCGACCCGCGAGGGGATCCGGGTGCTGCGCGAGGGCGACTCCCGCAACATCAGCTCCGACCTGGCCCGCCGCGAACTCGGCGTGGAGTTCCGCCCCATCGCCGAGACGGTCACGGCCATGGGCGCCTGGTACCGCGAGCACGGCATGCTGCCCGCCGGCCCGGTGCGCGCCGGGTCCGCCCGCTGACCCCGCCCCGCGGCGGCCGGCGGGAAGCGACGGGCCCGGCTCCCCCTGGGGGGAGCCGGGCCCGTGCCGTCAGGCGGTCGCCTCAGCCGGTCACACGGCCTTCGGGTCGCCCTCGTGGAACCGCCTGCCGTTGACGGCCTCGGACACCCCGGCCTTGTCCAGGTAGGGGGTGATACCGCCGGTGTGGAACGGCCAGCCCGCGCCCGTGATCAGGCACAGGTCGATGTCGGCGGCCTCGGCCACGACACCCTCGTCCAACATGATCCGGATCTCCCGGGCCAGCGCGCGCAGCGCCCGGTCCAGGATCTCGGGCTCGGTGGACGGGGCGTCGCCGCCCGAGAGCAGCTTCTTCACCTCGGGGTCGATGCTGAAGTCGGGCGCGTAGATCGCGGTCCGGCCCGCCTTGACGACCTCGGCCAGCTGCGGGGAGACCGCGAAGCGGTCCGGGAAGGCCTCGTGCAGGGTCTCCGACACGTGCAGAGCCACGGCCGGGCCGACCAGCTGCAGCAGCATCAGCGGCGACATCGGCAGGCCCAGCGGGGCCACCGCGCGGTCGGCCACCTCGGGCTCGGTGCCCTCGGACACCGCGCCCAGGACCTCGCCCATGAACAGGGTGAGCAGGCGGTTGACCACGAACGCCGGGGCGTCCTTGCACAGGACGGCGGTCTTCTTCAGCTTCTTGGCGACGGCGAAGGCCGTGGCCAGGGAGGCGTCGTCGGTCTTCCCGCCGCGGATGATCTCCAGCAGCGGCAGGACGGCGACGGGGTTGAAGAAGTGGAAGCCGACGACCCGCTCGGGGTGCTCCAGCCCGGCGGCCATCTCGGTGATGGACAGCGAGGAGGTGTTGGTGGCGAGGATCGCCTCGGGGGAGACCACGGCCTCCACCTCGGCGAACACCTTCTGCTTGACCTCCATCTTCTCGAACACGGCCTCGATGACGAAGTCGGCGTCCGCGAAGGCGTCCTTGGTCAGCGAACCGGTGACCAGGGCCTTGAGGTGGTTGGCCTTGTCCTGGTCGACACGCCCCTTCTTCAGGAGCTTGTCGACCTCGCCGTGGACGTAGGCGACGCCCTTGTCCAGGCGCTCCTGGTCCAGGTCGGTCATGACGACCGGTACGTCCAGGCGGCGGGCGAACAGCAGCGCCAGCTGCCCGGCCATCAGCCCGGCGCCCACGACGCCGACCTTGGTGACCTTGCGGGCCAGCGACTTGTCCGGCGCGCCGGCGGGCCGCTTGGCGCGCTTCTGCACCAGGTCGAAGGCGTACAGCCCGGCCTTGAGCTCGGGGCTCATGATCAGGTCGGCCAGGGCCTCGTCCTCGGCGGCGAAGCCCTCGTCCCGGGTGCGGTTCCTGGCCTCGGCGACCAGCTCGACGGCGCGGGCCGGGGCGGGGGCGGCGCCGTGCAGCTTGCCCTCGACCACGAACCGGGCCATGTTGACCGCGTTGTCCCAGGCCTCGCCCTTGTCGACCGCGGGGCGCTCGACCTCGACGTCGCCCTTGACGACCCGGGCGGCCCAGCGCAGGGACTCCTCGACGAAGTCGGCGGGCTCGAAGATCGCGTCGGCGATGCCCAGCTCGAACGCCTGCGTGCCCTTGAGCATCTTGTTCTGGGCCAGCGGATTGTCGATGATGACCTTGAGGGCCTTCTCCGCGCCGATCAGGTTCGGCAGCAGGTAGGTGCCGCCCCAGCCGGGCACCAGGCCCAGGAAGGTCTCGGGCAGCGCCACGGCCGGGACGCCCGAGGAGATGGTGCGGTAGGTGCAGTGCAGGCCCACCTCGACGCCGCCGCCCATGGCCGCGCCGTTGATGAGCGCGAAGGTCGGCACGTCCAGCTCGCCGAGCTTGCGGAACACGTCGTGGCCGAGCTTGCCGATGGCCAGCGCCTGCTCGCGGTTCTGGATCGCGGGGACGCCGCTCAGGTCGGCGCCCACGGCGAAGATGAACGGCTTGCCGGTGACCGCCACCGCCACGATGTCCTTGCGGCCGCGGGCCGCCTCGATCGCGGCGTCCAGGCTGAGCAGGCCGCCGGGGCCGAAGGTGTTGGGCCGGGTGTGGTCGTGGCCGTTGTCCAGGGTGATCAGGACGGCGGTGCCGGCACCGTAGGGGAGCTCGATGTCGCGGGAGATCGCCCTGGTGACGACCTCGTCCTTGAACAGCTCGCGCGCAGAGTCCAGTGCGGTGCTCACTTGCCCCCCTCGTAGTTGGTGTTCTCCCAGAGCACGGTGCCGCCCATGCCCATACCGACGCACATGGTGGTGATGCCGTAGCGGACGTCGGGACGCTCGGCGAACTGGCGGGCGAGCTGCATCATCAGTCGCACGCCGGAGGAGGCCAGCGGGTGGCCCAGCGCGATCGCGCCGCCCCACGGGTTGACGCGGGCGTCGTCGTCGGCGATGCCGAAGTGCTCCAGGAAGGCGAGCACCTGGACGGCGAAGGCCTCGTTGATCTCGATGAGGCCGATGTCGTCCATCGAGATGCCCTGGCGGGCGAACAGCTTCTCGGTGGCCGGGACCGGGCCGACGCCCATGACCTCGGGCTCGACGCCGGCGAAGGAGAAGTCGACCAGGCGCATCCTGGCGTCCAGGCCCAGCTCCCCGGCGACCTCCTCGGCGGCCAGGATGGCGCCGGTGGCACCGTCGTTCAGGCCCGCCGCGTTGCCGGGGGTCACGTTGCCGTGCGCCCGGAACGGGGTCTTGAGGCCGGCCAGCGACTCCATGGTGGTGCCCGGCCGCGGCGGCTCGTCCTTGGTGGCCAGGCCGTAGCCCTGCTCCAGGGAGCGGACGACGACCTCGACCAGGTCGGGCTGGATCTTGCCGTCGGCGTAGGCCTTGGCGACCTTCTCCTGGCTGCGCACCGCGTAGGCGTCGGCACGCTCCTTGGTGATGGAGGGGTACCGGTCGTGCAGGTTCTCGGCGGTGTTGCCCATGACCAGCGCGGACGGGTCGACCAGCTTCTCGGAGAGGAAGCGCGGGTTGGGGTCGACGCCCTCGCCCATGGGGTGGCGGCCCATGTGCTCGACGCCGCCCGCGATGACCACGTCGTAGGCGCCGAAGGCGATGCCCGCGCCGGAGGTGGTCACGGCGGTGAGGGCACCGGCGCACATGCGGTCGATGGCGTAGCCGGGGACGCTGCGCGGCAGCCCGGCCAGGATCGCGGCGGTACGCCCGATGGTCAGGCCCTGGTCGCCGATCTGGGTGGTGGCGGCGATGGCCACCTCGTCGATGCGCTCCGGGGGCAGCCCCGGGTTGCGGCGCATCAGTTCGCGAATGACACGGACGACCATGTCGTCGGCGCGCGTCTCGGCGTAGAGGCCCTTGCCTGACTTGCCGAACGGGGTGCGGACCCCGTCGACGAATACGACATCGCGGGCGGTTCGCGGCACGATGGCCCCTCCTTCTCCAAGGTGTGAGTGGACTTTCGAGCCCATGCTACTCGTCGGTAACAAATTGCGCGAGTGCCGCATTCCGACGTGTGCGCGCCCCCGGCCGACATCGACGATCGGCGGCCCCGCCTCCTGACTTTCGTCGGATGCGCGGGCCCCGTGCGGACCGGTTGACTGGAACGGCCGGTGATGCCCCGGCGTGCACACTTTCGCACGGATCCGGGGCGGCGACGGGGAACCGACACGGACGGGGAGAGGACCTTTGGCCGACGAGAGCGAACACGAGGAGATGCTGCGCGCCGCACCGCGCGCACCCCTGCGACGGCTGTTCTCCTACACCCGTCCGCACCTGCGGATCCTGCTGCTGGGCGGCACCCTGACCCTGCTGGGCGGGGCGGCCGGACTGGTCCAGCCCCTGGTGGCCAAGTACGTCATCGACGCCCTGGGCGCCGGCGACCCGCTGCTGGGCCCCGTGCTGCTGCTGGCCGCCGCGGTCGTGAGCGGGGCCGTGATCGGCGCCCTGGGCTCCTTCCTGCTGGAGCGCACCGGCCAGGGCATCGTGCTGGACGTGCGCCGCGGGCTGGCGGGCTCCCTGGTCCGGCTGCGGGTGGCCGAGGTCGACCGGCTCACCCCCGGCGACCTCGTGGCCCGGCTGACCGCCGACACCACCCTGCTGCGCACCGTCGCCACCAGCGGCCTCACCGACCTGGTCACCGGATCGGTGCTGCTGGCCGGCGGAATCGTCGTCATGGCGGCCCTGGACCCCGCCCTGTTCCTCGTCACCCTGGGCATGATCCTCGTGGTCGGCCTGCTCATGGCCCTGGTCCTGCCCCGCATCGGCCGGGCCACCCAGGAGGCCCAGGCCGCCCTGGGAACCATGGGCGGCCTCCTGGAGCGGATCTTCGGGGCCTTCCGCACGGTCAAGGCCTCCTCCGCCGAGGAGACCGAGCTCGCCCGCCTGGACGAGGCCGCGGTGGAGTCCTGGCGCCGGGGCGTGGCGGTCGCGGGCTGGAGCGCGCTGTCGGGCACCTCCACCGGGCTGCTCGTCAACACCGCCTTCCTGGTGGTGCTGGCGCTGGGCGGCGGCCGGGTGGCGGCGGGGAGCATGGAGATCTCCACCCTCATCGCGTTCCTGCTGCTGCTCTTCTACCTGATGGAGCCGATCTCGACGCTGGTCGCGGCGCTCACGAGCCTGCAGACCGGCCTGGCCGCCGTCCGGCGCATCGACGAGGTCGCCGAACTCGACCGGGAGGACACCGGTGCCGCCGGGCGGGCGGACGGGGAGGAGGGCCCCGCCTCGGTGGTGTTCGAGGACGTGTCCTTCCGTTACCGGCCCGAACTCCCCCCGGTGCACCGCGGTGTCTCCTTCGCCGCCTCCGGCGCCGGGCTCACCGCCCTGGTCGGCCCCTCCGGTGCGGGCAAGACCACCGTCTTCTCCCTCATCGAGCGGTTCTACGACGCCACCTCGGGGCGCGTCCTGCTGGACGGCGTCGACGTCCGCGACCGGCCGCTGCGGGAGCTGCGCGCCCGGATCGGATACGTGGAGCAGGACGCGCCGGTACTGGAGGGCACCCTGCGGGAGAACCTGACCTTGGCCTCCCCGGACGCCACCGACGGCGAACTGGCCGAGGTGATCGCCCTGGCCCGCCTCACCGACCTGGTCTCCCGGCTGCCCGGCGGACCGGACGGCGTCGTCGGGCACCGCGGGGTGACCCTCTCCGGCGGCGAGCGCCAGCGGGTGGCCATCGCCCGCGCCCTGCTGCGCCGACCCCGGCTGCTGCTCATGGACGAGGCCACCTCGCAGCTGGACGCCGCCAACGAGAGCGCCCTCAAGGAGGTGATGACGGAGGCCGCCCGCACCACCAACGTCATCGTGGTCGCCCACCGGCTCTCCACGGTCACCGGGGCCGACCGCATCGTCGTCATGGACGCCGGACGGGTCCGGGCGGTGGGCACCCACGCCGAGCTCCTGGAGGCCGACGACCTCTACCGCGACCTGGCCGCCGGGCAGCTCCTGGCCCCCGCCCCCCTGGAGTGACCCCGGGGGCGGGGCGGTCGGGACTCAGAACAGGGCGCCGGCCTCGCGGTGGCGGCCCGCCGCGCTGTAGGCGCCCGCCAGGTCGCGGCGCAGCCGCAGGGTCAGCCTGCGCACCTCCGGGTCGCCGGAGGAGTTCAGCGCCGCCCGGTAGGCGTCGCGCAGCGTCTCCACCGCCTCGTCGGTGCGTCCCGCCTGGGTGTAGGCGCGGCCCAGCCGGTGGTGCACGGCCAGGGTGTCCAGGTGGCCCTTGCCGAGCCGGCGGCGCCGGCCGGCCAGGACCATGCGCAGCTGGCGGACGGCGTCGTCGTGGCGGCCCGCCATGTTCTGCGCGGCGCTCAGCCCCAGCCGCAGCTCCTCGCTGCGCTCGGCGTCCTTCACGTCCGCCAGCGCCCGCTCGTAGTGCGCCATGGCGGCGTCCAGGCGCCCGCTGCGCCGGTAGCACACGGCCAGCCGGGTGCGGGCCTCCACGGTGTCCTCGTCGCTGGGCCCGAAGGCGCTCTCCCGGTCCCGCAGCAGCACCTCCCACTGGGCGGCGGCGTCGGCGGGGCGGCCCGCGTCCTCGAAGGCCCAGGCCAGGTTCTCCCGGATGATCTCGGTGCGCGGGTGCTCGGTGCCGAAGACCTCGACGGCCTCGGCCAGCGCCAGCTCGAACTGCTGCACCGCGGCCTGGCGGCGGCCCATCTGCGCGTACTTGGTCGCCAGGTTGTTGCGGGCGGTGATGGTGTCGGGGTGCTCGGTGCCCAGGCGCTCCACCAGGGACCGCAGGGTGCGCTCCAGCGAGGCGGCGCGCATCCCGGCGGTGGGGGCGGGCGCCTCGGCGGGCATCCCCGCGGCGGAGCGACCCGCCGCCGCGGGCGCGAGGTCGGCGATCACACCGGCGGGAGCGGTGATCCGCGAGGGAAGGGCGTCGGAGGGCTCCACGGCGCGGACGTCCGCCTCCGGCGGGAGTCCGTCCGACACGGGGACGCCCTCATCGACGGTGCGCACCCGGTCGGCGCGCTTACGTCCGGTACCCCCGAACAGCGAACGCCAGAACGACAGCGGACTCACCTCTTTTCCCTGATCGCATCCTTTGGAAGCACACACCGGGCCGGACCGCCGGTGCTCTCCGCGTGGTGTGCACCCACACCGTCGCAACGTTCCCTCCCAACCGTCAAGAGGTCACGATGCCCCGAAATTCCAAGGCACAGTTCCATAACTTAAACGGACAGGAGGTGATGGAACAGGCGGTCCACGCCCCTGAGGTGCAGTGACTTCGGACACATCGGGTTGGGGACGTTCCAGATGGGTAGAGGTTTACCCCTCCGCCGCGGTTTTCAGGGCGGTCGCCAGGGGTTCCGCGGTCAGTCCGATCTGCCACTCCCGGGCTCCGCGCTCGCGCAGGAACACCCCCACCGAGTCGGGGTCCACCGACTCCGGCGGAGCCCACGCCAGCCGCCGCACGGTGTCCGGCAGCAGCAGGTTCTCGGTCGGCATCACCACCTCCTCCGCGATGCCCGCCACCGTCGCCCGCGCCGCCTCCAGCCGCCGCGCCGCCTCCGGGGCGCGGTCGGACCAGCGGTTGACCGGCGGCGGCCCGTCGCCGGGCGCGTTGGGCCGGGGCAGGTCCGCCTGGGCCATCTCCCGGGCCCGGTCGATCGCCTTCATCCAGGTGCCCGGGTACCGGCGCGCCAGCTTGATCCCGAACTGGCGGATGCGGTTCAGCTCCGTGGTGTTCCTGGGCATGGCCGTGGCGGCCTCCACGATCGCGGCGTCCGGCAGCACCCGGCCGGGGGAGATGTCGCGCTCCTGGGCGATGCGGTCGCGCTCGTACCAGAGTTCCCGCACGGCGGCCAGGGACCGCTGGTTGCGCACCCGGTGGATGCCCGAGGTCCGGCGCCAGGGGTCGGGGCGCGGCTCCTTGGGCGGAGCGGCCAGCACGGACGCGAACTCCTCCCGGGCCCACTCCAGCTTCCCGGCCTCCTCCAGCTCCGTCTCCAGGGCGTCGCGGAGCTCGATGAGGATCTCCACGTCCAGCGCGGCGTACCGCAGCCAGTCCTCCGGCAGCGGGCGCTGCGACCAGTCCACGGCGGAGTGCTCCTTGGCCAGGCGCACGTGGAGCATCCGCTCCACCATGAAGCCCAGCCCCACCCGTTGGTACCCCAGCAGGCGCCCGGCCAGTTCGGTGTCGAACAGCCGCTGCGGGCGCAGGTTCACCTCGCCCAGGCACGGCAGGTCCTGGTGCGCGGCGTGCAGCACCACCTCGGCGTCGCGGACGACCTCGTCCAGTCCGCTCAGGTCCGGGCAGGCGATCGGGTCGATCAGGGCCGACCCCGAGCCCTCCCGGCGCAGCTGGACCAGGTAGGCGCGCTGCCCGTACCTGTAGCCCGACGCGCGCTCGGCGTCCACCGCGACCGGACCGCTGCCGGCGGCGACGGCGGCGATCACCCCGGCCAGGGCGCCGGCGTCGGAGGTGACCTCCGGCAGGCCTTCGCGTGGTTCCCGCAGCAGGGGCGCCTGCTCGGCGTCCTCGTCACCTGGTTCACGGGGTTCTGTCTTCGAGTTCAACGCGTTCGCCACACCACTACGGTATGCGCTGCGGACACCGCGCGCGGATCCGGACCGGGCCCCGCGGGACCCGGCGACCCCCGAGGGCAGGGGGCCTCAGGGCCGCGAACGCTGCCGGGCGATGTCCGCGACGTCGGCCGGGGGCAGCCCGGCGGCCGACGCCAGCAGGGCCTGCCAGGCCGTGACGTGGGCGGACAGGCCGTCCTCCTCGGGCGTCCAGGAGGCGCGCATCTCCACCTCCGTGGTGGAGCCCTCGCCCGCCTTGGTCCCGAACCCCTCGGTGGTGGCCCGGGTGACGGTTCCGCTGAGCGTGTGGTGGGAGGCCCCGTGCGAGGCCAGCGCGTCGGTCAGCCAGCTCCAGGCCACGGGGCCCAGCAGGGGGTCGGTGGCGATGTCCGACTCCAGTTCGGAGTTGACCTGGCACACGACCCGGAAGGGGCCTGGCCAGTCCCTGGTCCCCTCGGGGTCGTACAGGACGATGAGGCGCCCCCAGGCGATCTCCTCGCCGTGCACGGTGACCTCCGCCGACACGGCGGCGGCGTGGGGGGCCAGGCGGCCCGGGGCGGGGATCTCCCGGACGGTGATCTCGGACCTGAGGGGCGGGCCGTTGAGGGCCTCGACCGCTCGCCGGAACGTCTCGCCGGCGTCCGCGGCGCTACCGACATCGGGCATGGTGGAAACGTCAGCCTTCATTGAGTGTGATCGCGTGCTGGCGGGGCGTCGCTCCCGAGGGGGCGGCTCCCCCCGTCGCAGGAGGGTGGGCACGTCCACGACCGTGGCACGAGTCACGGCCCGGTGGACGTTGATCTCCCGGCGTGTCGGGGTTTTGTGATGATCTTGGGACCGCTCCGCCACCGGACGGCGCCCTGGGGACACCGCGCACCGTCACCGTTCGGAGCGATCCGCGTGAGAGCACCGGTCCGGGCATGGCACGATCGAGGGGTGACGCTGCAAGATTCTCCTTTCCTTCGCGCCTGCCGGCGCCTGCCCGTGGACCACACCCCGGTGTGGTTCATGCGCCAGGCCGGGCGCTCCCTGCCCGAGTACCGACGGGTCCGCGCCGACGTGCCGATGCTGGAGGCCTGCGCCCGTCCCGACATGATCACCGAGATCACGATGCAGCCGGTGCGCCGGTACGACGTCGACGCCGCCATCTTCTTCAGCGACATCGTCGTCCCGCTCAAGGCGATCGGCATCGACCTCGACATCAAGCCCGGGGTGGGCCCGGTGGTGGCCGACCCGATCCGCGACGCGGACGGGGTCAAGCGGCTGCGCGACATCGAGCCCGGCGACCTTTCGTACGTGACCGAGGCCGTGGGCATGCTCACCGGCGAACTCGGCGACAAGCCGCTCATCGGCTTCGCGGGCGCCCCGTTCACGCTGGCCTCCTACCTCATCGAGGGCGGGCCGTCCAAGAACCACGAGCACACCAAGGCGCTCATGTACGGCGAGCCGGAGCTGTGGGACGAGCTCATGCGCCGCCTGTCGGCCATCACACTCGGCTTCCTGCGCACCCAGATCGACGCGGGCGCCAGCGCGGTCCAGCTGTTCGACTCCTGGGTGGGCGCGCTGAGCGCCGAGGACTACCGCGCCTCCGTGCTGCCCTACACCTCGTGGATCTTCGGCCAGCTCAGCGAGTACGACGTGCCGCGCATCCACTTCGGTGTGGGCACCGGCGAGCTGCTGGGCCTGCTCAGCGAGGCCGGTGCCGACGTCGTCGGCGTCGACTGGCGGGTGCCGCTGGACAGGGCCGTGCAGCGGGTCCAGCCGGGCACGGCCCTGCAGGGCAACCTGGACCCGGCGACCCTGTTCGCCCCGTGGGAGGTCGTCGCCGAGCGCACCCGCGACATCCTGTCCCGCGGCCGGACCGCCGACGGCCACATCTTCAACCTGGGCCACGGCGTGCTGCCGGACACCGACCCGGACATGCTCCAGCGCCTGACGGCGTTCGTGCACGAGGAGACCTCGGCCTGATCCGCGCGGCCCCGGGACTGCCGTCCCGGGGCCGCGGACCGCCTCCGGCGGGGCTACCGGTCCCCGGGAGCCTTCCCGGACCCGCCCCCGTCCTGGGCGTCGTCCGCTCCGTCCGCCGGGGCCTGCGCGGCGGGAGCACCGACCGGGGCCCCTCCGCCGGAGGGCTGCGCGGCGCCCCCGGCCGGGGTGCCCGTCCCGTCCGGCGTCCGCGCCGCACCCGCGCGGCGGCGCCGGGAGCGCAGCCACCACACCAGGAGCCCGGCCGGAACCGCCAGGACCGCGAGGAACGGCAGTGCCCAGCCCACCGCGACGGCCACCCAGTCGAACGTCGTGGTCAGCGCCCGCCAGCCGCGCTCAAGGCCTCCGCCGAAGCCGATACCGTCCGTCGGGGGCTCCTCGACGTAGCTCTGCGGCGGCACCAGCGTGAGGTTCACCGTCGAGAGCGTCGTCTGGTCCTCCAGCGCCTTCAGCCGCGCCTGGAAGGCCTCCAGCTCGGCCTGGCGGTCCTGGATCTCCCGCTCCACCCGCAGCAGGTCGTCGACGTTCTCGGCCTCCTCCAGGTACCCGCGCAGGGTCTCCAGGGCGGTCTCGGCGGACTCGATGCGGCTCTCGACGTCGGCGACCTCGGCGGTGACGTCCTCCACCGACCGGTCGAGGTCGGAGCGGTCGCCCAGCTCGGCCAGGTCCTCCAGCGCGTCCTCGTAGTCCTCGCTGGGGACGCGCAGGGTCAGGTAGGCCTCGGGGATCCCGCCCGTGGGTGTGGACAGCGACTCGGAGGCGACGTGGCCGCCCGCGGCCACGGTCAGCTCCTTGGCCTGCCGGGTCGCCTCCGGCACGTCCTCCACCCGCACGGTGAGGTCCGCGATGTGGATCAGGCTCCGCTCGGAGGCCTCGACGCCGGTGCCCAGGCCCGGGTCCGCGCTCTGCTCCTCCGCGGCGAGGGCCCCGTCGGCCGCACGGCCCGCCTCGTCGGAGAACCCCTCCACGGCCGCGGCCTCCGGGGCGGCCTCACCGTGGGCGGCGCTGCCGCCCGCATCGTAGGAACCGGACATGGGTGACGCGCAGGAGGTCACCAGGAGGGCGGCGAAGCCCGTGGAGAGCACGACTCCGGCGGCACGCGGCACCGGAGATGTAAGCGAAGTAGCCATGAACCTTGGACGTGGTGCCCGTCACCGCCGTTTCGGACCGCTGGTAACGAGCGGACAACGGTCCGAATCGGGCGGAAAGGCCCTGGCGACACGGGACGTTCCCGGCACCGCCCCCGTCCCGCGTCGACGATCCTGGAGGGGGAGGGCCACGGTGCGCCGGACGCCAGGGGGACGGCGGGACGCTGTGACCCACGGCATCTGGGAAGCTGGGAGTATGCCTGAAGCACCGCACGTCGTCGTGGTCGGGGGCGGGATCTCCGGACTCACCGCCGCGCACCGCCTCACCGGGCTCGGCGCCTCCGTCACCGTGGTCGAGGCGGCCGACGCGCCCGGCGGCAAGCTGCGCGCCTCGCCGGTGGCGGGGGTGCCCGTCGACGCGGGGGCCGAATCCGTGCTGGCGCGCCGCCCGGAGGCGCTCGCCCTCATCGAGGAGCTGGGCCTGGGCGACCGCGTCGTGCACCCCGGCCCGGGCGCGGCCGCCGTCTACAGCCGCGGCCGCATCCGCCCGCTGCCCAAGGGGCAGCTCATGGGCGTGCCCGGCGACCTGGGGGCGCTGGCCCGCAGCGGGGTGCTCTCCCCCTGGGGGACCGCGCGCGCCGCCCTGGACCTGGTGCGCCCGCGCACCCCGGTGCGCGGAGACCTCCCGGTCGCCGCCTACGTGGGGGTCCGCCTGGGACGCGAGGTCGTCGAACGCCTGGTGGAGCCGCTGCTGGGCGGGGTCTACGCGGGCCGCGCCGACCTGCTCTCGCTGGAGGCGGCGCTGCCGCAGATCGCGCCCATGGCCCGCGGGGGCGGCTCGCTGATCCGCGGCGTCCGCGCCGCCACCGGCGGCCGCGGCCCGTCCGCGGGACCGGTGTTCGCCTCCCTGCACGGCGGCATCGCCGGACTCGCCGAGGAACTGGCCGACCGCCACGGCAAGGACCTGCGCACCGGCACCCGCGTCCGCTCCCTGGAGCGCCTCCCCGAGGGCTGGCGCGTCCACCTCGACACCGGCGACCGGATCGAGGCCGCCGGCGTCCTGCTCGCCTGTCCCGCGCCGGAGGCGGCCCGGCTTCTCGCCGACCACGACCCCGGGGCCGCCGCCGACCTGCGCGGCATCGAGTACGCGACCATGGCCCTGGTCACCCTGGCCCTGCCGGCCTCGGCGTTCCCCGCCCCGCTCACCGGCACCGGCTTCCTCGTCCCGGCGGGGGAGGGCGGGCTCACCATCAAGGCGGCCACCTTCTCCACCAACAAGTGGCCCTGGCTCGCCCGCGAGCTCGCCGCGCAGGGCGAGGACCTGGTCGTGGTGCGCTGCTCCATCGGCCGGTTCGGCGAATCCGGGCTGCCGGACCGCTCCGACGGGGAGCTCACCGCGGCCGCCCTGGCCGACCTGTCCCGCGTCACCGGCCTGGCCGGGCGCCCGGTCCAGAGCCGGGTGACCCGCTGGGACGGCGGCCTGCCCCAGTACGCGGTCGGGCACACCGCCCGCGTCTCCCGCGTCCGCGACGCCCTGGCCCGCCACCGCGGGCTGGCGGTGTGCGGGGCGGCCTACGGCGGCGTGGGCATCCCGGCGTGCATCGCCGACGCGGACCGCCAGGCCCGTGGCCTGGCGGCCGCCCTCCAGACCGACAGTCGCACCAGCCGCGGCGACGGAGCCGACGGCACGAACCAGCAAGGAGTCAACCCGTGACGGGCCAGCACAGCGGAGTCGGCGCCGAGGAAGGCACCGACCTCAACTCCCTCATCCGCTACACCATGTGGTCGGTGTTCAAGGTCGGGAGCCTGGACGGCGTCGACCGCGCGGCCGCGGCCGAAGAACTGCAGGTCCTGCTCGACAAGGCGGCCGAGCAGGGGGTCACCACCCGCGGCGGCTACGACCTGCAGGGCTTCCGCGCCGACGCCGACATCATGTTCTGGTGGGTGGCCGACACCCACGAGCGCCTCCAGGACGTCTACAGCGCGTTCCGCCGCACCGCGGTCGGCCGCACCGCCACCCCGGTGTGGTCCGTGGTGGGCCTGCACCGCCCGGCCGAGTTCAACCGCGGCCACGTCCCCGCCTTCCTGGCGGGCGAGGAGCCCCGCGACAACCTCTGCGTGTACCCCTTCGTCCGCTCCTACGAGTGGTACCTGCTTCCCGACGACGAGCGCCGGGCGATGCTGGCCGAGCACGGCCGGATGGCCGCGCCCTACCCGGACGTGCGCGCCAACACCGTGTCCTCGTTCGGCCTGAGCGACTACGAGTGGCTGCTGGCCTTCGAGGCCGACGAGCTGCACCGCATCGTCGACCTCATGCGCCACCTGCGCGGCGCCAAGGCCCGCCTGCACACCCGTGAGGAGATCCCCTTCTACACGGGGCGCCGCAAGAGCGTCGCCGAACTGGTGGAGTCCCTGGCCTGAGCGCACCCGCGCGTACGAAGGGCGCCCCGGCGGAGAACCGCCGGGGCGCCCTTCGTACGCGCCCTACTCCTCGACCGGTTCGGCCGGGGCGGGGAGCGGGTCCACCGGTGCGCGCCGGGTGGCCAGGACGTGGAAGGGGACGGTCACGATGAACACCAGGACCAGGACGCTCACCAGGTAGACCAGCCACTGCCCGGCGGGCAGGCCCATGCCCCAGGACACCACCAGGGCCACACCCGCGCCGAGCATGCCCAGCACCGCGTACGCCTTGCGGCCGCGCGGCTTGGGGTACTCGATGCGGCTCACCATCAGCCAGGAGATGAACAGCACCGCGACCGCGCCGACGGCCGGCGGCGGGTCCAGCAGCACCACCGTCACCACGGCCATCGCCCCGAACGGGCAGGGCAGGCCGGTGAAGTACCCGGTGCCCGGCGTCTGGAGGGAGAACCGCGCCAGTCGCACGATCACCGCCAGCAGCACCGCGCCGCCCGCCACCACCGCCGGCGCTCCGCCGCCGCCCTGGGTGCCCCAGACCACGAACAGGAACCCCGGGGTGAACCCGAAGCTGATGACGTCGGCGAGGTTGTCCAGCTCGGCGCCCATGCCGCTGCCGCCCAGCTTGCGGGCCACCCGCCCGTCGAGCAGGTCCAGCGCGGCCGCCACCAGCATCAGCCCCACGACCGTGGCCATGGCGCTGCGCGGCAGCGGCCCCTCGGCCCCGGCGGCCAGGTGCGCCGACAGCGCCGCCACCAGCGCGCACACGGCGAGGAACCCGCACAGGGCGTTGCCCAGGGTCAGGTAGTCGGCCAGGGCCAGGCGGATGCGCGCGGAGTCGGTGGCGGGGGAGGCGAGGGGGCCGGCGAGCGGGCCGTCAGTCGGCATCAAGTCGGGTTTCCCCGGCGCGGACCCTCTGGCCGACCTCCACCGCCGGGGTGATCCCGGCCGGAAGATGGATGTCGACGCGCGACCCGAACCGGATGAGGCCGATCCTCTCGCCTTGTTCGACCTTCTGCCCCGCAGCGAGATACGGGACGATACGCCTGACCATCGCGCCGGCGATTTGAACGACCGTGATCTCACCGATCTCGGTTTCAAGGGTCCAGATGACGCGTTCATTACGCTCGCTGTCCTTGTCGAATGCGGGGCGGAAGCCCCCCGGGCGGTGTTCGACACGGGTCACCACGCCGGCGAGGGGAGCACGGTTGACGTGCACGTTCAGGGGGTTCATGAACACCGCGACGCGGGTCCGTCCATCGGGTCGGACATCGATGCTCTGGACGACGCCGTCGGCCGCGGACAGCACCCGCCCGGTCGCCGGACCCCGTTCGGGGTCGCGGAAGAACCACGCCATCCCGGCGGCCAGGGCCACCACCGGCACGGCCAGGGCCGTACGGGCGCGGGAGCCGCGGGCCGCCAGGGCGGCGACGCCGGCGGCGCCGAGCGCCGGTACCAGCCAGGGGGCCGAGCCCTGGGCCATACCCAGACGAGGGCGGGCCGGAGGCCGGTGGGAGACGGATGTGGAAGGTGAGTCGTCGGTCATCGAGCGCTTTCGTCGCGGGTGGTTCGGCGCCGGGCGGAGGGGGACCGTCCGTCGGCGCGTTGCATGCGATTATCCCTGATCCGCCGGGGGCGGCGATCGGGTGAACACCGGGCCGCCCTCGGGCGGCCCGCAGGCGTACGCCCGGAACCAGGATGGTACGCCAACCTACTCCGTGGGCTCCAGGGTCAGGGCCACGGAATTGATGCAGTAGCGGTCGTCGGTCGGCGTGTCGTACCCCTCACCGTGGAACACGTGCCCCAGGTGGGAGTCGCAGGTGGCGCACCGGACCTCGGTCCGCACCATGCCCAGCGAGCGGTCCTCGACCAGGGTCACCGCCTCGGAGTCCGCCGGGTCGAAGAAGCTCGGCCACCCGCAGTGCGAGTCGAACTTCTCACTGGACCGGAAGAGCTCGCTCCCGCAGCCGCGGCAGCGGTACACGCCCTCCGTCCTCGTCTCCACGTACTCCCCGGTCCAGGGGCGCTCGGTGGCACCCAGGCGCAGCACGGAGTACGCCTGTTCGCCGAGCCGCTCGCGCCACTCCCGGTCGGTCTTCGGGATGCCGTCGGTCCCGCCGTGCGGGGCCCTGTCCGCTGTGTCAGCCATGTCCTCGACGTTATCCGGAATCGGACACCCGTGTCTCCTCGCGTCGGACGCCCGTGTCCCCCGCGCCACCGGGGCGGCCGGTGGGTAGATCGTCCTTAGCCGCGGCATACACCTAACTTCACCATCGGTCACGTTCGCTCTCCTTCCGTCCGGGTAGGGCCATGAACAGGGTTCAGTGGTCGAAGCGCAACAAGGCAGGTGAAATGGCCGCTACAGCGCAACAGTCACTAAGAGCAAAAAAGGGAACACACAGAGTCAGTAGGGTGCGGCAGGGGATCCGGCGGTCCGAACAGACCGCGGCGGGCGCGCGCGCCGGGGTCCGCTCCCTCGCCCGGGGGGTGGTCCGGGAGGTGAAGTGGGCCGTCGGGCTGGCCGCGAGGTCCCTCCCGATCGACCTGGACAGGGCCGAGGCCGAGCCGTGGGACGACCGCAGACTCTTCACCGGGCTGGCGGTGTTCGCCGTCGGGGCGGTGGCCCTCTCCCTGCTGCTGGGGTTCGGGGTGGCCGACTGGATGCGGACGGAACCGAGCGCGCTGCTCATCGCCGGGGCGGGTGCCGTGGCGGTCGGGGCGCTGCTGCTGTCCCTGGCCTACCTGGTGTTCGCCTCCCGGCGGCGCCGCCGACCGGTGCGGGAGCGGGAGTGAACACCCCGGTGGGGCGCCCGCACGGGCGCCCCACCGCCGGGGTCGGCCTCAGGCCTCGAAGTCGTACTGCAACACGTAGGCCGATCCGTCCATCGTGATCGCGTTGAACTCCACGGGGCGGTGCTCGGCGGTCAGCGCGGTGCGCGCCACCTCCAGCACCGGCGTCCCAGGCGCCAGGGCCAGGGCGCCGGTCTCCTCGGGGGTGGGCATGCGGACCCGGATCTCCTCGGTGAAGCGCGCCGGGGCCAGCCCCCGTTCGGCCAGCCGCGCGTAGATACCGCCGGGCCCGGTGTCGTGTTCGCGGAACCGCGGCTCGTCGCCCACCACCGCCAGCGGCAGGTGTGAGACGGCGGTCTGCACGGGGCGGCCGTCGACGAGGTAGCGCCGCGAGCGCAGCAGTACCGCATCGCCCTCGGCCAGTCCCAGGACGCGGGCCACGTGGTCGCGGGCGGCCGCCTCCTCCACCCGCAGGCGGTCCACCTCGTAGCCGCGGGTCTCACTGTCGGTCTGCCAGATGGCCCGCCCGTTGCCCCACAGCTCACGGGACAGGCGCCGGGCCCCGTGTCTTCGCACCGGCCGGAAGAGGCGCACGTAGACGCCCGAGCCGCGCACGGCCACGGCCAGGCCCTCGTTGATGAGCACGGAGAGCGCCTGGCGCGCGGTCGCCCGTGCGACGCCGTGGCGCTCCATGAGGATGTTCTCCCCGGGGAGGCGGTCGCCGTCGGCGAACCCTCCGGAGCGGATCTGCTCCCGTAGTTCCTCGGCGATCTCCCTGTAAAGCGGTGGAGGGGGTCCGTTTTCGGACGTCGGCACCACGTTCTTCCTCTCGGCCGGGGGCAGGCCCGGTCAGCCCCGTTGATGCGTTGTGTCCACTGGGTGGCACATCTCGGGTATGTCCGGTTGCGGGAAGGTTCATGCGTGATTGCGTGGTGGCCGAAACCGACCGGTTATGGTCAGAGCCCGCGGCGGTCGGCGTCAGCGCACGTAGCGCGCGAACAGCGTGTCCTCGGCGCTCAGCAGGTGCGCCATCCGCACGGGCGTGCTCTGCACCGAGACGTGTCCGGGGGCGCCGGGGGTGCCCGGCCCGCCGGCGACGATGCGCGGGGCCCCGGCGCCCAGCAGGTGCGGGCTCAGCGTCAGGCACAGCTCGTCCAGCAGCCCCGCGGCGGTGAACTCGGCCAGCAGGTGCGGTCCGCCCTCGGTGAGGACGCGGTACAGCCCCCGGCCCGCCAGGGCGTTGACGATGTGCGCGGGGGTGACCGATTCCCCGCGGACGACCTCCAGGTCGGCGTGGCGGGCCACCTGCGCACGGCGTTCGGCGGGGGCCGAGGCGACGGTGAACACGATGGTGCGCGCGTGCGCCGGGGCGTCGGTGAGCAGGTGGCCGGGCAGGTCCAGGGTGCGTGAGACGACGGCGACGGCGGGGGTCGCCGGGCGCCCGGCGCGCAGGGCGGCCCAGGAGGCCCGGTCCTTGACGGGGCCGTAGTCCTCCACCCGCGCGGTCTGCGCGCCCACCAGCACCACGTCGCACAGGCCTCGCAGGACGCCCATGATCCGGCGGTCCGCGGGGGAGGACAGGTCACGGCTGCGCCCGGAGGGCCCGATGGCCCCGCCGTCCACACTGGCCACCATGTTCGCCCGTACCCAGGGCCGGTCCAGGCCGACGGGGTGGGCGTAGGCGTCGGCCAGGTCCACCTCCCCGCCGGGGGAGGGGAGGAGCTCGCGGAACACCGGGTGCGCATCGTTGCCGACCATGGTCCACCAGCGTAGGGCCTGTGCGGGCGCGCGGCCGTTCCGCCCGGGCCCCGTGTCGCGGGTCGGCCCCGGCACGCGCCGGGGCCGACCGGTCCGTCGGCCTCTTCTCAGGCCTTGCCGCCCGTGCGGTGGGACACCCGGCGCAGCAGGACCAGCGCCCGGTCGATGACGCGGACCGGGCCGCCCGCCGTCACGAACGGCCGGTCCACCACGTCCGGCTCGGCGGTGTCCAGCACCGTCTCCCACGCCATCCCGTACTCGGTGCCCGGCACCGTGAAGTCCACCGCGTCCGGGCCGCTGTTGAGCAGCAGCAGGAACGAGCTGTCCCGGATGCGCCGCCCCCGCGGGTCCGGTTCGGTGATGGCGTCACCGTTGAGGAACACCCCCAGGGCGCGCCCCGGGCCGTTCCAGTCGCCCCCGTTCATCGGCTTCCCGTCGGGGCGCAGCCAGGCGATGTCGGGCGGCCCCTGCCGGCCGCCCGCGGCCGGGGAGCCGCCGCCCTCCACCGAGCTCCCCCGGAAGAAGCGCCGGCGCCGGAACACCGGGTGCTCCCTGCGCAGCCGCGCGAGCTTGCGGACGTAGTCCAGCAGGTCGTTCTCGGGCTCCTCCCCCTCGCCGAGACCGGCCGCCTTCCAGTCGATCCAGGAGATCTCGTTGTCCTGGCAGTAGGCGTTGTTGTTGCCCCCCTGGGTGCGCCCCACCTCGTCGCCGTGGGACAGCATCACCACTCCCTGGGACAGGAACAGCGTGGTGAGGAAGTTGCGGACCTGGCGGCGGCGCAGCGTGATGATCGCGGGGTCCTCGGTGGGGCCCTCCACCCCGTGGTTCCAGGACCGGTTGTCGTCGGTGCCGTCGCGGTTGTCCTCGCCGTTGGCCTCGTTGTGCTTGTGGTCGTAGGAGACCAGGTCGGCCAGGGTGAACCCGTCGTGGCAGGTGAAGAAGTTGATCGAGGCCACCGGGCGGCGGCCGTCGTCCTGGTAGAGGTCGCTGGAGCCCGACAGGCGCGAGGCCAGCTCGCCCAGCACCGGCTCGCCCCGCCAGTAGTCGCGCACGGTGTCCCGGTACTTGCCGTTCCACTCGGTCCACAGCGGCGGGAAGTTGCCCACCTGGTAGCCGCCCGGGCCCACGTCCCAGGGTTCGGCGATCAGTTTGACCTGCGAGATCACCGGATCCTGCTGGACGATGTCGAAGAACGTGCTCAGCCGGTCCACGTCGTGGAACTCCCGGGCCAGCGCCGACGCCAGGTCGAACCGGAACCCGTCCACGTGCATCTCCAGGACCCAGTAGCGCAGCGAGTCCATGATGAGCTGCAGCGAGTGCGGGTGCCGGACGTTGAGGCTGTTGCCGCACCCCGTGTAGTCGAGGTAGTAGCGCTGGTCCTGGTCCCCGACGCGGTAGTAGCTGAGGTTGTCGATGCCCCGCAGCGACAGGGTCGGCCCCATGTGGTCGCCCTCGGCGGTGTGGTTGTACACCACGTCGAGCAGCACCTCGATGCCCGCCTCGTGCAGCGACTTCACCATCGCCTTGAACTCCTGGACCTGCTGCCCGCGTGATCCGCGCGCCGCGTACCCGCTGTGCGGGGCCAGGAAGGCGAGGGTGTTGTACCCCCAGTAGTTGGTCAGTCCGCGGGCCACCATGGCGTGCTCCGGCACGAAGTGGTGCACCGGCATGAGCTCGACCGCCGTCACCCCCAGCGAGGTGAGGTAGTCGATGACCGCCGGGTGCGCCAGCCCCGAGTAGGTCCCCCGCTGGTGCTCGGGGATGCCGGGGTGGCGCATGGTCAGGCCGCGCACGTGCGCCTCGTAGATCACCGTCTGGTGGTACGGGGTGCGCGGTCTGGACTCGTTGCCCCAGTCGAAGAACGGGCTCACCACCACGCACTTGGGCACGTAGGGGGCGCTGTCCGCGGTGTTCTTGCGGCCGGGGTCGGAGAAGTGGTAGCTGAACAGCGATTCGTGCCAGGTGAGATTGCCGTTCAGTGCTTTGGCGTAGGGATCTGTGAGCAGTTTGTTGGGATTGCAGCGCAGTCCGCGCTCGGGTGCGTAGGGACCGTGGACGCGGTACCCGTACTGCTGGCCCGGGCCGATGCCGGGAAGGTACCCGTGCCAGACGAATCCGTCGTATTCGGTCAGGGGTATACGGGTCTCCTCGCCGTCGTCGTCGAACAGGCACAACTCGACCTGCTCGGCTGCCTCGGAGAAGAGCGAGAAATTGGTACCGGATCCGTCGTAGGTCGCACCCAGAGGATAGGAACTACCTGGCCAGACTTCCACCATAGGCGTTAGCTGTCTCTTGAAATCAGGGCTTTCGTACCGTATCGAACGTTATGTCCGTGAGCGCTCCCAGTTGCGGACGGGTGCGCGGACGATCCGGCGATGGTCCGAAAGCGGATGGTCGTGTTCGTGACGACTTCTTTCTTCCGCTCCGGCCGCAGAAGTATGCCGGACTGGGCCGATGATCATTCATCGGACGTCTCAACCCGGGCTCGGCGCCGGTGGAGATCATGATTTGTGATGATATGCGGGGCGGTCCGGAAGAAGAATTGTAGACGCGCACCACTGGTCGGTCCACGAAAGGACCCCGGGGGCCACGCCGCCCCCTCCCGCACCGGGAGGGGGCGGCACGGCGCTCAGACCCGCGGCCGGGCCCGGTCCAGGATCAGGTCGGTGTCGACTCCCCGGGGCAGGGTGCCGAAGACGTGCCCCCACTCGCCGCCCAGCCGGGAGGCGGTGAACGCCTCGGCCACCGGGGTGGGGGAGTGGCGCAGCAGCACCGACGCCTGGAGGGTGAGCGCCATCAGCTCCACCACCGACCGCGCCCGGTACTCGGCCTCCTCCGGGTCGCCCAGGACCTGCTCCAGCCGCTTGACGGCCGTGTCGTAGTGGTCGTCCACACCGCGGGCGGCGCCCAGTTCGGCGAAGAACGCCTCCACGGACTCCGGACTGCGGCCCATGGCGCGCAGCACGTCCAGGGCGGCCACGTTGCCCGAGCCCTCCCAGATGGAGTTGAGCGGGGAGTCCCGGAACAGCCGGGGCATGCCCGACTCCTCCACGTACCCGTTGCCGCCCAGGCACTCCAGGGCCTCGGCGGCGTGCGCGGGCTGGCGCTTGGTCACCCAGAACTTGCTCACGGCCACGGCCAGCCGGCGGAACGCCGTCTCGGCCCCGTCACCGTGCACCGACCGGTCCACCGCGCCCGCCAGCCGCATCATCAGCGCCGTGGCCGCCTCCGACTCCAGGGCCAGGTCGGCGAGCACGTTGCGCATGAGCGGCTGCTCCACCAGCGGCCTGCCGAACGCCGACCGGTGCCCGGCGTGGTGCAGGGCGTGGGTGAGCGCCGCCCGCATCCCCGCCGCCGAGCCGATCACACAGTCCAGCCGGGTGCTGTTGACCATCTCGATGATGGTCGGGACCCCGCGGCCCGCCTCGCCCACCAGGTGGGCGACCGCGCCGTCGTACTCCAGCTCCGCCGAGGCGTTGGACCTGTTGCCGAGCTTGTCCTTGAGCCGCTGGATGTGCAGCCCGTTGCGGGTGCCGTCCTCCAGCACCCGCGGCACCAGGAAGCAGCTCAGCCCCTCGGGCGCCTGCGCCAGCGTGAGGAAGAGGTCGCTCATCGGCGCGGACGTGAACCACTTGTGGCCGGTGAGCAGGTGGTGCCCCTCGCCGGTGGGCACGGCGCGCGTGGTGTTGGCGCGCACGTCCGAGCCGCCCTGCTTCTCGGTCATGGACATGCCCGCGATCAGGCCGCGCTTGGTGTGCGGGGCGCGCAGCCCGAAGTCGTAGGTGCGCGAGGCCAGCAGGGGCTCGTACCGCCGCGCCAGTTCCGGGGCGTGGCGCAGCGCGGGGACCGCCGCGTAGGTCATGGAGATCGGGCACCCGTGGCCCGCCTCGGGCTGGGACCACAGGTAGAACTTGGCGGCCCGGGCCACGTGGGCGCCCGGCCGCTCGTCTGCCCAGGGGGCGGCGTGCAGCCCGAACTCCACGGCCTGGTCCATGAGGACGTGGTAGGCGGGCTGGTAGTCGACCTCGTCGATGCGGTGCCCGTAGCGGTCGTGGGTGCGCAGGACCGGGGGGTAGGTGTTGGCGGACTCGCCCCAGGAGCGGACCCGCTCCGTTCCGGCGGCGTCGCCGACCTCGCGGACCTCGGGCTCGGCCCAGGCGGCGCCCTCGCGCCGCACACCCTCCAGCAGGGCCGGGTCGTCGGCGGCGTTGTGGTCACCGAGCGGGGCGGCCTGGTTGAACACCTCGTGTGTCGGGGGCATGGCGTACTTTTCCGTTCCTGTTCGCAGGCGGCCGGGTGCCGCGCATCCTATCCCCTTGCGAGCAGGGATAACAGAATCGGGTTCGGTTCCGTGGGGGTGCAGGATCAGCGGCCGACGCCCAGGGAGAAGCCGCCGTCGGTGGTGATCACCTGGCCGATGACCCAGCGCCCCTCGTCCGAGGCCAGCCAGCCCACCAGCCGGGCCGGGTCGGACGGGTGCCCGAACCTCCCGAAGGGCGTGGCCGCCAGTACCTGCCCGATGACCGCCGGGTCGCGGTCGGTGGACCCGGGGTCCAGGTAGCCGGTGTTCACCGGCCCCGGATCGATCGTGTTGAGCACGATCCCCAGCGGCAGCAGCTCGGCGGCCGCGGTGGCGGTGAGCCCGGCCAGCGCCGCCTTGCTCGCCGCGTAGGCCACCTCGCCGGCCATGGGGCCGTGGATCTGCCCGGAGGTCGTCCAGAACACCCGGCCGGTGGCGTGCTCGTCCAGCGGTCCGGAGAGAGCCCGCCGGTCCCCGGGCCGGGCCGCGGGCGCCTCCTCCGACCCGCTGAAGACCCGGGCGAAGTGCGACGTCAGCAGCAGGGTGGAGCGGGTGTTGACCGACCAGTGGCCGTCCAGCTTCTCGGCGGTCATGTCCAGCAGGGAGCCGTCCCCGCCCGAACGGGCGTGGTTGCACACCAGCACGTGGAGGGAGCCGGTCAGGTCCCGGGCGGCGGCGATGAGGCGCTCGGGCGCGTCCGGTCCGGCCAGGTCCAGGCCCAGGTCGCCGAAGGCGGCGCCGGGGCGCAGGGCGGCCCGCAGCCCCGCGCGCACCTCGTCGAGGTCGTCGCCGCCCCAAGGTTGGCCGGTGTCGTGTGCCCGGTGGTGGTGGATGAACAGGTCGGCGCCCAGCCCGGCCAGCCGCGCGGCGATCGCGTACCCGATGCCCCTGCGCCGGGAGACGCCGGTGACCAGGGCGGTCCTGCCGTGCAGGGGGAGGTGTTCCGAGTTCGTCATGGCCGCGATCCTAGGAACCGCGGCCGTGCTCCGCACCGGGTTTTCCCCCGGTGTGCCGGTCGAGGAACCCGGCGAGCTCGTGGCGGGCCCACTGCGAGGCGAGGCCGCCCCAGTTGAGGTCGAACATGTGCTCCGCCCAGGGGATCTCGACCAGCCGGTGCTCCACGCCCGCCTCCGCCAGCCGGGCGGCCAGGCGGCGGTTGTCCTCGGGGCGGAGGAACAGGTCGTGTCCGGCGGTGACGAGGAGCGTGGGCGGGGCCCCGGGGGAGACGTGGTGCAGCGGGGACATCGCGGCGTACAGCGCGGGGTCGCCGCCGGTCATCCTCTCGCTCTCCCGGTCCAGGTCCGCCGCAATGGGCGAGTTGCGCAGCCGCCAGGGGTAGGGCGCGGCGTCGGCGGTGCCGTCGGCCGCCGAGTACCAGGCCGCGACGGCCGTCACCGGCACGTGCTCCACGGGGCAGCTCGGCGGGATGTCCCCGGCGGGGGCGTAGGCGGCCAGCAGGGCGATCAGGCCCCCGGCGGACTGGCCGGTGAGGACGATGCGGTCGGGGTCTCCGCCGTACCCGGCGGCGCCCTCGCGGATCCGGCCCAGCGCGCAGCGCACGTCGGCGACGGCGGCGGTCCCCTCGCCGTCGGGGAAGAACCGGTAGTCGACCTCGAAGACCACGTGGCCCCGGTCGGCCAGCCAGGTGTCCCAGCGGGGGAGCAGGCTCTGGGGCAGGTCCTCGGCGCCGCCGTGCACGTTGACCACCACGGGCAGCGGCCCGTCCGCGGGCTCCCGCGGCCGCCAGACGTCCATCTCCAGGTCCTCGCCGCCGGGTGAGGCGTAGACCAGGGTGAGCGGTTCCCGGTCGGCGGAGGTGGCGAGGCCGTCGGCGTAGCCGGCGAGGGAGACCGGTGCTCCCGCCTGCCGTGCCGCCCACCAGGTGGAGGCGGGCGGGACCAGGGCGGCGGCCAGGGCCACCGCGTTCACGGCGGCCAGGACCGCGGAGAGGCGGGGGCGGGCGGTGCGCCCGGCCAGCGCCAGGAGCACGCCCAGTGCGGCGACCGCGGCGGACGGCAGCGCGAACTCCAGGAGCAGCAGGCCGTACTGCCAGAACTCCCAGGAGGGCGGGGGGAGCAGCACCACCGCGACCGCCGCGGCGACGAGGAGGGCCGTCACCCCGGAGAGCAGCAGTGCGAGGAGTCGGATCATGTCGGCATCCCATGTTCGATACGCTCGTATTGATACGAACGTATCGCAAGAGGGTGCGTGCCACAATGGGCCGGTGCCCAAGTACGTCGACAAGGACGCCCGCCGCCGCGAGGTGGCCGCGGCGCTGCGGCGCATCGCCGCCCGCGAAGGCCTGGAGGGCGTGAGCATCCGCGCGGTCGCCGCCGAGGCCGGACTGTCCGCGGGGGCGGTCCAGCGCGACTTCGCCACCAAGGACGAACTCCTGGCGTTCGCGTTCCGCGACGCGGTCGAGGCGGTCGAGGCGCGGTTCTCCGGCATCCGGATCGGACCGGGGAAGGCGACCTTCGCCGAGGGGCTGCGGGCGGTCCTGCTCGACCTGCTGCCCGCCGATGACGAGCGGCGCGCCCAGGCCCGGGCCTGGGCGGCCTTCTACGCGCGGGCGGCCGTCGTCCCCGACTTCGCGCACACCCTCGCCGAACTGGACGCCCGGGCGCGCGCCGCCCTGCGGGCGGCCCTGGCCTACGCCGCCGAACAGGGCGAACTCGCCCCGGGCCTGGACCCGGGGTCGGCGGCGGAACTCCTGCTCGTGCTCGTGGACGGGATCTGGATCACCGCCGCCCGCCAGCCCCCGGGCGCCTCCCCCGCCCCGCAGCGCGCGGCGGTCGACGCCGCCGTCGCCGCCATCACGGGCTCCGGCTAGGGCCAGAGCAGACCGCGCTCCCAGGGGCCGCCGGGCTCCTCCCGCCGGTAGCGCAGGCGGACGTGGCGGCGGTCGGGGGAGCCCTGCCAGAACTCCACCTCCACCGGACGCACCAGGTACAGGCCCCAGTCCCCGGGCACCAGCGACGGATCCTCCTCCACCCGGGCCCGGCTCTCCTCGAAGGCCCGGCCCACCTCGGCGGGGTCGGCCAGCGGGTCGCTCTGGCGGCCGTGCAGCCCGGCGGCCCGCGACTGCGGCGGGCGCTCCAGGAAGTCCGCGGCGCACCGCTCGGGGGAGGCGAGCTCGGCGGTGCCCCCGACCCGCACCTGGCGGCCCTGCTCGCGCCAGTGGAACAGCAGCGCGGCCCGCGGGTCGACCGCCAGCTCCCGGCCCTTGCGCGAGGTCGTCGTGGTGGCGAACCACCAGCCCTCGGGGGTCAGGTCCTTGAGGATGACCACCCGCGCCGAGGGCGCCCCCGTCTCGTCCGCCGTCGCGACGGCCATGGCGTGCGGTTCGGACACACCCCCGGCCACCGCACGTTCGAACCACGAGGTGAACAGCGCGAGGGGGTCGTCCGGCGCGGCGGAGGGGTCGAACCCGGGCAGTTCCCCGGCGAAGACGGGCAGGCCGCGCAGCAGGTCCCGGATGGACATGGGGCTCCTCTCGGATCGGCGGGCCCCACGATACGGACCGGACGCAGAAACGGCAGCCCAAAACTCGCCCAAGGCCCGCGGACCGCGTGTGTTCCCGCGGCCGGTGCGGGGCAGTGGCACCCCTGCGTCATCCGACCGAGAGGAGCGATCGTGGAGATCGGGTTCAAGCTCATGGCCGAGCGGTACAGCGTCCCCGAGCTGGTGCGCCAGGCGGTGCGCGCCGAGGAACTCGGGTTCGACTTCGTGGAGATCAGCGACCACTACCACCCCTGGCTGTTCGAGCACGGGCACTCGCCGTTCGCCTGGTCGGTGATGGCGGCCATCGCGCAGGCCACCGAGCGCATCCGCATCGGCCCCGGGGTGACCTGCCCGTCGATGCGGTACCACCCGGCGATCGTCGCCCAGATGTCGGCCACCACGGCGGTGCTGTCGGGCGGGCGGCACTTCCTGGGCGTGGGCTCGGGGGAGCGGCTCAACGAGCACGTGGTGGGGGACGCGTGGCCCTCGGTCACCGTCCGGCACGCGATGCTCCGGGAGTCGCTCCAGATCATCCGCATGCTGTGGACCGGGGGGTACCACTCCTTCGAGGGGGAGTACCTGACCCTGGACGACGCCCGGGTGTTCGACCTGCCCGACACCCCGCCCGAGATCATCGTCGCAGCGGGCGGCGAACAGGCCGCGGCCCTGGCCGCGGAGCACGGCGACGGGCTGTTCGCGACCGAGCCGAAGCCGGAGCTGGTGGAGGCCTACCAGGCCGCCGGGGGCGACGGGCCCCGGTACGTGGAGGTGCCGCTGGCCGTCGCCGACGATGTGGACACCGCCCTCCAGCGGGCCTGGGAGGGGTTCCGGTTCGGCCTCAGCGGCTGGAAGGTGATGTCGGAACTGCCCAACCCGATCAACTTCGAGGCGGCCACCTCGCTCAGCGGTCCCGAGGACATGCGCCAGATGGCGTCGGCGGGCCCGGACCCCCAGGAGCACCTGAAGCAGGTCCGGACCTTCGCCGAGGCCGGGTTCGACCACCTGGTCCTGATGAACGCGGGGGCCGACGCGGACGACTTCTTCGCCTACGCCGCGGAGAACCTGCTCCCCGAGCTCACGTCCGCCTCCTGAGCCCGGGCCGCCCGGGCGCTCAGGAGACCTCCAGGGGGTGGCCTGCGGTGGCGTCGACGTGGTCGGGGACCTCTCCCCGGTGGTCGCCCACCGTCAGGGTCCCGGTGGGCTCGAACAGCAGGATCGAGGCGCCGCCGTCGGATTCGGGCCGGTGCTCTGTCCCGCGCGGCACCACGAACACCGAACCGGGGCGCAGGGTGACGGTGCGCTCGGGTGCGCCGGCGCCGTCGCGCAACCGGATGCGCAGGTCGCCTTCGATCAGCAGGAAGAACTCGTCCGTGTCCTGGTGGGCGTGCCAGACGTACTCGCCGCGCACCTTGGCGACCCGGACGTCGTAGTCGTTGACCCGGGTGACGACACGCGGGCTCCACAGCTGCTCGAAGGAGGCCAGCGCGGCGGTCAGGTCGATGGGGTTCTCGCTCATGCCCGCCATCCTCGCGGTGGTGCGCGGGCACGGGAAGTGCTAGGAATCGCACATGTCGCAAGATTCCTCGCACCGGGTGGCGCTGATCGTGGACGCCGGGTCCAACCCGTTCGAGATGGGGGTGGCCACCGAGCTGTTCGGGCTGCGCCGGCCCGAGATCGACCGGGAGTGGTACACGCTCACGGTGTGCTCGGCCGCCCCGGCGGTGCCGGTGCACCTGGGCCTGTTCACCCTGTCCGGCCTGGCGGGCCTGGACGCGGTGGCCGGAGCGGACACGGTGATCGTGCCCAACCGCCCCGACCCCTGGGAGCCTCCCGCGCCGGAGGTGGTCGGTGCGGTGCGCGCGGCGCACGCGCGCGGGGCGCGGCTGGTGAGCTTCTGCACGGGGAGCTTCACCCTGGCCGCCGCGGGGGTGCTGGACGGGCGCCGGGCGGCCACCCACTGGCGGCACGAGGAGCTGTTCGCCCGGCTGTACCCGCGGGTGCGGCTGGAGCGCGACGTGCTGTTCGTGGACGACGGCGACGTGCTCACCGCGGCGGGCAGCGCCGCCGCCCTGGACCTGGGGCTGCACCTGGTCCGGCGCGACCACGGCGCGGAGGCGGCGGCGTCGGTGAGCCGGCGGCTGGTGTTCACCGCGCACCGGGAGGGCGGGCAGCGCCAGTTCGTGCCCGCGCCCGTCCCCGAGACCGCCGGCGTGTCGCTGGCGCCGGTGCTGGAGTGGGCCCGCGAGCGCCTGGACGGGCCGCTCGCGGTCGCCGACCTGGCGGCCCGCGCCGCGGTCAGCCAGGCGACCCTGCACCGGCGCTTCCGAGCCGAGCTGGGGACGACGCCGCTGGCGTGGCTGCGGGCCGAACGCGTGCTCGCCGCCCGGCGGCTGCTGGAGGGCACGGAGCTGGACCTGGCCGCCGTGGCCCGGGTCAGCGGCCTGGGCACCACGGCCAACCTGCGCGAGGCGGTGCGGGCGCACACCGGCGTGAGCCCGTCGGCGTACCGGTCCCGCTTCCGCCTCACCCGAGGGTGACGGCGTGTGTGATACCCAGGTTCCGTGAAGAGAGGTCGCGTGCCCGTGACCGCGGTGCTGGTCCCCGTCGCCCTGGTCCTGATCCTGGTGGGATTCCTGTGGGCGGGGCAGCGGTCGGTCATCTACCTGCCCTCGGTCGGAGCCCCGCCGCTCGCCGCCGAGGTGCTCCCGGGTGCCGAGGCGGTGCGCCTGACCACCGACGACGGGCTCGGGCTGGACGGCTGGTTCGTGCCGCCGCCGGGGCGCGACCGCGGGGCCGCCGTCCTGGTCGCCAACGGCAACGCGGGCGACCGGGAGGGCCGGGCGCCGCTGGCCCGGGCGTTGGCCGACGAAGGCTTCTCGGTGCTGCTGTTCGACTACCGGGGCTATGGGGGCAACGAGGGCTCGCCCTCGGAGGAGGGCTTGGCCGCCGACGCCCACGCCGCCGCCGACCACCTGGCCGAACGGGGGTTCACCGCCGACCGCACGCTCTACTTCGGGGAGAGCCTGGGCGCCGCCGTCGCGACCGGCCTGGCGGTCGGCCGACCGCCGGCGGCGCTGTTCCTGCGCTCGCCGTTCAGCTCCCTGGCGGACATGGGGGAGCGGCAGTACCCGTTCCTTCCGGTGCGGCTGCTGTTGTGGGACCGCTACCCGGTGGCCGAACAGGTGGCGGGGATCGACGTCCCCACCACCGTGGTGATCGGGGAGGCCGACTGCGTCGTGCCGCCGGAGCAGAGCCGGGAGGTCGCCGCCGCCAGCCCGAACCTGGTGGAGGAGGTGGTCCTCCCGGGCGCGGGCCACAACGACGCCGACCTCGTGCACGGCCCCGAGGTGGTCGCGGCCTTCGTCCGCCTGGCCGACCGGGCTCTCTAGGGGCGGTGCCGTCAGTCGTGCACGGTGGCCGTGCGGAGGAGGGCGGTCCACTCGGCGGCGGGGATTTCGAGGTGCCCGAGGTGTCGGTTCCGGGTGTCGCGGATGCCGGTGACAGCACCTTCGGCCACCTCAACGCAGTGACCGCCCTGCTGGTTGCTGTAGCTGGACTTGTGCCACGTCGCGTCACTCATGGAAATCTCCTCTGATCTGCTTGAGAAAGTCCACGGTCTGCTCCGGGGAGAGGGCCGCAGCCTGGATCTTTCCGAATGCCAAGGTGGTCTCTTCGACCACTGCTGCATCGGTGATCATCGTGCCACTCCCGGGGCCTTCGACGTACATGACGTCCGGCTGGAAGGAGAAGGTCAACACGCTGAAAGCACCGGACAGACCGGGATGCCGCCGAATGCTCAGCGTGGAGGGCAGGACCTGGAGTTCGACACGGCCAGTGTCGACCGCAGAGAGCAGGCGCTCCACCTGCGACTCCAGGAGGTCGGGGTCCTGCTCCAAATGCCGGATCACCTGCTCGGCGACGATCGCCCACATCGCCAGCCTCGACCGTGCCACCTCCTCTTGGCGCTGCATGCGGGCTTCCACCAGCTTTTCGATCTCTTCCTCCGTCGCGCGCACACTCCCGGCCTTGATAGTGGCCCGGGCGTAGGCCTCGGATTGGAGTAGTCCTGGCACCAGGAGTGGGTGGTAGTCCCGCAACAGGCTGGCATGGGGAAGCGCGCCGAAGAACGTGGTCGCGTATGCGGGAGCGTGCGTATGGCTGAGCTGTGGCCAAAGTGCGAGGAGTTCTCCCTGAGCATGAAGAACTTCGTCCAGGAGCGCCACCGTTCGCTTGGTTGGAGCCCGTTCCGCCCGCTCATAGTGCCCGATGGTGGCTCCGCTCATGCGAAGTTTCGCAGCAAGGGCATTCTGTGATAAATCGGAATCTCGACGTAGTCGAGATAACTCCCTGGCGAACCTATGCAAAGTTGGATCTTTTTTCGACCGCTTGTCCATGAATCCAGGTAAGCACAGATGAAAACAGATGACAACAGGTAGTTGGCACCTACCTGCATTGTGGCTGGAGTCATGGAATCTGCAGATCAATAATGGGATCGTCCTCTTGTGAGACAGCGGAAAAATGCTGAAGCTGTGCATTCTTCCGAGTCGCGCCCATCGGCCTGCTGCCGGTGGGCAACGGAGGAGCCCCGGCGGCTGTTGTCGACAGCCCCGGGGCGCGGCCTCCGCCCCCTGCCATCGGTTCGACACCGGCACACGAGGAGAGACCCATGCAGGCTACAACGCCCACCCCGACCCTGCCCCGGCGCATTCCCTTCACCGACCCCGCGAAGACCGGCCTGCTGTGCGGCAGCGACCCCCGGCACGTCGCCATCGCGCGGCGGTGGATCTCCCAGTCCTCCCAGAGCGGGCCCTCGGTGTCCTCCGCATTGGTCTCGGCGCTGAGCGAACTGCACACCAACTGCCTGCGCCATTCCCTTTCCGGAGAACCCGGCGGCACCGTCCGCGTCGTTCTCGAACGCCAGGAATTCGTGCACATCCTCTACGTCACCGACAACGGCCCGGACACCTCCGTGCCCTTCGGCGTCCCCATCGCCCTCCCGGCCGCCCGCGCCGGGGAACTCCCCGCCGTGGGCGGGCACGGGCTGCGGCTGCTCGAATCCCTCTCCCTCTACTGGGACTGGACGGGAGAGGCCGGGGGGCCGATCACCGTGCGGGCCGTGTTCAGCCGCGCCGCCGACCACCGCGTCCGCCGCCCCCGGTGACGGTCGGCTCAGCGCGCGTCGTCGTCCGGGCCCGTGCCCTCCTCTGTGAGGAGGGCGATCACCCGCTCCACCACGCGCAGCTGCGCGGGGTTGTGCAGCTGCACGATCGCCTCGCTCAACGCCGTCTCGGCCGTGCGTGCGCCCCGCGGCGAGTCCGTCACCGGGTCCAGCATCCCGGGATTCCCCTCGTACACCGCGCGGACGACCGGCAGCAGGCGCGCGGCCTGACGCTCGACCGCGGCGTCGTCCGCGTCCGGGGGGAGGGCCTCGAACTCCTCGTCCACCGGGCCGGCTTCGCCGAGCAGCGCGCGGATGTCCTCCACGGACCTCTCGCTGAGCACGGTCGAGTAGACCATCAGCAGCGACCGCTGCCGCTCCGACAGGCCGCGGGAGACCGGGGCGAACGCGGGCGGCACGTGCGCCGGCGCGCGGTGACGCAGGATGAGGGCCAGCTCCGCCCGGACGCGGTTGAGCCGGTCGACCGTCGCCTCCAGCTCCGCGTCGAGCACCCGGATCGCCTCCTCCGGCTGCTCGTCCGCGCGCCCCATCGCCGCGATCTCCGACAGCGGCACCCCCAGGTCGCTCAGCCGCCTGATCCGGAGCAGCCGGAGCAGGTGCGCGACCCCGTACTGCTTGTAGCCGTTCGCCGCCCGCTCCGGCAGGTCCAGCAGACCGATGTCGTGGTAGTACCGCACGGCCTTCACCGTTGTTCCGGCGAGCTCGGCGAGCTGCGGAGTGCTCCACGCCATGTGCCCCCTCCTTCTCCGCCCGGTCGCATCCAGTCCACACCCTGCCCCGGGGGCAGGGTCAAGGCGTTCCAACCGGGTTTGACCCTGCCCCGAGGGCAGGTGTTCCAGTGGTGGCGACCCGAGCACCTCCGACCACGGAGCAGAACACCATGCGCCTCCTCCGCACACCTTTCCGGATCATCCGCGAGAACCTCCGCGCCTACCTCGCCATGAACGCCCTCGTGTACGGCGCCCTCCTCCTCGGCGTCGGGGCCGGGCTGCTCCTCCCCGACCTGTACGCCGCCCAGCACGCCGCACTGGAGGAGGCCGGTACGGCGGACCTGGTCGAGCCGCTGCTCGCGACGCCCTGGCTGTTCGGCCTGGCCATCTTCGTGAACAACGTGCTGCGGGCCTCCCTGCTGGTGATCGTGCTGCCCTCGATGGTCGTGCCCTTCTCCGGCATCGCCCTGTTCGCGTACAGCACGTTCACCGTCGGCGTGATCATCGCCCCGGTCGACGGGGAGACGGCGCGGACACTGGTCCCGCACTCGGTGACGCTCCTCGTCGAGTTCCAGGCCTACGTCCTGGTCATGCTCGGCGCCTACATCCTGGGCCTGGGCTGGCTGCGTCCCCGGACGATCGGCGCCGACACCCGCCGTCAGGGGTACGTCCGCGGGCTGAGGCGGACGGGATGGCTGAGCCTGCCCGCGCTGGCGCTGCTCGCCGTCGGCGCGGTGTACGAGGCCCTCTCCATCACCTACCTCATGTGAGCCCTTCGGGGTCCGTGTCCGGGGGGACCTCCGCCAGGAGTTCGACCAGGCGCTTCATTACGCGCAGCTGCGCCGGGTTGTACAGTTCCGCGGCGGCCGCGGCCATCGCCCGCGCCGCCTGACGGGGGCCCCGCGGCGAGTCCGACACCGGGTCCGCCGCCCCGGGGCTCCCCGTGCGCGCACGCAGGGCCACCGGCACCAGACGCTCGGCGAGATCGGCGATCGCGGCGTCGTCCACGTCCGCCGACAGCGCCTCGAACTCCTGCTCCGTCGCATCCGGCTCGCTGATGAGCGCGCGGAACTCCTCGATGGACTTTTCGCTGAACACGGTCGAGTAGACCGCCAGCAGCGACCGCTGCCGCTCGGACAGGTCGCCGTAGACCGAGGCGAACCCGGGCGGGGTGTGCACCGGGGCGCGGTGGCGCAGCAGGTCGGCCAGCTCCTCGCGCGCCCGGGTCAGCCGGTCGATCTTCGCCTCCAGCTCCGCGTCGAGCGCGCGGATCGCCTCCTCCGGCTCCCGCCTCTCGTCCTCCAGCGCCGCGATCTCCGACAGCGGGATCCCCAGCTCGCTCAGCCGCCTGATCTGCACCAGGCGGATCAGGTGCGGGACACCGTACTGCTTGTATCCGTTCGACGTCCGCTCCGGTACGTCCAGCAGCCCCATCTCGTGGTAGTGCCGCACGGCCTTCAACGTCGTTCCGGCGAGCTCGGCGATCTGCCGGGTGCTCCACGTCATGCGCCCTCCTCCGATTCCGTTCCCGCGCCGGGCTTGACCATGCCCCGGGGGCATGGTCTGAAGTGGTGGCCGACCAGGCGTCCCCGAGCACGGAGACAGGACACCATGCACCGCCTTCGAGAGCCCCTCCGCATCATCCGCGCGAACCTGCGCGCCTACCTCGCCATGAACGCGATCATGTTCGGGTTGTTCCTCATCGGCGTCGCCGCGGCGTTCGCCTTCCCCGACCTGCACGCGGCGCGGACCGCGTCCATGGAGGCGGACGGCACCGCCGACCTGGTGGTCAGACTGCTGGAGAACGTCTGGCTGTTCGCGCTCACCATCCTCGGGGTCAACCTCCTGACGGTCGCCCTGCCGATGATCCTGTTGCCCTCGATGGTGGTGCCCTTCTCCGGGATCGCCCTCGCCGCCTACAAGGCGTTCACCTTCGGGGTGGCCCTCGCCCCTGTCGACGCGGTCACGGCGAAGGTCATGGTGCCGCACATTCCGACCATCATCATCGAGTTCCAGGCCTACATCCTCGTCATGCTCGCCGCCTACCTGCTGGGCCTGGCCTGGGTGAAGCCCTCGGCGGTCGGCGCCCCGAACCGCCGCCGGGGCTACCTCCACGGGCTCCGGCAGGCCGGCTGGCTGAGCCTGCCCGCGTTCGCGCTGTTCATCGTCGGTGCCGTCTACGAGGCCTTCGAGCTGGTCTACCTCGTCCCGCTGATGTTCCGGCCGTGAACGCCGGGGCGTCGGGCAGAATCGGGGGATGCTGAACCTCCGAACGGTCGTGCTGGGCGTCTCCGACGTGGCCCGCGCGACGGCCTTCTGGACCGCGGCCCTCGACTACACCCCCCGTGAGCCCGGCACCGACCGCTGGGTCGTCCTGGTCCCCGCCCGCGGCCCGGGAACCCACATCGCCCTCGGCCTCAGTGACGTACCCGTCCAGGAGCACCCCCGGGTCCACCTCGACCTCTACGCGGAGGACGCCGCCGACCAGGCCGCCGAGGTGGACCGCCTCGTGGCCCTGGGCGCGGAGCGCGTGGACTGGGACCTCTACCCGGAAGACCCCGACTTCGTCGTCCTCGCCGACACCGAGGGCAACCGCTTCTGCGTCATCGACGCCGGCCGCTCCTGAACGTCCCTCCGGTCTCCGCCTCCGTCGGAGTACCCCTGCCGACCGGCCCGTTCGCCGTGGACGGGGACATGCCCGAGGCCATGGACGGAGGCCTCGCGGTGGACGTGTTCATCATCGGCATCCCGCTGACGCCGGGGGTACACCTTCCGCGTGCGTCCCCGCGCCTGGGAGTCCGGAGCCGAACGGGGACCGCGGGGACGAGCGGCGGGGCGCCCCGCCCGTTTTCACCCTCCGTGTCCCCGATACGATGCCCCTGTCGTTCGGCGCCGAGAAGTGAGTGATCCCGTCATGGGACCACGTGCGGGGTGCTGCGGCGGAGCACGGCGCGGGAGGGGACCATGGCGGACGCGGCGGAACCCCCGGAACGCACACGCTGGCTCTGGGCCCTGCTGGGCAGCGTGGTGCTCACCCACACCGCGCTCAACCTCACCCGCCCCCTCATCTCCTACCGCACCATCGCCGTCGGCGGCGACGCCGTCGAGGTCGGCCTCATCACCGCCGCCTACGCCCTCCTGCCCCTGGTCATCGCCGTCCCCTTGGGCCGGGCCACCGACCGCTCGGCGCGCATCGCCTGGATCGTCGGCCTGGGCTCGCTCATCCTCGCCGCGGGCGGGCTGCTGCTGTCCCTGGCCGGCGGACTCGCGGGTCTCGCCCTGGCCAGCACCGTCGTCGGCGTCGGCCACCTGCTGTGCATGGTCGCCGGGCAGGGCCTCATCGCCCGCCACTCGCGCCCGGAGCACCTGGACCGCGACTTCGGCTGGTTCACCGCCGCAGCCTCCCTGGGCCAGCTCGCCGGACCCCTGGTCTCCGGCGCCATCCTCGCCGACGCCTCCGGCGCCGCCCTGCTCGCGTCCACCTCCACCGCCCTGGTCGTCGCCGGGGCCGTCGCCGCCCTGGGCGCGCTGCCCCTGCTGCCGCTGCTGCGGCTGCGCCCGGTGCGGCGTACCGCCGAGCAGAAGGCGGCGCCGCCGGTGCCCACCCTGGACCTGCTGCGCCGCCGCCGGATGCCCTCCGCCCTGCTGGCCAGCCTGGCGCTGCTGTCCGCGGTGGACATCCTCACCGCCTACCTGCCCCTCATCGCCGAGAGCCGGGGAATCCCGCCGGTGCTCGTCGGCGTCCTGCTCAGCCTGCGCGCGGGCTCCTCCCTGCTCTCCCGGCTGACCCTGCCGTGGATGCTGCGCCGCTGGTCGCGTACCACCCTCATCGCCGCCAGCACCGCCGTCGCCGGGCTGTCACTGACGCTGGTGGCCCTGCCGCTGGGCGGGTTCGCCGTGCTGGCCCTGGTGCTGGGCCTGGGCGGGTTCCTCCTGGGCCTGGGCCAGCCGCTCACCATGGCCGAGGTGACCACCCTGGCCCCCGAGGGGGCGCGCGGCTCCGCACTGGCCCTGCGCATCTGGGGCAACCGGCTGGGCCAGGTCGCCATCCCCGCCGCCGCGTCCGCCGTCGCCGGAGCGGTGGGAGCCCCCGGAGCCCTGCTGTTCTCCGCCGCCGTCCTCATCACGGCCGCCGCCACCGCACGCTGACCGGCCCTCCTGCTCCCTGCGCGGGCCCTCCTCCCGGCCACCCGGACCCGCCCGCCCACTGCGCGGATCCGTCGGATCGGACTTCTTCCACATCGCCCGTGCACACGGATTCACCGACGCCGACATCGGGGAGCTCATCGCCCGCGCGACCGGTGACACGCGGAGAGGGGCCGCGCCCGCACGCGGCCCCCGCAGGAGAGGAAGGGAAGAGGCGTCCGCCCGTCACGCCTTGATCGCGGACTGCTCGTGACCGGAGCCGTGGCCGACCACGATCTTGCGGGCCTTGGACTGCTCGGCCACCGGGATGCGCAGGGTGAGCACGCCGTCGGCGTAGTCCGCCGTGATCCGCTCGGTGTCCAGGGTGTCACCGAGGAAGACCTGGCGGGTGAACGTGCCGCTGGGCCGCTCGTTCACGATGTGCTCCAGGTCGTCATCCCGCAGTCCGGCGCGTTCCGCCTTGACGGTGAGGACGTTGCGCTCGACCTCGAGGTCGATGCTCTCGGGGGTGACCCCCGGCAGGTCGAAGTGGGCCACGAAGTCGTCGCCCTCACGGTAGGCGTCCATCGGCATGACGGTCGGCCGACCGTTCTCCAGCAGCCGCTGGGCGATCCGGTCGAACTCCCGGAACGGGTCGGTACGCATCAGCATCGCTCGTCACCTCCAAGTACCCTCGACTTCAATGTCGATGACTTGATGCGAACACACTCAACTTTATTGACCACCTTGGGCTTGTCAAGTCTGCGGACGGTAAAAACCGGGAGAGAACCCCCGGTCCCCGCTCCCTCCCGCTCCTCCCCCCGCCCCCTCCCGGCCGCCGCTCCCTGCGGTCCCGCGGCCCTCGCCCGCGGCCGCCTCCCCGGGCGGTGCCGGGCCCCGCCGCCGGTGCCGCCTTCAGCCACCTTCGGAGGTCCCCCGGACGGTGCCGGAACCACCGACGCTGCCAGGCCCCACGGGCGGCTCCGGGCCCGCAGACCCCACGACGGTGCCGGGCCCCGCGACGTCTGGCGCAACGTCGCGGGGCCCGGGGCGCGGTGGCGGAACCCTCACCAGGGGTGTTCGGGCACCAGCCGTCGTATCTCCGGTGCGGCCGCGGTCAGGACCGTCCCGAACCACACGGAGAAGGCCGAGTCCTCCCGGAGCCCGCTCAGCTCCTGGGGGGTGACCAGGGCCGTCTCGGACACCTCGGCGGGGTCGGGTCGCGGGACGTCCGCGATCCGGCCCACGAAGAGGTGGTTGAACTCCCGCTCGACCAGTCCGGAGACCGGGTCCTCCAGGTCGTAGCGGACGGTGCCCGCCGCCGCCAGGGTCCGGGGCGCCGCCCCCAGCTCCTCGACGGTGCGCCGGACCGCCGCCAGGAACGGCGGCTCCCCCGGCAGCGGGTGGCCGCAGCAGGTGTTGGACCACACGCCGGGGGAGTGGTACTTGCCCTCCGCCCGGCGCTGCAGCAGCATCCGGCCGTCAGGGGAGAAGAGGAACACCGAGAACGCCCGGTGCGGCTGGCCCGGCGGCCGGTGTGCCGCGAGCTTCTCCCGTGTGGCGATCGTCGCCCCGGCGCCGTCGACCAGTTCGACCAGGATCGCGGATCGTCCGGGCCTGTGCCCGGTGCTCTCGGACACGGCCGGTCAACCGGCCAACGTGCCCACGGGCGGGTACTTGTCCCCGACGATGAGGTCGCCGGGGCCGAACCCCAGGTCCTCCTCGGAGAAGCCCGCGTCGGCGTCGAACCGGGTCTCGGCGTCGATGTAGACCGTGCCCAGCGACAGGCGGTCGGAGTCGCTCAGGTTCGCCCCGGCCATGTGCACGACCCGCTCGTTGTGGAACGTGCACCCGCCGGCCCGCAGCGGCACCGTCACCCGGGGCCGCCAGGCCAGTTCGGGGTACTTGGAGAAGATGTCCCAGTCACCGGGGCCGGGCTGCGGGATCTTGTGCGAACCGGGCACGAACGACATGCACCCCCGCTCCACCGGCACGTCCACCAGGGCCACCCAGGCCGTCATCGTGACACCGCCCTGCCACGGCCAGTACGGCTCGTCGATGTGCGGCGGGGTGGCCGCCGAGTTGTCCCTGGGCTTGCGCAGGATCTCCGAACGGAACATGCGCAGCGGGCGACCGGAGATCATCTCGGCGATGGTGGTCACCCGGGGGTGCAGGGCGAGGCGGCGCAGGGCCTCGCTGCGGGTCTCGGCCTCCTCCAGCCACTGCATGACGGTCGCGCCCTTGTCCTTGACCATCTCGTCCACCGAGTCGTCCCACACACCCCCCTTCTCCTCCTCGATGAGCTTCTTCGCGTCCGCGTAGCACTCGGCGACCTCCTCGTCCGTCAGGACCCGGGGGATGTGGAGGTAACCCTCCTCGCGGTACTTGCGGATCGCCTCCTCCGTCAGGTTCTCCGGAGTCGTCAGTTCCGTGTCGTCGGTCACGGCCGTTCTCCCTTCCAGGCGTTCACCCCGTTTCTAACGCCCGGACACCCCGGCGGAGGGAATGCGGCGCTCACTGTGTCATGTCGCGATTTCCGCCCGACCGGACGACATGACAAACCGGATTCGCGCCCCTTGTCCCGCCCCGGGGCCGCGACCAACCTGGGCTGAGTTCTCACCTGCCGCAGAAAAGTGAATTCCCATGCGCATTCTCTTCATACCGGGGAACAGTCCTTCGCCGATCTTCTCCCACGCGGCCCTGGCCTACGCCGCACGCGGGGCCGGCCACGAGGTCGTGGTCGGGGGCATCGAATGGGTGGTCCCGGACATCGCCGCCATCGGCCTCACCCCCTTCACGATCGCCCCCGTCACGGGGGCCGACGTGGCCGAGTTCATGGGCAGCGCGCCCGCGGACCCGGTCCAGCAGGCCGTCGCCGTCGGCCGCATCTACGCCGACATCGCCCTGCGGAGCCAGCCGGCGCTGCTCGAACTGGCCGAGCAGTGGCGGCCCGACCTGGTGGTCGGCGGTTCGATGTTCTACTCCGCCCCGCTGCTGGCCCACACCCTGGGAGTGCCGTCCGTGCGCCTGGAGTGGGACCGCACGGACTCCGCCATCTACGCCCCCGGCGCCCGCGAGGTCCTGGCCCCCGAGCTCCGGCGGCGCGGCCTGGACGCCGTTCCCGACCCCGACCTGTGGATCGACATCTGCCCCCCGGGGCTGCGCGTCCCGGGCCAGGAGGCCGGGCGGCAGCCCATGCGCTGGCTGCCGGTCAACCCCCAGCGCCCCCTGGAGCCGTGGATGTACACCAGGGACGAGCGGCCGCGTGTCTACATCACCGCGGGGGCCCGGGTGCCCGACCCCGGCGCCCTGGTCCACATGGCCCGCGGCGTCGCCGACCTCGGCGTCGAGGTGGTGCTCGGGGCCGCCGAGCACGTCGCCGCCCAGGTGCGGGACGACCTGCCCGGCGCCCACGTGGGCTGGGCGCCCCTGGACGTGGTCGCCCCCACCTGCGACGTGATCCTCCACCACGGCGGCGGCGTGACCGACATGGCCGCCCTGCGCGCCGGGGTCCCCCAGCTCATCGTCGAACAGGACGTCTCCGCCGACGCCATGCGCCGCCTGGCGGACCACGGGGCGGGGATCCTCCTCGAACCGGGCTCCCAGCGGACCGAGGACATCGCGGCCGCCTGCGGACGGCTCCTGTCCGAGCCCTCCTACCGTGAGCGCGCCCGCGGACTGTCGGAGCAGATGGCCGCTCTGCCCTCGCCGGCGGAGATCGTCGGCCTGCTGGAGAAGTTCTCCCGATGACCCTCCGTGCGACGTCCGGCCGCGGCCGGACGCGGAGGGCCCCGCATCCGGTGGAGGAGGAACAGGAGTGAGGACGACATGACCATCCGTGTATGGGACTACCTGCCGGAATACGAGAAGGAGCGCGACGACGTCCTCGACGCCGTGCGCACCGTCTTCGCCTCGGGGAGGCTCATCCTCGGTGAGAGCGTGCTCGGTTTCGAGCGGGAGTTCGCCGCCCGGCACGACCTCGCCCACTGCGTCGGAGTGGACAACGGCACGAACGCGGTCGCCCTCGGCCTGCGCGCACTGGGCGTGGGCCCGGGCGACGAGGTGGTCACCGTGTCCAACACGGCCGCCCCCACCGTGGTCGCCATCGACGCCGTGGGCGCCACCCCGGTGTTCGTGGACGTCCGGGAGAGCGACCAGCTCATGGACACCGGCCTGCTGGAGGCCGCGGTCACCGAACGCACCAGGGCGCTGCTGCCGGTCCACCTCTACGGCCAGTGCGTGGACATGGCGGCGGTCCGGGACGTCGCCGACCGCCACGGCCTGGCGGTCCTCGAGGACTGCGCCCAGGCGCACGGGGCCCTGCACCACGGCCGGCCGGCCGGGACCATGGGGGACGCGGCCGCGTTCTCCTTCTACCCCACCAAGGTCCTCGGGGCCTACGGGGACGCCGGGGCGGTGGTGACGGACGACCCCGAGGTCGACCGGGCCCTGCGCCGACTGCGCTACTACGGCATGGAGGAGGTCTACTACGTCGTCGCCACGCCGGGGCACAACAGCCGTCTGGACGAGGTCCAGGCCGAGATCCTGCGGCGCAAGCTGACCCGCCTGGACGACTACGTGGCGGGGCGCCGGGATGTGGCCCGCCGCTACGCCGAGGGCCTGGGCGACCTCGTGTCCCCCGACGGCCTGCGCCTGCCCGTCACCACCGAGGGCAACGAGCACGTGTACTACGTCTACGTCGTCCGCCACCCCCAGCGCGACACGATCATCGAGCGCCTGCGCGAGCACGACATCCACCTCAACATCAGCTACCCCTGGCCGGTCCACACCATGTCGGGTTTCGCGCACCTGGGGGTGGAGCCGGGCTCCCTGCCCGTGACCGAGGCCCTGGCGGGGGAGATCTTCTCCCTGCCCATGTACCCCAGCCTGCCCCGCGAGCACCAGGAGCGGGTCATCACCGCCCTGCGCAAGGTCCTGGACGAACTCTGAGGAGAAGCATGACCAGTCACGACGACCGCCTCACCGCGATCTACCGCCGCGCAGAGATCTACGAGGCCGTCTACCTGGGACGGGGCAAGGACTACGCGGCCGAGGCGGCCGAGATGGAGCGCCTGGTGCGCGAGCGCCGCCCGGACGCCTCCTCCCTGTTGGACGTCGCCTGCGGCCCCGGCACCCACCTGGGCCACCTGGCCGCCTCCTTCGACCGCGTCGAGGGGGTGGACCTGGCCGAGGACATGGTGCGGCTGGCCCGCGCCAACCTGCCCGGCGTCCCCGTCCACCGCGGAGACATGCGCTCCTTCGACCTGGGGCGCCGCTTCGACGCGGTCACCTGCATGTTCAGCTCCATCGCCCACCTGTCCGGGCCCGCCGAGGTCGAGGCGGCCCTGGCCCGGCTGGCCGCCCACACCGAGCCCGGCGGTGTGATCGTGCTGGAGCCCTGGTACTTCCCCGAGAGGGCCACCGAACACCACGTCTCCAGCGCGCTCGTCACCGCCGGGGACCGCACCATCGCGCGCGTGTCCCACAGCGTGTACCGGGACGACGCCCACCACATGGACGTGCACTACACCGTCGCCTCCCCCGAGGAGGGAGCGGAGCACTTCGTCGACGTGCACGTCCTGGCCGTCCACCGGCGCGAGGTCTACGAGAAGGCGTTCGCCGCCGCCGGCTGCTCGGTGGAGTACCTCCCCGGCTCCGGGCCCGGCCTGTTCGTCGGTGTCGCCGGGGGAGAGGCGTGACCCGTCGTGCCCGCCCCCTCGGCATCGAGGGGGCCTACCTGCTGCCCTACGAGGTCTTCGACGACGAGCGCGGACTCTTCGCCACACCCCTGCAGGGCGCGGAGCTGCGCCGGGTCTCCGGCCACGACCTGTTCCCCGTCGTGCAGACCAGCTACAGCGTCTCCCGCCGGGGCGTCGTGCGGGGCGTGCACTACACCCAGGCCCCGCCCGGCATGGCCAAGTACGTGCACTGCCCCCGCGGCCGCGCGCTGGACATCGCCGTCGACCTTCGCATGGGCTCGCCGACCTTCGGCCACCACGAGAGCGTCCTGCTGGACCGTACGGACCCCGTGGCGCTCTACCTGCCCGTCGGGGTCGGCCACCTGTTCGTCGCCCTGGAGGACGACACCATCGTCACCTACTCCCTGTCGGTGGAGTACGACCCCCGCAACGAGCGGGCCCTGTACCCGCTGGACCCCGACCTGGGGCTGGACCTGCCCGACGACCCGGCCCCGATCCTGTCCGAGCGGGACCGGACGGCGCCACGCCTGGCCCGGGTCATGGAGGAGGGCGGGTTGCCGGACCACCGCACCTGCGTCGAACTGGAGGAGGCCCTGTGGAGCCGGCAGGCCCCGGTATGAGCGGATCCGGGACGGTGGTGGTACTCGGGGCCACCGGTTGGATCGGCCGGCACGTGCTGGCCGCCCACGCCCGCACCGGTCGCCCGGTCGTGGCCGTGGCCCGGGGGCCGGCACCGCACGTCCGGGGGATCCCCTTCCACCGTCTCGACCTGGCCGAGGCCGGCCCGGGGGAGATCGCGCGGCTGCTGGCCGAGCACGACGCCCGGGTGGTGGTCAACGCGACCGACGCGGCCAACTCCCGCGACGGCTGGCACCGGTCCGAACGGGAACTGGAGAAGTGCAACGTCCGGGCGGTCGCCTCCCTGGTCGAGGCCGTCGGGGCGATGGCGCGCCCGCCCAGGCTGGTGCACCTGGGGACCCTCCACGAGTACGGTCCGGTCCCCGAGGGGACGGCCGTTCGCGAGGACGCCACGCCCAGGCCGGCCAACGCCTACGCCCGCACCAAGCACGCGGGTTCGGACACCGTCGTCCGCGCCGCCCGGGAGGGCCGCGTCGACGCCGTGGTCCTGCGCGTGGCCAACGTCTGCGGACCGCACCCCTCGCCGGCCTCCTTCCCCGGTGTGCTCCTGGACCGGTTCCGGCGGGCCGTGGCGGGGGAGACGGTCTCCCTGCGCGTCACCGGGGACCGCCGCGACTTCGTCGACGTGCGCGACGTGGCCCGGGCGGTGGTGCTCGCCGGGGACCGGCCGGATGCCTCCGGGCACGCCCTCAACGTCGGCGGAGGCCGGGCGGTGGGCATCGGGGAGATGGTCGCCTGGCTGCGCCGGACCTCCGAGGTCGCCCCGGAACGGGTGCGCGAGGTGCTCGAACCCGTCGCCGGCATGGGCGGCGGCTGGATGCTCGCCGACATCGGGGCCGCGCGGCGCCTCCTGGGATGGCGACCCGTCGTCCCGGTCCGGGACTCCCTGCACGACATGTGGTACGCCTGAGCCCGGCGGTCGACGCCTCAGCGGGGCGGCGACCGCCGGGCCCGGCCGCTGGGCCGTGTTTTTCGAACCTCCGCTCCGCTCCGGTCCGCGTTCGGCGCCCCCGGAGGGCGGGAACCCCCGGCCCCACGGGGGCATCCCCGTTCCTGGGACATCCCCTCCGGGCCCCCAGAACCCCGCCGGCGCCTCACACACCCCCCGCGGAGCAGGACGGCACTCGAAGAACAGGTCCTAGCCGGCATTCAGGAGGCTGCGGGCGGCCCGGATGCCCGAGCGCATGGCGGCCTCGGTGGTGGGGGAGCTGAAGTGGTCGCCCGCGAACACCACGGGCGGCCGCTGGCCCCGGGTGGCGGCCACCGAGGCCCGGTACCGGCCCGGCGAGGGGATGGGGAACCCGTAGGGGCGCTCGGCCACCTGAAAGGGCTCCGGGTCCTTGGGGAAGTCCGGCCACAGGCTGCTCAGCAGCGGTGTGACGGCCGCGTACTGCTCCTCGGGCGTGCGCCCCAGCAGGCGGCGGGTGACGGCCCGCCCCGGGTAGGCGAACACCAGCAGCCGGTCGCGGACGGTTCCGTCGGCCCCCCTCACCCGGCGCGGATAGGTGATCATGTTCCGGATCCGGGGATCCTGCGCGCCGCCGGCCATGATGTGCGTCTCCGGCGGCAGGGCGCCGGCGTCCACCAGGTAGGACATCGACAGCGCGGGCTCGTACTCCTGGCTCTCCAGGTAGTCGCGCATCCGGTCGTCCACCGCCTCTCGGGGCAGCGAGGCGATGATCTTGGCCGCGAACGGGGCGGGCACCGCCACCACCACCGCGTCGAAGTCCCCGCCGTCCTCCCCCTCCGCGCCCTGGGACGAGATGACCACCCGGCCGTGCTCCAGGCGTACCTCCGACACCTCGTGGCGCAGCAGGACCCGGGCGTCGGCGGCGTTGCGCTCCGCCAGGACCTGCATGCCCTCCCGGAACACGAAGAACTCGGCACCGCCCATCTGCGCGAGCATCGCCCGGGCGTGCGAGACGGAGATCCCGTCGCAGTCGAAGTTCCAGAAGCCCTCGATCTGCGATCGCAGCATGTAGTCGAAGCCCCGGTGCGACATCAGGCTCCGGCCGTACTCGGTGGCCGTGGTGCCGTCGTCGAACTCGGCCAGCCGCTCGGGCTCGAACAGGTCGATCCGACCGGTCCGCCCGTTCACCAGCATCTCCCGCATCGACGAGTACAGGAAGGCCAGCCGGTCGCGCAGCCCCACGTGCCGGTAGCGCAGGAGCGCCGGGATGGAGTCGGAGGGCAGCGGGGCCACGGCGCCGCCGTCGGAGACGAGCAGGTTGCTGGAGATCTTCTCGAGTTCCCCCTCCAGGCCGTACTCGCGGATCATCCCCCACATGGTCGAGTACATGCTGGCGCACATCAGGTTGATCCCGACCTCGGGTTCGATCTCCGGCCGGCGCCAGGACCGGGCCCGGCCGCCCAGGCCGTCGGCCGCCTCGAAGAGCACGACCTCCCTCCCCGCCGCCGTCAGTTCCCGGGCGGCCGCACAGCCCGCCATTCCTCCGCCGACAACGGCGATCCTCTTGTGCTCCGGCATGCGTCAGGCCTCCGAAAAAGAATGGAAAGGGCGGAGATTTCCTCTGCCCTTCCCATTTTATTTTTCGACGGCGCTGCGATGAATAGCAGGATATTGCCGTCAGCTCTCCTGGTGCTGTTCCTCCTGCTGTTCCTCCTCGGTCTCCTCGGGGACGTCGCGCAGGAACAGGAAGGTGATGACGGCGACGGCGAGCACGATGGCCACACCGGTGTAGCCCACCACGGACAGCCCCGTCATGAAAGCCCGCTCCGCCGCGTCCAGGACCTCCGCCGCCAGGGACGGTTCCAGGTCCTCGGCCGCCGCCACCGCGCCGGGCAGGCTGTCGCGGACCGCGCCGGCCTCCTCCTCGGGCACACCGGAGGGCACGGAGTCGGCCATCAGGAAGCGGTAGACGGCGGTCCCCAGCGCGCCCAGGGTGGCGATGCCCAGTGCCATGCCGATCTCGCTGCACGTCTCGGACATGGACGAGGCCGAACCGCTCTTCTCCTTGGGCGCGGACGCGATGACCAGGTCGATGACCAGCACCATCAGCGGGCTCAGCCCGAAGGTGATCAGCATGCTGCCCACCACGGCCGGGAGCGGGCCCGCCTCCACCCCGCTCAGGGTGAACACGATCAGGCCCACGGCCGCCACCAGCAGGCCCAGGGCGATCGTGTTGGCGGCCTTGAGCCGTGCCGCCACCATGGGGGCCAGCATCGCGCCGGCGATGTTGGCGACCGCGTAGGGGACCATCCACAGGCCGGCGACGGCCGGGGACAGTTCCAGGACCAGCTGGAGGTACTGGGCGAACAGCAGGACGAACGCGCCCAGGACCACCGTGCCCAGCAGCAGTCCGCCCAGGCCCACGGTGAACGGCGGCAGCCGGAACAGGGCCAGGTCCATCAGCGGGCTCTCCAGCCTGCGCTGGCGCCGCACGAACAGCCAGCCGAAGACCGCGCCCCCGACCAGCAGGGCGACCACCACCGGGTTCCATCCCTCGGCCGCGGCCTCCTTGATCGCGTAGACGACGGGGAGGATGGTCGCGAGGGACAGCGCGACGCTGACCAGGTCCAGCCGCCCGGGGGCGGGATCGCGGAACTCCGGGAGCAGGAGCGGGGCCGCGATGAGCAGCACCGCCATGACGGGCACGCCCATCAGGAACACCGAACCCCACCAGAACCACTGGAGCATGACGCCGCCGACCATCGGCCCGACGGCCCCGCCCGCGGAGAAGCAGCTCAGCCACACCGCCACGGCCACGCCCCGCTGCTTGGGGTCGTGGAACATGTTGGTGATCAGGGACAGGGTGGAGGGCATCAGCGTGGCGCCCGCCACGCCCAGGAAGGCGCGGGCGGCGATGAGCATCTCGGCGCTGGTGGAGTAGGCCGCCACCAGGGAGGCCGCGCCGAAGGCCACGGCACCGATCATCAGCAGCCGGCGTCGGCCGATACGGTCCCCCAGGGTGCCCATCGTGATGAGGAACCCGGCGATCATGAAGCCGTAGATGTCCAGGATCCACAGCTGCTGCGCACTGGTCGGAGCCAGGTCCGCCGCCAGGTGCGGCAGCGCCAGGTGCAGGACCGTGAAGTCCAGGGACAGCAGGATGGTCGGCAGCGCCAGGACGGCGAGGCCGAGCCATTCGCGCGTTCCCGCCCTCTGGGCGGGAGCGCCGGTCGTTTCGTCGGGGGACATGGGTGGTGTCCGTCCTTCCAGGGTCGCGGTGCCGTGACGCGGGCACGCCTCGTCCACCACCCTGGCGTCCCGGTGTTCCGGAAAGGCTCCGGTCGCGCTCCGGGACGCCTCCGTGCACTACGGTGATCCCATGCGCTTCGGGATTCTCGGTCCGCTGGAGGTGTGGGGCGACGACGGAGAGGCGGTCCGCGTCCCCGAGGCCAAGGTGCGCGTACTGCTGGCCGCGCTCCTCCTGGAGGAGGGGCGGCCGGTCACCGCCGACACCCTGATCGACGACCTGTGGGGCGAGCGCCTCCCCGCCCACCCCGCGCGCGTCCTGCGCGCCAAGCTCTCCCGGTTGAGGGGCGTCCTGGAGGAGGCCGAGCCCGGCGCCCGCGACCGCGTCCTGCGCACCCCGGGGGGCTACCGGCTCCGGGTGGAGCCCGACGAAGTGGACTTCACCCGCTTCCGGGCCCTGGTGGAACGGGCCAGGGTCGCCGGCGACCGCCGCGCGGCGGCGGTCGCGCTCAACGACGGGCTGGCCCTGTGGCGCGGGGACGCCCTCGCCGGCCTCACCGACACCCCCCGCCTGGCCAGGGCCGCGTTCCGGCTGGACGAGGAACGCCTGTCGGCCTTCGAGGAGCACGCCTCGGCCCGGCTCGACCTGGGCGAACACCACCTGTGGGTGGAGGAGCTCGGCGAGCTGGCCGCTCTGCACCCGCTCCGCGAGCGCCTGTGCGCCGCCTATATGCGGGCCCTGTACCGCTCCGGCCGCCAAGCCGAGGCGCTGGGCGCCTTCGACCGGCTGCGCCGCCTCCTCAAGGAGGAGCTGGGTGCCTCGCCCGGTCCCGAGATCACCGGCCTGCACGCCCGGATCCTGCGCCAGGACGCCACACTGGACCCGGTGGACCCCGGCCTGCTCCGGGCCGTCCTGCGTCCGCGCACCAACCTCCCCGCCCCGGTGGACGACACCATCGGCCGCGAGGACGACGTCGACCGGGTCCGCACCCTCATGCGGAGCGCCCGCCTGGTCACCCTCACCGGCCCTGGCGGTGTCGGCAAGACCCGGCTGTCCCTGGAGGTGGCCGCGGAGGAGGCCGGCCGCCACCCCGACGGGGTGTGGTTCGTGGAACTGGGCGGCGTCCCGCCGGAGCGGGGGCGGGACCCGGGCGCGGCCGCCCGGGTGGCCGACGCGGTCGCGTCCGTCACCGGTGCCCGCGACCTGGTCCAGGCGCTGAGCACCGCCCGCACCCTCCTGGTCCTGGACAACTGCGAGCACGTCGTCGAGTCGGTGGCCGCCCTGGCCCGGGAACTCCTGCGCGCCGCCCCGGGCCTGAGCCTGCTGGTGACCAGCCGCGAGTCGCTGGGGACCGACGGCGAGCACCTGTACGAGGTCCGGCCGCTCGACTTCCCCGGCCCCGCCGATCCCGTCCGCTCCGCCGACCCGCGCTCCTTCGCCGCCGTGCGCCTGTTCGCCTCGCGTGCCGCGGCGGGTGCCCCCGGCTTCACCCTGGAGGACGACACGGCCCCGATCGTGGCGTCGATCTGCCGCCGCCTCGACGGTCTGCCGCTGGCCCTGGAACTGGCCGCCAACCGGGTGCGCGCCCTGGGGGTGCGCCGCCTGGCCGACGGCCTGGACGACCGCTTCCGGGTGCTGGCGGTGGGCAGCCGGGGCGCACCGGGGCGCCAGCGCACCCTGCGCGCGGTCATCGACTGGAGCTGGGACCTGCTCGACGAGTCCGAGCGGACCGTCCTGCGCCGACTGTCCGTGCACGCCGAGGGCTGCACCCCCGAGGGGGCCGAGGCCGTCGTGGGCGGCGACGGCCTGGACCCCGAACAGGTCGTGGACATCGCGGCCCGCCTGGTGGAGCGGTCCCTGGCCATCGCGGTCGAGGGGCCCGACGGGGTCCGCTACCGGCTGCTGGAGACCATCGCCGCCTACGCCCGGGAGCGCCTGGAGGCGGCGGGTGAGGCAGACGCGGTGCGCCTGCGCCACCTGCGCCACCTGGCGGCGCTCGCCGCCGCCGCGGACCCCCACCTGCGCGGCCGCCACCAGCACCTCTGGCTCCGCCGCCTGGACGAGGAGAGCGCGGACCTGCGCGCGGCCGAGGACACCGCCGCCCGCTTCGGGGAGGCCGACACGGCTCTGGGGCTGGCGCTGGACCTGGTCTGGTACCGCTACCTGCGCGGCCGTACCGGCGAGGCGCATCGCTCCCTGAGCCGGGCACTGGAGGTGTCCGGCGGCGCGCCCGCCCCGCGCGCCCTCGCGGAGGCGTGGCGGGTGGGGATGGCCCTGATGGTCAACGAACCCGACGACCCGGTGGCCCTGGTACGCGCCGCCCTGGCGGGCCGGCCGGACTCCGTCCCCGAACGCGAGTGGGCCCGGGTCGAGTGGTTCCTGGGCACCGCTCTGCTGGACTTCGGCGAACTCCAGGTGAGCGGCGAGCTCGTCGAGCGCTCCCTCGCGGTCTTCCGCCGCGAGGGCGACCGCTGGGGGACCGCGGCCGCCCTGTGCACCCGCGCCTGGCTCCTCAAGGCCCGGGGCCGGATGACCGGGTTCGAGTCCGACGGCAGGCTCTCCCTGGAGCTCTTCGGCGAGATCGGCGACCGCTGGGGCCGGTTGCAGGCCATGCCGGTCCTGGGCAGCCGCGCCGAGATCGACGGCGATTACACGGAGGCGGCCCGGCTGCACCGGGAGGGGCTGCGACTGGCCGAGGAGCTCGGGCTGTGGTCGGAGGTGTCCTACCGGCTCTCGGAGCTGGGGCGCAACGCCCTCCTGCGCGGCGAGTACCGCCAGGCCGAGGACTTCCACGAACGGGCCCGCGGGCTGGCGGTGGAGCAGGGCGACCGGTTCGGCGAGCGCTTCGCCGAGTTCGGCCTGGGCCTGGGCGCACGCCGCGAGGGCAGGCTCGACCGGGCCGAGCGGTACCTGTCGGGCTGGCTGGAGCGGCTCCGGGGGATCAACGCCCCGGCGGCCGAGGCCACGGTACTGGCCGAACTCGGCTTCGTCGCCGAGCAGCGCGGCGACGCCGGCACCGCGCTGCGCCTGCACCACGAGGGGCTCACCGCCGCGCTCACCACCGGCAGCCCCCGCAAGATCGCCCTGGCCCTGGAGGGGGCGGCCGGCGCCTGGGCCCTTGCGGGCCTGCCGCTGCGGGCCGCCCGCCTGCTGGGCGCGGCCTCGGCCGCGCGGGCCTCGGTGCACACCCCGCTGCCGCCCGCCGAGCGCTGGGACGTGGAGCGGGTACGGGAGGCGGCGGTGGCAGCCCTGGGGGAGGAGGCGTTCTCCCGGGGGTGGGAGCGCGGCGCGCGGGAGCCGCTGGAGGAGACGGTGGACCGTGTCCGGAGCTGGTACGCGCGGCACCGGGAGCCCGTGGCCGTTCAGCCGGTGCTGTGATCCGGTCCCACCTGGGGGAACTCGTACTCGCCCTCGGGGAAGCGCTCTGTCGGTATCCGGTCGGGCATCGCGGACTCCCGGCGGGGCGGGCTCCAGCGCACGTAGACCGAACGCGCGCGCAGGGCCGTCCGCACGGCCCGGGCCAGCAGCGGTGACGCGGGCCGCAGCCCGAAGGCCCGGCACAGGTCGGGGCCGAGCAGGGCGGGCAGGAGCGGGCCCACGGCCCGGCCCGCGATCCCGTGCAGCCGCGGCGGCAGCCAGCCCACCAGCACCTCGACGAACAGCCCCCGGGTGGCCCGCCACAGCGCCTCGGCCTCGGGGGAGTAGTCGAACGTGGCGCGCACGTACTCGTCGTGGAACCTCTCGAAGCCCTCGTAGCTTTCGGGGAGGTCCTTGATCCCCATGTGCTCGCCCATCGAACGGAAGTGCAGGTAGGCCGCCCGCCGCTCGGCCTCCCCGAAGGGCCGCCAGCCGTGCCGGTCCACCGCCCGGACCATGTGGACCATGACGGCCGCCAGCACGAACAGGTACTCCTCGTTCGTGATCGACCACCGGTCCTCACCGTCGAGCGTGTTGACGTGCCGCACGGCGTTGCGGTGGATCCGGTTCATCTGGCGCACCGCCTCCCGGCCCCGCGTCCCGGTGAACCCGTGCCGGAACATCTCCCACATGAGGATGTTGGTGTCGTCCAACCGCCGCCGGGTGTTCCCGGTGAGCTCACCGGTCCGCGCCAGCAGCCGGGCCATCCGGGGCGGGGCCAGGCTGTGGTAGAAGCCGACGCTCCCGCCGACCTGCATGTCCCACGGGAACTCGTAGGCCATGTCGAGCAGCCAGATCCTGCTGTGGTCCCGCTCCACGTCCATGGCCTCGATCGCCCGCAGCCGCTCGTAACGGCGCGCCCGCCTCCGTGCCCCGGCCATGATCGGCCCCTCCCTCTCCGCGGTCCGTGCACACCGCATCATGCGCGCCCACGGCGCCCGCCCGAAGCCGCCCGTCGGCACTGTGTCAAGTCGTCTGACCTGACAGATTCCCGTGACCGCCGTTGCCCGGCTCCCGGGAACGCACGATGCTTCCGGTGTCCTTGGCCGCGCCATCAGCGTGGATCGGCTCCGAAGGGAACGACGATGAAGGCTCTGGTTCTGTCCGGGGGGATGGGAACCCGGCTCCGTCCTTTCACCCACTCCATGCCCAAACAACTGATGCCCATCGCCAACCGGCCCGTCCTGGAGCACGTCCTGCACGACGTCCGCCGGGCCGGCGCCGTCGAGGTCGGCGTCGTCGTCGGCGAGCACGCCGCGGAGATCGAGCGGACGGTCGGAGACGGATCCCGGCTGGGGCTGCGCCTGACCTACCTGCACCAGGACGCGCCGCTGGGACTGGCCCACTGCGTCCTCCTCGCCCGGGACTTCCTCGGGGACGACGACTTCCTCATGTACCTGGGCGACAACATCCTCTCCGACGGCGTCTCGGAGATGGCCCGTGCGTTCGCCGCCGACCGCCCCGACGCCCAGCTGGCCGTGCACCGGGTCCCGGACCCCCGCGAGTTCGGGGTCGCCGTGGTCGGGGACGACGGAGCCGTGCTGCGCCTGGAGGAGAAGCCCGAGGAGCCGCCGGGCGACCTGGCGGTCATGGGCGCCTACTTCTTCACCCCCGCCGTCCACGAGGCCGTGGCCGCCATCCGGCCGAGCCCGCGCGGGGAACTGGAGATCACCGACGCCGTCCAGTGGCTCGTCTCGGCCGGACGCCCCGTCCGGGCCGTGGAGCACACCGGGTTCTGGCAGGACGCGGGCGACATCCAGGGAGTGCTGCGGTGCAACCGGTGGCTCCTGGACGGGACCCGGAGCCGGATCCAGGGGCGGGTGGACGAGGCCAGCGTGCTGACCGGACCCGTGGTGGTCGAGCCCGGGGCGCGGATCGTGCGCTCGCGAATCGAGGGGCCCGCGATCGTGGGCGCCCGCACGGTCATCGAGGACGGCCACGTGGGGCGGCACACCTCGGTGGGCAGGGACTGCGTCGTCCGCAGGAGCGGGATCGCCGACTCCATCGTCCTGGACGGGGCCGAGCTGGTCGGGGTGCCCGGCCTGCACAGCTCGATCATCGGCAGGTCCGCCTCGGTCCGCCCCACCGGCACCTCGGCTCAGGGCCCCAGCCTCGTGATCGGCGACCACGGCCGCGCGGAGGTCAGGATATGAGGGTCCTGGTCACCGGCGCCGCCGGGTTCATCGGATCCCACTACGTCCGGTTCCTGCTGGCGCACGCCGACGCCCCCCGGGTGACCGCCCTGGACCTGCTGACCTACGCGGGCAACAGGGACAACCTGCCCCGCTCCCATCCGCGCATGGACTTCGTCCGGGCCGACGTGTGCGACGCCCGCGCGCTGGACGAGGTGCTCCCCGGGCACGACGCGGTGGTGCACTTCGCCGCCGAGAGCCACGTGGACCGCTCCGTCGCGGACGGCTCGGCCTTCGCCCGCACCAACGTCGTCGGTACCCAGACCCTGCTGGCGGCGGCGGTGGCCCACGGGGTCGAACGCGTCGTGCACGTCTCCACCGACGAGGTCTACGGCTCCCTGGAGACCGGCGCGGCGAGCGAGGAGCACCCGCTCGCCCCCAACTCCCCCTACGCGGCCTCCAAGGCGGGGTCGGACCTCATGGCCCGCGCCTACTGGCGCACCCACGGCCTCGACGTCTCCATCACCCGCTGCTCCAACAACTACGGGCCGCGCCAGCACCCGGAGAAGCTCATCCCCCGGTTCGTCACCGCGCTGATGTCGGGCGGCCGCGTCCCCCTCTACGGAGACGGCCGCAACGTCCGCGAGTGGCTGCACGTGGAGGACCACTGCCGGGCCGTCCACCTCGTGCTGACCCGGGGGCGGGCCGGCGCGGTCTACAACGTCGGCGGCGGCGACGGCCTGACCAACCTGGAGATGACCCGCCGCCTGCTGGAGCTGTGCGGCGCCGACGAGACGGCCGTGGAGCGGGTCCCCGACCGGCTCGGGCACGACCTGCGCTACTGCATCGACGACACCGTGATCCGTGAGGAGTTGGGGTATGAACCCCGTGTCCCCTTCGACCGAGGCCTCCGGGAGACCGTCGCCTGGTACCGCGACCGTCCCGACTGGTGGAAACCCCTCACCTCCTGACCCCCGGGGGCCGGGCCGCACCGACCCCGAGCGGCTGGCCCTCTCGGCCGGGGTGCGCGCGGTGCGCGGCCCCGACGGCGCCCGCACCTGTGACGGCCCGGCCGACGTCGCCGCCTGGGCGGCCGAGCGCGCCGCGGCCGGCGGGTTCTCCGTCACCCGTGTGCCCTTCGCCGAGATGGACGCCTGGGGCTTCCACCCCGGCACCGGCGACCTGGTCCACGACAGCGGGCGGTTCTTCTCGATCACGGGGCTGCGCAGCATCGTGGACGACGACCCGGCCACCCTCCGCCACCAGCCCATCATCCGCCAGCCCGAAGTGGGCGTCCTCGGCCTGCTGGCGAAGGAGTTCGACGGGGTCCTGCACTTCCTGGTCCAGGCGAAGATGGAGCCCGGGAACCCGGGCGTGGTCCAGCTCTCCCCGACCGTCCAGGCCACCCGCAGCAACTACACCCGCGCCCATCGCGGTCGCCCCGTACGCCACATCGAGCACTTCGTCGGGCCGGGCCGGGGCCGTGTGCTCACCGACGTCCTCCAGTCCGAGCACGGCTGGTGGTTCCACCACAAGAGCAACCGCAACATGATCGTGGAGACCGACCGCGAGGTCGAACCCCACGAGGACTTCCGCTGGGTCACCCTGGGCACCCTGGGCGAGCTGATGCTCAGGGACGAGACCGTCAACATGGACACCCGCACGGTCCTGGCCTGCGCTCCGGTGTCCTTCGGCACCGGCCGCCCCCTCCACTCCGACGTCGAACTGCTCTCCTGGTTCACCGGACAGCGCGCGTCCAGGACCCTGGCCGCCGAACGCGTCCCCCTGGGCTCCCTGCCCGGCTGGGAGCGCACGTCCGACCGGCTGCACCACGAGCAGGAACGCGACTTCGACGTGGTCGGCGTGTCGGTCCGGGCCCGGGCCCGGGAGGTCGCCTCCTGGTCCCAGCCGCTGCTGGCCCCGCGCGGGCCGGGCGTGGCCGCCTTCCTCACCCGCAGGGTGGCCGGGGTACCGCACCTGCTGGTCCACGCCCGGGTCGAACCGGGCTTCCTGGACACGGTGGAGCTGGGGCCGACGGTGCAGTGCACCCACGAGGAGGCGACCGCGCCCCCGGGCCTGCGGCCGCCCCTCCTGGACGAGGTGCTGTCCGCCCCGCCCGGACGGCTGCTCTACCGGGCCGTGCACTCCGAGGAGGGCGGCCGGTTCCTCAACGCCCGCACCCACTGCCTGGTGGTCGAGGACCCCCGCCCCGACGCGGGGCCCGAACCCGGGGACCGCCTGTGGGCCACGCCCGACCAGCTCGTCGGGCTGGCCCGCCACGGCCACTACCTCAACGTCCAGGCCCGTACCCTGCTGGCCGCGCTCACCACCGGTGCGCTGCGCCTGTGAGGGCGGCCGCGGCGGGCCCGGCGGGGGCCTCAGCCCGTCGTCAGGTCGGTGATCAGGCGGGTGATGACCCCCACGCCGTTGCGCGTCAGCACCGACTCGGTGTGGAACTGCACCGAGGCGAACCACGGCCCGCGCAACGCGTGCACCTCGCCGGTGGCGGGGTCGCGGCTCACCTCGACCGCGCCCACGCCCTCGCAGTGGATCTTGTCCTCCTCGCAGTGCGTCGAGAAGGTGTTGTAGAAGCCCACCAGCTCCTGGTGGCCGAACAGGTCGATCAGGTGCTGCGTCCCCTGGTTGGGGTTCTCCCGGCGGGACACCCGCAGGCCCAGTTCCAGGCTGAGCGCCTGGTGGCTCAGGCACACGGCCAGGAAGGGGGAGCGCCGCGCCAGCAGGGTCCGCACGCCCGCCCGGATCCGGGCGATCTTGGGGTGTCCCGCGTCCCGGGGGTCGCCCGGCCCCGGGCCCATGATCACCAGGTCGTACCCGTCCGGTGAGAAGTCCTCGGCGAATCCGCGCACCCGCACCGACGCCCCGGAGGAGCGCAGCTGGTGGGCGAGCATCGCGGTGAAGGTGTCCTCGGCGTCGACCACCAGGATCTCCATCCCGTCCAGGGTCACCCGGGGGGCGGGGCAGGGCCGGCCCAGCCAGAAACCCGACAGGCGCGCGTTCCGCTCGGCCAGAGCGTCCAGCACCGTGGGGTGGTCCGCCAGGGTCCCCGGGCGGTCGGAGTTCAGCGCGTTCAGCATCCCGGCCGCCTTCGCCCGCGTCTCCACCACCTCCGACTCCGGAACGGAGTGGCGCACCAGGGTCGCCCCCACCGACAGGCGCAGGTGGCCGCTCCGGTCGATCTCGGCGGTGCGGATGAGGATCGCCGAGTCCAGCGCCGCGGCCCCCCGGGAGTCGCGGCCGATGAGCGCCAGCGCCCCGCTGTAGTGGCCCCGTCCCGAGGCCTCGTACCGCGCGATCACCCGGCAGGCGTTCTCCAGCGGGCTGCCGGTGACGGTGGGGGCGAACATCGTCTCGCGCAGGATCTCCCGGGGGTCCCGGTCGCATTCGCCCCGGATCAGGTACTCGGTGTGGGCCAGCCGGGCCATCTCCTTGAGCCTGGGCCCCACGACCCGCAGCCCGGAGTCGCAGATCCGGGCCATCATCTTCAGTTCCTCGTCCACCACCATGTACAGCTCGTCGGCCTCCTTGCGGTCCGCCAGGAACCCGACCACCCCGTCCAGGCTGGGGCCGCCCACCGGGTACCGGTAGGTGCCGCTGATGGGGTTCATCACCGCCGCCCCGGCCTCCAGGCTGACGTGCCGTTCCGGGGTGGCGCCCACCAGGACGTGGTCGGGCGTGAACAGCACGAACGTCCAGTAGGTGCCCGACTCCTGCTCCAGGAGACGACGGAACAGGGTGAGGGCGCTCGCGTGGCCGAACCCCTCGATCCGCGCGGTGAAGGAGCGGCGGAGAACGAAGTTGGAGCCCTCGCCCCGTCCGATCTCCTCGGCGATGACCCGCCGCACGGTGTCGGAGTAGGTGCCGTCGTCGATGTCGAAGCCGCCCCCGTCCACCACCAGCCCGGTGTCGGGGACCCGCTCCAGCACCCGTTCCACGGGCACCTCGCGGCACTCGGAGATCTTCAGCGAGATGATCGGGGCGCCGTCGTCGACGTGCTCGAACCCCCGCTCCGAGATCTGCCGGTACGGTACGGCCGCCAGGACGTCCCACCCCGGGGCGGGGGGCGCGTCCGCGGCCTGCCTCAGGGGGATGTCGGCGAGGGAGTCGTGCAGGGACACCTCACCGGTCAGCACCTCGACCCCTCCGGGACCCGACTCGGGGCGGTGCACGAGCGCGAACGCGGGCACGGCGCCGGAGACGATCCGGTCGAGCAGATCCCCGGAGCCGGGGTCGCGGGGATGCGCGGTCATCGTTCCTCCTCCACTTCGGCCGGGCTCCGTTCGGCCCCGGGGGCGGTCATGCGGTCGAGCAGCCGCTCGGTGGGCGCGACCAGGGCGCACCGCGTCGCGGCGTAGTCCAGGGCGAGACGGTGGTGTTCGATGTCGAAGTCGGCGACCGCGTCGGCCGCCAGGAAGACACGGATGTCATGGCTGAAGGCGTCCACACCCGTCATCAGCACGCCCACGTGCGCGTACACACCGCACAGCACCATCTGGTCGCGGCCCTCGGCGCGCATGCGCTCCAACAGGTCCGAGCGGTGGAACGCGCTGTACCGCCACTTGGTGAACACCCAGTCGTCGGCTTCGGGGGCGAGTGACTCCACCACCTCGCGGTCCCGGGCGGAGGTGGTCATACCCGGGCCCCAGAAATCGTGGAGCAGGCCGCGTTCGCGCGGGGTCATCCGGCCGGGCTGGGCCGTGTAGGCGATCCGCATCCCGGCCCGCGAGGCGTACTCGCGCAACAGGACGCAGTTCTTCATCAGCGTCCCGTACGGTTCCGAGTTGGCGGCGAACGGCCGGAGGAAGAACCGCTGCATGTCGTGGACGAGCAGGACGGCCCGACCGGGGTCGAGGTCCCACCGCGCGGTGTTGGCGGGCAGTTCGTCGGCTGTGGGCATGGCGTACCGCTGGATGGGTGGGATGCCTGGCATGCTCGTCCTCCTGCTGCTGGTCGTCCGGTGCGGTCCCGACACGGGCGCGTTCACACGCCCAGGGTGGCCCCGCCGTCCACGGTGAGCGTCTGCATGGTGATGTGCCGGGCCCGGTCGGACAGCAGGAACACCACCGCTTCCGCGACGTCGTCGGGGTCGGCGATCCGCCGCAGGGGGATGCCCACCCGGTAGGCCTCGGGATCGCCGTCGAGGGTCGCCCGGGGACCGGAGGCGTCCTTCCACATGGAGCGCAGCATCGGGGTGTCCGTGGAACCGGGGGCCACGACGTTGCAGCGCACCCCGTGGCCGGCGAGTTCCAGCCCCAGGCAGCGGGTGAACGCCACCGCCGCGGCCTTGGAGGCGGCGTAGGCCGCCATGCCGGCGCGCGCCGTGCCCGCGGCGTTGGAGGCCACGGTGACGATGGACCCGGTCGAGCGCGTCACCATCGTGCGCGCCGCCGCCCGGGACATCGCGAAGACCCCGGTGGCGTTCACCTCCATGCTCTCGGACCACTGCCGGTCGTCCAGCTCCCACGCACCGCCCGTCCTCAGCACCCCGGCGGCGTTGACCAGGTGGTCCAGAGGACCCAGGGCGTCCTCGGCCTCGGCGACCACCCGATCGGCCGCTCCCGGGGCCGCCACGTCCGCGGTGATCGCCACCGTGCGCGCCCCCCGGGCCGTGAGCCCGGCGGCGACCTCCGCCAGACCGGGGCCGTCCCGGTCCACCAGGGCCACCGCCGAGCCCGGCCCGCCCAGGGCGCGTGCCACGGCGGCTCCGATACCGCCCGCGGCCCCGGTCACCAGGGCCACCCTTGCCTCCATCGGCGATTCCTCTCGTTCCCAGGGGTTCTCACGTGTTCCACGCCGACGCCACCGCGACCGCCTGGGCCGGGTCGAGCCGGGGATCGCACAGGCTCGTGTACCGGTCGCCCACCCGGTCGGCCCGGGAGGCGTCGGAGACGCACTCGGTGACCGGTTCGTGGGTGGCCTCCAGGTGCAGCCCGCCCGCGACGCCGCCGGCGGCGCGCACCGCCGCCTGGAACTCCCGGACCTCCCGGACGATCGCCGACACGTAGCGGGTCTTGAGCCCCGAGGGCGTCCTGACGGTGTTGCCGTGCATCGGGTCGCTCATCCAGATCACGGGGTGGCCCGCCGCGCGCACCGCCAGGACCAGGCGGTACAGGCCGTCCGCCTCGCCCGCCCCCCGCCGGGAGACGAGGGTGAGCCGACCCGGCGTCCGGGCGGGGTCCAGGCGGGCGCACAGCTCCAGGACCTCCTCGACGGTCGCCGACGGACCGACCTTGCAGGCCACCGGGTTGGCGATCTCCGCCAACAGGGCCACGTGCGCCCCCTCGGGGTGACGGGTCCGGTCGCCCACCCACGGCCAGTGCGTGGAGGTCAGGAGGGTGCGGCCGTCCGCGGTACGGCGCAGCGCGGGGACCTCGTAGTCGAGCACCAGGGCCTCGTGGGCCGTCCACAGGGGCGGCGCCGGGGGAGGACCGCCGCCGGGGCGCCAGCCCAGGTGGTCCAGCACGGTGCGTGCCGCGTCGTGGCACACCAACAGGCGTCCGGGGTCGTGCACACGGGCGTCGGGGGTCGCCTCCGGGCCGTTCACCAGGTGTCCCCGGTACACCGGCAGTTCACGCCCCTCGACGACCTCGGTGGGCCGCGAGCGCGGTTTCGCGAACTGGCCGGCGATCCGGCCCACCCGCACCACCGGCCGCCCGGTCGCCGACTCCAGGACCTCGGCCACGCCGTCGACGAGGGCCCTCTGCGCCGAGAGGGTCCCCGGATCGCACCTGGCGGGGTCCTCGGCGCAGTCCCCGGCGGTGACCACCCGGGCCTCTCCCGCCGCGACCCGCGCCAGCAGTCCGCTCAGCCGGTCCACGTCCTCGATCCCCACCAGCCCGGGGCGGGCCCGGAGCCGTTCGCGGACCGCGGGCAGCCGCGGGTCGTCGGCCCATTCCGGTTGCTGGGGCGCGGGTAGGCGGCGCAGGTCGGGCGACTCGGTCTTCACGGCTGCTCCATGATCCGGGTACATCGGTGCTTCGGCGTGGCGGAGGAGGATCGGACTGCCCGCCACGGACCGTTCGAGTGTGCCGGGGGCTTCGCCGCGGCCAGGGGAAGTCGGCTGTACTTGGTCATGTCGTGGCGGGGACCGCCGCGGGCCGGGTCCGTCCGGCACCGACCGGGTACAGGGAGCGGTAGGTGTGCGCCACCGAGGCGAGTGTGATGTGGCGGTGCCACCCGTTGAACGAGCGGCCCGCGTAGTCCCGCATGCCCACCCGGTCGCCGATCTGCACCAGGGAACGTTCGACCCCGTCCACCAGGCCGCTCGCCCACAGCGCGGCGGGGCCCGCGTGGGTCTCCGGCTGCCGGACCAACCAGAGTTCCTGGGGCCAGGGCCGCCCGCCCCGGCCGATCCCGACCAGCAGCAGGTCCTCCTCGGACGCCGCCCCGGAGGCCGGTGCGGCCACGGGCCGGGACACCCGTACCGCCGCGGCCCACTGGACACGGCCGCCGGCGGAGGGGCTCGGCAGCGGTCGGCGCAGCTCCTGGGCGGCCCTCATCACCAGGCCGGCGGGCAGCGTCCGCCCCCGGTGGCCGATGAGGGCGGGATCGCTCACCCGAAGCGCCAGCTCCGGCCGGATCCTCGCCGCGGGGCGCAGACCGGCCGCGCACAGGCGCCGGAACGCGGGCAGCGGGTCGGTGTCGTCCAGGTCCAGGATGACCGGGCGCGGAGGCAGCCCCCAGTTCTCGATCATGCCGAGGCTGGCCTCGGCGGCGCATCCCACCAGGGTCTCCGCCCTGGCCATCGCCGGGGTGGGGGTACCGCAGTCCAGCGTGCCGCGCCACCGCCCGGGGAGGTGCAGCCGCCACTCCACGGGGATGCTCGACCGGTCGGAGGCCAGCCACACCCCCACCGCGCGCTGCGCGTTCACCACCTGGCCCAGGTCCGCGGAGAAGTAGCGGCTGACGCCCACCGAGTGCCGGCCCACCTTCGGTATGACCAGGGGCCGCACCACCCACGCCTGGGGCGGCGATTCGCGCATCGTGTACCGGGCCAGCGCGCGGCGCACCGGCGACCACTCCCACGTGGAGCTGCACACGAAATGGTGCAGGCTCTGCCCGGTCCCGGCGCCGCCCAGAGCGGCCGCCATGTTCCGGACCGACTTGCGGCCCGGGGTGTTCAGCAGTCCACGAAGGTAGTCCGTTCCCTTGCGGCGCTGGTCGCTGCGTGTCAGGGAGGCGAAAAGCTCGTCGACCAGCTCGCTCAGCGGCGCGTCCTCCTCGTGGACGGCGGCCGGCGGGGGAGTGGTCTGCGACGGGAGGACGGGCGGCTGCGGGATCCCGTTCTCCACGGGTTCGATCACGATATTCACGCGGATTCTCCGCTTCGGTGCGCTTCGCTCGACCCGAGCAGGGGATCGGTCGTTTTTCCTGTTCTTGAAGCGCTTCTCACACTAAGAACCGACCCGTTGTTCTGTGAATGACAAGAGTTTGACAGCGGTCTGTCCAGCAGAACTCGGCCACATGTAGCTGGTTCCTGCTATTTCCCCTGCCCCTGTATTGACCGGTCATCGGCCCCGGTTGCAGAGTCGGGTGAGCGTGAACGAAGAGACGGATAACACCGGAGGGCGACCCTCCCGGTGTCCGGTGAAAACCGGGCCCGGGGCACTGGAGGTGGCGTTGAGGTGCAGCGGAAGAAAGTGATCCTCGCTGAACCGCGAGGTTTTTGCGCGGGCGTCCGCCGAGCGATATCCATAATCGAGATCGCTTTGGAGCGGTACGGTCCGCCGGTCTATGTGCGCAAGGAGATCGTCCACAACCACTACGTGGTGCGCGTGCTGCGCGGGCGCGGCGCGGTGTTCGTGGACTCCGAGGACGAGATCCCCGAGGGGGAGGTCTGCGTCTTCTCGGCGCACGGCGTCTCGCCCGAGGTGCGCCGCAACGCCGGGAGGCGCCGGCTGGACGTCATCGACGCCACCTGCCCCCTGGTGGCCAAGGTCCACCAGCAGGCCCTGCGCGTGGCCAGGGACGACCGCACGATCCTGCTCATCGGCCACTCCGGGCACGAGGAGGTCGAGGGCACCCACGGGCACGCACCCGACCGGACCGTGATCGTGGAGACGGTCGAGGACGCCCGGGCCCTGGACCTGCCGGCCGACGCCCCGCTGGCGTACCTCACCCAGACCACACTGTCGGTCGACGAGACCCGCGAGATCGTCGAGGTGCTCCGGGACCGGTTCCACGACCTCACCGGACCCGGCACCGACGACATCTGCTACGCCAGCCAGAACCGCCAGGACGCCATCAAGGCCATCGCCCCGCGGAGCGACCTCGTCCTCGTGGTGGGCTCGCGCAACTCCAGCAACTCCGTGCGCATGGTCGAGGTGGCCCGCCGGTCCGGCACCGCCGCCCACCTGGTCCCCGATGTGGGCGAGTTCTCCGAGGAGTGGCTCGACGGGGTCTCCACGGTGGGTGTGAGCGCCGGGGCCAGCGCCCCCGACGTCCTGGTCGAGGAGCTGCTCGACCTCCTCGCCGACCACGGCTTCCGGGACACCGAACTGGAGAGCGTCGCCCGGGAGGACATCGTCTTCTCCCCGCCGACACGGCTCTCCCGCACCGCAGCCGCCGACGGGCGGCCCGCACCCGCGAAGGGGACCCCATGACGACACCCACCGTCGACGACGTCCGGGAGCTGCGGGTCCGCCTGCTGGACCGCGTCGAGGACCGGCTCGACACCCTTCTGCGCACCGAGCGCGAACGGTGGGCCCGGGTCGACCCCCGGGCCTGCGTACCGGTGGACGACGTGGCGGCCCTGGTCGCCGCGGGCGGCAAGCGCCTGCGCCCCGCGTTCCTGCTCAGCGGCCACCTGGCCGCCGGCGGCGACCCCGAGGACCCCCGGGCCGTCGACTGCGCGGCCGCCGTCGAGCTCGTCCACGTCGGCGCGCTCCTGCACGACGACGTCCTGGACGACTCCGACCTGCGGCGGGGGCGCGTCACCGCCCACGTGCGCCACCTGCGCGACCACGTCGGCCACCGCTGGCGGGGGGAGGCACGCCGTTACGGTGAGGGGGTGGCCGTGCTGTCCGGTGACTTCGCCGACATCCTGGCCGACCGGCTCACCACCGAACTGCCGCCCGACGTGCGCACGATCTGGAACGCCTTCCTCACCGAGATCGTCATCGGCCAGCACCTGGACGTCGACGTCGCGGCCCGCTCCGTCGTCGACCCCGAACTGTCCCGCTGGATCGCCGTCTGCAAGTCGGGCCGCTACAGCATCCACCGGCCCCTGCTGCTCGGCGCGGCCCTGGCCGGACGCGCCGACCTGGCACCGGTCTTCGAGCGCTACGGGGAGTCCCTGGGCGAGGCGTTCCAGCTCCGGGACGACCTGATCGACCTCTTCGGGGACAGCGGACACACCGGGAAACCGGTCGGCCACGACCTGGAGACCCACAAGATGACCCTGCTCCTGGCCCTGGCGGTACGCCGCGACGCCCAGGTGCGCGCCCTGGTGGAGCGACCGGAGTGGGACGTGCCCCGACTGCGCGACCGACTCGACTCCCTGGGCATCGGCGACGTCATCGAAGAACGCATCGGCGAACTGGTCGCCGACGCCGTCCAGGCGCTCGACCGCTCGTCCCTGGACTCCGGCTGGCGCGACGAACTCACCGCCATGGCGCACGAGGTCGCCTACCGCGACAGCTGAACGGGTGACACCCACCGCTCCGCCCCGTAGATCCGGACCGCGCCGCGGTCCCGAGGAGTGAACACATGGCCTTACTGGACACCATCGAGGGACCCGCGTCGCTGCGCGGGTTGTCCGACGAACGGCTCCGCGAGCTCGCCGGGGAGATCCGCGAGTTCCTCGTCGACCGGGTCACCGCCTCCGGCGGCCACCTGGGCCCCAACCTCGGGGTGGTGGAACTGACCATCGCCCTGCACACCGTCTTCGACTCCCCGAGGGACCGGCTGCTCTGGGACACCGGGCACCAGTCCTACGTCCACAAGCTGCTCACGGGGCGCCGTGACGGGTTCGACCGGCTCCGCAAGGCGGGCGGCCTGTCCGGCTACCCCTCCCGCGCCGAGTCCGAGCACGACCTGGTGGAGAACTCCCACGCCTCGACCGCTCTGTCCTACGCGGACGGGCTGGCCCGCGCGGACGCCCTCACCGGGACCGCGGACCGGGCCGTGGTCGCCGTCATCGGCGACGGGGCCATGACCGGGGGAATGGCCTGGGAAGCGCTCAACAACATCGGAGGCGGCCCCGACCGCCCCCTGGTCATCGTCCTCAACGACAACGAGCGCTCCTACGACCCCACTCTCGGAGGTTTCGCCGACCACTTCGCGCGCCTGCGCGGCGGCGACACCGACCTCAGCGTTTTCGAGCAGCTGGGACTGGCCTACCTGGGCCCGGTGGACGGCCACGACATCCCCGCGCTGAGGGACGCGCTCACCCGGGCCAGGGAGACCCCCGGCCCGGTGGTCGTGCACGCGGTCACCGAGAAGGGGCGCGGTTTCGTCCCCACCGAGGAGAACGAGCTGGACAGGGGGCACGCCATCCGCCCCATGGACCCGCGGACCGGGCGACCGCTGTCACCGTCCTCCGGCCCCTCCTTCAGCGCCGTGTTCGGTGAGCACATCACCCGCATCGCCGCCGAACGCCCCGACGTGGTCGCCGTCACCGCGGCGATGACCGAGCCCACCGGGCTGCTGCCGTTGCGCGAGCGCTTCCCCGACCGCGTCATCGACGTCGGCATCGCCGAACAGCACGCCGTGACCATGGCGGCAGGCCTGTCCATGGGCGGCGTCCACCCCGTGGTGGCCATCTACTCCACCTTCGTCAACCGCGCCCTGGACCAGCTCCTCATGGATGTGGCCCTGCACCGGCGGGCCGTCACCTTCGTCCTGGACAGGTCGGGGGTCACCGGCGACGACGGCCCCAGCCACAACGGCATGTGGGACATGTCCGTCCTCCAGGTCGTGCCGGGCCTGCGCATCTGCGCCCCCCGCGACGGGGCCCGGCTGGCCGAACTCCTGGAGGAGGCCGTCTCCTGGGAGGAGGGGCCCACCCTGGTGCGCTTCCCCAAGGGGGCCGTCGGGCCCGACATCCCGACCGAGGCGGTCTTCGCCGGTATGGACGTCCTGCACCGCCAGGGGCCCCTGGACGTCCTGGTGGTGTCGATCGGCGCCCTGGCGCGGGTGGCCCTGGGCGTGGCCGACCGCCTCACCGCCCTGGGCCACGGTGTGACGGTGGTGGACCCGCGCTGGGTCTCGCCGGTCGCCCCGGGCCTGGCGGACATGGCCCGCCGCCACCGCCTGGTGATCACGGTGGAGGACAACAGCCGGGTGGGCGGGGTGGGCTCCACCATCGCCCAGGCGCTGCGCGACGCCGACGTCACCACGCCGCTGCGCGAGTTCGGCATCCCCCGCCGCTTCCTGGACCACGGCGGCCGCGCCGACGTGCTGTCCCTGTGCGGGCTGACCATCGAGGACGTCTCGACGGCGGCCGCCGAGGACATGGCCGTGATCGGCGGCGCCGACCGGGACCCGGAGTTCGCGGCCGGGCTGCGCGGCCTCACCGACGACACGGCGATCCCCACCCCGAGCCAGGCACCCGAGGGAGAGGCACGATGACGGTCGATCTCGGTATCCCCGCCACCCCGCCGCGCCCGCTGGCGACCCGGCGCAAGACCCGGCAGATCATGGTCGGCAACGTCCCCGTGGGCGGGGACGCGCCGGTGTCCGTGCAGTCCATGACCACCACCCGTACCTCCGACATCAACGCCACGTTGCAGCAGATCGCGGAGCTGACCGCTTCGGGCTGCCAGATCGTGCGGGTGGCGGTGCCCACCAACGACGACGCCGACGCGTTGGCGGTCATCGCCAGGAAGTCGCAGATCCCGGTGATCGCCGACATCCACTTCCAGCCCAAGTACGTGTTCCAGGCCATCGACGCCGGGTGTGCGGCGGTGCGCGTCAATCCGGGCAACATCAAGAAGTTCGACGACAAGGTCGCCGAGATCGCCAGGGCCGCCTCCGCGGCGGGCACCCCGATCCGTATCGGTGTCAACGCCGGGTCTTTGGACAAGCGCCTGCTGGCCAAGTACGGCAGGGCCACTCCCGAGGCTTTGGTGGAGTCGGCTTTGTGGGAGTGCTCCCTGTTCGAGGAGCACGGGTTCCGCGACATCAAGATCTCGGTCAAGCACAACGACCCGGTGGTGATGGTCAACGCCTACCGCCAGCTGGCCTCGGCGTGCGACTATCCGCTGCACCTGGGGGTGACCGAGGCCGGTCCGGCCTTCCAGGGCACCATCAAGTCGGCGGTGGCGTTCGGTGCGCTGTTGTCGGAGGGGATCGGTGACACCATCCGGGTGTCGTTGTCGGCGCCTCCGGCGGAGGAGGTCAAGGTCGGTACGCAGATCCTGGAGTCCCTGGGTCTGCGTGAGCGGGGGTTGGAGATCGTGTCCTGCCCCAGTTGCGGGCGGGCGCAGGTGGATGTGTACACGTTGGCCGAGGAGGTCACCGCGGGGCTGGAGGGTCTGGAGGTGCCGTTGCGGGTGGCGGTGATGGGGTGTGTGGTCAACGGTCCGGGTGAGGCCCGTGAGGCGGATCTGGGTGTGGCCTCGGGCAACGGCAAGGGGCAGATCTTCGTCAAGGGCGAGGTCGTCAAGACCGTGCCCGAGTCCAAGATCGTGGAGACGCTGATCGAGGAGGCCATGCGCATCGCCGAGGAGATGGGCGAGGCCGGTGTCGGGCCGGGCGAGCCCACCGTCGCCGTCGCCGGCTGAACCGCGTACACGTCCCCCCTTCCCACCCATCACGGAGCGAAATGAGCATCGACGCGCGCACCCCCTCCGGGGCAGGCCTCCTCACCACCGCGGGGCGCTACGCCCGGCTGGTCAAGTACAAGTTCGTCATCGACTTCCTGCTCACCCTCGTCATCGTCGCCACCCTCCTGGGCGTGGACGGCCTCACCGCCGACGGCGTACCGCTCACCCTGCTGTTCTTCGCACTCGGCATGCTCGGCGTCCTGTCCGCCGTCATGACCCTGGACGACGTCACCGGGGCCGAGGACGGCAGCGACACCGCCAACTACGTCGAGGTCGAGGACACCGCGCTGCGGCCCCTCGAACGCAAACCCCTGCTCACCGGGGAGCTGACCGTCGCACAGGCCCGGCGGTTCGGCCACCTCAGCCTGGTGTGGGGTGCGGTGTGGTGGGCCCTGGCCCTACTGGTCACCCCGCACCCCACACCCGGGGTGGCCGTCCTGACCGCTCTGCTCCTGTTCCTGAGCGTCCAGTACTCCTGGGGACTGAAGCTCAGCTACCACGGGCTGGGGGAGGCGGTACTGCTGTTCTCGGCCACCGCCTTCCTGCTGGCCCCCTACGGCCTCGCCACGGGGGAACTGCCCCTCCTGGTCGTGGTCCAGGGGCTGCTGTTCGGCTTCGGCCAGCTCCTCATCGCGGGCTACTCCAACACCAACGACATCCCCGGAGACGCCGCGGCCGGACGGCGCACGGTGGCCGTGCTCACCTCCGCACGCGGCAACCGGGTGTTCCTCGGGACCCTGACGGCGGCCAACCTCCTGCTCGTGGCCGTTCCGCCGCTCGCCGGTGCCGCCCCCTGGTGGTTCGCGCTCGTCCTCGCGCCGTTCGTCGTGCTGCGGATCCGGCAGTACGTGGGCTTCCTCGCCACCGGGGACCCGCTGGTAGCCCGCAGCCGGGGCATCGCGACCTTTCGGACCGTCGTCGCCTGTACGGTCGCGTTCAACCTGCTGCACCTCTTCCTGTGAGGGGGCTTCCTGTGAGGGGGCGCCGATCCGGGGCGAACGGTCAGGTCGGCCGACCGGCCGACCCGACCGGCCGCCCCTGCCGGGTGAACCAGCCGGCGACCTGGACGCGGGAGGAGCAGTCGAGCTTGCGCATGATCCGCCGCAGGTGGTTGACGGCGGTCCACTCCGAGATGCCCAGACTGCGGGCCACCTCCCGGTTGGTCATGCCGCGTGCGACGAGTTCGGCCACCTGGAACTCCCTCCTGGTCAGCGGCCCGTTCCCGGGCGGGGCCGACCGCCCGGCCGGAGCCGCCAGCCCGGAGGAGGCCAGCACCTCGCCGATCGTCTCCTCCGGGGTCAGGGCCAGGCCCCGGGCCCGGCACTCGGCGAACACCCTGCCGCCCAGCCGCAGCCTGGCCTGCTCGAGGGTGTCGGACACCGCCGCGAGGAAGGGGGCGGGAGGCGAGCAGTCCGTGCCCGACCGCAGGGCGGCCGCCGCGCCCAGCGCGTGGGCGATGGTGCGCCAGCCCTCCTCGGTGACGTCCTGTTCACGGGCGAGCAGCACGGCCACCCGCTCCATCCCCGTGGCGCACGAGGGCCGGTCGCCGGAGGCGTGCAGCGCCTCCAGGGCGGCACGGTAGCGGGGCAGGCCCCGTTCGGCGCCCTCACGCGCCCAGGCCGCCTCGGCCAGGACGCAGTCGGTCAGCGCCTCCTCCCGGTCGTCGCCCCACCGGGTGAACTCCCGGCGGGCCCGCTCCGCCGTGGCCGCGGCGGACTCGTGGTCGCCGGCCATCACTTGGCACAGCGCCAGGTCGCGCAGGGCCAGGGCCTGTTCGTATCCCTCGTTCAGCGCCGCCAGACCCCACGCGGCCCTCTCCAGGAGATCCGCGGCGGTCCCCGCCTCACCGCGGTACATCGCGAGCGAGCCCAGGCGCCGCAGCCCGGTGGCGGCGCCCCGGGAGTCCCCCGCGGCCTCGTAGCCCTCCAGGGAAGCTCGCAGGTGCGCCTGCGCGCGGTCGTGCTCGTTCACCCACACCAACAGCTCACCGAGGATGCCCCGGCCTTCGACGACCACCCGCTCGGGGACGCCGGGCCCGGACAGCACCCGCTCCAGCATCTCGGTGATCCCGCGGACCCGGCCGTTGCCGTGCCAGTAGCCGCGCAGGGCGAAGGCGAGCCGGAGCGCGCCCGCGTGGTCGCCGTGGTCCAGCAGGAAGCCCATCGCGGAACGTGTGTCCGTCGTCCACTGGCGCAGGCGCGGCAGCAGCCGTTCGCGCTCGTCGGTCCCCGGGGGGCCGTGGAGGGAATCGGTGAGCTGGAGGAAGTACTCGGCGTGCGAGCGCAGGACCTGTTCCAGCCCGCCGGTCTCGCGCAGCCGGTCCAGGACGTGGCGGCGCGTCAGGAACGACAGCCGGAACGTCACGTCACCGTCCTCGCACTCGCCCGTGTACAGCACGTTCATGTCGACCAGCCGCTCCATCAGGTACTGGACGCGGGTCGCGGGCAGCCCGGTCACCGCGACCGCCGAGGGCAGGTCGAAGCCCTCGTGGAACGCCGCCACCTGCCCCAGGAACTCCCGGTCGAGGTCGTGCAGGCGGCTCAGGGCCAGGGAGATGGCCGAGCGCATGCTGGTGTGCGAGGACAGCGTGCCGCCTCCGTCGACCGAGAGCACGTCCAGGTCCCGTGCCAGTCCGGACAGGACGACCTGAGGGGAGCACAGTTTCATCTGCGCGGCCGCCAGTTCGATGGCCAGGGGCAGGCCGTCCGTCAGGGCACAGAGGCGGGCGACCGCGTCGTGGTTCTCCGGGGTCAGCTCGAACTCCGGGCGCACGGTCCGCGTGCGGCGCACGAACAGCTGCACGGACGGGAGCCTGCGGGTCTGTTCCAGGCCCTCGTTCCCCTTCGCCGAAGGGGTCTCCAACGGGGCCAGGCGCAGCACCTGCTCCTCGTACACCCCCAGCGACCAGGGGGCGACGACCAGGAGCGACAGGTGGGGGTGGTCGGCCAGCAGACCGGTCAGCAGCGAGGGGAGCCGCTCCATGAAACGGTCGCAACCGTCCAGGGCCAACAGGAAGCGCCCCCCGTCCGGCCGTCCCGGCCGGGCCGTGTTCTCCGCCAGGACGTCGTGCACGGTCTGCTCGAGTTCCGCCCGGGAGCCCAGCGGGCTCAGGTCCAGGGAGAGCGCGTCGGCGAACGTCGGCACCACGTCGTTGAACGCGGTCGCGGCGAACCTGCTCTTCCCCACTCCCACCGGTCCGGTGACGGTGACGATGCGGGTGCCCGGTTCGGCCAGCTTCTGTCCGAGGGTCTCCAGTTCGCTCTCGCGGCCGATGAGCGGGGTGGGGAAGTGGTTCCAGGGAGTGAAGGGATGTGGCTCGGATCGTGAGTGATGGGAGATGCTCTGGGACGGGGTGAGCACTTTCGGCCTGCTTTCTCGTTCGCCGCCCTTCTACGGGGCAATGCCGGTGGCACAGGGGCCCCGCCGAGACGTCCGGGGGCCTCCGGCGGCGTGATGCCCGATCCTGTGGGTCACCCGTGCCCGACCCCGTGCGAGGTCGGGCACCCGGCGCCTACACGGTGCGCAGGGGGCGGACCAGGCCGGAGACGCGCGCCATCCGCCCGCCCTGGAAACGTGCGGCCCTGAGGACGGACTTCGACGGCGCGCCCTGGCATGAGGGGCTGGACAGACCGTAGGGGTTGCCCCCGGCCTCGTGGACGATGTCGTAGTCCACGTAGCCGGTGGGGACGATGAGGCAGCCCCAGTGGTGCATCACGTTGTAGAGCGACAGCAGGGTGGACTCCTGCCCACCGTGCATCTCGTAGCTGCTCGTGAACCCGGTGGCCGGTTTGTCGGCGAGCTCGCCCGCCTCCCAGAGACCGCCCGCGCTGTCGATGAACTGCTTCAGCTGGGAACTGATGTTGCCGAACCGCGTGGGGCTCCCGAAGGCGAAGCCGTCGGCCCAGGCCAGGTCCTCCAGTGTCGCGACGGGCACGTCCTCGGTGGCGTCCAGGTGGGCCCGCCACTCCGGGTTGGAGTCGATGGCCTCCTCCGGCGCGTGCTCGGCGACGCGGCGCAGGCGGACCTCGGCGCCGGCCTCCTCCGCGCCCTCCGCGACCGCCTCGGCGATGGCATGCACGTTTCCGGTGGACGAATAATAGATGACAGAGATGCGAGCGGTCATTGTTCCTTTTTATTCAAGGTGGTGGTAATTTCGCTGGTCACTTTGCGTGAGCAATGTGCTGGAGGGGGAGTCCTGATGGAATGCTAGTTGGCGATGGCGCTATGAGGCAAGTGTCATTTTTTTGAGCTCGGAGTTTTTGGTCCGCGCGAAGAGCTTTCATCTGGTGCAAGATTCTTCTTTGTGTCGTGTTGAGGCTGTTCTTTGTGTGATCTGAGTGACTTGTGTTGTACTTGTTTCTCGAGTTACTTGGCATCCAGTCCCTTTTGGGTGCAAGGATCGCTTCGTTTCCCTACGGGGGCGGGGGTCCCCGCGGGGTCGTGGGTCGCGGGACCTCTCGGGTCCGTCGTGCCTGGTGGGCGTCTTTTTTTCGCTTTCTCGATTATCGAGATTTTTGTAAATCCTCTGATCGTCTATTTCCCGGGGTCGTTCGGGGGGAGGGGCATACGTGGAATCACCGATTTCCCGGGCTCACCTGGGGCTTCGGCTTCGGAAGTGGCCGGTGTGCGCGGCGTTCTCTATTCGAATCTCCGGCCGCCGGGCGGGCGGAAGGTGACACAGCCTCGGCGCGCTTCTGTGGATCCCCGCCCGGACCCCCAGACTCGGTGCCATGTACGCCGCATACATCGACCGGCTCGGCGGGCCCGAACTGATCCGCCACGGCACGCTTCCGGACCCCCTCCCCGGGCCGGGGGAGGTCCTCGTCGAGGTGGATTTCGCCACCGTCAACCACGTGGACACCTTCGTCCGCTCCGGGGCCTGGCGAACGCCCCTCACCTTCCCCTTCGCGGTGGGCCGCGACCTCGTCGGCACCGTGGCCCGCGCCGCGGCCGACGCCCCGGACGCCCCCGGCAGGGGGGCTCCCGTCTGGTCGCTCAGCATGGGGTACGACGGCAGGCCGGGAGCCGCCGCAGAACGGGTCGCGGTCCCCGCCGACCGCCTCTACCCGGTTCCTCCGGGGGTGGACCCCGCCGAACTCGTGGCCCTGGCGCATCCCGCCGCCACCGCCCACCTGGCCCTGTTCACGCACGGCCGGCTGCGCCCGCGGGAGGACGTGGTCGTCGTGGGCGCCGGCGGCAACGTCGGCACCGCACTGGTCGCCATGGCCGCCCACGCCGGGGCCCGGGTCACCGCCGTGGCCTCCGCCGCGGACGCCGACCACTGCCGCGACTCCGGAGCGCACGCCGTGCTCGACCGCCGTGATCCCGACCTCCACGGGCGGATCGCGGACCTGCGCCCCCGGGGCGTGGACCTGTACGTCGACGCCGCAGGCCGAAACGAGGTCGGGCCGGCCCTGGCCGTCCTGGCCCGGCGCGGTCGGCTGGTCCTGCTCGCCGGGATGGGCGCGCGCCCCGTCCTACCGGTCGGATCCCTCTACCTCCTGGACCGCTCCATCCTGGGCTTCGCCATCTCCCAGGCGACCGTCGACGAACTGGCCGAGGCCGCCGAACAGGTGGGAAGGCTCGCAGCGAGCGGCGTCCTGCGCCCGCGCCGCCACGACATCGTGCCCCTGGACCACACCGCGCGGGTCCACCGCGCCGTCGAGGAGGGGGAAGCGCGCGGACGCCGGTTCGTCATCGCCGTGAGCGCCGGAGCCCGTCGCCGGGCGGACCTGACCAACTCTGGGCCGATGCTTGGCGCCGCCTCGCCGGGGCTTGCGAACCTTCCAGCCATGAGCGCATCCATCATCGACACCACCCCCCTCTTCGACCTGCGGGCGAGCCTCCGGGTGCCCGCCCCCCCAGAGCAGGTGTACGAGGTCGTGAGCGATCTGCCGCGCAGCTCCGAGTGGAGCCCCGAATGCCGTGGCGGCGTGTGGGTCTCCGGAGAGCCCCGGCAGGTGGGCTCGGTCTTCCGGGGGGAGAACCTGCGCGCCGACGACGTCGTCGGCTGGGCGCCCCTGGTCCGCGGTGTCTGGCACACCGAGGCCCGCGTCACGGAGGCCGACCCCGGCCGCACCTTCCGCTGGATGATGCTCTCCCACGCCGGAGCGGACCAGGAGAGCGTCTGGGGATTCGACATCGAACCGACCGACGACGGCGGATCCGTCCTGACCCACCACTTCCGGATGGGCCGGGCCACGGCCGGGATCCACAAGATCACCGCCGACCTGGACGAGGAGCAGCGCAAGCGCTTCGTCACCGAGTGGACCGAGAAGCTCGAGCGGGACCTCGACGTCACCCTGGCCCGGATCGAGCGCGTGATCCGAGAAGGCTGACCCCCTCACCCCCGACCGACAGAACGGACGAGCCGTGTTCCTTCAGCGCATAGCCAACCGGGGTATCCGACTGGGAACCCTCTTCGATCGGGCGGCGTCCCGCTACCCGGCCAACCCCGTGATCCTCGACCACGAACTGGACATCGCGCCCGAGCGGGGGCGCCGACTCACCCTCACCGAGATCGCGGACCTGGTGGACGACTTCGCCTCGCGGCTGTGGTCCCTGCGGGTCCGCCCCGGAGACCACGTCGTCGTGCACAAGTCCGACGCCTTCGACATCTCCCTGCTGGCCTGTGCCACCGCCCGGATCGGCGCGATCCCGGTCATGCTGTCCCCCAAGCTCGACGGCGCCACCGTCGCGGCGCTGCTGCACCGGGTCGACCGGCCCTACCTCCTCACGGACCAGGCCAAGCTGGAGAAGGAGCTGCCCGCCGAGGTGTTCGACCTCAGCGAGCGGGTCCTGCTCGCGGCGGGGGAGTACGAGGGCGCGGTGTCCCTGGCCTCCCTCGCCGGCGTCGCCCGGGTCCGTCCCGTCACCATGCCGCCCGACCACCCCACGATGGTCACCCACACCTCCGGCACCACCGGTCTGCCCAAACTGGCCCTGCACACCGGCCGGACCTTCCAGGCGCGCTACCGTCCCCAGAGCCTGGTGGTGGGGGCCGCGGTGCGCCGCCGCGAACCCATCGCCATCCACGTCTCCTTCGTGCACTCGCGGATGTACACGGCCATGCCGATCTCCGTCCTCCAGGGGCACCCCCTCGTGATCCTGCGGGACGACGACGAGGAGAACGTGGCCGCGCTCTTCGCCCGGGTGCGCCCCGGCTTCATCGAGGCGCACCCCAACACCTTCCTGCGCTGGGAGCCGCTCGCCGACGACCCCCGCCGGCCACTGGCCAACGTCAAGTACTTCAGCAGCACCTTCGACGCCATCCACCCCCGCACCGTGCAGAGGATGCTGAGCGCCTCCCACCGCGACCTCCCCCTGTTCGCCCAGGCCTACGGCCAGAGCGAGGTGGGGCCGATCGCCGCCCGCACCTACACCCGAGCCCGCGGTGCGAACGCCGACGGCCGCTGCGTGGGCCGCCCCTTCCCCGGTATGACCGACGTCCGCGTGGTCTCCCGCGACGGCCGGCCCCCCACCCGGACCTCGCCCGGCCACATCGAGGTGCGCAGCGACGGCCGCATCGTCACCTACCTCGGTGAGCACGAGCGCTGGCGCAAGCAGGTCAACGGGGGCTGGTGGCGTATGGGAGACGTGGGCTACCTCAGCAAGTGGGGCTGCCTGCACCTGCTGGACCGCGAGATCGACGAGATCGACGGCGTCGACAGCACCCTGGAGATCGAGGACCGGCTGTTCGACCGCCTCCCCGACCTCGTCGAGGTCATCATCGTCCCCTCCCCGGAGGGGCGGCCGGTGCCCGTCGTGTGCACCCGCGGCGACTCCCCGCTCGACGAGACCGCCTGGCGGGCGGCCACCGCGGACCTGCCCGCCATGGAACCGCCGCTCCACTGGCGGCTGGAGGACCTGCCCCAGACCGCCACCACCAAGATCAAGCGGCGCGAGCTGGTCGAAATGCTCAAGTCGGGCCACGGTGCCGGGTGAAGGAGGAGGGAACATGACCGTTGGTACCGACGGGGTCCCGTCCCGGCACCGGGTGGACGCGGACCGGCTGGAGGTCGGCGTCGTCGGGGCGGGACCGCGCGGTCTGTCGGTGGTCGAACGGCTCTGCGCGAACGAGCGGGCGCGGCCCTCCCGTCCGCACGTCAGGATCCACCTCATCGACCCGCACCCCGCGGGGGCCGGTGCGGTGTGGCGCACGGACCAGTCCCGTGTGCTGCTCATGAACACGGTCGCCTCGCAGGTGACGGTGTTCACCGACGAGAGCGCGGACATCGACGGGCCCGTCGAGCCGGGACCGTCCCTGGCGGACTGGGCCCGCGAAGTCGCGCTCTTCGGCGGACACGACGCGCGGACCGTGGACGAGGCCCGCCGCCTCGGCCCCGACTCCTACCCCACCAGGGCGTTCTACGGCCACTACCTGAAGGCCTGCCTCGACAGGATCACGGCCGGGGCCCCCGGACACGTGGAGATCAGGGTGCACCGCTCCAGGGCCGTCGCCATGGCCGACACCCGCGGCTTCGCGGACGGCCCCCAGGGCCTGCGCCTGGAGAACGGTGTGCGCCTGGACCACCTCGACGCGATCGTGCTGGCCCTGGGCCACCTGCCGGTGCGGCTCGGCCCAGGAGAGGCGCGCACCGCCAGCCTGGCCAGGATCCACCACCTCACCCACATCCCCCCGGCCAACCCGGCCGACGTGGACACGACCCGGGTGCCCGGCGGGGCCCCCGTCCTCCTGCGGGGGCTGGGCCTGAACTTCTTCGACCACATGGCCCTGTTCACGGAGGGCCGCGGCGGCTCCTACCGCGAGAGGGACGGCCGCCTGGTCTACCTGCCCGGTGGTGAGGAGCCGAAGCTGTACGCCTTCTCCCGCAGGGGCGTGCCCTACCACGCGCGGGGCGAGAACCAGAAGGGCGCCTCCGGGCGGTACCTGCCGCGCCTGCTCACCGCCGAGCGCGTCGAGCGCATGCGCGCCAGGGCGACCGGGGGGCTGGGCATGAAACGGGACCTGTGGCCCTTCATCGCCCGCGAGGTGGAGTCCGTCTACTACGGGACCCTCCTGCGCTCCCGGGGCCGTACGGACGAGGAGGAGTTCGTCTCCCGCTACCTCACCGCCGCCGAACCCGAGGCGCTCCTGGACGAGTACCGGATCGCCCCCCGGGACCGGTGGGACTGGGGCCGCGTGGCGAACCCCTGCGCCGGCCGCGACTTCGCCGACCGCGCCGCTTTCCGGGCCTGGCTGCTGGAACACCTGCGCGAGGACGTCCGGATGGCCCTGCGCGGGAACGTGGAGGACCCGACCAAGGCCGCCCTGGACGTTCTGCGCGACCTGCGCAACGAGGTCCGGCTCGCCGTGGACCACGGTGGGCTGGAGGGCATCTCCCACCGCGACGAACTGGACGGCTGGTACACCCCCCTCAACGCCTACCTCTCCATCGGCCCCCCCGTCTCCCGCGTCCGGCAGCTGATCGCCCTCATCGAGGCGGGCGTCGTGGAGATCCTCGGCCCCGGCACCCAGGTGCGCCTGGACACCGCGGCCCCGGACTTCGTGGCCCGCTCCACCCGCGCGCCCGGACCGCCCGTGCGCTCGAAGGTGCTCATCGAGGCCCGCCTGCCCGAGCCCGACCTGCGCCGCACCGCCGACCCCCTGATGCGCCACCTGCTCGAAAGCGACCAGATCTCCACGCACCGCATCGCCGTCAACGGTGCGCCTCCCCTCGAGACCGGCGGCCTGGCGGTCACCGGGCGCCCGTACCGGACCATCGACGCGCGGGGCAGGGCCCACCCCCGCAGGTTCGCCTACGGGGTCCCCACCGAGGCGGTCCACTGGGTCACCGCGGCGGGCATCCGCCCGGGGGTGGACTCGGTGACGCTGGGGGACTCCGACGCCATCGCCCGCGCCGTCCTCGACCTCGCCCCCGCCTCCGTCGCACGTTCCGGCTCCGCCGACCACCTGACCGGAGTGATCGTATGAACCCGCTCGCGGACACCGGTCTGCTGTCACCCGTCCGGGCCGGCACCCCGGTCGAGTCCCTCGTCTCCGACCGGGCCTGGCTCCAGGCCATGCTGGACGCCGAAGCCGCCCTCGCCCGCGCCCAGGCGCGTCTGGGCACGGTGCCCGAGTCCGCCGCCGCGGAGATCACCCGGGCGGCCCGTGCCGAGTACTTCGACCCGGCCGCCATCGCGGTGGCCGCCCGTGAGAACGCCAACCCGGTCGTGGCACTGGTCCGGGAGCTGACCCGGATCGTGGCCGAGCGCGCCCCCGAGGCCGCCGAGTACGTGCACCGGGGCTCCACGAGCCAGGACGTGTTCGACACCGGGGCGATGCTGGTCGCCTCCCGTGCCCTGGAGGCCGTCGGAGAGGACCTGCGCACCGCTTCCGCGCACCTGGCCGCACTCGCCCGGCGCCACCGCGACGCCCCCGCGGTCGCCCGCACCCTGGCCCTGCACGCCGTGCCCACCACCCTCGGCCTGCGGGCCGCGGGCTGGTTCCGGCTCGTCGAGGACGCCCGTGCCCGGGTCGCGCGGCTGCTGGACGGCGGCCTTCCGGTGTCCCTGGGCGGGGCGGCGGGGACACTCGCCGGGTACCTGGAGTACGCCTCCGAAAGGGACCGCGAGTCCCCGGGCGCCTACACCGCCGCCCTGGTCGGCGAGTTCGCCAGGGAAACGGGGCTGGCGGCCCCGGTCCTGCCCTGGCACGCACTGCGCACCCCGATCGCCGACCTGGCCGCCGTCACGGCGTTCACGGCCGGAGCCCTGGGCAAGATCGCCGTCGACGTGATCAACCTGTCCCGGACCGAGGTCGCCGAGGTCGCCGAGCCCGGACCATCGGGACACGGGGCCTCCTCGGCCATGCCCCACAAGCGCAACCCCGTGCTCGCCACCATGGTCCGCAGCGCCGCGCTCCAGGTGCCCGCACTGGCGGCGGGGCTGACCGGGTGCATGCTCGCCGAGGACGAGCGTTCCGGCGGGGCGTGGCACGCCGAGTGGATGCCGCTGCGCGAATGCCTGCGCCTCACCGGGGGAGCGGCGCACACCCTCGTCGAACTGGTCGGGGGTATGGACGTCGACGCCGTGAAGGCCGAGCACAACCTCGGGCTGACCGGTTCGGCCGTCTCCGCCGAACGCGTCGCCGCGTTCCTCACCCCCCGCCTGGGCCGCGGCCCGGCGCGCCGCCTGCTCGAACGCTGTTCGGCCGAGGCCGCCCGTGACGGCCGCCCCCTGGCCCGGATCCTCGCGGAGGAGGACGAGCTGAAGGACGTCCCGGCCGCGCTGCTCCGGGAGCTGTGCGACCCCCGGGACTACACCGGGGCCGCCGCGGCCCTGGTGGACACGGCCCTGGGCGACCGGTGACAGGCGCGGGGCGGGGCCCGGCCGGACCCCGCCCCGCTCCTGTGCCCTAGACCAGCGCGTGCCGTGCCGCCAGGGCCGCCCCGTACCGCTCCCAGACGATCTCCGCCAGCTCCGGCGCCGCGCCCAGCGCCTCGGACACCACCGCGGCACCCGCGGCCAGCGCCTGTTCGCGGACCCGGTCGGCGAAGAACCCGGGGGCCAGCAGGTAGGTGGACACCACCACCCGCCGCGCCCCCCGGGCGTACGCCGCCGCGACCGCCTCGGCCGGGGTGGGACGCGCCGCCGACGCGAACGCCGCCACCGCCTCCCGCCACGGCCCGCGCGCCGCCAGCTCCGCGGCCACGGACTCCACCGTCGCGTTGGCCTCCGGGTCGCTCGACCCCGCCGAGGCCACCACCAGCGCGGTGTCGGGGCCCGGGGCCGCGCCGGCCTCGGCCAGCCTCCGCTCCGCCGCCGCCACCAGGCCCGTGTGCGGGCCGAGCGTGTCGGCGTAGCGCACCCGCAGCCAAGGCTCGGCCGCGCGCGCACGCGCCAGCACCCCGGGCAGGTCCACCTTGCTGTGGTAGGCCGCCGTCAGCAGGGCGGGCAGCACCACGGCCTCGCCCGCGCCCCCGGCGGCCAGCGCCGCCAGGGCGTCCTGCGCCGACGGGGCCGTGTGGTCCAGGTAGGACACCCGCACGTCGGCCCCCGGCCGCAGCGCGCGCACCCGCTCGAACAGCGCCTCCACGGCCGCCGCCGACCGCGGGTCCCGGCTGCCGTGCGCGACCGCCAGCAGCGGAACACCCGGCACGACCGGTGCGCCCGTCCCCGGCGTACGCCGCCGCGATCCGCTCATCCTCGCCGCCCTCCCGGGATCACAGGTGGATCCCGCACTCGGTCTTGCCGCTGCCCGCCCACCGGCCGCTGCGCGGGTCCTCGCCCGGAGCCACCCGGCGGGTGCACGGCTCGCAGCCGATGGAGGGGTACCCGTCGTACTGGAGCGGGTTGACGATCACGCCGTTCTCCTCGATGTAGGAGTCCACCTCCTCCTGGGTCCACCGGGCGATCGGGTTGACCTTGGTCATCCGCCTGCGCCGGTCCCACTGCACGATCGGGGTGTCGCGCCGGGTCGCCGAGTCCTCCCGGCGCAGCCCGGTCAGCCAGGCGCTGTAGGGCGCCAGCGCCCTCTGCAGCGGCTCCACCTTGCGCAGGTGGCAGCAGATGCCGGGGTCGCGCCCGTGCAGCCGCGGGCCCAGCGCCAGGTCCTGCTCGGCCACGGTGCGGGTCGGCTCGACGTTGACCAGGGTGATGTCGTAGATCGATGCCACGGCGTCGCGGGTGCCGATGGTCTCGGCGAAGTGGTAGCCCGTGTCCAGGAAGATCACGTCGATACCGGGGACCACCTTGGAGGCCAGGTCGACCATGAGGGCGTCGGCCATGGACGAGGTCATGCACAGGCCGTCGCCGAACGTCTCGGCGGCCCACGCGATGATCTCGGGGGCGGTGGCCTCCTCCAGCTCGCGCGACGCGCGCTCGGCGAGCTCGGGGCCGCCCACAGGGGTGATGGTGGCGTTCATTCCTACCCTTCCGTCGGTCTGGAGGGTGCGCCGCCCAGCGAGGCGGAGCGCAGGCCCACGTACTTGACGCGGAAAACACGGGCGCAGGAAAGGCAGGCCCAGGGGTAGCCCTCGCCCTTGACGGGGGCGCCCTCCTCGGGCACCAGGTCCTCGTCTCCGCAGTAGGGGCAGTAGTAGGGTGCGGCCCTCTCGGACACGGCGCACCTCCTCGAATCGGGGATGTCGCGGATGGTGGGGGCGGGCCGGGCGGGGACGCCCGGCCCGCCCGGGACTACTTCAGGTCGCCGTCGTCGGCCCGGCCCACCCAGGCCGCGAACGACTCCCCGTCCTTCTTCTGCTCCTGGAACCGGCGCAGCACCCGCTCGACGTAGTCGGGCAGCTCGTCGGCGGTGGACTTCAGGCCGCGGATCTTCTTGCCGAAGGCCGCGTCGAGGCCCATGCCGCCGCCCAGGTGGATCTGGTAGCCCTCCACCTGCTCGCCGCGCTCGTTCATCACCAGCTGGCCCTTGAGCCCGATGTCGGCGACCTGGATGCGCGCGCACGAGTTCGGGCACCCGTTGAGGTTGATGGTCAGCGGCTCGGTGAAGTCGGGCAGCCGCCGCTCCAGTTCGTCGATGAGGGTCGACGCCCGGCCCTTGGTCTCCACGATCGCCAGCTTGCAGAACTCGATACCGGTGCAGGCCATCGTCTGGCGGCGGAACGTGCTGGGCCGCACCTGGAGGTCCTCCGCCTCCAGGGCCGCCGTGATCGACTCGACCCGGTCCTCCTCGATGTCGAGGATGACGAGCTTCTGGTCGGCCGTGGTGCGGATGCGGTCGGAGCCGTGCTCCTCGGCGATGTCGGCGATCCGGGCCAGCGAGGTGCCCGAGACCCGGCCCACGCGGGGCGCGAAGCCCACGTAGAACCTGCCGTCGCGCTGGCGGTGCACGCCCACGTGGTCGCGGCGCAGCCCCTCGTCCAGCACCGGGGCGGGGCCGTCGGGCAGGGCGTACCCCAGGTACTTCTCCTCCAGCACCTGCCGGAACTTCTCCGCGCCCCAGTCCTTGATGAGGAACTTGATGCGGGCGCGGGTGCGCAGCCGCCGGTACCCGTAGTCGCGGAAGATCGAGCAGACCCCCGCCCACACCTCGCTCACCTGGTCGGGGCGGACGAAGGCGCCCAGCCGCTGGGCGAACATCGGGTTCGTGGACAGGCCGCCGCCGACGAACAGGTCGTACCCGGCCTCACCGGCCTCGTTGCGCACGCCCACGAACGCGACGTCGTTGATCTCGTGGTTGGTGCAGTACACCGAGCAGCCCGCGATGGAGGTCTTGAACTTGCGGGGCAGGTTGGAGTACAGCGGGCTGCCGATGTGCTCCTCGTAGACCTGGAAGATCTCCGGCGTCCCGTCCAGCACCTCGTCCTCGGCCACCCCGGCCAGCGGACAGCCCATGATGACGCGGGGGGTGTCACCGCAGGCCTCGGTGGTGGACAGGCCCACCGCCTCCAGCCGCTCCCAGATCTCCGGCACGTCCTCGACCCGGATCCAGTGGTACTGGACGTTCTGCCGGTCGGTGATGTCGGCCGTGTCGCGTCCGAAGTCGCGGGAGATCCCCGCGACGGCGCGCAGCTGGGCCACCGACAGCTGGCCGCCGTCGATGCGCACCCGCAGCATGAAGTAGCGGTCGTCCAGCTCCTCCGGCTCCAGGATGGCGGTCTTGCCGCCGTCGATGCCGGGGGCGCGCTGGGTGTACAGGCCGAACCACCGGAAACGGCCGCGCAGATCAGCGGGATCGATCGAGTCGAAGCCGCGCTTGGAGTAGATGTTGATGATCCGATCGCGGACGTTGAGTCCGTCGTCGTTCTTCTTGTTCTCCTCGTTCTTGTTCAGCGGCTCGCGGTAGCCGAGGGCCCATTGGCCCTCACCGCGGCGGCGACGCGGCTTGGCCGCGGTCGCCGTCCGACCGTTCTGCGCGGAAGAGGGAGGCATCGCGGGTGTCTCCGATGGGGTCACGGGGTCCGTACGACCCCGGCGCCCGCACCACCGGCCCGTCGGCGCCGCACTTCGTCGTGCAGGTGCCACGGGTCGGAATCCGCGTGTGTGGGATGCGAAGAAAAGGGGAGAGCGCCGGTGCCGCGCGCACCCCTGGGGTGCGTCAAAAAGGCGGCGAGATTAACCGACGCTGCAACAGATGGCACTGCGGACCCGAAGGAAGTCCACGTGGCGACGCACGCAGAGCATGGGGTCCAGGGCAGCGATCATGAAATGAGAATGTCATGTGCCCGCGGCCTTTGTCCAGGCGGCTGTGGAGGGCCCCGGAGTGAGTCACGTCACTCACCCGGGGCGGCGCAGGCCGGCCGCCCGGGGCTCCGCGGCCCCGGTGCCGAGCCCCGTACCGCTAACGTTCTCCCCGTGGTGGGTTTCTGGGAGGGGCTCTGGCGGATCACCGACGCCTGGCTGGGACGGCGCCCCGCGCTGCGCGGCGGCCTGCTCCTCGTGCTGCGCACGATCCGCGCCTTCTCCCGCGACCGGGTCGTCGGGCTGGCCGCCGAATCCGCCTTCTTCACCCTGATCTCCCTGCCCGCGCTGCTGCTCGGGCTGCTCGGCGCGCTGGTGCCGCTGGCGCCGGTGCTGGGGGAGGGGACGGTGCAGGAGATCCGCCAGCTCATCCTGGACAGCACCGCACAGATCCTCACGCCCGACACCGTCGAGAGCGTGGTGGCACCGCTGGTGGACGACCTCCTCCAGGGCGTCCAGGGCGGGGTGCTGTCGGTGACGTTCCTGGTGTCGCTGTGGTCGGGGTCGCGGGCGATGAACGTGTTCATCCGCTCCATCACCATCTCCTACGGGCTCCAGGAGCTGCGCGGCTGGTTCGTCCAGCGGGTGCTGGCGTTCCTGGCCTACCTGGGCGGGCTGGCGTTCGCCCTGCTGGTCCTGCCGGTCCTGGTCGCGGGCCCCGACCTGGTCCACGGCCTGCTGCCGATCACGGTGGGGCGGCTCAACCTGCTGTACTGGCCGACCGTGGCGGTGCTGGCCACCACCGCCGTGACGATGCTCTACGCCCTGAGCATCCCGGTGCGCACCCCGCTGTGGCGGCACCTGCCGGGGGCGCTGCTGGCGACGGCGGTGCTCATCACCGGGTCCATCGGGCTGCGCGCCTACCTGGACGCCTCGCTGGGGCAGGTGAACCTCTACGGTTCGCTGGCCGCGCCGATCGCGATCCTGGCCTGGCTGTTCGTGATGGCGGTCGCGGTGCTGGTGGGCTCGTCCTTCAACGCCGAGATCGACGCCATGTGGCCCACGGCGCGCACCGCCGCGGCCCGCGCCGACATCGCCAACCGCCGCCTGGAGCGCGCCGACCGCCTGGTGCGCCGGCGCGAGCAGGCGGTCATCGACACCATCGTCGAGAGCGGGAACCGCTGACCGGTTCCGGTCACCGCCTACGCCGTATACCGGAACCCGGCGACGCGTGGGTATGTTCGAGGTGCCTCCGGCGGGCGGGCCGCGCCCCCGCCGCCCCGCGCCCGGCGGCTGGAAAGGTCCGTCCCCCATGACCCCCGCCCCCGTCCGGCGGTGCCGCCGGTGAAGACCTCCCAGTGGTCGCGGCTGATCGCGATGGCGGCCGCCCTGGCCGCCGTGATGCTGGCCGCGTCCTTCCGCGCCTTCTTCTCCGCCACGGTCCCGTGGCCGGCCACGGTGCTGCCCGCCCTCCTCCTGGGCCTGGCGCTCGCCCAGGCCGCGGAGGCCGACCCGGAGCTCGCACCGGGGGAGCACCGACGCCTGCACACGGGGGCCATGCCCTGGCCGTTCACCGACCGGCCGCGGACGGACTTCGCCGTCATCGGGCTGAACCTGCTGGCGGCGGTGGTGCTCACGCTGCCCGACCCCTCCCCGAGCCTGCTGCCCCTCGCACTCGTCTCCTTGGCGGGCTGCGCCCTCGCGGTGGCCCGCGCGCGGCGGGAGCGGAGGGAGTTCGCCGAGTCCCTGGCCGAGCCGCTGCTGACGGGGCCCAAGATCGTCGGCCTGCGCTCCCCGGAGGAGGTCCCCGCGGGGTGGGCGACTCTGGTGGTCCACCGGCCCGAACGCGGTATCCGGGACGCCGGCGCGGACTACCGGATCCACGTGGACGGCGACCGGGTGGGAACGGTGGGCCCGGGCGAGGCGCTCGTGGTCGGCCTGCCGCCCGGAGGGCACCGGGTGCGCGGCCGCCTCGGCCGCCGCACCGGCGCCCCGGTGACGGTCGCCGCCGCGGCGGACACCGTGACCCACCTGACCGTCGAACCCGGCGGCCCCGGAGGCGTCCCCTACGCCGGGCACACGCCCCGACCGGAGGAGCACATCCTCCTCACTCCCGGCGAGCCCGCCGCGGAGCCCGCCCCCGAGCCCCGGTCCGGAAGGTGAGACCCGTGAAGGACGTGCGGTGGTTCCCCGCCGCGACGCTGTGCGCGCTCTCGGGCACGGTCCTGCACACCTCGGTCCTCTCCTCCATGGACGCCGCGGCACGGGCGATCACCGCCGGGGCCGGGGTGTATCTGGGCTCGTTCCTGCTGGTGGTGGCCGTGTTCTTCACCGCGCCCCTGGTGAGGAGGCGGACCGGAGGCGTTTCCTCCGAGGCCAGGACCATCGCGGCGATCGTTCCGGGGATGCTGTGCCTGGTCCTCTGCCATGCCGTGTTCCTGCCGCTCGGTCTCTGGTACACCGTGTTGAACGGCGGCTGGGGCCTGCTGCCCCTGCTCGTGACCGCTCAGGCCCTCGGGCTCGCGGCTCTCGCGGCCCTGCTGTGGCAGTTTTCCCGGCGCCCCGGTGAAACGGCGGGCGGCGGCCGGGAGGCGCCCAGACTCCTCGGTCTGCGCGATCCGGCCCGGATGCCGCCCGGCTGGGTCCCGGTGGTCGTCCACCGGCCCGCGGCGTACCTGGACGCCCTCACCGACCACCCGCTGGAGGTGGACGGTGCCCCGGTCGGTGCGATCGCGCCGGGGGAGACCCTGGTCATCGGCCTGCCGCCCGGCGAGCACACGGCCTGGACCTCCTCCGGCCACCTGCTCGCCGGTTCGCCGCTCCCCTTCGCCGCGGTGCCCGGGAGGACCGTCCACCTCTTCGTCACGGCGTCCGGCCGGGTCGCCCCCTGGAACCCGCCCGCGCCGCGGCAGGAGCACGCCGTATGAACCCGCCTGCCCGTACCGCCCGCGGCCGCCGTCCGGTGCCGGCGGGCACACCGCTCGCATCCGATGGAGTGGCGCCCCTTCGTGCGCCTTTTCGGTCGTACCTGCCGGTATCGTGCACTTCACGGTCGAAACCATCGCGACCCCCGGCCCGCCCGGAGGCCTCTCCCACCCGGTTCCGCACGTCACGGTGTCCACGGGGGACCAGAGCCAGGCGTGAACCGTGGTGGTCGGGTGGCCGGATTCGGCCAATTACGGTGTGAACTCATCGACACATCCGCGTGTCCACATGGAGGTGGTCCCGGAAGGGCGGGTCGAGCGGCCCTCCGGGTTTCCGAAGACATGCCAGGTCAGGGGAAGGGGAGCGGGAACACCGTTGACCGCACAGCGCGCCGTGTCCGCCACCGGCCGCCCGTACCCGGGTGGGCCGTGTCCGTCACGATCAGTATCATCGCGTTCAGCATTGACTTTGCGTACGTCGGCACCGGCGCTCGGTGACACCCCGGGCCCGGTCCCGCCGCCCCCGACCGACGTTCCCCGTCATCCGCACACGAACAGGTCCACCCTTCCCATGCCTTCGGAGGCACCATGAGCCGGGCGTCCCGTCCGGGGCATCCCCGGCCCACCGCCGTCATCGCCATCGCCCCCGACGAGCGCAGCGCCGAGATCGTCATCGAGGGACAGCGCCAGGTCGTCACCGGCAGCGTCCCCAAGGAGACCCGGCGCGCGGCTCTGGACGTCGCCACCGGTTACGCCGCCAGGATCGGCCAGCCGGTGCTCATCGACGCCCGCGACAGCAACGGCTACTGGAACCTGGTCGCCACCCCCGACGGCGTCGTCCAGGCCGCCGACCGGCTCCCGCCGGTCTCCGCGGCCGCACCGGCCGCGGCCCGTCCGCCGACACCGGCCGGCTCCCGGCGCGGCAGGCGGGGCCTGGTCATCGCGGGTGCGGCCCTGCTCGCCCTGGTGCTCCTGGGCGGTGCCGGTATCGCCGCCTGGAACCTGATCCCGGGCGACGACACCGCCGCGCAGACCACCACGACCGAGGCACAGGTGCTGGGCCACCCCGCACCGCCCGGCTACGGCGACACGGTGCAGTTCTCCGAGGAGCTCGCCCCCGGCAGCCAGCCCGGTGTCTCACGGGACGGCGGACTCATGGCGTTCACGGGCCCCGACGAACGGCTCACCCTGTTCGACGCCTCCGGGGAGCGCCTGTGGTCGGCCGCCCTCCCGGCCGCCGCCGCCGAGTTCCTGGGCCCGCCCCGGTTCGTCGACTACGACGGCGAGCAGGCGGTGGTCATGGAGACCACCGGGACGCTGTGGTTCTGGCCGGTCGCGGGCGGCGCGCACAGCAGCATCACCCTGCCCGAGGACGCCTCCACCCAGTACGTGGGCACCTCCGCACTCGTCCGCGGCGGCGAGGACGCCCTCATCCCGACCGGCGGCGAGCTGGAACCGGTGGACGTCCCCGAGGGCGCGGCCCCGATGCTCGCCGAGGGCCCCGAGGTGCTCACCGCGGTCCGCACCGGCGCCTGGACCTGGGTCGACCCCGAAGGGGAGGTCGCCGAGGTCACCGCCCGCCGTCCGGAGAACGCCGGTGAGATGGAGGCCGTGGTCACCGCCCTGCGCGAGTACGTGATCATCCGCTGGGAGCCGCTGCGCGGCGAGGGGGCCGTGCTGGCCTTCCACGACAGCCGCGACGGCTCCGTCATCGGCGCCGCCGAGATCGACCCGGCCGACCTGGAGGGCGTGCGGCACCGCTCCGGTCCCATCGGTACCGACGTCGTCTCCTACGGTCCGGTCGTGATGGACCCCGAGAGCGGCGACACCGCGGTCGTCCCCGGGTTCGAGCCGCAGATGGCGGTGGGCTCCACGGTGTTCGGCCAGCTCGACGGGACCCCGGTGGCGGTGGACGCCGCCGGCGAGGTCCGCGAGCCGGACCCGGCCTCGGCCCAGCCCGTCGGCCTGCTCGGCGGCAACGCCATCGTGGTCCACGAGGACCACCTCTATGCCATCCCCTCTCAGTGATCACCCCCGATAAAAGAAGAAAGGAGTGGGATGTCCCCCAAGAAGCGGGCATTGACCGTGACCGCGGCCGGCCTGTTCATGGCCGGGTTCTCCGTCGGTCCGGCGTACGCCGAGACCGTTGAGGAGACCGCTCCCGAGGCCGCGCCCGGCGCGGCTGCGGAGGTCACCGAGCCCCAGGTCCTGCCTGAGGTTCCGGTCGTCACCGACGTTGTCCAAGAGGTCGTCGACGCCATCACGTACGACATTCCGCCTGGCGGTGACGAAGGAGAGACGCCTCCGCCCACGGACCCGCCGCCTGGCGGTGACGAGGGAGAGACGCCTCCCCCGGACCCCGATCCGGACCCCGACCCGGACCCGGACCCCGATCCGGACCCGGATCCTGACCCCGACCCGGACCCCGATCCGGACCCGGATCCTGACCCCGACCCGGACCCGGACCCGGACCCGGACCCCGACCCCGACCCGGGTCCCGACCCGGGTGAGGGCGGCGACCCCGGCACCAACCCCGGTGGCGGCGACGGTGACGAGAGCCAGGCTCCCGGCACCACCACCCCCGGCAGCACCAGCCCGGTGACCGCCGGCGCCGCCGGCACCTCCGGCGGCGGGTCCACCCCGACCCTGCCGACCACCGGTGTCGACATGGAGGGCTTCGTCCTGGGCGGCGCGATCGTCACGGGCATCGGCGCCCTCGCCCTGTGGGCGGGCGCGCGTCGTCCCTCCCCGCTGGCGGCCGAGTAACAAGGCGGATCGGCACACCCGCCGGCCGCGGCCCCACGGGTCGCGGACCACGTGCACGGGCCCCCGGACGCTTCGGCGTCCGGGGGCCCGCACCGTTCCCCCGACCCCCGGGGCCGCTCTCAGACCCGCGGACGCAGCACCGGCGCGAGCAGGAACGCGCACACCCCGGCGGCCGCGATCACCCACAGCGCCGTCCCCAGCGACGTCGCGTCCGCGATGAGGCCCACCGCCGGCGGGAACGCCAGGAAACCCGCGCGCCCCAGCCACCCCACCACGGTCACCCCGTCGCCGGTGCGCACCCCGGGCACGTTCCCGGCGGCGGCCAGCGTCAGCGGGAAGAGCGTCGACACCCCCAGGCCCATCACCCCGAACCCGATGACCGTCGTCGCCTGGTGCGGCAGCGCCAGTGCCAGCGCGACCCCGCCCGCGGCCAGCAGCCCGCAGGCCCGGCCCACGGTCGCGGCGCCGAACCGGTCGGTGACCCGGTCGCCCAGCAGGCGGCCCACCACCATCATCGCCTGGCAGGCCACGAACGGCATCGCCGCGAGGAACAGCGGGGCGTCCAGTTCGTCGGCCATGTACACCGCGCCCCAGGAGGCGGCGGAGTCCTCGATGCCCCCGGCCAGCATCAGCAGCACACCCAGCAGGACGAGCAGCAGCACCCCCCGACCGGGCATGCGCGGCCGTCGGCCGTCGGCCGTCCCGGCACCGTCGGCGCGCTCGCTGTCCTCGGGACCGGGCAGCAGCATCCGGCTCACCGTCAGGTTCACCGCCACCAGCACCACGGCCGTGCCGCCCAGGTGCCACAGGATCGGCACCCCCGAACCGGCCATGACCGCTCCGAGCAGGCCGCCGGAGACCGCCGCCAGACTCCACACGGCGTGGAAGGTGTTGATGATGGTCCGGCCGTACCGCCGCTGCACCCGCAGCCCGTGCGAGTTCTGCGCCGAGTCCGTCCAGGCGTCCGCGCATCCCATCACGAACAGGGCCCCCGCCAGCGCCCACCAGTTCTGCGCCAGCGCGATGAACGGAAGCGCCCCCAGCGAGAGCAGGCTGGTCCCCACCGCGGTGGGGCCGCTGCCGAACCGGTGGATCAGCGGTCCGGCGAGCATCCCGGTCAGGATCGCCCCCGTCGGCATCGCCGCGATCGCCAGCCCGAGTTCGGCGTTGCTCAGCCCCAGCCCGGTCTTGATCGCCGGAAGCCAGGGGACCGCGTTCGTGTACGTGAAGCCGTTGACGAAGAAGAGGGTGGAGACCGCGAGCCTGGCCTTGCGCACCTGCGCGGGCGGGGCTGTGGTCCTGGGGCTGTTCATGGGTCTCCCGCGGAGTGGCCGTTCGATGCCCGCGGATGCTATCGACTCCGGTCCGTGCCAGGCCATCCCGTTCCCGGCACCCGCGATCGCCCGACGGGGCTTGCCATCCGCCGTCGTCCCGATTTACATGGAGGCTCTGCTCCGCAACCGGGAAGCACCCCCACGACCGCACGAGGTCCCCGCCGACTCCGGTCCCGGCCCCAGCGACCCGCTCACGCGCAGGGCACGGGCCCCCGATGCCGACTCCCTCGACCCGGCCGTCGCCACGCGGCGTCCGGGCGGAACCGGAAGAGCCCATGATCAATGCGAGCGCGCTGCGAGACAAGCCCACACTCGAAGGAAAGCATGTGCACCTGGTGCCCCTGGGCCCCGAGCACACGGACGCCTACTTCGCGGCGGGACTCGACGAGGAGATCCGCAGACTCACCGGGACCCACCACCACATCACCTACGAGGAGGCCCGGGAGTGGTGCCGCAGCCGCCCCCGGCGCCCCGACCGGCTGGACCTCGCCATCACCGCCTCCGGCGACGGCCGCTACCTGGGCGAGCTGTCCCTGTACTCGGTGGCACCGGAGAACGAGAGCGCCGGATACCGCATCGCCCTGTCCGCCCTGGAGTTCGCCGGCCGGGGGCTGGGCCGGGAGGCCACCCGGATGGTGCTGGAGTACGCCTTCGAGCACGTGGGGCTGCACCGGGTGTGGCTCCACGTCTACGCCTTCAACATGAGGGCCATCGCGGTGTACCGCTCCTGCGGTTTCTCCGTGGAGGGGCGGTTGCGCGATTCCCTGCTCTGGGAGGGGCGCCGCCACGACGCCCTGCTCATGGCGGTGCTCAGGAACGGGTTCCGCAGCTCCTGACCCGGGGGTTTTGACCGCGGCCGGGGTTGCGACCCCCGCCTACCGGGGTATGTCCGGTACCACTTTTCCATCGGCTCCTTCGAGACGGCGAGAGGAGCGGCGCCCGAGCCCGGCGCCGGTGAGGCACATGAATCCGGTACCCGTTTCCCTGCCCTTCACCGACCGCTCCGAAGCGGGGCGCCGCCTGGCCGAGCGGGTCCGGCCCTATGCGGTCGAGGACCCCCTGGTCCTGGCCCTGCCGCGGGGCGGGGTCCCGGTGGGCGCTGAGCTGGCCCGCCGCCTCGACGCCGACTTCGACGTCCTGGTCGTCCGCAAGATCGGCCTGCCGGGCCGCCCCGAGTTCGGGGTCGGGGCGATCGCCGAGGACGGCCGGGTCCTGTTCGACGACCGGGCCCTGGCCCGGATGCGGGTGCCCCGCCAGGCCCTGGCCGGGACGGTGGACGCCGAGCGCGCCGAACTCGACCGCCGCCGCCGGGTCTACCGGGGGGAGCGCCCGCCCCCGCGCATCGCCGGGCGCGACTGCGTGATCGTGGACGACGGGGTGGCCACCGGCGGCACCGCCCGCGCCGCCCTGCGCATGGTGCGCCAGGCCGGTCCGGCCCAGCTGGTGCTGGCCGTCCCGGTGGCCTCCCGGGAGGCGATCGCGATGCTCAAGGAGGAGGCCGACGCCGTGGTGGTGCTCGGCGTCCCGGACAACTTCCGCGCGGTGGGGGAGTGGTACCGCGATTTCGGCCAGCTCTCCGACGGGCACGTCACCGCCATCATGTCGGAGGTGGGGCGCAGCCACAGCAGGCCGGGGACGGCCCGGGGAGTCCGGGTGCGCGCGGGCGACGTCTACCTCGACGCCGACCTCACCCTGCCGGCGGTCCTGCGCGGCGCGGTGGTGCTGGCGTTCGGGGAGGCCCGCGGCGATCCGCGGTGGCGGGCGATCGCCTCGGTGCTCCAGCGGAGGGGTTACGCGACCCTCATGCTGGACCTGCTGGTGGGGGACGAGCGTTCCTCGGTGGGCGGCGGCGCGGCGACGGAGGTGCTGGGCGACCGGCTGAGCGCGGCCGTCACCTGGCTGCGCCGGGCCACCGACGCCGCCAGCGAGCCGGTGGGGGTGCTGGGTTCGGGGGCGGCGGCCCCGGCCGCCCTGGCGACCGCCGCGCTGCGGCCCGGCGACGTGTCGGCGGTGGTGGTGCACGGCGGCCGGATCGACCTGGCCGCGCCCGCACTGCCGGAGGTGCGGGCCCCGGTCCTGGTCCTGCTGGAGAGCCGCGACTCGTTCGTGCGCGAACTGGGGGAGTGGGCCAGGGGGCGTATGGGCGGGCCCACGGACCTGAAGGTGATGTCGGGCGCCGAGGAACTGCTCCGGGGCGCCCAGGAGTGGCGGCGGGTCGCGGTGGAGACACAGGACTGGTTCGACCGGTACCTGCCGGGTCGGCGCGGTTGAGGCCCGGAACCGGGCCCGGAGAACGAAGAACCCGCGTCACCGCCGAACGGGTGTCGGGGTGACGCGGGTTTCGCACGGGGCCGGGGCCGCCGAGGAGAAGATCGACCGGGTCGCGGTGCGCGGGTGCCTGGATCAGGCGGCGTTGGCGCGACGCATACGACGACGGCGCTCGGAGGCTCGCTCGTCCTCGTTCAGACCGCCCCAGGTCCCGTACTTCTCCGGACGCGAGATCGCATAGTCCAGGCAGTCGGTTCGAACCGGGCAGGCCGCACAGATCTCCTTGGCCTTGCGCTCGCGGATCTCCCGCTCCGGCTGGCGTTCGCCGTCCGGGCCGAAGAAGAGCACAAGGTCCTCGCCCCGGCACGCGGCGGCATCCTGCCACCCCCAGCTCGGGCGGGGGCGCAGCGCGGCCTGCCGACGTACCTGAGACATGCTTGAACCACCTCTACTGAAATCACTAGTAAGCTGTCGGAAAAAGCTTCAGTCACCTAAAAGTCGGTCATGCGGCGTGAGTGACCCCGCACGACGCAAACGCCGAACGGTACAGGCGATGTTCCCCGGTGTGGCTGAGACCACGAGAAGCACGCGACCATGCGGTGACGGTCGTCGACTGCGGGTGTGCTCTCACGCGAACGGCTCTCGGAGGCGGTGACGGCCATCCGTCCGAGCCGGTACGTAATCATGCCATCCCCACTCCCGATCGTGCACGGGGGGTGGGGAAATTTCTCGCCCAACCGTTACCGAAAACCGATGCCTGGGGGCTGATCTCCGGTCGTTTGTCCGAGTTCGTCGCTTATCGCAAGAACGAGTGCCTCGCGAAGGACACAGCACATCGTATGGCGCGATGTCCCTCCTGCCTAGGGGCTCCCCGTGATGCGCCGATCACATTGCGGACACGGCAGGTCACCGCGATTGGGCGCGACCGTATGTCCTCACTCTCCGTCGACGCCCCCGGGGCGGCGGCCGGGGGAGGAGCGCCCGCCGACGGCCGCCCTCCGAAAGCGGGGGCGACGGGTCGCAGGGCCGGCCGGGGGCGTCGGTCAAGGGTGGTGGTGGGTGACGGGCGGGGTGCTGCGCCGGGGGCGTCGGTTGAGGGTGGTGGTGGGTGACGGGCGGGGTGCTGTGGCCGGGGGCCGTCGGTCGAGGGTGGTGGTGGGTGACGGGCGGGCCCCTAGGGGAAGGACCAGGGGCGCGCAGTGGGAACGGGTCGTGGTGAACGGCCGTCACACGCGATAGAAATCGAAGGACGCCCCCGAGACCGGGGCGCCTTCCCGCACCCACCACCAAGGAGTTCGGACGCCGTGGGCCTCCTCCGGTTCATCCTCAACATCATCTGGCTCTTCGTCGCGGGCTTCTGGCTCGCGGTGGGCTACGCCTTCGCCGGGATCATCTGCTTCATCCTCATCGTGACGATCCCCTTCGGCGTCGCCTCCTTCCGGATGGCCGGGTACGCACTGTGGCCCTTCGGCCGCGAACTCGTGCGCAGGCCCGGCGCGGGAACGGGCAGCACCGTCCTCAACGTCATCTGGGTGATCGTCGCCGGATGGTGGCTGACCCTGGGGCACATCGCCACCGCGATCGGCCTGGCCGTCACCGTCATCGGCATCCCCATGGCCTGGGCGTCGCTCAAGATGATCCCGGTCGCGCTGGCCCCCTTCGGCAACGAGATCGTGGAGAGCGGCCGACCCCGGGAACCCTGGCAGTTCTGACGCCGTTCTCACGCCGATGGGTGCGAACCCCCCGGGCCCAGGACGCATCACCACCAACAGAACCCCCGTGCACCCCTCCCACCCCGGCGAGGGGGCACATGCAGCAGTGAGAATGGAGCCGATGTGCAAGCCCAACGGCCGGGAGTGTGGGCCCTCCTGAACAAGTGGCTCGCCGCGCGCAGAGCCCGCGAGGAGCGCCGCGCCAGGCTGGAGGCCGAGGAACGCGAGAGCGTCGAGGCCCGGCGCCGGGCCGAGGAGGAGGCGGCGCGCGCCGAGGCCGCCGCCACCAAGCCCGACCTGCTGCGCACGGTCAGCGACGTCGCCTGGCGGATGCTGCTCATAGGCGTCGTCGCCGGCCTGCTGATCTACGCGCTGGTCTACCTGTCCGTGGTCACCCTGCCGGTGGTCCTCGCCGTCTTCATCACCGCCCTGCTCATGCCGCTGGCCAACTGGCTGCGCGGCAGGGGGCTGGGGCGCGGGCTGTCGACCACGATCTCCATCGTGGTGGCGCTCATCGTCTTCGGCGGCGTCCTGACGCTGATCATCATGCCCGCCGTCCAGGGGTCGCAGGCCCTGGTGGACAGCTTCACCGAGGGCCTGGAGGCGCTCCAGGAACTCCAGCTGCCCTTCGGGCTGAGCCCGGAGCTGTTCGACTTCGACGAGATCATCGCCGACGCCACCCGGCAGATCACCGACCTGATCGAGCAGAACAGCAGCCAGCTCATCAGCGGGGCCTGGACCGCCGGCGCCGCCGTGATCTCGATCCTGGTCGGCATCGTCCTGATCATCGCCCTGACCGTGTACTTCGTGCACTCCGGCGACCTGCTCATGGACTGGCTGCTCACCCTGATCCCGGCGCGCTCGCGCTCGGGGCTGCACCACGGCGGACAGGTCGCCTACCGGGTGATGGGCAACTACGTGCGCGGCGTGGCCGCGGTCGGGGCCATCGACGCCATCGGCATCGGGCTCCTCCTGCTGTTCGTCCTCGACCCCAGCCTGGCGATCCCGCTGATCGTGCTCACCTTCATCGGCGCGTTCCTGCCCATCATCGGCGCCTTCCTCAGCGGCCTGGTCGCGGTCCTGGTGACGTTCGTGACCGTGGACTGGGTCTGGGCCCTGGTCGTGCTCGGCTGGGTGATCCTCATCCAGCAGCTGGAGAGCAACGTCTTCGCGCCGCGCATCTACGGCCAGGCGCTGGAGCTGCCCTCGCCGATCGTGCTCATCGCGATCTCGGTCGGCGCGGTCCTGGGCGGCGTCCCCGGTATGTTCCTTGCCACCCCGGTGGCCGCGGTGCTGGCCGCCCTGCTGCGCGACCTGCCCACGGTGCCGCAGGAGAGGCACGGGGCATCCGTGTCCGACGACCCCGGACCGCCGGAGGAGAAGGCCGGGAGGAAGCCGGCCGCGCTGCCCTCGACCCCCTCCCCGGGGGAGCCCGCGGCCAAGCCAGGCAGGAGTGAGGAGCCCCCGGCGACCGCCTCCGACGACTGATCACGGACCGCGCTCCGGGAATGTCCGGCGTCCCCGTTCCTGTTCGACAGGACGGGGACGCCGTCGTCCGGGAGGAAAACCCCTGGCGGCCTCCCCGAGCACTGCCGTTAGGCTGGATCGGGCGGCCCCGAGGCCGCCCGCCCCCGCCCCCCGTCCGCGCACCCGCGCCGGACCGGTGCGCCCGGCCGCCCCACCCGTCTCCACCTCGTAGGAAGCCCCATCATGCTGATCGCCACCGACCTCGAACTGCGCGTCGGTCCTCGCCTCCTGCTGGAGCCGACCACCTTCCGCGTCGCCGCCGGGGACCGCATCGGGCTGGTGGGGCGCAACGGCGCGGGCAAGACCACGATGACCAAGGTGCTGGCGGGCGAGGGCCTGCCCACCGGCGGCACGGTCACCTCGTCCGGGAGCATCGGCTACCTGCCCCAGGACCCGCGCACCGGAGACCTCGAGGTGCTGGCCCGCGACCGCATCCTGTCGGCCCGCGGCATCGACGAGGCCCTGCGCGGGATGCGCGAGGCCGAGAAGAAGATGGCCAGCGCCGACACCAAGACCCGCAACAAGGGCGTGCGCGCCTACGCCCGCTGGGAGGAGCGCCTGCACGTGCTGGGCGGGTACGCCGCCGAGTCCGAGGCCGCCGCCATCGCCTCCAGCCTGGGCCTGCCCGACAAGGTGCTGGCCCAGCCGCTGCGCACCCTGTCCGGCGGCCAGCGCCGCCGCATCGAGCTGGCGCGCATCCTGTTCAGCGGGGCCGACACCCTGCTGCTGGACGAGCCCACCAACCACCTGGACGCCGACTCCATCGTCTGGCTGCGCGACTTCCTCAAGTCCCACCAGGGCGGGCTCATCGTGATCAGCCACGACGTGGACCTGGTCGACCAGGTGGTGAACAAGGTGTTCTACCTGGACGCCAACCGCAGCGTCATCGACATCTACAACATGGGCTGGAAGCAGTACCTGGCCCAGCGCGAGGCCGACGAGCGCCGGCGCAAGCGGGAGCTGGCCAACGCGGAGAAGCAGGCCGACACCCTGCGCAAGCAGGCCGACCGGTTCCGCTCCAAGGCGACCAAGGCGCGCGCCGCCCAGCAGATGCTCAACCGGGCCGACCGCATCATGGGCGGTGTGGCCGGGGTGCGCCAGGCCGACCGCGTGGCCAAGCTGCGCTTCCCCGACCCGGCGCCGAGCGGGCGCACCCCGCTGATGGCGGAGGGGCTGTCCAAGTCCTACGGGTCGCTGGAGATCTTCACCGGCGTGGACCTGGCCATCGACCGGGGCAGCCGGGTCGTCATCCTGGGTCTCAACGGCGCGGGCAAGACCACCCTGCTGCGCCTGCTGTCGGGGATCGAGACCCCCGACACCGGCCGGGTGGTCCCCGGACACGGGCTCAAACTGGGCTACTACGCCCAGGAGCACGAGACCCTGGACGTGAACCGCACCGTCCTGGAGAACATGATGAGCGCCGCCCCGGACCTGCCCGAGGTGGAGGCGCGGCGCACCCTGGGCTCGTTCCTGTTCACCGGGGACGACGTGGACAAGCCCGCGGGCGTGCTCTCCGGCGGTGAGAAGACCAGGCTGGCGCTGGCGACGCTGGTGGTCTCCAGCGCCAACGTGCTGCTGCTGGACGAGCCGACCAACAACCTGGACCCGGCCAGCCGCGAGGAGATCCTGGCGGCGCTGCGCAACTACAAGGGCGCGATCGTGCTGGTCACCCACGACGAGGGCGCGGTGGACGCGCTCCAGCCCGAGCGGGTCATCCTGCTGCCCGACGGGGTCGAGGACGTGTGGAACGCCGAGTTCGAGGACCTGATCGCCCTGGCCTGAGACCGCGGTACCGCGTTCCCGGGGCGGCCCGGGGCGAGGGGTGGACGCCCGGGCGACCCGGGAGGTTCACCCCTTCTCTTTTCGGTCCTTGTTTGCGGCGTTCCGAAAACGGGGGCTCCTCCGGCGTGTCCGGCGTGGCGGCGCTTCAATGTGGCGGTGCGCGATCACGATGTCCCATCATGAGGGTCCCTGACCGTCGACCCCTCGAGGAGTGAACCTGTGAACGACGCGATGAGAAAGGGCGCACGGGTGGCCGGTGATGACCGCTCCGAACTCTCCGTCGAGCTCAAGCGGCGCTACGACGCGGGCGAGAGCATCCGCCAGCTGGCGGCGGCCACCGGGCGCTCGTACGGTTTCGTCCACCGCCTGCTCAGTGAGGCCGGGGCGGAGCTGCGCGGTCGGGGCGGGGCGACGCGCAAGGCCTGACCGCCGCACCTCGCTTACCCGTGAGTAATATTCGGGGCGACACGGCACATCCACGGAAGGAACCCCATGGCACAGGCCCCGAACGGAGCCGGCGGACTCCCCGGCGCGGACGAGCTCTCCCGGGCCGGTCTCGGGCTGGCGGTGGACGGGCACGTCGCCCGCATCACCATCAGCCGCCCCGAACGCCGGAACGCGATGACCGGACGCACCTGGACCACCCTGGCCCACATCGGCCAGACCCTTCCCGAGGATGTCCGAATCGTCGTGCTCGCCGGAGAGGGCGACATCTTCTCCGCGGGGATCGACCTCGGCATGTTCACCCCCGAGGGGATCGAGGGCGAGCGCTCCCTGGTGGCGGGCGTCCTCGACGGCAGCGCCGACGCCGACGACATCGAGGGCCACATCGCCGAGCTCCAGGAGGGCTTCCTGTGGCTGCGCCGCCCCGACATCGTCAGCATCGCGGCGGTCCGCGGCCACGCCATCGGCGCGGGGTTCCAGCTGGCCCTGTCGTGCGACATCCGCATCCTCGCCGAGGACGCCAAGTTCACGATGAAGGAGCCCGCCCTGGGGCTGGTCCCCGACCTCACCGGCACCAAGCCGCTGGTCGACATCGTCGGCGTCAACCGCGCCGTCGAGATCTGCCTGACCGCCCGCCGGGTGGAGGCCGCCGAAGCCCGCGAGCTGGGCCTGGCCGAGCTCGTCGTCCCGGTGGACGAGCTCGACGGCGCAGTCGACGACGTCGTCGCCGCGCTGCTGGCCACCAACCCCGAGGCGGCCACCGCCACCAAGGCGCTGCTCCAGCAGGCCGCCGGCAACACCCTCCAGGAGCAGGCGCGCGCCGAGCGCCGGGCCCAGGTCGACCGGCTGACCTCCCTGGCCAAGGCCATGGGCGCCGGGGCCTGACCCGTCCTTTGACGGCGGGGGCGGGGCGGGGAGACCCGGATCACCGGTGAAAAAGGCCCGTCCCGTCCCCATGCCGGAGCGATCTCTAGTACGCTTCATCAAGCGGTCGTTCGCAATGCCGCGCGCATCAGGGCGCGCCGAGACCGCTCAAGACGCGGATCTCGTACGCCGAGCACCTCGGCGCGACTCTTCCCGAAGAGATGAAGCCCCCTGTTTCACGACGGGGTCCACATCCGCGTGTGATCAGGCGCGTTTGTGTGATTTCTTCGCCGGGACCGCGATGCCGTCCGTGTGGAGCCTTCCTCGAAACGCCGCCAACCGATGAGGAAGGTACACGTCACCTTGACGGACACTGCCGTAGAGCCTGCTTTCGACAGCCTCGGGCTTCCCCAGGACATCGTCGACGAGCTGGCGAAGAACGGTGTGACCACCCCGTTCCCGATCCAGGCGGCCACGATCCCCGACGCCCTCGAAGGACTCGACGTCCTCGGCTGTGGTCGCACCGGATCGGGCAAGACCCTGGCCTTCGGCCTGCCGGTCCTGGTCCGCGCCGCCGAGCGCCGGGCCGCCGCCAACCGCCCCCGGGCGCTGATCCTCGTGCCCACCCGTGAACTCGCCCACCAGGTCCGCGACGCCCTGCGCACCTACGCCCGCATCGTGGGCGCCCGCGTCGGCGACGTCGTCGGCGGCAGCTCCTACACCCGCCAGATCAACGAGCTGCGCCGCGGTGTCGAGGTCCTGGTCGCCACCCCCGGCCGCCTCACCGACCTCATCGAGCAGGGCGCTTGCGACCTCGGCGACGTCGAGGTCTCGGTGCTGGACGAGGCCGACCAGATGTGCGACATGGGCTTCATGCCGCAGGTCAGCGAGCTGCTCGACCAGGTCAAGCCCGAGGGCCAGACCCTGCTGTTCTCCGCCACGCTCGACGGCGACGTCGACAAGCTGGTGCGCAAGTACATGAACGACCCGCGCACCCACTCGGTGGACCCGCCGGTCTCCCAGGTCACCACCATGGAGCACCACCTGCTCAAGGTGCTGCCCCGCGACAAGAACAAGATCATCGCCCAGATCGCCGCGCGCGAGGGCCGCACGATCCTGTTCGTGCGCAGCAAGTACCGTGCCGACACGATCAGCGAGCAGCTGGCCGAGGCCGGTGTTCCCAGCGCGTCCCTGCACGGCGGCAAGACCCAGAGCGTGCGCACCCGCACCCTGGCCAAGTTCCGTGAGGGCCGCATCCAGGCCCTGGTCGCCACCGACGTCGCCGCGCGCGGCATCCACGTCGACGGCATCGACCTGGTCGTCAACATCGACCTGCCCACCGGGCACAAGGACTACCTCCACCGCGGCGGCCGCACCGCCCGCGCCGGCTCCTCCGGCTCGGTGGTGTCCCTGGTGGCGCCCAACCAGCGCCGCATGGCCCGCCGCCTGCTCAGCGACGCCGGCGTCGACGCCAAGCAGCACCTGGTCAACCCGGGCGACGAACTGCTCACCGAGGTGACCGGTGCCCGGGAGCCCTCCTGGGAGCCGTGGATCGAGCCGCCGGAGCCGGTGCGCGAGCGCCGCGGCCGCGGCGGCCCGCGCGGCGGCGGTTACCGCGGCGGCTACCGTGGCGGCGACCGCCGTGAGGGCGGTTACCGCGGTGGTGAGCGCCGTGAGGGCGGCTTCCGCGGTGGCGACCGCGAGGGCGGCTACCGCGGCGGCGAGCGCCGTGAGGGCGGCTACCGCGGCGGAGACCGTCCCGAGGGCGGTTACCGCGGTGGTGAGCGTCGTGAGGGCGGTTACCGCGGGGACCGCGAGGGAGGCTTCCGCGGCGGTGACCGTCCGCGTGGCGAGGGCGGCGGCTACCGCGGCGGGGAGCGCCGTGAGGGAGGCTTCCGCGGCGGAGACCGTCCGCGTGGCGAGGGCGGCGGCTACCGTGGCGGCGACCGTCCCGAGGGCGGCTACCGTGGCGGCGACCGTCCCGAGGGCGGCTACCGCGGCGGCGAGCGCCGGGGCGGCTACCGCGACGACTCCCGCGGCGGCCCGCGCGGCAACCGCCGGAGCGGCGAGCGCTTCGACTCCGCCCGCCAGTACTGAGCGAGGCACCGACACGACCCGGGCCCGGCAGGTGATCCTGCCGGGCCCGGGCCCTTCACCGGGGGTGGGGACTCCTCTCGGACGGAGCGCCCCGCTCAGTCCAGGACGCGGCCGCGGGTCTCCCGGGCCACCCCCACCGCCAGCAGCGTGAGCGCGCCCATCGCCGCCACGTACACCGAGATCGGCAGGCTCGACCCGAACCCGGCCAGCAGGGCCGTCGCGATCAGCGGGGCCACCCCGCCCGCCGCGATCGACGCCAGCTGGTAGCCCACCGACGCGCCCGAGTAGCGCGTCCGCGTGCTGAAGAGCTCCGAGAAGAACGCCGCCTGCGGGCCGTACATGGCGCCGTGCAGCACCAGGCCCACCGTCGCGGCCAGCGTCACCGCCCAGAACTCCCCGGTGTCGACCAGCGGGAAGAACGCGAAGGCCCACAGGGCCACCCCGGCCGCGCCGACCGCCGTCACCGGGCGGCGTCCCAGCCGGTCCGACAGGGCGCCCCACAGCGGGATCGTCACCAGGTGCACCGCCGAGGCGATGAGCACCGCGTTCAGCACCAGGCCCTTGGACATGTCCGCCTGCTGGGTCGCGTAGACCAGGATGAACGCCGTGACGACGTAGTAGGAGACGTTCTCGGCCATCCGCACGCCCATCGCGACCAGGGCCTCGCGCCAGTGGTGGCGCAGCACCCCGACGATGGGGGCCCGCTCCCGCTCACCCGACTCCTCGGCGCGGGCGCGTGCCTCCTGGAACACCTTCGACTCGGTCACCGCCAGGCGCACCCACAGGCCGATGAGGACCAGTACCCCGGACAGCAGGAACGGGACGCGCCAGCCCCAGGCCAGGAAGGCCTCGTCGGGCAGGGCCACGGCCAGGACGGCCAGCACGGCGGTGGCCAGCAGGTTGCCGCCGGGCGCTCCGGCCTGCGGCCAGGACGCCCAGAAGCCCCGGTTCTCCGGTCTGCCGTGCTCGGCGACCAGCAGGACCGCGCCGCCCCACTCGCCGCCCAGGGCGAACCCCTGGACGACCCGCAGCAGGGTCAGCAGCAGAGGTGCGGCCACACCGATGGCGGCGTAGGTCGGCAGCAGGCCGATGGCGAAGGTCGCGCCGCCCATCAGCAGCAGGCTCAGCACCAGCAGCTGCTTGCGGCCGATCCGGTCGCCGAAGTGGCCGAAGACCAGTCCGCCCAGCGGACGGGCGACGAACCCGACGGCGTAGGTGGTGAACGCCAGCATGGTGCCCACGAGGGGGTCGGACTCGGGGAAGAAGACGTGGTTGAAGACGAGGGCGGCGGCCGACCCGTAGAGGAAGAAGTCGTACCACTCGACCGTGGTGCCGATCAGGCTGGCGGTCACCACGCGCAGGAAGGGCGTGCGCTGTGCGGCGGCGGGGTCCGGGGTGGTTGTGCTCATGACCCGAACGGTAGAGACGCCCGTCACCAGTGACCATGGTCACACCCACCATAGGCGGCCGATCTCCTATGGGTGATCGCACCGTGTGGCGCTCACATTACGGACCTTTACCGCGCTTCCGCGTGTCCGTATCCCCACCCGGCGGACCCCGGTGCACAGTGGCGGGAGACCCCGGTGTCGTCAGCGGGGCCAACCGGCCGCCGGAAGGGAAACGCGTGCCCGTCCTCAACACCTTTCTCGTCGCCGTCAACGACGTCTTCTGGACCTACTTCCTGATCCCCCTCCTGGTCCTGCTGGCCCTGTACTTCACGGTCCGCTCCGGTGTCGTCCAGGTACGGCTGTTCCCCGAGATGTTCCGCGTCCTGCGCGGCAGCCCGGGCCTGGCCCCCGACGGGCACAAGGAGATCTCCTCCTTCCAGGCCTTCGCGATCTCGGCCGCGTCCCGCGTCGGCACGGGCAACATCGTGGGCGTGGCCACCGCCATCATGCTGGGCGGTCCGGGCGCGGTCTTCTGGATGTGGGTGATGTCCTGTGTGCTGGGCGCCGCCGCGTTCGTGGAGTCCACCCTGGCCCAGCTGTACAAGGTCCGCACCGCGACGGGCTTCCGCGGCGGGCCCGCGTACTACATCCGCTTCGGCCTGGAGAACCGGTGGATGAGCGTGCTGTTCGCGGTCACCATCACGGTCACCTTCAGCCTGGTCTTCAACTCGGTGCAGGCCAACAGCATCGCGGGCGCGGTATCGACCTCGGCCGGGGCGCTGGGGATCACCGGCGGCTGGATCCTGAACGCCGTCGTGGGCCTGCTGCTGGTGGGGCTGACCGGAAGCGTGATCTTCGGCGGGGTGCGCCGTATCGCCACCGTGGCCCAGTCCCTGGTACCGCTGATGGCGATCCTCTACATCCTCATCGGGGTGGCGGTCGTCATCCTCAACATCGGTGAGCTGCCCCGGGTGATCGGCGACATCTTCGCCGGGGCGTTCGGCGTGCGCGAGTTCGTGGCCGGCGGCGTCGGGACGGCCATCCTCCAGGGCATGCGCCGGGGGATGTTCTCCAACGAGGCGGGGCTGGGGTCGGCGCCCAACGCCGGCGCCACCGCGTCGGTCTCCCACCCCGCCAAGCAGGGCCTGGTGCAGGCGCTGGGCGTCTACTTCGACACCTGGCTGGTGTGCTCGGTGACGGCGTTCATCGTGCTGGTGTCCCGTCCCGAGTACGGGGAGGCGGGCGGGGTGGAGGTCACCCAGCAGGCGCTCGAGGGCTCGCTGGGCGGGTGGTCCGTCCACGCCCTGACGGTGATCCTCTTCCTGCTGGCGTACACGTCGGTGCTGGGCAACTACTACTACGGCGAGTCCAACCTGGAGTTCCTGGACAGCGACCCCCGGCATATGGCGTACTTCCGCTACGCGGTGCTGGCGGCCGTGTTCGTGGGCTGCGTCGCGCCGCTCACCCTCGTGTGGAACCTCGCGGACATCGCGATGGGCGTCATGGCCACGGTCAACCTGCTGGCGCTGGCGCCGCTGTCGGCGGTCGCCTTCCGCCTGCTGGCCGACTACAGCCGCCAGCTGCGCAACGGGCTGGACCCCCAGTTCACCCTGTCGAAGATGCCCGACCTGCGCAACGTCCGCTGCTGGGGCGAGCCCGGCGGCGCCCTGCCCGAGGACGTGGACCGCAGCGAGGGGAGCGCCCCCGCCGACCCGGCCGACTCCCTGGCCGAGCACGACGACCGGCCCGGTGAGGGACCCGAGGGCCCCGACCGCCGCGACGACTGACCCCGCACGAACCGGGGCCCGGGGACCGGCGGTACGGGGATCGGACGGGACTCCCCCGTCTCCGGTCCCCGGCCGCCCACGCCGCCGGTCCCGCCCGTCGCCTCCCCGGCGGACCCCTGTCCGGTGCGCCCGCCCCTCCCCGCCGCCGCCCCGCCCCGGCGGCCGGGGGACCTCGGCCCGGAAGCGGTGGCCGGACGGGGCCGCACCGCCATCCCAGCCGGCCTCCGGGAGGCCCGCCGCCCCGCGCCCGGCCAGGCCGCGCCTCCCAGGGGCGGCCCTGCCGGGCCACCACGCCGCCCCCGTCATCACCGGGGGCCGGCCGTGCCGTTCCGTCCGGGGCGGGTCCCGGCGTCCCGGCCCCGCGCTCCCCGCCGGGGGCGCGCCGCCCTGCGCCGGGCGGCGCGCCGTGCACCCCGGCCGACCCGTGTTCCGGGGGGTCGTCCACAGGTCCGCTCCGACCGTGCCAGGACGAAAACGGTTTTCGGTACTATGCCGAAAGACCCACCCGACCCATCACGGAGTGCCACCGTGTCCGAACGGACCACATCCCAGCACGAGCACGGGGGCGGACCCCCGCCCGGCGAACCGTTCGTCCCCGAGAGGGACGGCGAGCTGCCGCCCGACGACTGGGGGCGCCGCCGGAGCGGACGCCGCACCGGGACGGTCTGGCTGTTCGCGGTGCTCATCACCGCGATGGCCGTCGGTCACGCCTGGTTCTCCGACCAGTTCACCGGTCCGGCGTTCCTGACCTGGGCGACCATCTTCACCGCCATCTGCTTCCAGGCGCTGCCCTTCCTCGTCTTCGGGGTCGCCCTGTCGGCGGCGCTCACCGCGTTCGTGCCCGCCTCCGCCTACCAGCGGTTCATTCCGCGCAAGGCGAGCCGGGCGGTTCCGGTGGCCGGACTGTCCGGCGCGCTGCTGCCGGGCTGCGAGTGCGCGTCGGTGCCCATCGCCGGAAGCCTGATCCGGCGCGGGGTCGCCCCCGCCGCCGCGCTCACCTTCCTGCTGGCGGCGCCCGCCATCAACCCGGTCGTCATGATCGCCACCGCGGTGGCCTTCTCCGGGCAGCCGGAGATGGTGCTGGCCAGGTTCGTCGCCTCGCTGCTGGCCGCGGTCGTCATCGGCTGGATCTGGGTGCGCTTCGGCCGCACCGAGTGGCTGCGCCTGCCCTCGCGCACGGTGTCCCCCGACGAGTCCAAGTGGCGGGTCTTCCGCGAGTCCATGGTGCACGACATGATGCACGCCGGCGGCTACCTCGTCGTCGGCGGGCTGGCGGCCGCCACCATCAACGTCATGGTCCCCCGGGAGTGGCTGCTGACCGTGGCGGGGATGCCGGTCGTGTCGGTCCTCGTGCTCGCCCTGCTGGCGATCCTGCTCTCGATCTGCTCGGAGGCGGATGCGTTCGTCGCGCTCAGCCTCACCGACTTCTCGCCCACCGCCAAGCTGGCGTTCATGGTCGTGGGCCCCATCGTCGACCTCAAGCTCATCGCCATGCAGGCGGGCATGTTCGGCTGGCGGTTCGCGGTGCGCTTCGTCCCCCTGTGCCTGATCGTCGCCCTGGCGGCCACCTTCCTGATCGGAGGCCTCGTCCTGTGAACCGCATCGCGCAAGGACTCACACTCGTGCTGCTGGGCGCGGCGGCGCTCACCGCCACCGTGCCCACCAACCTGTACCTCAACTGGGTCCAGCCGGCCTTCCAGCCGTTCCTCATCGCCGCCGGGCTGGCCATGGCCGTGCTGGGCGTGTGGCTGGTCGTCGCCGAACTGCGCGGGGAGGCCGCCGAGGAGGAGCACGGCCACCACCCGCACGCCGGGACCGATGACGCCGTGGCCGAGGCCTACGGACACGGCGGCGGCCACGGGCACGACCACTCCCGCGCCCCGCGTGTGGCCTGGCTGCTCCTGCTCCCGGTGCTCGCCGTGTTCGTGGTGGCCCCGCCCGCGCTCGGCTCCTACACCGTGCAGAGCACCGCCTCGGAGTCCTCCGCACCACCGCCCCGGGAGGAGCGGTCCGGTCAGTTCGACGACGGCCTGGCGGAGGCCGCCCCCGGCGAGGTCGTCCCCATGGACCTGCGCCAGTTCGTCATGCGCGCCTGGATCGACGAGGACCGCCTGCTGGCCGGGCGCACCGTCGAGCTCACCGGGTTCGCCGTGCCCACCGACGACGGCTGGTACCTGGCCCGTCTCCAGATGGCCTGCTGCGCCGCCGACGCGGTGGTCAACAAGGTGCTCATCACGGACGTCCCCGCCCCGGAGGCGGACAGCTGGTGGACCGTCCGGGGCACCTGGGTGGAGCCCGAGGGAGAGCTCTACGACGTCAACGAGCACCGGTTCACCGTCACCGAGATGGAGGAGGTGACCGACCCGCCGGACCCCTACGAGTGACCCCCGGGGCCCGCGGTGCGGGCCCCGGAAGAGCGGTCGTTCACGCTCCGTGCATCTACTACGCCACACCGGGCCGAATTCGGTGGTTCGCGACCACGGCGGGTGACAATGGGCGGGTGTCGGACAGGAGCGGTGGACTCGGACGGATCTGGAGGCGGGTGCGTCCCCGATCGATCAGGGGACGGGTCACCGCGGGGGCGATGACCGTACTCGTGGTGTTCGTCGCCCTCGGCATGACCGGCGCCATCCTCCTGCTGCGCGACCTCATCACCGACCAGGCCCGGGACCGGGCCGCCGAGGCGGCCCGGCGCGTCTCCGAACAGATCACCGCCGAGCGCTACCCCGGCGCGATCCCGGCCTCCGAGCCGGTGCTGCGGCTGCAGATCGTCGACTGGCACTCCGGTGAGGTGCTCGCCGCCAGCGACGCGCTGCGCGGCCTGCCCGCGCTGACCCACGTCCACCCCGCCCGAGGCGACTTCCGGGTGGACACCACCACCTGTGCGGAGTACACCGGGCTGGGGCCCGACGACTGCTTCCTCGTCGTCGGATACGCCATCGCCGACTCCGCCTACGGCGACGTCATGGTGCTGGCGGCCTCCCGCACCCCCATCGGCCTGGCGAACAACTCCCTGGAAATGGTGCTGATCGGCGCGTCCGTCGTCCTGCTCGCCGTCACCGGCCTGGTCATCTGGGTGGGCGTCGGGCGCGCGCTGCTCCCGGTGAAGGCGATCAGCGACCAGATGGAGGCCATCTCCGTCACCGACCTGCACCGCAGGCTCCGGATCCCGCGCACCCACGACGAGATCGCCCACCTGGCCCGCACCGCCAACGCCAGCCTCGACCGGCTGGAGGAGGCCGTCATCCGCCAGCGGAGGTTCGTCTCCGACGCCTCCCACGAACTGCGCAACCCCATCGCCGGGATGCGCGCCAAACTGGAGGTCGAGCTGTCCGACCCCCGGCCCGACCCCCGGGAGCGCGAGCTCCTGCTCACCGGCCTGCTCTCGGACACCGGGCGCCTGGAGAACATCGTCTCGGACCTGCTCGAACTCGCCCGCCTGGACAGCGACCTGGCGGCCTCCCGGGAGCCGTTCGACCTCGCCGCCCTGGTACGGCAGGAGTTCGGTTCCCGCAGGCAGGTCGCCGACCTGCAGGTCCACACCCGGGGCGAGGTCCCGGTGTGCATGGACCGGCTGAGGATGACCCGGGTGCTGACCAACCTGGTCGCCAACGCCGAACGCCACGCGCAGGAGCGGATCGACCTCGTCGTCGACCGCGCCGGGGACGGGAGCGCGGTGGTGGAGGTGCACGACGACGGGTCGGGCGTCCCCGAGGCCGACCGCGAGCGGATCTTCGAGCGGTTCGCCCGCCTGAGTGAATCGCGCGATCTGGACCCCGAGGGCAGCGGCCTGGGCCTGGCCATCTCCCGCGAGATCGTGAAGGCCTACGGAGGCACACTGACGGCCGGGCGCAGCGACCTGCTCGGCGGGGCGTTGTTCACCCTGCGCATCCCCTCGCGGACGGAGACGGAGACGGCATGCCCCGGGAAGAAGAACTGAGCGGGAAGAAGCGGGAACCGCGCAAGGCCGGGGAGGAACAGGCCGCCGTCGCCGGACCCGCCGACCGGCGCCCGGGGTACTTCCGGATCGGGTTCGTCGGAGCCCTGGGCGTGCTCGCCGCCTGGCTGTTGGTCCAGGCGCTGGTGGGCGTGCGGGGGGTGCTCGTCTACATCCTCCTGGCGCTCTTCCTCGCGGTCGGGCTCAACCCGATGATCGAGTTCCTGCGCAACCGCGCCCGCCTGCCGCGCTGGGCGGCCATCCTCGCCGTGTGCCTGGCCCTGGTGGTGTTCGTCGCCGTGTTCGTCGGGGCGATCGTCCCGCCGCTGACCGAGCAGGTCACCGGTCTCGCCACGGGGCTGCCCGCGATGGTCGACGACCTCCGGGAGAACGGCTTCCTGGCCGACCTGGACGAGCGCTACAACGTGCTGGACAGGCTCCAGGGCGCGATCGCCGACCCCGACGTGGGGCGCCGGCTGTTCGGCGGCCTGGTCGGGGTGGGGCAGGTGGTGGTCGACTCCCTGGTCGCCTCCTTCACCGTCTTCATCCTCACCCTGTTCTTCATGGCGTCGCTGCACGGCATCCTCGACGTCTGCTACCGGCTGGTGCCCCGGTCGCGGCGGGCCGGGGTGCGCGAGATCGGCGACGAGATCGTGCTGCGCATCGGCGCGTTCATCGCCGGGCAGCTGGTGGTCGCGGCGATCACGGGGACGGTGGGCTTCCTGTTCCTGTGGGCGGTCGGATCCGCCTACGCGCTGACCCTGGGCCTGGTGGTGGGGGTGACGGCGCTGATCCCGCTGGTGGGCACCACCATCGGCGCGCTGGCGGCCTCGGCGGCCATGGCGGTGGTGGATCCCTGGCTGGGGCTGTTCACCCTCGCCTTCTTCCTCGTCTACCAGCAGATCGAGAGCTACGTGATCTCGCCCAGGGTCATGCGCCGGGCCGTGCACGTCTCGCCGACCGCCAACATCACCGCGGCGCTGGTCGGCGGCGCCATGATGGGCCTGGTGGGGGCGCTCCTGGCGATCCCGGTCGCCGCGGCGCTGACGATCATCCTCGACAAGGTGGTGTTCCCGCGGTTGGAGGAGGTCTGACCCGCCCCGGCGGCGCGTAGGCTGCCATGGTGGACGGACGGGGGGGACGTGTGCGGGCGACGCTCGTGGTGGTGTGGGCGGTGGCGCTGGTGGCCGCACTGCTGTACGGGCCCGAGCCGGCACAGGTGCGCGCCTGGATCGAGGCGTCCGGTCCGGCCGCCCCCGCCGCCTACCTGGCCCTGTACGCGGTCGCGGTGTTCGCCCTGGTGCCCCGCCCCGCGCTGAACCTGGCCGCGGGGCTGCTCTTCGGGATCGCGGCCGGCCTTCCGCTGGCCCTGGCCGGCGGGGTGGCCGCGGCCCTGGCGCAGTTCTCGGTCGCCCGGTACGTCGCCGGGGACGCGGTGGCCGGGCTGCTGCCCGCGGGGGCGCGTGCGCGACTGGACGCGGTGGCCGAGGGACACGCGTTCAGGGCCGTGCTCCAGCTGCGGCTGCTGCCGGTCATCCCGTACCAGGTGGTCAACTACGGGTGCGGCCTCACCCGGATGCGGGTCGGGCCGTTCGCCCTGGGGACGCTGGCGGGTGGTGTCCCGGCGACCGCGGCGATGGTACTGCTCGGGTCCGGGGGAGCGGACCTCGGGCTCCCGGCCGCGGTCGGCGGGATCGGGCTGGCGGCCCTGCTGGGGCTGCTGTGGTGGGTGCGCGCCCACCGCGGCAGCCGGGCCGAGCCGCAGCCGGACGGGACCTGAGGGGCCCGCCGGACGGAGGGGGCCGCGGCCCCCTCCGTCCGGCGGCGGGTCAGGAGTCCGCGCCCCCGAAGATGGCCACGTCGCCGGGCTCGGGGCGGTCCATCTCGAACGGCAGGATCTCTCCGCCGTCGCTGTCGGTGACCATCGGCTCCTGGAGGACCTCGGGTTCCTCGCCGGCGTTGTGCCGGACCACCATGACTCCGCCGTAACCGCTGTGGTCGGTCTCGGTGGCGGAGAAGGGCACCAGCCCCGGGCCGGTCCACTCGCGAGAGTTGAGGGTCTCGAGCAGGGACGAGCGGGTCAGGTCGGGTCCGGTCTCCATGAGCACCTGGGCGAGCAGGACCGCCTGCACCATGCCGTAGACCGTGGTGTCGGTGAACGGGGTGTCGGCGTTGTACTCCTCGTGGATCTCCAGGAAGAACTCGGTCCACGGGTCGTCGCGCTGGGCCGCCATCGGCAGGAACGCGGTGACGATGAGTTCGTCCAGGAACACCTCCGGCGGGACGTCCTCGGCCGGGGTGCCCTCGGCGTACTCCTCGATGAGGGCGGTCACGATCTCCACGTCGCCGCCGAAGCTGGGCGCCACCCACTGCGGGTCGTAGCCGATGGCGGTGGCCTCCAGGATCGCGATGCCCAGGTAGGCCGGGATGCAGTGGCACACGACGACCTCGGCGCCGCTCTTCTTCAGTGTGGCGACCTGGCCGGTGAGCTCGGGGACCCCGGGGTCGTAGGACTCCCAGGCGACGATCTCCTCGGTGAGGTACTGCTCCAGGCCGGCCTGGGAGGAGGGGCCGACGTCGTCGTTCTGGTAGAGCAGGCCGACCTGGTCGCCGGGGAAGTTCTCGGCGATGAACCTCCCCTGGATCTTGGCCTCCTTGGAGTAGTCCACCTGGAAGCCGTAGCTGTAGGGGTAGACGTCCGGCTGGTCCCAGGCCAGGGCGCCGGAGGAGACGAAGAGGTCGGGGACGCCGGCCTCGTTGAGGTCCTCGATGACGGCCTCGTGGGTGGGGGTCCCCAGGCCGCCGAGCATCGCGAAGATCTCCTGGTCCTCGATCAGGGACCGGGTCGCCTCGATGGTCTGGGACGGGTCGAAGGAGTCGTCCTGCACCTGGTATTCGATCCGGCGCCCGTGGATGCCGCCGTTGTCGTTGATGTAGTTGAACACGGCGCGGGCACCGGTGGACACGTGCCGGAAACCGGGCGAGGCGGGCCCGGTGAGCGGTTGGTGCGTGCCGATGACGATGGCGTCGTCGCTGACGCCCCGGGTCTCGGCGGCGAGTTCCTCCGCCGCCTCGTCCGTGGTGTCCCCCTCGGAACAGGAGGTGGCGAGTACCGCGACGGCCAGTGCCGAGGCGATCATGTGCAGTGGTCGCATGGTGCTGTCCTGGACTTCGTTGTGACCTTCACGGAGCGGGCGTGAGCGGCCCAGCGGGGGCGAGGCCGTGACCGGGCGCCGGCAGGAAAATACCTACTAGCCGGTACGTTACTCGGGAGTAAACACCATACGCGTTCATGAGACCAGCGGTAACACCGCGGGATGTTGCAGGTGGGGCTCAAGTGAACTTCTGAGGTTTCGGCTGTCCACAGTCGGCCGATGCGGAACCTCCTTCTCCGCACCGGGTCCACGCGTCCGGGAGCCGTCCGCGGCCCCCGCTCCCGGAGGCCGCCCGCGCACGGGGCGGAAGGGGGAGAAAGAGTGTCCCGCGGCCCGGGTCCCCGGCACGGCGGAGATGTCCGCCCGACGGTGTCCCGGTCCCACCGCGGCCGGCACGGCGGCCGGCGGAGCCCCGACCCCGGCTCGCGCACACGGTCGCCGTGACCGTGGTCCGCTCCCGCGTCCGGGCCGCCCGACGGCCGGACCCACCCCCTCACGCGCTCCCGCAGGGGAACGGTGCCCGGTACGGCGGTGTGCGGAACCCGCGGGGGGCGCCCCCGCCCTCCTGGGCCGGAGGGCCTTCGTGCTCGCCGCCTGCCTCATCGCCGCCGCGCCGGTCGCGGACGGGCCGCGGCCGGCCCCGGGGCCCGCCCGGGACCCTGCTCTCGGCGGGGGTCTTCGGCGGCTGCCCGAGGGGGCCTCCTCCCGGCCGCGCCGGGCCGGGAGGACGGCCTCCGCGGCTCCCGGGGAGCCCTGGACGGGGAGCACGTGCCGCGTCCCCGAGGTGCCGTCGGCGCGCCCCCGGTACTCCGGTCTCAGGCGCCCTGCCGCCCCGGCTGCGGCGCCCGGCCCAGGATCTCCCGCGTCAGGCGCGCGATGTCGTCGGAGGCGCCGTTGACCGCGCTGTCGCGCCGCCAGACCAGCAGGTGCCGCAGCTGGATCGGCTCGCCCTCCAGCCTGCGGATCACCACGTCCTCACCCGCGTCGAAGTCCGACTGACAGGGGGCGATCGCCCGGCGCCGGGCGATGAGGTCGCGGATCTCCGAGCGCTCGTAGAGCCGGTAGGGCACCTGCGGGGTGAACCCCGCCCGCTGGCAGGCCAGGTAGAAGCATTCCGGCCAGCCGGTCCCGTCCGGCGGGGTCAGGGCCCACGGGCAGTCCGCCAGGTCGCCCAGGGCCACCGTCGGCTTGTCCGCCAGCGGGTGGTCGGACCACAGGGCCACGTGCAGCGGCTCCACCGCGAGCATGGCCCACGACAGCGGCCCGTCCGTGGACAGGTCGCGGTCCACGTAGTCGATCGTGGTGCCCAGGTCCAGCCGCCCCGCCCGGACCAGGTCGGTGACCAGTTTGGGGGAGTACTCGGTGCGCACGTGGACCGGTACGCCGGGGAAGATCTCCGGCAGCCGCGCCGCCAGGTCGATCGCCAGCGGCCCCACCCCGCCCACGCGCAGCGTGGTGGGCGAGGACCCGCGCGCCGTGATGTCGTGCAGCAGGTCGTCCATGGAGAGCAGCACCGCGCGGGCGCGGACCAGCACGAACTCGCCCAGCTCCGTCGGGCGCACCCCCGAGCGCCCCCGGTGGAACAGGGCGCCGCCCACCTCGCGCTCGATCCGCTGGAGCTGGGTCGTCAGCGCCGGCTGGGAGGTGGAGAGCGCGGCGGCCGCCTTGGTGACGCTTCCGGTGTCGGCCAGGAGGCAGATGGTGCGCAGATGGCGGAGTTCGAGATCCATCAGGGCCTCCTGTACCGGCTGTCGGACGGTGGTCTGGGTGCCGCGCCGGGCCGGGCGGGGGCGTGCTGTTCGGGTCCGCCGCGGGCGGCGGGGAGCGGCCCCGCGGGGCTCCGGCGGGGCACCGCCGCGCGGTCCCCCGTTCCGCCCGGGCCGCCCGGCGGCCACTGCCGACTGTACAGCCCGGTCCCGGGGGGTGTACGGGACTCCGCCGCACACCGCCCGGCGGCGGGGGCCGCGGGCGCGTCGGACGCCGGGTGGCCGCCGCCTTCCTTCCGAACTCGGATAGGGGGCACAGCGTGGAATCTAGGCGCTCCGGGCGCCGCTGTACAGATGCCTTCCAGAAACGGTCCGAGCCGGACGCGCCGTGCAGCCCGGCCGGGTCCCGGGGCGCCGGTGTCCAGGGTCCGTCCGCCCGGGTGCGCGTCACCATGGGATATGGTGCCCTGCGTCACCTTATAGTTGGACGTCCTACTACATTCTCGCGGCGGACCCCGGGGGAATGGCGCGGAACCGGTGAGGAGAACTCATGGCGGTCGAACGCATGCTGCGCACACCCGAGGCGGAGCAGCTTCTGGAGCTGACGCGAGAGCTGGTGGACAAGGAGCTCGCTCCGCGCGCCGCCCGGGACGAGGAGGAGGGGGCCTTCCCCCGCGACCTCTTCCGCACCCTCGGCGCGGCCGGGTTGCTCGGCCTGCCCTACGACGAGGAGTACGGCGGCGGAGGCCAGCCCTACGAGGTCTACCTCCAGGTCGTGGAGGAGCTGGCCCGCGGCTGGCTCGCCGTGGGCCTGGGAGTCAGCGTCCACACCCTGTCCTGCTATCCCCTGGCGGCCTTCGGCACCGACGCCCAGCGGGCCGAACACCTGCCCGCCATGCTCGGCGGCGACCGGCTGGGCGCCTACTGCCTTTCGGAGGCCGCCTCGGGCTCCGACGCCGCGGCCCTGACCACCCGAGCCGAGCGCGACGGCGAGGAGTACGTGGTCAACGGCGCCAAGGCGTGGATCACCCACGGCGGAGAGGCCGACCACTACACCCTGTTCGCGCGCACCGGTGCCCCCGACTCCGGCGCCCGCGGCATCAGCTGCCTCCACGTCCCGGCGGGTCTCCCCGGCCTGTCGGCGGCCGCACCCGAGCGCAAGATGGGCATGCGCTCCTCCACCACCGCGGGGGTCCTCTTCGACGGCGTCCGGCTGGGCGCCGACGCCCTCATCGGCGAGGAGGGCAGGGGATTCGGCATCGCCCTGTCCGCGCTGGACTCCGGGCGCCTGGGCATCGCCGCCTGCGCCGTCGGCGTCGCCCAGGCCGCGCTCGACGCCGCCCTGGCCTACTCCCGGGAGCGCCGCCAGTTCGGCTCCGCCATCGGGGACTTCCAGGGGGTGGGCTTCATGCTCGCCGACATGGCCACCCAGGTCGCGGCCTCCCGCGAGCTTTACCTGGCCGCCGCCCGCCGCCGCGACGCCGGGCTGGCCTTCTCCGAGCAGGCCGCCATGGCCAAGCTCATGGCCACCGACACCGCCATGAAGGTCACCACCGACGCCGTCCAGGTCTTCGGCGGCTACGGCTACACCCGCGACTTCCCGGTCGAGCGCTACATGCGCGAGGCCAAGGTCCTGCAGATCGTGGAGGGCACCAACCAGGTCCAGCGCATGGTGATCAGCCGCCACCTGTCCCGCCGTTCCGGCTCCTGACGCGCCACCGCCGCCGCGGCCGGGCGCCGCGGCGGCCGTTCAGCGGCGCAGCAGCTCCCGGGTGGCCGACGGCGGGTGCAGCACCGGCTCCACCGGGCGGTCGGTGAGCACCGCCAGCGCCGCCCGGTACTCCTCGCCCCGGTCCAGATCGGTCAGCCACGACGCCGCCGGGTCGCCGCCCCCGGACCACTCCAGCAGCCGCGCGCCGGTGTGCGGGGGGCTCACCGTCACCCGGCGCAGCCCTCCGGCCAGCCCCAGCCCGGTGGCCTTGAGCAGGGCCTCCTTGCGCGCCCAGTAGCCGAAGAACGCCCCCGTGCGCTCTGCCTCCGACAACCCGGCCCACACGTCGCGCTCGGTGTCGGACAGGGTGTAGGCCGCCAGGCCCTCCAGGTCGCGCGAGGCCGCCACCCGCTCCACGTCCACGCCCACCGGAACGCCGTCGGAGACCACCAGCACCACCCACTCGCCCGAGTGGCTCACCGAGATCTCCCAGCCCCGGGCCGGACCCGCCGGATGCGGCTTGCCGTGCGGCTCGGCGTCCCGCTCCGCGCCCGCGCGCTCCTTCTCGTCGCACGAGCGGCAGCGCAGCTCGAAGACCACCTCCCGGGGGTCGCACCCCGCCCGCTCGGCCAGCACGAGCCGGGACATCGCGCGGGCCAGCAGGTGCCGGTCCCGGTCCGCACGGTGCAGGAACCGGTCGCCCCGGGCCCGCTCGCGCTCGTCCAGCAGGTCCGACAACCGGTCCGTGGCCGAGGAGGTGTGCGCCCACCAGACCTCGGGCGCCAGAGGAGGGAGAGTCATGCCTCTTATTGTGGACCCGGTGGTGCGGTGAACGGGGATTGAGGAGGAGCAGAACCGGGAATCCGGTAAAGGACAGGTCAGCCCGTCCCCTGGGGAGGCCGGAGATGTCCGTTGTGATGCTGTTCGGAGCCGGAGCACTCGTCGGGCTGGTGGCCCTCACCGCGGTCATCATCGTGACCCTCCTGACCGAGGACCCCGACCGTATCGAGACCCTCGACGCGGAGGAACCCGGGGAGGAGCGCCCGGTCGCCGACCGGTCCGTACTCTAGACCGGGCACGGGGACCGCCCGTGTCCCGCCCGGAGCACGGAAGGTCAGTCCATGGTCGAGGAGAACCGTCCGGCGTTCGCCGCCGAACGGCGGGAGCGCATTCTCGAACTCGTGCGCGCCAACGGCACCATGTCCCTGCGCGACATCGCCGTCAAGGTGCACGCCTCCGAGGTCACCGTCCGCCGTGACGTGCGCGCCCTGGAGGCCGAGGGCCTGGTGGACCGCCGCCGCGGGGGAGTGGCCCTGCCCGGGCGCATCGGCCACGAGCAGAGCTACAGCGGCCGCAGCGACCAGTGCGCCGCCGAGAAGGCCGCCATCGCCGCCTCCGCCGCCCGCCTGGTCCGACCGGGCGACGCCGTCACCATCGGTCCCGGCACCACCACGGAGGCCCTGGCCCGGGAACTGGCCTCGCGCACCGACATCACCGTCGTCACCAACTCGCTGCGGGTCGCCGAGGCCCTGGCGGGCGCGACCGGTGTCGAGGTGGTGGTCACCGGAGGCACCCTGTACGGGCCCGCCCGTGCCCTGGTCGGCGCCGCCGCCGAGCAGAGCCTCAAGGGGCTGCGCGTCACCCGCGCGTTCCTGTCGGGCAACGGCGTCAGCGCCGAGCGCGGGCTGAGCACCCCCAACCCCGCCGTCGCGGGCGTGGACGCCGCCCTGGCCGACTGCGCCGAGGAGACCGTGGTCCTGGCCGACCACACCAAGATCGGCGCCGACACCATGGTCGCCACCGTCCCGCCCGAGGAGATCGCGCACCTCGTCACCGACAGCAGCGCCGATCCCGAGGTCCTCATGACCCTGGAGGAGACCGGAGCCCTGGTGCACGTCGCCGTGGTGGCCCGCGAACGCGGTCAGTGAGCCCCTGTTGCACCCACAAAGGGCGTACCCTACCGTTCATGCCCATTGCGCGGTCCGTGCCCGATGAGTGATCCTGGGCGCACCCACCGCCGCCCACCCTCAGGAGCCTTCCTCCATGCCCTCATCATCGACGCCCCCGGAGCAGCAGCCGCCCGCGCCGGTGCGCGTCACCCCCGCTCCGGTGGCCCTGCCCGAGCCGTGGTCGCGGTCCGCGCTGACGGTGGTCGTGCCGACCTACGAGGAGGCCGAGAACCTGCCGGTGCTGGTCCGCGGCCTCATGGCGCTGGGCCTGCCCGGGCTCAGGGTCGTGGTCGTGGACGACAACTCCCCCGACGGCACCGGTGAGGTCGCCGACAAGCTCGCCGTGGAGTTCCCCGGCCGGGTCGGGGTGGTGCACCGCACCGCCAAGGACGGGCTGGGCCGCGCCTACGTGGCCGGGATGACCCGGGCCCTGGAGGACGGCGCCGAGTACGTGGCGCAGATGGACGCCGACCTCAGCCACCCCGTCGGCTACATCCCCCAGCTGCTGGGCACCCTGCTGTCGACCAACGCCGGCGTCGTCATCGGCAGCCGCTACGTGCCCGGCGGCAGCCTGTCCGAGCAGTGGGGGCTGAGCCGCCGCCTGCTCAGCGGCTGGGCCAACACCTACGTCAAGACGGTGCTGTCGATCCCGGTCCGCGACGTCACCGCGGGCTTCAAGGTGTGGCGGGCCGACGCCCTGGAGGTGCTCGACCTGGCGAGCATCGAGAGCACCGGCTACGCCTTCCAGGTGGAGATGCACTACCGGGCCTTCCGCCGCGGGCAGAAGATCGTCGAGATCCCCATCCACTTCGAGGACCGCGTCATCGGTCGGAGCAAGCTGGACGGCGCCGTCGCCCTGGAGGCGGCACTGCGCCCGCTGCGCCTGCGCCGCGCCGAGAACTCCCGCCGCTGACCGGTGCCGCCCCCGCCTCCCGCAAAACCTCACCCGGGTTGTGATGATCAGGGGGCCGGAGGGGTAGGAGGGATGCCATGACGGATCGGCCGCACCACGTCGGCGCCGGCCCGGGGGTCCCTCCGGGCGGCGGTGCCGACGGGCCGCGGGGGCGAACGCGGAACCCGGCCCGTGGGGGAGGCCGGACACGTCCGCGGGGTCCCGGCCCGGTGCGGGGCGCGATCCACGACGCAGACGATCACGGACGGTGGAGACGATGACCGAACCGTACGACGTGGACACCGACATGGGGGACGACCCGGAGCGCAGCCTGGTCGAGGAGCGCGAACGGCGGGTCGAGAACGACCACGACATCCAGGGCTACGAGTTCGAGGACGACGACAGCCGCGGTGGGCGCGGTATCGACCGTGCGGTGGCCGACGAGCGCAGCGACGTCCTCCCCCGCCAGAGCTGGGACGTGGAGGGCCCCTCGGCGGAGGAGGCCGCCCTGCGGATCGACGACGACGGCTCCGCGGAGGAGGACGCGCCGGGGGCGGCGGTCCGCGATCCGGGCCCGGACCGGTCGGAGGGACACCCGGCCGACTCGCCCAGCGGGCGCAGCGACCGCACCGAGGATCCGGACGGCTACGTCCCCGACGCGGAGGACCCCAGGGACACCGGGGCCCCAGGCGTCTGATCCGGCCTCCCGCGCGGCGGGGCCGCAGGACCGTCAGCCGCCCCGCCCGCGGGAGGGGCCGTCGTCGACCCGCCCGGCGCTCGATCCCGGGCAGGAGTGCATCGGCGGCCCCGACATCCCGCAGAACCGCAGCGGCTCCTCCCCGGTGTGCGGGGGGACCGCTCCGGCCTCCTCGGGCGGCGCGCCGGGCCGGGCCGCCTCGGCGGCCCCCGGCATCCGCCCGCGCGGCAGCAGCAGCGCGCACAGCGCCGCCGCCGCGCACAGCCCCGCCAGGATGAGCATCGCGGAACCGAACCCCGTGACCAGGGAACCGGAGTCGGCGGTGCCCCCGGTCTCCCCGCCCCCGGCGATCCCCGCCAGGGCCGGTACCGCGGCCACGCCGATGAGCTGGGCGCCGCGCGCGAACGTGTTGTTCACCCCAGAGGCCACGCCGGCGTGCCGCTCCGGCACCGACGACAGCACGGTCGCGGTCAGCGGCGCCACCGTGGTGGACAGGCCCAGCGCCACCAGCAGCACCCCGGGCAGGACGTCGGTGAGGTAGGGGGCGTCGGAGCCGATCCGCGTCAGCAGCCACAGCCCGGCCGCCACCAGCAGCGGACCGGCGACCAGCTGGGGGCGCGGGCCGATCCGCGAGGCCAGCCTGCCCGAGCGCGCCGACAGCGCCAGCATCAGCACGGTGATGGGCAGCGAGGCGGCCCCGGCCGCGACCGGCGAGTAGTCCGCGACCTCCTGGAGGTAGATCACGAGCAGGAAGAACAGCGGTCCCAGCGAACCGTAGACGAGCACGGTCGCGGCGTTGGTCACGCTGAACCCCCGGGAGGAGAACATCCCCAGCGGCAGCATCGGGTCGGCGACCCGCGACTCCACCACCAGGAAGAGCACCAGCGCGAGCGCACCGACGCCCGCGCCCGTCCACACGGCGGGGGTGGCGCCCGCCGCCCCCCACTGGATGAGCGCGTAGGTGGTGCCGCCCAGGGCCACCACACCCAGCAGCGCCCCCGTGTAGTCCAGCCGTTCCGCCGCCTCGGGGTCGCGCGACTCGGGCACCTTGAACCAGGCGATGGCCAGTACGGCCGCGGCCAGCGGCAGGTTGATGAGGAAGATCAGCCGCCAGTCGCCGATCTGCACCAGCCACCCGCCGACGAACGGGCCGATCGCCGAGGCGACCCCGGTCAGCCCGGACCAGGCGCCGATCGCCCGGGCCCGGTCCTCCTCCCGGAACCCCGCCTGGAGGATGGCCAGGCTGCCCGGGGTCAGCAGCGCGCCGCCCACCCCCTGCGCGATCCGGCCCGCCACCAGCCACTCCAGGGTGGGGGCGAACGTGCACAGCGCCGACGCCAGCGCGAACACCGCCACGCCCCACATGAACAGCCGCACCCGGCCGAACCGGTCCGACAGCGAACCGCTGAGCAGGATGAGCGCGGACAGCGTCACCATGTACCCGTTGACGATCCACTGGAGCCCGGACAGCCCGGTCCCCAGGTCCCCCTGGATGGCGGGCAGCGCCACCGTCACCACCGTCGAGTCCAGGAACGCCATCCCGGAGCCGAGCACAGTGGCGGTCAGCATCCACCGGGCCGCGGGCGTTCCCCAGGCCACACCCCCCGCGGCCGCCGGCCTCGTCCTCGAACCGCCCATCGGTCCCACCTCCCGACACCACGGTACGACGCGGGCCCCCGCCGTGGGCGGGGGCCCGAACACCTCCGTTCCGCGTGTCGACGCCGGATACGGGCCGGGTTCACTCGCTCGCCAGCGCCCCGGTGATCGAGGTGCCCGCGGCGCGGCGTGCGGGCAGCACCGCGGCGATCAGCCCGGCCACCACCGACACCGCGATGAACACCGCGATCTGGCCGGAGGGGACGGAGAACACCATGTTCGGCAGCACCGAGTCCGCGGCCGCCCAGCCGAACAGCACACCGAACACGATGCCGATGCCGGCGCCGATGAGGCACAGCAGTACCGCCTCGACGCTGAGCATCCGCCGCAGCTGGGCCCTGGTCAGCCCCAGCGCCCGCAGCAGCGCCGACTCGCGGGTGCGCTCCAGCACCGACAGGGCCATGGTGTTCGCGATGCCGAACACCGCGATGATGATCGCCAGGCCCAGCATCGCCGCCACCGTGTAGAAGGCGATGTCGAGGATGCCGGTGAACTGCTCCTTCATCTCGGCCACGGACATGACCTGGAGGGTCGGGTGGTCCTCCACGGAGCTCAGGACGGCGTCCCGCACCCGGTCGGCCTCGGCGTCGGGGTCGGCGACCACGTACAGCGTCCGGTCCTCGCGGACCCCGGGGTAGGCGGCGGCGAAGTCCCGCGGGTCGAGGGTGGCGCCGCTGAGGCCGCCCCCGTTCTCGGTGATCGCGACGATGTCGAGTTCCAGGTCGTCGGCGCCCCACAGGCCCGGGACGGTGAAGGTGTCGCCCACCCGGGCCCCCTCGGCGTAGCCCTCGGACAGCACGACCCCGCCGGGGCCGAGGTCGGTGAGGTCGCCCTCGACGGTGTCCGCGGTCAGGTCGACGCCGATCCGGCCGTTGATGTACGTGGTGACCGGCAGGCTCTCGTCCCCGCCGAGTTCCACGTACACGTTGCGGTCGGCGACGATCCGCTCCAGCTCGTCCTGCTCCCCGAGCGTGTCCCGCACCTCGGCCGGGATGCCCGGGTCCAGGGGCAGGGCCAGGCCCTCGGCCCCGGGGTCCGCCGCGGCGGCCGGGTCCGTTGCCGTTCCCTCCTCGACGGTCCCGTCCCCGGTGGTCCCGCCCCCGGCGGTCCCCTCGCCGGGGGCGGTCTCCTCGGCGGTCCCCTCCCCGGGGGCGGTCTCCTCGTCCGTCCCCTCCCCGGGGGCGTCCTCGGCGGCCGGGGCCGCCTCGGTGCCCATCTGGGCCATGATCTGGTAGTCCACCGGGAACTGCTCGTCCAGCATCCTGGTCAGGGTCGTCTCCGTGGAGGCGCTGACCACCGAGTAACCGGTGATGAGCGTGGCGCCCACGGTCAGCGCGATCATCGCGGTGGCGGCCCGGCGCGGGTTGCGCACGGAGTTGTCCACCGCCAGCATGCTCGGCACCCCCACCCTGCGCAGCGGCAGGCCCACCGTGTTCACGATCCCGCGCACCAGCAGCGGGCCCAGGACCACCACGCCCAGGAACGCGACCAGCGCGGCGCCGGTGACGATGATCGGGCCCGTCTGGTTCGGGCCGGCGAGCTGGCTGACCACGACCAGGGCCGCCGACGCGGCGAAGGCGAGCAGGCCCAGGACCACCCGCACCCAGCCGGTGCCCTTCTCCAGCCCGGTGGCGGTGGCACTGGTGCGCAGCGCCGCCAGCGGCGCCACCCGGGTCGCCCGGGTGGCGGGGACCAGGGCGGAGAACACGGTCACCACGGTGCCCAGGACCATGCCGACGGCCACGGCCAGGGGCGTGATGGTGAGCACGGCCCCCTCCATGCCCAGCAGCGGGCCCCCGAAGGTGGCCCCGGCCGTCCCGATCCCGATGCCCGCCAGGACTCCCAGGGCGGACGCGACCAGGCCCACGATCAGGGATTCGGCCAGCATCGACCGGAACACCTGGGAACGCTTGGCGCCCACGCACCGCAGCAGGGCCAGCTCGCGCTGGCGCTGGGCGATGAGGATGGCGAAGGTGTTGTAGATGACGATCCCGGCCACGAACATGGCGATGAAGGAGAACAGCAGCAGCACGACGCGCAGCATCGCGGTGTCGGCGCCGGAGTTCTCGGCCAGGGCCACCCCGAACTCCTCGCCGGTCCGCACCTCGGCGTCGGCCCCGAGCGCCCCGGCGACCGCGTCGGCGACCTGCCGGTCGGTGTAGCCCTCGGCGGCGACGGCGTCGATCTCGACGTACCCCTCGGCCCCGGTCATCTCGCCCAGGGTCGCGTGGTCGAGGACCACCACGCCGCTGTAGCTGTACCGGGGGTCGGCGCCGAACTCGACGAGGCCGGTGAGGGTGAACTCCCGCTTCTCCTGGTCCGGGTCGAGGACGGTCACGGTGTCGCCGACCCCGAACCCGAGCTGTTCGGCGGTGGAGACGGCCAGGGCGATCTCGTCGCCGCCGGCCGGCAGGGCGCCCTCCTCGGCGGAGAAACGGGTGTGCTCGCCGAAGGAGACCGCCGCGGGCGGCACGAAGCCGGACGCGCGGCCCTCGGCGTCCAGCAGTACGACCTGCCCCTCCGCCAGGCCGTCGGCGTCCGCGACCTGGGGGAGCGCGCGGATCCCGGTCAGGGCCTCCTCGGTCAGGGGGGCGGGCTCCTCCTCGCCCTCCCCGGCCGGGACGGCGATGGCGTCGACCGAGGTGGCCGAGCCCATGACGGTCTTCTCGTACCCGGCCTCGAGGGTGTCGGCGAAGACCATGGTGCCGGTGGTGAACATGACGCCGAGCATGATCGCCAGCACGGTCGTGACGTAGCGGGACCTGTGCAGGCGCAGCCCGGCCAGTGTGGTGCGCAGCATCGGATCAGGCCTCTTCCAGCTTGAGCAGCCGCTGGGAGACCAGCTCGGCGGTGGGCTCGGTCACCTCGTCCACCAGGCGGCCGTCGCGCAGGAACACCACGCGGTCGGCGTAGGAGGCGGCGACCGGGTCGTGGGTGACCATGACGATGGTCTGGTGCAGGTCCTCGGCGGAGGCGCGCAGGAACTCCAGCACCTCGGCTCCCGAACGCGAGTCCAGGTTGCCCGTGGGCTCGTCCGCGTAGACCACCTCGGGCGCGTTGAGCAGGGCGCGGGCCACGGCCACGCGCTGCTGCTGGCCGCCGGAGAGCTTGGCGGGCAGGTGGTGCAGCCGCTCGCGCAGCCCGACCACGTCGATGATGCGGTCGAACCGCTCCTTCTCCACCTTCCGCTTGGCGATCTGGGAGGGCAGCAGGATGTTCTGCTCGGCGGTGAGCATCGGCAGCAGGTTGAACGACTGGAAGATGAACCCGATGCGGTCCCGGCGCAGCAGCGTCAGCTCGGCGTCGCGCAGACCGGTGATCTGCGTCCGCCCCAGGTGCACGCTCCCGGAGGTGGCCGTGTCCAGCCCGGCCAGGCAGTGCATGAGGGTCGACTTGCCCGAGCCGGAGGGGCCCATGATCGCGGTGAACGCGCCGCGGTGGAACTCCACGTCCACCCCGTCCAGGGCGTGGACCCGGGTCTCGCCGGTGTCGTAGACCTTGGTCAGCCCCCGGGCCACGACCACCGGGGGCGGGGCGACCGGGGAGAGGGGATCGACTGCGGGTGCGTTCACGGGAACGGCTCCAGACTGGTGTGCGGTGACGACGGGAGGCGGTGCGGCCGGACGGGGTCCCCCGCCCCGCCGCACGGCCGGTGCCCTCAACGCTAGGCCCGGGAAAAGCCCGGAGCCTCGGCCTCCAGGACGGTTTCCTCCCTCGTCCAAAGGAAGGAGGCGCGCGGGCGCGCCGACTCCTTCGTCCTGTCGTCCCCCCGACTTTCGTCGGGGGTCGACCGGCCACCGAAGGTCACGGACCCCCGTGCTCCTCCGTGCCGACCTGCGCGCACGACGAAAGGCGGCGGGGGAGGACCGGCCCGCCGCCCCGCCCGCGCGCCAGCCGTCCCGCCGCGCGCCCCGCCGTAGACTCCGCAGCATGTGGACCTGGATCAAGGAGTCGGGGAGGGCACTGGGCTCCCTGGGGCGGCGCAGCGGCCGGTGGTGGTGGGAGCGCAGACTCGTCCTGGCCGACTGGGTCTACGCCCTGGCGCCGCTGCCCTTCAGCGGCGTACTCCAGATCTCGTCCGGCTCCTCGGGGAGCATCGGGCTGCTGGGCGGGGTGCCCGCCCTGTTCCTGAACGCGCTGGCCGCGGTGAACGCCTTCGCGGCCGTCCTCGCCGGGTTCGCGGTCTACGTCGTCCCCGCGCTGTGGGCCGCCGCCGTCGTCCTGCTGCGCCGCACCGACCCCCGCTGGCTGCTGGCCACCGCGCTCGCCCTGCTGCTGCTGTTCGGCAACTTCGTCCCGGCTGCCATCGCCCTGTACTCCTACGCGGTCTACTTCTCCGACCGGCGCGTCCTGGCCGCCTGGCTGCTGGCGCAGAGCCTGGCCATGGTCGCCGCCTACGACGCGCTCTTCCTGGGCCACTTCTTCCTCATCACCGGCTTCCTGGTCACCCCCACGGTCATGGGCCTGTGGGTGGGCACCCGGCGCCAGCTCATCGACCGCCTCCACGAGCGCGCCGAGCGCCTGGAGCGCGAACAGCACCTGCTCGCCGAGCAGGCCATCACCGCCGAGCGCACCCGCATCGCCCGCGAGATGCACGACGTGGTCGCCCACCGGGTGAGCCTCATGGTCCTGCACGCCGGGGGCCTGGAGGTCTCCTCCGAGGACCCGCGCACCATCGAGACGGCCGGGGTCATCCGCACCACCGGCCGCGAGGCCCTGTCCGAGCTGCGCGGCATCCTCGGCGTGCTCCGCGAGGAGGGCACGGCCGCGCCCACCGCGCCCCAGCCGGTGCTGGCCGACCTGGACCGCCTGATCCGGGAGTGGCGCGCCGCCGGGATGCGGATCGAGTGGACCGGGACCGGAGAGGACCGCCCCGTGCCCGGGCCCGTGCAGCGCACCGTCTACCGCATCGTCCAGGAGGGGCTCACCAACGCCGCCAAGCACGCACAGGGGGCCCGCGTCACCGTGCTCCTGCACCGGGCCGCGGACCGCGTGGAGGTGGAGGTCGCCAACGGCCCCGTCCCGGCGGGCCCCGTGCCGGCCGCGCCGCGCAGCGGCTTCGGCCTCACCGGCCTGCGCGAACGCGTCGTGCTGGCGGGCGGGGACCTCACCGCCGGTGTCTGTCCGGACGGCGGGTGGCGGTTGCGCGCTATCGTGCCGACCGACACACCCGCAGGCGCCGAGGAGGCCGCTCCGTGATCCGCACCGTCCTGATCGACGACGAACAACTGGTCCGGTCCGGACTGCGGATGATCCTGGACTCCGCGCCCGACATCGAGGTGGTCGGCGAGGGCGGAGACGGGGCCGAGGCGATCCGCCTCGCCGAGGAGCTCGCCCCCGACGTGGTCCTGCTCGACATCCGCATGCCCGGCGTGGACGGCCTCACCGCCGCCGCCCGGCTGGCCGCCCTGCCCGACCCGCCGCACGTGGTGCTGCTGACCACATTCGACCTGGACGAGTACGTGCACGGCGCGCTGCGCGCCGGGGCGGTCGGCTTCCTGCTCAAGGACACCCCGCCGCGCGACCTCATCGCCGCGGTGCGCACCGTCCACGAGGGCAACGCGATGCTCTCCCCCAGCGTCACCAAGCGCATGCTGGAGCGCTTCGCGGCCCCGGCCCCGGCCGACTCCGCCGAGGGCCGGGCCACCGCCGGGCGGCGCCTGGAGGTGCTGAGCGAACGCGAGCGGGCGGTCCTGGTCGCCATCGCCCAGGGCATGTCCAACGCCGAGGCCGGCCGCGCCCTGGGCATGCGCGAGGCCACGGTCAAAGCGCACGTCAGCCGCATCCTGGCCAAGCTCGGCATGTCCAACCGGGTGCAGGCCGCCATCCTCGCCCACGACGCGGGCTGGGCCTGACCGGGTGACCCCCGTCACCCGGTCCGGGGCGGGCATGTCGGAATCCCACAGGAAGCCGGGGAGGAGTCCTGTACCCGGCCGCATTGCGACCACCCCCCGCGGCCTCGGTACGCTGCATTGCGATCCCCGACCCCGTCACGTGCCGCGTCCGCCCATGGACGGCCGCGGGTAGAACAGGAGCCCCTATGTCCCGCTCGGTACTGGTCACCGGCGGCAACCGCGGTATCGGCCTGGCCATCGCCCGTGAACTGGCCGCCGGCGGCGACAGCGTGGCCGTGACCCACCGGTCCGGCGAGCCCCCGGAGGGGCTGTTCGGGGTGCGCTGCGACATCACGGACTCCGCCCAGGTCGACGCCGCCTTCAAGGAGGTCGAGGAGGCGCAGGGCCCCGTCGAGGTCCTCGTCGCCAACGCCGGGATCACCAAGGACCAGCTCCTCGCCCTCATGAGCGAGGACGACTTCTCGTCGGTGCTCGACACCAACCTCACCGGCGCCTTCCGCGTCGCCAAGCGCGCCGTGCGCGGCATGATGCGCAAGCGCTCGGGGCGCATCGTCCTCATCTCCTCGGTGGTGGGCCTGCTCGGCTCCGGCGGCCAGGCCAACTACGCCGCCTCCAAGGCCGGTCTCGTCGGCTTCGGCCGCTCCCTCGCCCGCGAGCTGGGCTCGCGCAACATCACCGTCAACGTCGTGGCCCCCGGGTTCATCGAGACCGACATGACGTCCGCGCTGCCCGAGGAGCGCCAGGCCGAGATCAAGAAGAACATCCCCCTGGGCCGCTACGGCACCACGGAGGACATCGCCCGCACGGTGGCCTTCCTGGCCGGGCCCGGCGGCGCCTACATCAGCGGCGCGGTCATCCCCGTCGACGGCGGCATGGGCATGGGCCACTGAGCCGGCCCAGCCCACCGCACAGCAGAGCAGAAACAGGACGGACAACCCGACACCATGGGACTTCTCGAAGGTAAGCGCATCCTCGTCACCGGGGTGCTGACCGACTCCTCCATCGCCTTCCACGTCGCCCGCCTGGCACAGGAGCAGGGCGCCACCGTCGTCCTCACCGGCTACGGCCGCCTGAGCCTGGTGGAGCGCATCGCCAAGCGCCTGCCCGAGCCTCCCCCGGTCCTGGAGCTGGACGTCACCGACGACGAGCAGCTGGGCACCCTGGCGGCGCGCGTCGGCGAGCACGTCGACGGACTGGACGGCATCGTCCACTCCATCGGGTTCACCCCCCAGGACGCCCTGGGCGGCAACTTCCTCAACACGCAGTGGTCGGACGTGGCCACCGCGATGCACACCTCGACGTTCTCACTGAAGTCGCTGACCACCTCGCTGAGCCCGCTCATGAAGAACGGCGGCTCGGTGGTGGCGCTGGACTTCGACAACAGCGTCTCCTACCCGATCTACGACTGGATGGGCGTCGCCAAGTCCGCGCTCACCTCCACCGCCCGCTACCTGGCCCGCTACGTCGGCGACCAGAACATCCGGGTGAACCTGGTCTCGGCCGGCCCGCTGAGCACCATGGCCGCGCGCAGCATCCCCGGGTTCGAGGAGCTGGCCAAGCACTGGCCCGAGCGCGCCCCGCTGGGCTGGGACGTCAGCGACCCCGAGCCCGCGGCCAAGGCCGTCGTGGCGCTGCTGTCGGACTGGTTCCCGGCCACCACCGGCGAGATCGTCCACGTGGACGGCGGGTTCCACTCCACCGGCGCCTGAGGGCCCTGCTAGGTTGACGCGGTCGGTCCCCGCTCCGGGGGCCGACCGCACTCGTTTCACCGGGAGGGGACGCGGACATGGATCTGGGACTGTCGGGCGCCAAGGTCATGGTGACGGGGGCCAGCCGGGGGATCGGCCGGGCCATCGCCGAGGCCTTCGCGGACGAGGGAGCCGACCTGGCGCTGTGCGCCCGCGACGCGGTGCCCCTGGCCGAGGCGGCCGGGGAGCTGAGCTCCAAGGGCGTCAGGGTGTTCGCCCTCCCCCTGGACGTCCGCGACCACGACGCGCTGCCCGCGTTCGTGGCCGACGCGGCCGCCGACCTCGGCGGGCTGGACGTCCTGGTCTCCAACGTCTCCGGCGGCAGCGCGCCCACCCCCGACCAGTGGGAGCGGGCCTTCGACACCGACCTGGTGCCGTTCCTGCGCCTCACCGAGGCGGCCGAGCCGCACCTGGCGGCCTCCGCCCGGGGCGGGTCCGCGGTGCTGATCTCCACCACCTCGGCGCTGCACGTCACCCCGCCCGCCGGGGCCCGCTCCTACGGGGCAGTCAAGGCGGCGCTGAACCACCACGCCTCCTCCCTGGCCCGCGCCTGGGCGCCGCAGGGGGTTCGGGTCAACACCGTCTCGCCCGGGCCGATCGAGTTCCCGGGCGGAGGCTGGGCCCGCCGCCGGGAGAACGACCCGGGCTTCTACGAGGGCATCCGCTCGCGCATCCCCCTGGGAAGGCTGGGCGCCCCGGAGGAGGTCGCCCGCGCGGTCGCCTTCCTGGCCTCCCCGGCGGCGTCCTTCGTCACCGGACAGAACCTCGTGGTGGACGGCGGCTTCCTCGACCGGGTCTGATCCCGCCCCGCAGCAGGGGCGCCAGGCCGCGCACGGCCAGGACCGCGCCCAGCAGCCCGCCGACCGCCGCGGTCGCGGCGAGGTCGGGGAACCACAGCAGGGACGCCCGCGGCCCCATGTACGACAGCAGGACCGCGGCGGCGACGGCGGCGAGCGCGCCGACCGATCCGAGGACGGTCCGGGTCCGGCCCCGGCCGGGCCGGACGGCCGCCGCGCCCAGCCCCAGCGTCAGGGCCGTCGCCCCCCACGCCGCGGCCGCGGGCGCCCATGCACCCCCGGGTTCCTCCACGGGGGCGCCCGCGAGCATCCGGGCCAGGTCGAAGGCGAGCCGCTGGATCTCCCCGTCGGCCGCGATCGCGTAGGCGTTCTGGAGCACCGCCACCGCGCGGTCGCGCTCGGGCAGCAGGACCACCATCGCCGCGTACCCGGGGGTGGCGCCGCCGTGGAACACCAGGGGCTCCTCCGTTCCGGACAGCGTGGTCTCCCGCCAGCTCAGCCCGTACCTCTGGGCCGATCCGGGCACCGGCACGACGCCTTCGCGCATGCCGGCCAGGGTGTCGGCGTCCAGCAGCGGGGGGTCGGGGTCCAGCTGGAGGCGGGCGAAGGCGGCCAGGTCGTCCAGGGTCCCGCCGAGGTAGCCGAAGGCGACGCCCTCGTCGTCCACCCTCCCGGCGTCGGCGCCCGCCACCGGCAGGCCCCACAGGAAACGGTGCCCGGGGGCGAGTCCGGCGGCCCGGGCCTCCTCCGCGCCGGTGACCGCGCCGTCCATCCCGGCGGGCTCCAGCACCGACCCGCGCAGGTGGCCGTGCAGGTCACCGGTGACCTCCTCGATCACCGCGCCGAGCAGCAGGTGGTTGGCGCTGGAGTACTCGTGGACCCCGGGCTCCGCGACCCGGACGCCGGCCAGGTGCTCCACCCGCGCGTCGAGGTCCATCGCGTCCGGCCCGTAGTGGTCGGTCACCGCGAAGGCGGCGCGTTCGGGGATCCCGGAGGTGTGCGCCATCAGGTCGCGGACGGTGATGCCGTGTCCGGCGAAGGCGGGCAGGTGGTCGCCGACCGGGGCGTCGAGGTCCAGCCTCCCCTCCTCGGCCAGGACGACGGCGGCGGTGGCGGTGACCGGCTTGGCCACCGATCCCCACAGGAAGGCGGTGTCGCCGTCCACCGGCTCCCCGGCGCCGTCGACGCCGGTGTGGAAGGCGTGCTCCACCCCGTCGGGGCCCACCACGGCGTAGGCCAGGCCGGGGACGCCGACCGCGGCGGCGTGCTCCGCCGCCCGGGCGTCCATGGCCCCGATGCCCGCGGCTTCGGAGGGCGGGGCGGGGGACAGGGCGAGCAGCAGGGCGAGGGGTAGTCGCATCGGCGTCCTTTCGATAACCGTATGCCCATATGGTTATAACCATATGCTGGTACGGTCAAGTCCGTGCCACGAACCGCAGACCACGACCGGCGCCGCGCCCAGATCGCCGACGCCGTGTACGACCTCATCGCCGCCGACGGCCTGGCCGCGGTCACGGTCGCCCGCACCGCCGAGCGCGCGGGCATCTCCGTGGGCCTGGTCCAGCACTACTTCCCGGCCAAGGACGACATGCTCCTGCACGCCTTCGAGCGGGTCGGCACCGCCGTCGCCGCCCGGGTCGCCGACCACGTCGCCGGGGGCACCCGGCACGAGCGCTCCATCGCCGACATCCTGGCCGCCGCCCTGGCCGAGCACCTGCCCCTGGACGTGCGCCGCCGCGGCGAGTTCCGCGTCACCCGCACCTTCGCCGGACGCGCCCTGGACAACCCCCGCCTGGCCGAGGTGGACGCCCGCACCGCCGCCGCCCTGCGCGCCGAGATCGCCCGCGCGGTGGCCAACGGGTTCGAGTGCGGCGAGGTCGACCCCGCCACCGACCCCGCCCTGGCCGCCGCCCGCCTGGCCGCCGCGACCGAGGGCCTGGCCGCCGCCCTGTACCGCGACCCCGGCGAGCGGGACCGCGCCCTGGCGGTCCTGCGGGCCGAGGTCGACGGGGTCTTCACCGGCGAGTGCCGCCAGTACCGCCGCTGACGGGCGTCAGCGATCGGTGCCGGCCGGGACCTCGGGCTCGCCGCGGCCCCCGCTGACCTCCGCGGCCGGGACCGCGTCGGCCAGCCGCCGCACGTCCCGCTCCGACTGCACCGCGGTCAGCGGGTGTACCGCGTGCGCCCGCCGGATGGTGCCGGCCGCCGCCTCCGACAGCCCGATGTGCAGCACCTTGCCCTCGCGGACCAGCTCCGCCATGGCCCCGACCGACTCCTCGATCGGCACCTTCGGGTCGACCCGGTGCAGATAGTAGAGGTCGATCACGTCGGTGCCCAGGTGGCGCAGCGAGCGCTCGCAGGCGCGCCGGATGTAGGCGGGCGTGCCGTTGCGGCCGTGCACGGTGCCGTCGTCGTCGGTCTCCGCGGAGGCCTTGGTGGCCAGCACCACCTCCGAGCGCCGGCTCCCCAGGGCGCGGGCGATCAGCTTCTCGTTCTCGAACGGCCCGTACGCCTCGGCCGTGTCGATGAACGTGACACCGATGTCGACCGCGTGCCGCAGCGTCGCGACGGACTCCTTCTCGTCGCCCGGTCCGTAGAACGCGCTCATCCCCATCGCGCCCAGGCCGATGGCCGACACCTTCAGCCCGTTGCCCAGCTCCGTCGTCCTCATGGTTCCCCCCTGTGCGCCACGACCTCGCGGTACGCGGCGATCTTGCGTTCGATGGCGAGGAGGTGGAGCCTGGTGCGCTCCATCTCCTCGACGACGTGGTCCCGGTGGCGTTCCAGCAGCTCCAGCCGCTCGGCCTCGGTGCCCTCCCGGCGGCTCAGCTCCGCCATGACCCGGATCCGCGCGATCGGCATCCCGGTCCGGCGCAGCATCAGCAGTCCCGCGATCCAGGCCAGGTCGGGGCGGTGGTACCGCCGCCGGTGCCCGGAGCCGCGCGGGGCCGGATCCAGGAGCAGGCCCTCGTCCTCGTAGTAGCGCAGTGTCCGGACGCCGACCCCGAGGATCTCGGCTGCGCGCCCGATGGGCACCCCCTCGGGCGGGATCTCCGCGTCGACGTCCGGGAGCAGGATCTCCGTCATGCCCCCATCGTGCGACCTCCAGTGCGCTGGAGGTCAAACGCCGCGCGGTCCCGGCGCCCGCTGGAGCCGGTCGGACACGGACGGCGGGTCCGCCGTACGCGGTCGGGGGAGGCCGCTGAGAGCGCGCCGCCGGTTCTGGCACTCTGGAGTCGGCGCGCAGGCACGGTGACGAGGGGCAGGGCGATGACGAGGCTGGACGAGATCCCGGTGACGCTGATCGACGGGCGAGAGACGACGTTCGGGGAGTGGGCGGGCAGGGTCCGCCTGGTGGTGAACGTGGCCTCCCGCTGCGGGCTCACCCCGCAGTACGGCGCGCTGGAGGAGCTGCAGAAGGCCTACGGCGACCGCGGGTTCACCGTGCTGGGCTTTCCCAGCAACCAGTTCCTCCAGGAGTTCGGCGGCGACGGGAGGATCGCCGAGTACTGCTCGACGACCTGGGGTGTGACCTTCCCGATGATGAGCAAGGTCAAGGTCAACGGCCGGGGCCGCCACCCCCTCTACGCCGAGCTCACGAAGACCCCCGACGCCGGGGGCGACGCGGGTCGGGTCAAGTGGAACTTCGAGAAGTTCCTGGTCCTGCCGGACGGCCGGGTCCACCGCTTCCGCCCCTCGACCGTGCCCGACGACCCGGCGATCGTCGAACTCATCGAGAAGCACCTCCCGCAGGGCTGACCGTTCCGCATGCGCGGGACGCGACCGGGCGGCCGCCCGGTCGCGTCCCGGCCCCGGTCAGCCCTCGCGCAGAAGGGGGACGAGCCGGGTGACGCGGTCGGGCGCCAGGGTCTCGCGCACCCCGGTCTCCAGCCCGCCGCCGGTGGCGTCCACCAGCGACACGTGGCGGGTGGCGCGGGTCAGCACGGTGTACACCCGCGGCCGCGACACCGGCGCCTCGGGCGGGAACACGCCCACCACGGCGGGCCAGCGGCCGCCGTGGGCGGCGCCCACCGTGAGAGCCCACCCCGGGCGCAGCGCCGCCGGGTCGGTGACGGTGACCTTCGCCCCGCCGGTCAGCTCCACCTCGACGCCGCCCTCGACGGGACCGCGCAGCACACCGGTGTCCCCCGGACCGTACCCGGCCCCCGCGGCCACCAGCAGCACCGCGTCACCGGGGTCGAAACCGCCCAGGGCTCCCGGCCCCGGGTTCAGCCGCTCCTTGCAGGCGGCGTTGAGGGCGCGGGCCCCGGCCGGGCCGTCCTCCCGGGCGGCGACCACCCGGACGTCCCCGGCGGGGATGCCCAGCGCACGCGGGATGGAGTCGGTGACCAGCTGCACGACCCGGTGGGCGGCCTCCTCGGCCGAGGCCGCCGGGACCCGCACCACCTCGCGTCCGGGGGCGTCCACCTCGGGGACCTCGCCCTCGGACACCGCCAGCGCCAGCGCGGCGAGGGGCCCCGGCGCCCCGCCGTCCTCGGGGGAGGCGATCTCGGCGGTGTGGGCGGTGCGGGAGCGGACGATGTCCTCGGCGACCCGGCCCGGCGTGGCCGACGGGGCCTGCCGGGGGTCGGCGAGCAGCACCAGGTGCGCGCCGTCGGCGCAGGCGGCGGCCAGGTCGGCGGCGCGGGCCGTGCCCACCGCCATCGACTCGCACAGCACCACCAGGCCCGAGGAGAGCGGACCCTCCCGCAGCGCGGCGGCCAGGGAGAGCACGCGCACCCCCGGGCCGTCCGGTGCCGCGGCGGCCAGGTCGGCGGCCACGGCGGCGGCGGTCTGCGCGGTGGGGGCCACCACGGTGATCCCCACGTCGCTGTCCTCGGCGATCGCGGCCAGGCACAGCAGGGCGCGCGCGGTCTCGGCGGCGTCGCCGGGCCCGTGCCAGAGCACCGTCACCGGGCGCAGGGCGACCGTGACCAGCGCCGCGCGGGTGTGCTCCGAGACGGTGAACCCGCCCCTGTCGCAGGCGGCGTCCACGGTCTCGGCGGCGGTGGCCGAGTCCATGACCGGATCGTTGGCGGAGATGAGCCGCACCAGGTGCCCGCCCAGCCGCTGCTCGGCGGCGCCCAGGTCGGGCAGGGCGTGGTAGCGCTCGGGGTCGGGCAGGTCCGGGACCCCGCCCTCCTCGAAGTCGAAGTCGTCGTCGGAGTCGTCGGTGCTCTCGAACACCACCGAGGCCCCGGCCGCCACGGCGGCCTCCAGGGCGCGCGCCGGGGCCTGCACCCCCAGGCGGCCCACGAGCGAGGCCAGCCGCTTCTCCTCCACCGCGGTGTGCCCGCGCGCGGCGGCGGCGCGCAGGGTGTAGGCGGTCAGGGCGGCCAGGCGGCGCGGGTCGTCGGGGCGGGCGGCCTCGCCCAGGGCGCGGCGGGCGCAGTAGTCGGCCTGCTCCACGGTGACCTGCGGCAGCCGCAGCAGCAGCCACGGGTCGGCGGCCAGGTCGGCCGCCGCCGCCGGCCCCAGCACGGCCAGCAGCCGCGGTGCCAGGGCGGGCGGGGCCTCCATGCCCTGTAGGACGGCGCTGACCTGTTCGACTGCCTCGGACACCTGGGCCGGTCCCCCTCGATCTCGTGCTCTCACGCTTCCCCGGGAGCCTATCGAGAGGTGACGACGTCCGGGGCGCCCCCGCGGGAGCGTGTGGACGGAGGGGCGCTCAGGAGCGGGCCCGGGTGCGGCGGCGCGGGGCCCGGGGCGCGGCCGGGGGATCGCCGACCACCGTGCGCACCGCGGCGCAGGGGTCCAGCTCGGGCGAGGACTCCTGGACGGCGACGGCGGCGGCGCCGGCGGCGGCGCGGAACAGGGCGCGGGTGTCCTCGTCCAGCCCGGCCAGGACGCGCTCCTCCACGTGGGCCACCCGCGCGGCCAGGTCGGCCAGGACCTCGCGGCCGTGCTCGGTGACGCACACCCGCCGCACCCGTCGGTCGTCCTCGTCCACCCGGCGCCGCACCAGGTCGGCGGACTCCAGGTCGTCCAGCAGGTAGGTCATGCCACTGCGGTCGATGAGCAGGCGCTCGGCGAGCGCGGCCTGGGTGGGGGGCTCGGCGTCGGCGCAGGCGGCGAGCACGTGGTAGCCGCGGCCGCCGTGCGGGACGTCGGCGAGCACTTCCCCCACCCGCTCGTGCCAGCTCTGGAGCAGCACGGCCAGCGCCCAGCCCAGGTCGGGTGCCGGGCCGCCGCCGCTCGCCGGGGCGGTCCCGGGGCTCGGTGTCGTCATGTCCCCGAGGCTACCAGGAATATGTTGGGCATACGATGAGTTGTTGAGAACATCGTTTGTTTCACAAACTACTTTCCGGGGTCCGCACCACGGGCCCCGGCGCCCTCCGAGGAGACACAGCGCCATGCCCGACTACGGACACCCCCTCCTGTTCGGCACCTTCATCACGCCCTCGGCCGGCGACCACGAGCGCGCCGTCACCCTGGCCGAGCTCACCGAGGCCGCCGGGCTCGACCTGGCCACCTACCAGGACCACCCCTACAACCCGGGTTTCCTGGACACCTGGACCCTGCTCACCTGGGTCGCCGCCCGCACCGAGCGCATCGCGGTCTCCGGCAACGTCCTCAACCTGCCGCTGCGCGGACCGGCCATGATCGCCCGGCAGTCGGCCTCCCTCGACATCCTCTCCGGCGGCCGGTTCGAGCTCGGCCTGGGCGCGGGCGCCTTCTGGGACGGCATCGCCGCCATGGGCGGCACGAAGCTCACCCCCGGCCAGGGCGTGGACGCCCTCTCCGAGGGCATCGACGTCATCCGCCAGGCCTGGGACACCGACGCCCGCGGCGGCGTCCGCGTCGACGGGAGGCACCACCGGGTCTCGGGCATGAAGCGCGGCCCCGCGCCCGCCCACGACATCGGTATCAACCTGGGCGCCTACAAGCCCCGCATGCTCCGCCTCACCGGCGCCAAGGCCGACGGCTGGCTGCCCAGCCTCGGCTACCTCGACCTCGCCGACGCCCCCGCGGCCAACCGCACCATCGACGAGGCCGCCGAGCAGGCGGGCCGCGACCCGCGGCAGATCCGCCGCATGCTCAACCTCAGCGGCGCGGCCCTGCTGCCCACCGGCCGCGCCTTCCTCCAGGGCCCCGCGGAGCAGTGGGTCGACGACCTGCTGCCCCTGGTCCTGGAGCACGGGTTCGGCACGTTCATCGTGGCCACCGACGACCCGCGCACCATCCAGGCGTTCGGGGCCGAGGTCGCCCCCGCCCTGCGCGAGGCCGTCGAGAAGGAGCGCGCCTCGGCCGGGACCCCCACAGGCCCGGTCCGCCCCGCCGCCGCCCTGGCCGCCCGCCGCGAGGGCATCGACTACGACGCCGTCCCCGAAGCCCTGCGCGACCACGCCGTCGAACCCGGCGACCGCTCCTACACCCGGCTCCGCCACGGCTACATGCAGCACGGCAGCCCCGGCCTCGTGCTGCGCCCCGGCGGTCCGCAGGAGGTCGCCCGGGCCCTGGGCTACGCCCTCGACCAGGACGCCCCGCTCCACGTGCGCAGCGGCGGCCACGGCATCAGCGGCCGCTCCACCGGCGACGGCGGCGTCATCGTCGACCTGTCCCGGATGAACCGGGTCGAGGTCCTGGACCCCGCCGCCCGCCGGGTCCGCATCGGCGCCGGGGCCCGCTGGGGTGAGGTCGCCGCCGCCCTCCACCCCCACGGGCTGGCGATCAGCTCCGGGGACCACGGCGGCGTCGGAGTCGGCGGCATCGCCACCACGGGGGGCGTGGGCTACCTGGGCCGCGCCCACGGCCTCACCATCGACCACCTCACCGCGGTGGAGGTCGTCACCGCCGACGGCCGGATCCTGCGCGCCGACGCCGACGAGAACCCCGACCTGTTCTGGGCCATGCGCGGCGCGGGTGCCAACTTCGGCGTGCTCACCTCGGTGGAGGCCGTCGCCGCGCCCGTCGGGGACGTCGTCCTGGCACAGTTCGCCTACGACGCCTCGAACGCCGCCGCGTTCCTGGGCGCCTGGGGCGAGATCACCGCCGCCGCGCCCCGCGAGGTCACCGCGTTCCTCATCACCGCCCCCGGCCGGGCCGGATCCGGACCCGTCGCCCGGGCGATGGTCGTGTACGCCGGGGACGACACCGACGCCGCGGTCGCCGCACTGGAACCCTTCCTCAAGGCGGGCCCCGTCCTGGACCAGAGCGCGCAGCTCGCCCCCTACCCGGCGATCCTGCCCCACGACGACCGGCCCCACCAGGGCGCCGGGCTCCCGGCGAGCCGCTCCGGACTGCTGACCGAGATCTCCGGGGACACCGCGCGGTCCCTGGCGGGCATGCTCGCCTCCGGAGCGACCTACTTCATGCAGCTGCGCCAGGTGGGCGGGGCGATCAACGACGTCCCCGCCCAGGCCACCGCCTACGCCCACCGCCACCAGGCGCAGTCGCTGGCGGCCCTGGCCTCCCCGCGCACCGCCGCCCGGCTCGACGAGCACTGGGCGGCCCTGGACGGGGCGATCGACGGGATGTACCTGAGCTTCGACACCCGCACCGGGCCCGAGGTGCTCTCCCAGGCCTTCCCCGAGCCCACCCTGTCCCGGCTGCGCGCGCTCAAGGCGCAGTACGACCCGAACAACGTGTTCGACCAGAACTTCCCGATCGACCCCGCGGACGGCTGACCCGGCGGCGCCACGGCGCGGTGCCGCCTCAGCGGCGCCCCGGCGCCGTGGCGTCGTCCAGCGCGTCGCGGATCTCCGGGGGCAGCTCCACGCCCTCCACACCCAGGACCTGCTCCAGCTGGGCCAGGGTGCGCGGTCCCACCACGGCGGCCGCCACCCCCCGCTGGTCCCGCGCCCAGCTCAGCGCGACCGCCAGCGGCGGCACCCCCAGGCCCTCGGCGGCGGTGCACACCGACTCCACCACCCGGCGGCTGCGCTCGTCCAGGTACGGTTCCACGTACGACGCCATGTGGGGGAAGGCCGCCCGCGAGTTCGACGGGGTCCCGGTACGGTACTTGGCGCTGAGCACCCCCCGGCCCAGCGGCGCCCACGCCAGCAGGTGCGCCCCGGCGGCCGCCACCGCGGGCAGCAGGTCGCGGTCGGCGCCCCGGTTGAGCAGCGAGTACTCGGACCCCGCGCTCACCAGCGGCATCCGGCCGGGCCGCGCTCGCTGCCAGGTCGCCAGCGTGGCGAACTGCCAGGCGTCCAGGTCGCCGGTCCCCACGTAGCGGGCCTTGCCCGCGGTCACCGCCGCCTCCATCGCCGCCAGCGTCTCCTCCGGCGGCGTCGCCGGATCGAACACGTGCAGCTGCCACAGGTCCACGTAATCGGTCTGCAGCCGACGCAGCGAGGCGTCCAGGGAGGCCAGCAGGTGCCGGCGCGAGGCGTCCACCGGCCGGTACCCCTCCGGGGTGTGTCCGCTCTTGGTGGCCACCACCACGTCATCGCGGCGGACCGCGGCGCGCAGCAGGCGGCCCAGGATCCGCTCGCTCTGCCCGCCGGTGTAGATGTCCGCGGTGTCCACGAGGGTGCCCCCCGCGTCCACGAACGCGGTGAGCTGCTGTCCGGCCTCCTCCTCGGAGGTGTCCTTGCCCCAGGTCATCGTGCCGAGGGCGGTGCGGGACACCCAGAGTCCCGATCTGCCCACCTGTCGCTGTTCCATGCGGCGGAGAGTACCGTGTCCGCCCGCAGCCGTCCCGGTGCGAGTCCCGCGGCACCGCCCCGCCGGAGTCCCGCAGGCCCATCGCGCGGTCCGCCCCGCCCGTGTCCCCGTCCCCTCCGGGCGCCCGTGGATCTTAGGGTGGGGGCATGGCGACACCACCCTCCCAGGACACCCTCCCGCAGGCGGTCACGCTCGTCCTCGTCCGGCACGGGATGACCGATGCCACCGGTCCCCGGCTGGCCGGCCGCGCCCCCGGGATCCACCTCAACGACACCGGGCGGGACCAGGCGGACCGCCTGGCCCGGAGACTGGCCGGGCTGCGCCCCGCCGCCCTGCTCTCCAGCCCCCTGGAGCGCTGCCAGGAGACCGCCGAGGCCGTCTCCGCGGAGCTGGGCGCCCCCATCACCACCGACGACCGCCTCATCGAGTGCGACTACGGCTCCTGGACCGGCCGCGCCCTGAAGGACCTGGCCGACGAGCCCCTGTGGCGGGTCGTGCAGGACCACCCCTCCGCCGTCCGCTTCCCGGGCGGCGAGGCCCTGGCCGCCGCCTCCGCGCGCGCCGTCGAGGCCGTCCGCGACTGGAACTCGCGCCTGCTGCTCACCCCCACCGACACGCCCCCCGTGTACGTGGCCTGCACCCACGGCGACATCATCAAGGCCGTGGTCGCCGACGCCCTGGGCCTGCACCTGGACCTGTTCCAGCGGCTGCGGGTGGACCCCTGCTCGGTCACCTCCATCACCTACACGCGCACCCGCCCCTTCCTCAACGTCCTCAACGACACCGGTCAGGGCGCCGGGCCGGTTCTGCCCACCCCGGCCGAGGCCACCGGGGACGCCGCCGTGGGCGGCGGCGCCGGGGCCGAGCACACCGCCTCCGAGATCCTTTAAGGTTCTAGGCATGCCCGTCTTTCAGTTCAACCCGCCGGAGCGCTTCGTCGCCGGGACCGTGGGCCAGCCCGGGGAGCGCACCTTCTTCCTCCAAGCGGTGGGGGAGGGCCGTATCACCAGCGTCGTCCTGGAGAAAGCCCAGGTCGAGGCACTGGCCACCCGTATCGAGGAGCTGCTGGAAGAAGTGCACCGGCGCTTCGGGGCGCCGCCGGACGACAACGCCGTGCCCGAGGACGAGGGACCCCTCGAACAGCCCATCGAGCAGGACTTCCGCGTCGGCACCCTGGCCCTGGCCTGGGACGCCGAGGCCTCCCGCGTCATCGTCGAGGCCCAGGAGATCGACGAGACGCCGGGCGAGGAGTTCGTCGAGGACGAGGACGAGCTGGAGGTGTTCACCGAGGAGGGGCCGCCGCACCGCGACGTCCTGCGCGTCTACCTCACCCCGGGGGAGGCCCGCGCCTTCGCCGGGCGCGCCCTGAAGGTGGTCGCCGCCGGCCGTCCGGACTGCCCGCTGTGCGGCCGCCCCCTGGACCCGGCCGGGCACATCTGCGTGCGCCAGAACGGCTACCGGCCCGACCGCCTGGTCTGAGACGGCCTTGACGCACGACGACACCGCGATCGAGGGGCCCTTCGGCGGACTCACCCCCGCCGAGGGCCTGGACCTGCTGCGGACCGGCGAGATCACCGTCGAGGGGCGGCTCGCCTCCGCCTCCAACGCCACCCTGTACTGCACCGTCTCCGACGGCTCCCGCTCGGCCACCTGCGTCTACAAGCCGGTGGCGGGGGAGCGGCCCCTGTGGGACTTCCCCGACGGGACCCTGGCCGGGCGCGAGGTCGGCGCCCACGCCGTCTCCGAGGCGCTGGGCTGGGAGATCGTCCCGCCCACCGTCCACCGCGACGGCCCCTTCGGCGAGGGCATGGCCCAGCTGTGGGTGGACGGCGACACCACGGTGGACCTGGTCGCGCTGTCCCGGGAGACCGACAACGCCGCACTGCGCCGCATGGCGGTGTTCGACGCGGTCATCAACAACTCCGACCGCAAGATCGGCCACCTGCTGCCCACCCCGCAGGGCCACCTGTACGGCTGCGACCACGGTGTGGCCTTCGCCGAGGACTACAAGCTCCGCACGGTGCTGTGGCAGTGGCAGGGACTGCCGCTGACCGAGGAGGCGCTGGCCGGGCTGGAGCGCCTGCGCGACCGGTTGGCCGACCCCGACGACGCCCTGCCCCGGGAGCTGGGCCTGCACCTCACCGGCCCCGAGGTCTACGCGGTGCGGGCCCGCACCGACCTGCTCCTGGAGCACCGCATCCACCCCTACCCGGCCCCCGACTGGCCCGCCGTCCCCTGGCCGCCGGTCTGACCCCGCCGCCCGGAGGCGCCCCGGCCCGGCCGTTCCCTTCCCCGCGGCGCCACCGCTCCCGACAACGCCGGCGGACGACGAGGACCGAGGGCGCATGGGAACCGGTGCCCCCGTCGTGGCACGTCCCGGCGGCGGGGCGGTCCTGCTCCTGGACCACCCCGACGGGACCCGGCCGGCCTGTACGGCCACCGGCACCGCGGCCTCCACCCCGGCACGGGGGGCCGCGAACTCCTTGCCTGCCGGACGAGGGCCGCCCCGACACGCCGAGAGTGTGAGGAGTGTCGTCTACCCGGGAGTAGGAATGGCGTCCGGTGCGCCGATACCGGCACAATGAACCCGTGAGCAACGAATGGAACTACCTCTTCGACATGGACGGCGTGCTCGTCCGTGAGGAACACCTCGTCCCCGGGGCAGACGAACTCATCGCCGAACTCCGTGAGCACGGCACCCCGTTCATGGTGTTGACGAACAACTCCATCTACACTCCGCGCGACCTGCGGGCCCGGTTGCTCAACACGGGGCTGGACATCCCGGAGGAGTCCATCTGGACCTCGGCCCTGGCCACCGCCCAGTTCCTCCAGACCCAGCGCCCCAACGGGTCGGCGTACGTGGTCGGCGAGTCGGGTCTGACCACCGCCCTGCACAACGTGGGCTACGTCATGACCGAGCGCGACCCCGACTACGTGGTGCTGGGGGAGACCCGCACCTACAGCTTCGAGGCCATCACCCGGGCGATCCGCCTGGTCCGCCGCGGCGCCCGGTTCATCGCCACCAACCCGGACGAGACCGGCCCCAGCGCCGAGGGGCCGCTGCCCGCCACCGGCGCGGTCGCAGCGCTCATCGAGAAGGCGACCGGGCGCAGCCCCTACTTCGTGGGCAAGCCCAACCCGCTCATGATGCGGTCGGCCCTGCGCCGGATCGGCGCCCACTCGGAGAACACGCTGATGGTCGGCGACCGGATGGACACCGACGTGCTGAGCGGCCTGGAGGCGGGCCTGCAGACGATCCTGGTGCTGTCGGGCATCTCCGGCCGGGAGACCGCCGAGGAGTTCCCCTACCGCCCCACCCGCGTCATCGAGTCGGTCAAGGAGCTGGTCGGCTCCACCGGCGACCCGTTCGGCCGCGGCGGGGAGTAGGAGCAGGGGTCCCGGAACGGCGCGGGGGCGGCGGACACGTCCGTGTCCGCCGCCCCCGCCGTGCGCGGTGCGTCAGGCGGTCTGCCGCTGCCTGGCGATCTCCTCCACCTTCGCCGCCTCTTCCCGGCGGCGGGCGCGGAGCAGTTCCAGGCGCTCGGCGAGGACCTCTTCCAGGTCCTCCATGCTCCGGCGCTCCAGCAGCATGTCCCAGTGGGTGCGCGTCGGCTTGGCAGCCTTGGGCTCCTCCCCGGAGCCGTCGCGGCGCAGGGCGCGGTCGCCGCAGAAGCGGCACTCCCACTCGGCGGGGATCTCGGCCTCGGTCGCGAAGGTGACCGAGAAGCGGTGGCCGCGGGTGCAGTCGTAGGTGACCTCCTGCCGCGGAGCCAGGTCGGTGTTGCGGTCGTTCTCGTAGCTCGTCGCCCCGAGTCGGGTGCCGCGCAGTGCTCGCTCGGCCATCGTGTGGGTGCCTCCCAGGCGCTTGTGCGGTCTCGCGAGGTTGTAACACGCAGGTACACACCAAGATTCCCCACCGTGCGGGGCCCGAACCGCGGGACGGAATCCCGCCGGGCGGGCGCTCCGGACCGGTGCGACGCCGTGCGTGTGACCTGTCGCACTCCTTCCCGATCTTTTCCGGATGCACACCCCGGGGCCGGTACGGACTGCGGAAAACCCCCGCGGTCACGTTCCGTGTCCGGGCGGCGCGGCTCGTGCCTTTTGATTTCCGGGAGGTTTCTCCGTGTTTTGATATCGATATCAAAAAACATGGGGAACCGGGTCGTATGTCCGATATAAGTTCTCCGTGGTTCTACTGAAGCTCCTTGAGAAGGGCATTGACAAAATCACGGAACGCCAGGTCAAGAAGGCGGGAATCGCCTTCGGGGACATCTGGCGCGACCGTGGGCTGGCGGCGGCCCTGCCCGCCGTGCGTGCGGGCGATATCGCGCAAGCCCGTGAACTCCTGGCCGTCGACGATCCGCGGCAGGCGGATCTGCGCGTCCACGTGCTCTCCGACGCGTGCGTTCCGCACCTGTCCGCGCTGGAGAGCCGTTACGGGGAGGACGACCCCCTGCTGCTCCTCCTGGGCGGGGCGACCCGCGTCAAGGCCGCCTGGAACGCCCGCGGCGGCGGGTGGGCCTCCACCGTGGGCGAAGAGCGCTTCCGCCGCTTCTTCGAACTCCTGGAGCCCGCGGTCCGCCCCCTGATGCGCGCGGCCGAGCTCGCCCCGGAGGACCCCCGCCCCTGGAACAACCTCCAGTGGTACGGCCTGGGCATGCAGCTGCGCCGGGAGGACCTCGACCGCGTCTGGCTGGAGCTGTGCGCCCGCGACTCCTGGCACCACCGCGGCCGCTACTCCCGCCTCCAGGTGCTGTGCCACAAGTGGCAGGGCTCCCACGGGGAGATGTTCGCCTTCGCCCGGCAGAACGTCTCCCTCGCCGCCCCGGGCGACGCGTGCCTGGGGCTGCTGCCCGAAGCCCACAAGGAGCACATCATGATGCTCATCCGGGACAGCGACGAACTGGACACGTACGGCGACGTCAAGGAGTTCCTGGAGGGGTACCTCGCCGACCCCGGCGTCCACGGCGAGGTGGCCGCGGCCGCCGACCGGTGGCTGGCCGGGGACGTCACCTCCGACCCCGAGCACGCGAACGTCGCCCACCTGTTCGGCGCCGCCCTGTACTACGGGGGCGACCTCGAACGGGCCTCCCGCGTCCTGGTCCACGCCGGGCGCGTGATGCCCAGGACCTCCCTGTGGGCGCACGTCTCGCCCTCGCCCGAGTCCGACTTCCGCCAGGCCCTCCGCAGGTGCGGACTGCTGGACCGCCCCGCCCCCTGACCCGCACCACCCGCCTCCGGGCGTCCCGAGCGGCCGCGGCCGCTCGGGACGCCCGGAGGCGCACAGATCACGTCTGGAACGCCGTTCCCGCAGTTCACCGCCCTTTTCCGTGCGCCGTCAATGGGCTCCCGGGCCGTGCCGGACCCGGATGTGAGTGCGTCCATTCATCCGTTCACAGTTGCGCAATACCATTTGTGTGAGTCTGGTGATATGTTGACTCGCTGTGCGCTGGAAAGTGCGTGTTGTGGAAAAACACCCCCTTCTCGTATCCGCCGTGCACCCCCCGATCCCACCCCCTCGGTCCGTGTCCGGCCACCGCCGGTGTGACCAGGGGAAATGTCGCAGCCGGACGTGAGACATGACAACCACCACCCCCCGGGGCGCGGCCTCCCCACCGCTCTCCACCCCCCGCTGGTCGTACCTCCCACCGGTGCTGCTGATCCTCTGGGGCGGCGCCCTGCTGGCCTTCCCCGGCGCCGGCCGGCCCTGGGCGCTGGGCACCGCCATCACCGGCCTCGTCCTCCTCACGGTCCTGGCCCTGTTCCTGGACCGGCGCGACCGCACCGTCCGCGACCTGCGCGCCGAACTCGACGGGCTGCGCACCAGCACCGAGTCCCTGGCCCGCGACCACCTGCCGCGCCTGGTCGAGCGGCTGCGCGAGGGAGACTCCGCCGAGACCGCGCTGCACCGCATTCCGATGCCCGCCGACACCGCCCGCGCGAGTGTCGTGCGCGCCGTCGCCGCCGAGATCGCCTCCGCCGAGCGCCGCCGCTCCGCGGCGATGGCCGCCTGCGCCACCGCCGCCGGGCGCATGCAGGCCCTCACCACCGCGATGCTCGCCGACCTGCGCCGGATGCAGGAGCAACACGGCGACGGGGACAGTGGCTCCGGCATCCTCGGCGACCTCATGCACCTGGACCACAGCACCGCCCAGGCCGGCCGCATCGCCGACAGCATCGCCATCCTCACCGGGGCCCGGTCCGGGCGCCGGTGGAGCCGCGCCATCGGGATCGAGAGCGTCCTGCGCGGCGCCATGGCCCGCATCGGCGCCTACCGCCGGGTGCGCCTGCACAACGTGCCGCGCCAGGCCATCGCCGGGTTCGCCGCCGAAGGCGTCATCCACGCCCTGGCCGAACTCCTCGACAACGCCGCCAAGTTCTCCCCGCCCACCTCCGAGGTCCACGTCCACGTGGAGGAGGTCCAGGCCGGGATCGCCGTCATGATCGAGGACAGCGGGCTGGTCATGGGGGAGGAGGCGCTGCGCCGCGCCCGCGAGTCCGTCTCCGGCGACGCCGACATCACCACCATCTCCGGCAGCCGCCTGGGCCTGTCCGTGGTCGGCCGCATCGCCCGCCGCTACGACCTGGCGGTGTCCTTCCGGTCCTCCTCCCGCGGCGGGACCGCCGTGGTGCTGCTGCTCCCGAACAAGCTCGTCAAACCCCTGCCCGCGGCGCCCGCTCCCGCCGCGCGGCCGGAGCCGGCCGCCGCGGCCGCCTCCGCGCCGGCCCTCCCCACGGCGCTCCCGCCGCGGGACGGCACCGCCGCCGACACCGGCGGCCTGCCACAGCGCCACCGCGGCAAGACCCTCGCGGCCGTGCAGCAGCAGACCGCCGCCTCCGAACCCGCCAAGGACGCCGGCCCGGCCACCTCGCCCCGTGGCTTCGGGGCGTTCCGGGCGGCGGTGCGCGGCCAGGACCAGAACGGAAACCCGAAGGACGCATGATGGACCTCGCACATTCGACCTGGCTCCTCGAAGGCCTCCTGGAGCGCACCCCCGGCACCCGGCACGCCCTCGTGCTCTCCCGCGACGGCCTCAAGCTGTGCCACACGCCGGGCATGAAGGCCGACAGCGCCGACCACCTCGCCGCGATCGCCGCGGGCGTGCAGAGCCTGGCCCACAGCGCCTCCATCGAGTTCGGCGACGGGGCCGGCGGCGTCCGCCAGGCCATGGCCGAGTTCTACGGCGGCCTGCTGTTCATCGTCGAGGCCGGGGCCGGGGCGCACCTGGCCGTCATCACCTCGCCGGAGGCCGACCCCGGCCTGGTCGGGCACAACATGAACGAACTGGTCGAACAGCTGGGCGAGCACCTGTCCACGCCGCCCCGGGCCGCCACCGGAACCGCATGAGCCGCTCGCACCGCGAGGAGAGCCCCGACCGCCTCTACGTCATCACCTCCGGGCGCAGCGACGGGGCCGACGAGGCCCTGGACGCGGTGACGCTCATCGTCGCCGAGAGCGAGCCCGTCCCCGGCATGCAGTCCGAGCACGCCGCCATCCTGCGCATGTGCCGCGGGCCCATGGCGGTGGTGGAGATCTCCGCCCACCTGGGCCTGCCGCTGGCCGTCACCAGGATCCTGCTCACCGACCTGCTCGACAGCGGCGGGATCACCGCGCGCCACCCCAGGCCGGCCCCCTCTCCCGCCCACCCCCTCGCCTCCCCGGACGTGTTGGAGAAGGTCCTCGTTGCACTCCACAACCTCTGAAACCCCCACCGCCGACCCGCCCCGGTCCCTGCCCCCGACCGTGGACCGGGCCCTGAAGATCGCCGTCGTCGGCGGCTTCGGGGTCGGCAAGACCACCCTGGTGCGCTCGGTCAGCGAGATCCGTCCCCTGAACACCGAGGAGACGATGACCCGGGCCGGATCCGGCGTCGACGACCTGAGCGGGGTGGAGGACAAGAACACCACCACCGTCGCCTTCGACTTCGGCCGCATCACCCTGGACGCCACCTCCGTCCTGTACCTGTTCGGAGCCCCCGGCCAGCAGCGCTTCTGGTTCCTGTGGGACCGCCTGTTCAGCGGCGCCCTGGGCGCGGTCGTCCTGGTCGACACCCGGCGCCTGGACGACTCCTTCTTCGCCATCGACCGGCTGGAGTCCCAGGGCACCCCCTTCGTCGTCGCCCACAACGACTTCGGGGAGGGCGCGCACAGCCTGGAGGAGATCCGCGCCGCACTGGACCTGGACCCCCAGGTGCCCCTGCTGCGCTGCGACGCCCGCGACCGGGGCTCCGCCAAGCAGGTCCTCATCGCCCTGGTCGAGCACATCCGCACCCTCATCGCGCAGGCCTCCCGGTGAGCACCGCCCGCACCGGCCCACCGCCGGCACGGAACGCCGGGCCGCCGCGCCCCCCGGGACCCGCCCCGAACTGACACCGGCCGCCGCCGCGGGGCCGACGACCGGCCCCGCGGCGCGCTCCACGGTCCGTGCGCCCCCCGCCCCGCCCCCGCGACCGGTCCGCCCAGCCGGGCGGGCCCGCCCCATGCCACCATCCCCAACCGACACGAGGTGCCCGGTGGACACGACGACCCCGGTCCGGCTCTACGACCCCGACTTCAACACCGACCCCCGAGGCTTCTACCGGAAGATGCGCGCCGAGCACGGGCCCGTGGTGCCCGTCCTCATGGACGGCGACGTCCCCGCCTGGCTCGTGATCGGCTACCGCGAACTGCACGGTGTGCTCAGCGACCCCGCCACGTTCGCCCGCCACCCCGGCCGCTGGAACGCCTGGGACAGGGTGCCCGAGAACTGGCCCCTGCTGCCGATGCTCGCGCCGCTGCCCAACGTGCTGTGCTCGGAGGGCGAGGAGCACCGGCGGCGCACCCGCGCCATCAACGACGCCATCAACGGCGCCGACCCGCACGAGCTCCGCACCCTCGTCGCCCGCGTCGCGGACCGGCTCATCGACGGGTTCTGCGCCTCGGGGGAGGCGGACCTGCGCGCCTCGTACGCCGAGCGCGTCCCCGCCCTGGTGCTGTGCAGCATGTACGGCCTGGACGACGCGACCGGCGACGCCATCACCTCCGACATGAACGTGCTGTTCAACGCCGGGGCCGACGCCGTCGCCGCCCACCAGCGCATGGTCGGGGCCTTCACGGGGCTCATCGCCTCCCGCCGGGCCGAGCCCGGCCCCGACATCGTGTCGCGGATGATCGCCCACGCCGCGGACTACACCGACGACGACCTCAACGCCGACCTCCTCGCCGTACTGGCCGGAGGCCACCAGACCACCGGCGAGTGGATCGGCAACGCGCTGCGGCTGATGCTCACCGACGACCGCTTCGGGGCGTCCCTCTTCGGCGCCCGCAGCAGCGCCCGCGAGGCCCTCGTCGAGGTGCTGTGGGAGGACTCGCCCTCCCAGATGAACGCCGGCCGGTTCGCCGCCCACGACGTCGAGCTGGGCGGCCGCATCATCCGCAAGGGCGACCTGCTGCTGCTCGGCTACGCCGCCGCCAACCAGGACCCCCGGCTGCGGACCGACGCCTCCGGGCCCGGCCACGGGGTCAACCACGCCCACCTGTCGTTCTCGCACGGAGAACACAGCTGCCCGCACGCCGCCCAGGGCCTCGCCGAGACGATGGCGGTCACCGCGATCGAGATCCTCCTCGACCGGCTGCCCGACGTCGAGCTCTCCGTCCCCGCAGACGAAGTCCGCTGGCGGCCCTCCCCCTGGATCCGGGGCGTCACCGCGCTCCCGGTCTCCTTCACCCCCGCGATCCCGCAAGGAGCCCACTGATGTCCTGCCCCTTCCACACGGCCGACGGCGTCCCCCTCATCCACGCCGTGCCCGAGGACGTCCAGGCCGACCGCGAACGCCTGTACCAGGAGGGCCCGGTCACCCGGGTGGAGCTGCCCGGCGGCGTGCGCGCCTGGGCGACCACCCACCACGAGGTGAGCAAGGCGACCCTCAACGACCCCCGGTTCGTCAAGAGCGTCGACCACTGGGCCGACTACCAGGAGGGCCGGGTCCCCGAGGGCTGGCCGCTCCTGGGCACCATCCCCACCGACAACACCAACATGCTCGCCCTGGACGGCGCCCCCCACCGGCGGCTGCGGCAGCTCACCGCGAGCCCGTTCTCCGCGCGCCGGGTCGAGCGGCTGCGCCCGCGCATCGAGCGCATCACCGCCCGGGCGCTGGACGCGCTGGAGCCCAGGGCGTCCGAGACGCTGGACCTGAAGTCGGAGTTCACGTTCCGGGTGCCGATGGCCGTCATCGGCGAGCTGTACGGGGTGTCCGAGGCCGAGTACGAGAACCTCGGCGAGCTGTACGCCAAGCTGTTCTCCGGCACCACGGAGGAGGGCGAGCACCTCCGGATCTACGGCACCCTGTTCCAGTACTTCGGGGAGCTGGTCGCCCGCAAGCGGGCCACCATCGACGAGCACGACGACTTCACCGCCGACCTCATCCGCGCGAGCGAGGACGGGGACGGTCTCAACGACATGGAGATCACCCTCACCCTGCTGACGGTGGTCGCCGCCGGCCACGAGACCACCGTCAACCTGCTCACGAACGTGGTGCGGGCGCTGCTCGAGCACCCCGGTCAGCTGGAGCGGCTGCGCAGGGGCGAGGTCACCTGGGAGGCGGTGGTGGAGGAGACCCTGCGCTACGACCCGCCCAACAACCTCATGATGTTCCGGTTCGCCACCGAGGACATCGAGATCGCCGGGCAGACCATCAGGAAGGGCGAGGCTCTGCTCACCCACTACGGGGCGGCCTCGCGCGACCGCGCCGAGTTCGGCGACGACCCGGAGGTGTTCGACCCCGACCGTGAGAAGGGGCGGCACATCTCGTTCGGGTACGGCCCGCACATCTGCCCGGGCGCGCCGCTGTCGCGGCTGGAGGCGGGGATCATCCTGCCGATGCTGTTCGACCGCTTCCCGGACCTGAAGCTCGCGGTGCCGGACGAGGACCTGGTGGTGGCCTCGGCCCTGTCGGTCAACAGCCTCAAGGAGTTCCCGGTCGTGCTGCGCCCGTAGCGGATCCCCCGGGGGCCGTCGGCGTGTCGGCCCCCGGGGGAAAACCTTGCCCGGACGAAAGCCCCTTTTTGCGGCATTCGCCCGTACGATCCCCGCAGGTCACCGGTGGGGAGGGGCGGACATGGTCGTGGCGAGGTGCGGTGCTCTGGCCCTGGCCCTCGTCCTCGCCGGCTGCGGTGCCGCGGAGACGGCCGCCCCGGTCGGCGAGGAGGCGCCGGTGATCACCGACGCCCCGGCCGACCGGCCGAGCCCGGAGCCCGCCCCGTCTCCGAGCCCGCCGCCCGCCGTTCCGCCCGCCCCGGCCCCGTCGCCCTCCCGGGACGACCCGGCCCCCCCGTCCGCCGATCCCACAGGCGCGTCCGGCGGCGCGCTCTCGGACGCTCCCTCCGAGGAGGCGGTCACCGGCTACCTGGAGGCGCTGGCCGCCGGCGACGACCCCGACCGCATGCGGGAGGGGCTCACCCTGGCCGCGGACGACTCCGCCGCCCACGACCTGCTCCTGCACGCCTCCTCCGTCGCCCAGGCCCGCAGCGACGGCGACGAGGTGCCCCCGATCGTGGGGCTGACCCGCACCGGCGACGGCGCCGAGCTGTGCCCGGCGGTGGGCAACGACCCCGACTGCGGCGAGTACACCGACTTCACCGGCAGGGACGGGCTGGTGACGGGGCTGCACATCAACGGCTCCGACCCGGGCCCCTCCCTCATCGTCGGCGACGGCGTCACCGCCGACTCCGAGGGGGTCGGCGCGACCCTGATCACCGCCTACCGGTCCGTCGTCGACCACACCCTGGTGGTGACGGCGGAGTTCGCAGCCGTGGACGACGTCTCCCTGGACCTGGACGGCGCCGTGTACCGCGCCGCCGACGGCACCGAACTCCGCGCGGAGGACGCCGCGGGCCGCCGCGAGCTCACAGCCGACACCGCCACCCACGCCGTCTTCCACTTCCCCGGCGCCCTGCCGGGCGGCGAGCTCGTCGTCGGCGGCTGCCTCGCCGAGTGCTCCGCCCTGGTCGACCTCACCCTCCCCGTCGGCTGACCGCCGCCGGTCCCGGCCCGGCGGCCCCGCCCCGGCGCGCACGGGCGGGGCCCACCGCAGGGGCTCCGGTGCCACCACCCGCTGCCGGGGCGCCGCTGCCGGGGCATCCGGTCCGCCCATGCCGCGTCCGACCCCCCTACCCGGCGCGCTGTACCCGGCCCTCGTCCCACACCGGCTCATCCGACTCGTAGACGCGCCCGTCCGCCCCGAACACCAGGAACCGGTCGAACCCCCGGGCGAACCACCGGTCGTGCGTCACCGCCAGGATCGTCCCCTCGTAGGCGTCCAGCGCCGCCTCCAGCGCCTCCGCCGACACCACGTCCAGGTTGTCGGTCGGCTCGTCCAGCAGCAGCATCGTCGCCCCCGACAGCTCCAGCAGCAGGATCTGGAAGCGCGCCTGCTGCCCGCCCGACAGCGTGTCGAAGGTCTGCTCCGCCGCCCGTGCCAGCTCGTAGCGGTCCAGCGCCCGGCCCGCCTCGTCCCGCGGCACCCCCTTCCGCGATCCCTCGCCCCGGTGCAGGACGTCCAGCAGGGTCCGCCCGGTGAACTCCGGGTGCTCGTGCGTCTGCGCGAACCACCCCGGCAGCACCCGCGCCCCCAGCCGGGCCCGACCGCCGTGCCGTACCGGCGCGACCTTCCCCCGCTCCTCCGGCGACAGCGGCGTCCCCTCCGGATCCGAGCCGCCTCCGGCCAGCAGCCGCAGGAAATGCGACTTCCCGGACCCGTTGGAGCCCAGCACCGCGACCCGCTCCCCGTAGTGGACCTCCAGGTCGAACGGGCGCATCAGCCCGGTCAGCTCCAGGGCGTCGCACACCAGGGCGCGCCTGCCGGTGCGCCCGCCGCGCAGGCGCATCCGAAGATTCTGGTCGCGGGGCAGCTTCTCCGGCGGCCCGGCCTCCTCGAACCGGCGCAGCCGGGTCTGCGCCGACTGGTACCGCGACGCCATGTCGGAGTTGTACGCCGCTTTCTGCCTGTACATCGCCACCAGCGCTTTGAGCTTGGCGTGCTCGTCGTCCCAGCGCCTGCGCAGCTCGTCCAGCCGCGCGAACCGCTCCCGCCGCGCCGCGTGGTAGGTGTCGAACGCGCCGGTGTGCGTCCACGCCGTGTTCCCGGCCGCCCCCAGCTCCAGCGTGACGATCCGGTCGGGCACCCGGCTCAGCAGCTCCCGGTCGTGGGACACCAGCAGCACCGTCTTGGAGGTGGCCCGCAGAGCCTCCTCCAGCCAGCGCTTGCCCGGCACGTCCAGGTAGTTGTCGGGCTCGTCCAGCAGCAGCAGGGGAGCGGGGCCCCTCAGCAGGGCCTCCAGCACCAGCCGCTTCTGCTCGCCGCCCGACAGGGTGCGCACCTCGCGCCACCGGCACCGTTCGTAGGAGACCCCCAGCGCCGCCGTGCAGCACCGGTCCCACACCACCTCGGCCTCGTAGCCCCCGGCGTCCCCGTACCGGGCGATCGCCGCGGCGTAGCGCATCTGCGTCTTCTCGCCGTCGTCGACCATCATCGCGGCCTCGGCCGCCTCCAGGTCTGCGTGCGCCTCGCGCACCACGGGCGGCGACACCGAGACCAGCAGCTCGTGCACGGTGGTCTCGTCGCGCACGTGGCCGACGAACTGGTCCATCACCGCCAGGCCACCGTCCAGGGTCACCGCTCCGGACTGCGGGCGCGTCTCCCCGCGGATGATCCGCAGCAGGGTGCTCTTGCCCGCGCCGTTCGCGCCGATCAGGGCCGTGGTGGAGCCCTCACCGACCCGGAAGGACACCTCGTCCAGCAGCACCCGCCCGTCCGGCAGGGTGTGGGTGACCCGGTTGACGTCGATGTGGCCCACGGCCGCGCTCCATCCGGGAGTCGGCGACAGGACCGGCGCCCGGCCCGGCCCGCGCGCCTCCCGGCAGGCTGGCACGCCCCCGAACGGCCGGGCAACCGGTTTTCACCCCCTCCGGGCCCCGGGCCGGACCACCCCCGGGGCCCCGTCCGGGCCCCGCCCCACCCCCGCAGGCCGCGCAGGCGCGCCCGCGCCGGCGAGCCGGTGGCGAAGGCGTCGGCGGTCCCGCCGCCGCCTCCGCATCCCGCGCCGGCGGCACCGGGCGGCGGCGGATCCCGGCACCGCTCCCCACCGCGCCCCCGCACCCGCCCGCACCGTCCACAGGTGCGCCCGGTCGGGGACGGAACGTCGTCGCGCGCTGCGATAATGGCCAGTGCCCGAAGGCCGGACGGGGGAGACGCACGGCCGCCGGGACCGGCCGCCGTGCGGTGGCGACGACGTACAGGGGAACGGGGAACCACGGGTGGCCGAGCGCAGCGCTCTCGACCTGGACGCGCTCACGATCAGCGATCGCTTCCAGCTGTTCAACTTCACCCGCCGGGACGACCACGTCACCTACCTGTGGATCCTGCGCGCCCTGGACCGGCTGCGCGAGGTCCACCGGGTGCAGGCGGGCGCCGAGGACCTGGCCGCCACCCTGCGCGAACTCGCCGCAGGCCACGAGGGGGTGCCCGTCCCGGACACCGCCGACCTGCGCAACCGGCTCGACGAGCTGTACGCCGACCGGGTCGTGCACCGCTTCGACGACGCCTCCCGCGCCGGGAACCTCGCCCGCTACCGCAACCGCCAGTCCGTCTACCAGTTCAGCGAACTCGGCTACCGCGCCTACCGGGCGGTGGAGGGGGTCCTCGCCTCCCGCAGCGAGGACGTCAACCTGTCCCGCCTGGTCTTCTCCGACGTCCTGGAGGACCTGCGGGCCCTGGCCGACGCCAACCGCACCGGCCGCGCCGAGCAGGTCTACCGCAGGCTCTCGCGCCTGGACTCCGTGATGGAGGACATGGGCCGCCGCTCCGCCCAGTTCCACGTCACCCTCGGCGAGATCCTGCGCTCCACCGACGCCTCCCCGGACACCTTCCTCAGGTACAAGAACGCCCTGCTCGTCCACATGACCGAGTTCACCGCCGAGCTCGACCGGTACCGCCCCCGGCTGGACGAGGCGGTGCGCGAGGTGGAGGGCACCGGCCTGTCCACCCTGCTGGCACGCGCCGCCGACACCGACGAGCGGCTGTTCATGGACCGGGAGGAGCGCCTGGAGGACTGGCGCCGCCGCTGGGCGGCGCTGCGCGACTGGTTCACCGCCGACGACACCGCGCCCACCCGCGCCGCGGAGCTGCACGCCGCCACCCGGTCGGCGGTCTCCGGGGTCATCGCGCTGCTGCGCCAGATCACCGAGGGCAGGCGCGGCGGCGTCAACCGCTCCACCCAGCTGCGCCACCTGGCGCAGTGGGTGTTCGACACCCCCGACGACGGGGCCGCGCACGCCCTCATGGGGGCCGCGTTCAACGTCCGCTCCGCCCGCCACCTGGGCGTCGCCCACGAGGACGACGAGCAGATCCCCCCGAACACCGCCTGGTGGGACGCGCCCGGCGTGGAGGTGTCGGTGACCCTGTTCCGCAGCGGCAAGGCGCCCACCGCCGGGGTGCCCAGGCCGGTGCGCCGCAACCCGGGCGCCCGCGCCGAGCTGCGCCGCCTCCAGGCCGCCGACCGCGCGGCCGACCGGCAGGCCGCCGCCCGCCTGGCCGAGGAGGGCGTCCACGACCGGGTCCTGGACGAGGTCGACACCCGGGTGCTGCTGCGCCTGATCACCCGCGCCCTGGAGTCGCGCTCCGTCGTCGCCGGACGCCTGTCCTCGGCCACCGGCACTGACGAGGGCACCCTCGTCCGGCTGGTCCCCAGCGACACCGGCAGCACCGTCCGTACCACCCGCGGCCTGCTCCACCTGCCCGGCATGCGGCTGGAGACGGCCCCCCGAGCCCGCGGAGCCGCCCGATGAACCGCCTGTCCCGCCCCGGCGCACCGACGCTCCCCCGCCCCGGCGGGGTGTGGTCGGTGTCCGTTGCTTCCCAACGCCGGTGTGCGCCACCGGATCCGGTTCGGGGCTTCGCCTTTCCGTCCTGCGGTCCGGTCGCCCTCCGCTCCCGCATGGTGTGTCCGGTGCCCGCCGGTCCCGGCGGGGTGCGGTCGGTGCCCGCCGTGCCCCGGCGCCGGTGTGCGCCACCGATCCCGGGCCCTGCCCCCAAGACCTCCCGCCCGGCCGTCCTCCGCGCCCGCGCGGCGTGTCCGGTGCCCGCCCGTCCGGCTCCGGCCGCCCCGTGCCGCCGCCCCCTGCCCACCGCCCACGTTCCGACGGGCACCCCGGGGGAGGCGCGATGAGCAGCCGACGCCGCCGGACCGCCGCGCAGCGGATCGACCCCGCCGACCTGGGCTCCTACCAGCAGGCGATGCGCCGCGTCCTCACCTGCGACCTCATCACCCGCTCCCGCCCCCGCCCCGGGGTGCTCGCACACGTCCTGCGCTGGGCCGACGAACTCTCCGAGGACCTGCGCGACCTGTTCGGCCACACCCTCATCGCCACCACCGAGCACGTCCGCCTGGTCCGCGAACTCGACGCCCTCGACCCCACCCAGCGCCAGGTCTTCGCCCGCGCCGGCCGCCCCTTCGACCGCCGCCGCCTGGCCTACCTGTGCCTGCTGCTCGCCTCCTTCCAGCGCTCCCAGGTCGAGGTGAGCCTCGCCGACCTCATCCGCCACTTCACCCCCTCCGCCAACGCCATCGACGGCCTGGGCTACGACCCCACCGACGGCACCCACAAGGCGGCCCTGGTCGACGTGTGCTCCTGGCTCGTCGACCGCGGCGCCCTGCACGTCTCCGACGGCTCGCTGGAGGCGTGGGCCGGCGGCCACGGCCAGGCCGACGCCCTCTTCGACATCGACCACGAGATCTGCGAGGTGCTCTTCCGCCCCTCGCGCCCGGTCCAGCACGTCACCGGCGTCGCCGGGCTGCTCACCCACCACCCCGAGGAGCCCGCCCGCGAGCAGACCGCCCGCCGCGCCCGCCGCCTGCTCGTCGAACTCCCCGTCGTCCACTACGCCGACGTCACTCCGGACGTCGCCGAGGTGCTGCGCACCCCCGGCGTGGCCGAGGAGGTCGCCCACCTCACCGGCCTGACCGTCGAGCGCCGCGCCGAGGGGGTCCTGCTCGCCGACGCCGGCGGCCTGTTCACCGACCGCCCCTTCCCCGGCCGCGGCAGCGCCGTCAACCGCACCGCCGGACTGCTGCTCGCCAAGATCGCCGACCGCATGGAGACGGCCTGGGCGGCCCTGACCCGGCTGCCCGTCCCCGCCGCCCCCGCCGTCCACGCGGGCCTGGTCGCCCGCATCGACTCCGCGCTGCCGCGCGAGGGCGTCGTCGACTCCCTGGCCTGGACCCCGCCGGCCCCCGGCGGGGCCGAGCCCGAGCCCGCCACCGCGCCCCTCATCGAGCAGAGCCGCCTGGAGGCCATGGTCGACGAGCTCTTCGCCGAGTTCGGCGCGGCCTCCTTCACCGCGGCCTGGCAGCGCGACCCCCGCGGTCTGCTCGACGCAGCCCTCGACCTGCTCTCCGACCTGTCCCTGGTGCGCCCCGTCCCCGGCGGCGTCCTCGTCCTGCCCGCGGCCCTGCGCTACCGCAACATCCAGGGCGCGCTCCCGCAGCGCCCCGACGGCGGCATGCTGCCCCTGGGCCTCGAACCGGAAGGAACCTGATGTCCCACGACGCCCGCGACCGCTTCAAGCCCACCCGGGCCGGGGTGATCAACGTCTGGGACTACGCGGACGAGGAGTTCGCCTTCGCCGACGGGCGCCTGGTCCTGCGCGGCCACAACGGCTCGGGCAAGACCAAGGCGCTGGAGGTGCTGTTCCCGTTCATCCTGGACGGCCACACCGACCCACGCCGCCTGGACCCCTTCAGCGGCCAGAACCGCACCATGAAGTCCAACCTCCTCTACCGGGGACAGGACGCCGAGCACGGCTACGTGTGGATGGAGTTCGCCCGCCCCGGCGACGGCCCCCGCCCCGAGACCGCCACCCTCGTCATCGGCCTGCGCGCCCAGCAGCACCGCGACGGCGTCACCACCTCCTTCTTCGTCACCGACCGGCGCCTGGGCGTCGACTTCGGCCTGCTGTCCTCCGACGGGCGCCCCCTCACCGAGCGCCAGCTCAAGGCGGCCCTGGGGGAGGAGTCCCACCACACCTCCGCGGCCGACTACCGGGCCGCCGTCGACGCCCGCCTGTTCGGGCTCGGCGACCGCTACGTCCAGCTCCTCGACCTGCTGCTCGCCCTGCGCCGTCCGCTGCTGGCCAAGGACCTGGACCCGGAGAAGGTGTCCGACACCCTCACCGCCGGGCTCAGCCCCCTCGACGAGGAGCTCATCGACCAGGCCGCCCGCGACTTCGCCAACCTCTCCGCCGTCCAGCGCCGGTTCGACGACGCCACCGCCGCCCACGCCGCCGTCGAGACGTTCACCGGCGCCTACACGTCCTACCTCACCGTCCACGCCCGCCACCGCTCCTCCGGTGTCGCCGCCGCCCTGGCCCGGGCCGAGGAGTACATCTCCGCCCTCGCCGGGCACACCGCCGCGCTGGCGACCGCCACCGCCGAGGGAGAGCGCCTGGCCGCCGAGGTCGGCCGGGTGAAGGAGGAGGCCGACGAGCTGGAGGCCGTTCGCCGGGGCCTGTCCGAGAGCGAGGCGCTGCGCGACGCCCAGGCCCTGGAGGTCGAGCTGCGGCACAGCGACGACCGGGGCCGCGAACTCGCCGAGACCGCGCGCCGCCTGCACCGCCAGGGGGAGGAGATCACCCGCCTGCGCGAGGAGGCCGAGGGGGTCGCCCGGCATCTGGAGCAGCGCCGGTCCGCCATCGCCGACCTGCTCGCCGAACTCGAGGAGTCCGCCGACCGCGCCGGGATCACCGGCGACGGCGAGGGCTCCGCCGACACCGGCTCCGACACCGCCCGGGCGCGGGCGGCCGCCCGCGCCGCCGACCTCGACGAGGTCCGCGCCCACCTGGCCGACCTGCACCGGGTCGAGGCCGAGCGCGGCCGCGCCGACGCCGACGCCGCCCGCGCCCGGACGGCCCTGGCCGAGGCCGAGGAGGCCTGCGCCCGGGCCGAGACCGGGCTGGAGTCCGCCCGCGCCGGAGTCTCCGACGATCTGCGCGCCTGGTCGCGCCGCTGGACCGAGGGGCCGGGCGCGGTCTGCGACCGGGCGTCCCTGCCCGCGCTCGACGCCGCCCTGGACACCTGCGGCCAGCCCGGCGCGCCCACCCTCCCGGAGGTCTTCACCGACCTCACCGACCCGGCGCGCACCGACGCGATCCGCCACGAGCACCGACTGGCCGCCGACCACGAGCGGATCACCGCCGAGCTGGCCGCGGTGCGCGCCGAACGCGCCGAGGTCGCCGCCGAACGCGACGACGCCCCGCCCGCCGACCGGGCCCGCACCGCCTCCCGCGAAGGCCGGCCGGGCGCCCCGCTGTGGCGGCTGGTCCGGTTCGCCGACGGACTCGAACCGGACCGCGCCGCCGGGATCGAGGGCGCCCTGGACGCCGCCGGGCTGCTCACCGCCTGGGTCCACCCCGATCCGGAGTCGGCCGGCACCGCCCTGGCCGCCCGCACCGCCGACGCCCACCTGGTCCCGGCCCCGCCGGGGACCGCCCCCGCCGGGCCCACGCTGGCCGACGTCCTGGTCGCCGAGGAGCAGGACCACGTCCCCGCGGACGTGATCGACCGCATCCTCGCCTCCATCGCCCTCGCCGGTACCCCCGCCGCCCACGGCCCGGATCCCGTTTCCGCCGCCTCCACGGGGCCCGGGGCCACCGCCGCGGGTGCCGACACCGCCCCCGGCTCCGGCCCCGCTTCCCCCGGCTCCGCCTGCGCCGCGCCGGGCCCAGCCGCCGCGCCGGGCCGAGCCGCGGTGCAGGACGCCGTCCCCACCGCCGCCGGCACCCCGACCCCGGGCGGGCCGGCGACCACGGCCCCCGGAGAGCCGACCGGACCCGGTACCCCGCCCGCCCCGGGCACCCCCCTCGCGCACGTCACCACCGGGGGCGGCTTCTCCCTCGGTGTGCTGGTCGGTGCCGGACCCAAGGCCGCCCCCGAGTTCATCGGAGCCACCAACCGTGCCGCCCGCCGCCGCGAGCGCCTCGCCGACCTCGACGCCCGCCTCGCGGCGCTCACCGCCGACCTCACCGCCACCGAGGAACGCCTCGCCCAGGCCGCCGACCGGGTCAAGGCGTTCGCCCTGGCCCGCACCGACCTGCCCGACACCGCGCCCGTCGCCCGAGCCCTCAGGACCCTCGAACACCACGCCACCCTCGTCGCCGGGGCCCGCGCCACCCGCGAGCAGGCCCGCCTGTGCCTGGACTCCGCCACCGCCGACGTCGACGCCCACCGCACCCGGCTGCGCGCGGTCGCGGCCGAACGCTCCCTGCCCACCGCCCCCGCCGACCTCGACGCGGTGGCCGCCGCACTGGACGCGTTCCGCGCCGCCCACCGCTCCCTGATCCAGACCCGCACCGACGTCGAGCGCGCCGAGCACGACCTCTCCGAGCGCACCGCCACCATCGAGCGCCTCGCGCAGGCCCACACCGCCGACACCCGCGCCCACGAGGAACGCGCCGCCGAGCACGCCGAGACCGCGACGCGGCTCCGGACCCGCCAGGAGAGTGTCGGCGCCCCCGCCCGCGAGGTCATCGACCGGCTGCGCCGCACCGAGGAGGACCTGGTCCACGCCCGCTCCGTCCTCGCCGACCTGCGCGAACGCGCCGCCGCGGCCCGCGATGAGGTCGTCCGCGCCGAATCCGGCATCGAGAACGGCCGCTCCTCCCTCCGGCTCGCCCTGGAGGCCGTGTTCGAGCACTGCGCCGGCCTGGCCCCGCTCACCCGCCCCGGCGCCCGGACCCTGCTGGGCATCGACGGCGGCCACCCCTGGCCCGCCCCGGCCCTGTGGCCGGACGCCGAGGAGGCCGCCGACCGGGTGACCGCCGCCGTCACCGGCGGCACCGCCCCCGCCGGGGCCCTGCGGTCGGTCCTGCCGGCGGGGGCCGCCGAAACCCTGGACGCCTTCACCGCGAGGGTCGGCACCGCACCCGTCACCGAGGCCGCCCTCAAGACCGCGGGCAACCGCATGTCCGAGGCGCTGCGCGTGTTCACCGACGCCCTCGCCGCCACCGCCGACGGCCACCAGGTGGACCACGAGGCCGACCCCAGCGGCCTCGTCGTCGTCCACGTCAACGACGAGGCCGGGCGCAACCCGCTCCCCGCCTTCGCGCGCCTGGTCGCCGAGCGCGTCGAGGAGCAGGACGCCCTGCTGCGCAGGGAGGAGCGCGGGGTCCTGGAGGACGAGCTGCTGACCGCCATCGCCCAGCAGATCCGCGACCGGGTGCGCACCGCCCGCGACCTGGTCCGCAGCATGGACGCCGACACCCGCTCGCGGCCCATGACCTCCGGCACCCGCATCGGCATCCGCTGGACCCGCGCCGACCACCTCACCGGCCGCGGCCGCGCCGTCGCCGACCTGCTGCGCCGCGACTCCGTCGGCCCGGGCCCCGAGGGCCTGGCCGACCTGCGCGGTGAGCTGCGCGAGATGATCCGCGCCTACCACGCAGCCCACCCCCGCGCCACCTACAAGCAGGTCCTGGCCGCCGTCCTGGACTACCGCGACTGGTACCGGTTCGAGCTGCGCAAGGCCGTCCCGGGCCAGGAGGAGGTCCGCCTCACCAAGGCCAAGCACGAGGAGATGTCCGGCGGCGAGAAGTCCGCCGCCATCCACCTGCCCCTGTTCGCCGCCGCCAACGCCCTGTACTCCTCCGCGCGCGCCACCTGCCCGCGCCTGATCGCCCTGGACGAGGCGTTCGCCGGTATCGACGACCGCTACAAGCCCGAGCTCATGGGCCTCACCGTCACCTTCGACCTCGACGTGTTCATGACCGGGCACGACCTGTGGGTGCACTACGACAGCGTTCCCATGGCCGCCCACTACGACATGCACCACGACAAGGCCTCCCACACCGTCTCCGCCATGTTCATGCTCTGGGACGGCGCCCAGGTCGTCGACGCCGACGCCGGGTTCTCCGGCAACGACGCTTTGGCCGCCCACCTGCTCGGCATCACCCCCAGCCGGTTCGTCCCCCTGAACACCGAGGGCACCCTCCCCGTCGGCGACGACCCGCAGGAGGGTCCGGCGGGCGGCGCGACCGCGGCTTTGCCCGGGCCGGAGGATGCGATGTGACCGCGCCGGGCATGACCTCCTGAGCGCGACGCACAGACGCACAGGGAGGGCGGTATGGACGCAGGGCCACCCCCGCAGGGGGAGTCCGGACGTGTGCCCCGCTGGGCCCCGCCGCCGCCCGTGCCGCCTTCGGCACCGGGGCCGGGCTGGAGCATCCCGCCCGGGGCGGGCCCCCTGCCGCCCCCGCCCCCCGGCTCGCCCGCGGCACCGCACCGCCCGCCCGCCCGCGGCGTCTCGCCCTGGCTCACCCTGGTCGCCGGGCTCCTGGCCGGAGCGGTCGTGGGCGTCGGCGCCACCCTCCTGTTCACCTCGTTCGACCTGCGCGGGCGCCCCTTCGACGCCGCATTGGACACCTGCGGCCTCACCGACCACCCCTCCGCGGAGGTCGGCGACGAGGGCCGCTCCGTGTTCCTCCAGCACCGGGGCGCCACCGACACCACCGGCCTCACCGACGAGGAACTCGACTGCGTCCTGACCGAGCTGGACGCCCCCGACAGCCTGTTCGTCGAGATGGGCCAGACGCGGGCCCTCGACGGGCGCCGGAGCCTCGAATGGAACGGCATCGAGGCGACCTGGAGCTTCCACCCCGACGACGGACTGGACACCCACCTGGTCGCCCGTTGAGCGGCGGGGGCTACCCTGACCGGGCGGTGTCGACCCCACGGGGCGGCAACCGCCCGGGGTACGACGTCCCGCCCGCCCCGGGGAACTCCTTGGGAAGCCGCACATGAACACCATCAAGAACATCGCCGACTTCACCGGCCGATGGTTCGCACTCCTGGTCCTGGGCGGAGCCGTGCTCGGACTCCTCCTGCCCGGGGCCACCGCCCCCCTCACCCCGTACATCCCGCTGCTGCTCGGCGTCATCATGTTCGGCATGGGCCTGACCATGAGCCCGGCCGACTTCACGGTCGTGGCCCGCCACCCCTGGGCCGCCCTGCTGGGCGTGCTGGCGCAGTACACGGTCATGCCGCTCCTGGGCTGGGGCATCGCCCACCTGCTCGGTCTGCCGCCGATGCTCACCGTCGGCATGATCCTGGTCGGCGCCGCCCCGGGCGGCACCGCCTCCAACGTCATCGTCTACCTGGCCCGCGGCGACGTCGCCCTCTCGGTGGCGATGACCTCGGTCTCCACGCTGCTCGCCCCGCTCCTGACCCCGCTCCTGGTCCTGGGCCTGGCCGGCTCGACCCTCCCGGTCGACGCGGGCGACCTGTTCCTGTCGATCCTGCAGATCGTCCTGGGGCCCGTCGTCGCGGGGATCCTGCTGCGCATGGTCGCCCCGGGCCTGGTCGACCGCCTGCTGCCCGCCATGCCGCTGGTCTCGGTGACGGGCATCGTCGTCGTGGTGGCGGGGATCGTCGGCGCCAACGCCGGCGCCGTCCTGGGCACCGGTCTGCTGCTGGCGCTCGCCGTCGTCCTGCACAACGGGCTGGGCCTGGGGCTGGGCTACCTCATCGGCGCGGTGGGCCGCGTCCCCGAGAGCGCCCGGCGCACCACCGCCATCGAGGTGGGGATGCAGAACTCCGGGCTGGCCGTCGCCCTGGCCACCGCCCACTTCTCCCCGCTCGCCGCCCTGCCGGGCGCCCTGTTCTCCGTCTGGCACAACATGTCCGGATCGGCGCTGGCCACCTACTGGGCCCGCCGCGCACCCGAGGACGAGCCGGTTCCGCCCCCCTGACCGGAACCGCCTACCCGGGCATGATCGCACCCACACGCGCATTCAAAGTCCACAACCGGACAGTTTTCTTCGGGTGATCGACTCGCGCCGGAGAGTGATGCTTGCCAGGCTGTGGCCATGGCACGCATCCTCTCCGGCCTCCTCGCCCTGTCCCTGACCGCGACCGGTGCCCACCTCCCCCTCAGCCCGACCCCGCCGCCCGCTCCCGTTCTGACGGAACCCGCCCCGGTCCCCGCGCACGAACCCCTGCGGCGCGCCCGCGCCCACCGCAGGCGCAGGATCCCCCGCCCGCGCTGTCAGTTCGACTGACCCCGCAGGAGCCGACGGGCGGCGCCCGCCGCGAGCCCGCCGCCCACGACCAGCGCCCCCAGCCCGAACAGCCCGCCCAGACCGAAGCACAACAGGCCGATGACCACGAGCAACAGCACCGAGCCGACCACACCCCCGGGCGCGCCTTCCTCGTAGGCCCGGTCCTCCAGGCTCGTCGACACCCTCGTCCGCTCACCGTCCACGAGCCGGGCGTCGGCGACCCTGCCCGGAGTACACCCGTGCGAGGAGTACACCCGCACCCCCTCCCGCAGCGGGCCGTCGACGGGGTCGAAGACGCCGTAACAACGCCTCTCCTTGCGCACCTGCGCCTCGTGGGTCACCGTCACCCGCCCGGCCTCCCCGGCCCACCCGTAGGCGGCTCCCAGCGAGCGCACCTCGTGACCGCCGAACTGCAAGCCCACCGAGAGGAAGAAGTACGCGAGCAGGGCCGACACCGCCGCCAGCCCCAGCCGCCGCGCCGGCGACCCGATCCGCGGCGGCCGTGCCCGCCCCTCCTCGGGCGCCTTCGGCTCGGCCGCCCCTCCGCGCCCCGTCCTCCCGTGCTCCGCCCTGCGCCGCACACCCCGCCGCTTCCGTCCGCCCATCCGGCACCTCCGCCATGCTCCGATCCCCGCGCCGCGGACCCGGTTCTCCCCCGGAACGGAGCGGTCCCATCAGGGAAACCACGGGACACACCCGAGCGGCTCCGGATCCCGATCAGGGAAACCACCCGTCCGCGGTCACACCCCGTTGACGCGCCGTCACGGCCCCCCGATATTCGGGTGCAGCGCGCTGCACCCGAACCCCCGTCCACCAGAGGACCCCCATGCACCGACGACGACCGCTCCGCGGCCTCACCGCACTGGCCCTGGGCGTGCTCATGGCCCTCACCCTCACTCCCGCCGCCTCCGCCGCCCCCGTCTCCGCGGCGGGCGGCAGCGGCCCCTACGACGCGGAGTACACCACCACCTGGCGCCTGCGCGACCACACCGTCTACCGCCCCGTGGTCCTGCCCGCCGACGAGAAGCTGCCCATCGTGGTGTGGGGCAACGGCGCCTGCCGCGCCGACGGCACCTGGTTCCGGAACATCCTCACCGAGTTCGCCTCCCACGGCTTCCTCGTCATTGCCAACGGCCGCCCCGGCGGCACCGGCCGCACCGACCCGGAGATGCTCACCGAGGCCATCGACTGGGCGGTGGCCGAGAACACCCGCCTGTTCAGCGAGTACCGGGGGCGCATCGACACCGGCCGTATCGCCGTCATGGGCCAGTCCTGCGGCGGCCTGGAGGCCTACGAGGTCGCCGACGACCGGCGCATCACCACCACCGTGCTCTGGAACAGCGGCCTGCTGACCGACCGCGACGACCACCTGCTCACCCGCCTGCACGCACCCGTCGCCTACTTCACCGGCGGCCCGAGCGACATCGCCCACCCCAACGCCCTGGACGACTACGGCAAGCTCCCCTCCGGGCTGCCCGCCTTCATCGGCCACCTCGACGTCGGCCACTTCGGGACCTTCGCCGAACCCAACGGCGGCGAGTACGGGCGGGTCGGCACCGCCTGGCTGCGCTGGCACCTCAAGGGCGACCAGGAGGCCCGCGCCGAGTTCGTCGGCCCGGACTGCGGGCTGTGCGGCACCGACTGGACCATCGCCCACAAGAACCTGTCCTGACCCCCCCGATCGTGCGGCCCGGCTCGCGGGGGCCGGGCCGCACACCGCCCCGGCCGCGCCGCCCACCGATACGGCCGGGGCACCCCCCGGTCCCGGCGCCGGACCCCGCCGGGACCCGGGCCCGGCCCCCGCCACGGGGCCGGGCCCTCCGGGGCCTCGTCCCGGGCTGCCCGCCGCCCGTTGCCGCTTCGGTTCCGTTCCTCCTGCCGCGGGTCGGCCTGCGCACGAGAGACGACCGCCGCGTGGTCCACGGCGGCGGATCCATGAGCGCCGGGGAGACGGCGGGCGTCTTCGCCCGGGCCGGGGGAAGGCCCGCCGCGGTACCGCCGCCCCACACGAGGAGGGCCGTATCCAGGAGGTCGTCGACGAACTCGTCCCCTATGTGGCCCTGGACGACACCGCCGACCGGATCCGCCGCCGCATGTTCAGCGAGTACCGCGTACACCTGCGCTGCGATCCCCGCCGCACGGCCCACGGGCAGCCACGCTCCTGCCCGGCGACCAGGTCGGCGAGGTTCACTCCCTCCTCGTGCTCTTTCCACGCCGACTTCCGCCGCGCCGCCATCGCGTCGGCCGGGTGCCGGTCCAGAGAGCCCGGAACGGCGAAGACGCTCCGGTGGTGCGGTGACCATCGCGTATTGCGGTTGTGCGGCCGCCCGTGGCCCGTGATCCGAAGTAGGGGAGAGGGGTGAGGCCATGGTTTCCTCCCCGGCTTGAAAACGGTATGCGAGCGGCGCCGCTCCCCGACCTCTATCCGCCTTGTCCGTGTGCCCGACTGCCCTGTTCCGGCGTCTCGGGGGAGCCTCCTGCCCACGTTGTCGCGAAGAAGTGGAGCGCCGCTTCGTAGAGCATTCCCGGTGCGCGCACGTAAAGGCAGGGTGAGTGCCTTCCATGCCCGTGGCGCTCGTAGAAGGTGATGTACGCGGCCCGGTCCGTGACGATGATGCGGTAGAGGTGCGGAAGGTCGAACCGACGCAGCTCCACCCCCCGTCGGCCTCGGGCCACCCGCGCCAGATAAGAGGTGTTGGACCGGATCTGGTCGCGCAACAGGTCGGTGGTGAAACCCGGGTCGACCGAAGCCAGACCGGTCGCACGCCGTGTCAGCCACTCGCCGGGAACGGCGTCGGGGTCGGGCAGGAGGATCTGTACTGATTCGACCCTGTCGACGGCTCCCGACCACAACGGGGCGAACACGTCCCTGGTGAGGGTGTTGCCCCGCCCGGCCAGCACCTTCACCCAGCGGGCCCTCGCCAGGTCACGCGAGATGTCCTCCTCGGCGGACCGCTGCCGCCGGTACACCCGGCGCACCCCGGTGCCGGTGAGTCGTGACAGCAGCCCCACCAGCCACCAGCGGGGACGGGACGACCGCACCCACCCCGCGGCGAGGAGGATCATCGTGGCCAGGATCGAGCTGAGAACGCCGAGTGCGAAGGCGGTCACGCGATGACTCCTCGTCCATCAGGGGCAGGCGCGGTCGAAGAACGGATCAGAGCAGGTAGGGGAGCAGTTCCCTGACCACGTGGGCCGCGTTGTGCGCGGCCAGCCCATGGGCGCCGTCGTCCTTCTCCGCGTTCGCCCCGTCGGAGATCCCGCGGACCACGAGCCAGCCCGGATTGTCCTCCCCGCGTACCGAGTTCTCCTGCCAGAACTGGCTGAGGCCGCCCGACTCCATGTCCACGGCCAGGACCTTGTCGTTGTAGTCCCTGAGCCAGTGGCGCACTTCCGAGTCGCCGTCGGCGATCACCGCCTCGCCGGAACCGATCAGTCCGTGGTGGACCTCGAAGCTGCGTTTGCGGTGCCCGTCCACCCGGCCCCGGATCATCGCGGGTTCCCCCTGGTCGGTGAAGTAGGCGTTCACCGCGTGCACGATGCGGGCCGGAGCCTGTCGCTCCTCGCCCCGGCGCTGTACGCGGTCCCCGGCCGTGATCTTGCGCGCGTCGTAGTAGACGATGCGTGTGGAGACGATGACGTTGCCGGCCCGGGTGGGCCCCTCATTCCGGCTGTATCCGTGATGGAGGCCGCCTCCGATCCCGACCAGGACCCACAGGCGGGGAGCGAAGTGGTGGCGCATATGGTCCAGCGCCGCCATCACGGACCGCTGCCCGGGACCGTGGGTCCGGGTGGCGACGACGCTCGCCGTACCGCTGTCGGTGGGGATGTCGCCGGTGCTGAAGAACAGGCCCTCCTTCTTGCGCGGACGGTCCAGCCCCAGCTCGTCGAGGACCGCCCGCATCTCCGTGGGCAGGATCGTGACGACGCCGACGTCCCGGCGGCGTTCGTCGCCGCCCGGTGCGGTCCGGGTTCCGAGGGCCTCCGCGGTGTTCGGGGACACGGTCATGTGCGCTTCGTTGCCGACGACGGTATTGGTGAAGCTGTTGCTCCCTCCCAGGTTGACGATGCCGCTGTTGCCCTGCGTGGATCCGTGGGGGTTCATGTCGCACTTCCGTTCTGTGCTCCACCGGGAGCGGTGGATCCGTTCGGGTTGTGGTGGAACTGGGCGTGGTCGCCGACGGCGGTGTTCCGGAAGTCGTTGGTGCCGCCCATGTTGACGATGCCGCTGTTGATGATCTGCAGCGCTCGATTGTCGAAGTCGGAGACGTCCACGCCGCGGGAGCGGAGGAAGTCGCTGGTGGCCTTGAGCAGGCGCTGTTCCACGTTCTTCATGTGGCCCAGGACGTGGGTCTTGTCCAGTTGGACCTTGCTCCATTCCTCCGCGTGCTCCTGGCGGATGCTGATTCGACTGCCGATTCCGACATTGCGCATGGGTTTGAGGGTGAGATCGCGTTTGTGGAAGACGAGCGCCCTGGCGAGGAAGTAGGGGTAGTAGACGACCCGCCCCAGGGAACGGATCTCTCGGGGGAGGCGGAACAGGCCGCGTCGTGCGGCGCTGATGACGGCCCGCTTGCCGTGCTGGCCGAACTCTCCGGCCTTGCGGAAGTCGTCGGGGGTGCGCGTCAGGACACAGGCCGCGAAGGAGAGGCTCAGCGTGCGGCCCCGCACTCCGATCTGGAGTAGGACGGTGGCCACCAGTTCGCCGCCTGCGTCGGGCACGATCGCTTCGAGGAAGTAGTGGTACGCGGGGTCCCGCCGGTCGATGATGCGGCGCATCACCGAGGTGCTCACCTCTTCCCGGAGCAGGGACCTGTCCTTTGAGATGTCGGACTGGGCGACGTAGACACGGTCCCGCACCTCCACGGGGAGGCGGACGCTCTCGTCGTCCTCGCGGAGCTGGGCGACGGCTTCGCGCAGGTGGTCCACCAGTTCGTGGGGCTTGAACGGCGGGTACCGGTGCTCGCGTTCGTGCAGGGGGCTGCCCTCGCTCCCCGGGCGCAGGAGCTGGACGTTCATGGGCGGGTTCCATTGGTGGATCAGCGTTCCCGCGCCGATGAAGGGGGACTCCTCGCCGAAGAGCGTGAACAAGCCCTGCTCCTCGTCCTTCGTGTCCTTCCTGTGCGCCGGGCGGCGGTAGACCACGCAGGGGTGCTTCTGCTGGTCGTCCACGACCTGTTCCCGGTGCGAGAGCCGTCGCGGCCGCAGGCTGGGCGCTTTCTGGATCCCGTTGATCCACCACTGCCGTAGACCGCCCGTGACCACTGCCAGCGCGGCGACGGCGCAGCCGATGTAGAGGGCCAGGGTCCCCTGTTCGGGGTGGAAGTAGGCCACGGCGGCCAGGGCCGCGGCGAGCAGTAGGCAGTAGGCGCCGGTGCGCTTGAGGTGCTGCCCGTCCTCGCCGTACTTCCAGTCGTACGCCGAGGGGAGCCTGGGAAGGCGCTTGGGCTTCTTCTTCGACCGCCGGCCGGGCAGCGGCTCCTCGGGCCGGGTGAGCCGCTTGGACAGGGCCCATGCCCTCTCGAGGAGGACGAGGAGCGTGAACCCGCCGATGACCAGCAGGCTCGTTACGGTGTACCCCAACAGGTGGGGCGCGAGTGCCGCGGCCGCCAGCGCCGACCTCAGCAGGGACGTCAGGTGCAGGGCCAGCCAGGCGTGGCGCATCACGGGGACGAGGTCGAACCCGTAGGAGGGGGCGATCCGGCGGTAGGGGGTCGTGCAGATCTCTCCGATGACGAGGTCCCGGAACTCCTCGTCGACATGGACGCCGGTACAGAGGTGGCGGGTGGCCCCGGTCGGTTCTCCGGTGGTGTCCGGAGACGGGGGAGGGCTGTGGAAGGGAGGGGCGTGGGTCGTGGCGGTCATGCACTTCTCCTGCGCCGATCCAATTAGGGTCGATGTGACCATAAATGGCTTCGAGTGTTCAGGTCAAGATGACCTTTAAGGGGGATGCGGTGGACGACCGCTTGGTGAGGTCCGTCGGCGTGGAGTTGTCCCTGGTGACGGTGGACCTGGCCATCTTCACCATCAGGGGCGGGACGCTGATGATCCTGCTGGTGGAACGCGGAGAGGAGCCCTTCTCGGGCCGCCGAGCACTGCCCGGTGGCAGGGTCCGCAGCAGGGAGACGCTCGACGAGGGAGCCCGGCGCGAACTCATGGAGGAGACCGGAATCGACGGAGCGCGCCTGCACCTCGAACAGCTCGGGGCCTACGGCGACCCCGGGCGCGACCCCCGGGGCAGGGTGGTCACCGTGGCCTACCTGGCCCTGGGGCCGGACCTACCCGAGCCGGTTGGCGGAACCGACGCCGCGCAGGCCCACTGGATACCGGTGGGCGACATCCTCGAAGGCCGGGCCTCCCTCGCCTTCGACCACGACCGCATCCTCTCCGACGCCCTCGAGCGCATCCGGGAGAAACTGGAGTACACCACCGTCGCGGCGGCGTTCTGCCCCGAACCGTTCACCCTCACCGAACTGCGCACCGTCTACGAAGTGGTCTGGGGACACGGGCTCGACCCCAGCAATTTCCGCCGCAAGGTCACCCGGGCGGAGGGCTTCGTGGAGCCCACCGGCGACCAGCGCGCCCAGCAGGCGGGACGGCCCGCGGCCCTGTACCGAAGGGGAGGCGCGGTGCTGCTCTCCCCGCCCCTGCTGAGATCGGCCCCGTGACCTCCGCCTCCGTCGGCCCGCAGGATCAGGGGTGCGATTCTCCGGGCCAGGGCGCCGGAGGCGGCGGGGGCCGGGTCGGATCTGTACGAGACGACGCCCGCCTCCACTTATGGAGTGCCGCGCCGCTCCCGGTGGCCGAGGGGGTTGCGGCCCACGGTCCGCCTTGTGCTGTGCCTTCCATCCTTTCTGGAGCACCGCCCCGCACGGGGTGTCGTGTTCGGAGATACCGGTTTTGAAAGACCCGGACCCGGCCTCCTCCGATCCGGTGGGACGGCGCGGTCGGAAGTCGACAGTGGGACTGTCATGTGCACGTCCATGGCCGGTTTCCGATGCGGCGGCCGGAGGGAGGTCGGCGGTGCACGTACGGAAAAGGACCGCGGCTTCTGGCGCGCGGTCCGCAGAGGTGGACGCGGCGGTACCCGAGCCCCGGCCTCCAGTGGTCTTCCTGGTCGGGCCACTTAGAGGCGAGATTAGATTGTTAACTAGATTCACAGGCTTCTGTGTATCGTTGTTTCAGAAACGGGACCGCGTTCTCTTCAAAAGAGACGGCAGCGGCTCTCCCCCGGTTTACCCGGCCGACGGGCCGCCGTACGGAGAACTTCGTGCTTTTCGTGGAGCACGCGAGTCCATGTCACGATTCGTCATTCAGTCCGCCGAATGTCCTACATGGGCGATCGCGGTGCGATGGGCTGTCCCCACAGTCGGCGCACTCTGAGCCGCGACGAGAGAACCGCTGGAAGAAGTGCGGGGAGGCCCTCAGGCAGGCTCCCCGCCCAGGTGATGGAGGAGGCCCCCCGGTATGGAGTTCACGGAGAAGGTGGCAGCGCTCAGCTCCAAGGCGCAGAAACAGCGCGACCTGACCCAGACCGAGGAGGCGGCGAAGAACGCCTTCGTCATGCCCTTCATCGCCACGGTCCTGGGCTACGACGTCTTCGACCCGCGCGAGGTCGTCCCCGAGTTCACTGCCGACGTCGGGGTGAAGAAGGGCGAGAAGGTCGACTACGCCATCATGCGCGACAACGAGGTGCAGATCCTCATCGAGTGCAAGAAGGCCAACGGCCCGCTGAAGGTGGAGCACGCCTCCCAGCTCTTCCGGTACTTCTCCGTCACCAACGCGCGGATCGCCATCCTCACCAACGGTGTGGAGTACCAGTTCTTCACCGACCTGGAAGCTCCCAATCTCATGGACTCCAAGCCTTTCATGGTGCTCGATCTGGGGGACGTCGACGAGAGCCTGCTGCCCGAGCTGCGCAAACTCACCAAAGCCTCCTTCAACCTCGATTCCGTTGTCAGCGCCGCGGAGAAGCTCAAGTACCTAGGAGCCATCAAGCGCGCGCTCGCCGAGCAGTTCGCCGAGCCCGACGAGGCGTGGGTCAAGTCCCTCGCAGGCCGCGTCTACGACGGCACCTTCAGCAAGCGCGCGCGTGAGCAGTTCACCCCTCTGGTGCGCGAGGCCGCCTCAGCCTTCCTCGACGACCAGGTCAACATCCGGCTGAAGAAGGCCCTGGAGAGCACCCGGCCCCGGGCCGAGGAGGAAGCCGCGGTCGACGGAGAAGGGGTCGCCGAGGAGAGCCTGGAGCGCGGGACGGGAATCGAGACCACACTGGAGGAGCTGGAGGGATACCAGGTCGTCAAGGCCATCGCGTGCAGTGAGGTCAAGCCCCAGCGGATCACGCATCGCGACTCCAAGAGCTATTTCGCCATCCTGCTCGACGACAACAACCGCAAGCCGATCGCGCGCCTGCACTTCAACGCCAGGTCCAAGAAGTACCTGGGCACCTTCGACGCGAACAAGAACGAGACCCGTCACCTCCTGGGGTCGCTGGACGAGATCTACCTCCACGCCGAGGCGATCCGCGCAGCGGTGCGCAGCCATCTGGACTGAGCGCGCGGAGCCTCCGCCGGCAGCAGAGGTACTTCGGAAGTCCCTTCGCGACCGGCTGTTTTCTGCGGGGCGGGTGACCGGTACCACGGTCTTCCACCGCACCCACCGTGAAGCGGGTCCGATTCGGACCGCTTCGGACTCGCTGGCATTTTCGAGCGGGTAACGCCCCGCCCGGGACCAGATCAGGCCGTTTCCCGCCTGGGTGCACACGGTGTGCCCGGCCGCGCTCGCGCTCGCGGCGCCCCTTCCCGACTCGCTCCTGACCATCGGGATCCACGTGCTGTCCGGTGCGGCGCCGGTCTGGCTCGCGGCGTCGCTGTGGCCTGCGTCTCCGTGCCCCGGGGCCACCCCCGGGGCGCTGACCGGGGCGCTGACCGGGGCGGACGGAACGGTGCGCGGCCCCTCGGACGCTCCTGAGGTCGCCGTCCGACCGACCCCGGGCCTGCACCCGGCCGCCTGGCCCGACGGGCAGGCGGCCGGCCCCGCCGCGTGCTCCGAGCGGAGTGCCGGTGGGGCCGGGAGCGGTCGGGGACGGGCGCGGCGTCAGACGCGGCACCGGCCGCCGGGGGCTGGAGCGCGTGGGGACTGGTGCCGGGGCTGGGCGTACGGCTGGGGGACGGGGGCCTGGTCGCCGGGCGCGGACGGCGCCTGCGGCGCGGCGAGGGACCGTCCCAGGGTGTTCGCACCCACGAGCAGGCCGGTGCCCACCAGTGCCGACACCACCGGGAAGGGCACGCTGTAGAGCCCCGGGGAGGCCGGGGTGCTGCTCGTCGCGGCGTCGGCCAGGGCCGGCACCGGCACGGCGGACGGCAGCAGGCAGAAGAAGCCGAGCCGGATCAGGACCGCTCGAAGAGTCCGCATGCCAGCCGGCCTACGGGTCCGGGGCCCGCGCGGGACCCCCGGTCGAGGTGTTCCGTCCGGCCGCCTTCGGCCATCTCGGCCGGAGGCGCTCCTCCGCGGGCCCGGCGCGGGAGGTGCGGTGCCCCCGCGCCGGGCCCCGGGCGTCAGCGGCCGACGGGGGTGAAGTCGCGCGAGGAGAGGAACTCCGGGCGCGGGGTCGGAGCGCTGAACGGCTCCACGCAGGCGTTCTCCACGCTGTTGAACACGATGAACACGTTCGAGCGCGGGAACGGCGTGATGTTGCCACCGGACCCGTGCATGCAGTTGGAGTCGAACACGGTCACCCCTCCGGCCCGGCCGGTGAGCACGTCGATGCCGTGCCGGTCGGCCAGGCGGGACAGGGACCCCTCGTCCGGGGTGCCCACGTGCTGGCTCTTCAGCGAGGCCCGGTAGTGGTCGGCCGGGGTCTCGCCCACGCAAGACACGAACGTTTTGTGCGAGCCCGGCATGATCATCAGGGCGCCGTTGTGCGTGTAGTTGTCGGTCAGTGCGATCGAGAAGCTGCACGCCCGCATCCGGGGCATGCCGTCCTCGGCGTGCCAGGTCTCGAAGTCGGAGTGCCAGTAGAACGAGCCGCCGCCGAAGCCCGGCTTGTAGTTGACGCGGCTCTGGTGCACGTACACGTCCGAGCCCAGGATCTGGCGTGCGCGCTCGACCAGGCGGGGGTCGTTGACCAGGTCGGAGAACACCGGGCTGATCCTGTGCACGTCGAACACCGAGCGCACCTCCTCGGAGGTGGGCTCGACGATCAGGCGCTCGTCGCCGCGCAGCGCGGGGTCGTTCGCGAGCCGGTCCAGTTCGGCCCGGTAGGCCGCGACCTCGTCGTCGGTGACGAAGGCTTCGGTCTGCGTGTAGCCGCGGCGCTCGTACCCTGCGAGCTCGTCCGAGGTGAAGGGGCCGTCGCCGGGGCCCCAGACGGTGGGGTCCCGGCGGTCCAGCAGTGCCGGTTCGGGGGTCTTGCGGGTGGGGTACTCGTCAACGGTCGATGCCTGAAGATCCATCTGCAGAGTCATGGCCGAATCCCCTGGCGGGGTCTCATCCTCTCCGGGTGTCGGTGTTCTCTCCTGCCGTCACGGGAACTTAACAAAGACCGGCATTCCGCCTGTCCGGGGTGCGCGGCGCGATGTGTTTGACGACCCGAACGCCCGGGTAGGGCTCCCTTACTATATGGGCGGAAATTCTTCGGAGCGGGATTTCTCCCGCTCTTCTCCCTTTGTTCGTCCTGGCCGTCGGTCTGCTCACCTGGGCAGAGGGGCCGGGGGTGTCGAAGCGGCCACCGATCGTCATCACCCCAGTTCGTTGCCCCGCGGAGTGCCGGGGAAGGGGATTCTGGCATTGATGCACACTTGTGCTATGCGCTATTTCACACGGATCTGATGCAATGCTTGGTGCAGATCTCCGATCGCTTCCCGGGGCCTTCCGTGTCCTTTGTGGTTTCCGCCGCCACCGAAAAGCGATGAACCCCTGTCCGTGTATTTCCCGGGTCGGCCGAAAGGGTGTTCCCGGCCTTTGTCCCCGGTCGGGGCGCCGTCCACGGGACACGGCCGGAGGCCTCGTCGCGGCGGATCCGGAGGACACCGGGTGCACGGTCCCGGCGCTTCGGTCCGCCTCGGGGGCCGATCCCTCCCTGCGGCACCGGCGGCCGCGGTGTCGGTGGGATGTGGTTGTCTCGTCCCATGGGTGTCGAGATCGAGCGGTTCCTGCGGTTGGTGAAGGCGCTGCCGGAATGCGAGCAGCAGCAGGGCGAGAAGTACACGACCTTCCGGGTGCGCGGGAAGCCGTTCGGCTACCTGTGGCCGCGCACCGCCACCGTGGGGCTCAAGCAGACCCTGCTGGAGCAGAAGGCACTGGTGGCCGAGCGCCCCGAGGTGTTCGAGGTGCAGTTCACCGCGGGCGGGTTCGGATGGGTGGTCGTCCACCTCGACGGGATCGAGCTGGACGAGCTCAGCGAACTCCTGCTGGAGGCCTGGTTCCACACCGCCCCCGAGGACCTGCACCCCGTCCAGCCCACCCCGGAGGAACTGGTCGGGGTCTGAGCGCCGCGGCGGGCGGACGCCGTCAGCGGGCCGGGACCACGCGCAGGACGGGGCGGTCCCGGTCCCGGCGGCCGCCCGTGCCGCCGCCTCCACCGGTCCGGGCGGTGAAGGACAGCCCGAACATGAGGGAGTCGAGCTCGGACGGCGGGATGCGCAGCTCCTCGGCCACCCTCCCCGGCGTGGTGCCCCGGCGGCGCAGGAGGGAGAAGACCTTGGGCAGGATCTGGGAGGTCTCGCGGGCGATCCCGTCCGGCTCGGCGGTGCGGTACCCCATCTCCGCCAGCCGGCGGCAGGTGGACCGGTACTGCCAGTCGGTGAGCAGTTCCAGGTCGTGCAGCCGGTGGGTCAGCGCCATGGCGGAGACCCGCCAGATCGACTTGGCCTTGAGGATCTGGTCGACCTGGGCGCCCGCGGGCATGCGCGCCACGACGTCCGCGCGGGGCATGAGGAAGGCGCTGGCGAACCGGTTGGCCTCGCGTTCGGCCTCCGGTCCGCTGAGCGGCCGCTCGTCGCCGTGCATGACCAGGTGGCCCAGCTCGTGGGCGCAGTCGAAGCGTCCGCGTTCGCCGCTCTTGGCGGTGTTGAGGAAGACGTAGGGGACCGAGTCGCGCCAGAAGCCGAACGCGTCCACCTCGTGGTGCTCGCTGTCCAGCGAGAACACGCGGATGCCCTGCGCCTCCAGCAGGTGCACCATGTTCGGGGCCGCGGTGTCGCCCAGGTCCCACAGCGCCCGCACCGTCTCGGCGCAGTCCTCGGGTGAGGGCCTGCCGTAGGTGGGGACGTTCGGGTCGGGCAGGGAGAAGTGCGCGGTGAGCCAGTCGTTGAACTCGATCGCCAGGGCCGCCTGGGAGCGGACGGCCTTCTGCTTGCGCACCGAGGTCCTGGTCCGGGCCCGGAAGGCCACCGCCTCGGAGGCCACCTCCTCGACCTCGTCGGCGGAGAAGAACCCCACCGGGAACCCCAGGGCGTCGGCGATCCGGCCCAGGGTGGGCCCGGTGGGGGTGGTGCGGGCGTTCTCGTAGTTCGACAGGCTCTGCTGCGATATCCCCGTCAGGGCCGACAATCGCGCCAGGGTGAGCGCCCTTCGCTCCCGTGCGAGTCGGATGCGTGACGGCGTGACCATGGTGTGCGCTGCCCTGTCGGTTGTGGGCCCGGTGGGAACGCCGCCGGGCGTGTTCGTCGCTAACGGAAGTCGACGGGGATGTCGATCGGCTCCATCCCCTCACCGTCCTCGGGGAAGACCACGCTCCCGATCTCCAGGTCGGGGAACAGGATGCGCTCGTGCCAGGAGGTGAGGTACCCCTGCTCGTCGGGCGGGCCGGGGCGGGACAGTTCACTATGCCACTTCGCGGGACCGCTGTCGGTCTCGGGCTTTCGGTAGGTCAGGAAGACCCACACCTCCAGCCCGTCGAGCTCGGAGGGCTCGGGCGGGGCCGGGACGAGCTCCGTCGGCAGACCTGGCAGGGAGAGCTGCTCGAACACGGTCTCGTCGGTGAGGAGGTGGCGTCCGTTGGGCCCTCGCGGGTGCTGGCTGCGCGGCACGGCCTCGGGGTTGCCGGTGTTGGAGTCGCCGCTCAGCGTCTGGATGCCGACGGTGCGCCCGGGGTCGACGGTGAGGTCGATCTGCAGGTGGCTGACGTTGTCCCAGCCGTACCGGACCTTCTGCTCCGACCGCAGCGCGGCGAGCCGCTCGTGGTAGGCGTACTGGCCCGAGGCGGTCCGGCCGTGGCTCTCGGTCACCCGGCGCAGACCCGCCTCGCTCATGCGCAGGGCCTTCTCCATGACCGGCCAGGAGGTGCCCAGGAGGGCGAGGCGGTCGTCCCGTCGGGGGTGGTCGTGTGCGGCGATCAGCAAGAGACACCTCTCGGGTTCTGTGCGCCTGGAGAAAACCCGCCGCGATCGTGGTCGGATTTCTTCAAGTCGAGGGTGGGATGGGGGTGTCGGTGCCGTCCATGGTGCCCGGCGCCTCCGACATTCCGCGGCCGCGCGCCGACGGATCACACCAGCGGCGGCTCCTCCAGGCCCCTGCGCGCGGGGCCCCGCGCGCCTCCGGGACCACGGACGACACGCCCGCCCGGGTGTTCCGTTCCGCCCTCCCACCGGAGGACGGCGGCCGGTGAAGGCGCTGCTTCCGGGACGGCCCGGCCTGCCGGGCGGGGACCACCGTGGCCGCCCGGCAGGCCGCTGGGCGGCCACGGCGGTGATCCCGTGGGATCCGTTGCCGACGGAGGTGGGATGACCGGTCGCGGGGCGCGGGTGGAGGAGGACGTGCAGGAGGGGTTGCCCGCCGATCCCGGTCCCGGGGAGCTCCTGGGCGGCGGCCCGGACCGGTGGCCTCCGGCGCGGGCGGCATCCCCGGTTCCGGGCGGATGACGCCGACCCGCCCGGGCCCCCGTGCCGGGCGCGAGGTGCCCGGGGCGGGCGCGAGGTGCCCGGGGTGGGGCGCGCACGCCCCGCCCCGGGCGGACCCACGGCGCCGGTCAGAGGTCCCAGCTGGTCCCGTGGCGCTCCGTCAGCTCCCTGACGTCCTCGGGCGCCAGCACGGAGTACTCCCGTCCGTGCAGGGCGACGACGATCCGGGAGGCCTCCTCCAGTTCCACGGCGCCCTCCAGCGCCGCCGCCGGATCGGCTGCGGCCACCAGCGAACCGTGGTTGGCCAGCAGTGCCGCGGCGAAGCGGCCCGGCAGGGCGGACACGTTCTCGGCCAGCCGGGCGCTGCCAGGCGCCGCGTACGGGACGAGCGGCACCCGGCCGACCCGCATCACCAGGTAGGGCGTCACCGGGGGCAGCGCGGAGCCGGGCGACCACGGGGGCAGGCAGGAGGCCGCCGTCGCGTGCGGCGAGTGCAGGTGGACGACCGCCCGGGCCTGTGGGACGCGGCGGTACATCGCCCGGTGCAGGGGGAATTCCTTGGACGGCGGCGGCCCGTCGACGTGCCGGCCGTCGGCGTCCAGCACGGACAGGCCGTCGGGCTCCAGCCCGCCCAGGGAGACACCGGTGGGGCTCATGAGGGTGACGCCGTCCGCGCGTACGGAGATGTTGCCCGAGGCGCCCGGGCTCAATCCCAGGCCGACGGCCCGGCGCCCGGCCGTGCACAGTTCCCCGGCGGCCTCCGCCCGGTTCACGCGTTCCCCTTCCAGGCACGGACGAACAGGTCCTCGCGGCCGAAGTTGCCGGACTTGAGCATCAGGTGCAGGTCCTCGCCGTTCCGGCGGCCGACCATCCAGGCCACGCCCGGGTCGACCTCGGGGCCCAGGGCCAGGGGGCCCGGCGCCAGCCGGCCCGCGACCGCGCCGCTGGTCTCCCCGCCCGCGACGAGCAGGGCGCGCACGCCCGCCGCGACGAGGCGTTCGGCGATCTCCGCCAGCGCCCCCTCGATGAGCGGGGCGTCCGCGGTGTCCACGACGTGTTCGGGTGCGGCCGTCGCGTAGACGACGAACGGGGCGGTCCCGCCGGAGCGCAGTGCGCTTTCGGCGGCCCGCGCCACGGTGCCCTCGAAGTCCGCGCGCAGGTCGGCGGGGCGCAGGTGGTGCCCGCCGCCCGCGGCGAGGGCGTGGCGGACCTGGCCCTGGGTGGCCCGGGAGGCGCTGCCGGAGAGCACCACGCGCGGCCCCGCGGGCGGGGCGGGTGCCGGGCGGGCGCCCGGACGGGGTCCGGCCAGGCCCCGGGCGAGGGCGCTGCCGCCGGTGAGCAGGCGCAGGTGCTCCGTGGCGCGGGCCAGTACGTCCAGGTCCTCGTCGGACAGCGCGTCCACGACGACGAACCGGGCTCCCGCGGCACCGGCCCGGTCGAGGGCCTCGCGCACGGCTTCGACCCCCCGGGCGACCACCGGCCAGGGCACCAGGGCGACGTCCTCCCGGCCCCGGCTGAGCTGGGGTGCGAGCAGTCGCGGCAGGCTCGAGTCGGTCATCGGGGTGAGCGGGTGCCGGCGCATGGGGGACTCGTCGAGGGGGTCGTCCCCGACGAAGAGGTGGCCCCGGTACACGGTGCGCCCGTTGGCGGGGAAGGCGGGGGCGATCACCGTGACCTCCTCCTCCAGCGCCTCCAGGACCGCCTCGCAGACCGGACCGATGTTGCCGGCGGGAGTGGAGTCGAAGGTGGAGCAGTACTTGACGTAGAACCTCTCGCAGCCGGCGCCGCGGAGCCGGTCCAGGGCCCGTAGCGAGGCCGAGACCGCCTCCTCCACGGGGGCCGTGCGCGACTTCAGGGCCACGACGACGGCGTCGGCGCCGACCGCCGTGCCGTCCGGGAGTTCGTCCCCCAGGACGACGGTGGTCCGGTGGCCGGCGGAGGCGAGGGCGATCGCGATGTCGGTCGCGCCGGTGAGGTCGTCGGCGATCACGCCGAGGGTCGCCATGGTGTCCTCCTGTGCTGGGTTCTCTCGTTCGCGGGGGCCGCGCCCGCGCCCCGCGGCACTGCGGCCGGGGCGCGGGGCGGCCAGGGGCGGCCGGGTCAGACCAGGCCGAAGGTGAGCAGGGCGTAGAGCACCGCGAAACCGGTGACGCCGGAGAGCGCCGACGCCACGCCGATGGAGCGGATGCCCTGGCCCACCGTCATGTTCGACAGGGTGGTGGTGACCCAGAAACCCGACGAGTTCGCGTGCTTCATGATCTGGGCGCCGGTGGCGCACGCCAGGTAGACCGCGAGCGGGGAGAGGTCGAGTTCGGGGATCAGGGGCTGCATGATGGCGGCCGAGGTCATCACGCCGAGGATGTTCGAGCCGGTGATGGTGCACACGGCGGCCGCGACGAGGAAGGGGATGATGATCGGCGACAGGCCGGCGTTCTCGATGCTCCCGGCGACGCTCTCGGCCACGCCGGTCTCGCGGATGATGGTGGCCAGGGCCCCGCCGACGCCGGTGAGCGCGATGGGCATCGCGGCGATGCGCAGGCCCGACTCGAAGAGGTCGTTGAGGGTCTCCTTGTCGCGCCAGCGGCCCCGGAACAGCGGCAGGGCGAGCAGGCAGGCCAGGAACAGGGCGATGGTGGGCTCGCCGACGAACAGGACGGCGGAGGCGAGCGGGGAGCCCTCGGGCAGGACCGGGGCGGCCAGGGCGGCGGTGACGATGAGGAGGATGGGCGCGACGATCGGCAGCAGGGAGCCGAACAGGCCCACCCGCGGCGCCTCCTCCTGCGCGGGTGCGTCGGTCCCGGTCCCGGCGGAGCCCGTTCCGGGACCGCCCGCCAGGTGTTCGACGAACTCCGGCTTGGGCGGGACGTGGGTCCTGGTCCGCGACAGGTAGAGGGTGGCGGCGAGGACGCCGGGCAGGCCCACGGCGAGCCCGTAGAGGATCGCCTCGCCCATGGACACGTCCAGCAGGGAGGCCGAGGCCAGCGGCCCGGGGCCCGGCGGGACGACCGAGGTCATGACGTAGGCGCCGAGGTAGAGGATCGGGCCCAGCTTCATCATCGAGATGCCCGTGCGGTAGGCCAGCGCGGACACGATGGGGATGAGCATGACGACGGCGGTGTCGGCGATCAGGGGGATGCCCAGGACGACCGAGGCGAGGGCGATCGCCCAGGGGACGCGCTTCTCGGCGAACATCTTCAGCGCCGTCTCGGTGATCTTCAGGGCCGCGCCGCTGAGTTCGAGCATCTTGCCGAGCACGCAGCCGAAGATGATGAGCAGGCCGACGTTGGCCAGGGTGTTGCCGAATCCGGCCGTGACGAGTTCGACGGTGCCCTCGCCGCCCATGCCCAGGAGCAGGCCCAGGGAGACGACCACGATGAAGAGCGTGGCCACGGGGTGGACCTTGAAGCGGGCGATGAGCAGGACGAGGACGACGATGGCGGCGACGAACGCCCCGAGGGTGTAGAGGTCGGACATGTCACCGGCTCCGATCGTTCGGGGGGAGGGACCGGGCGTGGCGCCAGGCGTGGAGGAGGTCTTCGTCGGGGTCGGCGAGGTCGCCCAGGCGCAGGGGTTCGCCGGCGGGGACGTCGCGGGCCAGGACGCAGTGGGCCGCGAGGTAGAGCGGTGTGATGTCGCGGGGCGCCTGCCCGGCGTCCATCAGGACTGGGGTGACGCCGGTGACGTCGTGGTGGTGTCCGCCCATGTCGAGGCGCGTACCGGCGGCCAGCGGCCCGCGGGCGCGCCCGGCCAGGACGGTGTGGCGGGCGGGGCGGCGCGTGCCGGCGGAGCGGTGGCGGTCGGCCGCGTCGAGGATGCTCAGGGGGGTCTCGACGCCCATGAGGTGGTAGGGCAGGTACAGGCAGGCGTAGCGGCCCGAGCGGGAGACCACGTGCCCCTTCTGGGCGAGCATCTCCCAGGTGACGGGGTCCCCGGTGCGCACGACGGCGAAGACGCCCCCGGCGAAGGAGGCCTCCCCGGGCAGGCGCAGGACGCTGAACACGTCGACGGCACCGGGGCGGCCGAGGATTCCGCCGTCCTCGGCCAGGGCGTAGACGTCGGCGAGTTCGGCGGTCCGTGCCACCGGGTAGTGCAGTGACTCCACGTCCGGGACCAGGCCGGTGTGGTCGGCCACCACGGCCATCTCGCAGTAGTCGGCGGTGGCCGACCGCTGGAGGGCGGCCACCGCGCGGGCGCGTGCCCGCAGGGTCGCGGGCACGTCCTCGCCCAGGGTGAGCAGGTCGGCGAGGCCGGGGGCGTCGATCTCCTGGTCGAGCTGGCGCACGCGTCCGGTCGCGGGGTCGAAGACGAGGTCGTACTCGCCGGACTTGCCGATGGCGACGACGTCCAGGCCCAGCCGTCGGGTGCGCTCGTACCACTCGATGAGGTTGGCGGGCTGGTCGCCGATACCGGGGGTGTAGACGACGCCGCGCTCACGGGCCAGGTCGGCCAGGGCGATGCCGGCGACGGAGTCGACCTCCTTGGAGACCATGACGACGTGGCGGCCGGTGGTGATGGCGGTGCGGGCGGCCCGGGCTCCGGTCCCGGGGCTGCCGGTCGCCTCGACGAGCACGTCGTAGCCGGCGTGTTCGAGGAGGGCGGCGTCGGCGATCACAGCGATGCGCCCCTCCTCCAGTGCGGCGAGCTCCCGCCCGTCGGCGCACACGCGCAGGTCGGCGGGGTCGTAGCCGAGCTCGGTGCACAGGGCGACGGTACCGGCCGTGTCGAGGTCGCACAGCACGGCGGGCCGCAGGCGCTCGATGTGCCTCGTCTGGGCGAGCAGGGTGCGCGCGAATCCGCCGCGCGCCCCGGTGAGCGCGTACCGCACCGGGGAGGGCGGCGCGGTGGTGGCGTCGGTGTCTTGCATGGGTTCTCCTTCTCCCGCCTCATGGAGGGCGCGTGCCCGCGTCCCGCATCGGCGATGAGCCAAGTTTTAACATCGCATGCACATATGAGTCAATAATCATCACATCTGAGATCATGTGGTAACTCTGGTTTACCATGACGGGTGAGACGGCCCCGAAGGAGGACGATGATCCCGGCGCAACGACGCGAGCTGCTACTGCGGGAACTGCGCGGCATGGGGGTGCTGAGCGTGCGGGAGCTCTGCGACATCCTCGGTGTCTCCCACATGACGGTGCGCCGCGACATCATGACGCTGGAGGGCGAGGGCCGAGTGCGCTCGGTGCCCGGGGGCGTCGAGCTGGTCTCCCAGGTGCGCGCCGAGCCCTCCTACCGCGACAAGTCCCGAGCGGACGTGGCGGAGAAGCGGGCGATGGCCCGCACCGCGGCGTCGCTCGTGGGCGACGGCCAGACCCTCTACCTCGACGCCGGGACCACGCTGGGGCACCTGGTCCCCCTGCTGTGGACCACGGCCGGCCTCACCGTCATCACCAACGACATCACCACGGCGGCCTCCTTCAGCGACCACCCGGACGTGACCCTGTTCCTCGTCGGCGGGATGGTGGACCGGGAGAACCGCTCCTCGGTCGGGGACATCGCCGCCGCCACCGTCGGCGAGTTCAACATCGACACGGCGTTCATCTCCACCAGCTCCTGGGACCTGAACCGCGGCTCGACCACGCCCTCCCGGGAGAAGGTGGCGGTCAAGCGGGCGGCCATGGCCGCCGCCTCCACGGCGGTGCTCGTGGCCGGCGCGGACAAGTACGGGTCCTTCGGCACCTTCAAGGTCGCGCCGCTCACCCGCTTCTCGTCGGTGATCACCGACGACCGCCTCCCGGAGTCGTCGGCCCGCGCCGTACGCGAGCTGGGCGTCACCCTGGAGATCGCCGTGCCCCACCGGACCGGCGAGACCGAGGAGGAGGGCTCCCAGGACGCCGACCCGTCGGCCTGAACCCGGTGACCGGCCCCGCGGCCGGTCACTTCCGACCACGGGGGCCGTCGGGACCGGACGTGTGCGTCGCCGCCGAGGTGCTCCAGCGCCTCGCACACCCGGCGCGGTGTGACGGCCGCGTTCGGCAGGCGCGCGGAGGCGACCGTGCGGCCCCGGTCGGGCCCGACCACGCGGTGGCGCCGCAGCCGGACCGCGTCGGGTGCGCGGCCTCCTGCGGACTCCGCGGCGATGCCGATCTCGGCCCCGCCCGAAGCGGAACGGGCAACGGGGGCCTTGGGGGAGCGCAGGCGGCGCCGGGCCGGGGAGGAAGGGGCGGTCCCCCACGCGCAGCCGCCTCAGGTCCACGACGAGGAGGCCGCGTCCCGAGGAGCCCTCGCCGAGGAGGGCGGGGACGGCACCGGCCCCCAGGAGCCGGACCCCGGGCATTCCCGTGGGCAGGTCCCGGGCGAACGCCGGGGCTTCGTCGCAGAGCGGCTCCCGCATCCCGCACACGGGACCGGCCGGCGGCCCGAAGAGCACGGATCCGGCGGACGGGAGCGCCGTCGCTGCGGCCACGTAGCGCACCTTCACGAACCGGCCGGTGCCCCTTGTGGCGGCCGCCGCCGTCCCGAACGGCCGCGGAGCGCCGTGCGGGGCCCGCCTCTCCCCCGGGGCCGGCCGCGGCGGGTCGCCGCCGGGGCGGGCCTCCACGACCTGGCGGTGTACAGGCCGTCCGACCCGCGGGTGACAGAGGTCCCCACGGTGGAGCGGCGCCGGAAGCCGGGGGTGTCGGCGGGTTCGGGGCGCGCCGCCCTGACGGTGACCGTGTGCCCGCCGGGGGAGCGCCCCGGGCGCACCGGGCCCGTGCCGTCCGAGCCCGGCCGGCCGTGCGGGCGATGGGGCCGGTGCCGGAGGGGAGGAACCGCGCAGGGGCCCGGCATGGCACCGCTTCCGCTCGGGAGCGGCCGCCCCGATGACCGCAGAGGGCGGCGCCCGGCGGGAAGCGCTCACCCGGCTCCGGCCGCGCCCGGGGTGCGGAGCCGTGTCGCCGGGAGACGCGGGCCGGGTTCACCGGGTGTGGAAGGCGGAGAGGTCCACGGCCGGGGCCGGGGCGAACTCCACCCCCCGCTCCGGGGGGATCGGTTCGCCGGAGGCGGCGTCGGTGCAGTGGGCGTCGAACATCTCCGCCTCGTCCAGGGGCTGGAGGGTGTGGTCGGCGATCCGCCAGCCGCGGACCACCTTGACCGGGACCTCCAGGCCGTCCGGGAGGGTGTGGGAGACCCGTTCGGTGAAGCTGCGCAGCACCACGGCGGCGCTGCGGCCGGTGGCCAGGACGGTGGACAGCCGTTCCACCACCGGCGGGTGCTCGATGTCCCAGCCCCCGGCGTGCAGGACGATCGACGTGGAGACCGGATCGCCGGTGTAGAGGGTGAGGATGTGGTGCCTGCCGGGCAGATCCCGCAGGAGGGCGGACAGCAGGATGCGGGCGCGTGAGGTCGACATGGTCCGAGTATGTGCGCCCCGACCCGCCCGGATCGGGTTGTCCACAGGCCGGATTCGGGGAGGTTCCGTGGTGGCGGGCCGGCCGGACACGCGTCTGGTGGTGATCCGGGGCGACTCGGCCTCGGGCAAGAGCTCCCTGGCCGCCGGGGCGCGCGCCGCGTACGGGCGGGGCCGGCCGTCGTGGGCCGGGACAACGTGCGCCGCACCGTGCTGCGCGAGCGCGGCGCGGTCGGGGGCGCCGACATCGGACTCATCGACCCGACGGCCCGCTACGTCCTGGGCCACGGGTTCCACGTGGTGGTGGAGGGGGTCCTGTACGCCGACCGGTACGGGGACATGCTCACCGCGCTGGTGGCCGACCACAGGGGGGTGTCCCGGTGCTTCTACCTCGACGTGCCCTTCGGGGTGACGGTGGAGCGGCACGCCACCGGGCCCGAGGCGGCGGAGTACGGGGCGGAGTCCCTGCGGCGCTGGTGGCGGTCGCGGGACCTGCTGCCCGGGGGAGTGGAGGAGGCCATCGGGGGCGGCGCCTCCCTGGAGGAGGGCGTGGCCCGGATCATGGAGTCCTGCGGGTGGGGCTGCCGGTCGGCGCCCCGGGAGTGAGGGCGCCGGCCGGTCCGGGCCGCGGTCAGGAGGGTTTGCGCAGGACGGTGATGCGGTCGCGGTACCTGGCGACGGTGTGCTGGCCGCGGTCGCCCCAGGAGGTGCGCTGCTCGACCACCTCCAGGCCACTGGCTTCCGCCCAGCGGGCGAAGGCCTCGGGGGAGACGTCGGAGCGGTTGCCGTCGTCGCGCCAGCGCCGCTGGCTGATCCAGCGCTGGGCGATGCGGCCCGGACGCCCGGCGCGGCGGGTGAGCGGGGCCAGGCGCAGCGACCAGTCGGGCTTGCCCGCGTGGTGGACGACCGCGGTCGCCCCGGGGGCCATGACCCGGGACATCTGCGCGAGGTAGCCGGTGATGACGTCCGGGTCCAGGTGGACGAAGACGTCGAAGGACCACACGAACGCGACGGAGGCGTCCGGGACGGGTTCCATGCCGCAGTCGTCGGTGTGGTGGACGCGCAGGCCGGGGCGGTCGGCGAAGCGCTCACGGCAGTGGTCGAGGCAGTTCTCGTTGACGTCCACGATCCACACCTGCGGGGAGTGCTCCAGCAGGTGCTCGGTCCAGCGGCCGTGACCGGGGCCGATCTCCAGGGAGGGGCCGAGGGAGGCCCCCGGGACGAGCAGGGTGTCGATGAGCGACGTCTTCCATTCCTCGTAGGGCTGGCCGCAGTGGGCGGCCATGAAGGACCACTCGTCGCCGTTCTTGTCCCAGGAGTGCGTTTTGCCCCATGTTTTGCGGTTCCATTCGACTGTCGGCATTCTGCTGTTCCTCCTGGTGGGGTCGCTCGCGGGCGTGCTCGCATTTCTCCCCGGAAAGGCGGGGGTGCGTTCCGAAGCTTATCCTGGAGTTCCGTGGAGGTGATTTCCCTTTTCTGCTCCGGGCGCCGTCCGCCGGTCGGCTTCCGCGCGGGGGCGGGCGCGGAGGGGGTGGAGGAGGTGGCCGGGGGCGGCTTCCTGCCGGGGCCGGCGGCGTGGGGGCGGCGATCGCGGCCGAACAGGAGAAAGGGTACGGGGCGGGGCCGCCGAGTGGGGGTGGTGTTCGCGTGACCGAACGTACCGGGCCCGGCCGGTCCCGCGCGGGCTTTTCGCAAAAATCCAAGAAAAAATATTTGATCTACGCTATAAAGGTGGCGGATCGGTCATCGAGCACCAATCCACGCCAACGGCCCCAACGAAAACGGGAATCACACAGGAGGGCGCCCCGAATTCGCGGTGCCGTTCGGCGGAGTGCCGGGGCCGGAGCGGGGACGACGGGCCCGCGGCAGCGCGCGGCACACGGCGCGCGCTGCCGCGGTGCGGCCCGTGCCGGTGGTCAGTCCGTGTCCAGGCGGGCGGCGGTGGCGGGGTCGAGGTCGTGCAGGGCCGCGAGGGAGGCGGTGTAGGCGGCGGCGCCCTCCGGCCCCAGAGCCTCGGCGTAGGCGTCCGCCGACAGGGCGGGGACCTCCTGGCCGTTGGCCCGGGCGGCCAGCAGCCACCGGGCGACCTCCTCCGGGTCGAGACCGGCCCGCGCGCAGGCGGCGGCGTGCAGCGGGACGAGGGCCGCGGCCTCCGCCGCCGGGGTGTCCGGATCCGTGAGCAGCGGGACGGTGCGGTCGATCAGCACGATGGCGCGGCGGGCCAGGGCCTCGGCGGCGGCCCACTCGTCCAGCGCGGAGAGCGCCTCCACCTCGCGCACCAGGTCGCGGACGGCCGCCGCGTACTCCTCCGCGCGGTCGGGGACGGCGGCGGGGTCGGCCAGCAGGGCCAGCGGGTCGTTGCCGGGGAGGAGTTCGTCGGGCAGGTCCGGGGAAGAGGTCATGGAGCCAGTCTCCCGCCTGCGGCCGGGCGCCGGATCCCGCCGGTCCGGCCGGACGCCACAATGGGAGGATGTCGCAGCGCAGAACACGCCAACGCACCGCCCCGGCCCGCCCCCCGGACACCGCCCCCTGCCCCTGCGGGGGCGGGGAGTACGGATCCTGCTGCGGTCCGGCCCACCGCGGCGACCGGGCGGCGGCCACCGCCGAGGCGCTCATGCGCTCGCGCTACAGCGCCTTCGCCGTCGGCGACCGCGCCTACCTGGAGCGCACCTGGCACCCCGACACCAGGCCGGCCCGGGTGGAGGCGGACCCGGACACCGAGTGGACCGGCCTGGAGATCCTGGAGACCGGCGGAGGCACCCCCTTCCACACCGAGGGCACGGTGCGGTTCCGCGCCCGCTACCGGGAGGGCGGCCGTGCGGGGGAGATGGTGGAGCACAGCCGCTTCGTCCGGCTCGAGGGCGCCTGGGTGTACCTGGACGCCCTGCCCTCCTGAGTCACCGGGGACGGTCCGGGCGGCCCAGGGTCCGGAGCAGGAAGGCGACGGTGCGGGCCCGGGCCGCCCGCTCCGGGTCGGGGTGCACGCGGCCCAGCGCCTCCAGGACGCCCACGGTGTCGGGGTGGCCGGCGCGGCGCAGCCGGTCGACGTCGTCCAGGAGCAGGGACTCCAGTCCGCCGGTGGCGGGGGAGGCGAGGAAGTCGGCCAGGCCCTCCTCCCCGCCGGAGAGCGCGGCCGCGAGCATGTCCACGATCACCCACGGGCCGCGGCCCGCCATGATCCGGTCGATCTCGTCCTGGCGGAGCATCCGCGAGCCCAGCAGGACGATCGCGGCCAGGTGCGCCCGGGGCGGCCGGTCGCAGTGCAGCAGGCCGCGCAGCTGCGGGCCCAGGTGGGAGCTGGTCAGGTCCAGGACGGCGGCGCCCTCCCAGCGGCGCGGTTCCACCCCCGGCCGGTCGACGGCCTCGCACACCTCCCGCAGGGCGCGGGCCGGGGTGCGGGCCGCCAGCCAGGAGTCGATGGCGATGAGCCGCCCGTCGGAGGAGAAGGACCTCAGCGAGTCGAGGAACTCTGCGGCTCCCACCCGGCCGATGTCGTCGATGAGAGGGGCGGGCACGCCCACCGACAGCAGGATCTGGCGGACCCCGTAGCGTCCCAGCGGGGTGAGCCGCACCAGGCAGGGGCCGCCGCCGGGGCGGCGGTGGTCGAGGTGGACCGCCCCGGTCTCCGCCAGCTGCCACAGCATGTGCAGGAGGAGGTCGGGCAGGCGTCGGCGGACCCGGGGTGACAGGGGGACCGTGCCGGGGTCGGCCAGCAGCCCGGCGACCAGGTCGGTGAGGGGGACGCGGGAGCGGTCGGGCGCCTCGTACAGGGAGCGCAGGACCAGGGGGAGCAGGTCGGGGCCGGTGGTGCCCGGCTCGGTGGTGGTCAGGTCGCCGCGGGCGCCCTCGACGGTGGTCTCGAACATGTCGCTCCACCACAGCAGGATCTGCCGCGGGTCGCGGGCCCGTTCCTCCAGGTCGGGGGCGGGCCGGGCCTGCCCGGCGGCGAGCTCGACCATGCCCAGCCGGATCGCCTGCCACCAGGGCAGGGCGAACGCGGGGGCGGGCGTGTCCCAGGCCTCGTCGGGGGAGGGTCCGGGAGACGGAGGTTCGGCGGGCCACAGGGAGAGGGTGCGCACGGCCTCGTGGATCAGCGGGGTCTCGGGAAGGCCGTGGGCGCTGACCGGGACGGTGGGGCCCGCCCACCGGGCCAGGGCCAGGGTGTTGGCGTACAGAGGGCAGTGCGAGGCGGCGAAGGCCAGCTGTGTCTGCGGATGAAGGCGCACCGGGCGGGCCGAGACCCGGGGCGGCTCGGGAAGCGGGTGGTGAGAGGGCGTGTCCACTCCCGGATTCTCCTTACGAGGAAGGAATCGACGTCACCTTCTCTATCGCTCCGTGGACGGGTCTCGGGTGGGTTTCCGCGACATTGGTGTGGAAAACCCGGTGGGCGGGGGCGGCGAACCGTACTTTCGTTGGGAAAAGGGGCACGGCGGGGGTCAGGTGGCGGGCGGTCCCGGGGCCCAGCGGCCCGCGATGAGGTCCACGCTGCGGTCGGCCAGTCCCCGGCCCAGGGAGTCGAGTTCGTGCAGGGCGTCGCGGAACCTCGCCACCTGTCGGAACATCTCCCCGTGGCGGCGCTGCTCCTCCACGGGCAGGACGGGCAGGCGCATCCGGGCCGGGTCCAGGCGCAGGCCGCCGCGCATGCTGCTGCCGGCCCGGGCCGTGGTCCGGCTCTCGGCGGTGCTGGTGGCGAACCCGGCCAGGAACCAGGGGTCCACCGCGCCGGGGTTGGTGCGCACCACGTACAGGCCCGGGCCGGGGTAGGCGCCGGCGTCGGCCTCGGTGGCGACCCGTGCCACCGGGCGCGGGGCCACGGCGGGGATGAGCACGTCGCCCTCCTGGACCGGGGGGTTGCGCATGGGGTCGGCGTCGACCTCTTCCCGGCCCGAGGCCGGGCGGCCCAGGGCGACGTCCTCGCCGGATATCACCCTGGCCGTGATCCGGTGGCCGTCCGTGCGGCGGCCCGGGGCGCCGCGGCGGTGGGCGGGGCGGCGGATCGTCACCGATCCGGCCTTGGCCAGTTCCGCCAGGGTGACCACCCGGGTCGGTTCGGCCCGGGGCGCCTCCTCGGGGGGCCGGGGCACCAGGGTGCGCAGGGTGCGCAGGCAGGACTCCAGTCGGCGGCGGTCGCGGCCGAACTCCTCCACGTCCACGGCGGCGGTGCGGGGGAGGGGCAGGCGCGGGCGGGGGGTGAGGTCGACGTGCTCGTCGAGCAGGTCCACGACGTCCACGCCGAGGGCGACACCGGGTACGGCGGTCCGGGCGGGGTCGTCGAGGAAGTCGTTCCACAGCCGGTCGACGAGGGCGACGACGGCGGTCTCGTCGGCGGGTTCGCCCGGCGTGTGGGGAGAGGTGTCGGCGAGCAGGACGGGGCCGGGGGCGTGCCCGGGTTCGGGGCGTCGCAGCACCCACAGTTGCAGGGGGACGGCGTAGTGGGCGGCCAGGCCGGGGGGCAGGGAGATGACGGCGCGGAAGGCGCCCGCGCGGAGCATCTCGCGGCGGATGCGGCGGCCGGAGGGGCGGGCGGCGGCGCCGGGCGGCATCACCATCACGACGGAGCCTCCGGGGCGGGCCAGCGACAGGCAGTGCTGGGCCCAGGCCAGGTCCGATTCCAGGCGGGGCGGGGTGCCGTACACCCAGCGCTCGTCCTCGGCGAGGTCCTCCGCGCCCCAGTTGCGTTCGCCGAAGGGCGGTGCGCACAGGACGGTGTCGGCGCCCTGTGGGGGCAGCGAGGGGGAGCGCAGGCCGTCGGCGACGCTGAGGGCCAGGCGCTGGTCGAGGAGGCCGGCGAATCCGGCGCGCAGGGCGGTCAGCAGGGCGGAGGGGGCGTCGCGGTCCTGTCCGTGCAGGGGGGAGCTCCCGGCCCGGCCCGCGGCGAGCAGGAGTTCGCCGCGGCCGCAGGCGGGGTCGGCGACGGCGCCGACCCCGCCTGCGGCCAGGCGGACCATGAGGTCGGCGAGGGCGGGGGGCAGGGTGTGCGAACCGGAGGGGGCGCGCTGGTCCAGGCGGGTCAGCAGGCGTTCGAAGGCGAGGGCGGGGCTGCTGCCGCGGGCGGCGCGCACGGCGGCGTCGGCCAGGACGGGCAGGTGGGCGGCGGGCGGGGTGCCGGTTCCGGTCAGGTGTTCCAGGCCGGCGTCGGCCAGGGACGCGCCGAACCCGGCGCGGGCGGTCTCGAACAGGGCCGCGGGGTCGGTGGTCCCGGCGGGGCGCGGGTCGGGGTGGCGGTGCAGGTGCAGCAGCAGGGTCCCGACCCAGGCCAGGGCGGTCTCGGCGGGGGTGGAGGAGCGCAGGGAGTCCACCGCCTGCCACAGGCGCTGGTCGGGGTCGATGGTGGGGGCGCGGCGGTGGGCGGACAGCCAGCGCTCCACCTCGGCGAGGTCGAACCGGGGGCTGCGGTCGGTGCCGCCGACGGGGCGCGGGAAGTCGTCGTGGCGGCGCCGCCAGTTGCTGACCGCGGTGGGTTTCACCCCGGCGATCCTGGCGATGTCCGCCGAGGTCACCTCCACGTCACCGGTGTCCATGAACCGTCCCATCCACGCTGGCGAGCGAACAGGTCACGAGTGTACACATGCGGTTCCGAACACCGGTCCGGATCCTTCCGGAGGAGTGGTTGGCCGGATTCACATCCGGTGGTATGTGCGGGGAGTCCGGGTGCGGGGTGTGGTGCGCAGGTCCTGATTCGGACGAACAGCCCACACGGCGGCCCCGCGCGGTCTAGCTTCGTTTCCATGGCCGATGACACGATCGGGGCGTCCTACCCCGCAACGGTCCCCGCACCCCTGGCGGAGACCCTGGAGAAACTCGAGCTGCGCGAGGGGCTGCTCCGGGAGTTGCAGTGCTACCCGGAGGAGGCCGGAACCATCCTGGTGGAGACCGCCGAGCACCTGCTGCACGAGGGTGAGCGCGAGCGGGGGCTGCGGCTGCTGGAGGCCCTGCGCGATCACCCGCCGGCCCCCGAGGACGCCCAGTACGCCCTCATCGAGATCGCCCGCGACCTGCGCGACCAGGGTCGGGGGGCGGAGTCGGAGCGGATGGTGGAGGACCTGCTGCGGACGGGGGGACTGCAGCCGGGGCCGGCCGGGCTGCTGGCCGACCTGTTCGAGGGAGACGGGGACCCGGCCCGGGCGCTGCACTGCTACAACGTTGCCGCCCGGGAGCTTCTGGAGCGCCCCGGCGACTCTCTGGCCGGGGCGAGCGTGTTCGACCTCGGCCCCCTGGTGGGGCGGGCCCGGTTGCGGGGCGAGGCGGGTCTGGAGCCGGACGGCCACGACCTGGCGGCGCTGGAGGCGGCCGGGCGGTTCTGGAGCGAGCGCCAGGGGGAGGGGTGGACGCCACCGGGGGCGGAGGCCTGACGGGCCGGTCCTCTCCGGGGCCCCGGGCCGTGCGATCCCCGCACCGGGCCGCCCCGCCGTGGCTTACGATGCTGTCCTCCGGGTGCGTGCGGGTGCCCGGAGGTTCTCTTCTGGAGGGGCCGTGGCCGTCGCACCGGGTTCGGGTGAGGGGCTCGTCCGCATCGTCCCCGGCTCGCCGCTGGACGCCGCGCTGCCGGTGGAGGGCGGGCGGGGCCGGCTGGCGGTGCGCGACGGCGTCGAGGGGGTCCTGCACTGCGCGCTGGTGATGGAGGATGTCCGGCTCACCGCTTCTGAGCGGGTCGGCCTGGGCTGGCTGCTGCGCGAGCACCAGGAGTTCACCGCCTCCTCGTTCGTGCCGGGGGACGGCCCCGGGTTCGCGGAGCTGTGCGCGGGCCTGCGCGAGGGCGGCCCCGGCTGCGGGGTGGTCCTGGGCCTGCCCGGTGAGGGCCGCACCGGTACGGCGGTGGCCGCCCTGACCCGGGCCGGGCTGGTGGTGCGGCCGCTGATGGCCGACCTGGACGAGGACGAGCCCTTCCAGGGGGTCTGGCCCGAGGAGGGCCGCGGCTACCTGGTGGACGTGTCCGGGGCCGGGCCTCTCACCGACGCCTTCCTGCGCGCGCTGGGCGGCTTCGCGGTGGCGGCGGCCCACGGCGGGGCGGCGCTGGTGGTGATCGCCGACCCCGGCCAGTGGGATGTGGCCCCGATCCCGGGTGCGGTGCACCTGCGCGTCCGGCCGCCCGGGCGCAGGGAGGTGCTGGCCGCTCACCTGGGGTGCCTGCTGGGCGACCGCCACCGGGCCGCGCGCTGGGCGCGCGAGCTCGACGGGTGCGGGATGCTGCGCGGCGCGACACCGGGGGAGGCGGCCGCGCTGGCCCGGACCGCGTACGCGGTGCTCACCGGCCGTGACCGCCGGGCGGGCGAGTACGAGCAGCTCGCCCTGATCCGTGAGCGGCACCGGGGCGATGGGGAGGTCGCCGCCTGGTTCACCGACGCCACCGGGCCCGACGGGGTGTGGAGCCGGGTGGTGGTCGCGGCGCTGGCCGTCCTGGAGGGGGAGCCGGTCGAGGCCGCTCTGGCCGGTGCCCGCGACCTGGCCGGGGAGCTGGGGGTGGAGCCCCGGGAGACCGACGGTATCGCCGGGGCGGGCATCGGTCCCACCCTGGAGCGGGTGGGGGCGCGGCGCACCGCCGCCGGGGAGGTGCTGTTCGAGCGGGAGGACCGCGCCGACCGGGTGCTGGAGCACCTGTGGAACGAGCACCCGGGGGTGCGCGCGGGCCTGGCCCGGTGGGCGGCCGCGGAGGCGGTGCGCCGGGGCGGGGAGACCGCGCACCGGATCGGGGCCCGTTTGTTCTCGCTGTTCGACCGGTGCGGGGCACCGGCCGCCCTGGTGGACCTCTTCGACGCCTGGGTGGGGGAGCCGGACCTGGTGGAGGCGGTGGTGGCGCTGTCCTCGGCGGCACTGGTGCACCCCCGGTTCGCGCGGCCGCTGCGGGAGCGGCTGTACGGGGAGGCCCGCGAGCCGGCGTCGGTGGTGACGGCCCGGGTGGTGGCGCGGGTGTGCGCCGAGTACGGCAAGGCCGACCCGGTGGGCGCGCTGACCCGGTTGAAGTGGCTGGTGGAGGTGGACGAGGACGCCGAGGCGGCGCTGCGGGAGCTGACCCGGTACGAGGGGCTGCACCCGGCGCTGGTGCGGGCGGCGCTGGAGTGGATCGGCGGGGCGCTGCCCTGGAACACCGGGGCGACCTCGCCGGTGCGGGCCGATGCCGGGGTGCGGCTGCTGGAGGGCCTGGTGGCGGCCGAGGCCGACGGGGTGCCGGTGCTCCTGGCGCGGCATCTGCGCGAGCCGGGCGAGGAGGGGGAACGGCTGCTGGGGGCGGCGTGGTACGCGCTGCTGGAGTTCGGGGCGCACGAGCGGGTGCGCGGGGCGCTGCGGCCCTGGCTGCGGGCGGCGCTGGCCGACGGCGCCGGGTTCGACGAGGCGGTGTACGCGCTCGGGTGCGCGGTGGCCGGGCTGGCGGGAGCGGACCCGGAGGCGGTGGCCCGCAGGTCGGCGCGCCTGGACCGGGCGCTGACCGAGGCGTGTGCCCGGGAGGGGCTGGAGGAGGCCGAGGGCGAGCGGCTGCGGGAGGCCCTGGGGCTGGTCCCGGCCCGGGACCGCACCGCCTGAGGGCCCGCCGGGAAGGCGGTGCACAGGCCCCGGCCGGGTTCTTCGGGTGCGCGGGTCGGCCGTGTCTCCGGCCGGGATGGAGAGGTGGCGCAGCGGGCTCCGCGTGCGGGCGTGCCCGTGGCCGGGACCTCCCGGGGTGCGGACCGGTCGTTTCCCCTCGTGCGGGTATGCCCGTGGCCGCGGGGCCTGCGGTGCGCGGGTCGGCCGGGTCCCCGCCGGGGCGGAGAGGTGGCGCAGCGGGCTCTGTGTGCGGGCGTGCCCGTGGCCGGGACCTTCCGGTGCGCGGCGGCCCCGTGTACGGCCACGGCCCCGGCCCTCCTGGGGCCGGGACCGTGCGTTGGACAGGAGGGGCGTTCCGCTGCCGGGGCGACGGGCGGGTCAGTCCGGCAGCAGGGCCCCGTCGGCGGCGGGCGGCGCCGGGTCGGCCCAGGGCAGCGGGGCCTCGGCGGCGACCTCGCGCATGCGCCGGTAGGCGGCCTCGTCGGAGGGGCGCGGTGCCCCGTCCTCGGCCAGCAGGTGGGTGAGCGGCGGAGCGGTTCCGCCGTCGTCCAGGACCACCGTCTTCTGCCGGGCACCGTCGCGCAGGGTCAGCCGGACCTCCGTGATGTTGTCCGTGCCGCGCAGGTGGAACAGCCCCGCCAGGTCCACCCGGCGGGCCAGGATCTGCTCGGTCAGGGAGGCGGGCAGGTGGCGCTGGCCCGACGGCGGGGTCAGGACGTGCCGGAAGGTGCCCATCGGCCGGGGGTCCTCCAGGTTGAACAGGTCGGCGCCGCGGGTGACCTCCACGACCTCCACCTTCACGGCGTGGGCGCTCTCCAGGAACCTGCGGTAGGCGGCCGAGTCCGACAGCGGGGCGCAGCGCAGCGACAGGCGCCCGCCCAGCCGGGCGTCCACGCAGCGCTTGACGTGGTCCAGCAGGATGGTCCCGGCGCCCCGGCCCTGGTGGCGCTCGGTCATCGCCAGTGCGTGCGCGCCGCCCTGCGGTACCACCAGCAGGGCGCGCAGGTGCGTGGTCGCGGCCTCCTGGGCCCCGTAGTGGTAGGGGTCCCGGTTCTCGTCGACGCTGCGGATGGTGCCCGGTGTGCCGAACCTGCCGTAGTCCAGCCGGACCTCGATCTCGCGGTCGCCGGTCCGCCGGTGGGCGCCCACCGACAGGTGGGAGCGGCGCTCGGGGTCGGTCATCGGGCGTTCCTGCAACGCGCGCACGGCGTCGTGGAGGAGGTCGAGCAGGTCGGTGCCCTCGTTGTCGAGGCGGTCCACCGGCGGGTGGTCGTCCGGGCGGCCGGGCGGAGCCGCCCACAGCCGGTAGGCGGCGAAACCGTGTGTGGCCACGCGTGTCCGTTCGGGTCGTCGGTCCGGGTGCGCGGCCCCGGGCGGGCGGCGCGGAACACCAGGGTAGTGGGGTCGCGGCGGTGGTGCGCGGAGTGCCGCGGCGGGGCCGCGGGTGCGGGGCCCGACAGGCGGGCGGAGTGCCGCGGGCGGTGGCGGGGCACAACACCGACCATGGGTGAACTGGTGCTGGTCAGACACGGGCAGACGGAGTGGAGTTCGGGGCGGCGGCACACCGGGCGGACGGACGTCCCGCTGACGGCGGAGGGGGAGCGGCAGGCGGAGGCGCTGCGGCCCCTGCTCGCCGGGCGCACGGTCGGGCGGGTGGTCGCCAGTCCGCTGCGGCGGGCGGCGCGCACCGCCGAACTCGCCGGTCTCGCCGTGACACGGACAGACCCCGACCTGCGGGAATGGGATTACGGCGGGTACGAGGGGATGACCACCGTGCAGATCCGCCGGGAGCGGCCCGGCTGGGACCTGTGGCGTGACGGGGTGATCCCGGGTGATGCCGAGCACCCGGGGGAGCGGGTGGAGGAGGTGGCGGCACGGGTCGACCGGGTGCTGGCGCCGCTGTCCGCGCAGGTGGGGGAGCAGGGGGCCGCGGACACGGTGCTGGTGGCGCACGGGCACGTGCTGCGGGTGCTCACGGCGCGGTGGCTGGGGCTGGACGGCCGGGCGGGGGCGCTGTTCTCCCTGGGGACCGGGGCGGTGTGCACGCTGGGCCGGGAGCACGACCGGCCGGTGGTCTCCTCGTGGAACCTGGTGCCGTGACGGCCCGGGGCCGGGGATCGGGGGTGCGCGGGAGAGGGTGCGCCCGGTGACCGGAGCGGGGGAGGGACGGATCTCCCACCGACGGTCAGGACCGGACGGATGAGGCGCCCGGGGTGGCCGTTGGCCTGGCGCCGCTTCCCCGGTGAAGGGGTGGTCCTGTCAGGGGTGAGCAGGGGAAACTCGGGGCTCGACGGACCGGAATCGACGCCCGCCCTCGTGGCGGGGTCGGTCGTTTCTTTTGACGTGGGGTCTACGCCACCGGTTCCTCAGGGGCCACATGAGGCCACTCCGGAACCTTTTGCCTCAACCCGTGCGAGACGGGGACGGCCGGGTCCTCACACGAACAGGGGACATGGAGAGGGCCCGGCCGTCGGTGCCCCTTCTCCAGATGAGAGGGGCGTTGTCCGCCGACGGTTCCCCTCGGGGACGGCGGACGGTCATCGGCACGCGGAAGCGCGGGGGCGCGCCGCGTGCGCCGTCGGTGGCAGGGCCTTTCCTTGAACGGGGGACACGGAGGACCCTGCCACCTCGACCCGCCCTCCGCGCGGGGGCTGCCGGAGGGCGAGGCCGACGGCGGCGACGGCACCGGAGGGGGCGCCGTCGCTAGGGGAAAGGTCTACGCGGCGTTCTCGCGGTCGAGAGCCGCACCGGGTCTGAGGCCGAAGGGCACACCGAAGCCGGTGAGCCAGCCCTCGCGTTCCAGGCGTCCGAAGATCTCCTGGGTGACGTCGTGGTCGGGGGCGGACCGGGGCGGCCATCCGAAGTGCGCGGCCACCGCCGACCAGCTGGGGCCGTGGCCGTGGTCGGAGCGGTATTCGCCCGCCCAGCGCGCGACCTCGGCCGCGCGGTCGCCGAGCAGGGCGTCGGCGCGCTCCTCCACCGGGGCGTCCAGCGGTGTCGTGGCCGGAGAGGTCCGGGGCGGGGTCGGCGGTGGCGGGGCCAGGGGCGCGAGCCAGGCGGTGGTCTCGCCGAGCTCCGCCTCGATGACCGCGCCGTCGTCGCGGACCGAGACGATCCACTCGATCCGCTCCAGCCATTCGAGCAGTTCGGTGAGCTCGTCGGGGCCCGAAAGGGCGCACGCCACGGTGACCTCCACCCGGGGGACCCGGATGCGGCCGCCGGGCTCGGCGCGCGATGCCAGGTAGGCGCCGGTCAGTCGGAGCCGGTTGGGCTTCTTGCGCATCTTCTTGTGGCCCATGGCCCGGGCCACCCAGCCCGAGGCGCGCGAGCGCACCCCCTGGCCGATGTTCCAGGGGTTGCCCTCGATGTCGGGCAGGTCGCACAGGGCGGGATCGGAGGGGTGGGACTCGATCACCCGCTCGGGGGTGGTGACCAGCCAGCCAGACGAGATCAGGTCGCCGAGCGAGGCGTGCGGGTCCTCCAGGCGGAGGATCCGCATGTCCTGGCCGAGCAGGTACACCTTGCCGCGGATCGCGCCCCGCAGGGCGCAGACCAGGGCGAGGTAGCGGCTGTCGGGGTCGCTGCCCACCTGCTTGGAGGCGACGTAGGACCACACCTCCCGCAGGAACTCCATCTTGTGCAGGGTGAGGGGCAGGTCCCGGTTGGGGTTCGGGGTGGGCGGGGGCGGCCCCTCCCGGCGCTTGGGCGGTTTGGGCGGCCAGCCGGGCGGGTTCACCACACCGGATTCGTGGCAGCGGACGCATTCCATCGCCGCGGCCAGGTCCGGGTTGGGCCTGTGGAACCGTGGTCGTCGGACCTGACCGGAGGAGGGCACCCCTGCGGTCTCGTTGTGCTGCGTCATGGCATGGAGACTAGCGTTATTCGTGATCCGGAGGGCCGCCGTCAGCGGGATTCAGCGGGGTCACCCGTATTACGAATAACCGCCCCGGGAGGCGTGGGTATCCGGTAATGGGGCGACGCGGTGGCGCCGCCCCCGGCGGTGGCGCGCGGGGCCGGGTCACGGGGCGGCGTCCTCCCCCCGCGGGCACCACACCCGGTAGGGGCAGGTGCGGCAGGCCGGCCCGGGCACGGGGGTGTGGGCCCGGTCCCGATGCCATGGGGCGGCCAGGGCGTGGACGGTGCGCTCGGCGGCCGCCAGGACCGGTGGCGAGGCCGGGTCGAGGACCTCGACGCGGGCGCCGCCGGGGGTGAGGACCTCGATCTCCACCGCCGGCTCCGGTCCGGAGGTGATGACCCCGGCGGCGAAGAACAGCACGCCCAGGGCGGCGCGCGGATCCTCGTCGAGCAGCGCGGCCCCGGTCGCCCGGGGCGGCTCGCCCTCCGAGATCAGGACGCTGCGGTGGACCCAGGAGCCGCGTCGGTGGTGCAGGACGTCCGTGCGGTACACCACCAGCATGTCGGCGTCGGTGTCGTCGGCGGTCAGGGAGGGGCCGGAGCGCACGTGGTCGCCGGCCGGCAGGTCGCGCAACGGGCAGACCGGGATGTGCGCGGCGAGCATGGCGGCGGCCCTCCGGGCCCGTTCGCCGAACAGCCGCCGCCCGGCGCACGCCCACCGGGCGGGGTCCACCGGCAGGTCCGCGGGTTCGCACGCCCGCCGCGGCAGCCGCTCGTGCGCCCGCTCCAGCCAGGCCCGTACCGCCCCGGCCACCACCCCGTCCCCGCTCCGGGCCGGTGCGCTCCCCGGAGCGGGCACCGCCGCCTCCGCCGGCCGCCCCCGGTCTTCGCGGGCCGGTGCGTCCGTGCCCCCGGCGCCCCGTCCGGCCGCCCCGGGTTCGGGTGTGTCCGTCGGCGGGAGGGCGGCGGGTGCGGTCCCGGTCTCCGCGGGGGTCGGGTGTGCGTCCCGGTCGGGTCTCCCGGGCGCTGCGGGGGTTTTCGCCGGGGAGGGGGTTCCGTTGCGGGGTGCTGTCCCGGGCAGGGAGGTGTCCCCTGCGGGGCGGCCGGGTGCCCGGGGCGGGACGGGTCCCGTGGACGGGGTGAACGGCCCGGTGACGGGTGCGGTCTCCGCCGGGGGCGCGTACGCGGCGTGGGGCCCGGGCGCCCGGAGCGTCGCGGGTGCGGGCGTGGCGGCCCGGTGGGCGGAGGTCTCCTCCGGAGGCGCGTCACCGGCGGGGCGGACGGGTGCGTCCGGCGGGCGGGGGGTTCCGGTCCCGGACACCGCCTGCGGCGGGGCCGTGGGCCGGTCGGGGTGCCCGGGTGTTCCCGGGGAGCGGGGGGCGGCGGGCCCGGCCGGGGCTCCCACGAGGGCCGGACGCGCCTCGGGGGGAGCCGGTGCGTCCGGCCGGCGGGGTGTGGCGGGGAGTGTTCGTCGGGCGGGGGTGTGCGGGACGGCGGGCAGGCCCAGGGCGCGGAAGTGGGCGCGGGCCGGGCAGAGGGAGTGCTCGCGGGCGACGGACGGGGACCAGGAGAGGCGTTGCGGGGCCGGTCCCAGCCCCAGCAGGCCCGGGGTGCGGGGCAGCCGCCCGCAGCCGCTGCGGACCCCGCAGGCCAGGCAGTCCGCACCCGGGGCGCGGGCTCCGCCGACCAGGGCGGCGCGCAGCCCCTCGCGGCCCCGGGACGCGAACAGGTCCTCGGCGTCGGCGACGGTGCCGTCGAACCGGGTCTCCGCGGCACCGTCCAGGCACGACACGCGGATCACCCGCACCCGCTCCGGCGGTCCGCAGCGGCGGCGCATGGGGTACGGGGCGCCGCCGTGGTAGCGGTCCGGGTCGGCGGCGTAGGCCTCGCGGTCGACCGGCGTACCCGTGGCCAGGACGTACGCGGCGACCGCGACCCCCGCGTCGGCCGGGGCCCGGCGCAGGGCGCCCGGTTCCGGCACCCACAGTTCGCGGGCGGCGCCGCGGGTGTAGCAGCGGCCTGCGGCGCGCACCTCGTACGGGCGGCGGTGGCGGGCGCCGCGTTCGGGCATGTACTGGCGGACCCAGAAGTCGGGGGTGGGCGTGCGCCCCGCCGTCGCCGCAAGGTGGGTGCGGGCGGCGTGGTGTACCCACCGCCGCACCCCGTCGTGCACCGGGGGCACCCGCTCGCCCAGCACGGTGACGGGGGGCCGCCCCGGCGGGGGCGGGTGGGCGCAGGCCCTCTCCAGAGACCAGTCCTCGTGCTCGACCAGGTCCAGGACGGCGTGCAGGACTGCCACGGGCGCCTCCCGGGGCCGGTGCCCGGCGGGGCCCAGGGAGTGGTCCGCCCGCACCCGGCGGTGCGCCGGGCAGCCGCCGCGGGGCAGGACCGCCGCGTCGCTGAGGAGGCGGACGACAGGGGGGCAGCCGGTGTCGGTGATCATGCGCGGCACCTTCCGGTGGGGCTTTTCCGGAAATGGTGGCACGGGCGGCGGGATCGTGCCGGAGGGCTGTGGATAACCTTTTCGGTCGTGGTTCCTACCGAATCTCGGGACGGCCCGGATCGAAAATCCGAAATCCAGGATCAGAATTCCTGGACGGCCACCACCTGCACAGACGTACCCGGCGGGAGTCCGAAGGTCGTCCCTCTCCCGGGAAAGCCCTCCGCGGAGTGGGGCCTGAGCCCACACTGGACCGCATGCTCCAACAGCACATCGTCGAGGGTTTCTGGTTCAACGACCGTCTGTACGTGTGGGCGATGGACGCCGCACGGCCCGCCGTGACCGGTTCCCGCCACCGTGTGCCGCTCCATCCCTACGCCCTGCCCCCGGCGGACCTGGGGCGGTGCGTGGGCGGGCTGGGTTCCGACGCACCCCGGACCGCGGTGCTGCACCTGCCCGGCCGGCCCCGCCGGCCCGCAGCCCCGCCCGGCCTGCTCCCCCCGGGCGGTGACCTCCCCCCGGACGGCGGCCTCGCCCCGCCGGACCCGCCGGTCCTGCGCCCGTGGTCGGTACCGGTGCGCGAGCTGGGACCCGCGGCGGCGCTGCGCCTGCTGACCGGTCCCGCCGGACCCCGGACCGGGACGGGCCTGCTCCACCTGGCCGCCCTCGCCCGGGCCGCGCACGAGCACGCCCGGGCCGGGTGCGTGGTCCCCGCCGTCCACCACGAGGACAGGGCCAGGGTCCACTGGCGCCCGGTCCTGGCTCCCGCGGGCCTCGCCTGGCTGCGGAACGCGGCCGCCGCGGCGCCGCCCCCCTTGCGCGCCCACCGCGACCCCGACCCGGACCCCGCCCGGGCCGGCGCCGCGGTCCTCGCCGACCTGCTGGAATGCCTGTGCTCCCTGACCGACGCCGCGGTCCGCGAGCGGCTGGCGTACCGCTTTCCCGACGGGGGCGCCGACCTGCTGTCGGCAGCCGCCCCCACCCGGGAGTGGTTCGTGCGCGCGCACCGCGCCGCCGCCGGGGAGCGGCCCGCGGAACGGTCGGCGCGCGGGCGCCCGACAGGGGCGGCGGTCCTGGTGGAGCCCGGCGGTCGCCGATGACGTGGGGGTGCGCGCGCACAGTGGCGTCCTGGGGTGCGGTGGAGCCCGCACCGGTCGGCTGGCTGGACGTGGGCCCCGGGCTCGCGGCGGCCCGGGTGAGCCGCGACCGCCGCCACCACTGGGTGACGGCGCGCCGGGACCCGCTGCCCGGACACGTGCGCGACCGGGCGGTCGCCGCGGTGGCCGCCGACCCCGTCCTGCGCGAGGAGGTGCTGCTGGGCCGGGCCCCCGCCGCCCTGGCCGCGGTGTTCCGGCGCGAGCGCGCCGAGCTGTTCCCCGCAGACCCCGCCGGGATCGACCTGTCCTGCTCGTGCCCGGTACGGGGCTGCCCGCACGGGATGCAGGTGGTGGCGGCGATGGCACGGGCTTTCGACGCCGACCCCTACCTGCTCCTCGCCTGGTGCGGGCTGGAGCGGTGGGAGCTGCTGCGGGGGCTGTCCGGTGCCGGGCCGCAGGTGCGGGTGGGGCCGCCGTCGGCGTCCGCGTTCTGGGAGCGGGCGGCCCCGCTTCCGCCGTGTCCCGTGTGGGCGGGCGACCCCGGCGGGCTGCGCCCGCCCGGCGCGGCCACCGACGCCTGGGCCGACGCCCAGGCGTACCTGCGCGGCCTGACCGGGACTGCGTTCCGTGACGGCCGGAAACCGTCCACGGGTGGGGAATCCCTGCTCGGAGGGGCGGGCCGTGGAACCGGGAGAGGGGATGAACCCACGTAAAAAGTCACTCACGGTGACGTTTTCGGCGTCTTGGGAGGCGCGGCGAACCCACACGCCGCCCCCTCCGATCATGTTGAATGTCGACCATGATCGTGCGTCGAGTACTTCCCGATGAGATGAGCGCCGTCAGCGAGCTGCGGGTTATCGCCTACACGGCCGACGGACTGTTGGACGTCAACCCGGACTACGTCGAGACACTGCGGCTGCTGGGTGCGGACGGCCGCGGCGAGATCCTGGTCGCCGAGGACGACGGTCGCCTGTTGGGGACGATCATGTTCGAGCCCTGGTCCGAGCACAGCGAGATCGCCCGGGGCGCGGACGAGGCGGAGGTGCGGGCGTTCGCGGTGGCGCCTCAGGCCCGGGGCAGGGGTGTGGGCCGCGCCCTGGTCAACGCGCTGGTGGAGAGGGCCCGGGAGGAGGGCGTCTCCCGGCTGCTGCTGTCGACCCAGGAACAGATGCTCTCGGCCCAGTACGTCTACCGGGCCCGCGGGTTCGTCCGGGTGCCCGAACGCGACTGGTCACCGCTGCCCGGTGTCACGCTCCAGACCTACGAGCTGCTCCTCAAGGACTGAGCGCGGAGCGGGGCCGTAGCGCCGCGGCCCGTGGCGGGACCGCGGGGGCGGCCCGCCCGGGCGGTCAGTCCGGGCGGGCCCGGCGGGCGGCCCGGGCCAGGTCCAGCCCCAGCTCCCCGTCGGCCAACCGGTCCAGGACGCCGTCGGCGACGGGGTGGCCGCAGGACCGCACCGAGCGGACGAAGCGGGAGGCGTGCGGGGACAGCCGGTCCCGGTCCCCGGCGGGCAGGGGCAGTCCCGCCTCCAGCAGCACGGCGTAGTCGTCCAGCAGCGCCCACGCGGTGACCGGTGAGGTCGGCGGTTCGGGGTCGCCCGACCGCAGCCGCCGCACCCACCCGCCGAGCACGGGGTGGTGCAGGTGGGCGCGCAGGCCCTTCTCCGGGTCCACGCCCCGCCCGGCGAGCAGCGCGAAGACGCGCCTGCGGCGGTGCCACGCACCGGGCTCGGCGCAGGCCCCCACCAGCTCACGGGCGACGGTGTCGATGTCGCGGCCCCGGGCCCACCGGCCCAGCAGGCCGTCGGTGTCCACCGGGCGCCCCTCCTCCAGCAGGGACAGCACCTCGCCGGCGTCCATGTCGGCGATGGCGCGGGTGACCCGCACGGCGGCGCCGGCCCGCTGGAGCTGGCGCACCATGAAGTGGTCGCCCAGCCGCGTGATGCGGAACCCCCCGCCGGTCCGGTGCGCCGCGTCCAGGTCGGCGAGCAGCTCCAGGGCGGAGTGCACCGACTCCGGGTCGGCCCCGCTCCGGCCGCGGTAGGAGGCGGCGATCTCCTCGGGGGTGCGCTCCCGGCCCGTCAGGAACAGGTCGGTGAGGACCAGCAGCGCGGCGGTGCCGTGTTCGGCGGCCATGGCGGGCAGCGCGGCGGCCCAGGCGTCGGCGACCGCCCCCGGCACCCCGGACGACCAGGCGTAGGCGGCCCGTCCGGTGAGCACCCGGGTGTAGGTGGTGCGCAGCAGGCGGGCCGCGCGTGCCACGCCGAACAGGTGGTCGATGTCGGCCGGGGAGGTCTCCAGGTGCGCGGCGGCCGCCAGCACGTCCTCGGCGCACAGCGCGTCGCGGCCGTCGGGGTCGGGGCGCAGCACCCTGCCCTGGTCGACCCACACGGTCAGGCGGGCGGCGTCGGCCAGGGTGCGGCAGCGGCGGGCGGCCTCGTCCAGGTCCCCGGGTTCGGCGGGGGCGACGGGGCACGGCGGAGCCTGCTCGAACCGGTCCGCCAGCACCGGTGCGGCCGCCGGGACCGCGGCGGGGCCCGTCCCGCGCCCCGGGGCGAGGTCGGCCTCCTCGATCGCGGCCCGCAGCCGCCGGGGGCTCTCGTCGGAGAGCAGGCCGCCCTGGTCGACCAGGTGGTCGCACCAGGTCAGCCAGGCCGAGCGCAGGACCTCTCCGGTCCCGCCCGGGTCACCGGCGCCGTGGACCCCGTCGAGGGGGCGGATCCCGGCGCGCACGGCGCGCGCCACCTCCCGCACGTCGTCGACGGACCAGTCCCCGGGGTCGGGGGCCCCGAGGTCCTGGTGGGCGGTGAGCAGCAGGGCCAGGGCGCCGGGGTCCGGGGCGGGTCCGGTGGCGACGTCCCCCGCCCACTCCAGGCAGGCCCGCACCGCGGAGGCGATGCCCGGGGTCATGGACGTCTCACCGAAAGTGGTGGTACTCACCGCTTCAGATTAGCCGTGTGCGGCGCCTGCCGAGACCGGGAACACCGAAATCGCACCGGGTTCGGGCACCGGACACCCGCACCGGGCGCGCGGTCGGGGTCGCGTGCTCACCCCCCAGGCCGTCGACGTACCCGGTGATCCGCTCCACCGCCGCCCGGTACACCTCCCGTTCGTGCCCGGGCGGGTCGGGCGAGGCAGGCTCGTCGGCCAGGTCCACCACGCGCAGCGGCCCCAGGGGGACCCCGGTCGGACAGCTCCAGCTGGAACCCGCCGGCATGGTGCGCGTACTCGGTGCCCCAGTGCATCGACAGCACGACGATCTGCGCGCCCCGCTCCCGGGTCAGCGCCGCCTCGGCGCGGATGGCCTCCTCGTCGATGAGGTCGGCCATCCGCTCCTTGCCCTCCGGCGGCAGGAACCCGTTGAAGCCGTAGGTGTAGGACAGGTGCGCGACCGGTACCGGATAGCCCCCGTCAGCGGGTTCGACCCGGTAGATCAGCGGATCCCGCGCCTCCTGTTCGGTGCGGGTGCTGCCCGCCGCGCCCGGCCCGGCCGCCCTCCAGGGCGTCGAGGGTGCGGACCACTCCGGCCTCGCCGTTGTCCGGGGTGCGGTCGGAGGCGGTCGGGCAGCCGTCGTAACCGGAGTCGGCGAGCCCCTGCGCGACCTGCGGGGGAGCGCTGAACACGGGGGTATCCGCTGAAGGGCACCTCCAGACGGCACAGGGCCGGGTCGGCGCCCTCCAGGGCGGGGGAGATCCCGGAGAAGAGGGGGGCGAAGTCGAACCCGCCGTCCCCGTCCTGCCGGGCCTGCTCCCAGACCGAGGCGTGCACCAGCATGACGCCGCCGATCACGCTCAGGGTGCGGGGGACGTGCGCGGCGGGGGAGGGGATCGGCGGAGCCGCGCCGGCGGTGCGCTCCGTCGGGGATGGAGCAGGCGGTCGGGGCCAGCGTCACCGAGGTCAGCAGGGACAGGACGCGCAGGCCGGTCCGGCTCATCGTCCCACGGTAGGAACGGAGTGGGTGATAAGGGTGGTCAGCGGTGTCATTGGCGGCAAAGGGATAAAACGCCTTTTAACATAATGAAACCGTTCCAATGAAGAGAGAAGAACGCAGAGATTTCTTCGGCTCCCCGCCCGGGCCCGGGTCGAGTGGCCGTCCGGTGCCCGAGGGGCCTTTAGGATGTCGTCACCGGTCGGCCGCTGCGGAGGAGACGATGGACGAGCAACCCCTTTCCCCCGGCGTCGGCCTGGTGGAGGTCTCCGGCCTGTCCCTGCGCGACCTCGGAACGGCGGGCGACACGGTGATCGCCCGGGCGCTGCGCGCGGTGCTCGCCACCACCCCCGACGCTGAGGAGGGCGTGGCCGCCTTCTCCAACGACAGTGACGACGGCGGCCCCTGGTAGGCGGGCAGCCGGGCCGTTCACAGGAGCGGCGGATCGAGGTCGGACGTCATGCGCCCGCCCGCCGCCATCGTGCGGGTGAGGATGTGCCCGGCTCCCAGCACCCTGGTGTACGAGGCCCTGGCGGCCTCTGTCAGGCTCCGTGCCTCCCCGTCCTCGCCCAGGACCGCCAGATCCAGCGCCAGGTTGGCCGTGCCGGCCAGGGTCATGGGGTGCTCGTCGCCGATGAGCGCGCGCAGTCTCCGCACCGTGTCCCGACCCGACCGTACGGCCGCGGCCGTCTCGCCCAGGGCGGCCAGGTCCCCGGCGAGGTTGTTGGCCACCGCGAGGGAGTAGTGGTGGTCGCGCCCCAGGAGGGCGTCCAGGCTCCGTAGCGTCGCCTCGTTCATCCGGCGGGCCCGCTCGGGGTCTCCGCGCAGCCGGTGGACCAGGGCCGTGTTCGCCGCGCAGGCCTGGTGGTACGGGTGGTCGGGGCCGTAGACCCGGGCGTACCGCTCCATGGCGTCCAGGGAGGTGGAGAGGGCTCCGTCCAGGTCGCCCTCCACCCGCATGAGGTTCACCAGGCACATGGCCGCGGCCAGGGTCTCTGGATGGTCGGCGTCGTACAGCCGCAGGTAGCGGTCGTGCGCGTCCCGGGCCAGGGTGCGTGCCCGCTCCAGGTTCCCGGACAGGCGGTGGGCGATGGACAGGTCCAGCTGGACGCGCAGGGTGCGCGGGTGCTCCCTGCCGAGCTGCTCCCGGCCGTAGGCGAGCGCCTCCTCGCCCAGGTCGCACGCCTCGGCGTACTTCCCGCTCAGACGTACCGCCTGAGCCAGGCTGTTCCAGAAGGCCGCCAGGTTCGGCGACCCGTTGGCCGATGCCTGGCGCTTGTAGAGCATGTAGGCCTGCTCGTGGCGCAGCCGCGCCCCCGCGAAGTCGCTCAGCAGGGTGTGGTCGATGGCCAGGTTGTGCAGGGCCCGCAGCGTGACGTTGTGGTCGGGGCCCAGGGCCCGCACGTGCAGCCGGTAGGTCTCCGTGTCGTGTTCGAAGGCCTCACGGAACCGGCCCTGGGCGCGCAGGTCGGCGCCGATCCCCGAGAGCAGGGTCAGGGTTTCGGGGTGGTCGGGGCCCAGCACCTCCTTGATGCGGGGCAGCATGGCCACGTTCAGCCGGTAGGCCTCTTCATAGCGGCCCAGGTCCCGCAACCTGTTGGCGTAGCTTCTCTTGGCCTTGAGGAGGTCGGGGTCGTCCTCTCCGAAGGTGGCGGCCCAGCGTGCGATGAGGTTGCGCGCATGGTTCTCGGCGGTGGCGTAGTTGCCCGAGAAGTACAGGAAGGACAGGACGTTGAGTGAGAGCCTCCGTGCCTCGGGCAGTTCGCTCAGCGGGACGCCGGCAGGCTCCAGGTGGGGGAGCAGGTCCAGGTAGCGGTCCTGGTCCTGCCGTCCCAGCATGCCCACCGGCTCCGCCGCGGCGAGCAGGGCGCACGCCTCGGTGCGCACGGCCCGCAGCCGTTCGGCGTCGAGCCTCCAGCGGATCAGCTTCTGGACCAGGGAGTGGACCTGGACGGTGCGGTTGGCGTTGTCGATCTTGACCAGGGCGTAGCGGCCCAACTGGCCGAAGGCCCGGCTGAGCCTGATCGGGTCGTTCAGCAGGGCGGCGGTCCCGGGTCGCACGTGCGGGCTGTCCGTGGCGAAGAAGACGTCCCGGGGGATGGGCTCGGGGCCGAAGACGGAGCAGGTCTGCAGGAGTTCCACGGCCTCCGGGGTGCCGGTCGCCAGCTCTTTGAGCGAGATCTGGAGCGAGGCGCTCAGGGACGCGTGGTAGTCGGGGGGATGTCCCTGGCTCAGCAGGTCCTCGGGCCGCCGCTCCAGCAGGCGGAGGTACTCGCGACTGGACATGCCGGTCTCCGTCAGCAGGGCCCCCGCCTGCTCCAGGGCCAGGGGCAGGTGCCCGAGGGCTTGGGCGAGGTCCGCCGCGGACGCTCCGTCCAGCCCCTGGGGTACGCGCCTGCGCAGGAATTCCACGCTCTCCCGCAGTGGGAAGACGTCGATGGGGACGGTGGTCGCCCGCCCCGTCCAACGGTGGTTGCGGGAGGTGATGAGCACGTGGCCGGTGCCCTCGGGGATGAGTTCGTAGAGGTCCTCGGGTTCGTCCGCGCTGTCGAAGACGAGCAGCCACCTGCGGTAGGGGTCGCCGCGCCGCAGTGCGTCGAGGACGCCGCTCGCGGCGTCCTCGATGCCGGTCACCCCGGGGCCGGGGAGCCCGAGGTGCTGGGCCAGCTGGGCCATGTTCGAACGCACCAGGCCGGGCTGTCCGGCGGGTATCCACCACACCAGGTCGTACTCGGCCTTGGAGCGGTGGACGTGCTCCACGGCGGTGAGGGACTTGCCGACCCCGTAGTGACCGTGCAGGACCACGGTCGCCGCTCCGCTGCGCAGTTCGCGCCGGAGCCCGGCCAGGGGCTCCTCGCGACCGATGAAGTTCATGGAACGCGGCGGCACCCGGCCCCAGACCGTGGGGATCCGCTCCTGTGGACCGCCGTCGCCGTGGTGCGCATGTTCCCTTTGTGACTTCACTCGGATCACACGGGCAACAGCATCATCTTTTTCCTTTATGTCGCCCCCTGCGGTGGAGTGAGCGCGAATTTCCCTGCGGAGAACAGGGTAAATGACGGTAACGACGGCAGGAAGTGCGGTTTCCGATGAGGGACGGTACCGTTCTCCCGGGCCGGCCGTCGGCGGTCGATGGAGTGGCGGAGGCGGAGGACGATGGTCGAAATACAGGTGGAGCGCGTCGGCGCCATGGTGGATGTGGGCGGGATGTCCCTCGAGGACCTCGCCGGAGTGGACTCCTCCGTGGTCGCCCACGTTCTGCGCGGCGTCCTGGGGGCTCCGGGAGTGGGTCCCGAAGCGGTTTCCGGGTTCGTCAACGAGTCCGATCAGCGGTCGGACAACGACATACCTCCGCAGAAGCCCGGGTCCTCCGGATATGAGGGAAGGGAATCCTTCACGGGCGGCAGGAGGTGATTCCTTTCCCGCCCGGCGCAGGCGGGCGCGGTGCCCGCCGGGCTGTCCGAGATCAATGTTCGTACCCCGCTCGCATATGAATGCCCAGGAAGGGGAGTCGTGCCGATCCCCTTTTTTCATGTGCTCTCCCCCCAGGAGGACACCGCGTGACCGACGACCTCGTCACGACAGCCCGTCCCCACCAGGAGGAATGGCCCGCCGGGCTGGACGTGCAGGACCTGCTCGCCCAGGGATGGCGGCCCACGCCCTTCCTCCAGTTCATCCTCAAGATCCACAGCCGCTGCAACCTCGCCTGCGACTACTGCTACATGTACGAGATGGCCGACCAGGGGTGGCGCCGCCAGCCGCGGCGAATGGCCCGGCCGGTCGTCGACCGGGTCGCCGAACGCATCGCCGAGCACGCCCGCGCCCACGGCCGCTCCCGGGTGGACGTCATCCTGCACGGCGGCGAGCCCCTGCTGGCCGGGGTGGACCACCTCCGCCACGTCGCCGACGCCCTGCACAAGACCTGCGACCCCGACGTGCACGTCTCCTTGCGTCTGCAGACCAACGGCGTCCTCATCGACGACGCCTTCCTCGACCTGTTCGAGGAGAAGGGGATCCGCGTCGGTGTCAGCATCGACGGTGCCGAGGAGGACCACGACCGCCACCGCCGACGCGCCGACGGCCGCGGCACCCACGCCGAGACCCGGGCCGGGCTGGAGCGCCTCACCCGCCGCCACCGCCACCTGCTCTCCGGGTTGCTCGCCACCGTGGACCTGGAGTCCGACCCCGTCACCACCTACGAAGCCCTGCTGGAGTTCGACCCTCCCGGCATCGACCTCCTGCTGCCTCACGGCACCTGGGACACGCCGCCCCCGGGGCTGACCGGGGAGGGCACCCCCTACGGTGACTGGCTGGTCGCCGTCTTCGACCGCTGGTACGGGGCTCCCGAGCGGGAGACCAACATCCGCATGTTCACCGAGGTCATCCGCCTCGTCCTGGGCTCCCACTCGCGCACGGAGACCATCGGCCTGTCCCCGGCCGCCATGGTGGTGGTCGAGACCGACGGCTCGGTCGAACAGGTCGACACCCTCAAGGCCGTGGCCGAGGGGGCCGCGGCCACCCCCTTCCACACCCTCACCCACGACTTCACCGAGGCCCTGTACTCACCGGGCATCGTCGCCCGGCAGATCGGGCTGCGCGCGCTGAGCGACACCTGCACGGCGTGTCCGCTGGTCCGGGTGTGCGGCGGGGGTCTGTACACGCACCGCTACCGGAGCGGCAGCGGTTTCCGCAATCCGTCCGTGTACTGCGCGGACCTGGCCCGCCTGATCACCCATGTCCACCGCACCGTGGCCGCCGACGTGGCCCGCATCCGGGAAGAAAACTGAATGTCCACCACCGCATCCGTTCCCGACGAGGTGTTCGACGCCCTGGCCGAAGGAGGGGGTGGACCGCGGGCGACCGCCCACCTGCGCGCCGCCCAGTACGGCAAGCACCTGCTGCTGGTGCGGCGGGTCCTGGACGCCGCCCGGGAGGCGGACCACCCGGACGCGGGCCGCGCGGAGGAGGCGTGGTGGGCCCTGATCGCGGCCCAGGAGGCCGCCCCCGAGGCGGTCGCCACCACCCTGCGCCACCCCACGGTCGGGGTGTGGGCCAGACGCACCGTCCTGGCCCTGGACGGGCACCGGAGAGAGGAGCCCCGGGTCTCGGTCCTGGCGTCCGTGGCGGCCGCGGCCGCGCTGCGCGCCGGAACGGCGCTGCGGATCGAGGTGCCCCTGGACGGGCCCACCGCCCCGCTGGTCTCCCTGGGACGGGCGGTGATCGGAGGCAGGGGCGGGGCGGTCGCCGAGGTGGCCGGCGGACGGGCGGTCCTGGGTACCCGGGACGGGGAGGTGGCGGTGCCCGAGGACCCGCACCGGGACGGACCCGGCTGGCAGGCCCTGCGCCGGATGGAGGCCGAGCACGCGGGGCACCGCCTGGACCTGCTGCTGGACGACCAGGAGCCCGACCGCATGCCCGGGGCCGACATCGTCCCCGGGCGCCTGGGCGCCAGGGAGGTCGAGCACTGGCGCGCCGTCCTGCGGGAGGCCTGGAGGATCCTGGTGCGGGACCACTGGACGGTCGCGCGGGAGACGGCCGACACCGTCTTCACCCTCACCCCCACACGGACCCGGGACGGGGCCCACACCAGTGCGACCGCCCGGCACGCCTACGGCAACCTGGGGCTGTCCACACCGCCGGACCCGGTGGCACTGGCACTGACCTTCGCCCATGAGGTCCAGCACGCCAAACTGACCGCGCTGTGGGACCTGGTCCCGCTCACCCTCCCCGACGACGGCAGCCGCTACTACGCGCCCTGGCGCCCCGACCCGCGACCCGCGGCGGGGCTGTTCCAGGGGGTGTACGCCCACCTGGGCGTGGCCGGGTTCTGGCGTCGCCACCGGCACACCGTGACCGGTGCGGAGCAGGAGCGCGCCCACGCCGAATTCGCTCACTGGCGGCGCTCCACCCTGGACGCCGCCCGGGTGCTGGCGGGCTCGGGCCGCCTGACCCCGGCGGGTGAGCGGTTCCTGCCCGCCACCACCCGGACCCTGGAGGCGTGGCAGGACGAGCCGGTGCCCGCGTCGGCCGCGGAGGCCGCCGACCGGGCGGCCCGGGAGCACCTGGCCCGCTGGACGGAGCGCAACGGCGGCTCCCCGATGGCCGGTGCCTCCGACCGGAGCCGGGAGTAGGGCCCCGGGCCGGGGTCAGAGCTGGCGGGGGTCGAAGTCGAAGGACAGCCGCCGCCCGTCGTGGAACGCCTGGGTGAACTGGTGCTCGGCACCGTGCACCCGGGTGAACAGCGGACCGATCTGCGCGCGCAGGGCTTCGGCCTCCTCGCCCTCCCCCTCCGCCCGGAGGTCCATGGTGAGGTTGGCCGCGCAGTTCAGGGTCAGCGGGTGCTCCTCGCCCAGCAGCGCGCGCAGGCGGCGCAGAGTGCCCCGGCCCAGCCGCGCGGCGTTCTTGGTGTCCCCGAGCGCGGCCAGGTCGCCCGCCAGGTTCATCGCGACCCCCAGGGAGTAGTGGTGGTCGCGCCCCAACTTGGCCTCCAGCCCGGCCAACGACCTCTCGTTGAGTTCGCGGGCACGTTCGTTCTCCCCGACCAGGCGGTACAGGAGGGCGACGTTGCTGGTGCACCCGTGGTTGTAGGGGTGGTCCGAGCCGTAGACGTCGTCATAGCGCAGGTCGGTGTCCTCGGCCAGTTGCAGGGCCTCCGACAGTGCTCCGGTCATGCGCCAGGTGTTGGCCAGGCACATCGCGGCGGCGAGGGTGTGGGGATGGTTCAGGCTGTACAGGCGCAGGTGCCGTGAATGGCCGTCCTGCGCCAGTTCCAGGGCCTGGTCCAGGTCCCCGTTCATGCGCAGGGAGGTGGCCAGGCTGATCTGGGCCTGGAGGGTGCGCGGGTGGTCGGCGCCGAGCTGTTCGATGCCGTAGGCCAGGGCCTCCTCGCCCATGTCGCAGGCCTCGGTGTAGTTGCCGAGCAGGCGGATGACGGTGGCCAGTCCGTTGAGGTAGGACAGCAGGGCCGGGGAACCCGGGGACCGGGTCTGTCGGTTGTGCAACAGGTAGACGCGTTCGTTGAGGTCCCGTGCCCTCTCGAAGTCACTGGTCAGGACGTAGTCGATGGACAGGTTGTACATGGCGCGCAGGGTGGCCGGCGCGGTGGGGCCCAGCACTTCCTCGTGCAGGCGCAGGGTCTCCTCGTCGTGGACGCGCGCCTCACGGAAGTCCCCGGAGGTGCGCATGTCCGCGCCCAGTCCGGAGAGCACCGACAGGGTCAGGGGGTCGCTCGGCCCCAGGACCGCACGGGCCCGGGGCAGCAGTGCCCGGTCCAGGTCGTGGGCCTCCTGGTAGCGCCCTGCTTCACGCAGTCGGTTGCCGTACTTGATCTGCGCTTCCAGCACATTCGGATCGTCGGGGCCGGAGTCGCGCGACCACTGTTCGATGAACTCGTGCGCGTAGCGCTCGTTCATCGCGTAGTTGCCGGAAGCGTAGAGGAAGTCCAGGATGTCGAGCGCGAACCGCCGGGCGTCGTCGGCGGTGCTCTCGACGATCCCGGAGGGGCGCAGATGGGGTATCAACTGGAGGAAGCGCGTACGTGAGTCCGGATCGCTCGTGCCGGCCGGGGTGGCGGTCGCCAGCAGGGTCCAGACCTCCTCGCGGACGGCCGTGCGCTGCTCGGCGCTCAGCTCGGCACGGACCAGGGTCTGGATCAGCCGGTGGACCTGGATCGTGCGGTTGGTGCCGTCCAGGCGGATCAGCGCGTAGCGCCCCAGGTGCCCGATGGCCCGGCTCAGCCGGATGGGGTTGTTGAGCAGCTCCGTCATCACCGGACGGACCCGGGAGTCCTCCACCGGGAAGAAGATGTCCCTGGGGATGGGGTCGGGGCCGAAGAACGAGCAGCAGCGGAGCAGCTCCATCGCCTCGGGCAGGTTCTCCTGGAGCTTGCTCACCGACAACTGCCAGGCGGCGGTCATCGGGGCCGGGTACTCGGTCGGCTTGCCCTCGCGGAGCAGGGAGGCGGGCTGTTCGGAGAGGAGCCTCAGGTACTCGGCGTTCGACATGCCCGTCTCCGCTCGCAGGGCGCCGGCCTGCTCCAGGGCCAGGGGCAGGTGTCCCAGGGCCTCGGCGAGCTCCTCCGCCTCCTTGCGGGTGATGCCGCGGGGGATGCGCTTCTTGAGGAACTCGATGCTCTCGGTCTCGGGGAAGACGTCCACGGAGACGGTCTGGGCCGTCGCCTCCCAGCGGTGGTTGCGGGAGGTGATGAGCACGTGTCCGTGCTCGCCGCCCTCGGGGATGACGTTGCGCAGGTCCTCGGGTTCGTCCGCGTTGTCGTAGATCAGGAGCCACCTGCGGTGGGGCTCCCCGCGGCGCAGCGCGTCCAGGACGTTCTCGGAAGCCTCCTCGATCCCGCTGACGTTCACCCCGGGCAGTCCCATGTGGGGGGCCAGGTGCGCGAGGGATGAGCGCACCAGGCCCGGCTGGTCCGCGTTGATCCACCACACCAGGTCGTACTCGTACCTGTACAGGTGTGCGTACTCCACCGCCATGAGGGTCTTGCCGACACCGCCGTAACCGTGGAGCGCGTGCGGGACGACGGCGGTGATCTGGCTCATCAGCCCCGACCTGAGCTGTTCGAGCTGCCGGGTGCGCCCGGTGAAGTTCTTGTTACGCGACGGTACACCCCCCCAGACCTCGGGAAAGCGTCCGGAGGCCCGGCTGCTCGTCGGCTTGTGCACATGGGTCACTCGGTTATCCTCCGGATTCACATATGTCACACCGGAAACTCTTTTCTTGATTCCGGTCGGGAGTTGGTCTCGGTGTGATCGTTCCGATTCCCGGGGTATTGCGGAGACAGGTGGCCTTCAGGGTAGGACATCGGCTACCGGAAGGACAGTGGGTAGAGGTCTGGAAAGTTCACGGGAAGCGCGCGAGAATGGTTTCCCAAAGTCGTCGGACTTCGCACTCATCGATGTGCGGGAAAGAGTGGACGGTGCGAACCAAGGAACCCGTCGAGCGCCTGCCCGACCTGGCCGTCTCCGGATGGTCCCTGTGCGATGTCGACGCCTTCGGCGAGTCCGCCATCGCCGCCGCCCTGCGGACGATCCTCGATCCGGACGGGGCGGAGAGCGAAGCGGTGGCCGCCTTCGAGAACGAGGGAGCCTAGGAGAGGACGGCCTGCCGCCGGAGGCGGCGGGCGTTCTGTTGCGGGAGGGGCCGGCGGTCTTCGGCCCCGCCGATCCGAAGGTTCCGACCGGGTATCCCGAATCCGGTTCCTCGTGTGCGGAGACGGCATCGGCGCAAAGGGGGCCGTCCGGGCGAGTCCGATGTCCCCTCGCGGCCGGTATCCACTTCCGGCGTTCTGTTTCCGCTGGTCAGAGGTCATTCCATGAAACGAGCCGGCATTAATCCGGAGAGGGATCCAGGGCCGTTCATCGGTTCACGTCCTTTCCGCGCCCTGGACCGCCTTTTCTTTCACGGGCGCGAGAAAGAGACCGCGGAACTCGTCTCCGCGTGGCGGAACCACCACCTCACTGTTCTGCACGGCGACACGGGGGTCGGGAAGACCTCCCTGCTGCACGCGGGCGCCGTCCCCGCGATCACCGACCGGGCAGGGGATGTGCTGGCCGACGGCGGTCGGCGGTGGTCGGACGCGGGGCTGCCGGCCGCCGTCCTGCCCGACCAGAATCCCTACACCCGCGCGCTGGTCTCCTCCTGGGATCCCGACGGCCCTCCCGGCCGCTCCGTCGCGGATCTGGTCCGCGCCCGCGCCCGCTCCGACCGCTACGGTCTGCCGGTCCCGGTGTTCGCGGCTGTGGACCGGCTCGAGTTCCTCCTGCGCCCCGGCGGAGCGGACGAACAGAGCCGACGCGACCTGCTGGAGGAGCTTTTCTCCTGCCTGGAGGAACCGGGGGAACTGCACCTGCTGCTCTGCGTGCGCACCGACCACCGGGACGAACTGCGCGGCCTGCTCGACAAGCACGCCCTGCGGTTCGCCGAGGTCGCCCTGGGGCCGTTCTCGGCCCGGGCGGCGGCCGACGCCGTCGATCGCTCCCTGGAACGCGTGGGGCACCGGTTGGACCCGGGGCAGGGGCGGCTGCTCGCCCGGGCGCTGGCCACCGCGGCCCCGGGAGGGGAGGGCGGCGGGACCGTGGACCCGGGACTGCTCCAGATCGCCGGCCGGGCGATGTGGGAGGACCGCGCCGACCGGGACCGGTCCCTCAGCGGCGATCCGGCCGCCGACACCGACCGGGCCCTGCGCGCCCACACGGCCCGTGTCCTGGCCGAGACGGCGGCCGAATGCCTCCTGTCCCCGCGTGCGCTGCGCGGCTGGCTCGACCGTGTCCTGGCATCGGGGGACCGGGGGGTCAGGCCCTTCCGCGGTGGCGAGAACGCCGCCCGCGCGCTCCAGGACGGGCACCTCCTGACCCGGCACCACGCCGACGGCGCCTATGTGGTGCGGCACCCCCGCCTGGCCGGGCCCCTGTCCTCGCCGGACCGCCTCCCCGAGATCCCCCGCGACGCCGGCGCGCACTTCTCCTTCGCGTGCCGCAACCGGGAGCAGGGCGATCTCCCGGTGGCCCGGGAACACGCGCGCAGGGCCCTGGCCGCCCGGCCGACGCCCCGGTCCGGCGGGCGCGCCCGGATCGTCTCCCTGCTCGGAGACCTGGCCTTCCAGGAGGGGGACCTCCCCTCCGCGGCCCGCCTCTACCAGGAGGCGGTCGGCCTGTGGGCCTCAGCGGGGGAGGGCACGGCCGTGGGCTACGTCCTGGTCGCACAGGCCCGCTGCCTGCTGCTGGCCCGTGACCGGCCCGCCGCGCTGAACGTCCTCGGGGCCTCGGCCGGCCGGGCCGTCACCGACCCCGGCCTGCAGACGGGCCTGGGCCAGGCCCTGTGGCACGCAGGTCAGGCCGAGTCGGCCCTGGACGTCCTGGACCGGGTGCTGGCCCGCGACGCGTCCAGCACCGAGGCCCGCCGGACCCGGGGAGAGATCCTCGCCGACCGGGGGGAGGCCGCCTCCGCGCTGCGCGACCTGGAGCGTCTACGGACCCCGGACAGTCCGTCCACCCGGACCGCCCGGGCCCTGGCCCAGGCCACCCTCGCCGGTGTCGGCACCTGGTCGGAAGAGCTGGACGAGGCCCTGGCCCAGGCCTCCGACAGCGGCCCGGTACTGCTGCGCGCGGCCCGGGTGCGCCGCCTGCGCGGAGACCGCGATCTCGCCGCCCGGCTGGCGGCACGCGCGGTCAGGGCGCACCATCCGCCCCTGCCGCCGCACCAGGTGTCCGCCGCAACCCGGCTGTCGGAGGAGGGGTGACGGGGGTCCTGGCCCAACTGTCCGATCCGACCGTGCTCGTCGCGCTCATCACGGGGGTGACCACCGCGACGGCCACCATCACCGCCTCGGCCGTCACCGGCGGCCGGGCGGTCAGGGCCGAGAGCGAACGGGCCCGCAACGCCCTGGAGGCCGAGCGCGTCCGCTGGGAGCGTGAGGACCGGGACCGCTGGACGGAGTCCTTCGAACAGCGGGTCGACGACGTCCGCAGCACGGTGCTGCGCTTCAACGTCACCGCCCGGTGGATCCTGCACGTGCGCAGGACGGGCCCTTCAGGGCACGGAGGGGACGACCTGGTCGGCCTGCTGGAGCGGCTGCCCGACGAGGTGTTCGCCGCGCTCACCGCCGTCGAACGGCTGCGGACGGCCCTGCCCGAGCGGGAGCGCGGCCTGGCCGCGGAGCTGGCGGGGACGGTGGAGGAGGTCTCGACCCGGGTGATCTCGCGGGAGCACATCACCCCCGACGAGATCAGGGAAGGACCGGATGCGGCGCTGCGGCGCCTGTTGGACGCGGTCTCCCCGCCGCCGACCGTTCCAGAACAGGGAGCAGGAGTGTGACGGCCAGCGCGATCACCCCGACCCCGGCCAGCAGTATCACGGAGGTCGCCCTCGGGGACAGGTACTCCAGCAGGTAGCCGCCGCACACCATGCCCAGGGGCAGGGCGCCGCTGGTGAAGACCCGGTCGGTGCCGATGACCCGGCCCAGGAGCCGCGGGGGGACGTGCAGGGCACGGTAGGTGCCGCGCGTGACATTCATGTGGGCGCCGACGAACCCGATGGTCCCCCAGGTCAGGGGCAACCCCACCATGAGCCAGCGAGGATCCAGCCACAGGGCCAGCACCAGCACGGCCAGGGACAGTGCCCAGGTCCACACGCACAGGACCACCATGCGCGGGGCCGAGACCCTGCTCACCAGGTGCGGGGCCAGGACCGAGCCGAGCAGTCCCCCGACCCCGGTGGCCGCCAGGATCGCGCCGATGAGGTGGGGCGGCAGTTCCCGGTCGGTGGCCACCAGCATGATGACCAGCCACACCACCTGGAACACGGCGTTGGTGACGGTGCACACCACGAGCGTCAGCGTCAGCAGGCGGTCGCGGAGCAGCAGGACCAGGCCGGCGGAGAACTCGCGGACCAGGGAGGGGCGCCGACCGGGCGCGGGTTCGTCCTCCGGGCGCATCCCGCGCGGCAGGAAGGAGGTCCCCGCCAGCACGCACAGCGATACGAAGGCGTTGGACAGGACGGGCGCCCATGCCGCCAGTCCGAACAGGAACCCGCCCAGGGGGCGTCCGATCATCTGGGAGCCGTGGACGTGGGCCTCGTTCTTGGCGGAGGCGGAGGCGAGCTCGCTCCTGGGCACCAGGCAGGGGATGGCGATGGCCGCCGCCGCCTCGAACAGCGTCGAGCAGACCGCGTGCAGTGCCGTCGCCGCGGCCAGCAGGTGGACCGGCGCCGACCACAGGACCACCGGGGCCACCAGCAGGATGATGACCATGAGGCGCCCCGTCTGGGCTGCCAGCATCATCCGGCGCGGGTCCCCCCGGTCGGCCAGGACGCCCAGGGGCAGGTGCAGCACCAGGTTGGGGACCAGCCCTGCCGCGGCGATCCAGGCCGCCGTCACGGGCGACCCCGACTGCGCCAGTGCGAGCAGCGGCACCATCAGGGTGAAGGTCATGGTGCCCAGGCCGTTGAGCGCCCCGCCGCTCCACAGCAGGGCGAAGTGGCGCCGCCACGGGGGGCGGTCGCCGGTGTTCTCGGGGACGGGGGGCGGTGCCGCGGCGCGGGTCCGGGCGGTCACCCCGTCCATGCGGAGGTCTCGGGCATGGCCTCGGAAGGAAGTCGACGTCGTTGTCCGACGGCGGTCGGGGATCCGGTGGCATCTCCGGGGTGCCGTCTTTTCCTACCTGCCTCGGTGGCCGGATGGGCCGTGAGGCGGCGCCGCGACCGTGTGTCGTCCGTGCGGCGCCGCAGTGGGACGGCGTCAGCTTAATGCGCTGCGGGAGCGTGCGGGCGCGCAACACGTCAACAGCCGATGAAGATCGTCAGGACCCGGTTCCCACGAGGGTGAGCCGGTGGGCCTCCGTCGTGTCCGGGTGCTCCCAGCGGCCGACGAGGCGGTCGACGACCGCCGCCGGGACCGGGGCGGGGCGGCGGTCCAGGCGGGTGCGCAGTACCCGGGGCGGGGCCTCGACGGCGACGATCTCCACCCGGGCGCCGTAGGCGGCGGCCAGGTCGGTGCAGCGGTCGCGCAGCGAGCGGGACACGTTGGTGGCGTTCCAGACGAAGGACCGGCGCGCCCGCAGGTGCTCGCGGGCGCGCTCTTGGGCGGCCGCCGCCACGGGCCGCTGGTCGTCGGTGGGCTTCACGCCCAGTTCGGCGCGGATCGCGTCCAGGCCCACCACCGGCAGGTCGGGGCGCTCCCGGGCGATCCAGGTGTCCTTGCCCGCCCCGGGCAGGCCGGACATGACGGTGGCGGTCATCCGGGTGTCGTCGTAGGCGTCGTGGTCGGGGTCGCGGTCGGGGCGGCGGAAGAACCAGAACCGGGCGTGGTCGGAGGGGAAGGCGCGCGGCCGGTCCAGACAGGCCTGTTCCGCGCAGTACTCGCGGTACAGGCCGATGTTCTCCAGCACCTCGGCGGTGTCCCCGCAGCGGCGCCCCAGGATGTCGGCGGTGGCGAGCAGCACCAGGTCGTCGTTGCGGGCGGTCAGGCTCACCCGGAACGCGATGCGGCGCAGGTCGGGGCGTTCCAGCGCCCAGAACGGGACCTGGTGGTGGCGTACCAGCGCCGCCACGTGCTCGCGCTGGGCGACGGGGGCGCCCAGCCGCCACAGGATGCCGCGCACCATGAGGTCGCCGCGCCGGGAGTGGCCGTGGGCGGTGACGCGGCCGGCGTCGTCGCGCCGGGTGCACAGGGGTTTGGCGATGTCGTGCAGCAGCACGGCGGTGAACAGCCGCGCCCGCTCCTCGGCGGGGCGGGACCGCCATTCGGGGAGGGAGGCCAGCGCCTCGCAGGCCATGCGGGTGTGCACGGCCACGTCCCCCTCGGCGTGGTGGACCGGGTCCTGTTCGACGCCCTCGAGGGCGCGGATCTCGGGCAGTGCCTCGCGCACCCGGTCCCAGTCCAGGTCCCAGGCGGGCGGGGCGGGGCACAGCCCGGCCAGGTCGGCGAACTCAACGTGCGTCCGCATAGAGCACCTCCGGGTCGGCCAGGCCGTTGGCGATGAGGGGGCGGTCCATCCAGTGGGTCCCCGAGTCCAGGACGGCGGTGGTGAAGTCGGCGCGCACCCACTTGTAGCGGTCGACGGTGCGTCCGCCCTCCTCGACCTTGATGTACAGGCCCTCCATCAGGTCGGAGCCGTCGCTCTCGGCCAGGGCCCGGTCGGGGTCGGCGCCGCCGGCGCGCGCCGCCTCGGCCAGGGCCTGGCGCCAGCGCGGGGTTCGGCAGCCGGAGGGGCCGACCAGGGCGGTGAGGTCGTCCAGCCGGTCCAGGGGGCCGGTGTGCAGGACGGGCACCGACGCGACGGGGAGGCCGGCGAGCATCTCCCGCCGGGAGGGGGTGTCCAGGAAGGTCCCGTCGCGGGTGTCGAGGATGTCGAACTCGCAGAACAGGTGGGGCAGGGCGTCGTAGTACACGGTGTGCTTGGCGTACATCCACTCGCCGTACAGCACGTACCGGTCGCCCAGCCGCTCGTGCAGCCGCGGGGCCAGGGTGGCGGCCCAGGCCTTGAACGGCGCGAACTGCCGTTCGCGGGGGCCTCCGGTCAGGTAGTGTCCGCGGCTCTGCAGGCGCAGGTCGCCGCCGGGGCCGAACCCGATCCCGGCGTTGGCGCCGTCGAGCTTCTCCTCCACGACCAGGTGCCGTCCGGCGATGGCGCGGAAGGGGACCGCGGACAGGTCCCGGTCACCGGGTTGCAGGCGCGATCCTTGGATGTGCCGGGTCCGCGGGTACTTGTGCATGGGCACTGTTCTAGCGCGGTGCCCGGCCGGGCGGCCAGGGGTTTTCCGGGCGAGGGGGCGCGGGCGGGGCCCGGGTCAGCGGTCGGCGACGGGGCGGCGCGATCCCAGGGAGGCCGCGTCGGCGGCGGCCCTCCCGGCGTTCCACCCGTCCTCGCTGTAGGGTCCGCGCATCCGCGAGTAGGTGAGCTCGCCGAAGGCCTGCTCCACGGCCTTCTCCACCTCGCGCTCGCGGGCGGCGAACAGCGGCACCAGGTCGCGCCCGGCCTCGGCCTGGGCGGCGTCGCGGACGCTGCGGGCGGCCTCGGTGAGGCGTTCGCCGACGCGCACCGCGAATGCGGACATGAACGAGGACCGGAAGTCCTTGCCCGCCCGGCGCCCGGCCCGGTCGCGCACCGAGCTGCCGGCCCGCATCGCGGCCTCCGCCTGCACCAGCAGGGAGGTGAAAAGCAGGTCGACGGCGTCCACGTCGTCGGGGAAGCCCATGACGGTGCACGTCTCCAGTTCGCGGTGCCACACCGCCCGGCAGTGGTTGGCCTCGGCGACCTCGTGCAGCAGAACCGCTTTGGAGTCGTCGTAGGGGGCGTCCACCGGCAGCCGCCTGGCGTACCCGGCCTCGGAGGACTCGGCCTCGTCGGCCTCCAGCAGCGCCCGGTCGATGCTGTGCCGGGCCATGAGCTCCTGGGCGCGGGTGCTGAGCGCCTCGGCCTCCTCGGGGAACTCGGTGGACTCGGCCTTGGCCAGCAGGGCCCGGACACGGGAGAGCTTGCCGCGGTCCACCTCGGTGCGCGCGCGGGAGGGACGGGGCCTGCGGGGGCGGTGGGAGCCGGGCGGGTCCATGAGGCGCTGCAGCGGTGGCAGGGCGCGCAGGGCGGCCAGGGTCCGCAGCACCTGTTCGACCGCTTCGAAGCGCAGCAGGCCGTGGGCGTCGGCCAGGTGCGCCAGCGGGTCGGCGATGGTGTCCAGGGCCCGCACCTGCGCGGCCCAGGCGGGGTCGACGGTCGCGGGGGAGTGCAGGTCCAGGTCCGCGGCGGCCGCGTGGGCGCCCACCGCGGCGGCGGCCGGGCCCAGCAGGCGGCCCAGCCGGCGCACGGTCTCGGCGGGCTGCCAGCCGCGTGCCCACACCGACCGGGCGGCGTCGAGCAGGGCCGCGGTCAGGGCCTGTTCGGCGGCGCGGGCCCGGTCCGGGTCCTCGGTGTCGGCGAGCAGTGCCGCCGCCAGGTCGACGCCACCGCCGCCGCGCCCCGTGACGAGGGCGTCGACGGCCTCGGTGACGATGTCGGCCGGAGGGGACGCGGGCGCGGGGCCGTCCCAGTCGGGCACGGTCCGTTCGCGCCGTCCGGGCGCCCGCCGCTTCCTGCTCCCCACCCCGTGTCCCCCCCGTCGTTCGCGCATGTCGTTCGCGCGCTGCCCGCGCATGTCGTTCGCGGCCGGTGGACGATCCTACCGAGCGGCGCGCACCCGCTCCGCCGCGGGAACCGCCCGCCTTCCACGTGAGGGAACGGAAATACCCGGGAAAAACGTCCGCTCGGGCGTGTGCGCGGTCCTGTCGGGAAAGGCTCCCGCGTCGCGTGTCCACTCCGGGAAAGGTCCCCCGCCGTCCGCGCGGACCGCGGTTCCCGGGCCCGAACCGCCCGGTCGGCGGCCCTTTCGGGTGCTTTCGCCGATGGTGGGAGCAACGCCCCTTTGGTCCGCTGGAGCGCCGGACACGTGCCATACCCCTCAATCCGGTTCCGTCCCCCGCCGGGCCGGTCGCCCGTCCAGGAAAGGTGGAGCTTTCCTCCCCGAAGCAATGCGGAAACATCCCGGACCTAGCGTCTCCTGCATCCGCAGCCACCGAGGAGTCTCCATGCACCAGGGCACCGGTCCCACCGACCATGAGGGCACCGCGACCGCGGAGGAGCCCCCGTGCCCCTACGGTCCGGACGGCGCCCTCATGCTGCACCGGGGAGGCGGGCTCCCCTGGCGGCGGCTGCGCGAACGCCACGGCGGGCTGGTCCCGGTGGAGCTCGGCCCCGGAGTGCCCGGCTGGCTCCTGCTGGGCTACAAGGAGAACCTCCAGGCCCTGCGGGACCGGACCCACTTCTCCGCGGACCCGCGCCCGTGGCGCGCGGACGGGGTCCAGGTGCGCACCGAGGCGCTGGGCCGCGACGGCTCCGAGCACCAGCGCCTGCGGGTGCCCATCGTGGACGCCCTGGCCGGGGTCGGCACCGCCCGCCTGGTCCCGGTGGTCGAACGCGCTGCGGTGCACCTGCTGGGCCGGGTCGCCGCCGAGGGGAGCGCCGACCTCATCGGCCGGTACGCCGCCCCGCTGCCCGCCCTGGTCCTCAACGAGCTGTTCGGCCTGCCCGACGAGTACGGCCGGCTGCTGGCCGACATCGCCGTGCTGTCCTGGAGCGGCGACCCGCAGGAGCGGTCGGCCGCCGCCCGGGCCGTGCGCGACTACTTCCGGGGGCTGGTGGAGCGCAAGCGCCGTGAACCCGGCGAGGACCTGGTCGGGCACCTGCTGGCCCACCCCGGCGCGCTCACCGACGAGGAGGCGGTCGAGGCGCTGACCCTGCTGTGGGAGGCGGGGCACGAGCCCACCACCCACCTGATCGGCAACTCGCTGCTCAGGCTGCTGGAGGACCCCCGGCTGTGGACCGCCTACCTGGGCGGCACCCTCACCCCGGAGGACTTCGTCGACTACGTCATGTGGACGGACCCGCCCCTGCAGGTCCTGGCCGGGCGCTACTCCGCCATGGACATCCGGTTCGCGGGCGCGCACATCCGCCGGGGTGAGCCGCTGCTGTTCGGGCTGGCCGCGGCGCACACCGACCCGTCCGTGGCGCGGGGCGGCGGCGACGCGATGACCATGGCCGGGAACCGCTCCCACCTGGGGTGGGGGGCGGGCGCGCACCGCTGCCCGGCCACCGCGTTCTCCCGGGAGCTGGTGCGCACCGCCATCGACCTGGCCGTGGACCGGCTGCGCGGCATGGTGCTGGCGGTGGAACCGGCCGGCCTGCGGTGGCGCCCCTCGCTGTCGGTGCACGGGTTGGAGGAGCTGCCGGTGTGGTTCACCCCCACCGGGGAGCGCGCCGAGCAGGCGGAGAGCCCCCGGGAGCGGGGGCCGGTGCGCACGTGGATCCGCCGCAGGCGGCGGCCCGCCGCACAGGGTGCCCGCTACCAGGCGCCGCTGGCCCGGCAGGGAGGGGAGGGCGGCGGGCGGACCGAGGCGGTGGTCGTGGAGGCCCGGCCCGCCGGGCGCCGCGCCCCGCAGAGGGCGGGCGCCCGCTACCAGGCCCCCTTCGCGGAGAAGGAGGAGGCCCCCGACCCGCTGGAGCGGCTCCTGGCGGCCTGGCGGCCCCGGGGCTGAACGGACGGGCCGAACGGAGCAGGGGGTGCTCCGCCGGGGCGGGGCCCGCCCCGCCCCGGCGGAGCCCCTCAGACGGCGGTCTCGACCAGCAGCACCTCCAGGGTGCGGGGGCCGTGCACCCCCTCCACCCGGTTCAGCTCGATGTCGCTGGTGGCCGAGGGTCCGCTGATCCAGGTGAGCGGCCGGGCCGGGTCGAGCAGGCGCACCGCCTGGGGCACCCCGTCCACGACCTGGTCGGCGCGCACCACGCACAGGTGGTAGTCGGGGACCAGGGAGATGGCGCGCCGCCCCTGGTCGGGGCCGCCGTCCAGGACGATCGTCCCGGTGTCGGCGACGGCGACCGCGCACGCGGTGACCACACCGTCGGCGGTGTCCAGCTCGCGCACCGACAGGGGCGCCTCCCGGGAGTCGGCCAGGGTCTCGGCGCCGGTCCGGGCCGTCCACTCCGCCGGCAGGCCCGAAGGCACCACGACGCGGCGGGCGCCGCGCCGCTCCAGTGCGGCGGCGACCTCCTCGCCGACCCGGTCGGCGGGGACCCGGCGCACCAGCGCCCTGTAGTCGACCAGGCGGTCCTCCAGCACCTCGAGGGTGGGTCCCACACCGTGGGAGTCGAGGTACGTCCGCTCGCGCGGACGGTGCACCGGCTCGTCGGCGGGCACGTCGGCCAGGGCGGCCCGCACCCGGGCCAGGATCGCTTCCTTGGCGCTCATCGGCCTTCCTCCTGAGCTCCGTCGCGCTCGTTCCACCAGCGGCGGAACGACTCCGCCGGGATGTCGGGGACGTCCCGGGTGTCGGTCCAGGCCCCGGCCGGGCCGGGCAGGTGCCGGGGGACCAGGTTGCGGCCCAGCCCGGCGGCGCGCTGCACGGCGCCCAGGGCGCCCGAGGACGAGAACACCGCCTCGGCGCCCGACATCAGGGCCTTCTCGCCCGCGTGGCCCCTGCCTCCGGCGACCTCCTCGCGCAGGTGCACCAGCACCTCGGGGATGTCGATGGCCACGGGGCACACCTCGTAGCAGGCGCCGCACAGCGACGACGCGTAGGGCAGGGCCTCGTCGACCTCCGAGGACATCCCGCGCAGCTGAGGGGTGAGGATCGCGCCGATCGGGCCCGGGTAGACCGAGCCGTAGGAGTGGCCGCCGGTGCGCTCGTAGACCGGGCAGGTGTTCAGGCACGCCGAGCAGCGGATGCAGCGCAGTGCCTGGCGGCCCACGGTGTCGGCCAGCACGTCGGTGCGGCCGTTGTCGAGCAGGACCAGGTGGAACTCCTGCGGGCCGTCGCCCGGGGTCACCCCGGTCCAGGTCGAGGTGTAGGGGTTCATCCGCTCCCCCGTGGAGGAGCGCGGCAGCAGCTGCATGAACACCTCCAGGTCGTTCCAGGTCGGAACGATCTTCTCGATGCCCACCACCGAGATGAGGGTCTGCGGCAGGGTCAGGCACATGCGCCCGTTGCCCTCCGACTCCAGCACCACGAGCGTGCCCGAGTCGGCCACCGCGAAGTTGGCGCCCGAGATGGCGGTGCGGGTGCGCAGGAACCGTTCGCGCAGGTGTGCCCGGGCGGCCTCGGCCAGCGCCCGCGGGTCGTCGGTCAGCCCGGGTGGTGCGGGCGTCCCCCACTCGGCCATCTGCTCCAGGAAGATCTCCCGGATCTGGGAGCGTCCCAGGTGGATGGCGGGCACCAGGATGTGCGACGGCAGGTCGTCGCCCAGCTGGACGATCAGCTCGGCCAGGTCGGTCTCGTAGGCGGTGATGCCCGCGGCCTCCAGGGCGTTGTTGAGCTCGATCTCCTGGGTGGCCATCGACTTGACCTTGACCACGTCGGTCTCGCCGGTGGCCTGCACCAGGCCGGTGACGATCCTGTTGGCCTCGGCGGCGTCGGACGCCCAGTGGACGTGTCCGCCCGCGCGGGTGACCGATTCCTCCAGCTGCTCCAGGTAGTGGTCGAGGTGGCGCAGGGTGTGCTCCTTGACCGCGGCCCCCTCGGCCCGCAGCCGGGCCCAGTCCTCGCCCAGCTCGTCCACCACCAGGCCGCGCCTGTCGCGGATGGTGTGCGTGGCCTTGCGCAGGTTGTAGCGCAGCCGCGAGTCCTTCACGGCGGTGCGGGCGGCCTCGGGGAAGGGCGGCATGCCCAGGAACGTGGCGCTGCTCATCGGGCCGCACCCTCCTTCTCGGTTCGGGCCTGGTCGGTCTGATCGGTCCCGGCGCCCTCGAAGTCCTTCTCGGTGCTGGCCAGGATCTCGGCGATGTGGGCGACCCTCATCCCGGCGCGCTGGCGGGAGAGGACGCCGCCGATGTGCATCAGGCAGGAGTTGTCCACGGCGCACAGCACCTCGGCGCCGGTCTCCAGGGCGTGGCGGGCCTTGTCGGCGCCCATGGCGGAGGAGACGTCGCCGTTCTTGACCGCGAACGTGCCGCCGAACCCGCAGCATTCGGTGGCCCCGGGCAGTTCGACCAGTTCCAGGCCGCGCACCGCGCGCAGCAGCTCGTAGGGGCGGTCGCCCAGGCCGAGCATCCGCAGCCCGTGGCAGGTGGGGTGGTAGACGACCCTGTGCGGGTAGTAGGCGCCCACGTCGGTGACGCCCAGGACGTCCACGAGGAACTCGGTGAGGTCGTACACGCGGGGGGCCAGGGCGGCGACCTTGCGGGACAGGCGGCTGCCGCTCGCGCCCAGGCGCGGGTAGTTGTCGCGGACCATGGCCGCGCAGGAACCGGAGGGCACCACGACCGCGTCGGCGTCCTCGAAGGTCCGCACGAACCGCACGGCGAGCCTGCTCGCTGGGCGGCGGTAGCCGGTGTTGTAGTGCATCTGCCCGCAGCAGGTCTGGTCCTCGGGGAAGACGACCTCGTGTCCCAGCCGCTCCAGGAGGCGCACCACGGCCCGGCCGGTGTCGGGGAAGAGCGTGTCGTTGACACAGGTGATGAATAGTGCGATCCGCATGGGCCTCCTTCGCGCCGCGCCGGACCGGCGGGCGGCCTGCTCGCCACGAGCCTCTCAGTGGTCAGACCACTTTGACATAACCGGGTGAATCGGAGCAAGAACCAGGGGGTTCACTCCTGCAGAGAGGATCGAAGGGGCGAATTGGTATGATCTCTCATGCGGGGATGGTGTCCGGCCTCACAGGTCCGGCCCCCGGGCGCAGGAGTCGTGGGAACGGGGGGCGTTGCGTGGACGACCGGACCTCGGTCACCCAGCGGGCCGTCGAACGCATCAAGGAGATGATCGCCTCGGGGGAGGCGGGCCCGGGCCAGCGCCTGCCCACCGAACGCGACCTGGCCGCCCGCCTGGGCGTCTCCCGCGGCTCCATGCGCGAGGCCATCCGCTCCCTGACCACGCTGGGCGTCCTGGAGGCCCGCCACGGCGCCGGCGTCTACGTCACCGCGCTGCGCCCCTCCGACCTGCTGGAGACCTTCTCGGTCCTGGCCGAGGTCTCCCGCGACGACACCCTCCTGGAGGTCCTCCAGGTCCGCAGGATGATCGAGCCCGCCGCCACCGCACTGGCCGCCGCCCGTGCCAGCGACGCAGACCTGCGGCGCATCGGCGAGCTCCTGGACCGCATCGACGGCGATCCGGTCAGCGCGGCCGATACGGTCAGCGCCGACCTCGGCTTCCACCAGGCCATCGTCGCCAGCACCGGCAACGCCACCCTGGCCGCCGTCAACGAGGGCCTGTCCTCGCGCACCTTCAACGCCCGGGTCTGGGCCGGGCACCGCGAGGCCGGGTTCACCGGTGAGCTGCGCGAGGACCACCGGCGCATCCACGAGGCCCTGCTGGCCCGCGACCCCGACGCCGCCCGCGCCGCCGCCACCGTCCACGTCATGCGTGTGGAGCGCTGGCTCGCCGCCGAACTGGCCGGACGGGGCCGGGCCTCCGGGGACTGAGCCCGGGGGCCCGGCCCCGTCCTCACAGACCGCGCTCGCGCAGCCGGTCGGCGAACTCCTCGGCCCGCAGCACCCGGGCCAGCTCCTCGCGCCTGGGCGCGGGAGCCCCCTCCTGCCAGGGCTCGTCCGCCTGCTCGGGCACCTCCCGGCGCAGCTCGTCGCGGATCCCCAGGGAACCGTGGTCCTCGATCTCCTCGATGCGCAGGCCGTGGGGGTGGTCGAGCAGGTACTCGGCCACCGCGGTGTCCTGGTCCGGGGCGCCCACGTCCATGTCGGCGTCCACGTCGTCGATGTCCTCCCAGTGCTCCCGGTGCTCCCCGTCGGACCCCTCGGTTGCTCCGGCCACGGGCGTCCCCCTCACCCTCGGTCATCCCCTATGTCTCGATCATGCCTGTTCGGGGCGATGTATTCCAGTGTCAGAACGGACGAGGCAGGACAAGAAGGAGAGCGCCGTCCGTTACGGACGGTAGGATTCTGCGATCGGCATTCGAGTGCAGAACCCCCTTCCCCCAGGAATGGAGCCCCCTGTCCCGTGACACTGCGCCAACGTGTCCGCGCGATCGTCGACGCCCCCTGGTTCCAGGCCACCGTCGTCACCCTCATCCTGATCAACGGCGTCATCCTCGGCGTGGAGACCTCGCCGCGGATCATGCGGGACCACGGGACGATCCTGCACGGCATCGACCTGTGCATCCTCGCGCTCTTCGTGGTCGAGCTGCTCCTGCGGATCTACGCCCACCGGGAGGAGTTCTTCCGGGACCCGTGGAGCTGGTTCGACATGGTGATCGTGGGCCTGGCCCTGATGCCCTCCTCGGGGCCGTTCGCGGTGCTGCGGGTCCTGCGGGTCCTGCGCGTCCTGCGGCTGCTGTCGGTCATCCCCAGCCTGCGCCACGTCGTGTCCGGGCTGTTCCGGGCGCTGCCCGGCATGATGTCGATCCTGTTCCTCGTGGTCCTGCTCCTCTACGTCTCGGCGGTGATGGCCACCCGGCTGTTCGCCGGAGTGTCCCCGCAGTACTTCGGGGACCTGCCCACCTCGCTGTTCACCCTGTTCCAGATCGCCACCGCCGACGGCTGGGGCACCATCGCCAAGGACGTGATGGAGCACATGCCGATGGCGTGGGTCTTCTTCGTCGTGTTCGTGCTGGTGTCGACACTGGTCGCCCTGAACCTGTTCATCGCGGTGGCCGTGGAGGCCCTGGAGAAGGACGACGACGAGCGGTCCGGGGGCGGCGGCGGGGGCCCGGTCGGCGCCGACGAGTCCGGCCCCGACGGCGAGGGGCCCGACGGGCAGCGCCTCATCCTCACCGAGCTGCGCGCCCTGCGCGCCGAGGTGGCCCTGCTGCGCCGCGAGCGCGAGCGCGAGGGAGCGGGGCGCGGCTGAGTGCGGCGCGGCCCGGAACGGGCCCGGCGGAACACCTTCAGTGCGACAGGGGTTGTGGAGAACGCCGCGTTCGCCCCCGGACGTGGCAGGGTAGTGGCGACAGCCGCAACGCGGAACGCGCCGGCGCGGACCGAGCGGCCGCGCCGCCCGCCCGCACCGTACGGACGACGAGGAGCGACCGGATGTCTGCCACACCCCTCCCTCGCACAGAGGACACCGGAGAACGGGCCGGGGAGGCCCCGCCACTGGACCGCCGGGACGAGTGGGCCGCCCTGGGAGCGCACCGCGAGCGACTGGGCGGCACGCACCTGCGCGACCTGTTCGAGGCGGACCCCGCCCGCGCGGACCGCTTCACCCTCGACGTCGGCGGCCTGCACGTCGACTACTCCAAGAACCTGGTCACCGACGAGACCCTGGGCCTGCTGGCGGACCTGGCCGGAGCCACCCGGGTCGCCGCCCTGCGCGACGCGATGCTGCGCGGCGACCGCATCAACCTCACCGAGGACCGGGCCGTGCTGCACACCGCGCTGCGCGCCCCGCGCTCGGCGGTCATCGAGGTGGACGGCCGCAACGTGGTCCCCGGGGTGCACGAGGTCCTGGACCGGATGTCGGAGTTCGCCGACCGGGTGCGCTCCCGGAGCTGGCTCGGCCACACCGGGCTGCCGGTGCGGCGGGTCGTCAACATCGGCATCGGCGGCTCGGACCTGGGCCCGGCCATGGCCTACGAGGCACTGCGGCCCTACAGCGACCGGGGGCTGGAGTTCCGGTTCGTGTCCAACGTGGACGGCGCCGACCTGCACGAGGCGCTGCTGGACGCGGACCCCGCCACCACGCTGTTCGTGGTCTCCTCCAAGACCTTCACGACCATCGAGACCATCACCAACGCCACCGCCGCCCGCCGGTGGCTGGTGGAGGGCCTGGGCACGGAGGAGGCCGTCTCCCGCCACTTCGTGGCGGTCTCCACCAACGCCGAGGAGGTCGCCCGGTTCGGGATCGACACCGGCAACATGTTCGGCTTCTGGGACTGGGTGGGCGGCCGCTACTCCTACGACTCGGCCATCGGCCTGTCGCTGATGATCGCGATCGGCCCGGAGCGGTTCCGGGAGATGCTCGCCGGGTTCCACCTGATGGACACCCATTTCGCGACCGCGCCGGTCGAGCGGAACCTGCCGTTCCTGCTGGGGCTCCTGGGCGTCTGGTACGGCGGGTTCTGGGGTGCCCAGAGCCATGCCGTGCTGCCCTACAGCCACCACATGTCCCGCTTCTCCGCCTATCTCCAGCAGCTGGACATGGAGTCCAACGGCAAGTCGGTGCAGCGCGACGGGCGTCCGGTGGGCTGGGCGACCGGGCCGGTCGTGTGGGGCACCCCGGGGACCAACGGCCAGCACGCGTACTTCCAGCTGCTGCACCAGGGCACCCGGTTCGTGCCCGCCGACCTCATCGGGTTCGCCGAGCCCGCCCCCGACCTGCCCGGCTCCCTGGTGCCCCAGCACGACCTGCTGATGGCCAACCTCTTCGCCCAGGGACAGGCGCTGGCCTTCGGCAGGACCGCGGAGGAGGTCGCCGCCGAGGGGGTGCCGGCCGGGCTGGTCCCGCACCGCACCTTCGCGGGCGGCCACCCCACCACCACGATCCTGGCCGAGCGGCTGAGCCCGTCGGTGCTGGGACAGCTGGTGGCGCTGTACGAGCACAAGGTGTTCGTCCAGGGGGCGGTGTGGAACATCAACTCCTTCGACCAGTGGGGTGTGGAGCTGGGCAAGGTGCTGGCCAGGCGGGTCGAGCCGGCGCTGACCGAGGGGGCGCCGGTGGAGGGGCTGGACGCCTCCACGGCCGGACTGGTGGCCCGGTACCGCACCCTGCGCGGACGCTGACCGGCGGCGGGCCCCCGCCCGGCAGGGGCGGGGGCCGCCCCGCGGCCGACGAGGCTCGACGGCGGGAGGGAGGGTGGACGGCGGCCGCCGCGACCGCTGAACGGCGCGGGAGGGGCGGGAGCGCTCGCGCCGCTCCGTTGCGCGGGGCGGTTTTCCGTTGCGGGGTTCTCGCCTCCGGTGGGCGGGTGCCGGTGTGCGTTGCCGCCTGGCGGGCGGTGTGCCCTGCGGCGGGTGGTCGGTCCTGCCCGCTCTGGTGCCGCGCTGTGGGGCGCTCACCTGTGGCGGATGGGGCGCCGGTGTCCGTTCCCCTCTGGTGGGCGGTGCCTCCTCCGAGGGGCGGTCGGTCCGTCGCGGTGTTCCACCGCCGGTCCGCTGCCGCGGTGGCCTCGGCGTGCGCCGCCCGGCGGACGGTGGGACCCCCGGTCGGCCGCGCGCCCCGGACCCGGGGCGGGGTCCCGGCGCGGATGTTGGAAATCGGTACGCCACTCGTGCAAGCTCTACGTGATCGATCTACTACGTAAAGCGACCAACGGGGGGCAGGGCCACACATGACCGCGCCTATGGACGCGCCGGAGTCGTCCCAGCACGCCGACCCCGAGGCAGTGGTCGCGGGGGCGAAGAACGCCGCCGGCCGCTCGCTGCGCCAGATCGCCTGGCAGCGCTTCCGCAGGGACAAGGTCGGCATGGCCGGCGGGATCGTCGTCGTCCTGCTCATCCTCGTCGCGGTCTTCGCCCCGCTGCTGACCGCCTGGTTCGGCTACCCGCCCGACCGGTTCGACCAGCAACTCGTGGACCCCCTCACCGGCGGTGTCCTGCGCGACCCCGACGACCCGGCCCTGGGCCTGGACCCCTGGGGCGGGATCGGCCCCGACCACCTCCTGGGCGTCGAACCCGTCAACGGCCGCGACCTGTTCAGCCGCATCGTCTACGGGGCCCGCACCTCGCTGCTGGTCGCCACCGTCGCCACCGTCGTTTGCGTCGTCATCGGCACCGTCCTGGGCGTCGTCGCCGGATACTTCGGCGGCTGGGTCGACACCGTCATCAGCCGGGCCATGGACATCTTCCTGGCCTTCCCGCTGCTGCTCTTCGCCATCGCCCTGGTCGGTGTCATCCCCGACGGGGCCTTCGGCCTCACCGGCAACGGGCTGCGCATCGGCGTGCTGATCTTCATCATCGGGTTCTTCAACTGGCCCTACATCGGGCGCATCGTGCGCGGGCAGACCCTCACCCTCAAGGAGCGCGAGTTCGTCGAGGCCGCCCGCAGCCTGGGCGCGGGCAGCGCCCACATCGTCTTCAGGGAGATCCTGCCCAACCTCGTCACCCCCATCCTCGTCTACTCCACCCTGCTCATCCCCACCAACATCCTGTTCGAGGCGGCCCTGAGCTTCCTGGGTGTGGGCATCAACCCGCCCACGGCCACCTGGGGCGGGATGCTGGAGAACGCGCTGCGCTTCTACACGACCTCGCCGCACTTCGTGATCATCCCGGGCCTGGCCATCTTCGTCACCGTGCTGGCGTTCAACCTCTTCGGCGACGGCCTGCGCGACGCCTTCGACCCGCGCTCCTCCGACTGACCTCCCCCGGGCCGCGCCGCCCGCCCGGGGCGGACCGGCCCCGGGCCGCGCGCCTCGCACGGCCCCCGCAGCAACCGATCCCGGTTTCCGCAGCAACCCGATCCTGGAGGCAAGGTGAACACCCACCACGAGGGCACACCCCCGGCGCCCCGGAGGCGCCGGCACGCGGCTCCCGCGGCCGTCGGCACGGCACTGGTCCTGATGCTGACCGCGTGCGGCGGCGGGGGCGGGGGAGGCGGCGGGGGAGGGGACGTCGACGCCGAGTTCAACCAGGCCGAGACGGAGATCGTCAACCCCTCCGACCAGGCCGGAGGCACCCTCCGGTACGCCATCTCCTCGGACTTCGACTCCCCGGACCCGGGCAACACCTACTACGCGTTCAGCTGGAACTTCACCCGCTACTACGCGCGCACCCTGCTCACCTACACCGAGGCCCCCGGGCAGGAGGGCACCGAACTCCAGCCCGACCTGGCCGAGGCCATGCCCGAGCCCAACGAGGACTCCACCGAGTGGACAGTCCGCATCAAGCCCGGGCTGAAGTACGAGGACGGCACGGAGATCACCGCCCAGGACATCAAGTACGCGATCGCCCGCAGCAACTTCGGCGACCAGGCCCTGCCCAACGGGCCCAAGTACTTCCAGGAGCTCCTGGCGGACAGCGACGACTACGGGGGCCCCTACGCCGACGACACGGACCCGCTCGAGGGTTTCGACGGCATCGAGACCCCGGACGACCACACCCTGGTCTTCCGCCTGAAGGAGAGCTTCTCGGAGTTCCCCTACCTCCTCATCCAGCCGCAGACCGCGCCCGTCCCCGAGGAGGCCGACCGCGGTGAGCAGTACCAGAGCCGGGTGGTCTCCTCGGGGCCGTACAAGTTCGACGGGGACTACCGGCCGGGCGTGTCCCTGAACCTGGTCCGCAACGACCAGTGGGACGCCGCCACCGACCCCACCCGCCGGGCGCTGCCCGACCGCATCGAGGTGCAGCTGGGCGTCGACCAGAACGAGATCGACCAGCGGCTGGTCAACGGTGAGCTCGACGTGGACCTGGCCGGTACCGGTGTGGGCCCGGCGATGCGCGGCAGCCTCATCACCGACGAATCCCGGCGGGTCAGCGTCGACAACCCGCAGACCAACACCCTGCGCTACGTCAACATCAACACCGTCGTCGAGCCGCTGAACGACCAGGCCTGCCGCGAGGCGGTCATGTTCGCCGCGGACCGGGACGCCCTGCACCGCGCCTGGGGCGGCGACACCGGCGGCGACATCGCCACCCAGATCATGCCCGCGGCCCTGCCCGGCGCCGACCCGAGCCTGGACCTGTACCCCTCCGACGACAACAAGGGCGACCTGGAGATGGCCCGGCAGAAGCTGGAGGAGTGCGGGCAGCCGGACGGCTTCTCCACCTCCATCGGCGCCCGCGCCGACCGCCCCTCGGACGTGAGCACCGCCGAGGCCGTCCAGCAGGCGCTGGGCCGGGTGGGCATCGAGGTCGAGATCAAGCAGTACCCGTCCGACACCTACACCAACACCCAGGCCGGTTCCCCGGACTTCGTCCATGAGAACGACCTGGGGCTGACGGTGTACGGCTGGGCCCCGGACTGGGCCAGCGGCTACGGCTTCATGAGCAAGATCCTGGACGGTGACGCCATCCAGGACGCGGGCAACGCGAACGTCTCCGAGTTCGACGACGAACAGGTCGACAACTGGTTCGACGAGGTCGTCACCGTCGAGGACCCCGACGAGCGCGCCTCGATCTACACGCAGATCGACGAGCGGGCCATGGAGCAGGCGGTCATCCTGCCCGCCGTGTTCGAACGCACCGTGCTGTACCGGCCGTCGAACCTGACCAACGTGTACTACCACGCGGGCTACTCCATGTACGACTACATGAGCCTGGGCACCACCAACGACTGACGGTGGCCCGCCAGGGGGCGGTGACCCGCGGCGACGCCGGTCACCGCCCCCGTCCGTGTCCTCCCGGGGGGCGGGCGGCGCCGCTCCGAGGTCATTCGAGGTCATGGAACCTGATGACGCCGTCGCCGTCGCCGCTGGAGAGCCTGTCGCCGTCCGGACTGAACGCGAGGGCGATCGCGCTGCCCTCGTGTCCGGTGAGTTCACCCCGCACCGGGCGCCCGTCGTCGGTGTTCCGCAGTTCCACGGTCCCGTTGTTGCGCCCGACGGCGAAGACGGTGCCGTCGGGGTGGAACGCGATCGACCGGATGCCGGACCCGGAGCGCCCGGTGGTCTCGGGGATCTCCGTCTCCCCGGGGCTGTCGAGGTCCCAAACCCGGAGGGCGCCGTCGCTGCCGCCGGTGACCAGGACGGTGCCGTCGGGGCTGAACGCGACCGCCATCACGCTTCCCCTGTGTCCGAGCAGCTCCTCGGTCTGCTCTCCGGTCCCGACGTCCCAGATCCGGGCGGTGCCGTCGGATCCTCCGGCGGCCAGGGCGGTGCCGTCGGGGCTGAACGCGACCGAGCGCATGCTCTCCCCGCCGTCGGTGAGGGTGGCGTCCCTTCTGCCGGTCCCGGTGTTCCAGATCCGCAGGGCGCCGTCGTTGTCGCCGGCGGCCAGGGCGGTGCCGTCGGGGCTGAACGCCAGCGCCCGCACGCTCCCCTCGTGCCCGGTCAAGGTGAGGGCCTGCTCTCCGGTCTCGGTGTTCCAGAGCCGGATGGCACCGTCGCTGCCGCCGGTGGCCAGCACGGCGCCGTCGGGGCTGAACGCGGCGGACCGCAGGCCGTTCGTGTGCCCTGCGAACTCGTACGCCTCGTTCCCGTTCCCGGTGTTCCAGAGCCGGGCGGTGCCGTCGGCCCCGCCGGTGGCGACGGCGGTGCCGTCGGGGGAGAACGCCATCGACCACGCGGTGTTGTGGAGGTCGAGGGTGCGGTCGCCCCCCAGGGCGGGGAGGAGCCGCCAGAGGACCAGTGCGAGGAGCAGGGCGACGATCAGGGAGAGCGCGGCGATGTCGATGCGCCGCGCCCTCCGCTCCCGGGGCCCGGGCTCAGGGGCCGGTCCGGCCTCGGGAGGAGCGCTCGGTGCGGCGGACCCGCGGTCCACGCGGGTGGGCAGGGGCGGCGGAGGCGGGAGGGCCGGTACGCCCGCGCCGCCCGGCGGGGGCCAGGAGCCCTCGAGGTCGCGGACCCGGAAGCGGCCGAGGATCCGGTCGGGGGTGGGGCGTCGGTCGGGATCGTGGTTCCAGCAGTCGGCGATGAGGTCCCGGATGGCGGGGTCGATGTCGCCGGGATCGGGTGGCGGGGCGATGAGGCGGCGCAGCGTCTCTGCCATGGTCGCCCCGGAGAACGGACTGGTCCCGGTGGCGGCGTAGGCCAGGACGGTACCCAGGGAGAACACGTCCGAGGCGGGGCCGACCCGGCTGCCGTCGGTCTGCTCGGGGGACATGTACGGCAGCGTGCCGAAGACCGCGCCGCGGGTGGTCATGCTGTCGGCGTCCAGGGGCCGGGCGATGCCGAAGTCGATGATGCGCGGTCCGTCCTCGGCGAGGATGATGTTGGCCGGCTTGAGGTCCCGGTGGACCAGGTCGCAGTCGTGGATCGCCTTGAGCCCCTCGGCCAGCCCGACGGCGAGCACGTGCAGGGACGGTGGGGCGACGGCCCCGCTCCGGCGGATCCTCTGTTCCAGGGTGGGTCCGGGGATGTACGCGGTGGCGATCCACGGCGACTCGGCTTCGGGGTCGGCGTCCACCACCTGGGCGGTGTGGAAGCCGCCCACCCGGCGGGAGATCTCGGCCTCACGCGCGAACCGTTCCCGGAAGCCGTCCTCCTCGGCGAATTCGGGGCGGATGACCTTGACGACGAGCCTGCGGCCCGAGGCGGTCCTGGCCAGGTACACCTGGCCCATGCCGCCGGCTCCCAGGCGCGCGGTCAGGGGGTAGCCGCCGATCTCCGGCGGATCGGTGGGGTGGAGGGGGGCCACGGTGTCGGCTTTCTGCCCGGGAACAGGGGGATCGGGAGGGCGTGTCGGCGAAGCCGATTATGTCAGGCCGCCTCCCGGCGCCGCCGCGTCCGGGAGTGGCCACAGCCGGTCACGGCGCGGTCGGCGGCCGGGACCCCGGCTCCCCGGGGCGGCGCCTTCGGGCACGGCCCGGGCACGGGTACACGCCGTGCGATCAAGCGTGATCATTCAAATACGCTGAGTTATGTTTGTCGTCGCAGGCCGAAACTCCACACCCCTGCCGGTCTCCTCCCCGGAGTGGGCCCGACGACAGAAGGACACGCGCCTTGCTGATCTACATCCTGCGCCGCCTGGGCGCCGGACTGCTGCTCCTGGCCGTGGTCACCATGGTCACCTTCGGCATTTTCTACGTGGTGCCCAAATGGGCGGGGCGGACCACCGAGCAGCTGGCGACCATGTACGTGGGACGGGCGCCCACCCCCGAGGCGATCCAGGCGACCATCGAGCGGCTCGGCCTGGACAAGCCGGTCATCGTGCAGTTCGGCGAGTTCGTGCGGGGGATCTTCTTCGGCGCCGAGTACCGGTTCGGCCGGGAGACCATCGAGTGCTCCGCGCCCTGCTTCGGCTACTCCTTCCAGACCTACCAGGAGGTCTTCCCCGAGATCGTGTCCCGGCTGCCGGTCACGTTCTCCCTGGCGCTGGGCGCCGGCGTCATCTGGCTGGTCGGCGGCATCGCCGTCGGCGTGGTCTCGGCGGTGTGGAAGGGCAGCCTCTTCGACCGGATCGCGATGGCGGTCGCCCTGGCCGGCGTCTCCCTGCCGATCTTCTTCACCGGCCTGCTGGTCCTGGCCTTCCCGGTGCACGCCTGGGGCTGGTTCCGGACCCCGCGCTACGTCCCCTTCACCGAGGACCCCCTGGGATGGGCCGCCGGCATGTTCCTGCCCTGGCTGACCCTGGCGTTCCTGCACGCCGCCATGTACGCGCGCCAGACCCGTGCGGGGATGCTGGAGGTGCTGGGCGAGGACTACATCCGCACCGCCCGGGCCAAGGGCCTGAGCGAGCGCAAGGTGGTGCTCAAGCACGCGCTGCGGCCCACCCTGACACCGATCGTGACGATCTTCGGCCTGGACCTGGGCCTGGTCCTGGGCGGCGCGGTCCTGACCGAGCAGGTGTTCTCCCTCAACGGCATCGGCCGCTACGCGGTGAACGCCATCACCCAGAGCGACCTGCCGGTGATCCTGGGCGTGACCCTGTTCGGCGCGTTCTTCATCGTGGTCTGCAACCTGGTCGTCGACCTGATCTACCCGCTGATCGACCCGCGTGTGCGCGTCCACTAGCGGGCCGTCCTCCCGCCCCCACGACTTCGGATCCAGAGAGCAGAGGCGTCCCTATGAGTGAATCCGCGCCCGAACCCGTGGTCCGGGTGGAGGACCTGCGGGTGGCGTTCCCGACCATGGACGGCGAGATCCGGGCGGTGGACGGACTGTCCTTCGAGGTGCCCGCCGGGGGTGCCCTCGGCATCGTGGGCGAGTCGGGCTCGGGCAAGAGCGTGACCTCGCTGGCCCTGATGGGTCTGCACCGCGGCAGCCGGGCGAAGATCACCGGTGCCATCGAGGTGGCCGGCAAGAACGTGGTGACGGCCACGGACAGGCGGCTGCGGGCGATGCGCGGCAACGACATCGCGATGGTCTTCCAGGACCCGATGCAGTCGCTGCACCCCCAGTACACCATCGGCGACCAGTTGGTCGAGTCACTGCGGGTGCACCGTGCGGGGGTCTCCAGGGCGCAGGCGCGCAGGCGTGCGGTGGAGGCGTTGGAGCGGGTGGGGATCCCGCAGCCGGAGAAGCGGGTCAACTCCTATCCGCACGAGTTCTCGGGTGGTATGCGTCAGCGTGTGGTGATCGCGATGGGGTTGATGTGCGATCCGAAGGTGCTGTTGGCGGACGAGCCGACGACGGCGCTGGACGTGACGGTGCAGGCGCGGATCCTGGATCTTTTGGACGAGTTGCGCCGGGATCTGGGGATGGCGCTGATCCTGGTCTCGCACGATCTGGCCGTGGTGGCGGGGTCGGTGGACGAGGTGGTGGTGATGCGCCACGGTGTGGCGGTGGAGCGGGGTGATGTGCGCACGGTGCTGTCGGCGCCCGAGCACCCGTACACGCGGGCGCTGCTGGCGGCGGTGCCGCGGGTGGAGGTCTCGCGGGCCCAGCGCCGCGCCCAGGACCGCGCGGACCGGGCCGAGCGCGAACGCGGGGAGCAGCGGGCGGTCGGGGCCACCGCCGGGGAGCGCGCGGCGCGGGACTTCGCGGCGTTCACCCCCCAGGAACCGCAGGGTGGGCGGGAGGTCCTGCTCGGGGTCTCCGAGGCGGGTCAGCGCTTCAGGGTGCGCGGCGGGCCGTGGGGCCGTTCAATCGATTTCTGGGCCGTCAACGGTGTCTCCTTCGACCTCTACAAGGGGGAGACGCTGGGCATCGTGGGCGAGTCGGGCTCGGGCAAGAGCACGCTGTCGCGGATGGTCATGCGCCTGCTGGAGCCCACCCGGGGCCGGGTGGTCTTCGAGGGCCAGGACATCACGCACATGTCCGAGCGCGCGCTGCGTCCGTTGCGGCGTGATGTGCAGATGGTGTTCCAGAACCCGTACTCGTCGCTGAACCCGCGGGTGACCGTGGGCGATGCGATCGGTACCGCGCTGCGGGTGCAGGGCGAGCGCGACACCGGGAAGATCAAGCGCGAGGTGCAGGCGCTGCTGGAGCGGGTCGGGCTGCAGCCCGACCACTACAACCGTTTCCCGCACGCGTTCTCCGGTGGTCAGCGCCAGCGGATCGCGATCGCCCGGGCGCTGATCCTCAAGCCCAAGCTGATCATCTGCGACGAGCCGGTGTCGGCGCTGGACGTGTCCACGCAGGACCAGGTGCTGCGTCTGCTGTCGGAGCTGCAGGACGACTTCGGGTTGACCTACATCTTCGTCGCCCACGACCTGGCGGTCGTGCGCCAGGTGAGCGACCGGGTCGCGGTCATGCGCAAGGGCGAGGTGGTCGAGCTGGGCGACAGCGACTCCATCTACGAGAACCCGCAGAGCGACTACACCCGCCGGCTCCTCAACGCCGCCCCGGTGCTCGACCCCGACCAGGCGCGCGAGCTGCGGGCCGAACGGGTCCGTGATCGTGTGGAGGGGGCGTGAACCGGGCTCCGGCCGGGGCGCCGCCCCGGCCGGGACCACCGGTCAGAACAGGTCGCGGCGGCCTGCCAGGGCGCTGATCCACTGGTCCAGCTCCTGGCGCCAGTCCACCCCGACGGCCTGCTGGTGGGTGACGTTGAAGCTCTTGAAGGTGTCGCGCCCCTCGGAGAACAGGCCGGGCTTCTTGTCGAGCTCCAGCACGATGTCCATGCCGTGCTGGTCGGCGACGAACGACAGCTCCAGTTCGTTGAGGCCCCGGTAGCGGCTCGGCGAGTAGTACTCGATCTCCTGGTAGAAGGGCAGCCGCTGGCGGGTGCGGGCGATGCGCCCGCGCTCCAGGTCGGCCTTCTTGAAGCGGAAGCCCAGGGCGGTCAGGGCTTCCAGGACCGCCCGCTGGGAGGGCAGGGGCTCGATCGCCACCCGGTCGAGGTCGCCGGGGTCGATGGCGCCCGCGACGGCCAGGCGCGTGTTGACCCCGACGTTCATGGCCTGCAGGGGCTGTCCCTGGTAGGCGGTGACCGGCGCCTCCCAGGTCACGGGGATCTCGAAGGGCACCTCGAACCGCTGTCCGGGCACCAGGCGGGTCTGCCCGCCCAGGCGGAGCCGGTGGAACTCCAGGTTGGTGTGGACCTCGCTGTCGCCGACCTCGCTCTCGACGAGGGCCTGGAGTCCGACGGTGAGCTCCTCGACCTGCTGGTCGACGTCGCCGCCCTCGACCAGGACGGTGCCGCGCACCGTGCCGCCGGGGGTGGTGGAGGGGGTGTCCAGGCGGGTTTCGACCGAGGCCCCGCCGAAACCGATGCCGGCGAGCAGACGCTTGAGAACCATGGGCCTTTCCTGATCCGCCCCGGCGGTGCCGGTCAGGGCGGGGTGAGTAGGGGAGGGGAGAGCGGCACCCTCACGGTTTGAGACGGCCGGTGCCGGGTTCCGGTTCCCGGCGCGGTCAGGCGGCCAGTCCGCGCAGCAGCGCCCGCAGCCCGTGGTGGAACCGGGCGGTGGCCTCCTCGGCGTCGGGGGCGTCCTCGTCGCCCTGGTGCCGGACCTGGTGGACGACCGAGCCCAGGCAGTAGGAGTACAGGGCGGCGGCGGCGCGGTCGAGGTCGTCGGCGGGCACCCCGGCCTCGGTGAAGGCACGGTGCACCAGGGCGCGGGCGGCGGTGTCGGCGGGGGTGGCGGGAGCCCGGTGCACGAGCAGGGACAGGGCGCCGGAGTACTCCAGCAGGCGGGCGCGGTAGTCGTCGGCCCAGGAGGTCAGGCGTTCGTTCCAGGGGCGGGTGTCGGCCTCCTCCCCGCTCAGGTGCGCGTCCTCGGCGTCCTCCCCGGCGCCGTCCTCCGGGGGGGTGTCCCCGGTGGCCCCGGGGGAGGTCACGTAGGCGGCGATGGCGTTGAAGAGCTGTTCCTTGCCCAGGGGGAAGTGGTGGTAGATGGCCATCGCCTCCACCTCGAGGGCGTCGCCCAGCCGCCGCATCGAGAGCCCGCCCAGCCCGCGCCCGGCGATGATGTGGAGCGCCTCCAGGATGATGCGCTCCCGACTGAGCCCCGCATAGTTCCTACTCACTTGTGCCCTTTCCAAAGGTTTGTCACCAAATGTGGCGGTTTTCGTGCGCGAAGGCCATCACCGACGCACGATCCGGGTCGCCCCATGATCTACGTCACCATTACAGTGCTCTTGACGGTGTACCAGGTGATCGGAGCGAGCGATGGGACTTGGCGGACGTGGCACGGCGCAGGCGCGGGAGAGCCTGACCGCCGACCGTGAGCGGGCAGCGCGGCTGGACGGACTGCTGCGCGAGGTGGCGGACGCCCAGGCGGCGCTGGAGGACGCCCGCACGTCGGGGGCCTCCGCGGAGGAGCTGCACGAGCGCGGGCTGGTGCTGGACACCGCGCTCACCGAGGCGATGCGGGCCGCCTACGCCCGTGAGCGCGTGCTCGTCGGGGAGAGGGGCTACCGGGACCGCCTCTACCGGCGCAAGCGGCTGGCCCGGCCCGAGGTGCGCGTGGCGACCGAGGTCGCCGAGCGGCTGCTCACCGCCCGTGAGGCGCACCGCCTGCACGGCGTGCAGCGGGTGCCCCGGGTGGTCGGCGTGGCCTGACGTCGGCGCCGCCCCGCGCCCCGCGGGCGCGGGGCCCGCCACGCGCGGTAGTTTTGGGCTCGAACGGGTATGGGGCCCGGAGCACGAACGCCGAACGTGGGGAGCGCAGGAGGAGATGGCGGATTTCATCCGCGTCGACCCGACGTCGAAGGTACCGCCCTACGAACAGATCAGGACGACCGTGGCGATGGCGGCCGCCGCCGGGGAGCTCCCGGTCGGATACCGGCTGCCGACGGTGCGGGCGCTGGCCGGCCGCCTGTCGGTGGCGGTCAACACCGTGGCCCGCGCCTACCGGGAGCTGGAGCAGGCCGGGGTCGTCGAGACCCGCGGCCGCTCGGGCACCTTCATCGCCGCAGCGGGGGACGACCAGCGCGCGGAGGCGCTCGCCGCGGCCCGCGCCTACGCCGAGGTCATCTCCCGGGTGGGGCTGGACCGCGACGAGGCCGTGGACATCCTGCGCGCCGCACTGGACTCCGTGCAGCCCCCGGGCTGAGCCCCGCGGGGCCGCCCGCTCAGCGGCGCAGGCCCGTCACGGAGACGATGTAGAAGAGGATCAGGCCGACCCACACGGCGGCGAGGGCCGCGGGCCCGCCGACCAGGGCGGCGGCCATGCCGGTGACGGGGATGCTCACGCCCAGGCACACCAGGGACAGCACCAGCCGCACCGTGTTGGAGGGCACCCCCGTCCTGCCCCGGTGCTCCCCCTGCCTGCGGTCCAGGTGGCTGCGGACGCTGGTGTCGATGGCGGCGTCGATGCGCTCGACCAGGGAGGCCGCCAGGGCGTCGTCGTACTCCGGGCCGAGCTCGCGCCCGGCCCGCAGGGCGGCGGCGATCTCGGCCTGCCGCTGGGAGATGCTGTCGGTCATCCCCCCATCGTGGCACCGCCGCACCCGCCGCGCCCTCTCGGGGAGCCGATACCAGGGAAGATTCAGGGAACACCCCGACCCCGGACACGACGAGGGGCCGCCCCCTCGCGGGAGGCGGCCCCTCGTGCCGGTCAGCTGGCGAAGTCGAGCAGCTGCTGGGCGCGGCTCGGGTGGCGCAGCTTGGAGAGCGACTGCTTCTCCAGCTGCCGGATGCGCTCGCGGGTCAGGCCCAGGTGCTTGCCGATCTCGTCCAGGGTGCGGGGCCGCCCGTCCATGAGGCCGAAGCGCAGCGACATGATGGTCGCCTCGCGCGGCTCCAGGTCGGACAGGGCGTTGCGCAGCTGGTCGGCCATGAGCTGGCGGTCGACCACCTCGGAGGCCTCCGAGGCGTCCACGTCCTCGATGAGGTCGCCGATCCGGGTCTCGCCGTCCTCGCCGATGGTGGAGTCCAGGCTGATGGGCTGGCGGGTGACCCGCAGCAGCTCCTCGATCTGCGCCGGGGTCTTGTCCAGCTCCAGCGCCAGCTCCTCCGGGGTGGGCTCCCGGCCCAGCGCCTGGTGCATGTCGCGCTCCAGGCGGCTGACCTTGCTCAGCAGCTCCAGCACGTGGACGGGCAGGCGGATGGTGCGCGCCGAGTCGGCGAAGCCGCGCTGGATGGCCTGGCGGATCCACCACATGGCGTAGGTGGAGAACTTGAAGCCCTTGGTGTAGTCGAACTTCTCGACCGCGCGGATCAGCCCGAGGTTGCCCTCCTGCACCACGTCCAGCAGCGACATGCCCCGGTCGCTGTACTTCTTGGCCACCGACACCACCAGGCGCAGGTTGGCCTCCAGCATGTGGGACTTGGCCTTGCGGCCGTCCTCGGCGATCCACTCCAGCTCTTCGCGCTCGGCCTCGGCCATCTCCACGGAGGGGTCCACCTCGCCGTGCAGGCCCAGCCGGTACTCGGCGTAGAGGCCGGCCTCGACCCGCTTGGCCAGCTCGACCTCCTGCTCGGCGGTGAGCAGCTGGCGGCGGCCGATGGCCTTGAGGTAGGTGTGGACGGAGTCGCCCATGGCGGGGGACTGGTCGTCCAGGTCGGCCTCGCCGGTCTCCGGGTCGAGGGTGGCCTGGGTGTCCTCGGTCTTCTTGGTGCGCCGCGTGGTGCGGGTCTTCCTCCGGGGGGAGGGGCCCTTGCGGGGTGCCACCTTGCCGGTCACGGCCTTGGGTGCCTCGTCGGTGTCGGGCACCGTCGCGATGAGAGTGTTTTCCAGCACGTCGTCCTCGGCGTCGGGTTCGGCCACCGGTGCGGAGTGGTCGCCCCCGTTGGCGAGCCGGACCCCGTGGTCGGTGAGTTCACGCAGGATGGCACGGCCGTCGCCGGCGGAGACTCCGGCCGCGGAGAAGGCGGTGCGCAGTTCGGTGAGGGACAGGTGTCCCTGGGCGCGCCCGCGGGTGAGCAGGTCGGTCAGTGCCGCGCGGTCGGCCGCGAACGGAGCGGTGCCGTCGGCGGGCGCCGAACGGGTCCGGGCTTTGCTCGTCATCCGGACACCTCCCTCCCTTCCAAGACGTGTGGCACGTGGCGGAGGGTTCCCGCCGACTGGACGCGCCAATATGTCCAACGTGTCGGGGTGTCAAATGTTCCCCGTCTCGATTGGATATCTTTCAGAGTGGTATAGATCACCGTGCGTTCGGTGGCCAGGGGTGTGAGACAGCGGGTAAGGGAGTCCGCCCGGGCGGCCGTGCCGGGGCGCGGCGCTCCGGGCGCGGGGGAGGGCGCAGGGGCGTGGGCGGGTGGACTCGTGGCTGTCGCCAACTGCGGACCTCCTTGGCAGAGGGGCCGTGGGAGCCGGGCGAACGGGTGGCCCGGATACACAGGTAGACGCCGGGAGGAGCAGGGAAGTTCCCCGTCTGCCGGACATGTCCGACCCCGGTCCGCCCGATCCCCGCCCGGGCCCGGGCCGGCCCGCCGCGCCGGGGCTCACCCGCGGCGCAGCGCCACCAGGTCCGGCTTGCCCGAGGCCAGCATCGGCAGCCGGTCGCGCACCTCCAGTTCGCGCGGCGCCGCGTAGGCGGGCAGCCGGTCGCGCACCACCGCGCGCAGGTGGTCCAGGGAGGGCGGGTCGGCCGGGTCGGCCGGCACCACCACCGCGCACACCCGCTCGCCCCACTCGGGGTCGGGGCGGCCCACCACCACCGACTCGGCCACCGCCGGGTCGGCCGCGACCAGCGCGTTGACCTGGCCCGGCACCACCTTGTGGCCGCCGGTGTTGATCACCTCGTCCATCCGGCCCAGCACCGTCAGCCGCTCCCCGTCCCAGCGCCCCAGGTCGTTGGTGCGCAGCACCCGGGTCCCGTCGGCGGAGGTCTCCGGACCGGGTTCCGCCGGGCCCTGCGGGGCGGTCCGGTAGCGGGTGAGCAGCGTGGGGCCCGACAGCAGCACCCGGCCCGAACCGTCCGGGCCCGGGGCGTCGATCCCCACCCCCACCCCGTCCAGCGGGACCCCGTCGTAGACGCAGCCGCCGCAGGTCTCGCTCATGCCGTAGGTGGTGACCACCCGGCCCCCGGCGGCGCGGGCCGCGGCCAGCAGCCCCGGCTCGGCGGCCGCCCCGCCCAGCAGGATCACCCCGAACGCCGACAGGTCCGCCCCGGCTGCCACCAGCCGCCGCAGCTGGGTCGGCACCAGGGACACGTGCGGGCGGACCCCCTCCGCCCGGGAGAGCACCTCCTCCACCGAGAACGGGGCGTGCACCGCCTCGGTGCCCATCACCAGCGCGCGCAGCATCACCTGGAGGCCGGAGATGTGCCCGGCGGGCAGCACGCACAGCCAGGAGTCCTCCGGCCGGGCGCCGATCCGCGCCACCGAGGCCCGCGCCGAGGCGCGCAGCGCCGCCGCCGACAGCTCCACCCCCTTGGGGGCACCCGTCGACCCCGACGTGGTGACCACCAGGGCCGTCCCGGGAGCGGCGGGCGCACCGCCCTCCAGCGGAGTCTCCCCCCGCGGGGTCAGCACCGAGGAGGGGCGCATCGCGGCGAGCAGGTCCCGGACCCGGGCGTCGGGGGTCCCGGCGGGCACCGGCATCAGCGCCGGTCCGCCGCCCTCCAGGGCCGCGGCCAGCAGGTCGGACAGGTGACCCGGCTCCAGGCCCACGGCGGCGCGCAGGGCGGGACCGCCGGCGGTCGCCGGGTCGGGGACGTCGGGAAGGTTCGCGGAAGCCACGGGGCACAAGGGTACGCCCGCCGCGCCCCGCGGGGGCCGTACCCGGTCGTCCCCGTCGGCCTGGCACAATGCGTAGGGTTGACGCGGGGGTCGCCGGTTCCGCTGGAGTCGGCCCGTGCACCCGCCGTTCCGATGTCCCGTGAGGAGAAGCAGTAGCCGTGAGCAGCGTGATCGACTGGCAGCGGTCGGGCGAGTATTCCGACATCATCTACGAGACCGCGGAGGGCATCGCCAAGATCACGATCAACCGGCCCGAGCGGCACAACGCGTTCCGGCCGCAGACCCTCTTCGAGCTCCAGCAGGCGTTCAACATCGCCCGCGACGACTCCGAGGTCGGCGTGATCATCTTCACCGGCGCCGGCGACCAGGCGTTCTGCTCCGGCGGCGACCAGAAGATCCGCGGCGACGACGGCTACATCGGCGACGACGCCGTGGCCCGCCAGGGCATCGGCCGGCTCAACGTCCTGGACCTGCAGGTGCAGATCCGCCGCCTGCCCAAGCCCGTCATCGCCATGGTCGCCGGGTGGTCCATCGGCGGCGGCAACGTGCTCCAGGTGTGCTGCGACCTCACCATCGCCGCCGACAACGCCAAGTTCGGCCAGACCGGCCCCAAGGTCGGCTCCTTCGACGGCGGCTACGGCTCCTGGCTGCTCGCCGAGACCGTCGGCCTGAAGAAGGCCCGCGAGATCTGGTACCTGTGCCGCCAGTACAGCGCCCAGGAGGCGCTGGACATGGGCATGATCAACACGGTGGTCCCGCTGGCCGACCTGGAGAGGGAGACCGTCTCCTGGGCCCGCGAGCTGCTGGAGAAGTCCCCGCTGGCGCTGCGCATGCTCAAGGGCGCCATCAACGCCGTCAGCGACGGCGCCGCCGGGATGCAGCAGTTCGCCGGTGACGCCACCATGCTCTACTACATGAGCGAGGAGGCCCAGGAGGGCCGGGACGCCTTCAAGGAGAAGCGCCGTCCGGAGTTCGAGAAGTTCCCGCGCCGCCCGTGACACCGACCGCCGACCCCGCCGCGGACACCGGCCCCGCGGCGGGCCGGGCCTTCGCCATCGGCCTGCGCGACCGGTTCCGCGGCATCACCGTGCGCGAGGGCATGCTGGTGCGCGGCCCCGCCGGATGGGGCGAGTTCTCCCCCTTCGCCGAGTACGGGCCGCGCGAGTGCGCCCGCTGGTGGGCGGCCTGCCACGAGGCCGCCCACCTGGGCTGGCCCGCCCCGGTGCGCGACCGGGTCGCGGTCAACGTCACCGTCCCGGCCGTGGACCCCGCGAAGGCGCACGCGATCGTCGCGGCGGGCGGTTGCGCCACCGCCAAGGTGAAGGTCGCCGAGCGGGGCCAGGACCCGGCCCGGGACCTGGAGCGGGTGGAGGCCGTGCGCGACGCGCTGGGCCCCGCGGGGAGGCTGCGCGTCGACGCCAACGGCGGCTGGGACGTGGACACGGCGGTCCGGATGGTCCGCGCCCTGGACCGGTACGGGCTGGAGTACGTCGAGCAGCCCTGCGCCACCCTGGACGGGCTCGCCGCGGTGCGCCGCCGGGTGGACGTGCCGGTGGCCGCCGACGAGTCGGTCCGCCGGGCCGAGGACCCGCTGAAGGTGCGCGCCGCCGACGCCGCCGACATCGTCGTGCTCAAGGTGCAGCCCCTGGGCGGGGTCCGCGCCGCCCTGCGGGTCGCCGAGGCCTGCGGACTGCCGGTGGTGGTCTCCAGCGCCGTCGAGACGTCGGTGGGCCTGGCCGCCGGTGTGGCCCTGGCCGCCGCCCTGCCGGAGCTGCCCTACGCGTGCGGGCTGGCGACCATGCAGATGCTCACCGCCGACGTCACCGCCGACCCGCTGCTGCCCGTGGACGGGTACCTGCCCGTGCGCCGGGTAGAGGTCGATGAGGAGCGGTTGAGCGCGGTCGAGGCCGACCCCGCGCCCTGGCGCGCCCGTGCCGAGGCCGCCATCGCCGCCGAGGGCGGCTGATCCGCCCGGGACACGGATCACAACCCCGGGCGTTCGCCGTCCACGCCCGAACGGGGTTCACTGGAAGGTGTGCGCCCGCGAGATCAGGGGTGCCGTGCGGCACACCGGCACCCTGCGGTGATACTTGGTACATAGCTGACGAACGAAAGCCTTGTGGATGAATCCGTCTACCGCCCTGGCGCGGGTCCTCGTCGATGAACTGGCCCGCTGCGGCCTGACCGAGGCCGTCGTCGCGCCGGGGTCGCGCTCGACGCCGCTCGCGCTCGCCCTGGTCTCCCACCCCGGGGTCCGGGTGCACGTGCGTGTGGACGAGCGGTCGGCGTCCTTCCTCGCGCTGGGGCTGGCCCGGTCGTCGCGCAGCCCGGTGGCCGTGGTGTGCACCTCCGGGACCGCCGCCGCCAACTTCCACCCCGCGGTGCTGGAGGCCGACGAGAGCGGGGTGCCGCTGCTGGTGCTGACCGCCGACCGGCCGCCGGAGCTGCGCGGCACCGGCGCCAACCAGACCGTCGACCAGATCGGCCTGTACGGCGGCGCGGTGCGGATGTTCGCCGAGGTCGGCACACCCGACCCGGTACCGGGGATGGTCGCCTACTGGCGTTCGCTGGTGGGGCGCGCCTGGGGCGCCGCCCGGGGCGGACGGCCCGGACCGGTGCACCTCAACGTGGCGTTCCGCGACCCGCTCACCCCCGACGGCCCGGGCGGGGAGTGGCCCGAGCCCCTGGAGGGGCGGGCCGGGGGGGCGCCGTGGATCTCCCGCCCGGGTCCGGCCGCCGAACCGCCTCCGTTCGTCCTGCCCGACGTCGAGCGCGGCGTGATCGTGTGCGGTGACGGCGACTACGACCCGGTGCCGTTCCTGGCGCTGGCCGAGCTGACCGGGTGGCCGCTGCTGGCCGAGCCCACGTCCAACGCCCGACGGGTGGGCGCGGTCTCCACCTACCGGCAGCTGCTGGCGTCCCCGGCGATCGCCGCGGGACCGGCCCCGGACCTGGTGGTCAGCGTGGGGCGGCCCAACCTTTCGCGGCAGACCCTGGCGTTCCTGCGCCGGGCCCGCCGCCACGTGGTGGTCACCGCCGGGGCGCTGGGCGACCCGGGCGCGTCGCTGCCCACCGGGTTCGCCGACCCGGCGCGCACCGCCACCGACGTGGCGGCCGCCGTCGCGGCCCCGGCGGGGCTGTCCTTCGAGGACCCGCGCCGCACCGACTGGTCGCGGCTGTGGTGGCGGGCCGAGTCCGCCGCCCGCACCGCCCTGGACGCGGTGCTGGACGAGCAGGAGACGCTGACCGAGCCCCGGCTGGCCCGCGACCTGGTGTCGCACCTGGCCGCGGGGTCGCTGCTGTTCGCCGGGTCGAGCATGCCCATCCGCGACCTGGACGCCACGATGCGGGCCCGCTGCGGGGTGCGCCTGGTCGGCAACCGGGGCGTGAGCGGCATCGACGGCACCGTGTCCACGGCCATCGGCGCCGCACTGGCCCACCAGGCCGCAGACCCGGCCGCGGGGGCGTTCGCCCTGTTGGGCGACCTCGCGGTGCTGCACGACCAGAACGGGCTGGTCATCGGGCCGGGGGAGCCGCGCCCGGACCTGGCGATCGTGGTGGTCAACAACGACGGCGGCGGGATCTTCTCCGGTCTGGAGCAGGCCGGGCACCCCGACTTCGAGCGGGTCTTCGGGACCCCGCACGGGGTGACGATGGAGCGGGTGGCGGCGATGGCGGACGTGCCCTACGTCCACCTGGAGTGGGCCACCGACCTGCCCAAGGCGCTGCTGGGGGAGGGGGTGCGCATCGTGGAGGTGCGCACCGACCGCGCCGAGGGCGCGGCCCTGCGCAGACGCCTCCAGGCGGCGGTCGACACCGCCCTGGCCGAGGCCCTGTAGCGCCTGTGCACACCGAGCCCCGCCGGACCGGGTCCGGCGGGGCGGTTCTCTGCGTGGAATCTCCGCGCGTCGCGATGAGTTCCGCCGGATCCGGTGGTCGTACCGTCGAACCCGGAACCGAGGAGGAACCTCCGATGCGCAACGTGACCTGTTCGATGGGCGTCTCGCTCGACGGCTACATCGCCGGGCCGGACGGCGGATTCAACTGGTCGGCGCCCGACCGGGATGTGTTCGACCTGGCCACCGACGAGGTGCGCCGGACCGGCGCCTACCTGCTGGGGCGGCGGCTGTACGAGACGATGACGTACTGGGAGACGGCCGACCAGCACCCGGAACACGACCACCCGACGCGCGCGTTCGCCGAGCTCTGGCGGGCGCTGCCCAAGGTGGTCTTCTCCACCACGCTCTCCGAGGTACGGGGCCGCACCCGCCTGGCGTCCGGCGGCCTGGCGCAGGAGGTCGAGCGGCTGCGGGCCGAGCCGGGGGAGGGCGACATCGCGATCGGCGGGGCCATCCTGGCCGCCGAGGCGGCCGCGCTGGGCCTGGTCGACGAGTACCGGCTCCGGGTGTACCCGGTGCTGGTCGGCGGCGGCACCCCGTTCTTCCCCCGGGCCGAACGCCACGTGGACCTGGACCTGGTCGAGTCCCGCCCGGTCGGTTCCTCGAAGGTGGCCTACCTCCGCTACCGCGTGGTCCGCTGACAGGGTCGCCTATTGGACCTAGTGCTGTGTCCGGAAAGGTTCGCCCGGGTGAGTGATCGGTGTCAGAGTTGACCGCAACACCAGCAGTCGTCCCTGGGAGCCGCGGCGTCCGCATCCCTCAAAGCCCGCAGACTCACCGACCCCGAAAGCCGAAAACTGCAACACATCGTCCGCCGAGGCAGCACCAACACCGTGCGCTACCGGCGGGCGATGATCATCCTGGCCTCGACCAGCAGCAACACCGCCCCGGTTATCGCCAGCCTGGTCGCCGCCGACGAGAGAACCGTCCGCGAGGCCATCCACGCCTTCAACACCCAAGGACTGAGCTGCCTGGACCCTATGTGGGCGGGAGGCCGTCCCCGCCTGCTCACCCCCGACGAGGAAGCCCTCGTCCTAAGACTGAACCTTTTTCAGCCTGAAAGTGCAGGTCACAGCCGCGTACCGGCCACTGGGAACCACCCCTGACAGCAAGAAGCCCCTGGTGAACGGGTCAACAACCACGAAGACCTGAATCCCAAGGGCTCTGATGCTGTTCTACCGCGCCGCCTTGCCGTTGTCACGCCGCACCCTCAACCTGGCCGCCCGCACCATCCGCGCCCACCGCGCCCGGACCCGATCCCGGTGGCGCAGGCTCGACCCGGCCGTTCAGGCCCTGCTCGTGCTGGTCCACCTGTACAAGGGTGAGCCCTTCGCCCGGGTCGCGGCCGGATCCGGCATCAGCACCGCAACCGCATGAGGGTACGTGCGCGAGAGCACCCGCCTGCTCGCCACCCAGGCCTCCACCCTGGAACAGGGGCTGCGCCGTGCCCGCGGCAGCGGCCACGGATACGTGATCGTGGACGGCACCCTCATCGCCTGCGACCGCCTCGCCGCCGACCGGCCCTTCTCCTCCGGCACGGCATGGACATCCAGATCGTGTCCGCCCCCGACGGCGAGCCGGTGTGGACCTCGTGGTCGCTGCCCGGCACGGTGCACGACACCAGGGCCGCCCGGATCTGGCAGATCGCCGAGCGCATCGAGGCGGCAGGGTTCATCGGCCTGGGCGACAAGGGTTATGTCGGTTTGGCCGAGGTGGTGTTCTGCCCGTTCAAGGGGCGCGGCAAGCTCCAGTGGAAGAGGGACGCCAACTCCGTCCACGCCAAGCTCCGCGCACCCGGCGAACGCGCGATCGCCCAGCTCAAGAACTGGACCGTCCTGCGCCGCCTACGCTGCTGCCCGCACTAGGCCGGCCGGATCACCCGCGCTGTGCTGGTGCTTCGACTCCGCGAAGCACGATGAAAAGGCTCACTGTGCGGTGCCTGAATCGCTGATCTTATGAAACTGGTTCTCCCGGAATGAGGAACCCCCTGTTGGTAAATATCAATCATTTCAAGCTCTGGATTGTTATCATTGTCTGAGGTCGGCGCTTCTTGTGCTGATGTCTGCGGATATTATTATCAGTGCCATAATGAAGCCGATCGTGGCCCCATATTCAGGGTGGTTGAACAGTGCAGAGATTAGCCAGCTGCCAATGAAGGCGAAGGAGGCCATTGAGAATGCAGGGCCAATGTGGGGCCGTATTTTCTTCCAGTCTTCTTCGCGTTCTTTTTGTCGTTGGCTGTCATTCTTTTTATTTCGAGCCTCGTACCCTCCGGCTGTGAGCATCCCAAGGCGGAAAGAAATTGCGGCTGGCACTGCTCCTTGGGCGATGACTCCGATGAGGGTCCCAAAATTTTCGGGACCCGTGCCGGTAAGGGATGCAGCCAGCTGCTCGGCTCCCCCGGTGAGGCTCGGGGCTACGATTAGCCCAAAAAGGCATGCGTTGGTTGCAATATGGGTTCCGAAGGTGTGATGTAGATCCTTTTTTGCGGTTAAAGTCCATTTCTCATACATGACCCCCGATCCAAACATTAGTGCCATTCCGCATGCTGCGGCGTACCAGCCTCCGTGGGTTGCGTTCACTAATAGCGAGGTGAAGCCGCTGGAGATTCCAAATAGAGTAGTTGTGATGAGGGGATTTGCATACTGCTCAACTTTGACCTGTGTCGAAGGGTTGATTCTTTTCGTTGGTTCTTGGTTTGGAGTTTCTCCTTTTTTGGCCGGGGTGGTTGTTTTTGTTCCTGCCTGTTGTGTGTCTTCATTTTTCTGGCTTGACTGCATTGAAGTGTGAAGTGCAATTAGGGATGCCAGCGGGACTGCGGTTATTGATGCGATCCATGCTGTCCTTTCGATTCCAAAAAAAGGAATCGTCAGGATTGGAAGTATTGAGAGAGATATAATGGAGAATATTACTGATTTTCGAGTCACGGTTCAGGCATTTTCCACTTGGTGGTTGCTGGAATCATGTTGAGGTGCGACATTCTCGCATGGGGGGAGCTGTGGTGTCCTCTGGATGGCCGAGACCGGTCATCTACGCAAAGTTCTAAAAGCGTGTGGGGGTGCTTCAGGGTAGAGGCGGCGTGAGGTGGTGACCTCTCCTGGGCGTGAAGGCGGGAGGGTGTCGTTGCTCAAAGGTCTGTACCGGACGGCTCCCTTCTGGAAGCGGGCCTGTGTGATCCGGTCAGCTTCAGTCGGGCTAAGGCGCCTGGACTTGAGGTGTTGCCTAGTGTCGGAATTGAATGGTCAGGGTCACCTGATGCTGTCCGCTGCCACGGACGAGCGACGATCAGACACAACGAAGGGCATGTGCCGGATTTTTTCAGAACATGCCCTGAACTGGTCATACTGGGTGCATTATACAGGACTCGAACCTGTGGCCCCTGCTGTGTCGAGGTTCTGTCATTCCAGGAACAAAGCATCGTTATGGGCCGCAGGAACAAGGCAGTGCCCGGCAAGGGCTATGGTCCTTCTTGGGCGTCGGTGATGTGGGGTCGGGGTGGCATGGATGTTAACCACGAGTGGAGTGGAGGAAGGCGGTCCACTCTGGGAGGGTAGGGGCAGGTTTCCGTTGCTGGGGTGCTTGGAGAAACGGACGGCGACCTCGCGAGGGCAGATTGGCGGCCTCGACGCAATCACTAAACCCCGTTGCAGCTGCTATTACGCCAGGTGGTCGGAAGCCGGTTTGAACGGGATCTCTTTGGAGTCGCGAGGCTCGGATGCCAGCGGCTTCGATCTTTCCGACAGGTCATCGTGGTCGGGTCAGTGGCCTCCGTTCTTTTGGAGGGAGGAGAGAAAGCCGTTCCACTCGTGGCGGGGGAAGGCCAGTCCTCCGAGCTCGCGGTGTGCGGTGTCACGCACGTCCGCGCCGCCGCCGTGCTCACGGACCTCGACGCACTCGTTGTTGCCGCCGCTGTATGACGACTTGTGCCATTCAGTCACTGCTGATCCTCTTCATCTCGTCTCGGACGGCCCTCAGTGTTTCATCCGGCCCCCGGGCCACGCCCTGCAAGGCCGCGAACCACATCCGATAGCGTCCCACCTCGTTGGTGGCGGTGATGATCTGCCCCTGGTGGGCCGATTCCACATAGACCACCTCAGGCTGGTCCGCCGAGGTGATGACCCTGAACGGCCCGTTGTTCCCTGCGTGCCTGGGCTCGTCCACCGGGACCGCCAGAAGGTTGATCCGCTCCCGCTCCACCAAGTCCACGATGTGGGCCAGTTGATCCTTTTGCACCGCGGCGGAGCCGTAGCGGCGCATGAGCAGTGACTGGTCGACGACCAGCCAGATCACCGGGGACGCGGCCTTGGCCATCTGTTGTGCACGCTGTGCCCTCTGCCGGGCCCGCTCGGAGATCTCGTCCGCCGACAGCCATGGAGCTCCGTACCGGATCAGGGCCCGGGAGTAGGCCTCGGTCTGTACATAGACCGGGAATACCAGCGCTTGGTACTCGTACAGGGCATCCGCGCGGTGGGTCCGCTCGGTGATCTCGTGCAGCCATGCGCGCCGTCCTGAGCCAGTCAGCTCTTCCCACAGCCGGTTCAGGCGTCCGCCCGCATGCAGGATCTCATCAAGCACATTGCGCAGCCATGGCCGGGCCATGGCCTTTCCATTTTCGATGTCCGATATGTGAGAATTGCTGATCGCCGTTCCTCGCTGACTGACACGTCTGGCGATGGCTTCCTGTGTCAGTTCCGCTTCGATGCGAAGTCGGCGTAATTCACGTCCGAAAACCTTCAAGGTGCGCTCGTCGGGGGTCATGGTCACATCTGACCACATCAGGGGAGTGTTGTGGAGAGATTCCAGAGAATTCCAGGTGCTTCTGGAACATTCGCCGGTTATCCGGACAGCCTCGCGATGCGGATCGGCGGGGCCGCATCCTTTCGTGTGTGGCCACCATCCACTTCCGTGAAAGGAACCGGTGAAACATTCATGAAGCCGAGCTCTACGGGTTCATCCGGCCTGTGCAGGCCGTTGAGCGCTGCACACACCTGTGCCCCGGACGCCGCCGGGCTTCCGTCTTTGCCGGAGGTGACCCTGCCGCTGGGGGAGCTGGTACCGCGGCGGTGCCGCCACTACTTCAACCCCAACGCCTGCCGACCTCACTACAAGGTGCGCTCTTACGAGTTCGGGTCCTCGCCGCAGTTGATGCCGCTGGTGAGGGCGTTCTTGGATGCCAGCGCCGCCGAGCGGGACACCGATTACCGGTACCTGTTCACTCTGCTCGGCTCGGAGCTGGCGGCCAACGCGTTGACCCATTCCCTCTCGGGGCGGCCGTTCGGGACCTTCACGCTGCGCTGCGAGCGCCGCCGCACCGGGCTGCACCTGACCTGCATCGACCAGGGGCACCCGGACGGGCGCACCACACCCGACGGGCGGAGCGAGCACCTGGTCGCGGACCCGGAGGGGCTGGACACGAACGCTGAATCGGGGCGAGGACTGGCGTTGGTGGACACCCTGGCGACTTCGTGGGGTGACAACGGCATCGCCGACCACCGCCAGGTGTGGTTCTTCCTCGCCTACGACCTGACCGGCAACCCCTGGGCCAGCGCAGCCTGAACCGGTCCGGGCGGGAAGCGCAGCCCCGCAGGGCCAATGACACCCGCCCCCGCGACAACTGAAAACACAGGTGCCCCGGCCGATGCGCGAACACCGGGCCGGGGCGTGATCACCGCCTGCACCAGTCAGGAGGAGACCTTGCGTCACCCTACTACTGGCCGCCACCGACGGCCCTGCCGCAGCATGGCCGCACACGTGTGGGCCCTGACCGCCGCGCTGCTGGCCACCGCACTGGCCGCACTCTTCATCTCCCGCCGAGCAGACCGCAAGCCGCGCATCCCGCCCGCCACCCCTGAACGCACCAGTGCCAGCCAGCGCGGGGACCTGCTCGCAGACCAGGGCGACCGGGCGGACGACGACCCGGACCAGATCGCCGGGGCATTGGTCCGCCCCTACCTGAACCTCGTTCCCCGCCCTCTTCCGGCAGAGCCGGAGGACTACCCGGCCGCGCCTCCGGAACCGGCCGAGGAGGAGTTCGCCGAGTTGGCCGAACGCATTCGCACCTACCTGGCCTTGCGGACCTGAAGCGGCTCCGACCGGCTCAGGCCCGCCTCAGCCGGTCGGAACCCCGGCCAGCGCATCGGCGACCCGGCGCCAGGCAGGGAGACCGCGGGTTGCGTCCTGGAGAAGGGTGACGTGGGAGATCTCCTCCAGGAGCCCGAGGCTGCGGTCCCAGGCCGGGTGCCCCGAGAGCGCCTCCCCGGCCTTGGGGACCAGGAACGTCGGCACACCGCGCCCGATCATCTCGCACACCAGCGCGACCGCGAAGGTGTCCGTGATGCCGAGCGCCGTCTTGTTCGTGCTGTTGAACGACCACGGGCAGGCCAGGACCGCGTTCGGCGGCGGCAGGCTCACCCCGGTCCCCGGGCGGCGGAAGTCCACGCGCACCGGTTCGCCGGTGAGTTCCTCCAGCGCGTCGAGGTCGTGGAAGGAGGTCCCCGTCGGTGTGCACAGCACGGTGATCCGCCACCCCTCGCCCTGGAGCAGGCGGACCAGATCGGGGGCGGTCTCCTCCGGGGTCGTGAGGGCTCCGGAGAGGGTGAGGTACAGAGTTCGCATGCGGTCCAGTCTGGCCGCCGCGGACGACCGGCGCCCCGCCGGGGAGCCCCGGCGGGGCGTGCGCATCAACCGCGTTCGAAGTGGCGGCGGCGCTCGAAGTCGGTCACGGTGGCGGAGAAGGCCGCCAGCTCCGCCCGGCCCGCCGCCGCGTAGTGGCGGACGATGTCGGGGCCGAAGACCGAGCGGGCGACGTCGCTGTCCTCCCAGGCCAGGACCGCCTCCTCCAGGGAGGCGGGCAGCCGCGGCAGGTCCGGGGCCGCCCCCGCGTCGCCCGCCGTGGGCTCCGGCAACGGCAGCGCCTGGTCGATCCCGTACAGGCCCGCGGCGATGATCGCCGCCACCGACAGGTACGGGTTCGCGTCCCCGCCCGGCACCCGGAACTCGATCCGCGCCGACTCCCCCTGCCCGACCACCCGCACCGGGCAGGTCCGGTTGTCCAGCCCCCAGGCGATCGAACTCGGCGCGTAGGCCTGCGGGGACAGCCGCTTGAACGAGTTCACGTTGGGCGCGTGCAGCAGCGCGAACTCCCGCATGCACGCCAGCTGGCCCGCCACGAAGTGCTCCATGTGCTCGGACATCCCGTACCGGCCCGACCCGTCGTCGGCGAACACGGGCGCCCCCGTCCCGTCGCGCAGCGACAGGTGCACGTGGCAGGAGTTCCCCTCCCCTTCGTCGTACTTGGCCATGAACGTCAGCGCCACGCCCGCCTGGGCCGCCAGCGCCTTGGCCCCCGCCTTGTACACCACGTGGTTGTCGCAGGTCCGCAGCGCGTCGTCGTACCGGAACACGATCTCGTACTGCCCCGGGTGGCACTCCCCGCGCGCCGACTCCACCCGCATCCCCGTCCGCTCCATCGCGGTGCGGATCCGCCGCACCAGCGGGTCGATCTCGGTGACCTCCGGCAGCGCGTAGTCGGAGTTGAACCGGGTCGCGGTGGTCAGGCCCCGGTAGCCGCCCTCGAACGCCTCCTGGTAGGAGTCGCGGAACACCAGGAACTCCAGCTCCGTCCCCGCCAGCGCCCGCCACCCCCGCTCGGCCAGCCGCTCCAGCTGCTCCTTGAGCACCTGCCGCGGCGCCACCGGCACCGGCCGCCCGCCGGAGTCCAGGGCGTCGCCCAGCACCAGCGCCGTCCCCGGGTCCCACGGCAGGTAGCGCAGCGTCCCCGGGTCGGGCAGGATCGCGAAGTCGCCCAGCCCCCCGCCCCACGGGTCGGTGGCGTACCCCGGCCGCGACTCCATCTCCACGTCGGTGGCCAGCAGGTACAGGCAGGCGTCGAACCCGTTCTCCAGCACCCGCTCGGCGAAGTCGCGCGGGGCCACCCGGCTGCCCTGCACCCGCCCCTGGAGGTCGGGCAGGGCCACGATCACGTCGGTGATCCCGCCCGACTCCACGTCGGCGCGCAGCCGCTCCAGCGGCACCGGGAACGGCGGCGCCGGGGGAGAGGGCGGCAGGGTCTCGTACAGGGGCGGCAGTCCGTCGCCGACCAGCGGGCTCATCGGTCCCCTCCGGGGGTGTGCAGCGGGTTGGGGATCGGCGGGGCGTCCAGGTGGAACTCGGCGTCGCGCTCGGCGCGGTCGTGGTACCCGCCGCCCAGCAGCCGCTCCCGGTTCAGGCACACCCGCTCGTACTCCGGAGCCAGCAGGTCGAACAGCGCGAACCGGTCGGCCAGCTCGGGGAACTCGGCCTGGTACCGGTCGATCTCGGCGCGCACCAGCGCCCAGAACCGCTCCTCGCCCACCCCGAGCTGCTCCTCCACCAGCGGCGCCAGGTACCGGAAGTGCCCGATGAACAGCGACTTGGCCACGGACGAGGTCAGCTCGCGGGCGTCGAAGCGCATGAGCACCCCCAGCGCCCCGGCGGGCAGCCCCTCGTACTCGGGCAGGTCCGTGTCCAGCAGCTTCATGTCGTCCACGAAGTCCTTGACCGCCAGCCGCACCGGCCGGTCGCGCTCGTCGTAGACGACGATCGTGTTCTCCCCGTGCGGGTTGAAGGCCAGCCCGTACCGGTAGAGCAGGTGCAGCAGCGGCGGCAGCACCGTCCCGAACAGGGCGGCCAGCCACTCCTCCGCGGACAGCCCCGAGCGCTCCACCAGCTCCGCGGTGAACGCCCGCCCCCCGCCGTCCACGTGCAGCAGCGCGGCCAGGGTGCGCGCCCGCTCGCCCGGGTCCAGGTACTCGGAGACCGGCTCGCGCCACAGCGCGCCCAGCAGCTGCCGGTGCCGGTACGGGGCGTCCGGGATGTCCTCCAGGACCGGGTGGCGCACCGCGACGGCGGCCACCTCGCCGGGCAGGATCACCCGGTGCCGCTCGGCCAGGAACGTGTCCTTGGCGTGCAGCGCGTGCACCCACCCGGTGCTCACCGGGGCGGCCCGGCACAGCTCGGTGGGGATGCCCCGGTAGACCATGGTGTTGAGGATGGCCAGCGACAGCTTGACATTGAACCGGTCCGGCCGGGTCAGGTTGGTGAACGTGCGGATGGACTGCTGGGGCAGGTAGTCGTCCCCCGCCTCGCCCAGCGGGACGATGAGCCCGCGGGCCAGTTCGGCGGCGAACAGCGGCACCACCACCTCGTCCCACTGCCATGGGTGCACCGGCAGCCACACGAACGCGTCCGGGTCGGCGCCGGCCGCGGCCAGCCGTTCGGTGAACCGGGCGGTGAGGGGCCCGCCCAGCTCCCGGGCGCGCAGGACCTCCGGTTCCAGGCCGGGCACCGCGTGGTACTCGGCCAGGGAGGAGTGGACCGCGATCCAGGGCATCCGCGCGGGCCGCCGCGCCTCGGGCGGGAACTCCGCGCGGTCGCGTGCGGAGAAGCCCACCCGCCCCTTGTTGGCGAAGATCCACGGGTGCCCGGTCTGGTACCCCTCCAGGTCGGCGTAGGCCAGGTCGGCCAGGTCGGCGGCGGTGCGCCGCTCCACGGCCAGCCGGGCGTCGGCGGACAGGGTGGCGGTCAGCTCGCCCACGGTGAACGCCTCCACCGCCGGGTCCACGATCCCGGCCGCGCCCAGGTCGCGCAGCAGCGTGAACGGGGACGCCGGGGCCTCGGCGCCGTCGGCGCCGACACGGGTCACGCCGGGCAGGACCCGCCACCCGTCCAGGGAGGTGCGCCGCCCCCCGAACCGGTAGCGGGCGGTGCCCACGGCGGCCGTCCAGCGGCCGGGCCCGTCGGGTTCGGGGCGCAGGGCGTACTCGAAGCACAGCTCGGCGACCATCTTGGCGGCCAGCAGGTCGCAGGCGCGGTCCCAGTGCTCGGCGGTGAGCTCGGCGGGCACCGGCAGGGTCGGTCCGGATACGGCGGTCATGTCGTTCACTCCCCCTCCCCGGGCACGGCCAGCGGGTTGTCGACCAGGCCGTGCATGACGTCGAACTCCGCGTCGCGCTCGGCGCGCTCGTGGAACCCGCCGCCCATGAGCTGCTCGCGGTTGAGGGCCACCCGGCCCACCTTCGGGGCCAGCAGGTCGAACCAGGCGAACCGCTCGGCCAGCTCCGGGAAGCGCGCGTGGTAGGCGAGCACCTGGGCGCGGGCCAGCGCCCACAACCGCTCCCCGGGCACCCCGAGGTCGTGCTCGACGATGTCGGCGAGGAAGCGCAGGTGCCCGGCGCAGATCGCGGACAGTACCGAGTGGGCGAGCTCCTCGGGCTTCCAGCGGTGCAGCACCGACCGCACGTGCTCGGGGATCTCGGCGTACTCGGGCAGGTCGAAGGGGAGCAGCTCCACGTCGGACCCGAAGTCCTTCAGGGCGATGCGCACCGGGACCTCGTTCTCGTCCATGATGAGCACCACGTTCTCCCCGTGCGGGGTGAAGGACGCCCCGTACCGGTACAGGTAGTGCAGCACCGGCGGGAACAGGGCGGCGACGAACCGCTCCAGCCAGGCCTGCGCCCCCAGCCCGGAGCGCTCGATGAGCTCGGCGACCAGGGGGCGGCCGTCGGAACCGCGCAGCAGCAGGCAGGCCATGGTGCGGGCGCGCTCGCCCTCACGCAGGTGGTGGTGGATCGGCTCGCGCCAGATGGTGCCCAGCAGTTCGTGGAACCGGTACGGGGCCTGCGGCATCCGCGCGAACACCGGGTGCGGGACGGTCGCCGAGGCGCGCTCGGCGAGCATCACGACCCCCGTCTCGGCGAAGTAGGCGTCGCGTTCGGCGAGGTCGCGCAGCCAGGTGCTGGTGTGCGGGGCACAGCCGGTCTGGGTGCCCGAGAGCCCGCGCCAGACCAGGGTGTTGCGGATCATCAGGGGGACCTTGACGTTGAGCCGGTCGGGCCGGTCCAGGTTCATCAGGGTGCGGATGGACTGGAAGGGGCGGTAGCGGTCGCGGCTCTCACCCAGGCGCACCACCCGGCCCAGGGCGATCTCCCCGGCGAACAGCGGGGCGACCACCTCGTCCCACTGGAAGGGGTGGACGGGGATCCACAGGTAGGCGTCGGGGTCGCCGCCGCGGGAGCGGATCCGTTCGGCGAACTCCTCCCGCTGGTCCCCGTCGATCTCGGCGGCCACCAGGGAGGCCCGGTCGGTGCCCGCCATGGCCTGGAACCCGCCCAGGTCGGGGTGGACGGCGATCCACACCAGGCGGAACGCGCCGCGGGCCTCGGGGGTGTAGCGGGCGGCGTCGCCGGCGGAGAACCCGAGGCGGCCCTTGTTGACGAAGATGCAGGGGTGGCCGGTCTGGTACCCCTCCAGGTCCTCGTAGGGCAGGTCGGCCAGGGCCGCGGCGGGCAGGGCGGCTGCCAGCAGGCGGGCGTCGGCGGTGTGGGTGGCCAGCAGGTCGCGCACCACCTCGGCCAGGGAGTCGCCGGGCAGGCCCACGGTCTTCTGTGCGTCGGTGACGAACCGGGTGGGGTCCCAGGCGGGCTCGGAGCCCCCGGCGTCGGTGCGGACGAAGGAACCGGGGTCCACGTGCCAGGACCCGAAGCCGCCGCGCCGGGCGGTGAAGGCGTAGGCGACCCCTCCGTCCACGGGCAGCCGCCACGCGGGGGAGCCGCCGGGCGCCCCGGAGACGGGTTCGGGGGTGATCATCTCCTCGTAGGCCATCTCGCCCACCATGTGGGCGAGCAGGCGGCTCCCGGCCCGGCGCCACAGGTCGGCGTCGCGGGTGGACTGTGCGTTCTCAGACATGGTGCGGACTTTCGGTGCGGTGCGCGGTCGGGTCGTCGGAGGCGTCGGGGGTGTCGGGCGGCGGGTCCGGGGCGCGCGGGGTCCGGGCCGGGAGCGACAGCAGCAGCGCGAGCGCGGCGAACAGCCCGGCCCCGGCCAGCAGCGGCAGCCCCGTCCCGGCGCCGGCCAGTGCGGTGGCGGCCACCGGGCTGACCAGGGTCGCGGCCACCCGTACGGTGGCCACGGCCGAGAACGCCGGCCCGTCCGTGCCGGTCACGGCGAACACCCGCAGGTCCAGGGCCACGTGCCCCAGCCCCAGGCCGATGCCGAAGACCACCCGGCCCACTGCCAGCAGGGCCGGGTCGACGGTGAGGAACTGCCCGGCCAGCCCGGCCGCCGCCAGCAGGCACGCCGCCGGCAGCAGCGCCCGGCCCAGCAGGGTGTGCGCCCGTCCGGCCAGCGGCAGCACCGCCAGCACGGCCACCTGCGGGAGGAGGAAGAGGACGGCGGCGGCCGTGGGGCCGACGCCGCCGTCCTCCGCGTAGAGGGTGAAGAACGGGCGCACGACCAGCCGGGCGGTCTCGACCGCCAGCACGACGGCGCTCACCGCGGCGATCGCGAGCACCGCTCCCCGCCGCGGGGCTGCGCCCCGCGTCCCGGCGGGCGCGTGCTCGGCGCCGTCGGAGACGGCCGGTCCGCCGCCGCCCCCGGGCAGCCTGCGGTGGCACAGCACCGCCAGCGCCACGTACAGCAGCGCGCAGGCGGCGATGCCCCACCGGGGCTGGGGCAGGGCCATGATCCCGGCGCCGATGAGGGTGGCCACCACCGTGCCGCCGTTGATCATGTAGGCGAACACGGTGACGTCGCGGACCCGGTCGGTACCGGTGCCCACGAACGCCGGGTAGGCCAGGGTGAACGCCATCGTCACCGCCACCTGCACCGCCGACACCACCAGGAACACCGGATAGGTCGGCGAGACGGCCAGCACCAGCTCCAGCACCGCCGCGGCCCCCAGCGAACCCAGCACCAGGGACGACAGCGAGAAGCGGCGGGCGACCAGTCCCCACAGCGGCATGGCCACGAGCGCGGTCACCCGGCACACCCAGATGTACACGCCGGTCGCGGCCGGGTCGGTGACCCCGAACAACCGCTCGAACAGCTGCGGGTAGAACGGGCTCAGCGCCACGTCGCTCACCAGGTGGAGCAGGATGACCAGCAGGTACAGCCGACGGAACGAGGCCCCGCTCACCGTCGCGCCCCGGCCGGGGCGCCGAACGACGTGAACGCCGTCCGCTCGGGCAGCCGGTACACGGTGCGCCCGGTGATCCCGTTGAGGATGACGGCCGCCCGCCAGGCGCCCAGCCCCAGGTCGGGGGCGCCCACGCCGTGGGTGTGCAGTTCGGCGTTCTGCACGTGGACGGGTGCGGTGAGCGTCGGATCGGTGGCCAGGCGCAGGTTCTCGTCGATGAACGGGCGGCCCCGGTCGTCGGTCTCGATGAGCTTGGCGATGGGCGCCAGGAAGTCGGGGGAGCGCTGGGCGTACCCGGAGGCGGCGATCACCGCGCCGGTGCGGACGGTGAACTCGGTGTCCTGCTCGCGGTGGCGGAACCGCAGGGCGAACCCGTCGCCGTCGGCCTCGGCGGCCAGCAGCTCGCACTGGGCGCGCAGGCTCACGCCCGGGTCGGCGCCGGCGATGCCGCGCTCGTAGAGCACGTCGTGGATCTCGGCGATGGTGTCGCCGCTGATGCCCTTGTACAGCTGCCACTGGGCGGGGACCACCCGGTCCTTGGTCTCCTGGGGGAGGGCGTGGAAGTAGCGGGTGTAGTCGGGGGTGAAGTGCTCCAGGCCGAGCTTGGAGTACTCCATCGGCGCGAACGCCGGCGAGCGGGTCAGCCAGTGCACGGCGGTGCCGCGGTGGGCGGGGGAGCGCAGCAGGTCCAGGAAGACCTCGGCGCCGGACTGGCCCGAGCCCAGGACGGTGATGTCGTCCACCCCGTCCAGGAGGGCGGCGCGGTCGAGGTAGTCGGCGGCGTGGAACACCCGCTCGCCCACCAGGGGGCGCAGCGGCTCGGGCAGCACCGGCTCGGTGCCGATGCCCAGGACCAGGGCGCGCCCGCGGGTGCGGGTGACGGTCCCGGCGGCGTCGGTGTGCTCCACGGTGAACACGCCGTCCTCGTGGTGGACGGCGCCCACCCGGGCGTCGAACCGGCACGAGTCCAGGGAGCGGGCGACCCAGCGGCAGTAGTCGTCGTACTCCCGGCGCGGCACGTGGAAGTGCTCGGAGAAGTAGAACGGGAACAGCCGGTCGTGCTCGCGCAGGTAGGACAGGAACGACCAGGGGCTGGTGGGATCGACCAGGCTCACCAGGTCGGCGAGGAACGGCACCTGGAGCCGGGCGCCCTCCAGCAGCAGGCCGGGGTGCCAGGAGAAGCCGGGCCGTGCCTCCAGGAAGCGGGCGGTGAGGCCGGGAACACCGTCGGCCAGGGCGGCCAGGGCCAGGTTGAAGGGGCCCAGGCCGATGCCCACCAGGTCGTACACCGTGTCCTGGGTCGCGGCGGCCGGGGGCCGGGGGGTGGTGGTCAACGGGACTCCTTCAGGGCGGAGAGTTCGGTGTCGCCCGCGGCGACGACCTCGGCGAGCAGTGCGGCGGTGTCCTCGGCGGTGGTGGCGGGGTTGAGCAGCGTGAGCTTGAGCCACACCCGGCCGTCGATCCGGGTCCGGCCGACCACGGCCCGGCCCTCCTCCAGCAGGCGGCGGCGCAGCCGGGCGTTGACCTCGTCGGAGTCGGCCCCGGCGTCGTAGCGGAACACCACGGTGGTCAGGGAGGGCGCGGCCGCCAGTTGGAGCCTCGGGTGGGCGGTGACCCCGGCGGCGGTGCGCAGGGTCAGGTCGCGGCAGGCGTCCACGAGGCGGCCCAGCCCGTCGGTGCCCAGGACCCGCAGGGTGACGGCGATCTTGAACACGTCGGCGCGGCGGGTGGTGCGCAGCGAGTAGCCGAGCAGGCTGGGGTAGCCCGCCTCCTCGTCGTCGGCGGGGTTGAGGTAGTCCACCGAGCGGGACAGCGGTGCGAACAGGGCGCGTTCGCGGGTGAGCAGGACCCCGGCGGCCACCGGCTGCCAGCCGAGCTTGTGCAGGTCCAGGCCGACCGAGTGGGCCCGGCCCAGTCCGGCGAGCAGGCCGCGCAGCCTGCGGGAGAACAGCAGGCCGCCGCCGTAGGCGGCGTCCACGTGCAGCCACACCCCGTACTCGCGGGCGATGTGGGCGACGGCGCCCAGGGAGTCGATGCCGCCCAGGTCGGTGGTGCCCGCGGTGGCGACGATCGCGACGGGGATGTCGCCGTCGGCGCGCAGGGCGTCCAGGGCCTCGCGCAGGGCGCGCGGGCGCATCCGGTGCTGGGCGTCCACGTCGACGGTGACGACGGCGTCCTCGCCCAGGCCCAGCAGGGCGGCCGAGCGCTGGACGGAGAAGTGGGCGGCGGCCCCGCACAGGATGCGCGGGCGGGCTCCGGCGGCCGCCCGGGCCACCCCGTGGCGGACGGGGTCGTGCTCGGGTCCGGCGAGGGCGTGGTCGCGGGCCAGCAGCAGCGCGGTCAGGTTGGATTCGGTGCCGCCGGAGGTGACCACGCCGCCCGCGGTCGCGGGGTCGTACCCGGCCAGGCCGGCGAGCTCGCCGATGACCTGGGTCTCCATGGCGGTCGCCGCGGGCGCCTGGTCCCAGGAGTCCAGGGACTGGTTGAGGACGGAGGCGACGGCGTCGGCGGCCACCGCCACGGCCAGCGGTGGGCAGTGCAGGTGGGCGGCGCAGCGGGGGTGGGACGGGTCGGCGGCGTTCACGGCCAGGGTGTGCGTGAGCCGGTCCAGGACCCGCTGGGCCGTGTCGGGGGCGTGCCGGTCGCCTTCGGGGGCGGCGGACAGCGGGCCCAGGGCGGCCCGGACCGCCTCGGCCACCTCGTGCGGTGTGCGGGCGGGCAGCGGGCCGCCGCGTTCGTCGCGGGCCGAGTCCAGGACCTCGGCGGCGGCCGCCATGAGGGCGGCCACGGTCTCGGGGCCGCCGGGGGCCCCGGCCAGCGCGTCGGGCAGCAGGGCGGAGGCGTCGGTGGGGACGGTGAGGCCGCCGGTGCCCCAGGTCACGGTGTCGCCACCGGGAGTGATGGTCATGGGCGTCGGGCTCCTGTTCTCTCTCCGAGGCGGTTCGGGACGCGCGCGGACGAGGGCGGGGGTGGGGGAGTCCCGGGCCGCGGGGCCCGGTCGGTGGGGTGTGCGGGGGCGGTGGGGGCCGCGGGTCCCGGAGCCGCCGGGGCGGGGGCGGGGCACGGTCGGGGCGGGGCGCCCCGGGGCGGGGGTCAGCGCAGGGGCATGAGCAGGGCGTGGTGGCGGCGCCAGCCCGGGTGGGGCTCGACGTCGCCGACGTGGGTCCAGCCGTTGCGCAGGACCAGGGCCAGGGCGTGGTCGTTGGTCCTGGCGACCAGTCCGGCGACGCGCTCCTCCGGGCGGCCCTGGACGAGGAAGGGGAAGGCGCGCTCCACGACGCCGCCGCCGCGGAACGGCTCGGTGACGAGGGCCTCGCACAGGGCGAAGGTGCGGCCCGGGTACTCGGTGGTGAGCTCGTCCGCGTCCAGGCCGGGCAGCGGGGTGAAGCCGTTCCACCAGCCGGTGGTCTCGGGCAGGGTGTACCCGTAGGCGAAGCCGGCCAGGGCCCCGTCGGCGTGGCAGGAGGTGAGGCGGAAGCCGTCCCGCCCGGCGCTGAAGGCGAGGCGTTCGGCGAAGGTCGGGTCCCGGTGGTCCGGCAGGTGGAGGTCGCGCGCGTACACCTCCTCGTAGGCCGCCACCCAGGGGGAGGGATCGGCGAGGACGTCGGCTCCGGTGAGGTTCTCGATCCGCCAGGTGATGGGGGCCGGGGCGGCCGTGGGAGCGGAGGAGGCGGACACGGTGGGACTCCTTGTTCGGGAAGACGGCGGCGGGGGCGGGCGCGGTCGCGCCTCGCGACCGCATCAATTAGGGCAGGCTAACCTAAGAGGTGTCAAGGGGGGCATGTGTGTCCCCCGACACAGGCGCTCAGGGCAGCCGGGAGTCCACGGTGGTGCGGACCGCCGCGGGATGGCCCAGGAACGCGGGCATGGCGAACTCGAACCCGTACGCGCCCGCGTTGGGGAAGACCAGCACGTCGCCGGCGCGCACTGAGGCCACCCGCACGTCCCTGGCCAGCACGTCCTCGGGGGTGCACAGCTCGCCCGACACCGTCACCGACGCCCCCCGGGCCTGCGGCCGGGGCACGCCGTCCGGCCACGGGCCGCCCTCCAGCACCGCGAAGTTGTGCCGGATCTCCCACGACGTGGGCAGCTGGAAGTGGTTGATGCCGCCGCGGACCACCGCGAAGGTCCCGCCGTAGGCCGCCTTCACGTCCGTCACCCGGACCGCGTACCAGCCCGCCGGGGCGCCGATCCACCGGCCCGGTTCGAACACCACCTCCACCCCCGGGTCCGGGACGGCCGCCAGCGCGGCGCCGAACCCCTCCAGGTCGAAGTCGTCCCCGCCCGCCTCGAACGGCACGCCGAGGCCGCCGCCCACGTCCACCGTGCGCAGGTCCACCCCGTGCCGGTCCGCCGTGTCGCGCGCCCACTCCAGGCACCACAGCACGTAGGCGGCGTGCGCCGCGGCGTCGGTGTTGCCGCTCACCGCGTGCACGTGGAATCCCGCCAGGTCCAGCCCCGGCAGCTCCCGCACCGCCGCCACCGCGGCGGGCACCTCGGCCTCGGGGATCCCGAACGGGCCCGGGGTGCCGCCCATCACCAGGGAACCGCTCACCGGGACCCCGGCCGGGTTGACCCGGATCGTCACCGGCAGCACGGTGCCCGCGGCGAGTGCCGCCGCCGAGGCCCGGTGCGCCTCCAGCACGCTCTCCAGGTTCACCACGACATCGGCGCCGCGCTCGGCGCGCAACACCGCCAGTCCCCCCAGCAGCTCGGGCGTCTTGCCCGGGCCGCTCACCGCGATCCGCCCGCCCGGGCCACCGCGCCGCTCGCGCAGCGCCGCCAGCGAGGCGCGGGCCTCGCGCAGCGAGGCCGCCTCGAACCCGTCCACGGCCTCGGCCAGGTGCGCCAGCACCGGCTCGAACCCGTTGGCCTTGACCGCGAAGTACACCCGGGCCCAGCCCGGCAGCGCCTTGCGCAGCGTGCGGGCCCGGTCGGCGGCCAGTGCCGGGTCGTAGACATAGCCCGCCCCCGTCCCGGAGGCCAGCTCCAGCGCCGCCGCCCGCACGGGGGCGGGGATCCGGTCGGCGTCCAGGCAGGGGGCGTGCTCGAAGGAGCGGGGCGGTTCCACGGGGGTCTCCAAGCGGTACACGGCGACGGGAGCGCGCGGGGCACGGGTGCGCGGCGTCCGCGGACGCCGCGCACCCGTTCGGGCGGGACTGAGGGCGGGTTACCGCTGGGGGTCGACGCCGAAGATCTCGGCGAGGTCGTCCAGGACCTCGTGCGCGGCGATCAGGCCCACGCCGGAGATCCAGTACTCGTCGTTCACCTCGGTGATCTCACCGGTCAGCTCGCCCCACAGCGGAGCGGACATGTACTCCTCCTTGCTCTCCTGCACGCCGTCGGCACCGCCGTCGTCGTAGGTGGCGACGAAGAGGTGGTCGGCGTCCAGGTCGAGCAGGCGCTCCTGGCTGTGGTAGGTGACGATCTCCTCGGATTCGGTGTCCACACCCGGGCCCGGCTCCAGGCCCACGTCCTCCAGGATCACGCCGATGTAGGACTGCGGGGTGTACAGGCGCACGCCGTCGGCGTCGCCGGCGAAACGGACCGCGGACACGGTCGGCGCCTCGCCGCCGTTGGCCTCCACGATCGCCTCGCCCAGGGCGGCGGCGCGCTCCTCGAACTCGGCGACCAGGCGCTCGGCCTCCTCCTCGGCGTCCAGGGCGGCGCCGGTCAGGACCAGGTTCTCCTTCCACGTGGCGCCGGTGGTCTCCGACATGACGGTCGGGGCGACCTCGGAGAACTGCTCGTACCCGTCGCCGTGGCGGACCTGGGCCGACAGGATCAGGTCCGGGTCGGTGGCGGCCACCGCCTCGGGGTCGACCTCCCACAGCAGGCCCACCGGGACGGCCTCGTCGGCGGTGCCGACGTTCCAGTCGCTGTCCAGCAGGTAGTCGGGGAGAGACTCGGTGTCCTCGGCGAAGGTGGTGAAGCCCACCACGTTGCCGCCCAGCGCCAGGGTGGAGTCCACGAAGGCGGCGTCCAGCGGCAGGACCCGCCCGGGGGCGGCGGGGAGCTCGGTCGAGCCCAGGAAGTGCTCCACCGTGCGGGGGTAGCCGTCGCTGGGCTCGTTGACGGCGTCGGGGTTCCCCTCGGGGCCGCCGGCTCCGCAGGCGGTCAGCATCGCCACGGCGGCGGTCGCCGCGACGGTCGGCAGGGTCAGTCGACGCGGCCGGGTGGGCAGGGTCATTCAGGGGCTCCATCAGGTCGGGGAACGCGCCGGGTCCGGGAGGGGACTCGGGGGGTGTGCGGACGGCAGGGCGGTGTGTCGTTCCAGGCCGGGACGTGGCAAACTTAGATCATCCAGATACGGCTAGGCAAACCTAAGTTAGGTTCGCCTGGCCTTCGTCATGATAGGAGTCCGGGTGCACGACACCTCCGGGCCGCCCCCCGGTAACGCGGTCCCCCCCGCTCCGGCGGCGTCTGCGGACACCGCGGTCGCCGCCCGCCGGGGCCGCCGCCTCGCCGGGCTGGCGGCCCTCGTCCTGCTGCTGTGCGCGGCGTCACTGGCCAGCGTCCTGATCGGCGCCCGCGCCCTGAGCCCCGACACCGTCTGGCAGGCGCTCACCTCCACCGCCGGGGCCGAGGCCGACATCATCGTCAACGACATCCGCCTGCCCCGCACCGCGCTGGGGATCATGGCCGGTGTCTCCCTGGGGCTGGCCGGCGCCCTCATGCAGGGCCACACCCGCAACCCCCTGGGCGACCCCAGCATCCTCGGCGTCACCTTCGGCGCCGCCCTGGCCGTGGTCCTGGGCATCGCGCTGTTCGACATCACCGCCCTGTACGCCCAGGCCTGGCTCGCCTTCGCCGGGGCGGGGGCCGCGGTCGTCGTGGTCTACCTCATCGGGTCCGTCCCGGGGCGCGGCCCCACTCCCGTCACCCTGGCGCTGGCGGGGACCGCGGTGAGCTGGCTGGCCTACTCGGTGGTGTCCGGGCTGGTCCTGCTGGACCGCTCCACGATGGACGACTTCCGGTTCTGGCGGGTGGGGTCCCTGGTCGGCCGCGACTCCGAGATCCTGCTCCCCATGCTGGTCGTCGTCGCCGCCGGAACCCTGCTGGGCCTGGCCAACACCGGCGCGCTCAACGCCCTGGCGCTGGGCGAGGACACGGCCAAGGCCCTGGGACACCGGGTCGGCCGGGCCCGGATCGTGGGCCTGAGCGCGATCACCCTGCTCACCGGTATCACCGTCGCCGCCTGCGGCCCCATCGCGTTCGTCGGCCTGGTCGTGCCCCACCTGGCCCGCGGCATCGTCGGCGCCGACCACCGGTGGCTGCTGCCCTACTCCGCCCTCATGGGCGCGATCCTCCTGCTGGCCGCCGACGTGCTGGGCCGCTTCCTGGCCCCGCCCGGCGAGCTCCAGGTCGGCATCGTGCTCGCCCTGGTCGGGGCGCCCTTCTTCATCTACATCGTCCGCCGCAGGAGACTCCTCGCGCTATGACATCCCTCGCCCCCGAACGCGCACAGGTGCGCGCCCGGCTGCGCCGCAGCCGTCCGGCCCTGCGCCTGGGACCGGTCGCCCTGCGGCTGCGCCCGCGCCTGGTCGCCGTGTGCCTGGCGACCCTGGCCGCCCTCACCGTCCTGCTCGCCCTCAACCTGTCGCTGGGCCGGACCCCGCTGGCCCCCGCCCAGGTGTGGGCGCACATCATCGGCACCGACTACGAGCACTACTTCACGGTGTGGCGGGTGCGGATGCCCCGCGTGGTGGTGGGCATGCTCGCCGGAGCGGCCCTGGCCGCCGCCGGAGCCGTCACCCAGACCATCATGCGCAACCCGCTGGCCAGCCCCGACCTGCTCGGCGTCACCCACGGGGCCAGTGCGGGCGTGGTCGCCGTCCTGGCGTTCGGCGGCAGCTACGGCATCCTCACCGGGGGCGGCCCGCTGTCCTCCCTGGGGGTCCCCGCCGTCGCCCTGGCCGGCGGGCTGGCCGCCGGGATGCTGTGCTACACCCTGGCCAGGCGGGGCGGCGTCGACGGCTACCGGCTGCTGCTCGTGGGCGTGGGCATCTCCACCATCCTCATGAACCTCACCCTGTGGCTGCTCACCCTGGGAGAGGTCACCGACACCGGCCGGGCCATGGTCTGGGTCGCCGGAAGCCTCAGCATGCGCACCTGGGAGCACGCCGCCCCGGTGGCCGCGGCCCTGGTGGTGCTGCTGCCGCTCGCCCTGGCAGCCTCGCGCACCCTTGACGCCCTGGCCTACGACGACGACGTGGTGCGCGGCCTGGGCGTGGACCTGGAGCGCGCCCGCACCGCCATGCTGGTCCTGGCGGTGCTGCTGGCCGCCTTCGGCACCGCCGCCGCCGGACCGATCCTGTTCGTGTCCCTGGCCTGCCCGCAGATCGCCCTGCGCCTGGCAGGCCCGGGCACCTCCCGGCCGCCCGTACTGCTGTCGGCCCTGGTCGGCGCCGCCCTGGCCAGCGGGGCCGACCTGCTGGCCCGCACCGCCCTCGACAACATCCAGCTGCCGGTCGGCGTCGTCACCGGCTGCCTGGGCGCGCTGTACCTCATCTACCTGCTCGTCCGCGCCAACCGGAGGACCCAAGCATGACCGCTCCGCAGCCCACCCGTACCGAGGCCGCACCCTCCACGGCCCCGGCGCGCCTGAGCGCCCGCGGGCTGACCCTGGCCTACGACGACCGCGTCATCGTCGACGGCCTGGACGCCGACATCGTCGAGGGCACCATCACGTGCGTCATCGGCCCCAACGGGTGCGGCAAGTCCACGATGCTGCGCGCCCTGGGACGGCTGATGCGCCCCAGGTCGGGGCTGGTGGAACTGGACGGCCGGGACATCCACCGCACGCCCACCCGCGAGGTCGCCCGGGTGCTGGGCGTACTGCCCCAGCAGCCCACCGCCCCCGACGGGCTCACCGTCGCCGACCTGGTCGCCCGCGGCCGCCACCCGGCCCAGCGCTGGTACCGGCAGTGGTCGGGCGACGACCACGAGGCGGTCGCCCGGGCGCTGGAGCTGACCGGTCTGGCCGAGCTGGCCGACGCCCCGCTGTCGGAGCTGTCCGGCGGCCAGCGCCAGCGCGCCTGGATCTCCATGGTCCTGGCCCAGGGCACCGACCTGCTCCTGCTCGACGAGCCCACGACCTTCCTGGACCTGGTGCACCAGGTGGACGTGCTCGACCTGGTGCGCGAGCTCCACGCCGAGGGCGGGCGCACCATCGTCATGGTCCTGCACGACCTCAACCTCGCCGCCCGCTACGCCGACACGGTCATCGCCATGCGCGAGGGCCGGGTGCTGGCCTCCGGCCCCCCCGCCGAGGTGCTCACCCCCGCCCTGCTGCGCGAGGCGTTCGGCCTGGAGGCCGTCGTGGTCGAGGACCCCGTCACCGGCGGGCCGATGGTGGTCCCGGTCGGCCGCAGCAAGGAGAAGGCATAGGGGCGGAGGATCCGGGCACAGGCGCGGAGAGGGGCCGGGAAAGGGCTCCGGGCGTGGAGTCTGGACCCGGTGGCCCGCGGGATGGATCATCGCGAACGAGAACCGATGTTGTGTGTTCACGTGGAAGCGCACGGTGATGAACGCAGCGCTGGACGGGAGTTGTAGGCGCGTTCACCTCGGTTTCACCCGTGCGTGTGGAACCTCGGCCAAGGTCGAGAGCGACCGGTGGGACCACCCCACCCGCCGCGACCCCGCTCGGCCCGCCCCAGCCCCGTACCAGGGTGGAGCCGCCCGGGGGAAACCACGATCCCCAAGGAGAAGGTGTGCCCGAATCCGCGCCCCACCGTCGCTCGCTGCCGCTCATCGGCATGGTCGGAGGCGGCCGCTCCCGCAGAACCTGTGAACTGCGCTGCGGAGACGCCTGCTTCCACCCCGCCCCCAACACCAGCGACAACGCCTACTTCGGTGACATCTTCGCCAAGGCGCTCTCCCGCCGCTCGATGCTGGGCGCCGCCGCGGTCGGCGCCGGAGTCGGTGCCCTGGGCATGGCCGTCCCGGCCGCCGCGGACCGCGGCCCCGACCGTCCCAAGCCGGCCCCCCGCCCCACCTTCAAGAGCGTCCTGCCCAACAACGACGACAAGGTCACCATCCCCAACGGGTACGACCAGCACGTCATCGTCCGCTGGGGCGACCCCGTCCTGCCCGGCGCCCCCGAGTTCGACATCGAGAACCAGACCGCCGAGGCGCAGGCCCTGCAGTTCGGATACAACTGCGACTACGTCGGTCTGCACCAGCTCGACGAGAACCGCGGCCTGCTGTGGGTGAACCACGAGTACACCAACGAGAACCTCATGTTCCGGGGTTACCGGAACGGTGCCTCGGCGACTCCCGAGCAGATCCGGATCGCCATGGCCGCCCACGGCGGCTCCATCGTCGAGGTCGAGCGCGTGGGCCGCACCGGCCAGTGGCGCCTGGCCGGGGGCGAGCGGCGCTACAACCGGCGGATCACCACCGACACCCCGTTCACCCTCACCGGCCCGGCCGCCGGGCACGACCTGCTCAAGACCGCGGAGGACCCCACCGGGACCACCGTGCGCGGCATGCTCAACAACTGCGCCGGCGGCTACACCCCCTGGGGCACGTTCCTCAGCGGCGAGGAGAACTTCAACCAGTACTTCGGCGGCGCCCCGGCCACCCGGGAGTACTCCCGCTACGGTCTGGGCACCGGCGCCTCCGGCCGCCGCTGGGACCGGGTGGAGGAGCGCTTCGACCTCTCCCGCCACCCGAACGAGGCCAACCGCTTCGGCTGGATCGTCGAGACCGACCCCCTCGACCCCTCCGCGCCGCCGGCCAAGCGCACCATGCTGGGCCGCTTCAAGCACGAGGGCGCCACCGTCCGCCTCGCCGCCGACGGCCGCGCGGTCGCCTACATGGGCGACGACGAGCGCTTCGACTACATCTACAAGTTCGTCAGCGCGAAGAAGTTCCGCGAGGGCGACACGCGCCACAACCTCACCCTGCTGGACACCGGCACGCTCTTCGTCGCCCGCCTCACCGGCAACAGCCCGGAGGAGGAGATCGACGGGTCCGGCGCCCTGCCCGCCGACGGCGAGTTCGACGGCTACGGCGACTGGATCCCGCTGACCAGCGACACCACGAGCTTCGTCGACGGGTTCAGCGTGGCCGAGGTGCTCATCCACACCCGTCTGGCGGCCGACGCCGCCGGGGCGACCAAGATGGACCGCCCCGAGGACGTCGAGGCCAGCCCCGTCACCGGCAAGGTGTACGTGGCCCTCACCAACAACTCCGCCCGCGAGCCGGGCCAGGCCGACGAGCCCAACCCGCGCGGCCCCAACAAGCACGGCCACATCCTCGAGATCATCGAGCACAACGGCGACGCCGCCGCCGAGGCGTTCGCCTGGAACGTGCCCCTGGTCTGCGGGAACCCCGAGGACGAGGACACCTACTACGCGGGCTACGACAAGTCCAAGGTCATGCCGATCTCCGCGCCCGACAACGTCACCTTCGACAACGACGGCAACCTGTGGATCTCCACCGACGGCCAGCCCGGCGCCCTGGGGATCAACGACGGCCTGTACGTCATGCCGGTCGAGGGGCGCTTCCGCGGCGAGCTGAAGACCTTCGCGACCGTGCCGGTGGACGCCGAGGCCTGCGGCCCGTTCATCACCGAGGACGGCAAGACGGTGTTCCTCGCCCCGCAGCACCCCGGTGAGGACGGCACCTTCGAGGCCCCCACCAGCGTGTGGCCCGACGGCGACTTCCCGCGCCCGTCGGTGGTCTGCATCTGGCACAAGGGGAACGTTCCGGTAGGCCGGTAACCGGTACCGACGGCCACCGGCCCCGGGATCTCCGTCGTGGGGGAGTCCCGGGGCCGGTTCGTGTCCGGAGCCCGTGGGGGCTCGTCCCGTTCGGCTCCCCGGTGCCCCGGCCCGGTGGTGGCGGCGTCGCCGGCGACCGTGCCGACGGCATCCGCGGGACCGCCCGGGCCGCGCACGAACCGGTGGGGCCCGGGCGCGGGCCGGTGAAGCGCCGGTGCGCGGTGGACCCGGAGGGGCCGGACCCCGGTGAGTGCCGGGCCCGGGTGCAGCCGCCGGTGGCGACGAAGATGACCGCGGCGGACGCGGCGGCCGCCGCGTCCGCACCGTCCCGGGGCCGGGTGGGCGCCTCGGGCACCACCGGCCGTTCCACCGTCGACACCCGGACAGGCCGCCGGGGACCCGAACGGGACGGGCTCTAAAGGACCTTGCCGAAGCACAGGGAGGAGGGCGAGCCGGCGTAGGCGCCGAAGGGCTCCACCGGGGTGTACCCGGCCTTGGTGTAGAAGCGCACGGCGTCGGGCTGGCGGTCGCCGGTCTCCAACCGCAGGCGCTTCCAGCCCTGTTCCAGGGCCCACTCCTCCAGGGCGGCCAGCAGCCGGGCGGCCGCGCCCGACCCCCGGCTCCCGGGCAGGACGTACATCCGCTTGACCTCGCCGCCCTCGTCCGGACCCAGGTCGCGCAGACCGCCGCACGCCACGGCGGTGCCGTCGGCGGTCCTGGCCAGCGCGAACACGGCGATGTCGGAGGCGGACGGGGGTGTTCCCGGCTCGGAGTCGGGGGTGCCGTACCGTTCGGCGATCTCGGCGCGCTGGCGGGCGCGGAGCCCGGCTGCGTCAGGATCGTCCCAGGCCACGAAGTCGATGCGCATGGCATGACGGTATACCGGACGTGTTACACGCCGGTTTCCCGTTCCGCGCTCCGGGGTGCGGACCCGTTCACCCGTCGGTGAGGGCCTCGCGCACCGGCCGGAACTTGGACTCGGTCTCGGCGATCTCCGACTCCGGCTCGGATCCGGCGACGATCCCGCACCCGGCGAACAGCCGGGCCGTGGACCCGTCGACGTACGCACTGCGCAGGGCGATGCCCCACTCGGAGTTGCCCGCGCCGTCCACCCAGCCGACCGGTCCGGCGTAACCGCCGCGGTCCATGCCCTCCACCTCGTCGATCAGCCGCATCGCCGTGGCCCTCGGGGTGCCGCCCACGGCCGCCGTGGGGTGCAGGGCGGCCACCGCGTCCAGCGCCGACACCCCCGGCCGCATCCTGGCGTGCGCGCGGGTGGCCAGGTGCTGGACGTTGGCCAGCCGGAGCAGGTGAGGCCAGGCGGGGACCACCAGCTCCTCGGCCAGCGGGGCGAGCGCGTCGCGCAGAGAGTCCACCGCCAGCCCGTGCTCCTCCACGTCCTTGGCCGAGGACATCAGTTCCTCCGCGAGCCTCCTGTCCTCGTCCTCGTCGGCGCCGCGCGGACGGGTCCCCGCCAGCACCAGCGAGGACAGCTCCTCTCCCTCCCGGCGCAGCAGCAGCTCGGGGGTGGCGCCGACCATGCCCGCCACCGAGAACGTGAAGCACTGCGGGTAGCGGTCGTTCAACCGCTCCAGCAGGGTGCGCACGTCGATGGGGGAGTCGGCGCGGGCCACGATGTCGCGGGCCAGCACGGTCTTGTCGAGCTCCCCGGCGCGGATGCGCGCGACGGCGCCGGCGACGGCGTCGCCCCACTCGCGGGCGGTGAGCTCCCCGGTGCTCCAGGAGAGGGGGCCGATCGGGCGCGGGGCGGGGGCCGGGTAGAGCAGTTCCTCGGGGTGGACGCCGGGCTCGTCGGTGATGGTCGTCAGCCAGGTGCGGCCGTTGCGGCGGCCCAGCAGGACCCGGGGGACCACCATCGTGGAACCCGCGGAGACCGGCGCGAAGGTGAACGTGCCGAAGGCGACGGCGCCGGTACCCGGCACGCCCACCGCGTCCTCGACCTCGGCCTGTTCCAGCAGCCCGGTGAGCCAGCGTGCGGCCTCGGTGAAGCGGGTGGTGTCGGTGGGCTCGGTGCCCTCCGGCTCGGCGTCCAGGCTCCACCGGGCGGCCTCTCCCCAGCCGACCAGGCCGCTGTCGCCGGTCAGCCAGGCCAGCGGGGTTCCGGCGGGCAGGCGGCGCACCAGGGAGCCGGCGCCGCCGCGCAGCGGCACGGTCCGGACGAAGAGCTTGGGAGGGCACACAGCGGCGTTCACGACACTCGAGTCTAGGTCGCCCGACAACCCGGACAGGCCGGGACGGGACGGCCGGGCGGCCGGGGTCAAGCCCCGCGCCGGGGAGCCGGGGCGGCGTTCCGGCGCTTTCCATAACCCGGGACCGGTGAAACCGTGGGGGTTCCGGGTGACGCATTGACCTGAGGAGATGTTCCCTTGCCGGAGTTTGTGCGAGGTTGTCCACAGCTTGGCGGAATCGTGTCTGAAAATTGACATTGTCATCTAGTCTGGTCCACGGCACGGCGCTCCGGGGGTGGGCGCCGCCCCGCTTCCAGAGGAGACGCTGCTTTGAAGGGTTCTGTGGCACGGGCCGCGACCGCACCGCGCGCCGCGCGGTGGGCGACCGCGGTCGCCGCGTTCGCCGTCCTGCTCGCCGGATGCGCCGCGGGCGCCCCCGGGGGAGCGCCCGGCGACGGTGCGAGCGGCAGCCGCAACGGCGACGGCGGTGCCGGCGGCTCCGTGCGCGCCGCGGAGGCGCTGTGCGCGGCCGACTCCGAGCGGCGGATGCGCGGCGCCTGGCTCACCACCGTCCGCAACATCGACTGGCCCTCCGAGCCCGGCCTGCCCGCCGCCGAGCAGCAGGCCGAACTGGACGCCTACCTCGACGACGCCGTCGCCATGGGCCTCAACGCCGTGTTCCTTCACGTGCGGCCGACCGCCGACGCCGTCTACGCCTCGGACCGGGAGCCCTGGGCCCGCTACCTCACCGGCGAGCAGGGCGGCGACCCCGGCTACGACCCGCTGGAGTACGCGGTGGCCCGGGCGCACGAGCGCGGCCTGGAGCTGCACGCCTGGTTCAACCCCTACCGGGTCGGTCTGCAGGAGCCCGACATCGAGAACCTGGTGGACGACCACCCGGTGAAGCGCAACCCCGAGTGGCTGGTGGACTACGGGACCGAGGCCTATGTGGATCCCGGCAACCCGGAGGTCCGGGAGTGGGTCACCGGCGTCATCATGGACGTGGTCGAGCGCTACGACATCGACGGCGTCCACTTCGACGACTTCTTCTACCCCTACCCCAAGGACGGCGAGGAGTTCGACGACGACGCCTCCTGGGAGGCGCACGGCGGCGACTTCGACGACCGCGGGGACTGGCGGCGGGACAACGTCGACCAGCTCATGCGCGACGTGCACGGCGCCATCGGGGAGAGCAAGCCCTGGGTGAGCTTCGGCGTCTCCCCGTTCGGCATCTGGCGAAACCAGGCCACCGACCCCACCGGGTCGCCCAGCTCCGGGCTCCAGTCCTACGACGCCCAGTACGCCGACACCCGCACCTGGATCCGGGAGGGCACCGTCGACTACGTCGCCCCCCAGCTGTACTGGGAGCGCGGGTTCGGCACGGCCGACTACGAGGCGCTCGCCGACTGGTGGGCGAACGAGGTCGAGGGGACCGGGGTGGACCTGTACATCGGCCAGGCCGCCTACCGCCTGGGCGAGGACGGGTGGACCGGCGACGACGCGCTCTCCACCCAGCTCGACTACTCGGGCGGGATGGAGCAGGTCGACGGCGACGTCTACTTCTCCATCAGGAGCCTGCGCGAGAACCCGGCGGCGGTCGACGACCTGCTCGGCGTGCACTACGCCGACCCGGCGCTGCCGCCGCGCACCGACTCGGGCGAGGAGGAGGCCCGGGTGGGCGCCGTCGCGGGGGTGTCGGCCCGCGCCGGGGACGACGGGGTCGAGGTGCGCTGGGACGCCGCCGAGGGCGCCCGCTTCTACGCCGTCTACCGGCTGCCCGCCGCGGCGGCCGAGGCCGGGGACGCGACGGTGTGCGAGGAGCTCACCCCGGCCAACCTCGTCGGCGTGACCGGCACCACCGGGTTCACCGACACCGGGGCGGGGGACGACGCCGTGTACGCGGTCACCGCCCTGGACGACTACCGCGCGCAGGGGCCCGTCGGCGAGGTCGCCGACCCGCGCGGCTGACCGGGACCGGCCGCGGCCCCCGGCCCTTCCGGGCCGGGGGCCGCCGTGCGTTGCTGACATAATCGCTTTTCGCACACCGGAACGATCACCCCCCTGCCCCGGGTGGAAAGCGACGACGTGGACCCCCTGCTGTCCGTGGACCCCGAACACATCGGCCGTTACCGTCCGACCCACCGCCCGGGTGCGGGCGGCACGGGCCAGGTGCACCTGGCCCAGACGCCGTCCGGCCGACGGATCGTGGTCGAGGTGATCCGTCCCGAGTACGTGAAGGACGACGGGTTCCGGGCCCGGTTCGCCCTGGAGGCGGAGGCCGCGCGCCGGGTGGGCGGATTCCATACGGCACAGGTGGTGGACGCCGACCCGGACGCCCCGCTGCCGTGGATCGCCACCGCGTACATCGAGGGCCCGTCCCTGGACGAGGCCGTCCAGGATCGGGGCTCCTGGAGCCGGGGGCGCTGCGCTCCCTCGCCTTGGGCCTGGCGGAGGGGCTCGCGGCCGTACACGGGGCCGGGCCGGTGCACCGGGACCTGGAACCGGGGAACATCATCCTGGCGCAGGACGGCCCGCGGATCATCGACTTGGGGATCGCCAGGCCGCTGGACACCACGAACCTGACGGCGACGGGTGCGGTGCTCGGCACACCGCCCTACATGTCGCCGGAGCAGACCGAGGGGCAGCGGGCGGGTCCGCCTTCGGACGTGTTCTCACCGGGTACAGTGCCGGCCTTCGCGGCGACGGGGGTCAATCCGTTCGCCGCGGAGTCGATGGCGGCCACGGTGCGCCGCCTCATCGGGCCCGCACCCGCGCTCATCGGGGTCCCCGAGGACGCGGCAGGCCTGATCATCGAGTGCTGGGACAAGGACCCCGAGGCGCGGCCCACCCCCGGGCACATTCTGGACCGCTCTGGGCAGGGGCGGCCGCGCCCGCCCCGCCCGAAGGCCACGCCGGTCCGGACGGCCCCGACACGCCGCCTGCCCGCCGAGATGCCGCCCACCCGGCGGACACGACGCTCCTGCACCGGCTCGGGGCCGGGGCGGAGACGTGGAACGGGGAGAGCCCGGTGATCGGGGTGATCCTCCTCGTGGCGATCGGGGCGGTCTTCACGGTGGGGCTGCTGATGTCGCTGCCGTGGTCGTGAGTCCCCGGGGGGCGGGGGGGCAAGTTGGAGGATCGTCTCACGAACACGGCCCTCCAGCGGGGAGAAAGTTATGATCCACTAGCCAGAAAGGGCTAACACCATCGCAGATGCGAGCGGTAGATTCCTCCCATGCCCACCTTCCAGATCAGCGAGGCCGCCGAACTGCTCGGCGTCAGCGCCGACACCGTGCGCCGCTGGGTCGACTCCGGACGCCTCGGCGCCACCCGCGACGCCTCCGGCCGCCGCCTCATCGACGGGGCCGACCTGGCCGCCTTCATGCGCGACGGGTCCCACCAGGACCCCGACCGCCACCGCTCCTCCGCGCGCAACCGCTTCCGCGGACTGGTCACCGGGATCGTCCGCGACACCGTCATGGCGCAGGTGGAGATCCAGGCGGGACCGCACCGCATCGTCTCGCTGATGAGCCGCGAGGCCGCCGACGAACTCGGCCTGGAGATCGGCAGCACCGCCACGGCCGTGGTCAAGTCCACGAACGTGATCGTCGAATCCGACGGAGGACACCATGCGTGACGCCCCCCTGCGACTCACCGCGGCACTGGCCGCCGCGACGCTGGCCCTCACCGCCTGCGCGGGCGAGGACAGCGGTCCCGCAGCGACGGAGGGCCCCACCGGAAGGCTCACCGTCTTCGCCGCCGCCTCCCTCACCGACGTCTTCGAGGGCCTGGCGGAGGAGTTCGAGGCGCGCAACCCCGGGGTGGAGGTCGTGTTCAACTTCGCGGGCAGCAGCGAGCTGGCCGCCCAGATCGGCTCCGGCGCCCCCGCCGACGTGTTCGCCGCGGCGAACACCGCCACCATGGACCAGGTCGTCGGGGGGGAGGGGCTGGACCGCGGGTGGGCCGCGGAGCACGGCCGGGAGGGCGCGGTCTTCGCCACCAACACCCTGCAGATCGCCGTCCCCGCCGACGACCCCGCCGGGATCCAGGACCTCGACGACCTGGCCGCGGACGGAGTGTCCGTTGCGTTCTGCGCCGAGGAGGTCCCGTGCGGCGCGGCCACCGCCACCGCCCTGGCCGCCGCCGGACTCGACATCACGCCCGTCACCTACGAGGAGGACGTCCGCGCCGTCCTCACCAAGGTCGAACTGGGAGAGGTCGACGCCGGACTCGTCTACCGGACCGACGTGGTCGCCGCCGGGGACGCCGTCACCGGCATCCCCTTCCCCGAGGCGGAGGCGGCCGTCAACGACTACCCGATCGGCCTGCTCGCCGACGCCCCCCGGCCCGACCTGGCCGCCGAATGGATCGACCTGGTGCTGTCCGAGGACGGGACGGCCGCCCTCGCCGAAGCCGGGTTCGGTACCCCGTGACCCGCGCTCCCGGTCGGGCCGGGCCGGTCCTGCGGGCCCGGTCGGGGCGCCCGCCCTGGCCGCTGCTCCTGCCCGCCCTGGTCGGCGTCGCCTTCCTCGTCCTGCCCCTGCTGGGGCTGGTCGTGCGCGCGCCCTGGTCCGAGATGGGCCGCCGGGTCACCGAGCCCGAGGTGCTGGCCGCCCTGTGGCTGTCGCTGTCCACCGCCACCGTCGCGACCCTCGTCTGCCTGGTCCTGGGGGTACCGCTGGCCTGGCTGCTGGCGCGCACCGGGTTCCCCGGGCGCCGGCTCGTGCGCGCCCTGGTCACCGTGCCCCTGGTCATCCCGCCCGTCGTGGGCGGTGTCGCCCTGCTGCTGGTGCTGGGCCGCAACGGCCTGATCGGGCGGTACCTGGACGCCTGGTTCGGGATCACCGTCCCCTTCACGTCCGCGGCCGTGGTGCTGGCCCAGGTGTTCGTGGCCATGCCGTTCCTGGTGATCAGCGTCGAGGGGGCCCTGCGCGGCGCCGACCGGCGCTACGAGGAGGCCGCGGCGACCCTGGGCGCCGGACGGGTCACCGTGTTCACCCGCGTCACCCTGCCCATGGTGCTCCCCGGCATCGGGGCCGGGGCGATCCTGTGCTGGGCCCGCGCCCTGGGCGAGTTCGGGGCCACCATCACCTTCGCCGGGAACTTCCCCGGCACCACCCGGACCATGCCCCTGGCCGTGTACATGGCCATGCAGCGCGACCCCGAGGCCGCGATCGTGCTCAGCCTCGTCCTGCTCCTGGTGTCCCTGGCCGTGCTGGCCACCCTGCGCGAGAAATGGGTGAACACGGCATGAGCGTGCTCTCCGCCGACCTTCGTCTGCACCGCGGCGACTTCGAACTGGACGTCTCCCTGTCCGCGGCGGCCGGCGAGGTGCTGGCCCTGCTCGGTCCCAACGGCGCGGGCAAGTCCTCGGCGCTTCGCGCCCTGGCCGGGCTGCTCCCGCTCACCGCCGGGCATGTGCGGGTGGACGGCGACGACCACACCCGCACCCCGGTGGAGCGGCGGCCCATCGGGGTGGTCTTCCAGGACTACCTGCTGTTCCAGCACATGAGCGCCCTGGACAACGTCGCTTTCGGGCCCCGCTGCCAGGGGGCGTCCAAGGCCGACGCCCGGGCCCGCGCCGCCGAACTGCTCGACCACATGGACCTGGCCGGGCACGCCCGCTCCCGGCCCCGGGACCTGTCCGGAGGGCAGGCCCAGCGGGTGGCGCTGGCCCGCGCCCTGGCGGTGCGCCCCCGCCTGCTGCTGCTGGACGAGCCCATGGCCGCCCTGGACGTCAGCACCCGTATCCGCGTCCGCGGCAGGCTGCGCCGCATGCTGGAGGAGTTCGACGGGGCGACGGTGCTGGTCACCCACGATCCGTTGGACGCCATGGTGCTGGCCGACCGCATCGCCGTCGTCGAGGACGGCCGGGTGGTCCAGGAGGGCGCGCCCGCCGAGGTGGCCCGCCGCCCCCGCACCCCCTACGTGGCCCGGCTGGTGGGGCTCAACCTGTTCCGCGGCAGCGCTGACGGCACGGCGGTCGCCCTGGACGGCGGGGCGGTGGTGGAGGTGCACGAGGCGCACCGCGGACCCGCGCTGGTGGCGTTCCCGCCCCGGGCGGTCGCCCTCTACCGGCGGCCCCCCGACGGCAGCCCGCGCAACCTGTGGGAACTGGCGGTCGACGGCGTGGAGCGGTTCGGCGACCAGGTGCGGGTGCACCTGACGGGTCCGCTCGACCTGGCCGCCGACATCAGCCCCGCCGCCCTGGCCGAACTGGGCCTGGCCCGCGGGGACGGCGTGTGGGCCGGGGTCAAGGCCGCCGAGGTCGAATGCTACCCCGGGTGACCGGCAGCCGCGACGCCGTGCGGCGGCGGCCTGCGGGGCCGTGCACGGGCCGGGAAAACCCGCGGAACCCGGGATATCCTCCTGCTCCGCTGGGGAGACTGTAGGACACCCGGTGGCGACGTAGTCCTTCCCCCGGCCGCTGAAGGAGGGTGCTGCCATGTCCCTGAGAGAACACGAACAGAGAATCCTGGAGGAGATCGAGCGGCGGCTCAGCGAGGAGGAGCCCGAGCTCGCAGACCGCCTGGAATCCTTCGGGGACCCCGACGCGCCCGCCGACCCCGGACTGGGCGGCTGGAAGCCGTGGGTCGCCTGCGGGCTGATCGCGGCCGTCACGGCCGGCCTCCTGGTCCTGCTGTTCGTCCTCACCCCGGGTGCGCCGCAGACCACCGGGCCGACGGCACCCGCGCAGACCGTCCAGCCCGCCGACGGGAACCGCTAGGGCGTGCCCGGAGCCGCGGCCCGCGGCCGCCGGGCGCGCCGCGGGCGGTGGGCGGCCCGAACCGCCCACCGCCCGGGGGTGTCACAGCGCGTTCGTGAACTCCGCGGCGATCGGACCGGCGACGGACGAACCGCCACCGCCGCCCTCCACCACCACGGCGAACGCGACGTCGCCCTTGAAGCCGATCATCCAGGCGTGGCTGGGCAGCTCCTCGTCCTCGCCCTCGGCCGTGCCGAACTCGGCCGTGCCGGTCTTGCCGTACACCTCGCCCTGGAAGGGCAGGCTCTCGGCGGTGCCCTCGGTGATGACCGCGCGCATCATCGTGCGCAGGGCCTCCGCGTTGGGGATCGGCCGGGGCTCGGGAAGCTCCTCGGCGGCCGGCTCGGTCACCAGCAGCGGGGGCCGCCAGGTGCCGTCGGCGACCGCGGCCGGGACCGTGGCCATGTGCAGCGGCGAGGTCTCGACCTGGCCCTGGCCGATCGCCTGGGCACCCAGCATGACGGCGCCCTCGGAGATCGGGTAGACCGGCTCGAACGTCGGCACGCCGATGCTCAGTGCGGCGTTCATCCCGAACAGCTCGGCGCTGGTCAGCAGGGCGTTCGCGTCGATGTTGTCGACCGCCGCCCGGACCAGTGCGGTGTTGCAGGAGGTCGCGAACGCCTGGGTCATCGTCTGCGAGCCGTACTCGGCACCGCCCGCGTTCGTGAACTCCCAGCCGCCCGGGTTGTACTCCTTGGGGCAGTCGAACGGACTGTCCATGGTCATGCCGCCGTCGAGCAGCGCGTTGTAGCTGACGACCTTGAACGTCGAGCCGGGCGGGTAGCGGCCCTCGAAGGCGCGGTTGAACCCGCCGGGGACGTTCACCGCCGCCAGGATCTCACCGGTGGACGGGCGGATCGCCACCATCGCCGCCGGATCGTCGGAGTCGATGATGGCGTCGGCGGCCGCGTTCTGCACCGCCATGTCGATGCTGGTGACCACGTTCTCACCGGGGGCGCCGTCCAGGCTGGCGACCGTGTTCTCCTCGGTCGCCTCCACGGCGTCGGCCTCGGTGCCGGCGTCCACCTTGACGATGGTGGTGGCGGCCTGCCCGGCCAGTCGCTCCTCGTAGGTGCGCTGCAGGCCGCTGGTGCCGACGGTGTCGCCGACCCGGTAGGCCGGACCCAGCCGCTCGACGTCCTCCTCGGTGGCCTCTCCCATCGCGCCGACGATCATCTGCAGCGAACCGGAGATGTCCGGGGTGTCCAGGCGGGTGCCGTCGGCGGCCAGGATCTGTCCCCGCTCACCCCACACCGCGGTCCGGGCCAGGATCTGGCCCTCGGCCAGGCCGGGGAAGGCTACCTCGGGTGAGAACTCCACCAGCCACTCGCCGTCCTGCCGGACCAGCGGGAGTTCGCCCTCCCAGCCCCAGTCGCCGGCGTTGGACAGGGCGACGGACACCTCGTAGGAGGCGGTGCCGGTGTCGCCGTCGGTGGCGGGTTCGTCGACGGTGACGTCGACGCTCTCCACGCCGATCCCGGTGGCGATGCCGCCGAGGACCTCGGCGGGGTCGCCACCGGTGGTGACGGCGGCCATGCGCTCGTAGTCCTGTGCCTCCCAGGCCGCCTCGTACTCGGAGGTGGCCTCCTCCGGCTGGGGGAGGGTGAGCACGTACCAGGAGACGCCGCCGCCGATCAGCGCCAGCACCACCACGGCGGAGACGACGCCGATGACCAGTCCGCGCCGGGACTTGCGCTCCGGCGGTCGGGGCGGCTCCTGTGGTGCGGGTGCGCCGTCGTTGTAGAGGTACTCGAAGCCGCCCGGGGGCGCGGGCTCCCCGTCCCGGGGCTCCCCGTCCCAGTCGTCCCAGCCGTCGCGGGGCCCGCCGGGGCCCTGCGGGGGGCCGCCGCGGCCGTCGCCCGAGTCCCAGCCTCCGGCGCCCTGTTGCGGGCCGCTCCACTCGTCCTCGTATCCGGGCGCTCCGGGCCGCCCGCCGCCCCGGGGGGTTTCCCCGTACGCGTCGTCGGCGCCACCGGAGGCGTTCCAGGCCGCGGGGCCCCGCCGGGGATCGTCCTGCGAGCCCCAGCCGTCGGCGTCCGGGCCCCGGTGGGCTTCGTGGGGCCGCTCGTCCCACCCCGAACCGGGGTCCTGGGGTCCGCTGTGCGCGCCCCGGGCGTCGTGGGCCGCTTCGGGCCCCTGGCGGGTTCCGTGGGGCTGCCCGTCCCACGCGGCAGGGGCCCGGACGCCGTCGCCCCGGGCGTCGTTCGCCCCGGGGGCTTCGCCGGGCCGTTCGCCCCGGGCGGCTTCGGGCGGCTGGGGCGTTGCGCTCCACGAACCGCCCCGGCCGCCGCCGCTCCAGGTGTCGCCCTGCGGTTCGTCCCACGCGGCGTCGGGCCGCCCGTTCCAGGTGGCCTCGGTCGCCGACGGCCCGCTGGGGGTCCCCCAGTCGTCGCCGCCCGTTCCGGGTCCCTGGTGGGCGGCGTCGGGACGCCCGTCCCAGGCGTCATCGGCCGGGCGGGCGCCGCCGGGCTGTTCGTTCCAGGTGCCATCGGCGGTCCGGGGCGCGGGGTTCCAGGAGTCCCCCCGGTCACCGCCGACCCAGGTGTCGCCCTGCGGTTCGCTCCACGCGGTGCCGGTCTCCTGCGGTCCGCTGTGCGCGCTCCTGGCCCCACCCGTTCCGCGGGCGTCACCGGGCTGTGCGTCCCACGCCCCGATCGGCTGCGGTCCGCTGTGCGCGCCCTCCCGGGCGTCCGCCCCGGCGGTGTCCGCGGGCTGCTCACCCCACACGGGTGCGCCCTCGGCGTCCGGGTCGGCGCCCCGGTGGGCTCCGTGCGGCTGTTCGTCCCATGTCGGGGCGTCGTCCGCGGGGGCGTCCCACGCCCCGGTGCCGCGCGGGGGAGCGCTGTGCGCGCCCCGGGGGGCGTCGCCGGGCCGCACGTCCCACGCCGCGGCGGTCTGCTGCGGGTCACCGCCGTCCCGGGTGTCGCGGGGCGGCCGGTTCCACGCGTCGTCGGTCGGCCGGGGGCCGTCCGGGTCCGCGGTGCCGCCCGGTCGCACGTCCTCGGGGGACCGGTCCGGGCCGGGCGCCTCGGCGGGCCGGTCCGGGGTCTCCCAGTCCTTCCAGGTGTCCGCGGGAGGGGCCTCGTGGGGCTGCGGGGCGTTCCACGCGCCGGTGGGCCCCTGCGCGGCGGGGTAGGGGGTGTCCCAGGCCTCGGGACGGTCGGAGGTGCCGTCGGCGGCGGCCCCGTCCGGGGCCGCGGGCCGTCGGGGGATGCGATAGGGGTTGTCCGGGCGCACTCCTCGGGTCGGGGTGCCGCCCGACTCCTCGGGCGGCCCGGAGGAATCCGGTTGCCGGGGGGACCGTTCGTCCACGCCTGACCGTCCTTCGTCGTGTTTCGGGGAGAATACCAAGATGCCCCGCTCCCACCTCGGTGGGAGCGGGGCACGAGGATGACGGTCGGCGTGGCGGTCGCCTCTCGGCGCGGGGCACAACGGGGCTCCGGACCGCACGGTCACCCCTCGCGGGGGCCGCGCGCGGTATTCCGCGAAGGCAATGGTTGAGGCCCGGGGGACACTTGCTACCACACCGACCAACAGTGACTCTAACCCATGGAACCCGGCCGCTGTTCCATGTCCCCCGGGTGAGTCGCATGCACAATCTCACGGTGGGGCAGGCACTCCGGGAGGGAATAAGGTGCCGGCCCCGCAGAGGGGCGCGGGGCCGGCCGGGACGTTCGCGCGGGGTCAGCCCTGACGCGCGACCGTGGTCTGCTCCTCGCGGGTGAGCAGCTTGAGGCGCTTGCGGCCGCGGGCCGCCCCCAGCTCCTCCTCGCGGGCCTCGATGCGCTTCCAGCCCTCCCACGTCGTGTACTCCACGCCGCGCTCCTCCAGCAGGGCCCGGAAGGCGACCGGGTCCGGCTCGGCGGCCGGGGTGAACGACTCGCGGTCGGAGACCAGGTTGGTGACGGTCTCCAGGGCGTCGCCCTTGGTGTGGCCGATCAGGCCGACCGGGCCGCGCTTGATCCAGCCGGTGGCGTAGACACCGGGGATGTGGTTCTCGTCCAGGTCCAGGACCCGGCCCCCGCGGTTGGGGACGACGCCGTGCTCCTCGTCGAAGGGCAGGTCGGTCAGGGGCGAGCCCAGGTAGCCGATGGCCCGGTAGACGGCCTGGACCTCGTGGTCCACGTACTCACCGGTGCCCCTGACGTTGCCGTCGCCGGTGAGCTCCATGCGCTCGGTGCGGAAACCGGTGACCCGGTCCTCGCCGAGCACCGCCACCGGGGAGTGCAGGAAGTGCAGGTGCAGGCGGACGGCCTCGCCGCGCGGGTCGCGCAGCGCCCAGTTCTGGAGCACCTTGACGTTGGTCTTGATCTGGTTGGAGTCCTCGCACGCCTGGAGGCTGCCCTCGTCCATCTCGAAGTCCTCGGGATAGACGACGACCTCGACCCCCGGCTGCTTGTCGAGCTCGCGCAGCTCCATGGGGGTGGCCTTGCACTGGGCGATGCCGCGGCGGGCGAAGACGTGCACGTCGGTGATCTGCTTGGCGCGCAGGCCCTCGTACACGTTGTCGGTGATGTCGGTCTCGAGCAGGTCGTCGGCGTTCTTGGCGAGGATGCGGGCCACGTCGACGGCGACGTTGCCCGCGCCGATCACGGCGACGCTGGTGCCCTCGACGTGCCAGGACGGCGAGACGTCGGGGTGGGAGTCGTACCAGAAGACGAAGTCGGCGGCGCCGTGGCTGCCCGGCAGGTCGATGCCGGGGATGTCCAGGGGCCGGTCGCGGTCGCTGCCGGTGGAGAAGATGACCGCGTCGTAGTGCCTGCGCAGGTCCTCCAGTTTGAGGTCCCGGCCGTACTCGACGTTGCCGTAGAAGGTGATCTCGGGCTTGTCGAGGATCTTGTGGAGGGCTCCCTGGATCTGCTTGATCCGGGGGTGGTCCGGGGCGACGCCGTAGCGGACCAGGCCGTAGGGGGAGGGCAGCTTGTCGAGGATGTCGATGCTGACGGACGTGCCGCACGCGGACAGGGTCTCGTCCTTGGTGAGCAGGTCGGCGGCGTAGATTCCCGCCGGACCGGCACCAACGATTCCCACTCGCAGGGGTCGCGTCATCGCACAGCTCCAAGTCTTCGCGCCAGGGTCGGACGCCATCTAAAGGTAAGGCTTGCCTAATCTATCCGGTGTCGACACCGGTAATTCCCACTATACTGGTGGGGAATTCCGCCCTCGTCTCCGGGGCCCGATCCGGCCCGGGGCGGCGCTCCGGCGCCCTCCGCGATCCCGGCATCCCAGATGGGGCGGGGGTCGCGGCGTGCCCGAAGGCGGCGTTCCGCGCCCCTCCAGCAAGGGTCAACGCGTTCTCAAGGGCGGATCAGCCCCGAGTTCGCTGTGGCGAAAGTCACCCGCGGGGGTCGCCCTGCCCCAGCTCCGCCTTGACCGAGGCCGCGTAGCGGGCGACCCGCTCCTGGCCGGACAGCTTGGCGATCGCCTCCATGATGGCGTCGGTGGCCTCCCGCCGGGGCCGGGCCTTGTCGGCCCGTCCCTTCCACGGTGACAGGTCCACGGGTTCGCCGAAGCGCACGCCCACCCTGTTGAGCGAGGGGACCCTCCGCCCGGGCGGAAGGATCCGCTCCGTCCCGGCCAGCGCCACGGGCACCACCGGGACACCGGTCGTCAGCGCCAGCCAGGCCAGCCCGGTCTGTCCCTTGTACAGACGGCCGTCCGGGGAGCGGGTGCCCTCGGGGAAGATGCCGAAGACCTCGCCGCGCTCCAGCACCCCGAGGCTGTTGTCCATGGCCTCCTGGGCGCTCTGCCCCGGTCGGCGGTCCACCGAGAGCTGGCCGAGTCCGCGCAGGACCCGCGTGAACGCCCGGCGCGGCAGGGTGCCCTCGTCGAACAGCTCCTGCTTGGCGATGAACCGCACCGGCCGCGGACAGGCGACGCCGATGAACAGGGGGTCGATGAGCGCCAGGTGGTTGGCGGCCAGGATCAGCCCGCCGGTGCGGGGCACGTGGTGGGCGCCCTCGGCCTTCACGGGCCACATCATGCGGGTCGCGGGCGCGACGACGGCCTTGGCCGCTCCGTACAGTGACACCATGAAGTGGACCCTTCTCCGTGCGTGGTGCGAATCCGCGGTGGCGGGGCGGTCTCCACGGAGCCACCGCCACCTGCGCCCCATGACCTTATCGGGCCCGTGGAGCGGACGGCCGGGCCGAGGTGGGTCGGGGGCGGGGCAGGGGCTCCTCCCCGGATCCCGGAACAGCGAGACGGTGGTCCGGGTCACACGCGCTACGCTCATGGTCTAGACCTCTGGCGCAGGTCGGGGGTCGTGCACCGGACACGCTCGTGAAGCGAGGAAACAGCCATGTCCAAACCGGTCGACGTCAGCCACCAGATCACCGACGGGATGACCACTCTCCCCGGCCTCCCCCTGCCGCGGATCACCGAGGGTCCGGCCGCCCGGGGAAGCGGGCACGGTGACGGCGGCAGGGTCACCATGGCCGGAGCCACCGGCACCTACCTGGAGATGCCCGCCCACCGCTACCGCGACGGAGCCGACCTGGCCGACCTCGACCTGGACCGGGTGGCCGACCTGCCCGGCACGGTCGTCGACGCCGCCGGCTCCCACCGGATCGGCCCGGAGGCGTTCTCCGGCCTGGACCTGCGCGGCAGGGCCGTGCTGGTGCGCACCGGCTGGGACAGCCGCTGGCGCACCGAGGCCTACGGCGACCACGACCACCCCCACCTGACCGAGGCCGCCGCCAAGGCCCTCGTCGATGCCGGGGCCGTCCTGGTCGGCATCGACTCGGTGGGCGTGGACGACACCTCCCCGGCCTCCGAGGGAGCCCGCCCGGCCCTGGCCGTCCTGCTGGCGGCGGGTGTTCCCGTGGTCTCCCACCTGTGCCTGCTCGACGGGCTCCCCGCCGAGGGCTTCCGGTTCTTCGCCGTTCCCGCCAAGGTGCGCGGTCTGGCCGCCTTCCCCGTCCGCGCGTTCGCGCTGGTCGACTGAACCCCGGCCCCGCTCCTGTCGGGGCGGCCGCCGCGGCTCGCGGCGGCCGTCCCCCTCACAGGTCGGCGTGGAGGTCCTTCTGGGCCCGGCGCCGCTCCAGCTCGGCCCGCTTCTCGGCCTCCAGCCGCGCCGTCCGCTCGTCCTGGGCGACCGCACCCGCCATGGCCGTGGACAGGGCGCGCAGCTCCATGTTGATCCGCGGGTAGGCGGGCAGCCGGGGCAGTGCGCCCATCCGCGGGGTGCGCCGCTCCTCCATCGCCGAGATCAGCTCGCGGAACGCCAGGTCCACGCGCTGAAGGGTGATCGCCCCCACCGGCTCGGGGTTCTCCAGGGCCAGCGCCGACAGCGCCAGGTACCCCGTGCGCTGGGTGGCCACCACCACCGGCCACAGCGGCCGGGTGGAGGCGGCTCGCGGGACGTCGCCGATGGCGCTCTCGTACACCCCCCGCAGGCTCACCAGCGCGGCCCGCATGTCCCGCCGCAGCTCGTAGCGGAGCTGTCCGTCGATCGCCGTGTCCTGGTCCAGCACCGCGGCCATGCAGCGGCGGGCCTCCTCCAGGACCCCGACGATCGACTGCGGCAGCCGTGTCGCCGACGCGCCCCGCCACAGCAGCATCGCCCCGGCCAGGCCCACCAGGGATCCCACCACGGTGTCGATGATGCGGGTCTCGGCCAGCTCGGTGATGGGGTGCGGGGCCGCCGTGTACGACAGCAGCAGCGCCATGGGGGTGAGCAGGACCGAGGCGTAGAAGAAGTTGCGGCCGATCACCAGCTGCGCGGCGCCCTGGAACAGCCCCGCCAGCAGGATGACCCCGGCCAGCGGCGGGTGGGCGGCGATGAGCAGCGCTCCGATGACCACGCCGATGAGGGTGCCCAGTGACCGCTGCACCGACCGGTTGAGGGTCAGCACCACGTTGCCGCCCTGGAGGACGGCCGTGGTGGTGATGCCCACCCAGTAGGAGTTCTCCAGCCCCACCGCCATGGCCAGCACGCCCGCCGCCGTCACGGTGATCCACATGCGCAGGGCGGTGGGGCGGATCAGCGAGTCCTGGCTGAGGCTGGAGCGCAGGGCGCCCCACAGCGCCGGATAGCGCTCGTCGTGCAGGTTCCGGGCGCGTTCGTCGTCCGGTACGCCCGCGTCGCGGCGCTCGGCCGTGGCGGCCCGCGCCATCAGCCCGTACAGGCGCGCCTCCAGGGAACGGGGGCGCATACCCCGCCGCAGCCCGTCCAGGTCGGCCGGGTCGGGCGCCTTGTCCGGGGCGGCGACCGCGGCGGCCATCCGCTCGGCGAACTCGGCGGCCCCGGGCGGCAGCGGTGTGGGGCGGGCCATGCACACCTGTGTGGTGACCAGGTGGATGTCGGAGACCCAGCGCAGCAGGGAGCGCAGCCGCGCCGCCTCGTCGCTGGTGCGGTAGCCGCGGGTCTGCGCCAGCAGCACCAGCCGCCACGCGTCGGCGACCGCCACCGAGGCGTCGTGCTGGGCGTGGTCGAGTTCGGGGGTGCCCACCGCCCGCAGCAGCACCGCGAGCTTGCGGTAGGCCCCGGCGACCGCCTGGCGCTCGGGCTGGCGGGCCCGGACGAAGGCGCCCGACATGGACACCGCCCAGCCCACCGCGGCGCCGAACGCGGCGATGGCCGCGTGCAGCGGGATGTCGGCGAGGCCGCCGGGCACGATGGTCGAGATCGCGCCCACCAGGACGAAGAACATGGGCCCGGGCTTGTCCACCCGCCAGGCCGCGCACACCCAGGTGGCCAGCCCCGCGGTCAGCCCGATGGAGACCACCGCCGCCCACGGCGACAGCGCCGAGGCCAGCGAGCCCAGGGACACGCTGATCACGAACCCCAGCCCGACCAGGGCCAGGGCGGCGGCGCGGTACACGTAGGGGGTCTTCTTCTCGTACAGGACCGTCATGGAGCCCATCGCCGCCAGGGTGGCGACCTGGGCGCCGAACAGCCACGCGGCCAGCGCGAAGGAGACGCTCATGGCGATGGCGGCCTGCGTCGCGGTGGTCCACGCCCAGGAGCCCGACTCCAGCCCGAAGACCGCGCGCAGGTCCACTCGCGGCCGGGGGCGCTCACCGACGGCGACGCGCCGGGGTCCCGGATGCGAGGGGTCGCCCACGTCGAGGGGTCCGGTATCGCCCGTGGTTCCCAGATCTCGCACGTGCCCCATCCTAGACCGGGACGAATCGGTACTCATGCCCCAGAGGACGCGTTGCTTCGGGATCCGGGTTCGGTTCCGCGCCGGTGGCCTCGGCCACCCTCCGCGCGTCCCGGCCGCGGCCGCGCGGATCCGCCCGCACGCTGATCTGCGCCGACGCCGCCGTGTCGGCGGTCCGGGCGGCCCGGGGTGTTCTCGGCCACTCCGGTGCGGCCGGGGGAGGCGGCCCGGCCGCGGAGGCCCCGCCCGTCCGCATGCACGTGGACCGGCCGGAACACCTCATGCCCGGACCCCGCACGGGCGCCCGCCCGCGCGGGGCACCGGGGGTCTTCGGGCCCCGTGGGAGGCACCGCCGGCCCGGGAGCGAGGCCGGCCGACCGGCCGGGGCGGCCCCGGCGCACGGGCCCAGGACCCCGCGGGGCCGGGTCACGGTGGACGCCGCAGCGGACGGCGTACGGTCAGCCCTGGGAAGGGGTGGTCTCGGCGGGGCGGGCCAGGGCCTCGTCGCGTTCGGCCTCGGCGCGCTCGGCGCGTTCCAGGGCACGGTCCCGGGCCTCCTCGGCCAGGGCCAGGCGGGCGGCCGCGGCCTCGCGGGACTCGGCCAGGGTGAGCTCGGCCCCGCGCCGCTGCGCCGCCAGCTCCTCGGCCAGGCGGTCCCGCTCGGCCACCGAGCGTTCCAGTTCGGCGGTGAGCCGCTCACGCTCGGCGACCGCCGCCGCGCGCTCGGCCTCCAGCGCCCGCTCGATCCGGTCGAGTTCGGCCTTGGAGCGCTCACGCTCGGCGGTCAGCGCCTCCTCCGCCCGGCGTACGCGCGCCTCGGCGTGCTCGGCCCGCTCCCGCTCGCCGCGGGCGGCGGCCAGGGCCTCGTCGCGCCTGCGGACGTGCTCGGCGGTCTCCGCCCGCAGCCCCTCGGCCTCGGCGTGCGCGTGCTGCAGACGCCGGGCGGCGTCGGCGCGCTCGCGCCCGGCCTCCTCGCGCTGCTCGGCCAGACGGCGCTCGGCGTCGGCCAGTCCGGCGTTGGCCTCCGCCACGGCGGCGTCGCGCTCCACCCGGGCGGCCTGCGCCTCCCGTTCGGCCTCCTCCCGCGCGGCCTCGGCCTCGTCCCGGCGGGCCAGCGCCTCCTCGGCCATCTGCTCGGCCTCGGCGGTCGCGGCCACCGCGGAGGCGGCCGCCTCCTCCGCCGACCGGCGGGCCGACTCCGCCTCGCGGCGGCGGTTCTCCGCCTCCAGCCGTGCCGCGTCGGCCTCGGCGGCGTGCCGGGCCCCCGCCAGGCGGGCCGCCTCCACCTGGGCCTCGGCCGCGGCCGGGTCGGTCATCGTCGTGAACGCCTCGGTGGCCGCTCGCAGCGTCTCGGTGAGCTGTTCGCTCTGCACCGCGAACCGGGTCAGCAGGTCGTCGGCGCGCAGCCGGGCCGCCGTCACCGGCTCGGCCGAGGCGAACCCCGCGGCGGCCGCGGCGGCGGGCTCCCGGGCGGCCCGCGCCTCGGCCTCCTGCCGCTCGGACTCCTGGGCCTGGCGCTGGCGCTCCTTCCAGGCCCGCCAGCGGGTGTGCTCGGGCAGGTCGCAGTACTGGGGAGGCCGCCCGGGGGAGGAGGCCCGGGGCACCGGGCGGTCGCAGCCGGGGAAGTTGCAGGTGTTGGAGTCGGAGGTCGCCACGCAGGCGAGCGTAGCGTTTCCGGACCCGCCCGCGCGGAGGTGTGTCGCGCCCGGACCGGAACCTCCCGGTCCGCGCCCCGTCCTTGCCCGCGCCCGCGGACCGACGGACAATGCACCCATGCCACTCTCTCCCCGTGACGGCACCGACACCCAGCGCCTCCTCGAACGCCTGGACCGCTTCTCCCATCTGGCCGAGGCCCGCACCCTGCGGGACCGGGCCCGCGCGTTCCTGCGCGTCCGGCCCGGGGACACCGTGGTGGACGTCGGCTGTGGCGGCGGCCGGGCCACCGCCGAACTCGCCGCGGCGGGGATGCGCGCCGTCGGCGTGGACTCGGACCCCGCCATGATCGACGCCGCCCGGGCGGCCCACCCCGGGACGGCGTTCCGCCACGGTGACGCCTACCGGCTGCCCCTGCCCGACGGATCCGTGCGCGGTTACCGCGCCGAGAAGGTCTACCACTCGCTCGACGACCCGGCGCGCGCCCTCGCCGAGGCCCGCCGGGTGCTCGCCCCGGGCGGCCGCATCGTCCTGCTCGGCCAGGACTGGGACGCCTACATGGTCGACTCCGACGACCCCGACACGACCCGGCGGATCATCGCCGCCTACGCCGACACCATGCCCGACCCCCGCGCCCCGCGGCGGCAGCGGGCGCTGCTGGCGGAGGCCGGGTTCACCGGTATCGGGGCCGAGGGCCGGATCGCGGTGTTCACCGACGCGGAGGTACTGGACATGCTCACCGGGTTCGCCGAGACCGCGGAGCGTTCCGGGGCGATCGACGGGGAGCGGCTCCGGTCGTGGACGGGGGAGCAGCGGACCCGCTCCGAGGAGGGGCGGCTCTTCGTCGCGGTCCCCTTCCTGATGGTCGGCGCCGAGCGCCCCTGAGCGGCCTCAGCGCCGACGGCCGCGGAACGGCTCGCCCCCGTCGCCTGCCCCGGGCCTCCCGTGCGCCGTCCGCCCGACCCGCACCGGCCCCTGAGAGCACCTCGCCCCGCCGCATAGCGGTCGGGGCGCTCGGTCACCTCGCGTCCGGCCGGGGCCGCAGTCCGAGCAGGACGTCCTGGACGAGGGCGGGGCTGCGCCCGACCGCCTCGCCGCCGGAACCCAGGAAGTGCCGGTGGTGGATCGGCGCGTAGAAGAGGTCGACCATCGCGTCGGCGGGCACGTCGGAGCGAAGCCGCCCGGCGGCGACGGCGGAGTCCGGGGTGACGCAACGGGCACGCGGACACCGGAAGAGGGAAGGCGGGAGCCGCCGCCTTCGAGGACGCCGCCACTCATCCGCGGAACCGGACCAGCGCCCGCACCCCGACCGGTTGCAGCGCCAGGGCCGGTCGGGGACGCGCCTGATCGGGGCGCACCGGCTCCAGCCGGACCCGCGAGCACAGCGAGGCCGCGATGACCTCCACCTCGCGCAGGGCCATGGACGCGCCCGCGCAGCCGCGTGGACCGGCGCCGAACGGGAAGTAGGCGTGCCGGTGCCCGGGGCGCCCGCCGTCCAGCCAGCGCTCGGGGCGGAAGGCCTCCGGGTCGGGGAACCACCGCTCGTCGCGGTGGACGACCCACTGGCTCAGCCCCAGGGTGGTGCCGGCGGGCAGGGCGTACCCGCCCACCTCCAGGGTCCGTACGGTCTCCCGGCTGATCACCCACGCCGGGGGGTACAGCCGCATCGCCTCCTTGGCCGCGGCCGCCGCGAACTCCGGCCCGGTCATCCGCTCCACCGCCTCGGGGCGGCCGCCCAGGGCGTGCAGGAGCCAGGTCAGCGCATTGGCGGTGGTCTCGTACCCCGACATCAGCAGGGTGGCCAGCTCGTCGCGGACCTCGTCGAAGGGCGGGTCGTCGGCCAGCAGCCGGCCCAGGGCGTGGCCGTCCTCCCCCGCGGGGTGCTCGGCGATCAGGGCCCTGAGGGTGGTGTCGAAGTCGCGCAGTGACCGGCGCAGGCCGCGGTTGGTCCGGGTGGGCAGCCACATCGGCAGGCGCGGGGCGGAGGTCAGGCGCATGATCGCGGCCACGGCCCGGACCAGGGTCTCGCCGCGTTCGCCCAGGGGGCGCCCGGCGAGGTGCACGGCGCCCACGCTCATCGCCAGCCGGGACATCTCGTCGTGGACGTCGACCTCCAGGCCCTCGTGCCAGGTGTCCACGAGGCGGGCCACGCCCTCACGGGCGGAGTGTTCCAGCCCGTCGAGCCGGTCGCTGCGCAGGGCCGGGCGCAGCCGGGCCCGTTTGCGCTCCCACTCGGCGCCCTCGCTGTTCATCATGGCGAGCGGGAACCCCATGGGGCCGCGCCGGGTGGCCGCGCCGATCTTGGCGACCCTCCCCTCGCGGTCCAGCAGGACCCGGCCCACGTCGTCGGGGTGGGACAGCAGAACGTTGGCGGGGGTGAGGGAGACGACGTCGCCGAACTCGCGGGCGGCCGCGGTCAGGAAGCCCAGGGGGTCCACCGCGTAGTCGGCGGCGTTGGACGAGGAGCGCCCGCCCCGGGGGCCCGGGGGAGCGGAGGGGAGGGAGGAGGGGGCCGCCATCAGGTCCTTTCCCGGGTCGGGCCCGTGCCGCCCGGGGGGCGGCACGGGCCCGGTCGCGCCGGTCTAGTAGTAGATGTAGGGGCGGGTCAGGCGCTCGGCGTCGATGAGGCGCAGCTTGGCGGCGATGCGGTAGGCGGCCTTCTTCACGGGGGGTCCTTCCTCTGGTGTCTCCGGTTCCCTGGCGGTCCCGGGCGACGCGAAGAACGCTAGGCGATCGGTGACGGAGAGGGATAGTGGCGTGACGGTAAGAGAACCGTGCGCGCGAGGTGACCCATTCCAGTTGCCATAACGCCCGTTCGGGCACCGTGCCGGGGAAGGCCGTCCGCGGCAGGGGAGGCGGTCGCGGACCGGGGCGTCGCGGGCCCGTCCGACGACCGGGGCGGGCGCTCCCCGCCGGGGCGGCGCGGCGGCGGCGCGGTGTTCCGGTCGCGCCGGCGGGTACCGGGCCGGGAGCGGGGGCCCGGGGCACCGCGGGCCCCGCGCACGGCGAACGCCCCCGCGCGGCAGGGCGCGGAGGCGTTCGGGGAATGCGCGGAAGCGGGGTCAGTCGTGCGCGCCGAACCCGTCGACGCGGCAGACCATCGTGGTCACGAAGGGGCGGAAGCCCTCCGTCTCCAGGAAGCTGATGTCCTCCGAGGCCGTGGCCAGGGCGGAGAACTCGATGTCCCGGATGCCCATGGCGGCCAGCTGGTGGCGGATCTCCTCCAGCAGCTTGGAGCCCACGCGGGTGCCCGCGTACTCCGGGTCGATGGCGAAGGTCTGCACGACCGCGACGCGTTCGCCGCGGTCCCAGGTCCCCTGCGGGTTGTCGCGCAGCGTCACCATCGCGTACCCGGCCGGGTCGTCGCCGTTCTCGGCGAGGATCGCCAGGGTCTCGGGATCGGTCAGCCACTCCAGGTACTGGGCGCGGCGGCGGCGCCAGGACTCGTCCATGCTCGTGGTGCTGATGATGTCGGACAGGTGCGAGGCCCGCAGGGCGTACTGCTGGTGGAGGGCGCCCCACAGGTCCGCGAGTTCCTCGACCTCGTGAGCACCCAGGTAGCGGAAGCCGAGCACGCCGACGTCGGCAGGTCGAGGTTTGGTCATCAGCGAAGTTTGCATTTTCTTCTCACCCGTTCCACCAGCATTGGGTGCTGATCCCCCGGAGCGCGCTGTGTGCGCGCCCTTGGTTGAGCTGTGCTCCTGACTGTACGTGCCGGTATCTGCGGGAACGTACGTGACACGTGGAAAGAGCCGAGCGACGTCACGGTAGAAGAAGAAGTTTGATTTTTTCTTCGCAGGTCGAGCGAGAGGGCGCTTCTGGACGTTGTGCAGCGAATCACTGTTCTCGACTGGGCGATCTGTCGGAAATCACCCGGAAACCTGTCCGTGCTCGCCTACATTGGAAGCCATGATCGACGTTCGGCGGTTGCAGCTCCTCCACGCCCTGGCGCACCACCACACGGTGGCGGCGACGGCCGAGGCGCTCAACGTCACACCGTCGGCGGTCTCCCAGCAGCTCGCCGCCCTGGCCAAGGAGCCCGGGGTCCCCCTCGTCGAACGCCAGGGCCGCCGCTTCATGCTCACCGGGGCCGCCCGGGTCCTGCTCGAACGCGCCCCCGCGATCTTCGCGGAGATGGAGCGTGCCGGAGCCGACCTGGCCGCCTACGCCGAAGGGGACCGCGGGGTCATCCGCGTCGGCTCCTTCTCCACCGGTATCAGCGACCTCATCGCACCCGCCCTGGCCCGGCTTCGGGTCAGCCACCCCGGCTGGTCGTTCGAGGTGATCCAGGCCGAGCCCGAGCAGAGCGCCGAGATGGTGCGCTCGGGCCGCCTCGACGTCGCGCTCACCATGTCCACCGGGCACCTGCCCGCCAGCGGGGACCCCGACTTCCGCGCCGACTCGGTGATGGTCGAGCTGTTCGACGCGATCCTGCCCTACCAGCACCCGCTGGCCACCCGCAACGGCCTGCACCTGTCCGAGGACCTGGCCGCGGAGGACTGGATCATGTCCGCGCCCGGTACGGCCTGGCACGAGTGCGTCACCGCCGCCACCAGCCAGGCCGGGTTCCAGCCGAGGGTGGTCCACACCGTGGACGACTTCAGCGCCGTGTTCGCGCTGGTCCAGGCGGGCCTGGGCATCGCCCTGATGCCGCGCCTGGCCTGGACGGGCATGAACACCCCGCACACCGTCGTGCGCGGGGTGCGCGACACCGCCCGGCGCCACATCATCGCGCTGTCGCGGGCCGGGTCCACCCCCGAACCGCTGCTCACCGCCGTGCGCGAGGCCGCCAGCAAGGTGCCGGTGCCCTCGGTGGGGCCCTTCGCCATCGCGGGCTGACCGCGGCTCCTCCCCGGGCCGCGGCGTTGCCCGGCGCGGGCCCGGCGCCGGGGCCGGTGGTCCCGCCCGCCCCGCCCAGGGGTACGGGCCGGCGGGTTCAGGCCGGGGCGTCGGGCGCTTCCGGCAGCGGCGGCACGTCGTCGAGCACGTTCTCGGCGGCCCGGTGCAGGTAGCGCGCCAGCAGGCGGATCGGCCGCCAGGCCCAGCCGCCGGTGCGCCCGGCCAGGTACACCTGGCGTACCCCGCCCAGCTCGCCGAGCGGGGCGTGGGCGACCCCGCGCCGCGTGACCGCCGACAGGCGCGGGACGACACCCACTCCCACCCCGGCGGCGACCAGCTCCTCGAACAGCTCCAGGTTGTCGATGCGGTGCACGATCCGCGGCGTGAACCCGGCGTCGGCGCACATGCGCTGCACCAGGGCCTCCTCGTCGCCCCGGTAGGGGCTGGCGATCCAGGCGGCGCCGGCGAGGTCGCGCAGCCGCCGCCGGGTCAGCGTGCGGCTGTCCGCGCCGGCCGAGGGCTGCGACAGCAGCAGGCCCTCGGAGCCGATCGGGTGCACCGTCAGCGACCCCGGGAAATCCCGGGGGAGCAGACTGTACTGGTACACCACCCCCAGGTCCGCGCCGCCGTTCTGCAGCAGGGTGAGCGCCTGCTCCGACTCGTACTCGGTCAGGTGGATGTCGATCCCCGGGTGGTCGTGCCGCAGCTGACGGATCGCGGGCAGCACCACGGGCGCCGCGCTGGTGTACATGACCAGGTCGACCCGGCCCACCGGCTCCCCGTCGCCGTCGAACTCCGCCCGTGCCGCCTCCACCCGGGCCAGGATGTCCACCGCGTGCTCGGCCAGGCGCCGCCCCGCCGGGGTGAGCCGGACCCGGCGCCCGTCCGGGGCCAGGAGGGGGACGCCCGCCTCCCGTTCCAGGACCGCGAGGTGTTTGGAGACCGCGGAGGTGCTCATGCCGGTGACCTCGGAGACGGCGGCCATCGTGCCCAGCCGCTCCAGCTCGACGAGCAGTCGCAAACGGGTGAAATCCATCCACTGAAACTACACGGTTCATCAACCAACGGTTCGTGGACAGAAACAGACAACATGTTTCACATTGGTCGGGTGATCCGCTCCTTCCTTCCCTCGCTGCGCCGTGCCCGCCTCCAGGTACCGGCGCCGGTCATGCTGCTCATCGGCATGTTCACGCTGCACACCGGCAGCGCTCTGGCAGTCACCGCGTTCGCCCAGGCGAGTCCGGCCACCGTCACCTGGCTGCGGCTGACGTGGGCGGCGCTTCTTCTGCTGCTCCTGGGCGGTCGCTCCCTGTGGCGGGCAGTGCGCGAGGCGACGTGGCGCCAGCGCGCCTCCGTGGTGATCCTCGGCACAGCGAGCGCGGGGATGATGATGTTCTACTCCGAGGCGACGGCGCGGATCGAGCTCGGCACCGCCACGGCGATCGAGTTCCTCGGCACCCTCGTCGTGGCCGTGGCCGCCATGCGCCGCCGCCGCGAACTCGTGTGGATCGCCGCCGCGGTCGCCGGGGTGCTCTGCCTGACCCGCCCCTGGGAGGGCGAGCTCGACCTGGTCGGCGTGGGCTTCGCCCTGGCGGGCGCGGTGTGCGTGGTGTTCTACATCGTCCTCACCCAGAAGGTGGGTGCCGGGTTCGGCGCCGTCCACGGGCTGGCCCTGACCATGGGCGTCGGCTCCCTGGTGACCGCGCCGTTCGGCGCCCCGGGGGCGTTCGCCGCGCCCGACCCCGGACTGGTCCTGTTCACCCTGCTCATCGCACTGCTGTTCCCGATGGTGCCCTTCCTACTGGAGATGGTCTCCCTGCAGCGGATGACCCGCACCGCGTACAGCACTTTCTCCAGCATGGAGCCCGGTGTCGCCCTGGTGATGGGCCTGGTCGTCATCGGCCAGGCGCCCGCCGCACTCCAGATCGTCGGCATGGCGCTGGTGGTCGTCGCCGGAATCGGGGCCACACGCGGCGAGCGGAGCGGCAGGCCCGCCGTCCCGGAGGCCGTGCGCGAGAGGGCCGGCCGCACCGCGCCGAGCGGCGACGCGGAGGACACGGAGGCCTCGGTGGAGGGGCCGGCCTCCGGCGAGAGCGCCCCGTCCGCCGCCGGATCCGCCGGGGGGCCGACCGCCGGACCGGCCGCGGCACAGGACCCCGAGCCCGTACGTACGGCTTCGGCTCCCGCCGGGGCGGAGGGCCGGGCCGCCTGAGTGGTCCCCCCGGCGCGTACCTTTCACGAGGGCGGACGGCGCGCCGAGGGGCCGGGTCCGGGTGTCCCTGCTCCGGCGCCCGTTCCACAGGCCCGCGCACCCCGGTGCGCGGGCCTCTTCCGTTCCGCCACCGCCGTCACGGCTCCGAGAGCGGGCGGGGAGAGGGGCGGGCGGGCGAGACCGGATTCCGGGCGGGCCCGCCGAACGGGAGGCAGCCCGGCCCCACCGCGCCCTCAGCGGCGCGGTCTCCGCTGTGGGGCTCCCGGGGCCTCCTCCCCGGATCCGGTCCGCGCCCGGTGCGGGGGCGGTGCGGGGGTGGTGGCGCGGCTCGGTACGGCGGCCGTCCGGCGGTCCCGGCCGCCGACCACCCGGACCCGGCCGCGGCGGCCCGCCACCGCCCGGTGCCGAGGAGGCGGAGCGGTTCGAGGCGGCGCCCGCCCTTACTTCCCTCCGCCGTCGAACCCGGGCGCTCCCGACCTGCTCGTCCTCCGGAGGCCTTGACCTGAACCATAGTTGAGGCTTCAGGGTCTTCGAGGGGGCGGGAGCAGCCCGCCGAGCAGGAGCGAAGGAGATCCGGATGTCGGTGTCGACGACGGTCGAATGGATCCGCGAGCACGCGCACGCTCTGACCGCAGACGGGGCCGGGGAACCACTGGAGGACCTGAGGCCCCTCGCCTCGATGGTGCGCGGCGCCGAGGTCGTGGCCGTGGGGACCGCCGCACGCGGTACCCGGGAGCAGGCGGTGGCGGCGCACCGCATCGTGCGGCTCCTGGTGGAGGAGGAGGGCTTCCGGTCGGTCGCGCTGGAGGGGGACGACCCGGCCCGGCTGGGGCTGGACGCCTACATCGCCACCGGTGAGGGGGACCCCCGGTCCCTCCTGGCCGGGGCGCGGCCCTTCCTGCGGACGGCGGAGGTCCTCGGCCTCGTCCTCTGGATGCGGGAGTACAACCTGCGCCACCCCCGCGACCCGGTGCGGTTCCTGGAGGATCCCGAGCCGGACGTGGAGCACGCCGCCCCGCTGCGCGGACTGGCGGCCATCGAGCTCTCGCTCGCCGAGGGCGTGGCCCGCTGGCGGGAGCGCACCGGCGACCGGATCGTGTACTGGGGCGGCAGCGCGCACACGGCGGTCGGCGACCCCCGCACGGTGTCACCCTCCTCGCCGCCGGAGACGCACCGGAACATGGGCGGCCACCTGCGTGCCCGCCTGGGCCGGGGGTACCGGTCGATCGGCCTGACCCTGGGGCGGGGGTCGATCGGGGTGGAGCTGCCGGGACCGGCCGAGGGTTCGATCGACGCCGTCCTCGACGAGGCGGCCACAGGGGCCCCGGCCTACCTCCTGGACCTGCGGCGGCCGCGCCCCCCGCAGGTCGCACGCCTGCTCGACGCCCGGACGAGGACGCGGCTGGTGGGCCCGTTCTACGATCCGGCCGAGGACGCCGACCACCACATCTCGGGGGGAGCGCTGACCACCTGGTTCGACGCCGTCGTCCACGTTCCGCGGGTCACCCCCGCCGGGCCGCTGCCCGCTCCGGCCGTCTGACGCCCTCCCGGGCCGACGGCGGTGCGCACCGGCCGGTCTCCCCCGCCCGCGGGGTCGTCGCGCGCCCGTCGGCGCTGTCCTCCCGTCTCCCGTGCAGCCGCGTGCTGTGCGGGAGGGCGGGATCAGTCCGCGGAACCGCTGGCCGGTGCGGATTCCAGGGCGCTCCCCGCGGCGATCTCGCGCAGCGCCGCCACATGCCGCTCGAAGGCGGCCCGGCCCTCCCTGGTCAGGGACAGGGAGGTCCGGGCGCGTCGCCCCGCGGTGAACTTCTGCACCTTCACGTAACCGGCGTTCTCCAGCACGGTGACCTGTTTGGACAGCACCGAGTCGCTGACCTCCACCGTGTCCCGCACCAGGCGGAACTCGGCGCGGTCCACGGCGGCCAGTGCGGCGACCACCGAGAAGCGCACGGGGGAGTGGATCACCTCGTCCAGGCGGTTGCGCGGGTGGTTCATCGTGGTTTCCGGCTCTGCCGCAGTGCCACGTAGGCGACGGCCAGAGGTGGAACGCAGCTCAGCAGTGCACCCGAGACCCACCAGGCGACCACTCCGGGGAAGACGTTGAGCCCCACCAGCAGGGTCACCAGGTAGATGGCGGTCCAGGCGCCCATCATGCCCAGGTGCAGCACCCCCAGGTTGCGCGGCTGTGCGGGACGGGTCAGCGCGTAGGCGAGGAGCAGCGCCAGCACCACGGCGAAGGCCCCCATCGTCCACGGCAGCGCCTCGGGGGAGGGCAGCAGCCCCAGCGCCAGGATCAGGGCGCAGCTCATGGCCGCGTACCCCGCCCCGAAAACCGCGTACCAGCCGCTCTGCCCGCGCATGCGGGCCCTGAGGGCCTCCGCCTGCTCGAGGGCGTCCAGTGCCTCGTCCTGTCGCACGTGCCACCTCCGTTGTCGAACCTGTTTCCAGGATCGCATTCACTTTCCAACCTGGCAAGTGTTTTCCGGAGTCGTGATCCCGGGTCGGGCGGGCCACGCGGAGTGCCGCACGGTCCGGCACGGCGGGTGCCCGGGCACGTTGGCCCCCGGGGGTCCTTCGGGCCCCGGTCGGCCGGTCCGCGGTCGGGAGCGCCGCTCCCGGGGACCGCCGGGGGAGGACGGCGGTCCGACGCCCCCGGCCCTTCGGGGCCCGCCCGGCCGGCGGCCGGGCCCGCCGGCTCCCCAACGGCCGTGAGGCCCGGGGGAGGAACACCGGTCCCGCCGGGAACGGCCTTCCCCCCACCGGGGCTCCCGTGCGGTACCGCCCCGGCCCCGGCTCCGGAACGGACCGCGGTGCGGCGAAGGACCGGTCCGCCCGCGGACGCGGGGCCGCATCCCCGCCTCCGGCGGTACGGACCCGCGCGCTCAGGCCTGCGGCTCCTCCCGGTACAGGACCAGGTGCTCGTGGTACAGCACCCCGTCGCGCACGTCCCCCGTGGCCGTGAACCCCGTGTCGTCGACGTAGTCGATGTGGTTTCCCGTCACCGTGTAGCTCCCGGTGTAGGCGCTGCGGCGGTTCCCGCGCGCCTCGTCGTAGCGCCCGTCGGGCAGCAGCTCCTGCCGGATGTGCCCGTCGGCGGTCACCCACATGCCCACGAACGGGTGCGGCTCGCCGGTCTTGTCCGTCATGGTCGTCCTCCTCGTCTATCCGGTTCAGTGGGAGGCGCGCGCCAGGATCCGGTCACGGGACTCCCGGACGCGGTCGCGCAGGTCGTCCGTGTCCGCGTCCAGCACGCGCCCCGCCCATTTGCGGGGTTCGCCGTCGATGAGGACCGCGGTGATGTTGCGGGCGTCCGAGCCCAGCACCACGGTCCCGACGGGGTCGTTGAGCGGCATGTTGTTGAGGTCCTCGGCCGTGATGACCAGCAGGTCCGCCCGCTTGCCCGGGATGAGAGACCCGGTCACGCCCCCGAGCCCGTTGGTGCGCGCGCCCTGGAGGGTGGCGAAGTCCAGCACGTCGTGGACGCCGATCCGGGCGGCCTCGCGCCCGGTGCCGTACACCGCGTTGGCCGCCCGCATCCGCTGCACCGTGTGCAGGGTGCGCATCTGCGTGAACATGTCGCCCGCCAGGGCCACCTCCACGTCGATGCTCAGCCCCGGCCGCACGCCCGCGGCCAAGGCCTCGTCGACGGCCGGGACCGCGGTCTCCAGCCCGATCTGGGCGTCCGAGGTCGGGGCCAGCGCGACGGTGGTCCCGGTCGCGCCGATCGCCTTCCACGCCTCCTCGGTCAGCCCGGTGGCGTGGATGAGGGTGAGGTGCGGCCCCAGCAGTCCGCGGTCGGCCCAGTCCAGGACCGCCCGGGAGGACCCGGTGCCGAAGACCGCATCGACGCTCACGCCGATGCCGAGGTCCCGGGCGATCCGGGCGAGCTCTGGGCCGTACGCCGGAGACGGCCCGGCGACCTCCTCGGTGGCCAGTGCCGCCACACGCAGGGTCAGCATCCGCCGGGCACCGTCGGAGTGCTCCTCGCACAGCCGGGCCAGGTCGCCGGGCCACTGCCGGTCCCACTCCCCGAAGTGCGGGCCCATGGAGGCGTGGACGCCGCGGATCCCGGTGTCGGCCAAGGCGCGCACGGCGGCGTCGGAGTGCTCCCGGGACCGGGAGTTGTGCGAGAAATCGAGCATGCAGGTGATGCCGGAGTCGATCGCCGACAGCGCGGCCAGCCTGGTTCCGAGGTACATGTCCTCGGGGCCGTACGCGGGTGCGTACCGGGCCAGGGTGGCGGTCACGTACCCCGCCAGGTCGTCGACGTCGGGCATGATCCGGCGCAGCTGGGACTGCCAGGCGTGCCGGTGGGTGTCGACGAACCCCGGTACGAGGACACATCCGGCGGCGTCGACGACGACCGCGTCGCCCGCCTCCGGGACCGCCCCGACGGCGGCGATGGTGTCCCCCTCGACGAGGACGCCGGCGTCGTCCAGGACTCCGAGTGCCGGGTCCATGGTGACCACGGTCGCCCCGGTGAACAGGATGCGCCGGTGCGGATCGCCGGACCGGCGCCGGATCTCCTCCAGCGCCGCCTCGGCGGCCGGTGCGGTGGGTGTGGAACGCATGCGGGGTGCCCCCTCGGCTCGTGCGGTGGGATGTCGCCGTCGAGTCTCGTTCCGCGCCGCGGGGGTATCCAGGCCGCCGTGCACCCTGGTGCGGCACTCCCACCCTGGGCGCCACCACGGCACGGGGCCGCGCCGGACACCGGCGCGGCCCCGTGGAGCCGGGACGACGTGTTCAGGAGCGCTCGGAGCGCACCTCCGCGCCCGGCTCCGCCCCGGCCGCCGGGAAGGCGGTGTGCAGGGAGCCGAGCAGGGCCAGCGCCTCCTCCGACGGGCTTCCCGGATCGGCCTGGTAGACCACCAGCTGCTGCCCCTCGGAGCCGTTGACGGTGAAGCTCTCGTAGTGCAGGTCCAGGTCGCCCACGGCCGCGTGGTGCAGCGCCTTGGGGCCCCTGCCCTTGCCGCGGACCTCGTGGCGCGACCACAGGACGCGGAAGTCCGTGCTCCTGACGGAGAGCTCCCCGACGAGGGCACCGAGCCGGGGGTCGTCCGGCCGCGTCCCGGCGGCCCGGTGCAGCTCGGCCACGACCGCGGCGGCGGCCCGGGTCCAGTCGCGGTGGAACACGCGGGCCGCCGGGTCGAGGAAGGTCATGCGCGCCAGGTTGTCGGTGACCGGGAAACCCGAGTACAGGGCCCGTGCCAGGGGGTTGAGGGCCAGCAGGTCCAGGGTGCCGCCCAGGACGAGGGCGGGGGTGCCGTCCCAGCGGTCGAGCAGCCGGAGCAGGTGCGGTCCCACGCGCTCGGAGCGGCGCGGTGCCCGGGGGCGGCGCCCGTCCGGGGACGCCAGCCGCCGCATGTGGTCGGCGGCCTCCTCGTCCAGCAGCAGGGCCCGGGCCAGGGCGTCCAGCACCTGGGGCGAGGGGTGGCGCTCCCGTCCCTGTTCGAGGCGCATGTAGTAGTCGGTGCTCACCCCGGCCAGCACCGCCACCTCCTCCCGGCGCAGGCCCGGCACCCGGCGGCGCTCCGTGTCCGGCAACCCCACGTCCTCGGGTCGGATCCGGTCCCTGCGCGCCCGCAGGAAACTCCGCAGGGTGGTCCGGGCCCGGGGCCCGGCGGTCTCGTCAGTGCCCATGGCCCCAGGCTAGGCGGCCACCGGCCGGGCGGACAGGGCCGAGGGTGGGTGCGCCGCACCCACCCCGCGGCGGTGGTGCGGGGAGCCCTCCCGCGGAACGCTCCCCCCTGCTCCCGCCCGGTGATCCCTGCCACAGAGAACGGCCTCCGCGGATCCCCTGGCCCCCTCCCCGGCCGGGTGCCGCGCCCCGGTCCCCGCTCCGAACTGCGGAGACGGCCACCCGCGGCCGGGACAGGGCCCCGCCCCGCCTGCCCCAGGGGGACCGGCGGCCCCTCCACATGCACTAATCTGGCGCGACCATGGCCGCGAAAACTGATCTCGAACTCCTGCGTGCCCACGAACCCGTGCTGATGTGCACCAAGGGAGAACTCTTCTTCCCCGCCGACGTGGACGCCTACGTACGCAACTGCAGCCTGTGGATCGAGGAGCCCGGCGGCGGCGAACGCGTCATCGTCCCCGCCGGGGAGCTCGACCTCGACCGCCTGGCCACCGCCGAGGAGGAGTGGCCCGGACGGCACAAACACCTGCGCTTCGTCCAGGAGGAGACCCTCCGCGAGGAGGCCCGCCGCTTCCGGGGCATCTCGCGCACCGTCATCCCCAAGAGCGGCCGCCTGGCCGCCGTCGGCGTCCTGGGCCGCATCCTCGACATCCTGATGAAGCTCTCCCTGCTCATCCGGGGCGCGGTCCCCGGCGGCGTCACCTTCGCGGCGGTGACCCGCTACCGGGAGCGGGTCGACGACGGCAACGCCACCTACTACGGCCGGGTCGTCCGCGAGGGCGGCTACATCGTCCTCCAGTACTGGTTCTTCTACGCGATGAACGACTGGCGGACCATCTACGGCGGCGTCAACGACCACGAGGCCGACTGGGAGCGCGTCACCGTCTACGTCGTGGAGAACCCCGACGGCACCACCCGCCCGGTCTGGGTCGGCGCCTCCTCGCACGAGTACCACGGCGACGACCTGCGGCGCAGCTGGGACGACCCCGACCTGCACCGCGAGGGCCCCCACCCCGTCATCTACGTCGGCGCGGGCTCGCACTCCCACCAGATGCTCCCGGGCGACTACCTCATCCAGGTCGACCCCTCCGTCCTGCGCGGCCTGCTCAAGGCCTGGAAGTGGATCACCCACCGCATCTTCCGCGCCGACAGCGCCATCAACCGCCACGGCATCGGCGTCCCCTTCGTCGACTACGCCCGCGGTGACGGCGAACGCCTGGGCCCGGGCGGCGACCGCGCGTGGAACGCCGTCGTCATCGACGACGACACCCCCTGGGTGAAGGGCTTCCGCGGCCTGTGGGGCCGCGACACCCGCGACTTCTTCGACGGCGAGCGCGCCCCCAGCGGCCCCCGCTACGAACGCGACGGCACCATCCGCCGCTCCTGGGCCGACCCCCTGGCCTGGGTGGGCCTGCAGAAGGTCGCCCCCACCGAGGCGGCCGCCCGCGCCGAGCTGCGCGCGCACGTCCTGGGCCTGGAGGAACGCCTCCGCGAGCTCGACGCCGACATCGTCAGGCGCCGGGACCGCCTGCGCCAGCTCGACTCCGCCCGCATGGTCCTGGCCCGAGAGGCCCACTCCCGGCCCCGCGCCCGCGCCTACGCCGAGGAGATCGCCGCCCTGGAGATGGAGTTGGCGGGCGTCTACGAGAAGCGCGTCCTCACCGCCGACGAGCGCGACGGCCACCTGCGCGCACTGGCCTCGGACACGCCCCTGGTGCCCGGTCCGACCGAGCACCTCAAGGCCCCGCACCTGCCCTACTCCTCGGGACAGCAGCGCAGCACCCGCTTCCTGCACCTGTGGGTGGCCCTGAGCACCCCGCTGCTGCTGATCGCGCTGGCGCTGCCGCTGTTCCTCCTGGAGGGGCAGTTCACCTTCTACGCGATGATCGGCGTGGTGGTCGCCTTCGCCGCGGTCGACTCGGTCGCGCGCCGCAAGTTCCTCCAGTACCTCACCGGGCTGGCGGTCCTGGCGGTGGTGGTCGGCCTGGTGGTGGGCGTCGTCGTGGCGTTCGTCGTCAACTGGCGCATCGCCGTCACGGTGCCGGTGGTGCTCATCGTGGTGCTGCTGCTCGTGGTCAACATCCGCGACCTCATGCGCCGCTGACCCCCGCGGCCCCCGGACGCGCCCCCGCCGAGGAGGAGGGGGCGCGTCCGTCGTTCCCGGCGGGCACCATGGGGACATGAGCGACGCACTGTTCGCCGGACCCCCGGTGGAGATCGCCCCGGGAGCCGTCCACCTGCCCGGATGGCTGTCACCGGAGCACCAGGCCGCCCTCGTCGAACGCTGCCGGGAGTGGGCGGCCGGACCCGGCGGGATGCACCGCCACACCATGCCGCGCGGCGGCCGGATGTCGGTGGCAATGACCTCGCTCGGCTGGTTCTGGCGGCCCTACTCCTATGAGCGCACCCTGCCCGACGGCACCCCGGTGCGGCCCCTCCCCGCGGAGCTGGGCGCACTGGCCGTCCGCGCGGTGGAGGCCGCCTACGGCGCCCCGCCCGCCCCCGGGGCCGCCCCCTACGACGTCGCCCTGGTCAACTTCTACGACGCCGACGCCCACATGGGCATGCACCAGGACCGCGACGAGGCGGCCCGGGAGCCGGTGGTGTCCCTCAGCCTGGGCGACACCTGTGTGTTCCGCTTCGGCAACACCCAGACCCGCAACCGCCCCTACACCGACCTGGAGCTGCGCAGCGGCGACCTGTTCGTGTTCGGCGGGCCCTCGCGCCTGGCGTACCACGGGGTGCCCCGCACCCGCCCCGGCACCGCCCCGCCCGGCCTGGGGCTGCGGGGGCGCCTCAACCTCACACTGCGCGCCTCCGGTCTGCCCGCCGCCCCGGGGGCCTGACCCCCGGCCCCCGCCCCGGCCCTCATGGGGCTGTCGGGCCTCGTCCTCCACCTGCTCTTCCGCCGCAACGGCCGGCTGTGAGGGGCCGCCCGCGCAGCCGGAGCGTCACATGCGCCAGGGCAGGTTGCGCCAGGGGCTCTCCGGGTCGGTGACCAGTACCCGGTGCGCCTTCACCGAGTCGGTGTAGTACGCCCCGAACTCCCCGTCGTCGAACCCCATCGCCCGCCCCAGGGTGAACCCGGCCGACATCTCCTCCCAGGAACCGTGGTGGCGCATCGACATCGCTCCGGCCCGGATGATGTGGGGCAGGGCCCTCTCCTCGGTGGCGTACCCGGCGTTGACGCCCCACCGGGCCAGGTTGACGGCCCGTCCGAAGTCGTAGGCGCGCACCGTGCGCACCACCGCGCCCCGGGGCAGCACCCCGTCGGCGACCATGCGCTCCTCGTACTCCCACACCCGCGCCGCCTCGGCCACCATCTCGTCGTAGGCCTCCCGCGGCGCGCCCAGCTCCCGGCACCGGTACGCGATGAGGTCGGGCCAGGTCCCGGCGTCGAAGGGGAGGCCGGGGCGGGCGTCCACCGCCCGCGACCGCAGCTCCAGCACGGTGGACAGTGCGGTGGGCGCGGAGGCCTCGGCGGTCAGGGCCGCCAGCGCCCGCTCCCACCCGGCGGCGTCGGTGATGCCCCAGGCCGAGCTCAGCTTCTCGCGCTCGTCGCGGGCGTCGCAGCACGAGCACGACGAGTGCACCGCGTTCCACACCCCGCCGTTGGCCACGGGCATGTGCGCCCCGCTGGCGAAGGCGTGCGCCAGCGGTCCCTGGAACACGCCCCGGGGATCGCTGCGCAGCCGCACCCTTTTTGTGAACAGACCCATGCCCGCCCGCCTCCCACGGTCCTCCGGTCCCAGGATCCTAGCGCCGCCTAACGCGGGTCGAGCAGCGCCGAGATGTCGTCCGCCAGCGACCGGGCCGCGGCCTCCTGCTCCCTGGCCAGGGTCAGCCGCTCCTGCCACGCCCGCGCGGCCCGGTCGGCCTCCTGCCGCAGCCTCTGGAGCCCGGCCCTGCGCACCTCCGCGACGCCTTCGGTCTCCCGCAGGTCGTACAGGTGGGCGCCGACGGCGGCGGCCGCAGCGATCCCGGCGAGGACCCACACCACCCAGACCGCCGTGCCGACGGTCACCAGCCCCAGGACCACCAGTAGCGCGGCCAGGACCGCGAACCCCCACATGTAGACGCGGCCCCGGTGCTCGGCGGGGTGGCGGATCTCCAGCTGCTGCTCGGCCCGGCGCGTCTGCTCGGAGGTGGGACCGTGCTCGGTGATGTCGATCCGGATCCCCTGGAGTGTGACGGGAGTGGACTCCGGGAGCGGTGTCGAGGCCAGCTCCACCAGGCCCTCGACGGTGCGCATCACGGCCGGGCGCTGCAGGACCAGCGCGAAGGTGCTGCGGTGCGGTGCGCTCTCGAAGGCGCGCAGGTCCTGCTCCAGCAGGGCGGCGGCGGTGCCGACCCCGTCGTCCCAGCCGGGCCTGCGCCCGCCTCCGCCGTTCTCGATGACGGCCCGCAGTTCGTTGGCGCGGGTGATGAGCGGCGCCTCCTCGGGGGTGCCCTCGCCCACCAGGGCGACCAGCGCCTCGGAGAGGAAGACGGCGCTGCCCTCGTCGGGGGCGACCCCTTCCATGGGGGTGTCCTCACCGCCGAGCGCGGTGATACGGGTGACGTCGGCGTGCAGGGCGGTGAGCTTGTCCACGGCCTCGGCGCGTGTCCTCAGCTCGTGCTCGCCCCGGGAGGCGCCGCCGCGCCGGCGTCCGGAGCGGGGGCTCCCCCCGGAGGGCGCGGCGGGGGCCGGGGCGAGCGGGGGGAGTTCGGCCCCGACGCGGGACCAGTGCCGCAGGGTGGACCGCAGCAGGTGCTCCCTGGCCTCCTCGCCGAGGGAGCCGTCGGCGGTCAGCATCCACAGGGCGCGCCGGCCCCGGGTCACCTGCTCGTCGGGGGCGGGCAGGTGGGGGAGCAGGTCGCCGGGCCCGCCCAGGGTGCGGGCGTACTCGGCGCGGGTGAGGGCGGTGGCCAGGACGGAGAAGGCGGCGGCCCGTTCCGGGTCGCGCCGGGCCGCCTCGTCGAAGTGGGGGAGGGCCTCGGCGGGGGAGCCGGTGAGCAGCGCGTGCAGGCCGTGGGCGGCGGGCGGGAGCCAGTAGTCGGGGACGTCCTCCAGCTCCAGGGCGGAGGGGACCGTCCCGTCGAGCATGGCCAGGGTGCGGTGCCGGGCCAGGGCGTGCGGGGCGAACACGGCCAGGGTGGCGCGGATGTCGCTGAGCTCGATGAAGGCGTCCAGGGTGGCCGAGACCCGCTTCAGCCGCTGTTCGAGGCCGCCCCGCAGGTTCGTCAGCTCCGACCGCATCCGCCGGCGCTCGGAGTGGAGCATCGAGTGGGCCGAGCTGACGTCCTCCTGCAGCTCCCTGATACGCCGGTTCTGCGAGTAGTCGATCCAGTCCATGCCCGTTGTGTGCCTTTCCAGCGGGGGAGGTGTACGCCGCAGGTGTGATGTGCGCGGGGCCCCGGAGGTTCCGCATCCGGCGCGAATGTGAGCGCACGGTGACCTCCGGGACGCCCGACCCCGGGGAGCCGGTGACGACGGGTGTCGCGAAAGCTACGCAAAAGGGATTGGTAATACGAATCACTCGGCTTAGCATGGGAGCGCTCCCGCACCTGGAAGGCCACCGATGGACCACCCCGAACTCCCCCCTCACCTGCTCTTCGGCACCGCCACCGCCGCCTACCAGATCGAGGGCGGAGCCCAGGAGGGCGGCCGTGGGCCCTCCATCTGGGACACCTACTGCCGGACCCCCGGCCGGGTCGCCCGCGGCGAGACCGGCGACGTCGCCTGCGACCACTACCACCGCTACGGCGAGGACGTCGCCCTGCTGGCCGACCTCGGCGTGGACCTGTACCGGTTCTCCGTCGCCTGGCCGCGCGTGCAGCCCACCGGTGCGGGCCGCCCCAACACCGAGGGGCTGGCCTTCTACGACCGGCTCGTCGACACCGTGCTGGCCGCCGGGATCGAGCCCGTCGTCACCCTCTACCACTGGGACCTGCCCCAGGCGCTGGAGGACACCGGGGGCTGGCGCGTCCGCGACACCGCCTACCGCTTCGCCGAGTACACCCGCATCGTCGCCGACCGCCTCGGCGACCGGGTGAACCGGTGGATCACCCTGAACGAACCCTTCTGCAGCGCCTTCGTCGGCCACGCCGTCGGCCGCCACGCCCCCGGCACCCGCGAGGGCACCCCAGCCCTGGCCGCCGCCCACCACCTGCTGCTGGCCCACGGCATGGCCGTCGGCGAACTGCGGGCGGCCGCCGCCGGGGACATCGGCATCACCCTCAACCCCGACCACCTCGTCCCGGCCACCGACTCCGAGGCCGACCTGGCCGCCGTCGAACGCGCCCGCACCCTGCACAACCGCGTCTGGCTGGACCCCCTCTTCACCGGGTCCTACCCCGACAACGAGAAGGAGGTGTGGGGGGACCTCGCCGACGACTCCCACCGCCGAGACGGGGACCTCGCCATCATCGGCCAGCCCCTGGACTTCGTCGGGGTCAACTACTACCGGCCCATCATGCTGCGCGACGCCCCCCACACCGAGCCCGACCCGGCCGCCCGCACCGCCGTCGACATCGGAGTGGAGCAGGTCCCCTACGAGGGGGTCCGGCACACGACCATGGGCTGGCCGGTGGTCCCGGAGACCTTCACCGAGATGCTCGTCGACCTGGACCGGCGCTACCCCGGGCTGCCGCCGATCCTCATCACCGAGAACGGCTCCGCCGAGGACGACCGCCCCGACGACGCCGGCCGGGTCCGCGACACCGACCGCATCGCCTACCTGAGCGACCACCTCACCGCCCTGGCCGCGGCCATCGACGCGGGTGTGGACGTGCGCGGCTACTTCGTGTGGTCCCTGCTCGACAACTTCGAGTGGGCCTACGGCTACGACCGCCGCTTCGGGCTGGTGCGGGTGGACTACGAGCGGCTGTCCCGCCACCCCAAGGACAGCTACCACTGGTACCGCGAGCTCCTGGGCTCCCACCGCGCCCGGCGCACCGCCGCCGGGCACTGAGCCCGCCCGCGCGGTCGTGGGGCAGGGCGGCCGCCGGGCCCCGGTCAGGCCCGGCGGCGGGCGATGTCGCCGAACGCGCCCACGACCGCGCCCAGGGCGAACATCGACGCCTCGTCCTCGTCCATGTGGACCAGCCCGGCGGGCAGCAGCACCCGGTAGGGCTTGTCCTCCTGGCCCGGCAGGATCTCGAGGCCGTCGATGATGCCCTGCCCCTGCAGCATGAGGAGGGCCTCCTCGACCCTTCCCCTTCGGTCGCCGCGAGACCAGATCGACATGGTTCAACCCTCACTACGGCCCGGGGCCGTCGCGGGCGGGTGCACACGGCGACGCGGTTCCCGTCCGGACGGGCCGACAACCCCAGTGATACCACCCGCGCACCCGCCGTACACACACCGCCGGGATTCTCGTCCTTGTCCGGAATCGGCCAGGAACGGGCGTTCCGAGGGCGCCGGGGCACGGGCCGGGACCGCGGGCCGTGGCAGCGGACCGTCAGCCGGTGAGCGGGGTCATGGCGTCGCCGCGCGAGTCCACCGCGCTCACCTCCACCGGGGACGCGGGCGGGCCGTCGCTGCGCCGGGGCCGGAGACGGCCAGCACGGGCCCCTCACCGTCCCCCTCGACCCCGCCCGACACCCGCACGGAGGCGGCCTCCCGGGACGCCGCCGCCAGGTAGTGCCACCCGCCGCCGGGATCCTGCCACCAGGTGCCCGCCACCACCTGCCGGTCCAGGTCGCCGCACTCCCAGCCGCCCGCGCGCTCCCCGGCCACGACGGCCTCGGTACCCGCGCCGGTGGCCGCCCGTCGTGGGCGGTCCAGGCGGCCGGTGCCGCCTCGGCGAGCTCCCGGTCGCCGACGGCCCCGCCCCGGGCGTCCAGGCGAAAGCCCTTCCGCCGGGCGTCCCGGTCGGTGACCACGGTCGGCGACAGGGGAGCGGTCGCGGACCCCGGCCGCCCCGGGATCGACTCCGAGGCCGACAGCCCCAGCCCGACCAGGGCCGGCGTGAGCAGTCCGGCCACCGCCAGGGCTCCCCGGGCGGGCGGGCCCCGCGCCCGCTGACCCGCACCACGGTGGGGCCGGGCGGAACCCATCGGGGACGGCGGCCGCCCGGCCGAGTGTCCCCTCGGGATCGGTCGCCCCAGCCCGCCGCAGCAGTGCGGCCGCCTCCTCCGGAGGCAGCGCCTCCACCCGCAGGGCGTACCCGGCGCGCGCAGCCGGGTCGAGCCCGGCCAACGGCTCCGGCGCCCGGTCGAAGGCGCCGGGGCCGCCCACGGGGGAGACCCGCAGCCCGGGCTCACCCTGCCGCGGTCGCGGCCGCCGGGCTCGCAGCGCCCGCCGCAGTACCCGCAGGCGCACCCGCGGGTACTCGTGCGCACGGGGTTGCGCCGCCCCCACGGCAGGACCCCGGGCACCAACCGGTGCGCGCCCTGGAGCGGGTCGTGGGCGGGCGGCCGCCCGGACAGCGCGAGCAGGGCCGGCAGGACGAGGTTGCGGTACGGGTCGCGGGGAGGGGCGCGCCGCATCCGGCGAACGCCGGTACCCGCCCCCTATGTCCAGAAAGTTCATCCCCGCAGGCGGCCACGGGGCCGGGTGCACGCCCGGTGCGGGGATGGACGCGCGCAGGTGCACGCGTCCGGTCCCCGGGCCTCCGCCAGGGTGGGGACCCCGGCACGGGTCGCAGGCGCGGATACCGCGGGCGGGGGAGCGCACCGGGTCCGGCCCGGGCGGTGGATGGCCGGTTCGGCGATGCGCTTGTCGGCTGCGGCCGGTTCGGTCTTCCCGGCGCCGGTCAGGCCGGGTGCCAGGCCTCGGTCGATGCGGTCCTGGCGCCGCCAGGCGTGGATCGTCTCGGCGGGAGATGTCCAGATCGCGTGCCACGTCCGCGGCGCTGCGTCCGGCCTGGACCAGGTCCAGCACCTTGCGGCGGAACCCGGCGGGGTACCCACGGCGTCCCACGATCCCTCCCTCAAGGGCCGCGTGGTCCCGGGATCCAGAAAACCGACTCCGAAGAACGCGGGACACACCGGAGCCTCCACCACAGCCGGTACGGAACACCCCGGGGTGACCGCTCGTGCTCGGTCACACACCGAATCTGCCGGTTCTTCTTCCCGTTCCCGGCTTCGTCCACTATTACGTTTCTGTTCGACAGGTCGGGTCCCCGGCTGAGGACGTGACCGTGCAGTCGTCGAGTCGAGGTGGTCCTGTGTCCTATGGTGACGCGATGGGGCGCAGGCCGAAGTCCCTGGTCTCGGGGACGGTGTCGGATTCCCACACCTGGAACCTCGTCTATCTCCAACTCCTGCTGGAGGAGGCCGGGCACGAGGTCGTCAATGTCGGGGCCTGCGTCCCCCCGGACCTGCTCGCCCGCGAGTGCCTCCGCCACCGACCGGACCTGCTGGTGGTCGGCAGTGTCAACGGCCACGGTTTCCATGACGGGCTGCGCCTGATGAGGCACCTGCGTACGGTGCCCGGTCTGGAGCACCTGTGCGTCGTCATCGGGGGGAAGCTCGGAACCGACGGCCTCCGCGACGTCGGCCGCACCCGGAGGCTCCTGAACGAGGGCTATGACAGGGTGTTCGCCGACGACGAGTCGGAGGCCTTCCGCGCGTTCGTCGCCCGGCGTGTGTTCCGGGCGGCCTCGTGAGCGGCCCCGGACCCGCTGCGCCGGTCCGCTTCGGCGACTTCGTCGCCGCCGCGCAACGGGCCGGACGCCTGGTGGTCCAGCCCCGCATGGGTTTCAGCGACGTGGAACGTATGCGCCACGGCCTGCTGCGGACCAAGGAGGCCGACGCGGTGTCCGCGGGCACCCTCACCATCGACAGTTACACCAGGCTGGGGCAGTGGGAGGAGATCGAACGCGCACTGGCCGACGGGGTCGACCTCAACGGCTACCCGATCGTCACCTACGCCCCGGGGACGACCCTCGGCCTCCTCGACGGAATCAGGGACCCGGGCTTTCCCGTCCAGGTCCGGCACGGCTCGCCCCACCCCCAGCACATCTTCCGCAGACTCGTGGAGACCGGGCTGGAGGCGACCGAGGGCGGACCCGTCTCCTACTGCCTGCCCTACAGCCGCACACCGCTGAGGCAGGCCGTCGCCGCCTGGGAGGAGGGCACCCGTATCCTGGCCGGCGGCGCACCGTGCCACATGGAGACCTTCGGGGGGTGCCTCCTCGGGCAGCTCTGCCCCCCCTCACTGCTGGTGGCGGTCAGCCTGTTGGAGGGCATCTTCTTCCACCGGCACGGCATACGCAGCCTGTCCCTCAGCTACGCCCAGCAGACACAGCCGGCACAGGACGAGGAGGCGGTGCTGGCCCTGCGCAGCCTCGCTGCGGAGTACCTGCCCGGGGCCCAGTGGCATGTGGTCTTCTACGCCTACATGGGCGTCTACCCCAGGACCGTCGCCGGCGCGCACCTCCTGCTCGCACAGGCGGCACGCACCGCGGTGAGATCCGGTGCGGCGCGGCTCATCGTCAAGACCGAGGCCGAGGCGCACCGGATCCCCACCGTCGCGGAGAACGTCGCCGCGCTGGAGGCGGCGGCCCGTGCGGCGGAGGCGGAGACCGGCCGCGTCCGCGTCCCCGAGCGGACCGGTGTCCTCGAACAGGCGCGAGGCCTCGTGGAGGCGGTCGTCGGCCTGCACGAGGACATCGGCGAGGCGCTCTGCCTGGCCTTCGAGCGCGGGATCCTCGACGTCCCCTTCTGCCTGCACCCCGACAACCGGGGGCGGACCCGCAGCCGTATCGACGGCGAGGGCCGGATCCGCTGGCTGGACACCGGGGACATGCCGGTCACCACGCCCCCGGACGAGCCGCTCGGGGGCCGCCTCACCGCCGATGAACTCCTCTTCATGCTTCACCACATGGAACAGCGTTATGACCGGAACGGTCGGTCGGACAGCCTCCCGGACCACCGTCCGCCCCACCGGAACGGAGACGATCATGAACGACGGCACTGACGCCACCGCGCCCGGCGCGAAGCCGCCGGAGTCCCTCGGCGAGCACCTCGCCGCCCCCTCCACCCGCCGAGCGATGCTCGTGCAGAGCGAGGTGCTGTCAGCGGTGAGGGAGTGCCTGCGGGACGAGGGCTTCCAGGAACTGCTGCCGCCCCTGACCGGGCCGGTCACCGATCCGGGAGGCCGTGGCGCCAAACAGGTCGACATCGACTTCTACGGCCACCGCTACAAACTCATGACCAGTGCCATCCTCTACAAGCAGGTCTCCCTGCGCGCCTTCCCCAAGCTCTTCTACATCGCCCCCAACGTGCGCGCGGAACCCCTGGAGACCGCTACGACCGGGCGGCACCTCTTCGAGTTCCACCAGATCGACGTGGAGATGGCGGACGCGGGCCGGGAGGAGGCCATGGCGCTGGCGGAGCGGCTTCTGGTCCGCGTGGTGCGAAGCGTGCTCGACCGCCTGCCGGAAACGCTCGGTGAACTGGGCCGCGATCCGGGCTTCTTCTCGTTGCTGCTCAAGGGCGGCTTCGAGTCCCGCCCGCACGCTGAAGCGGTCCGGGAACTGGTCGGCGGCGGTCACGCCCAGGACCCGGGGGCGGAGATCGACTGGAAGGGCGAGGTCCTGCTGTCCTCGGCGGCGGACGCGCCCTTCTTCGTCACCGGCTACCCCCAGGGCTCCCGCGGTTTCTATGACAGGGAGGACCCGCAGGCGCCCGGAACCCTGCGCAATTTCGACCTCATCGCCCACGGCGGATTCGGGGAGCTGGTGAGCGGCAGCGAACGGGAGTCCGACTACCGGGCGATCGTCACGGGCATCAGGGAAAGCGGTGAGAACCCCGCCAAGTACGGCTGGTACCTGGACGAGGCACGCCTGGGGCTCCCGGCGAGCGCGGGATTCGGCATGGGTCTGGAGAGGCTCGTGCGGTTCCTGACCGGCCTGCCGGAGATATGGCAGGTCAGCGCCTACCCCAAACTGCCCGGAGTGGTCTCGGCTTGAGCGGGCTGAGAGCCGGGGGCTTCCCGGAGGACGAGGTGCGGGACCGCGCCCTGCGGGGCGCCGCCGCGGTGTTCCCGGCGGAGGGCGCCTACGGTCGCGAGGTCTTCGGCGGTCCGGCGGGCCTGGACCGGGCGGGCACCGATCCGCTGGACTCCGCCAGGCTCGTCCCGCCCGTCTTCATGCCCGAGCGGTGGGAGAAGCTCGTCGAGCTCGGCCGGGAGCCGCTCTTCTCCGACGTCGACCTCGGAGCCGACGTGGGCGGGTTCCGCTCTCCTCTCCCGCTCTACGTGTCCGCGTTCGGATCCACGCAGGTCGGCAGCGGCCTCGCCGCGGCGGTGACCGAACAGGCGGCGCGCCTGGGGGTGCCCGTCGTGATCGGGGAGAACGTCGCCCCGGTCCACGGCCTCGGCTCCCACGAGCCGCTCTTCCAGAGGGTGCGCACCTACACCGGACATGTACCGGACGGGCTCGGCGGACTCGTCGTGCAGCAGAGCACGGAGGACGCCGACGCGGAGGTGTGGAACCGCGTCTACTCGGATCCGACCGCGGGCCGCCTTCTGGAGTCGGGGCGCCTGGCCTTCGAGTTGAAGCTGGGGCAGGGCGCCAAACCCGGCCTGGGCGGAATGACCCTGGTGACAGGTTCCGCCGCCGCCGAACTGTCCGACCGTTTCACGGTGACCGGACCGTTGGGGGGAGCCGATGGGGCGCGCCTGCGGGCCTGCAGCCCGGGCACCTTCACCGAGCGGATCCTGGACAGGCAGGTCAGGTTCATGCGCAACAACTTCCCGAGGGCCAGGATCTGGGTCAAACTCCCCCCGGGAAGGGATGTCGGGTCCGCCTGTGCCACGGCTTGGGACGCCGGGGCCCATGCCGTGACGGTGGACGGCGCCGAGGGCGGCTCGGGCTGGGCCCCCTCGGTGTTCCTGCAGCGTGTGGGCCTGTCGTTGGCGGACTGCCTTCGGTCGGTCGACGCCGCGCATGGCCCGCTCCTGGTCTCCGGCCGGATGTGGGAGGCGGGCCGGGCGGTCGTCGCCCTGGCCCTGGGCGCCCGTGCGGTCGGCCTGGGCCGGGCGGCCCTGCTCGCGGTGGACGAGGACCCCGAGGAGGGCCTGGTCAACCTCATCCGCGCTTTCGAATTCGAGGCCCGGCTCCTCATAAGTGCGCTGGGGAAATACTCGGTGCACTCCCTGGGCCCCGAAGACGTGCGCATTGATCCCAGGTGACCCCGAGGTGTCGGCTTTGTTTCTTTATTGGTCTCCGTATTCCGTGCGCGCTGTCCACGTTTTATAACGTGAACATCCGAAGTGCTGGTTCTGGTTCGGTCGATGATTTTACCGTTTGGGTGAGGGTCTGATCGCTCTCAGTATTTCCCTAGGTTGCGATGCATGCAGTTGCTCTCGATGTGAGCAGCTCCCTTGTGCTTTCGTCCTGGTCCACCTTTTGCGTGGGTCGGGGTTCCCTTGCATGCAAGGTTCATTGATTTCATTGCTAACCCCTGTTCGCGGTGCTAGAATCCTGGCGCCGTGGTGATCTTGATTTCACCGACCCCTTTGCCTTGTGGGTGAATGTGATCGGTTTTTCTCGAATGACGTCCTCCGGGTTCCCGTGTTTTCCGTCCCCCGGGTCGGACCCCTCCGGTGACGGTCCACCCGCGATGCGCGGTCCGGCTGCGCTCCTCCTCCCGGCCGGACCGGTCACGGCACAGGGCGCCCTCCTCCCCGGGCGCCCGACCGCGACCCCGCCTCCAGGGTCGCAACCGGTAAGCGAACAAAGGAAGTACGCGATGACCATCCCCCAGAGCAGCGAAGCCAAGTCGTTCGGTGCGCTGGTCCGTGGGCACCGGAGAAGAAGCGGACTCACCCAGCAGGAGCTCGCCGATTTCTCCACCATCAGTGTTCGAGCCATCCGCAACATCGAGAAGGGAAGGGTGCTGAACCCCCGGAAGCACACGGTGAACCTGATAGCGGACGGTCTCCGCCTGGGTGCCGCCGACCGGATGCGGCTCCAGGCCGCCGCGAACCGCAACGGCGGAGCGGATGCGCTCAGGGTCGACTTCCTCGCCTCCCCGCCCCCGCCCCGTACCCTCCGGGGCGGGATATCGGGCCGGGAGAGGGAGGCCGCCGCCCTGGAGTCGGCCCTTTCCGGTGAGGTCGGCCGCCTGGTCACCGTCACGGGGCTCCCGGGCGTCGGCAAGACCTGCCTCGCGATGGCCGTCACCGAGAACCTGCACTCGGCGGGCGGGGCACCGGTCCTGTGGGTCGACTGCGCGCCGTCCACGGGGGCGCGGACCGCCTCGGGCGGAAAACTCGCCGACCTCGCCCGGGCGGCGGGGGAGGAACTGACGTCCTCCGGAGGGCGGCCCGGTACCGGAGAGGGAGCCGTGGCGGCGTTGGCCGACCTGGTGGGAGAGCGCCGGGCGATCGTCGTCCTGGACGGGGTCGGCCCCTCCGCTCTGGACCTGGGGCGGACCCAGTGGCTGTTCGCGCGCTGTCCCGAGCTGCTGCTGCTGGTCACCTCCACCGCCGCCCAGGGCGCGGATGGCGAACGGCTCCTTCTCCTGGGCCCGCTGGCCCTGCCCGCGGCGGGCGACCGCATCCCCCAGCACGCGCCGGCCGTCTCGCTCTTCCTGCGCAGGGTCCGCATGCTCCGTCCCGATCTCACCGACTGCCACGGGGACATGGACGCGCTGGTGCGGGTGTGCCGCTCCCTGGACGGACTGCCCGGAGCCCTGGAGGCCGCGGCCTCCTGGCTGTCGGTGTACGAGCCCTCCGATCTGGCGGCGATGGTCGCCAAGGACCCGCTCACACCGCTGACCCCCCTGTCGTCGGGGCCTGTGCCCTCCTCCCTGGGCAGCCGGCTCATGGAGGCGGTCCGCATGCTCGGGGACCGGGAGAGGGACCTGCTCCTGTGGATGTGCGAGACCGGAGAGCCTGTGGAGATCGACCGGATCGCCCAGGCCTGGGAGCTGTCCCTGACGGACTGCGGGCGTCTGCTGCACACCCTGATCGCCGGAGGGCTCGTGCGGCGGCCCGACTACGGGGAGGGCCTGGTGGTGCTCCGTCTCGTACGGGCGCTGGTCGGCGGGCTCTCCGACGACGCCGTCCGAACGGACGACGTCTTCGGAACGGTCGTGTGCTGATGCGTCAGGGCCGACCGGGTACGATCCCCTCGATCTCCACCAGCAGGTCGGAGCGGCAGACGTCCACGTTGGCGTAGACGATCCGCTTGGCGGGGCCGAAGGCCTGGGAGCACAGGGACCTGAGCATGTCCTCGTCGGCCTCTCTGCGGTGGTAGACCTTCACGTGGTCGAGTTCGTGCAGCTCGTGCCCTTCGAAGCCGTAGCGTCCGAGGTTCTCGGCCGACAGCAGGGCGGTCAGGTTGCGGAAGGTCTCCTCGCACTGCGCTCGCGTGTCGCCCGCGTGCACGGTCCGGTGGTCGACGATGCTCGCGGTCCCCGAGACGTAGAAGGTGTTCCCGGCGCGGGTCCGGGTCGCACGGGAGAAACTGGGCGCTTTGGGACCGTAGCGGCGCGGGTACCGGTAGGCGGGCACCTGCCGCGGGTTGTCCAGGTGCGTCACCCCCGGGTCGCGTGTGGCGAGGAGGTGGACGCCGATCCCCGCGCCCCGGGATCCGATCCCCGTGGCCGCGGGCATTCCGCCCAGGACGTCCGGCATGGCCTCGAAAGCCTCGGCCCGGCCGAGGCAGAAGTCCCGGTAGATCTCGAGGCCGTCCCTGTTGGGCGCGTTGATCTCCCCGATCATGTTCCAGACGCGGAAGATGTTCGGGTAGCCGAGGTCGGCGAGCAGCCGGAAGAGGGCCCCGTAGGTCTCCCGGACGCTCTCGCGGTAGGTCGGTGCGGGCGGGATCCACGTGCAGCAGAACACGTTCTCGCCGTCGTGGCCGAACTCGATGCCCTTCTCGGATCCGGTGGACACCGGGGCGGAGGACGACCAGGTCTCGGTGACCGGGACCTCCCCGGCGCGGAGCATGGGCAGCCCCATGTAGGGCGCGTTCGCGTTCCGGCCCGGCTCGACGGTCTCCTCCAGGAGACCGATCCTGCCCAGGATGTTGCCGTCCGAAGGCGCCGCCTCGGACGGCGCGCCCCAGTCCAGGGAGTAGCCGAGAGCATGGTCGGTGTCGGTCTGCATCGGCATCCCTGGTCTTCGACTGTGTGATCTGGATTCGATGGAACAACGTACAGGGGTGTCCGCGCCGGCCGAGGTAGTTTCGCGGGCACATGGGAAGAAGAGAAAATCCACTAAATGCCTGTCGCGCGCCCGAAGAATTTTCTGTGACACGATTCGACCCGGAAAAACGAGGAGGTCGCATGTCACTCTTGGTCGTAGGAGCCGGCTTGCCGAGAACCGGCACCAAATCCCTCTCCAGGGCGTTGGAGGTCCTGCTCGGCGGGACCTGCCACCACATGGTCGAGGTCATGGCCCGCCCCGAGCACATCCCCCTCTGGCGCGCCGCCCCGGACGGGACCGACGTGGACTGGGACGTCCTCCTCGGCGGGTACGACGCCGCCGTCGACTGGCCGGCGTCCGCGCACTGGCGCGAGCTGAGCGCACGTCATCCCGAAGCACTGGTCGTCCTGTCCGTCCGCTCCTCGGCCCGGGAGTGGTGGGACAGTTTCGACGGGGTGATCCGGCAGATCCAGAAGGGATACTCCCCGCAGACCCGCGCGGCATGGAACCGGCACTTCCGCGAGATGAAGTCCATGCGCCCGACCGACCAGTACCTGTCATGGGTCCGGCCGATGCTGGCCGGGCGGGAACCGGAGGCCCTCCGCGACCTCCGCTCCATGCTCGGCGAGTACCAGCACCGCTTCCTCACGGAGGAGGACGACGCCGAGGCCATGATGGCGGCCTACGAGCGGCACAACGCCGAGGTGCGTGAAGCCGTACCCGCGGACCGGCTCCTGGAACTGCGCCCGGAGGACGGCTGGGGGCCCCTGGCCGACGCGCTCGGCGTCGCCGTCCCCGCAGGCCGGTACCCCCGCCTGTGACCTCCGCACCCGCCCGAGACCGAGAGTGAGGACACGAGTATGAGCACCGAGGTGGAGGGGTCCCCGGACCTCCTGCTGACCCGGGTGGAGGAACTGGCCGAAGAGACCGAACGAGCCGGCGAGGTCCCCGAGGAGACGATCCGGGGCCTGGTCGGGTCGGGGTTCTTCCGGCTGCTCCAACCCGTTCGCTACGGGGGCCGGGAGGAGCATCCCCTCGCGTTCTTCAGCGCCGTCCGCGACCTCTCCTCGGCGTGCGGCTCCACCGGCTGGGTCGCCTCCATCCTCGGGGTGCACGCATGGAACGTCGCACTGTTCCACGAAACGGCGCAGGACGAGGTCTGGGGGACCGACCCGGATGCGCTGGTCTGCTCGTCCTATGCCCCGATGGGCCGTGCCCGTCCCGTCCCGGGCGGCTACCGCCTCAGCGGTAGGTGGCACTTCTCCAGCGGTTGCTCTCACGCCTCCTGGGCGCTGGTGGGCGCCCTCGTGGACCACGGGCCCGGTCGCGCCCCGGAGCTGAACGTCCTCCTGGTCCCCGTCGGCGACTACCGGGTCGAGCGCGTGTGGGACTCCGTGGGCCTGGCGGGAACCGGCAGCCACGACCTCGCGGTCGACGACGTCTTCGTGCCCGAGCACCGCTCCCTGAACAGCAGGCTCACCACGGTGTGCCGGGTGCCCGGCCGCCTGGTGAACACCGGGCCGCTCTACCGCATGCCCTTCGGCTCCTTCCTCCCCTACGCGGTCTCCGTGCCCCTCCTGGGCATGGCCCGCAGAATCTACCGGGAACACGTGGAGCACACCCGGGAACGGGTGCGCACCGCCCACCGGGAGACCGGCACGGGCAGGGGGGTGAAGGCCGCCGAGGACCCCACCGCGCAGTTGCGCGTGGCGGAGGCCGCCTGCGACCTGGACGCCTCGTGGCTGCAACTGGAGAGGAACCTCGCGCTGATGCTCGGTTCCGGTCCCGGTACGGACGGGGGCGGCCGGCCGATTCCGATGGGGGTGCGCACCGCCGTCCGCAGGGACCAGGTGACCGCGGCCCGGCGCGCGGTGCGCGCGGCGGACAGCCTGTTCGGCGCCTCCGGGGGGCGGGCGCTCGCGGCCTCCGGAACGCTCCAGCGCTTCTGGCGCGACACCCGGGCCGGGGGCCTGCACGCGCTCAACGACCACGACCGCGTCGCCCGCCTCTTCGGCCGCTCGGAGTTCGGGCTGGAGGTACTGGATCCCATGCTCTGAGGGGCACGCGGAACCGGCCCGGCACTTCCACGGCATTCCCGAGGGGGCCGGTGCCGCCTCCGGCATCGTTGCGGCATCTGGGGGAGGCTCCCTTTACATACCACCGGGGCCGCTGGAGGATCGACACGGCGAATCCGTCTCCGGAAATCGCTCAAGGGATCCGGTCCGGTGAATTCCCATGGCCTTGGGAAGGCCATGGAAATCGGTTGCGAGGAAAGGCGAAAATGCACCACCTTTCTGTTTCCGCCGCGGCCGGGTGGGTGGACGCCCTGCTGCTCGACGGCCCGGGGGAGGCGCCCTGCCTCCGCTTCGGCGAGCCGGTGACGCGGGGCGGGTTCCGGGAGATGGTGGTCGACGCCCAGCGTGCGCTGGCCGGACAGGGTGTGGGACCGGGCGCGTCCGTCGCGCTCAGCCTTCCTCCCTCCGTGGGCCTCGTGACCCACCTGCTCGCCTGTCTGCGCTCGGGAGCCCAGACCACCGTGATCGACCCGAGGCTGACCGGCCCGGAGAAGAAGGCGGTCCTCGCTTCGGTCCGCCCCCGGCTGATGCTCTGGGCGGACCACGGCCCGGCGCCGCTCCGCGGGTTCCACGATGTGGACGTCCGCGCCGAGCGACTGCCCGGAGGCCGGCCGGCGGAGACCGACCACGCCCTCGTCCAGGTCAGCTCGGGGTCGACGGGCACCCCGAAGCGGATCGGCCGGACCGCCGACGGCATACGCCGGGAGATCGAGAGCCTGGCCGAGGTCCAGGGCATGCCGCGCGCCGGCGAGCGCGTGGTCGTACTCAACTCCCTGGTGCACTCGATGGGCCTGCTCACCGGCATCCTGTACGACCTGTACGCCCGTGCCGAGATCGTGGTGCCCCCCACGACCACGGCACGGGGCATCATGGACACCCTCGCCGGAGAGCACGCCCCCACCACCGTGTTCGGGGTCCCCTTCCACGTCGACCTGCTGAGCTCGGTCTCCGAGCCCCCTCCTCTGCCCTCGCTCAGAGCGGTCGCCACCGCAGGCGAGGTCCCGGCCGAAGGCCTCGCACGGGCCTTCGGGGAACGCTACGGCCTGAGCCTGGGAAACCTCTACGGGATGACCGAGGTCGGGCTGATCGCGGTCGACCCCCTCGGCCGCGCCCACCCCTCCGCCGGCCGCCCCCTGCCCGGCACACGGGTCCGGACCGAGGCGGGTGAGCTCCTCGTCTCCTGCCCCGCCGACCCCTATCTGGAGGGCGGTTCCGGCCGCTGGGCGGACGGCTGGCTGCGCACCCGCGACGCGGGCGCCGTCGGCCCCGGCGGCGAGGTCACTGTGCTCGGCCGGCTCGACTCCCAGGTCTCGGTCGGAGGACTGAAGGTCGACCTGACCGAGGTCGAGCACCGGCTCGCGGCCCTGCCCGGGGTCACCGGCGCCGTCGTGCTCTTCGACTCCGGGATCGAGGCGTTCGCCGAGGTGGGGGAGGGGGTCACGGCGCGCGGACTCGAAGAAGGGCTGGCCCGGACCCTGGCCCCCTACAAACGCCCCGCCCGCGTGCACACCACACCGCGGTTGCCGCGCACCTCCTCCGGGAAACCGCTGCGCGACATCCGGCGACTCAAGAACCCCCCCGAGGGGGCGCAGTGAAACCGGCGCGGCCGCACCGCGGTGCGGCCGCGCCGGAGCAACACGACACAGAACCGTGCCACCACCCGACCACCCCCTGGAGCCACCCATGACGGAAGAAATGCGCGCCCTGGTCGTCAAGACCCTCGAAGAGATGTCCTTCCCCACCGACGACCTGGGGGACGGCACGGTCCTGGGACCCGAGGGGCTCGGACTCGACTCCCTGGCCTTCGCCGAGGTCATCGTGCAGGTGGAGGAGGAGTACGACGTGCGTTTCCCCCAGGAGGAGGCCCCCGCGGCCTCGGGCGACATCACGCTGGCGGCCTTCGTGGCCACGCTCGTCGAAGCCGTCGAGACCGCCGAGAAGGTCAGCGCCTCGTGATGCCGAGCCACCGCCCCGACCGTGAGGACCTGCTGCGCATCCTGGCGACGTTCACCGGGCGCCCTCCCGAGGAGGTCGGAGAGAACATCGACTCCATGCACCTGGCATGGATCGTCCACGGCTGCGAGCAGGAGCACGGGTTCCTCGTCGACATCGACGATCCCCGCGTGAACGGGGCCAGGACGGTGGACGAGCTCGCCGCCGCCTTCCGGGCGCCGTCCCCCGGAGACCATGGCTGAGTCACCAGGACGGCGCCCGCCCGTCGCGGTCACCGGCATGTCGGTGGCCTGCGGGCTGGGCTCCGACGCCGCGGCGGTGTCGTCCGCCCTCGCCGGGGGGCGACACTCCATCAGTGCCGTGCACCGGTTCGACACCTCCGTCCACCGGGCCGGAGAGGCCTGCCAGCTGCCCGCTCCCGCCGGTGTGGAGACGGAACTGGCGGCGGCGGTCCGCGGGGCGTGCCTGGAGGCGGGGCTGGACACCGGGGAGCAGCGGGACACCCCCCTGTTCCTCGCCCTGCACAACGATCCCGGCTCAGCCCGGACCGACCACGCGCCCGTCCTGGGCGGCACGTCAGCGGCCGTCGCCGCGGCCTGCGGGTTCCGCGGCCTGGTGCGCACCTACACCAATGCCTGCGTCGCGTCGGTGAGCGCGCTCATCGACGCGGCGGAGGGGATCCTCTCGGGCCGTTGGCGCAGAGCGGTGGTCGCCGGCGCCTACCTCGTCACCGCCGACGACTTCGCCCTCTTCGACGCCGGCGGGGCCCTGGCCGGCGACGGCCGCGTCCGCGCTTTCAGCCGCGGCCGAACGGGGGTGCTCCTCGGCGACGGGGTCTCGGCGGTCGTCCTCGAGAGGCCGGGCACGTCCTCCGCGTCCGCACCGCGCGCGCTCCTCGAAGGCTGGGCGCAGAGCGGCGACGCCCACCACGTCTCACGCCCCGACCCCGCCGGACACGGCATGGCCCGTGCCATCGGGGCCGCCCTGCGCAGAGCCGGGGCCGAACCGGACTCCCTCGACTATGTGAACGCGCACGGGACCGGGACCGCCCACAACGACCCGGCCGAGGCCGCGGCCCTGCACCGGGCACTGGGATCCCGTGTCGCCACGAGCGTGCCCCTCAGCTCGACCAAGACCCTTCACGGGCACGCACTGGTGGCCGCGGGGCTCCTGGAACTGGCCGTCACCGTCCTGTCCCTGGAGAACCGCCTGCTTCCCGCCAACAGCGGTTACCTGGGCCCGGACCCCGAATGCGAACTCGACCTGGTCCTGCATCCCCGCCCGGTGTCCCGTGCGACCCGTGCCCTGTCGCTGAACGCCGCCTTCGGCGGGGCCAACACGGCCCTCGTGATCGGAAAGCCATGACCCCCCGCCCAACCGGACCCACCGCCACGATCGCCGCGGCCCGATGGCCCGAGGAGGGCGACCCGGACCGGCCGCCCCCCGTGCCCGGCTTCACCGTCACCCGGTTGGCGCCGCTCGTCATCCGCGTCGCCGAGCGCTGCCTGAACCGGGCCTACCCCGACGGTCCCCCTCCCCCCGCCCGAGCGCTCAGAACCGGCCTGGTCCTGGTCAGCGAGAACGGGGACACCGACAACGCCCGTTCGACGGCACGCGCCGTCGACGCCCGCAGGAGGACCTCCCCCCTGCTGTTCTTCCAGTCGGTGCCCAACGCGGCCCTGGGCCACATCGCGGTCGCCTGGGGCCTGGGCGGACCGCTGGTCTCCACCTGCCCCGCCGGCGACCCCTGGGCGGAGGCGATCGACGTCGCCGCCGGCGTCATCCGCTCCGGCGACGCCGACGACATGCTCGTGATCCACGCGGAGCCGGCACCCGACGCCGGCGGCGGCTGCACCGCGGCCGCGCTCCTGGTCACCCTTTTCCCGAACGGTCGGAGAACGACGACATGAGTCCCCGGACACCCGGTGTCACCATCACCGGCATCGGTATCGTCACCGCGATGGGGAACGACCCCCGTGCCTTCCACGCGGCGCTGTGCGAGTCACGCTCGGGTCTGTGCGGCCCGGACCCGGACCGGCCCGCCACCCGGGGGCTGGCCGCGGTCGGACTGGTGCCGCCGATCCGGGCGACCGACGTGCTCACGCCCACGGAGGCGCGCCTCACCGACAAGTTCGTCCTCATGGGGGTCATCGCCTCGGACGCGGCGCTGGCGGACGCGGGGGTCGTCGTCGGCCGGGACTGCGCCCCCGAGCGGACGGCCGTGGTGGTGTCCAACAGCTCCGGAGGGCTCGAGACCTTCGAGAAGGAGGTCCTGCGCCTGTCCGAACGGGAACGGCGTGCGGCCAGCCCCTACCTGCTCCCCGGAGTCCTGCCCAACATGGCCACCGCGAGGGTGGCCATCCGGCACGGGATACGCGGATTCAGCTCCACCATCTCCACCGCCTGCTCGGGGGGCGCCCAAGCGGTGGCCGAGGGCGTACGCGTCATCCGTGAGGGCCGGGCCGACATCGTGGTGTGCGGGGGCTCCGAGGTCCCCTTCAGCTCGACGATGGTCTCCTCCTTCGGCAGCGCCAGGGCGCTCGCCGCGGCCGGAGGGGACCCCGCCGGGGCCTCCCGGCCCTTCGACACACGGCGGACCGGGTTCGTCCTGAGCGAGGGGGCGGCGGTACTCGTGCTCGAGAGGACCGAGCACGCGCGGGCGCGGGGCGCCCGCGGATACGCCGACATCCGGGGCTGGGGCATGACCACCGACGCCTACCACGCCACCGGGCCGCGCCCCGACGGCTCCGGTGCGGCGGCGGCCCTCCTGCAGTCCCTCGCCGACGCGGGGACCCCACCGGAGGACGTGGACTACGTCAACGCGCACGCCACCGGAACGAAGAACGGCGACCTCGCCGAGGCCGCGGCACTGCGCAGCGCCTTCGGCCCGCACGCACCCGCCGTCAGTTCCACCAAGGGGGCCACCGGCCATCTGCTGTCGGCGGCCGGCGCGCTGGAGGCGGCCGTCTGCGCGCTCAGCGTGGACGCCTCGCTCATGCCTCCCACCGCGAACCTCGACGAGCCCGGCCCCGGATGCGAACTCGACCACGTCATGGGCGCCCCGAGGAAGCGCGACGGGATGGTGGCGGTGTCCACGTCGTTCGCCTTCGGCGGTCACAACGTCAGCCTGGTCCTCGGCCCCTCCTCCGCGGGCGGCGCGACCGGTTCCCGCACGGGAGGAGACCGTTGAACGCACCGGTCCGGAGCCCGGGGACGAGACGGAGGGTCGTGGTCACCGGAGTGGGCGTGGTCGCCCCGTGCGGCATCGGCGCCGATGCGTTCTGGTCCGGCCTGGCCAGGACCCCAGAGCCGGGGTCGGTACGCGAGGTCGTCGACTTCTCGGCGGAGGGCCTGTGGCCGTCCCCGGCGATGACGCGCCGCCACGCACGCTTCACGCAGTTCGCCGTGGCCGCCGCCGACCAGGCCCTCAAGGACGCGGGGCTGGAGCCGGAGCCGTCGGGAACGGACGGCTCCACGCGGCCCGATCCGACCCGGGTCGGTGTCTACATCGGCAACAGCAGTGGCGGCAGCGCCGAGCGGGACGCCCAGGTGCTGGCTCTGGAAAAGCGCGGCAGGGGCGGTGTCTCCCCCCTCCTGGTCCCCATGGCCATGCCCAACTCGGGGGCCGCCGCCGTCTCCATCCGCTGGGGTTTCCGCGGCCCGTGCGAGACCGCTTCCACCGCCTGCGCCAGCGGGACGCACTCCATCATCAGCGCCATGCTCGCCATCGCCCACGGCCGGGTCGACGTCGCCGTGGCCGGCGGCGCGGAGGCGTCGCTCACCCCCACCGTGATCACCGCCTACGAGAACATGCGGGCGCTGGCCTCCCACGGGGTCTCCCGGCCGTTCGACACGGCCAGGGAGGGGTTCTGCCTGAGCGAGGGCGCGGGAGTGCTCGTCCTGGAATCCGCCGAACACGCCGCCCGTAGGCGGGCGCCCACCGTCTACGCCGAACTGGCCGGAGGAGCGTCCAACGCGGACGCCCACCACATGACGGCCCCTTCCCCGGGAGGGCGGGGCGCGCTGGAGTGCATGCGCCTCGCCCTGGCCGACGCCGGGATCGCCTCCCACGAGATCACCCACATCAACGCGCACGGCACCTCCACCCCGGCCAACGACGCCGCGGAGGCCGCGGCCATCAGGGAGCTGTTCGGCGCGGTGCGGCCGACCGTCACCTCGATCAAGGGGGTCACCGGGCACTCCCTGGGAGGCGCCGGAGCGGTCGAGGCCGTGTCCCTGGCCCTGTCCTTCGCCGAGCGGGCCATCCCCCCGACCCTGGGCACGAGCGAGGTCGACCCGGCCCTCGACATCGACGTCGCCCTCGAACGGACCACTTGGGAGCCGGGTCCGGCCCTGTCCAACTCTTTCGGTTTCGGCGGCCACAACGGCACCCTCGTCTTCCGCCCGGCCTGAACCCGACCCCCGATCCCCGACACACCCGCCAAGGAGTTCCCATGCCCGGTGTTCCCGTGAACGCCCTCCCCCTCACCGCGGCACAGAGGGGGATCTGGTTCGCGAGCCGTGTGGACGAGACGCGCTTCCGCTACTGGGGCGACCACGTCCGGATCAGCGGGCGCCTGCGGGTCGACCTGTTCGAGAGAGCGGTCCGGGCGGCCGTCGCGGAGACCGAGGCGCTGAACACCGTGTTCGGCGAGGACCGGGACGGGGTTCCCTGGCAGCTGGTGCGGGACCGCGGCGACTGGCACTTCGAGACCGTCGACCTCACCGGGCGGCCGGACCCCCTCCGGCCGGCCGAGGAGCACATGGGCGCCAGGCTCGGCCGGGCGGTCGACCTGACGAAGGACCCGCTCTTCGACTGCGCGCTCTACCGGATCGGCGCCGAGGAGTACCTCTGGCAGTGGTCGGTCCACCACATCGCCCTGGACGGGGCGGGCCTGGCGATGGTCCTGGACAGGATCGGGGCGCACTACCGAGCCCTGGCGGAGGGCGGAGACGCCGGACCCTCGGGGTTCGGCACGCTGGCGGCCCTGGTGGAGGAGGACGCCGGCTACGGGCGGTCGTCCCGGTACGAGCGCGACCGGGAGTACTGGGACACACTCATGGGAGGCCGCGAGCCGCGGCGGAGACCGCAGACGCTCCGGGACCGGGACTTCCACCGCACCCTCCACAAGATCCCCTCGGACCGTGCAAACCTGCTGAAGGAGCGCGCCGCCGCGATCGGCACCGCGTGGCCCCGTGTGGCCATGGCCGCGGGGGCGCTGTACGAACACCTCGTGTCGGGGCGGCACGAGGTGACGCTCACGATCGCCGTGCACGGACGGACCACGGGTGCCGCCCGGAGAACACCCTGCACCATCTCGAACTTCCTCCCGGTCGCGCTCGACCTCGACCCGGACATGACCATGGCAGACCTGCTGGAACACGTCTCCTCGCGCTTGCGCGGCCCCCTCGCCCACCACAGGTTCCGGGGCGAGGACATCGCCGGCCGCGGAGGGGACGGACGCGGCCCCTGGGGCTACTTCGGTCCTCTCGTCAACACGATCCCCACGCCCTTCCGGATGGACCTGGGCGGACCGGAGGCGTGCTTCGACTCCGACACCGCCTGGTTCCCCCAGGTCGAGGACCTGGTCGCCTTCGTCTCGGACCGGGGAGCGCAGGGCGAGCTCCACGTGCACCTCGGCTCCGACACCGCCCTGTACCCCGCCCCCCTGGTGGACGCCGAGAAGTTCGCCTCGCTCTGCGAGCAGATCCTCCTCGGACCGGACCGCCGGGTGGGAGACCTGCCCGACCTTTTCACCGCCGCAGGAGGGCTCCCCGCCGCGCCGGCGGAGGCCGCCCCCTTCACCCCTCCGTCCCGGGGGGTGCACGAGCTGTTCAGGGAGCAGGTGGACAGGAGCCCGGACGCGGTGGCGCTGGTGTTCGAGGGGCACGAGCTCTCCTACCGGAGCCTGAACTCCCGGGCCGACCGGCTGGCGCGCTGCCTGGCAGGCCGGGGGGTCGGCCGGGGCGACCTGGTGGGCGTGCTGCTGGAGCGCGACCCCGACCTGGTGACGGCGCTGCTGGCCGTGCTGAAGACGGGGGCGGGCTATGTTCCGCTGGATCCCGCCTTTCCCACGGAGCGTCTGGCCGCCATGGTGCGCGCCTCGGGGGCGGAACTCGTGGTCTCGCGCTCCGCGCTCGCGGAAAGGGCGGGCGGGTCCCGCCCCGGCCTCCTCCTCCTCGACACCGACGCCGCGGAGATCTCCGCCCACCCGGACGGGGACTTCGGTGAGACGGTGTCCGGGGAGGACGTGGCCTGCGTGATGTTCACGTCGGGGTCGACCGGTGCCCCCAAGGGCGTGGTGACACCGCACCGTGCCCTGGTGGGCACCTATCTGGGCCAGGACTACACGGACTTCGACGCGGACCAGGTGTGGTTGCAGTGCTCCCCCATCTCCTGGGACGCGTTCGCCCTGGAGCTGTTCGGCGCCCTGCTGTTCGGCGGCCGGTGCGTGCTCCAGCCGGGGCAGAAGTCCGAACCGACGGTGATCGCCGACCTGGTGGCCCGGCACGGTGTGACCCAGTTGCAGATGTCGGCGGGCCTGTTCAACCTGATGCTGGACGAGCACCCCGAGGTCTTCGACGTCCTGCGCCTGGCGATGACCGCCGGCGAGGCCGCTTCGGCGGCGCACGTGGGGCGCGCCCTGTCGCAGCACGCTCCGATCCGAGTGGTCAACGGCTACGGGCCGGTGGAGAACACGGGCTTCTCGACGTCCTACGAGGCGGGGCCCGCGGATGCGCACCGGCCCTCCGTTCCCATCGGCCTGCCCCTGGCCGGGGCGCGCGCCTACGTCCTCAACGAGCGCCTGCGCGCCCTGCCCGCCGGCGTCCCGGGCGAGCTCTACCTCGCGGGCGCGGGGATGGCGCTCGGCTACATCGGCCAGCCCGGGTTGACGGCGGAGCGGTTCGTTCCTGATCCGTTCGGTGGTCCGGGTGGGCGGATGTACCGGACGGGGGACCGGGTGCGGTGGAGTGGTGAGGGGGTGTTGGAGTTCCTGGGTCGGGTGGACGACCAGGTGAAGATCCGTGGTTTCCGGGTGGAGCCGGGTGAGGTCGGGGCGGTGGTGTCGGGGCAGCCGGGTGTGGGTCTGTGCGCGGTGGTGGTTCGTGAGGACCGGCCGGGTGACAGGCGGTTGGTGGCGTATGTGGTGCCGGAGGGGGAGGGGGTGGAGGCCGCTTCTCTGCGTGCCCGGTTGGCGGGAGTTCTTCCGGAGTACATGGTGCCGTCGGCGGTGGTGGTCCTGGACCGGTTGCCGGTCAACACGAACGGGAAGTTGGACCGTCGGGCTCTGCCGGTTCCCGATTACGGTGCGCTGGGGGGTGGGCGTGAGCCGCGGACGGTTCAGGAGGAGTTGTTGTGTCGGCTGTTCGCGGAGGTTCTGGGGTTGGAGAGGGTGGGGGTGGACGACTCCTTCTTCGACCTGGGAGGCCACTCCCTCCTGGCGGCCAGGCTCATCGCCCGCATCCGCACCGTGATGGGCGCCGAGGTCCGGCTGCGCGACCTCTTCCGCACTCCGACCGTCGCCGGTGTCGCGGCCGTGCTCGGGGCCGGCTCCCGGCCGCCCCTGGGGGCGGGGAGGCGGCCGGACCGGCTGCCGCTGTCGTTCGCCCAGAGCAGGCTGTGGTTCCTGGACCGTTTCGAGGGTCCCGGCACCGCCTACAACGTTCCCGTGGTGCTGCGCCTGCGCGGCGAGGTGCGCGAGTCCGTGCTCGAGGCCGCCCTGGGGGACGTACTGGAGCGCCACGAGGTACTGCGCACCGTTTTCCCCTCGGGCGACGACGGCGAGCCGTTCCAGAAGGTGATCCCCCCGCACGAGGCCCGGCCGGTGTTCGAGGTGGTCGACCACCCGGCCGGAGCCCTGGACGCCGAGATCGACCGGGCGGCCGGCCACGTCTTCGACCTCGGGTCGGAGATCCCGGTCCGGGCGCGCCTGCTGCGCGGGGGCGACGACGGATCGGTGCTCGTGCTGCTGCTGCACCACATCGTCACCGACGGCTGGTCCATGAGGCCGCTTCTGGCGGACCTGGCCGCCGCCTACACCGCCCGGTCGGAGGGACGGGCTCCGGAGTGGGAACCGCTGCCCGTGCAGTACGCCGACTACGCGCTGTGGCAACGGGACCTCCTGGGCGCGGAGGACGACCCCGAGAGCCTGCTGAGCCGGCAGTCGGCGTTCTGGCGCAGCACCCTCGAAGGGGCCCCGGAGGCCCTGGAGCTCCCGACCGGCCGTCCCCGTCCGGGGACGGTGTCCGGCCGGACCGGCCAGAGCGCGATCCGGGTGGACCCCGGGCTGTACGAGCGACTGGGCGAAGTGGCGCGTGCGCACGGGGTCACGCTGTTCATGGTGTTGCAGGCCGCGCTCGCGGTGACCCTGTCGAAGTCGGGTGCGGGGACCGACATACCCCTGGGCACTCCCGTGGCCGGCCGGTCCGACGAGGCGCTGGACGATCTGGTGGGGTTCTTCGTCAACACACTCGTGTTGCGCACGGACGTCTCGGGGAACCCGACGTTCGCCCGCCTCCTGGAGCGCGTGCGCGAGGCCGACCTGGCGGCTTTCGACCACCAGGAACTGCCGTTCGACCGTGTGGTGGAGGCCGTGGCCCCGCGGCGGTCGGTGCGGCACCACCCCCTGTTCCAGGTCATGCTCGTCCTGCAGAACACCCCCGGGGGCGGTATGGCCATGCCGGGCGTCGAGGTCTCCAGAGAGCCCTTCCCCTGGGCGAACGCCAAGTTCGACCTGGCCTTCGTCTTCGACGAGGGGCCGGAGGGCCTTTCGGGGAACGCGGAGTTCCCCGAGGACGTGTTCGAACGCTCGGCCGTGGAGGCGCTGGTCGAACGCCTGGGACGGGTGCTGGCCGCGGTGGCCGGGGACCCCGGCGTCAGGGTCGGCGGCATCGACGTGCTGTCCCCCGGGGAACGGCACCGGGTGCTGGCCGGAGGCGACGGCCCGGCCGTGCCGACCGCGGACGGGCGGACGGTCCACGAGGCCTTCGAGGAACGGGTGCGGCGGGCGCCGGAGAGCACGGCACTGCTCTTCGAGGACCGACGCGTCTCCTACGGTGAGCTCAACACCGGGGCCAACCGGCTGGCACGGGAGCTCATCGCCCGCGGCGTGGGGCCGGAGCACCGGGTCGCCATCGCGCTGCCCCGGGGCACCGACATGATCACCTCCGCCCTGGCCGTCCTGAAGGCCGGCGCCTCCTACCTGCCGATCGACACGAACTACCCGCGGGAGCGGATCGCGTTCATGCTGTCGGACGCCGAGCCGTCCCTCGTGATCACCGGCGGCGCCGCCGCGCGGACCTCGCTCGGGGTGCCGTCCCTCGTCCTGGACGACGAGGAGACCGCGGCCGGGGTGCTGGACCGCTGCGGCCGCGACGTCTCCGACGGAGAACGCCTGGGCCCGGTACGCGGTGACAACGCCGTCTACGTGATCTACACCTCCGGATCCACCGGTGTTCCCAAGGGTGCGGTCAACACCCACTCCGCCGTGGTCAACATGGTCTGCTCCGTCATCCCCGCCTTCGGGCTCGGCCCGGGCGACGTGTTCGCCCAGGCGGCCTCCTTCAGCTTCGACGCGGCCTCCTTCGAATGGTGCAACGCACTCCTCTCCGGTGCCGCGCTCGCCCTCCCCACGCCCGGCCTGCCCCTGTCGGGGGAGGACCTGGTGGACTTCCTCCGCGCGCACGCGGTGACCCACGCCGTGATCACACCGGCCGTGCTCGGCTCCCTCCCGGACGGCGCGCCGGCGGCCCTCCCCGGCCTCCGCCTGCTCTGCGCCGCCGGCGAGGCCTGCCCTCCGGAGACCGTGGCGCGGTGGTCCGGTGGAAGGACCATGGTCAACGCCTACGGGCCGACCGAGGCCGCCGTGTGCAGCACCATGAGCGGGCCGCTGGGCACGGGGCCGCGGGTGGACATCGGCCGCCCCCTGCCCAACACCCGTGTCCGCGTTCTGGACGAGGGCCTGATGCCCGCCCCCGTGGGTGTGGCCGGCGAGCTCTACCTCGCCGGGGCGCAGGTCGCGAGGGGGTACCACGGTCGTCCCGGGTTGACGGCGGAGAGGTTCGTGCCTGATCCGTTCGGTGGTCCGGGTGGGCGGATGTACCGGACGGGGGATCGGGTGCGGTGGAGTGGTGAGGGGGTGTTGGAGTTCCTGGGTCGGGTGGACGACCAGGTGAAGATCCGTGGTTTCCGGGTGGAGCCGGGTGAGGTCGGGGCGGTGGTGTCGGGGCAGCCGGGTGTGGGTCTGTGCGCGGTGGTGGTTCGTGAGGACCGGCCGGGTGACAGGCGGTTGGTGGCGTATGTGGTGCCGGAGGGGGAGGGGGTGGAGGCCGCTTCTCTGCGTGCCCGGTTGGCGGGGGTTCTTCCGGAGTACATGGTGCCGTCGGCGGTGGTGGTCCTGGACCGGTTGCCGGTCAATACGAACGGGAAGTTGGACCGTCGGGCTCTGCCGGTTCCCGATTACGGTGCGCTGGGGGGTGGGCGTGAGCCGCGGACGGTTCAGGAGGAGTTGTTGTGTCGGCTGTTCGCGGAGGTTCTGGGGTTGGAGAGGGTGGGGGTGGACGACTCCTTCTTCGACCTGGGAGGCCACTCCCTCCTGGCCACGCGGCTGCTGGCACGGATCCGCTCCGACCTGGGGACGGACGTGTCGTTGAAGGACCTGTTCACCGGTCCCTCGCCGGCCGCCCTGGCCGAACGCGTGAAGCTCGCGGAGCCCGCCCGCCCCCGCCCCGCCCTGACGCGCCGCACCCGCTCCGGGGTGGTCGAAGGAGGCCCGCAGGGGCCCGGCGGCGGTGCGGAGCGCATCCGATGAGCCCCGGGCGGACCGGGCCTCCCCCGCCGTGCCCGACGGCACCCGGGCCCGGTCCGGCCGCCTCCCAACTGCCGCCCTCGTGCCGTAGTGGAATGCCTCGTCCGGGCCCCGCCCGGCCGTAGGTTCTGGACACGCGGCGCAAGACCGTGCCAGAGGGCTGACCGCCCCGCTCCGTACCCCCATGAGGACGGCGCCCGCCCCGAGCCGAGAGGCGCTCGGGACGGGGCCGACGCGCAGGAGGAGATCATGCCCCGGAGGAACCCGGCCACAGGGCGGGACCCCCGTCCCGTCGACGCGGACGCGGTCCTGTGGAACCTGAGGGAGGCGCCGGCCCCGAACGGTCCGTGCCTGGTCCTGCTGCCGCACGCCGGAGGCAGCGCGCACTACTACACCCCCTGGGCGGACCGCCTTCCCGCGGAGGCCGGGCTCCGGATCGCCCAGTACCCCGGCCGGGGGAACAGGTTCGCGGAGGGCGTGCCCGCATCGATGGCCGAACTGAGCGATCCCGTCGCGGCGGTCCTGCTCGAACACCCCGGAGACGTCGTCCTGTTCGGCCACAGCATGGGCTCCCTGGTCGCCTACGAGGTGGCCCGTCGACTGACCGCCCGCGGCCGCCCGCCGTCGGCGCTGATCGTGTCGGCGTGCAGGGCGCCCTTCCTGGCCAACCCCAGCCCCGTACATCCGGCCGCGCTCACGGACGCGGACCTCGTGGAGGCGCTCCGCCGACGCGGCGGGACCGATCCCGCCATCCTCGGCGAACCCGAACTGCACCCGGTCATCCTCCCTCCCGTCCGGGCCGACTTCGCCATCGACGACGAGTACCGGTGCCCCGATCCGGCACCCACCCTGGACTGCCCGGTGGTCGTCGTGGGAGGGGAGGCCGACCCCGTCGTCCCCGTCGCCGCGCTTCGCGCCTGGGAGGACGTGACCGGAGGCCGGACCCGTGTCCGGACCGTACCCGGCGGCCACTTCTACTTCGACGAGGCCGCCTCCTCGATGGCCTCTCTGCTGGACACCGTCCGTGCCACCGTTCACGGCGTGGCACGGAACCCCGACCCGGAAACCGCCCGGGCTCCCATGGGAAAGGGATGGACCTGATGACGTTCGACGACACGAACCCCGCCGGGGTGCGAACGAGGGTGACGCGCTCGCCCGGCGCGCCCCCCGTCCTGACCGCGTCCGGGGTGGCCACCCTGGACGAGGCGGTGCGGTGGCTGGACGCCGAACGCGAAGGTGTCCTCGACGAACTCGGCCGTTCCGGCTGCCTCGTCATCCGGGGGCTGCCGGTCACCGGCACCGGGGACTTCGCCCGGGTGCGCGACGTACTTCTGCCCGCCCCCGCCGCGTACAAGGAGAAGGCGACACCGAGGACCGACTACGGCCACGGCCTGTTCTCCTCCACCGACCTGCCCGCGGTGCAGCCCATCGCCCTGCACAACGAGAACAGCTACACCCTGGACTTCCCCGGCACCCTGCTGTTCTGCTGTGCGAGGGTCCCCGCCACGGGCGGTGCGACGACCGTCGGCGACATGAGGACCGTGCTCGACCTGGTCCCGGCGGAGCTGCGCGCCAGGTTCGAGGAGCACGGCTGGCTCCTGGTCCGCAACTACTCCGCACTGGCCGGGCTGCCCTGGCAGACGAGTTTCGGAACCGACTCCCGGGAGGAGGTGGAGGCCTACTGCCGGCGGAACCTGATCGGCTGCACCTGGCTGGAGGACGGGTCGCTGCGCACCGTCCAGCGGCGGTCCGCCGTCGTCACGCACCCCCGCACCGGTGAGCGGGTGTGGTTCAACCACGTCGCCTTCTGGAACCGCTGGTCCCTCGACGAGGACGTCCGCGACGTCCTGCTCGACACCTACGGGGAGGACGGACTGCCCTTCGACACCAGGCTCGGCGACGGCACACCGCTCACCCGCGAGGAGGTCGGCGCACTCAACGACGCCTACCGCGCCGCCACCCTGCGGGAGCCCTACCGGCAGGGCGACCTGCTGCTCGTGGACAACATCCTCAACGCCCACGGCCGGGAGGCCTACACGGGAGAGCGCAGCGTTCTCGTGGCCATGGGGGACCCCGTCGCGCTCGACGAGTGCGAGCCCACCGTCGACCCCGCGCCCGGGCACACCGCACCGCTGGGGGCGGCGTGACGACGGCCGCCGGACACGGAGCGGACACCCCGGACCTGCTCGACCGCCTCGCCCGCCAGCCCGGCCACCGGGACGCCGTCGTCCACGCGGGGACGACGCTCACCTTCGACCGCCTCAGGGACGAGGCGGCCCTCATCGCCCGGTGGCTGGGGACGCGGTCGGTCGGCCGCGGCGGTGTGGTCGCACTCCACCTGCCCCGCGGCACCGAACTGGTCCCGGCGATCCTGGGAACACTGACCGCCGGCGCGGCCTACCTCCCGGTCGACCCGGAACTGCCGGCCGGCCGGCGCCGGACGCTCCTGGACGAGGCCCGGGCGGACCTCGTACTGGTCGCCTGCCTCGCCGACGACCGGGAGGGCGACCACGGTCCGTGTGCACGGCAGTCCGTCGAGGGGCACCAGGCGTACGCCTGGTGCACGGCGGTGCCGCGTCCGGACCCCTCCGGAGGGCGCCTGCCGTACCGGCCCGCCCCCGCGGACCCGGCGGACCTCGCCTACGTCATCCACACGTCCGGTTCCACCGGACGCCCCAAGGGGGTCGAGATCACCCGCGGGGCGGTTTCCGCGCTCCTCGCGGAGTTGGAGGCCGTGGGGGTGGCCGACGCCGGCGCGGGCAGGGTCGGGTGGAACGCCTCCGCGTCCTTCGACGCCTCGGTGCAGCAGTGGATCAGGGTGTGTCGGGGCGACACCCTCGTCGTCCTGGACGAGGCGGTCCGCACCGACCCCGCGGCCATGGCAGCGGAAGCCGCGCGAAGCCGCCTCACCCACCTCGACATGACCCCCTCGCACGCGGACGTCCTCCTCGACCACCTGGAGGAGCACGTCCCCGCGGGGCGGCTCCCCGAGCCCCTGCACCTCCTCATCGGAGGAGAGCCGATCAGCCCCGCCCTGTGGAGGCGGATCACCGCTCTGGTCGAACGCGGAGCGATCCGGGCGACCAACCTCTACGGCCCCACCGAGTGCACCGTCGACGCGACCTCGTGTCGCATCGCCCCGGAGGCCCCCGCACCGCACATCGGCACGGTCCTCCCCGGGCTGCGCCTGCGCCTGCTGGACGCCGCCCTCGCCCCCGTCGAACCCGGAGTGCCCGGCGAGATCCACCTCTCCGGGGACCGCCTGGCCCGCGGCTACCGGCATGCGCCGGCCCGCACGGCCGAACGGTTCGTCCCCGACCCCCACGGGGCGCCGGGCTCGCGGATGTACCGCACCGGAGACCTCGCCCGCCTGCTGGAGGACGGCACCCTGGAATACCTCGGCCGGACGGACTCCCAGCTCAAGCTGCGCGGCCACCGGACGGAGCCGGGGGAGGTCGAGGCCGTGCTCGCGGACCACCCCGAGGTGGCCGAAGCCGTGGCCGTCCTCCGCGGGGAGGCGCCGAACGAACGGCTGGTCGCCTACTGCCGGGTTCCGTCCGGGGACACGGACGGCCTCGCCGAGCGCGTCGAGCGGTTCGCCCGTGACCTCCTCCCGCCGGCCATGCTCCCGTCCCGGCTCGTCATGCTCCGGGAGTTCCCCCGCACGGTGAACGGCAAGCTCGACCGCGCGGCCCTGCCCGAACCCGACGGACCGTCGCGGGCCGACGCCGCCGACGGGCTCTCCCCGGCCGAGGAGATGATCGCCGAGGTCTGGTCCGCGGTCCTGGGAGTGGACCGCGTCGAACCCACCGCCGACTTCTTCCGGCTCGGGGGGCACTCCCTCCTCGCGATCAAGCTGGTGGCCCGGGTCAAGGCCTCCTCCGGGGTCGCCATCCCGCTCACCGCGGTCTACGAGAACCCCCGTCTCAGGGACCTGGCCGCCGTCATCGACGCCGAGCTCTCCCGGAGCGCCGCCCGTTGAGACGGGCCGCCCCCGGCCCACCGACGTCCCACGCCCCGCCCGCCGGTCGCGTCGACCCACCGAAGGAGCAGCCTTGATCCCCCTCTCGTACGCCCAGGGGCGCCTGTGGTTCGCCAACCGCGTCGAAGGCACCGAGAGCGTCTACAACGTGCCGCTGGTGCTCCGGTTCGGCCGCGGTCTGCGCCCCGCGGAACTGCGGTCCGCCCTGGACGACGTGGTGGAGCGGCACGAGGTGTTGCGCACCGTCTTCGTGGAACACGGCGGCGAGCCCTTCCAGCGCGTGCTCACGGACCCGGGGGACTATCCGTCACTGGTCGTCGAGAGGTGCTCCGAGGACGAGGTGCGGCACCGGGTGGAGGCGTTCGCCCGACAGCCCTTCGACCTCTCGAAGGACGTTCCGCTCAGAGCCCGTCTCTTCGAGACCGGCACGGACCCGGCCGTGCTGGTGCTCCTGGCGCACCACATCGTCACCGACGGCTGGTCGGAGGCGGTCCTCCTGCGCGATCTGGCGTCGGCCTACCGGTCCAGGTGCGGGGGTGCCGCCCCCGGATGGGAGCCGCTGCCGGTGCAGTACGCGGACTTCACCCTGTGGCAGGAGGAGCTGCTCGGCCGCCCGGACGACCCCGGCAGCCTCCTGGCGGCCAGGACGGACTTCTGGAGGCGGACCCTGCGGGGCGCGCCCGAAGCGCTCGACCTCCCCTACGACCGGCCCCGCCCGGCCGTGCCCACGAACCGCGGATCACGTGTCCTGGTGGAACTCGACACCGATTTCCACGGCCGTCTGCTGGCATCGGCCGACAGGCACGACTGCACCGTGCTGATGGTGGTCCAGGCGGCGCTGGCGCTCACGCTCTCGGCGGCCGGCGCGGGCTCGGACCTGCCGATCGGCACCCCCGTGGCGGGCCGGGACGACCCCGCTCTGGAGGACCTGGTCGGCTTCTTCGTCAACATGGTGGTCCTGCGCACCGACACCTCGGGTTCGCCGACCTCCGCCGAGCTGCTGGGCCGGGTCCGGGAGACGGACCTGGACGCCTTCGCCCACCAGGACGCCCCCTTCGAGCGCATCGTCGACGCGGTCGCCCCCGAACGCGGCACCGCCCACCCGCTGTTCCAGGTGTCGGTCACGGCGCACACCACCACCGCGGCCGCGGCCCGTGCGGACTTCCACGGAGTGGAGTCCGTCGAGGTGTCGACCGTCGACCTCGACACCGCCAAGTTCGACCTGGCCGTCGCCCTGGAGGACGTGCGCGGAGCCGACGGCTCCCCGGAGGTGCTGCGCCTGTCCCTCGCGTACGCGCTGGACGTCTTCGACGAGGCCACGGCGCGCGCCCTGGCCGCCGTCCTGGAGCGCGCGCTGCGCCTGGTCGTGGACGACCCCGGAGCACGGCCGGAGCACGCGCTCGTGCTCACCGACGAGGAGAAGGCACGGCTCCTCGGGCGGCTGCCCGCACCCGCTCCCGCCGAGGTGCCGGCCTCCCCCCGCACCGAGCCGGAATCCGAGCACACCGCCTCCTTGAGCGCGCTCTTCGGCCACTTCCTGGGGAGGGAGGGCGTCGACCCCGACCAGGACTTCTTCCGCTCCGGAGGCGACTCGCTCACGGCCCTGCGGTTGATCACCCGGGTCCGTTCGCAGTACGGCGTCGAGCTGTCGGTCCGCGACTTCTTCGCCGACCCCACGGTGAGGGGACTGGGCGCGCTCCTCACCCGGGCCGGGGACCGGCCGGCGCAGCCGGCCCTCGCCCCCCGCCCCCGCGACGGGTCCATCCCGCTCTCCCACGCCCAGCGGCGGCTCTGGTTCATCGACCAGTCGGGCGGGGACACGGGCGTCTACAACGTGCCGCTGGTGCTGCGTTTCCGGGGCGGGGCGGACACGGCCGCGCTGGGGGCGGCCCTGGGGGACGTGGTGGAGCGGCACGAGGTGCTGCGGACGGTGTTCCCCGTGGTGGGCGGGGAGCCGTCGCAGCGGGTGCTGACCGGGGCGCAGGCTCTGGAACGGCTGCCGTGGACGGTCCGCCGAGTCGACGGGGACGGGGTCCCGTCCGCGGTCGACCGTTCGGTCGGGCATCTCTTCGACACGGAGACGGACCTTCCGGTGCTGGGTGAGGGGCTGGTGCTCCCCGGAGGCGACGTCGTGCTCGTCGTGGTGGTGCGCCACATCGCGACGGACGGCTGGTCCGAGGGGGTGCTGCTGCGGGACCTGGCAGCGGCCTACGAGGCCAGGTGCGCGGGCGCCGCCCCCGGCTGGGAGCCGCTGCCCGTGCAGTACGCGGACTACGCCCTCTGGCAGAGGGAACTGCTGGACGGCGCCGACGGGGGCGAGGGCGTCGCCCGGCGGCAGCTGGACTACTGGACGCGGCGGCTCGAGGGCATCCCGCAACCGCTCGAACTCCCCCTGGACCGGCCCAGGCCCGAGGAGCCCACCGGCGCAGGAGGGACCGTCCTGTTCCAGGTGGACGAGGACGTCCACCGGGCTCTGCTCACCCTCGCCGCCGATCACGGCTGCACCCTGTTCATGGTGCTCCAGGCGGCCGTGGCGGTCGTCCTGGACCGGTCGGGCGCCGGTCCGGACGTGCCGTTGGGAACAGCGGTGACGGGCCGCGGGGACCCCCTGTTGGACGACCTGGTCGGCTTCTTCGTCAACACGGTGGTCCTGCGCACCGACACCTCGGGGGCGCCTTCGTTCGGAGAACTGCTGGAGAGGGTGCGGCGGACGGACCTGGAGGCGTTCTCGCACCAGGACGTGCCGTTCGAACAGGTCGTGGAGGCGGTCGCCCCGGACCGGTCGGCGGCGCACCACCCGCTGTTCCAGGTGATGGTCGTACTCCAGGACCGCGCCGACGCCCTCCCGGGATTCGCGGGAGCGGACGTCGCACGGGAGCCCTTCGAGTGGCGGGCTGCGAAGTTCGACCTGACGTTCGCCTTCGCCGAGGCCGGGAACGGACTGGGGTGCGGCGCGGAGTTCGCGCTGGACGTGTTCGACCGGTCCACGGTGGAATCCCTGGTGGACCGCCTGTGCCGGGTCCTGGAGGCGGTGGCCTCCGATCCGGGGATCGGTATCGCCGACCTCCCCCTGTGGCCGGACCCCCCGGAGCCCGTGCAGGACACGCCCCCCGCGGCCGAGGACGCCCTCGCTGTTCCGGTCCACCGCGCCCTGGAGGGATGGGCCCGCCGCACCCCCGGGGCCACGGCACTGGTCTTCGGGGAGGAACGGGTCTCCTACGGGGAACTGGACCACCGCGCCGACCTGCTCGCCGCCCACCTGCGTGAGCGGGGCGCGGGCCCCGGGGACGTGGTCGGGATCCTGCTCGAACGCGGCGTGGAATTCGCCGTGGCCGTCGTGGCCGTACTGAAGACGGGCGCGGCCTACCTGGCCCTGGACCCCGCTCTGCCCGACATCCGCCTGACCGCGGTCGCCGTGACCGCGGCCTGCTCCCTTGCGGTCACCGACCGGGACGGAGCCGCCCGGTTCGGCGGGACCGCCGAGCCGGTACTGGTCGACCGGGAGGCGGAGCGCATCGCACGGGCCCGTCCGGCCGACCGGTCCGCCGACGTGCCCGCCTCCTCCACCGCCTGTGTGATGTTCACGTCCGGCTCCACCGGTGAGCCCAAGGGCGTGGCCGTCTCGCACCGCTCCCTGTCCTCGGCCCTGGTCGGCCAGGACTACGCCGGGTTCGGCGCATCCAGCGTGTGGCTGCAGTCCGCTCCGGTGTCCTGGGACGGGTTCGCCCTGGAGTTCTGGGGCGCACTGCTGCACGGCGGTACATGCGTCCTCCAACCGGGGCGGTCGCCCGAGCCCTCGGTGATGGCGGGACTCGCCGTCCGGCACGGGGTGACGACACTGTGGCTGTCGGCGGGCCTGTTCAACGTCATGCTCGACGACTATCCGGAGGCCTTCGACGCGGCACGCGACGTCCTGACCGGAGGGGAGGCCGCCTCGCCCGGCCACCTGCGCCGGTTCCGCGAACGGTTCCCCCGCGTCCGCCTCGTGCACGGGTACGGTCCGGTGGAGAGCATGGTCTTCGCCTCGGCCCACCGGGTCGAGAAGGTCGAAGGGCGGTCCGTGCCGATCGGCGCCCCCATCGCCCACCGGCGCTGTCACGTCCTGGACCGGTTCCTCCGACCCGTTCCCGAGGGGGTTCCGGGGGAGCTGTACGTGGCCGGTGCCGGCCTGGCCCACGGATACACGGCCCGGGCCGCGCTGACGGCGGAGCGGTTCGTCCCGGATCCGTTCTCCGGGCTCCCCGGCGGGAGGATGTACCGGACGGGCGACCGGGCGCGATGGGCCCCCGGAGGGGTGCTGGAGTTCCTCGGACGTGTCGACGACCAGGTGAAGGTGCGGGGTTTCCGCATCGAGCCCGGCGAGGTGGCCGCGGCCCTGGAGGGGATACCGGGCGTGTCCCGTGCGGCGGTCGTGGTCCGCACCGACCGCCCAAGGGACCGCCGCCTGGTGGCGTACGCGGTCCCCGAGCCGGGCGCGGAGCTCTCGGGCGCGGCGGTGCGCACCGAGGCCGCGGCGGTGCTGCCGGAGTACATGGTGCCGTCCGCGGTCGTGGTGATGGAATCCCTGCCGCTGTCCGCGAACGGCAAGCTCGACCGCAGCGCGCTGCCCGCTCCGGCCCCGGCAGCGGCCGCCTCCTCGCGCGGCCCCCGCGACGAGGTGGAGAGGATCCTGTGCGGGCTGTTCACCGACGTGCTCGGCCTGGACACCCCCGTCGGGATCGACGACTCCTTCTTCGACCTGGGCGGCCACTCGCTGCTGGTCATGCGGCTGATCGCGCAGGTGAGGGACGCACTGGGCGCAGAACTCCTGGTGCGCCAGGTGTTCAGGCACCCCACGGTCGCCCTCCTGCGCCCCCTGGTCTCCCGGGGCGCCGCCGGTGCGGGCTCACGGCGCCCGGAGCTGCGGCCGGCACCGCGTCCGGAGCGCGTCCCGCTCTCCTACGCACAGCGCCGCATGTGGTTCCTGAACCGCGCCGAGGGGACCGACTCGACCTACAACGTCCCCCTGGTGCTCACACTCCCCGAACCGCTGGACGCGCACGCGTTCACGGCGGCCCTGGCCGATGTGGCCGCACGGCACGAGATCCTGCGCACGGTCTACGCCGAGTCGGAGGGCGAGCCCCACCAGCGGGTGCTCCCGGTGGAGGAGGCGTCGATCCCCCTGGAGCCGGCCGACGGAGGCGCGCGGCACCCCGACACGGTGCGCGAACAGGTGCGCGCCTTCTGCTCCCTGCCGTTCGACCTGTCGGTCGACGGCCCGGTGCGGGCCCGCTCGTTCGAGTCGACCGACGGTCGCACGGTGGTCGCCGTCGTCGTGCACCACATCGCGTGCGACGGGGTGTCGATGTCCCCGCTGGCACGCGACCTCAGGCGGGCGTACCGGGCCCGCCGGGCGGGTCGGGCACCGGCGTGGGAGTCGTTGCCGGTCCAGTACACCGACTACGCGCTGTGGCAGCGCGAGGTGCTGGGTGACGCGGAGGACCCCGACTCGCTGCGCTCCGGGCAACTGGACTTCTGGCGCTCGACCCTGGCCGGCGCCCCCGAGGTCATAGCGCTGCCGACCGACTTCCCGCGGCCCGCGCGCCCGACCCGCCGGGGCGCGAGGAGGTCGCTGCGACTGACCCCCGGGGCCTCCGACAGGATCACCGCACTGGCCCGCGCGCACGCGGCGACCCCTTTCATGGTCGTGCACGCCGCCCTGGCCGCGATGCTGGCTCGTCTGGGCGCCGGACCGGACATCGTCCTGGGCACCCCGACCGCCGGGCGCCCCGACCCCGCTCTGGACGATGCGGTGGGGTTCTTCGTCAACACCCTGGTCCTGCGCACCGACGTCTCCGGGGACCCGTCGTTCGCCGACCTCCTGGAACGTGTCCGCGATGCGGACCTGGCCGCGTTCGACCACCAGGACGTGCCCTTCGAAGAGGTGGTCGAGGCCCTCAACCCGGCCCGGAGCACGGCCTACAACCCCCTCTTCCAGGTGATGTTCGCAGCCGAGCACGGCGGCCACGACCCCGACGGGTGGACGGCGGCCGCACCGGACGGAGAGGACGGGACGGCCGCCGAGGCCATGTTCGACCTCGGCTTCACCCTCCACGTGCCCGAGGAGGGGGCCGTCCGGCTATGGGTGGACTACACGACGGACCTCTTCGCCCACAGCACGGCCGACTCCCTTCTCCGCCGCCTCGCGGGCGTGCTGGACGCCGTGACGGCGGACCCCGGACTACCCGTGCACCTCCTCGACGTACGCACGGAGGCCGAACGCGCCAGGACCGCCGGAACCCCGGCCGGCACCGCCCCCCGGGCCCTGCCGCTGCTGGAGAGGTTCCGCGAACAGGTGGAACGGAGCCCCCTGGCACCCGCAGTGCTGACCGCCGGCGCCCCCTGGACCTACCGGGACCTGGCCGACCGGTCCGACCGCCTGGCCGCCCACCTGGCGGGGACCGGTGTCGGAGCGGGGGACCTCGTCGCGGTCCTCATGCACCGGTCCGAACACGCGATCGCCGCGATGCTCGCGGTCCTCAGGACGGGGGCCGCCTTCCTCCCGCTCGACCCGGGCACCCCCGCCGGCCGGGTGGAGAACGTGATGGCCGGGGCCGGTGCCCGAACCGTGCTCGTGGACCGGGCGACCCGCGGGCACGTCGGCGGTGCCGTCGAGGTGGAGGCGGACCGGGACACCGGGTGGGCCGACCCGGGTACGCTCCCCGCCGCTCTCACCGGACCGGGGGACCCGGAGGACCTGGCCTACGTCATCTACACCTCGGGTTCCACGGGCAGGCCCAAGGGGGTCGCGATCACCCACGCCAACGTGGCGTCCTTCCTCGCGGCCCTCGACGGATCGGACTACTGGGTGCCCGCCCCCCGCCGGTCCGCGTGGACCGCGAGCCCCGCCTTCGACGCCTCCATGGAGCAGTGGATGCCGATCGCCCGCGGGGACACCGTCGTCCCCGTCCACGACGATGTGCGCGACGACGCCCGGAGCATGGCCCGGACCCTGGCCGACCGGCGGATCACCTACTTCGGGGCGACCCCCTCCTACTGGGAGTCGGTCCGCGACGAGGTCCTGTCCGCGCTCGCCGGGCGCACCGACGCCGACGCCCCGGTTCTCCGGCTCTTCCTCGGCGGAGAGGCGGTGCCGGCGCGGATGTGGCGGGAGCTCGCCGACACCGACGCCCTGGCCGCGTTCAACGGCTACGGCCCCACGGAGACCACGGTCAACGCGACGGCCACCGCCGTCGCCGGCCGCGTACCGCACATCGGCACCCCGCTCCCCGGGATCGGTGTCCGCGTGCTCGACGAACGGCTGTCGCCCGTCCCCACCGGGGTGACCGGAGAACTCCACATCGTGGGCGGCACCGTGGCCCGGGGCTACCTGGGCCGACCGGACCTGACGGCGGAACGCTTCGTTCCGGACCCGTTCTCCACCACGGGCGGGCGCATGTACCGCACCGGTGACCTGGTGCGGTGGCGGGCCGACGGGGAGCTGGAATTCCTGGGCCGCAACGACGACCAGCTCAAGATCCGGGGGCTGCGCGTCGAACCCGGGGAGATCGAGACGGCCCTGGCCGCGCTCCCGGGGGTCCGCAGGGCCGCGGTCGTGCCACGGCACGGTCCGCACGGACCGGAGATCGCCGCCTACGTCACCGTGGAGGAGGAGCGGTCCGGGGCCCGCCCGCCCGTCGGGTGGCGCCCCCTCCTGGCGGCACAGCTGCCCGGCTACATGCTCCCCTCCACCCTGACGGTGCTCGACCGCATACCGGTCCTCGACAACGGCAAGACCGACCTCCGCGCGCTCCCCGAACCGGTCCGGGCGCTCCCCGGCGGCCACCGGCCGCACTCCCCGCGGGAACAGGTCCTGTGCGACCTCTTCGCCGAGGTCCTCGGCCTCGACGGACCGGTCGGGGTCGAGGACGACTTCTTCGCGCTGGGCGGGACCTCGCTCCTCGTGATGCGCCTGGCCGCACGGGCACGCGACACCCTCGGGCTCGAACTGCGGGTCAAGGACGTGTTCGCGGCCCCCACCGTCTCCGGGATCCTCGCCGCGGACGCCGGAGGCGGGGGCGGACGGGCCTTGGACGTCCTCCTGCCGCTCCGGGCGGGCGGGGACCGGCCCCCGCTCTTCTGCGTACACCCCGGGCTGGGCATGAGCTGGGGTTACGCGGGGCTCCTGCGCACCCTCGACCCCGGCCAGCCCCTCTACGGGCTTCAGACCGTCGCCCTGACCCGACCGGACCGGATGCCCGAAAGCATCGGGGCCGTCGTCGAGGACTACCTGGACAGGATGCGCGAGGTCCAGCCGCGCGGCCCCTACCGGCTGCTCGGCTGGTCGTTCGGCGGCAATCTCGCACACGAGATCTCCGTACGGTTCCGGTCCGCGGGCGAGCAGGTGGAGTTCCTCGGGCTCATGGACTCCTTCCCCTCCACACCCACCACGGCCCCCCGCACCACCGGTCACCGGCGGCTCCTGGGAGTGCTGCTCGACGGCATCGACCCCGGCGCCGCAGAGGAGGCGGACGGCCCGCCCTTCGACCGCGACGACGCCGTCCGCGCCCTGCGCGCGCGGTTCCCGGTCCTGCGGGGATTGGCCGAAGCGGAGACCGGCTCCCTCGTGGACGCGGCCCTCAACCACCACGAGCTCCTCCGGACCTTCCGCCCACGCCTCCTCGACGCGGACGTCACGTTCTTCACCGCCGCCCGCAACCCGGTTCAGGGCGGCCCCGCCGCCTGGAGCGAGTACGTCACCGGGACGGTCGAGGAACACCGCATCGACACCGATCACATGTCCATGACCGATCCGGAACCGCTCGACGCGATCGGCCGGATCATCGCACAGAAGCTGGACCCCGCCCCAGAAGAAAGGCAGGCACCCCGTGCAGAACCCCTTCGATGACGAGGAAGCCCTGTTCCACGCCGTGGTCAACGCCGAGGGGCAACACGCCCTGTGGCCCGTTTTCGCCGACGTACCGGCGGGCTGGGAGGTGGTTCTGCGTGAGAGGAGCCGCAGGGAATGCCTCGACCACATCGAACGGAACTGGACCGACATCCGACCGCTGAGCCTGCGCCGTGACTGACGAGGACGGCACCGCGTCCCCGCCGCGGCCCGGCCCCCGGGCCGGCGGCGCCCGCCCGGCCGGGGAGGCGCCGGCCCGGGGTCTGGGCACCCCCTTCCTCCGCTTCTGGTCGGGGAACATGTCCAGCAACCTGGCCGACGGGGCCCTGCTCGTCGCACTGCCGATGATCGCGGCCCTGATCACCGACGACCCGCTGGCGATCGCCGGGCTGACGGCGGTCCGATTCCTGCCCTGGCTGCTGTTCGGGCTCCTGGCGGGAGCCGTGGTGGACCGTGCGGACCGGGGCGCCCTGATGATCGCGGCCAACGTCGTGCGCGCCGGGGCGCTCATCGTCCTCGCCGTGCTCATCGCCACCGGGAACGCCACCATGGGCGTGCTGTACGCCGTGATGTTCCTGGTCATGAGCTGCGAGATCTTCTACGACATCTCCGCCCAGACGATGGTCCCGGGCCTGGTCCCGGCGGGCTCCCTGGACCGGGCCAACGCCAGGCTCGTCGGCGGCAGGACCGTCGCCGACGACTTCGCCGGGGCGCCGCTGGCAGGCCTGCTGTTCGTGGTGGCCGCGGCCCTGCCCGTCGCGGTCAACGCGGGAGCCTACCTGCTCGGGGCGTTCGTCCTCCTCGGGCTTCCCGTGGCGGCGCGCAGACCCGGTACCGACCGCCCCAGGGACGGAGTGCTGCGCCCGGTCCTGTCCGACACGGCGGTCGGGCTGCGTTTCGTCCACGCCGACCGACCGCTGCTCGCCGTGGCCGCGCTCAGCGCGATCACCACCATGGCGGTGATGGGGCAGGCGTCCGTGCTCGTTCTGGTCGTCCGCGACCACTTCGGAGTACCCGACTCCCTCTACGGCCTCTTCTTCTCGGGGGCCGCCGTGGGGGGCATCGCCGGTGTCGTCCTCATCGGAAGGGCGATCGGCCGGTTCGGCCGGTTCCCGGTGGCGGCCGGATCCCTGGTCCTCATGTCCCTGTCGTGCGTCGGCTTCGGACTGGCCCCGAACGCTCTCACCGCCTGCCTCGCATGGGCGTGCGTGGCCATGGCCGGGACCGTCTGCACCACGGTCACCATGGGCTGTGCCCAGTTGGTCGTACCCGTCGGCGTGCGCGGGCGCGTCATGGCGTACGTCCGTGTGCTCGGTTACGGTGCGGCCCCCGTGGGTGCGCTGGCGGCCGGCCTCCTCAGCAGGATCGACCTCCGCCTGCCCTCCGTCGTGGCCGGAGCGGTCATCCTGCTCGCCTGTTGCGTTCTCGCCCGCCCCCTTCGCACCGTCGTCACCCGCGCCGACGACGCCGAGGCGGAGGCCGTGTCCGCAGCCGACCCGTGAGTCCCCCACCGCCCCGGCCCGCATGCCGGACCGCCACGGCCTGTTCCGCGTTGACAGGTGAAGGAGAAGGAGAGGAAAGCGACAAGATGCAGGGATTTCTCATGGAGATGGGGTTGTCGGCCTCCGGTGAGAAGGGGTACGTGGCCGCACAGGCGATCGACCTCGGCGGGACGATCGCGTCCTGGGCCGCCACCGCGGTCACCTCGCCGCGCGACAGGTACACCGTCCAGGTCGCCCGGGAGCGCCACATCGACTCCGACGCTGTGCGCTACCTCAACCACTCCTGCGTACCGAACACCTTCGTGGACGCCGGCACGGGCGACGTGGTCGCCCTCCGGCCGCTCGTCGCCGGAGAACCCCTCGGTTTCTTCTACCCGTCCACGGAGTGGGAGATGTCCTCGCCCTTCGACTGCTCGTGCGGGCACGCCGGATGCCTCGGCCGCATCGACGGCGCGCACGGCCTCCCGGACGGCGTCCTGCGCAGGTACGCGCTCAACGACCACATCCGGGAGCTGCTCGCCGAACGCGACGAGGGAAAGAGGGCCGGATCGTCCCTCGCCCCGCGGGGGAGGTGAGGACCCTTCGCCGCCTCCCGGGACCTCCGCCCGACGGGAGGCCGGGACCCGGCGCGCCGCCGGAGGGCGGTGGCGGTCCGCCGGGCCCGGCGGACCGCCACGCGGCCGGCCGGGGCCGCGGACACGCCGTGAAACCCCGGGGAGACCGTGGAGAGCACGCTCCCCGTTACGAACCCCATGGAGTGCGAGACCATGACCGACCCCACCGACAGCCGTACCCGGGTCGATGACCTGCTGCACCGTTTCTACCGCCTCGTCGACACCGGTCGTGTGGAGACCCTCGCGCGGCTCTTCACCGAGGACGCGGTCTACCGCCGCCCCGGCTACGAAGCGCGGATCGGCCCCGAGGGGCTGCTGAGGTTCTACGGTCAGGAACGGGCCATCAGCCGGGGGGCGCACACCGTGCTGGACGTGGTCCAGTCCGAAGGCCATGCGGTCGCCCTCGGGACCTTCGAGGGCCTGCTCAAGACCGGGGACCCGATCAGCCTCCGCTACGCGGACCACTTCCGGTTGAGCCCGGACGGGCGTATCGCGGGCCGTGACACCTATTTCTTCACTCCGCTCGCCTGACCGCCCCATCGCACCGGCGGCACCACGAGCCGCGTGAGGGGGATGCCGCGCCCCGGCCGACCGCCAGAGGCCGGTACCGGGGAGCGGGCATCGAGGGCTCCTCCGCCGGCACCCCCTCTCGGAGGCCCGGCCCCGGACCGGCTCTCAACGCTTGCGAGGACACCGTGGAGGTCGGGCCCTCCATGCCGCAGGGACCCCCGGGCCCGCCTGCCGCACCGACCCGGCGGCCGGCCGGGGCGGAGACCTGTGCGGGGCGGGGGCGAAGCCGATGGGACGCCGGTGGGGCCGGACGGCCGGTTCCGGTCACCGGGTGACGCAACCGTCGCACAGAGTGTGGAGATCGCGACGCGTGGTCCCGGTGTTCGCCAGGGCGGCCCCACAGGCGGACAAAGGGGGTGTTGGCGTACGGATACGGCCGACCACTGCGGGGCAAGGGGAAACGGCCCGGCCGTACAGGTTCGGAACAGTTTCCGGCAACGAACCGCCAAAGCGTGCTGCTCGGCACCGCCCTCCCGTCCTACGCTGCCAGAAGGGGCCGCCCGCGGCGTCTCCGCTCCGGCGGCACCGTCACCCGTTCCGGGCCGGGTGGCCCCCTTTCTCCGAGGGAGACGGCCATGGCCCAGCTCAACGTGCAACCCGTGTCCGACACCGTGCTGTCGCGCCTGAGGTCGGGGTTCGCGGGACAGGTGTACTCCGCCACCGACGACGGCTACGAGGAGGCGCGCGCCCTCTTCAACTCCATGATCGACCTGCGGCCCGGCGTCATCGCCCAGTGCCTGGGCACCGACGACGTCCGCCGCTGCATCGAGTGCGCCCGGGAGGAGGGGCTGGAGATCGCCGTGCGCGGCGGCGGGCACAGCGTCGCGGGGATGAGCCTCACCCACGGCGGCCTGGTCATCGACCTGCGCCGGATGAACACGGTGACGGTGGACGCCGACGGCAGGCGGGTCGGCCTCGGCGGCGGCGCGGTGATGGGACAGATGGACGAGGCGACCGCCCGGCACGGCCTGGCCACCACCGGCGGCCGGGTCTCGACCACCGGCATCGGCGGCTTCGTGCTCGGAGGCGGATCAGGGTGGGTCGAGCGCAAGTTCGGCCTGGCCTGCGACAACCTGCTGGGCGTCGACCTGGTCACCGCCGAGGGCGACCTCGTGCACGCCTCCGCCGACGAGAACCCCGAGCTGTTCTGGGCCCTGCACGGCGGCGGCGGGAACTTCGGCGTCGCCACCCGCCTGGAGCTGCGGCTGTACCCGCTGCCGGAGTTCTCCCTGGGGCTGCTGCTCTTCCTGCCGGAGGCCGGACCCGAGGTGGTGCGCACCTGGCGCGACCTCATGGCGCAGGCCCCCGACGAGATCGGCGGCGGGCTGATCTACCTCGTCGCGCAGCCGGAGCCGTTCATCCCGGAGGAACTGGTCGGCAGGATGCTGTGCGGGACGGCGATCACCTGCGTGGGAGGCGAGGCGGTGCTGCGCGACCTGGCCGCGCCGCTGCTGCGCCTGCACCCGGCGGTGGAGATGGTCACCGACATGCCCTACGCCGAGGTGCAGAAGGCGCTCGACGACCCGCCCGGATACCGCAACTACTGGACGGTGGAGCACCTGGAGTCGCTCCCCGACTCCGCGGTCGACGCCTTCTGCGCCCGGGCCGACGGCATGGTCGTCCCCTCGCCCACGGCCCACGCCATCCTGCCGCTCGGCGGCGCCGTCGGACGGGCACGGACCGACTACCCGCTGCCCTGGCGCCACGCGCAGTGGGCCGTCCACCCGCTCGCGATGTGGGAGGACCCCGCGGACGACGAGCGCGCCGTCCAGTGGGTGAAGGACATCCGCCGGGACATGCGTCCGTGGTCCACGGGGGACGTCTACCTCAACTTCACCGGCGACGAGGGCGAGGCCCGGGTGGTCCGGGGCTTCGGCGAGGACAACTACGCCCGGCTCAGCGCGGTCAAGACCGAGTACGACCCGGACAACGTCTTCCACCGCAACCACAACATCCGCCCGGCCCGGGAGATGCCCGCCGCCGTGGCACCGCAGCCCCGCCGGGGCTGACCCGCGCGGACCCTCCCGGATCCGGCCGGGGGGTGTCGGAACGCCCGGCCGGAAGGCAGGATGATCCCATGGCCGCCACCGGGGCGGCCGTGCCGATCACGGAGGGCGAGCATGGGGCACGAGGCGGCGGACGCGCCGAACCCGCTGGAGCAGTTGACCGTCGAACAGCTGCGCCGGCGTACGAGCATGAAATGGCGTACCCATCCGGAGGACGTGCTGCCGCTGTGGGTGGCGGAGATGGACGTGCCGCTCGCCGAGCCGGTCGCCCGGGCCCTGAACCGCGCGGTGGAGCTCGGCGACACCGGCTACCCCGCCGGCGGCCGCGCCTACGCCGAGGCGCTGGCCGGGTTCGCCGAGCGCCGCTGGGGCTGGGGCGGGCTCGCCGTGGAGCACACCGCGCTGGTGCCCGACGTCATGCTCGGCATCGTGGAGGTCCTGCGCCTGGTCACCGAGCCCGGAGACACGGTGGTCGTCGACCCGCCCGTGTACCCGCCGTTCTACGCGTTCGTCACCCACGCCGGCCGCAGGATCGTGGAGGCGCCGCTCGGCGCCGGCGGGCGCCTGGACCCCGCCGCACTGGAGGAGGCGTTCGCCTCCGCACGGGAGCGGGGCGGCCGGGTGGTCCACCTCCTGTGCAACCCGCACAACCCGACCGGGGCGGTGCACACGGCCGAGGAGCTGGCAGCGGTGGCCGCCCTCGCCCGGGAGTACGGCGTGCGGGTGGTCTCCGACGAGATCCACGCCCCGCTGGTGCTCCCCGGCGCCGGGTTCACCCCCTATCTCAGCGTCGACGGCGCGGAGGACGCCTTCGCGGTCGCCTCCGCCTCCAAGGCGTGGAACCTCGCCGGACTCAAGGCCGGGCTCGTGCTCGCCGGCCCCGAGGCGGCGGACGACCTGGCGCGCATGCCCGAGGAGGTCGGCCACGGCCCCAGCCACCTGGGGGTGCTGGCCCACACCGCGGCCCTGGACGAGGGCGGGGCCTGGCTCGACGCCCTCCTCGGCGGGCTCGCCGCCAACCGCGACCTGCTGGGGCGGCTCCTCGCAGAGCACCTGCCCGGTGTCGGGTACACCCCGCCCGAGGGCACCTACCTGGCCTGGCTGGACTGCCGCGGGCTGGGCCTCGACGACTCCGGCGGCGCGGACGGCCCCGGCATCGTGACCGAGCTGGCCGGTCCGGCGCGTGTGTTCCTGGACCGGGCGCGGGTGGCGCTGAGCTCCGGGCACGTGTTCGGGTCGGGCGGCTCCGGGCACGTGCGGCTGAACTTCGCCACCTCCCAGGCGGTCCTCACCGAGGCGGTCCGGCGCCTGGGGAAGGCGGTCCCGCGCTGAGGGCGGGCCGGTCGGACCGGCGGCGCCGCCCCCGGCTCTTCGGGGACGGCGCCGCCTCCGGTTCAGATCACCGACAGCGCGCGGAGCTTCTCCTCGACCCGGGGGTTGCTCGGATCGACGTGGTGGGTCCCGTCCGGGTAGACGACGACCGGGATGTTCGTCCGGCCGGATATCTCCCGAGCCCGCTCCGCCGCCGCGGGGTCGTTCTCCAGGTCGACGTACTCGAAGGGCACCTCGAGCTCGGTGAGCTGCTGCTTCGTGCGCCGGCAGTCCCGGCACCAGTCGGCGCCGTAGACGCGGATGGTCTCCGTGTTCACTTCTTCTCGCTTTCGGCGTTCGGTCCGGCGGGCGGGGCGCCGCCGGGGCGGTGGGGGTGACACCGGTCCCGAACACCGTTGCGGGCCCTCCGATTCCGGCCGGGACCGGGGGAGCCGGTCCGGTCAGGCGCGGGAGTGGTGGGCGTGCAGGCCGTGGACCTCCCACTCCGGGAACGGGTCGGGCAGCGCCTCCCAGGGGGCCGCCGACTCGTCGTCGGTGAGCAGGCAGGCGTGCAGGGCCTCCTCCAGCTCCCGGCGGCGCAGGGCGGTGCCGATGAACACCAGCTCCTGGCGGGGCTCGACCGGTTCGGTGTCGACGAGGTCCTCGGGTGCGTACCCCAGGGCCGCGCCGTCGGCGGGGTTCCACACCCCCGCGGGCTCGAAGCGGGCGACCGGGCCGGCCTGGGACCACAGTCCCGTGGTGCGGGCGCGGGTCGCCAGCCAGAAGAAGCCCTTGGTGCGCAGGACGGTGCCGTACCTCCCGTCCTCGAAGCCCTCGGAGACCAGGTCCCACAGGCGGCCGGGGTGGAAGGGGCGGTCGGAGCGGAACACCAGGCTGGAGATCCCGTACTCCTCGGTCTCGGGGACGTGGTCGCCGTTGAGCTCGGCCACCCAGCCCGGGGCGCGGGAGGCGCGTTCGAGGTCGAACAGGTTCGCGCCGATCAGCTCGGCGGGGTCGACCTGCCCGTGGGAGACACGCAGGACGCGTGCGAGCGGGTTCAGGCGCCGCACGGCGGCCTCCACGCGGTCGGCCTCCTGGGCGGTGACCAGGTCGGCCTTGGTGACGAGGAGGACGTCGGCGAACTCGACCTGGTCGACGAGCAGGTCGCTGACGGTGCGCTCGTCGTCCTCGTAGGCGTCCAGACCGCGGTCGAGGAGGTCGTCGCCGCGGTCGAGTTCGACGAGGAAGTTCGCGGCGTCGACCACCGACACCATCGTGTCCAGCCTGGCCCCCTCCAGCAGCGGTCGGCCGTCGGGCCCGGGGACGGCGAAGGTCGCCGCGACGGGCATGGGCTCGGAGATGCCGCTGGACTCGATGAGCAGGTGGTCGAACCGGCCCTGCCCGGCCAGGCGGGCGACCTCCTCCAGCAGGTCGTCGCGCAGGGTGCAGCAGATGCAGCCGTTGGTCATCTCCACCAGGCGCTCGTCGGTCCGGGACAGGTGCCCCCCGCCCCGGACCAGGTCGGCGTCGATGTTGATCTCGCTCATGTCGTTGACGATGACCGCGACGCGCAGGCCGTCCAGGTTCTTCAGCAGGTGGTCGAGCAGGGTGGTCTTGCCCGCGCCGAGGAATCCGGACAGCACGGTCACGGGCAGGTCGGTCGGTGTGCCCACGGGTCAGTCCTCCCGCAGGATCTTGTACAGGCCGGCCTCGGCGGGGCCGTGGGGGGCGACGGCCAGGCCGTGGGGCGCGGTCTCGGCGCGCAGGGACCGCTCCGACACGGTCCACCAGTCGTAGCGGACGTCGTCGGAGGACAGGACGCGGTCGCCCTCGCGGGTCTCGTAGGTCATGTGCCAGGTGAGGCGCTCGGGCCCGGCGGGCTCGGCCCCGGCCCAGCCCACGTAGGTGCGCCCGCCCACGGGCACCTCGCTCATCCGGGACCGCTCCACCGCCTCGGGCCCGGTCGGCCAGGGCAGGTTGACCAGGACGAACGCGCCGGGGGCCAGGCGCGGGGCCAGGTCCTCCCAGAGGCGGTCGCGCTCGTGGGGGCTGAAGTGGCCGATGAGGTTGGCCATGACCACACCGCCGATGAGCTCGGGCAGGTCGGCGGCCAGCAGGTCGTCGCCGTCCACGGTGACGCGGGTGCGCAGATCCGGGTCGTCGGCGACGCGGGAGAGCAGTACGGCGACCAGGACGGGGGAGGGCTCCACGGCCAGGATCCGGGCCTGCGGCAGGGTTCGGGCGATGAGGCGGGTGCCCTGTCCGCCGCCCGCGCCCGCGTCCACGACGGGCCCGGAGTCCGCGGGCAGTCCACGCAGGGCCTCCGCGACGGTGGTGCCGTGGTGGTCCCACCAGCCGCGGATCATGATGTCCAGGTAGCGGCCGGAGAGCCGGTAGGGGTCGTCGTACTCGGTCACGGGATGCCTCTCCAGAGGTCGCGGAGGACGGGGCGGTCCCGCCGGTGCCGGGCGCCGGGGCCCGGCACCGACGGGGAGCCGTCTTGCCAAAATGAAAACGGTTATCATAATCTGGCATGGGTGGGCGGCCGCTGTCCACTCCTCGCATCCCAGTCCGGTCCGCAGGCCGCCCGCCCCCGCACACCCACCCGATCCGGCCCGTCGAGGAGCGGTGACCGGTCCGCCCTTCCCCCGAGGAGCGCATGTGAACAGCCCGCACCGTGACCCGAGCCCCGCCCGGGCGGCCGGACGGGCCCGGTACGCCGACCGGCCGGGAGCCCGGTGACATGGGTGCGGGAGCCAGGTACGACGGCGAGGTGCTGGCCGCGCTGCGGCGGGGCGACCGGTTCCGCAGCTGCCAGGAGGTCCACGCCCTGATCGCGGACTCCGGCGGCGGTCCGCGGCGCCCCCCCAGCCTGTCCACCGTGTACCGGACGCTGCACCGGCTGGCGCGGGAGGGCGAGGTCGACACCATCCACTCCGAGGACGGCGAGCGCCTCTACCGCCGGTGCGCGACCTCCTCCCACCACCATCTGCTCTGCCGCGTGTGCGGCCGCGCACAGGAGGTCCCGCACGCGCGGGAGCTGCGCGCGGTGCTCACCCGGGTCGAGCGGCTGACCGGTTTCGCCGGACTCGCCTACTCACTGGAATTCGCGGGGGTGTGCCCTGACTGCGCATGACCGATCGGCCCTCGTGACCGGTGCCGCCGGAGGCATCGGCGGCGCCGTGGTCCGCCGCCTCGCCGGGTCGGGCTACCGGGTCGCCGCCGCGGACGCGGACGGCCCCGCCGTCCACAGGCTCACCGCCGGGCTCTCCCGCTCCGGCCTCCCCGTCACCGGGCACCGGCTCGACGTCACCGACGAGGCCGCGGTCGACGCCCTCGTGGCCGCGGTGGAGGAGGACCAGGGTCCCCTGGACGCCCTGGTCAACGTCGCCGGGGTCCTGCGCTGGGGAGCCGTCACGGAGTTCTCCTCCGACGACTGGCGCGCGGTCTTCGACGTCAACGCCCTGGGCGTCTTCCAGGTCTGCCGGGCCGCGGCCCGCAGGATGGCCCCGCGCGGGGCCGGGGCCATCGTCACGGTCGGTTCGGACGCGGGGACGGTGCCCCGGGCGGGCATGTCCGCGTACGCGGCCTCCAAGGCCGCGGTCGCCCACTTCACCCGCTGTCTCGGACTGGAGATGGCCCCCCGCGGGGTCCGGTGCAACGTGGTGTCCCCCGGCGCGACCGACACCGGGATGAGCCGCGCCCGCTGGGGCGGTGCGGGGGGACCCCACCCCGCGGTGACCGGCGTGCCCGAGGAGTTCCGGGTGGGCATCCCCCTGGGCCGGCTGGCCCGCCCGGAGGACGTCGCCGACGCCGTCGCCTTCCTCTGCTCGCCCGAAGCCTCCCACATCACCATGCACGACCTGCGCGTGGACGGAGGAGCCGGACTCGGCTCCTGACGCCGCCCGCGACCGAAGACGAGAGGCCGGAGAAAGCCGTGTCCCTGCCCGCCATCCCCTCCTACCCCATGCCCACCGAGTCCGACCTGCCCGAACCCCGGATGGACTGGACGCTCGACCCCGACCGCTGCGTCCTGCTGGTCCACGACATGCAGCGGTACTTCCTCGGGGCGTTCGACGAGGGTGCCGAGCCGGTGCCCGAGCTGCTCTCCAACATCGCCCTGCTCCGCGAGGCCTGCGTGGAACGCGGCGTCCCCCGGATCTACACGGCCCAGCCCGGCGCGCAGAGGCCGGACGACCGGGGTCTGCTGCGGGACCTGTGGGGCGAGGGGCTGCGCGACGACCCGGCGCACACCGGCCTCGCGGTCCCGTTCGACGCGGAGCAGGGGGACCTGCACGTCACGAAGTGGCGGTACAGCGCCTTCGTGCGGACCGACCTGGAGGGCCTGCTCCGCCGGTCGGGCCGGGACCAGCTCGTCGTCTGCGGCGTGTACGCCCACATCGGTGTGCTGATGACCGCCTGCGACGCCTTCATGCGCGACATCCGGACGTTCGTCGCGGCCGACGCGGTCGCCGACTTCTCCGCCGCCGACCACGCGATGGCCCTGTCCTACGCGGCGCGCCGGTGCGCGGACGTGGTGACCGCCAAGCAGGTCCTCGCGGCCCTGGCCGCCTGAGCGGCGCCCGGGGCGGGCGGCCCGCGCCGCCCGCGCCGGCCGCCCCGGCCGTCATGCGCCCCCGTGCGCGCGCAGCCGCCTCTTGTCGACCTTGCCGACCCCGGTGAGGGGGAGCGACGCGACAGGGCGCACCTCGTCGGGGACCTTGAACGGGGCCGCCCCGCGCCCCAGCACCGCCGCACGGACCTCCTCCCGGGAGGGCACGGGGCCCTCCGCGACGAGGAACGCCACCGAGCGCTCCCCGAGGTGGGGGTCGGGCAGTCCCACGACCGCCGCGGCCCTGACCCCGGGCAGGGCGAGCAGGTACTCCTCCACCTCGACCGCGGCGATCTTCTCCCCGGCCCGGTTGACCTGGTCCTTGACCCGGCCCACCACCACCAGGTCCCCGGCGGGGGTCCGGGTGACGAGGTCCCCGGTGCGGTAGAAGCCGTCCGGTGTGAACCGCAGCGCGTCGAGCTCGCGCGCCCGGTAGTAGCCGCGCAGCGTGTAGGGGCCGCGGGTGAGCAGTTCCCCGGGGACGCCGTCGGGGACCGGGACGCCGTCCTCGTCCACGACGAGGACCTCGTCGGCGGGGGAGAGCGGCCTGCCCTGCGTGCCGCACACGACGTCGTCCGGGGCGTCCAGGGGCGTGTAGTTGTTCAGTCCCTCGGCCATGCCGAACACCTGCTGGAGCCGGCACCCCAGCTCCGGGCCGATCCGGCGGGCGGTGGTGTCGTCCAGGCGGGAGCCGCCGACCTGGAGCACCCGCAGCGAGGACAGGTCGGCCCGGGTCCGGCGGGCCTCGTCCAGCCAGGAGGGCACCAGGGCGGGCACGAGCGAGGTGAGGGTGACCCCCTCGCGTTCGATGAGTCCGAAGGCCGTGGTGGGGCTGGGGTCGGGGCACAGCACGACGGTGCCCCCCGCGCCCAGGACGCCCACGATGCCCGGCGAGACCATGGTGAAGTTGTGCGCCGCGGGCAGGACCGCCAGGTAGACCGTGCCGGAGTCCACCCCGCACACCCCGGCCGAGGCGCGCGCGTTGTAGCCGTAGTCGGCGTGGGAGCGGGGGATCAGCTTGGGGGTGCCCGTGGTCCCCCCGGACAGCAGGAGCAGGGCCAGGTCCTCGGGGTCGGCGGCCTCGTCCAGGGGGCCGGCCTGCGGTGCGGGCAGGGACTCCAGGGAACGGGCGGGGGGGTCGCCGGGGTCGCCCGCGACGAGGACGTGGCGGACCCCGGGCAGCCTCCCTGCCATCCGGACCGCCTCGGCGCGCGGATCGGAGCGGCCGTACCGGTCGGCGACCACGAGCGCGCACGCGTCGGCGGTCCGGGCCAGCGACTCCACCTCGGCGGGGCCCAGGGAGGGCAGGGCCAGGACGGGGACCGCCCCGATGCGCAGCAGGGCGAACAGGGTGAGGACGTACTCCTCGCGGTTGGGCAGCCGCACCAGGACGCGTTCGCCCGCGCGGACCGGCAGCCCGGCCAGGCCGCGGGCGAGCCGGTCCACCCGGGCGTCGAGTTCGGCGTAGGTGAGCCGTCCGGATCGTGAGACGAGGGCGGTGGCCCCGCCTCGCCGGAGGGCCTGCTCCCTCAGCAGCCGCGACAGTGTCCGGTCCTCGCGAAAGCCCTGTTCGCGGTAGGAGCGGATCTCCTCCTCGGAGGGGCGCGGCCAGTCCTGCGTCATGTGGTCTCCCTTGCTGGTGGGGGTTCGGAGTCGACTCGAGGCGACCGAAGGTGCTATACAGGGACATATCGACAATGAAAACGGTTTTCATTATTGTCGACCATGTCGAGAACAGCCATGGAGGGGTGGGGTGTCGTGTCACACCGTGGTGCGGAGGAGGCCTGTGTGATCGTGCGGGAACAGGTGGCACGGATTCTGGGAACGGACGGCTTCACCGACACCGACGACCTCTTCGACCACGGACTCGACTCCCTGGGCCTCATCCGCCTCGTCGGGCAGTGGCGCGAGGAGGGACACGACGTCACCTTCGAGGACCTGGTCACCGCGCCGACGCTGGCGGACTGGACCTCCCTGCTGGAGCGCGCGGAGCGCACCGCGGACGCGGCCCCCGCGCCCGCCGCCGCCCCCGCGGCCGGGGGCGGTCCCTTCCCGATGGCGACCATGCAGCACGCCTACTGGGTCGGGCGCGGGGACGAGCAGCCCCTGGGCGGCGTCGCCGCGCACTTCTACACCGAGTTCGACGGCCGCGGCGTCGACCCCGGCCGGCTCTCCGCCGCGCTGGACGCCGTCGTCGACCGCCACCCCATGCTCCGCGCCCGGTTCGACGGCGACGGCCTCCAGCGCATCGCCCCCGCCGGAACGGGGACCGGGCTCACCGTCCACGACCTGCGCGCGGCCGCCCCCGAGGAGGCCGGGCGCACCCTGGACCGCCTGCGCGGGGAGAACACCCACCGGCGCATGGACGTGGCCGCCGGCCACGTCCTGGACGTCGCGCTGTCGCTGCTGCCGGGCGACCGCACCCGCCTGCACGTGGACCTGGACATGATCGTGGCCGACGCGCTCAGCCTGCGCGTCCTGCTCGACGACCTCCTGGCCGCCTACGAGGGCCGCGACCTGCCCCCGCTGGACTACGACTTCGCCCGCTACCTGTCCGACCGCCGCCGCGACAGCGGCGCGGTCGAGCGGGCACGCGCCTGGTGGCACGAACGCCTGCGCGACCTGCCCCCCGCCCCCGAACTCCCCACGGTGGTCGACGCCTCCCGGCCCACCCCGGCCGGCTCCCCCCTCGCCCGGTCCACCCGCCTGCACCACCGGCTCACCCCGGAACGCACCCGGATGCTGTCCGACCGGGCCCGCGCCGCCGGGGTCACCCCCGCCGCGGCCCTGGCCGCCGCCTTCGCCGAGGTGCTCGGCGCCTGGAGCGCCTCGCCCGCCTTCACCCTCAACCTGCCGCTCTTCGACCGGGCGCCGCTGCACCCCGACGTGGACCGGCTGATCGGCGACTTCAGCGGTTCGGTGCTGCTGTCCGTCGACACCTCCGACGCGGTGCCCTTCGCCGACCGGGCCCGCACGGTCCGGCACGACCTGCACGCGGCGGTGGACCACGGCGCCTACGGCGGGGTGGAGGTGCTCCGCGACCTGGCCCGCCTCGACGGCGGCTCGATGACGCCGATGCCCGTCGTCTACACCAGCGCGATCGGCCTGGGACCGCTGTTCGGCGAGGCCGTCCAGAACGCCTTCGGCGCCCCCGTGCACATCATCTCCCAGGGCCCCCAGGTGTGGCTGGACGCCCAGGTCACCGAGCTGGACGGCGGCCTGCTGCTCAACTGGGACCTGCGGGAGAACGCGTTCGCCCCCGGGACCGCCGAGGCGGCCTTCGACGCCTACCGGGGCCTGGTCGAGTCCCTCATCGACGATCCCGGGGCCTGGTCGCGCCCCTTCCGGCCGCGCGTCCCCGCCGTGCTCGACGGCACCCGCGCCACCCCGGCCGCCGACCTGCCCGCCCCCGCGCCGCGCACCCTCCACGAGAGGTTCTTCGAGCACGCCCGCACGGCGCCCGGCGCCGTCGCCCTCATCTCACCCGAGGGGAAGGAGACGACCTACGGGGAGCTGGCCGAGCGCGCCCTGCGCATCGCCGGAGCGGTCGCCGACGCCGCCCCGGCAGGGGAGGCCGTCGCCCTGTGCCTGCCCCGGGGCACCGACCAGGTCGCCGCCCTGCTGGGGATCCTCGCCGCGGGCTGCGCCTACCTGCCGGTGGGCGGGCACCAGCCCCCCGCCCGCAGGCGCGCCATCCTGGAACGGGGCGCCCCCGCCCTGCTGCTCTCGGACGACCCCGCCGTCCTCGCCGACACCGACCTGCCCGCGCTCACCCTCGCCCAGGCCCTGGCGGGCCCGGCCGCCGAGCCCCGGCCCACGGCACCGGACGCCCCCGCCTACGTGCTCTTCACCTCGGGGTCGACCGGCGCCCCCAAGGGAGTGGAGGTGCCCCACCGGGCCGCCGCGCACACCGTCGACATCCTCAACGCCCTCCTGGACGCGGGGCCGCGGGACCGTACCCTGGCCCTCGCCGAGATCGACTTCGACATGTCGGTCTTCGACCTCTTCGCCCCCCTGTCGTCGGGGGGAGCCGCCGTCCTGGTGGACTCCGGCGACCGCCGCGACGCCGCCGGATGGGCGGGCGCGGCCGAGCGGGCCGGGGCCACCCTCCTCAACTGCGTGCCCACCCTGCTCGACATGCTGCTGACCGCCGTCGAATCCGGTCTGGCGGCGGCCCCGCCGCTGCGCGCGGTCCTGCTCGGCGGCGACCGCGTCGGCACCGACCTGCCCGGGCGACTGCGCGCGATCGCCCCCGGGAGCCGCTTCCTGGCACTGGGCGGGATGACCGAGGCCGCCGTCCACTCCACCCTGCTGGAGGTCGACGAGCCCGACCCCGCCTGGAGCCACGTCCCCTGGGGCCGCCCGCTGCCCGGTGTGCGCTGCCGGGTCGTCGACACCCAGGGGCGCGACCGCCCCGACCTGGTGCCCGGCGAGCTCTGGGTGGGGGGAGCCGGACTGGCCCGCGGCTACCGGGGCGCCCCCGCCACCACCGCCGACCGGTTCGTGCACGCCGACGGGCGGCGCTGGTACCGCACCGGCGACGCCGCCCGCCACCTCCCCGACGGATCCCTGGAGTTCCTCGGCCGCCTGGACCACCAGGTCAAGGTCAACGGGGTGCGGATCGAGACCGGCGAGGTCGAGGCCGCCCTGACCGCGCACCCCGGGGTCGCGTCCGCCGCCGCCCTCGTCCTGCCCGGCCCGGTCCCCGTACTCGCCGCCGCAGTCGTCCCGGTCCCCGACGCCGCCGGAGGCGCCGGCCCCGCGGACCTCGACGGGCACCTGCGGGCCCTGCTGCCCGCGACCATGGTCCCCGCCGTCCTGGAGGCCCTTCCGGAGATCCCGCTCACCCCCAACGGCAAACCCGACCGCGCCGCACTGGCGCGCCTGCTGCGCGACCGCGTCGCCGGCGCCCCGGACCCGGGCGACCCGCCCCGGGGGGAGCGCGAGCGCGAGGCGGCCGCCCTCTGGTCCGACCTGCTGGGGGTGGACTCCGTCTCCCGCACCTCCTCCTTCTTCGCCCTGGGCGGCGACTCCCTGCTCGCCACCCGGCTGGTGGCAGCACTGCGGGAGCGGGGGTACGCCGGCGCGGCCGTCACCGACCTGTTCGTCCACCCGGTCCTGGCCGACTTCGCCGCCTCCCTGCCGGAGAGGGGGGAGGCGGACCGGCGGCGGACCATCGAGCACGACCCCGCCTCCCGGTACGAGCCCTTCCCCCCGACCGGGGTGCAGCGGGCCTACCTCACCGGCCGCGACCCCGCGTTCACGCTGGGCGGCGTGGGCACCTACCACTACACCGAGTTCGACGGCGCCGACGTGGACCTGGAGCGCCTCGAGCGTGCGCTGGACCGGCTCGTCGCCCGCCACGACATGCTCCGCGCCGTCTTCGGTGAGGACGGCGACCAGCGCGTCCTGCCCCAGGTCCCCCCGGTGCGCATCCCGGTGGAGGAGGCCGGACCGGGCGATCCGGGACCGGCGCTCGACGCCTTCTTCGAGACCATGTCCCACCGGGTCCTGGACCCCGCCCGCTGGCCGCTGTTCGACGTCCGCGCGCTGCGCTACACCCTGGAGGGGAACGAGCGGGTGCGGCTGGGAGTCGGCCTGGACTACCTCGTCCTGGACGCCCTCAGCATCATGACCCTCTACACCGAACTGGACCTGCTGTACCGCGACCCCGACGCGGCCCTGGAACCGGTGGACGTCACCTTCCGCGACTACGTCACCGGGGTCTCCGACGACCCGGAGCGGCGGGAGCGGGCCCGCGGCTACTGGCGGGAGCGGGTGCGCGACCTGCCCCCCGCCCCGGACCTGCCCCTGGCCGCCGACCCCGCGCGGATCCGCGAGCCCCGGTTCACCCGCCGCGCCGACCACCTGTCCCCCGGGGAGTGGCGGGCGCTGACCGGCCTGGCCCGCTCCTCGGGGATCACCCCCTCGACCCTGCTCCTGGCCTGCTACGGCGAGGTCCTCTCCGCCTGGAGCGGCCGGACCGCCCTCAGCCTCACCCTCACCCTGTTCAACCGGCGCGACGCGCACCCCCACATCGGCCGCGTCCTGGGCGACTTCACCTCCCTGGCCCTGACCTCCTACCACCGCGAGCCGGGACAGGACCCGCTGGCCGCCGCCCGCGCGCTCCAGCGCAGGCTGGGGGAGGACCTGGACCACCGAGAGGTCTCCGCCGAGGAGGTCCTGCGGGAGCTGACCCGCCGGGACGGCACCGCCCAGGCCGGGGTGCCGGTGGTGTTCACCGGCTCCGTGGGCGTGGGCGAGGGGGTCTCCCTGGACCTGTCGCCCGAGTTCCCCGCCCGGGTGCGGGGGCTGTCCCAGTCCCCGCAGGTCCACCTGGACAACCAGGTCCTCGAACGCGAGGGCGGTCTCGACGTGTACTGGGACGCGGTGGAGGAGCTGTTCCGCCCCGGCGTCCTGGACGGCATGTTCGCCGCCTACCTGGACCTGCTGCGCGGCCTGGCCCGCGGCGGCGCGCAGGCCTGGCCGGAGCTGGTCGCCGACCCGCTGCCCACAGCCCAGGCCCGGGTCCGGGCCTCCATGAACGACACCGGCGGCCCCCGCCCGGTGGGAGCGCTCCACGACGCCTTCTTCTCCGGGGCCCGCGAACGGGCCGACGACCCCGCCCTCATCACCGCCGACGGTGTCCTCACCCACGCCGAGACCGCCGAGCGCGCCCTGCGGATCGGGGCCGGGCTCCGAGCCCGCGGCGTGCGCCCCGGGGACGCCGTCGGCGTCCACCTGCCCAAGGGCGCCGACCAGGTCTGCGCCGTGCTGGGGGTGCTGGCGGCCGGGGCCGCGTACGTTCCCGTCGGGACCGGCCAGCCCCCGCTGCGCCGCGCACGCGTGCACGCCGCGGCGCGCACGGTCCTGACGATCGGAGCCGACGAGGCCGCCGGGCGCTCCGTGGAGGTCGCCGACCTGACGGAGTCCGCCCCGCTGGACGCCCCCCTGCCCGCCGCCCCGGGCGCGACCGCCTACGTCGTCTTCACCTCGGGGTCCACCGGCGACCCCAAGGGGGTGGAGATCACCCACGGGGCGGCCCTGAACACCGTCGCGGAGATCAACGACCGCTACCGCGTCGGGCCCGGCGACCGGGTCCTGGCCCTGTCGGCCCTCGACTTCGACCTCTCGGTCTACGACGTGTTCGGGCTGCTCGGCGCGGGCGGGGCCCTGGTCGTCCCGCAGGAGGAGGAGCGCCGGGACGCCCGGCGGTGGCTGGAGCTGTGCGCCGAGCACCGGGTGACGGTGTGGAACACCGTGCCCGCACTGCTGGACATGCTGCTCCTGGCGGCCGAGGGCGCCGAGCCGCCCGGTTCCCTGCGACTGGCCCTGGTCTCCGGCGACTGGGTCGGCACCGACCTGTCCCGGCGGCTGCGCACCGCCAACGGCGGCCGCACCCACCTGGTCGCCCTGGGCGGCGCCACCGAGGCGTCCATCTGGTCCAACGCCTTCGACGGCGGGCACGCCCCCCGGGGCTGGCCGTCGGTCCCCTACGGCACCCCGCTGCGCAACCAGCGCTACCGGGTCGTGGACCCCCACGGCCGGGACTGCCCCGACTGGGTGCCGGGGGAGCTGTGGATCGGCGGCGCCGGGGTGGCCCGCGGGTACCGGGGCGACCCCGAGCGCACCGCGGCCCGTTTCGTCACCGCCGGCGGCGAGCGGTGGTACCGCACCGGGGACCTGGGCCGGTACCGCTCCGAGGGCCTGCTGGAGTTCCTGGGCCGCACCGACCGGCAGGTCAAGGTCGGCGGCCACCGGCTCGAACCCGGCGAGGTCGAGGCCGCGCTCGAGGACCACCCGGCGGTGCGCCGGGCGGCGGTGGTGGCGGTGGGGGACCGCGCCTCCCGGAGGCTCACGGCCTTCGTGGTCGCCGAGGGCCGCACACCCTCCCACGGCGACCTCACCGCCCACCTGGCCCGCCGGCTGCCCGCCCACGCCGTCCCCGGCACCGTGCGCGTCCTGGAGGACATCCCGCTCACGCCCAACGGCAAGGTCGACGCCGCCGCACTGGCGTCCCTGGCCGAACACGACGCCCCGGCCCCGGGCGCGCCGCCCGCCGACGACACCGAGAAGCGGATCGCCCGCGTGTGGGAGGAGGTGCTCGGCGTTCCGGTGGACGACCGGGAGGCCAACTTCTTCGCCCTGGGCGGCAGCAGCCTCCTGGCCATCCGCATGATCACCACCCTGCGCCGGGAGTCGGCCGGGGAGATCTCCACCCGCTCCTTCCTGGCCGTCCCCACCCTCGCCGCACTCGCCGACCAGGTCCGCGCCGCCGGGCCGGCCGACCTGCAGACCGGCGTCATCTGACCCCGCCCCCACCCGACCGGGGACCGCATCCCCGGACCCCTGAGGAGAAGACACCGTGCAGCCCACCCCCGCCAGCCCCGAAGACCTGCGCGCCCTGCTCGACGAACTCCGGGCGGACGGCGTCCACCTGTGGGCCGACGCCGGGCGCGTCCACTTCCGCGCGCCCTCGGGCACCCTCACCGACGAGCGGCGCGCGCTCCTGCGGGAGCACCGCGACGCGGTCCTGGCCCTGCTGGAGGAGCCGGCCGTACCGGCCCTGGTACCCGATCCCGCGTCACGCCACGAGCCCTTCCCCCTGACCGACGTCCAGGGCGCCTACCTGGTCGGCCGGGGATCGGCCTACGACTACGGCGGGGTGGCCTGCCACGCCTACGCCGAGCTGGAGTTCGACGACCTGGACCCCGACCGGCTCCGCACGGCGTGGAACGCCCTGGTGGAACGGCACGACATGCTGCGCGCCGTGGTCTCCCCCGAGGGCCACCAGGAGGTCCTGCCCAAGGCCCCCGGCGAGTCCCTCACCGTCACCGACGTGGGCGCGGCCGACCCCCGCCCCCACGTCGAACGGGTCCGGGAGCGGCTGCGCGACCTGGTCCCCGACCCCTCGTCCTGGCCGCTGGTGCGCCTGCACCTGACCCGCGGGTCCGGCCCGGCGGTCCTGCACCTGTCCGTCGACCTGCTCGTCGCCGACCACACGAGCGTGCGCCTGCTCCTGGAGGAGCTGCGCGCGCTCTACGAGGACCCCTCCCTCGAGCTCCCCGCCCTGGAGGCGACCTTCCGGGACCACGTCCTGGCGCAGCGGGCGCTGCGCGACGGCGCCGGGTACCACCGGGACCGCGCCTACTGGACGGACCGCGCGGACGCACTCCCCCCGGCGCCCGAACTCCCCCTGGCCGACCACGCCGCCGACGCCTCGGCGCGGTTCACCCGGCTGTCCGCCCGCCTGGAACCCGAGGTGTGGGAGGCACTGCGCGCCCGCGCCGCGGAGCGGGGCCTGACCCCCTCCGCAGTCACCCTGGCCGCCTACGCCGAGGTCGTCGGCCTGTGGTCGCGCCGGCCCGACTTCACCCTCAACCTGCCGGTGCCCCGGCGCCCCGCCGCCCACCCGGACCTGGACCGCGTCGTCGGTGACTTCACCTCGCTGACCCTGCTGGCGGTGCGGGCCGACGACGGCGCCACCTTCACCGAGCGCGCGGCCGCCCGCCAGGCCCGGCTCATCGAGGACCTGGACCACGGCCTGTACTCGGGCAACGAGCTGCTGGCCGAGCTGTCCCGGCGCCGGGACGAGGCGGCCGTGCTGATGCCGGTGGTCTTCACCGGCGCGCTGGGCGCCGACGACGGGGAGGCCGACCCCGGCGCCTGGGCCGCCCGCGAGGTGTACGGGCTGTCCCAGACCCCGCAGGTGTGGGTGGACTGCCAGGTCTCCCTGAACGGCGGCGCCCTGGCGATGCGCTGGGACGTCCGCGAGGGGGTGCTCTGCGAGGGCGTCGCGGAGGACGCCTTCCGCGCCTACCACGACCTGCTGCGCCGCCTGGCCGGATCCGACGCCGCCTGGGACGCGGCGGACCCGGTCCCGCTGCCCGCCGAGCAGGTGTTCGTGCGGACCCGGGCCAACTCCACCGAGGGGCCGCTGCCCGACGCGCTGCTCCACGAGAACGCCCTCGCCCGCGCCCTGGAGACCCCCGACGCCCCGGCCGTGCTGCACGGCGGCGGCGTGCTCTCGCACGGGGGGCTGTGGCGGCGCGCCTCCGGCACGGCGGCCCTGCTGCGCGACGCCGGCGCCCGGCCGGGCGACCGCGTGGCCATCGTCATGGACAAGGGCCCCGAGCAGGTCGTCGCCGCCTACGCCGCGCTGCTGGCCGGAGCGGTCTACGTCCCGGTCGACACCACCCAGCCCGCCGCGCGCCGCCGCGCCATCCTGGGCGACGCCGGGGTCCGGCACGTCCTCACCCAGTCCTGGCTGGCCGCCATCGGCGACTGGGACGCGGACACGGCCGTCATCGAGGTCGACACCGCCCCCGAGGGCACCGCCCCGACCTCCCTCCCCGAGCGGCCGGTCTCCCCGGACGACCCGGCCTACGTCATCTACACCTCCGGCTCCACCGGCACCCCCAAGGGCGTGGTCATCGCGCACCGCGCCGCCCTCAACACCGTCGAGGACGTCGACCGCCGCTTCTCCGTGGGCCCCGACGACCGGGTGCTGGGCCTGGCGGCCCTGGGCTTCGACCTGTCCGTCTACGACCTCTTCGGCCCCCTGGGGCGGGGCGGGGCGATCGTGCTCCCCGACGCCGAGCGGCGGGGCGACCCCTCGCACTGGGCCGAGCTGGCCCGCGAGCACGGGGTCACCCTGTGGAACTCCGTGCCCGCGCAGATGGGCATGCTCGCCGACTACCTGGCCACGGCCCCGGACAGGGCCCCCGAGAGCCTGCGGGTGGCGCTGCTCTCCGGCGACTGGATCCCCCTCACCCTGCCCGAGCGGGTCCGCGCCCACCTGCCCGGCACCGAGCTGTACGGCTTCGGCGGGGCCACCGAGGGCTCCATCTGGTCCATCCACCACCGCATCGGCGAGACGGACCCGTCCTGGCCGAGCATCCCCTACGGCCGCCCCCTCACCAACCAGACCTTCCACGTGCTCGACGAGCGCATGCGCGACCGGCCCGACTGGGTCGCCGGGGAGCTCTACATCGGCGGCGCCGGCGTCGCCACGGGCTACCTGAACGACGAGGCCCGCACCATCGAGCGCTTCGTCTCCCACCCCCGCACCGGTGAGCGGCTGTACCGCACCGGCGACCTGGGCCGGTACCGGCCCGGCGGCGACATCGAGTTCCTCGGCCGGGAGGACGACCAGGTCAAGATCCGGGGCCACCGGGTCGAGCTCGCCGAGATCGAGGCGGCGGTGCTGTCCCACCCGGCCGTGGCCTCCGCGGCCGTCCTGGCCGTGGGCGACCGCCGGGACCGGCGCCTGGCCGGCTTCGTGGAGACGGCCGTGCGCGCGACGGGTCCGCACGCCGCCGTGGAGGAGGCCGTCGCCGACGCCGCCCGCGCCGCGGTCGACGGGGCCACGGCCGGACTGGACCGCGCCGACCTCGACGCCTTCCTGGACCGGATGCGCACCACGGCACTGGAGGCGATCACCCTCACCCTGACCGGGGCGGGCCTGTTCCGGGGCTCGGCCCACACCGCCGCCGAGGCCGCCCGCGCGCTGGGGGCGGACCGCAGGCACCACCGGCTGGTCCGCCGCTGGCTGGAGGCGCTCGCCGACGCCGGCCGCCTCACCCGCGACGGCGACGCCTTCCGCACCCCGGTCCCGGTCACCCGCGAGGAGCACGCCCGGGGCTGGGAGGAACTGGCCGCACTGGAGGCCCGCGTCGACTACGGCACCGAGGTCCTGGACTACATGCGCGCCTGCTCCGAGCGGCTGCCCGAACTCCTGCGCGGAGACCTGGACGTGCGCACCCTGCTCTTCCCCGGTGCCGCGCTGGACACCGCCGGCGCCGCCTACCGCGACAACCTCGCCATCCGCCACCTCAACGCCTCCGCCGCCGCGGCGCTCGCCGAGATCGCGCGCCGCCGCACCGGCGACACGCCCCTGCGGGTCCTGGAGGTCGGCGCCGGGGTGGGCGGCACCACCGAGGCCGTCGTCCACGCCCTGGCCGGGCACGCCGTCGACTACCGGTTCACGGACCTGTCGCCGTTCTTCCTCACCGAGGCCAGGGAGAGGTTCGCCGACTTCCCGTGGGTGTCCTTCGGCCTGTTCGACCTCGACCGGGACCCCCGGTCCCAGGGGCGGGAACCCAACTCCTTCGACGTGGTCGTGGCGGCCAACGTCCTGCACAACGCCGTCAGCGCCGACACCGCACTGGCCCGCCTCGGGGAGATGCTCGTCCCCGGCGGCCACCTGCTCTTCATCGAGACCACCCTCGAACACGACCCGGCCCTGCTGGTCTCCATGGAGTTCATGGAGGGCCTGGGCGGGGGCCACCGGGACGCCCGCACCGACGACGACCGGACCTTCCTGGACCGCGCCCAGTGGGCGGACTCCCTGGAGCGCGCCGGGGCGGCGCTCCCGCTCGTGCTCCCCGACGCCGCCGACCCGCTCTCGGGGACCGGGCAGACCCTGTACCTGACCCGGCTCAAGACGGACCGGGCCCCGGTCGGCCCGGACGAGCTGACCCGCCACACCGCCGCGCGCCTGCCGGACTACATGGTGCCCGCCCGGTGGCGGATCCTGGACTCGCTGCCGCTGACCGGCAACGGCAAGGTCGACCGCGCCGCCCTGGTCCGCGACCTGCCCCGGGAGGAGGGCGCGACGGCGGTGGAGACCCGGTCCGCCGAACCCGCCGACGACCTGGAGCGCGCCCTGGCCGCGCTGTGGGCCGAGCTCCTGGAGCGGGCGCGGGTGGGCCGCGACGACGACTTCTTCGACCTGGGCGGCGACTCCCTGCTGGTCGCCCGGATGGTGGGGCGCCTGGGCGAGGTCCTGCCCGGCACCGGCGACGACATCGAGTGGGAGGTCGTGCTGCGCCACATGCTGCGCACGCCGACCGTCGCGGGCCTGGCCTCCTACCTGCGCGACCTCTCCGGACAGAGGGACGCCGCCCCCACGGGCATCGCCGACCCGTACGTGCCCCTCAACGGCCCGGGCGGCGGCACGGTCACCGCCCTCGTCCACGCCGGAACGGGCACGCTCATCCCCTACCGGGCCCTCATCACCGAGATCCGCCGCCGCGCCGCCGGGCGGAGCACGCTGGTCGGCCTGGAACTTCCCGACGTTCCCGCTTTCCTGGCGGCCGACCCGGCCACGGTCATCGAGAAGTGGGCGGCCGACTACGCGCGGGCGCTGCTGGAGCGCGGCGGCGACCGCTTCCACGTGGTGGGCTACTGCCTGGGCGGGCTCATCGCCACCGAGGTCGCCCGCACCCTCACCGAGGCCGGGGCCGAGGTCGCCTCGCTCACCGCGATCAGCACGCACCGCCCGCCGTTCCGGCTCGACGACGAGCTCATCTCCGAGTACGCCTTCGCCGTCATGATGGGCATCGACCCGGTCTCCGTCGGGTTCCCCGCCGACGAGAACCGGGTGTCGGCCGCCTCGGACCTGCTGCTGGAGGCCACCCCCGGGCTGCTCCCGGACGGTGCCATCGGCCGGCTGGAGGGGGAGTACGCCGACGTCGCCGCGTGCTTCCGCGCCCTGGCCGAGGTGCCGCGCGAGGTGCGCACGGCACGCATGTGCGCGGCCGTCCCGCCCTCGGCGGGCACCTACGAGCCCGAGGCGCTGGACGAGATGTTCCGCATCTTCCGCCAGAGCGTGTTCTCCATCTCCCGCTACGAGCCGCAGCCCTACGCGGGCGACGTCACCTTCGTCCGGCACGGCGGCGCCTACCCCTTCCCCGGGAACAAGGAGAGCGTCACCGCCTACTGGGAGCGGCTGGTCCTGGGCGAGCTCTCGGTCGTGGACGTCCCCGGCGACCACTTCGGGATGCTGTCGGTGCCCTACGCGCCCGGGATCCTCAGGCACCTGGACACCGTCACCGGCGGGGACGTGATCCGGTGACGGGGGAGGAAGCCCTGATCGGTGTGGTGGGGGCCTCGGGCGCGGTCGGCGCCCCCGCCGCCCGGTTCCTGCGCGCCCTGGGGCACGCCCGCCTGCGGCTGGGCGGGCGCCGCCCCGGGCCGCTCGAAGCCCTGGCCCGCGAACTGGGCAGGGGGGCCGAAGCCGTGCCCGTCGACGTGCACGACCCCTCCTCCCTCGCGGAGTTCTGCGGGGGGTGCACCGTGGTGCTCAACTGCGCGGGCCCCTCCTACGCCCTGGTCGACAGGGTCGCGCTCGCGGCCCTGGCCGCCGGAGCGGACTACGTGGACGTCACCGGCGACGAGCCCGTGGTCGCCGCCCTGACCGGGAACCCGCTGCTGGAGGGACGCACCGCCGTGGTGTCGGCGGGCCTGCTGCCGGGCCTGTCGGCACTGCTGCCCCGCCTGGTGGCGGCCCGGCACGGGCTGACCCGGCTGCGGGCCCACGCGGGGGGCCTGGAGCGGTGCACCGAGGCCGCCGCGGGCGACCTGCTGCTGTCCCTGCCCGGAGCCGCGGACGCCGCCGCCGTGTTCGGGACGCCGCTGGCGGCCTGGCGCGGCGGGGAGGTGGTGCCCCGCGCCCTGCGCGCCGCCGACGGCGTGCGGGCCCCGCACTTCCCGCTGCCCGGGTTCGTCCAGCCCTTCCTCACCGAGGAGGTGCGCAGGCTCGCCCGCGACCTGGGTCTGCGCGAGGCGGAGTGGTCCAACGTCCACCTCGGCGCCCGGTCGCGCACCCTGCTGTCCTCGCTCGCCGGACGGCCGCCGGCCGACCTCGCCGGAGCCTCGGCGGACCTGCGCCGGGCCGCCGACCTGGACCTGGCCGGACGCGAACCGTTCCACCTCCTCGTCCTGGAGCTGCGCGACGGCCGGGGCCGGGACACCACCCTGGTGCTGCGCACCGCGGACGGCTACCGCACCACCGGCCACGTCGGCGCCTGGACGGCGCTGGAGGTCCTGGAGGGGCGGGTGCCCCGGGGGGTCCACCACGCGGCCGACGTGCTGGACCCCGAACCCGCGGTCGCCGCGCTCTTCGCCGACCCCCGGACCGGGACCCTCAAGGAGTACGAGGGCGCGTCCGGGCCGGAGGGCGCCGCCGTCGAGGAGGGCGCGCTGTGAACGGCAGGCCGCTGCGCACCGTCGTCTGCGGGACGGGGTTCGGGCGCTTCTACCTGGAGGCCCTGCGCCTGCTCCCGGAGGAGTTCGCCCCGGCCGGGATCCTGGCCCGGGGCGGGGCCTTCTCCCGGACCTACGCCCGTGAGCAGGGACTGCCCCTGTACACCTCCGTCGCGGACCTGCCCGGGGACGTCGACGCGGCCTGCGTGGCCGTGGGATCGGCGGTCTCGGGCGGCCCCGGCGCGGAGATCGCCCACGACCTGCTCGCCCGGGGCGTCCACGTCCTCCAGGAGCACCCGGTCCACCACGACGAGCTGGCCGGGCTGTTGCGGGCGGCGCGCGGTGCGGGCCTGGTCTACCACCTCGACCCGTTCTACCGGTACGTCCCGGCCATCGGGCGGTTCCTGGACGCGGCGGCGGAGATGCGCCGCCGGGGACCGGTCCTGGCCGTGGACGCCACCTCCGCGCTCCAGGTGCTGTACCCCCTGCTGGACGTGCTGGGACGCGCCCTGGGCGGGCTGCGCCCCTGGGCGGTCACCGACCCGCTGCCCGCGGACCCCGAGGCCGCGCACCTGGCCGCGACGCCCCAGCCCTACCGCGTGGTGCAGGCGACGGTGGCCGGGGTCCCGGTCACCCTGCGCGTCCAGAACCAGATCGACCCCTCCGACGGGGACAACCACGCCCTGCTGTGGCACCGGCTGTCCCTGGCCGGAGAGGGCGGGGCACTGGCCCTGGCCGACACCCACGGGCCGGTGCTGTGGCATCCGCGGCTGCACGCGCCCCGGGACGGCCACGGGCGCCTGAGGTCCACCGGCCCCGGGACGGACCACCTGGACGAACCCGCCGTCACCGTGCTGGAGGGGACGCTGCCGCCCTCCCACCGGGAGGTCTTCGCCCGCGTGTGGCCCGGGACGCTCGCCCGCGCCCTGGCCGACTTCGCCGCCGACGTGCGGACGGGCGCCGACCCCCTGCCGCGCGGCCAGTTCGACCTGTCCGTGTGCCGCCTGTGGCACGAGGTCACCGGCCGCCTCGGCCGCCCCGACATCATCCGGCCCGCCGCCCCCACCCCCTGGCGGGCCGCCGACCTGTACCGCGCCGCCCCGATGGGAGCCCCATGACCGCCACCGCACCCGGATCCTGGCTTCGCCGCCCCCGGCCCCGACCGGGGGCGGGGCTGCGCCTGGTCTGCCTGCCCCACGCCGGGGGAGGGGCGGGCGCCTACCGGGCCTGGGCCCCCCTGCTGCCCGACGGGGTCGACCTGCTCTGCGTACAGTACCCCGGCCGGGAGGACCGCTTCGGGGAGCCTCCGGCGCAGGACATGGCCGAGCTCGTCGCCGCGGTCGCCGGGGAGCTCACCCCCTTCCTCGACCGCCCCTACGCCCTGTTCGGGCACAGCATGGGCTCGGCGGTCGCCTACGAGCTGGCCCGTGCCCTGCGCGATGGCGGCGCCCCCGCCCCCGAGCGCCTCTTCGCCTCGGGTCGCAGGGCCCCGGCGGACGCGCCGCCCGGCCGGGTCCACGAGGGCGACGACGACGCCCTCGTGGAGGAGCTGCTCCGCCTGGGCGGGACCGAGGAGGAGGTTCTGGCCGACCCGGGGCTGCGCGAGGCCGTCCTGGGCTACATCCGCGCCGACTACCGGCTCGTCGAGCGCTACCGGCCCTTCCCCGGGGCTCCCCTGGACTGCCCCGTGAGCGTGTTCCTGGGGGACGCCGACCCCGAGATCGACACGTCCAACGCCGGGCGGTGGTCGGCGACCACCACCGGCCGCGTCGACGTGCAGGTGTTCCCGGGCGACCACTTCTACCTGGTGCCGCGGCGGCGGGCCGTCCTGTCCGCACTGCTGCGCCGGCTGGACCCGGCACTGGCCGCCGCCGCCTCGCCGTGGCCCAGCACCCCCTGACCCCCTTTCCCGTACCCATCCTGGAGGACGTACCTGTGACGGCCATCGACTACTACTCACCGGCGGCCGAGTTCTTCGACCTCGTCGGCCACCGGCACCTGGTCTCCAGCGCACCCGCCCTGCGCGCGGCGCTGACCGGGCTGGACACCGGCCACGGTCCGATCCTGGACATCGGAGCCGGGACCGGCCTGGTGACCGCGACCATCGCCGAGATCCTGCCCTCCGCCCGGATCGTCTCCGCGGAGCCCTCACCGGTCATGCGGGCCGTCCTGACCAGCCGGGTGTTCTCCGACCCCGGCCTGCGCGGACGCGTCACCGTGCTCCCCGAACCGGCCCAGGAGCTGCCGCTGCCCGACTCCCTCTCCGCGGTGGTGATCTTCGGGGTGGCCGGGCACATCCCCCGGCCCGAGCGGATCGCCCTGTGGAAGCGCCTGGCCGACCGCCTGCCCGCGGGCGCGCCGATCGTCGTGGAGCTCATGGGGGTGGACACCCCCCGGTCCATCCCGTTCGTGCGCATGTGCCGGGAGGCCGTCGGCGAGCAGGTCTACGAGTGGTGGATCTCGGGCGAGCCCGCCGGTGAGGGCGTCATGCGCTGGCGCACCGAATGGCGGGTCTTCCGCGACGGTGAGCGGGTCCGGACGGTGGCCGACGAGTACGACTGGGAGACCTTCGGCGTCGACCGCCTGGCGGAGGAGTCCGGGCTGACCGTCAAGCGCCTCGCGCAGACCGGACGCGAGGCCACACCGGAGATCGGGGTGCTGGTCAAATGACCGTCGACGACACCGCCGCCGCCGCGCCGTCCGCCCTGCCGGAGGCCGGTCCCGAAGCGCGGCCCCCCTCCCCGCTCCGGGTCCTCCTGGGACCGGTCCGCGGCCGGGTCGCCGCAGCGGTCGTCCTCCAGGGAACGGCGGGCGCACTCGGCCTGGTGCCCCTCGTCTGCATCGTCGAGATCGCCCGGACCCTGCTGGAGACGGGGGCGGCCGACCCCGGCCGCCTGTGGACCCTGGTCGGCCTGGCCCTGGCCGGAGCCGTCGCGGCGCTGCTGGCCGGCGCGGCCTCCGCACTGGTGGGACACCTCGCCGACAACGACATGCAGCTGGCGGTCCGGCGCTCCCTGGCCGCCCACCTGTCACGGGTGCCCCTGGGGTGGTTCTCCGGCCGGGGCTCGGGCCGGGTCAAGAAGGCCCTGCACGACGACATCGCCGAGGTCCACTCCCTGGTCGCCCACACCCTGCCCGACCTGGCCGCGGTGGTCGCGGTACCGGTGGTCGCCCTGGCCTACCTGTTCTTCGCCGACTGGCGGCTCGGCCTGGTCGCCGTCGCCCTCATCGCGGCGGGGGTCTTCCTGTTCACCCGGGCCATGGCCGGCGGGACCGCCAAACTCGCCGAGGCCGCGCGGGCGATGGGCGACATCAACGCCGCCGCGGTGGAGTTCGTCGAGGGCATCCAGGTCGTCAAGCACTTCGGCGGCCACCGCCGGGCGCACGAACGGTTCCTGCGCGCCGCCGACGCCTTCTCCGATTTCTTCGCCTCCTGGTCCCGCGCCACCACCCCCGTCACGGTCGCGTCGTTCCTGCTGCTGTCGGCGCCCACGGTCACCGTGGCGACCGTCCTGGCCGGAACCGCCTTCACCGCGGCGGGGTGGAGCGACCCGCTCTCGGTGGTCGCCTTCGCACTCGTCGCCCCGGCGCTGTGCGCCCCCATGAACGTCATCGGGTCCCGGGTCCAGCAGATCCAGGGCGCGGCCGCCGCGGCCGCACGGGTCGCCGGACTGCTGGCGGTGCCCCCGCTCCCGGAGGGGGAGGACGGCGCTCCGCGCGACTCCCGCGTCGTCTTCGACGGCGTGCGCTTCGCCTACCCGGCCCAGGACGGCCGCGAGGCCGAGGAGGTGCTGCGCGGCGTCGACCTGGTGCTGGAGCCCGGGACGGTCACGGCGCTGGTCGGACCCTCCGGAGCGGGCAAGACCACCCTGGCCACCCTCCCGGCCCGTTTCCACGACCCCACCGCCGGATCGGTCTCCCTCGGCGGGGTCGACCTGCGCGACCTGCCCTCCGAGGAGCTGTACCGCAGCGTCGGGTTCGTCTTCCAGGAGGTCCGCCTGCTGCGCGAGTCCGTCGCCGACAACATCGCCCTGGGCCGCCCCGGCGCCTCCCGCGCCGACATCGAGGCCGCCGCCGGGGCGGCCCGGATCGCGGACCGGATCGAACGGCTGCCCCGCGGCTACGACTCCGTGGTGGGGGAGGACGCCGAGCTGTCCGGCGGCGAGGCGCAGCGGGTGTCCATCGCCCGGCTGGTCCTGGCCGACCCCGCCGTCCTGGTGCTGGACGAGGCCACCGCGGCGGTGGACCCCGTCGCCGAGGCCGACATCCAGGACGCCCTCGGCGAACTGGCCCGGGGGCGCACCGTCCTGGTCATCGCCCACCGGCTGGCCACCGTCGCCGAAGCCGACCGGATCGCCGTCATGGAATCCGGACGCATCGTCGAGTCGGGCACACACGACGAGCTCCTTGCCCGCAAGGGGCGCTACGCGGCGCTGTGGAGCGCACAGAACGACGGCGGCGAACAGGAAGAAGAACATTGATCCGCGACCTCCTCCGGGCCATGGGACCCGGACACACCCGGCCCATGGCGGCGTCCCTGGCGCTCACCGCCTGCGTGTCCGCCCTCCAGGGCGTGGTGTTCGCGCTCCTGGTCCCCGTCCTGCAGCGCCTGCTCGGGCCCGACCCCTCCGCGGCCCTGCCCTGGGCGGTCGTCCTGGCCGCGGTCACCGCCGTGTACGCGGTCCTGCGGTCGGTCAGCCTCTACCTGAACTTCCGTGTGGGCGGCTCCATCTCCCGTGCCCTGCACCACCGCCTCGGCGACCACGTGGTGCGGCTGCCCCTGGGGTGGTTCACCGGGGCCCGGCGCGGGGAGCTCAACCGCATCGCCACCGACGGCGTCTCCCGCACCACGAGCCTGCCCGTCCACACCTATCCTCCGCTCGCCGACGCGGCCATCACCCCCGTGGTGGCGGTCGCCGCCCTGGCCTTCTTCGACTGGCGGCTGGGCCTGGCCTGCGCGGCGCTGCTGGCGGTCCTGTGGATGGTCTTCAACCTGGCCTCGGACGCCGTGGGACGCGGCGACGCGGCCCGGGACGCCGTCGCCGACGAGGCCGCCGACCGGGTGGTGGAGTACGCCCGCGCCCAGCCCGTCCTGCGCGCCTTCGGCCGTGCCGAGCAGGGCCGGGCGAGCCTGGACCGGGCCCTGGAGGCCGAGCACTCCACCGCCCGCACCCTGCTCTTCAGGGCGATCCCCGCCCTGGTCGCCTACTCGTTCGCGGTGCGCCTGTTCCTGACCCTGGTCCTGGTCCTGGCGCTGTACCTCATGCTCGGCGGTGTCCTGTCCGCCGCGACGGCGATCGCCCTGATCGTGCTGGTCGTCAGGTTCGTCCACCCGCTGTCGGCGGCCGCCGAGAACGGCGCCTCGCTGCGGATGGCGGTCAACGGGCTGGCCGGGATCAACGCCGTGCTGGACGCCCGCCCCCTGCCCGAGCCCGTGACGCCCGTCGCCCCGCAGGGGGCCCTGGTCGAGTTCGACGACGTCCGCTTCTCCCACACCCCCGGCGGGGAGCCGGTCCTGGACGGCGTGTCCTTCCGGGCCGAACCCGGCTCCCTGACCGCGCTCGTGGGCCCCTCCGGCGGGGGCAAGAGCACCGCCGCCCGGCTGCTGGCCCGCTTCCACGACGTCGACGCGGGCCGGGTGCGCGTGGGCGGGGCCGACGTCCGCGACATCGGCGGCGAGGAGCTGTCCCGGCAGGTGGCCGTGGTCTTCCAGGACGTCTACCTGTTCGACGCCACCATCGCCGACAACGTGCGCCTCGCCGACCCCGGCGCCACCGACGAGGACCTCGAACGCGTCGCCGCCCGCTCCGGCCTGGACCGGGTCGTCGCCGAACTCCCCGACGGCTGGGACACCCCGGTGGGGGAGGGCGGCACCTCACTGTCCGGGGGCCAGCGCCAGCGGGTCTCGATCGCCCGCGCCCTGCTCAAGGACGCGCCGATCGTGGTCCTGGACGAGGCGTCCGCGGCACTGGACGCCGAGAACGAGGCGCTGCTCACCCGCACCGCCGTCGACCTCGCGCGCGAGGGGCGCACCGTCCTGGTCATCGCCCACCGCCCCGCCACCGTGGCGGCCGCCGACCGGATCGTCTTCCTCGAAGGGGGCCGCGTCGCGGAACAGGGCACCCTTGACGAACTCCTCGCCCTGGACGGCCGCCACGCCGCCTACCTCCGGGCCCGCGAACGGGCCCGCGGATGGCGGATCACCGCCGACCGCACCTGACCACCCCACCGTTCCCATCCGGGAGGACACCGGCCATGACCGCACCCGCTTCCGACACCCCCGACGCGTCCGCGGACGACGCACCCGTCGCCTTCCCCCTCGCCCGCTCCTGCCCCTTCTCCCCGCCCGACGAGTACAAGCCCATGCGCGGGAAGGGCGGCCTCACCAGGGCCGTCATCCCCAGCGGCAAGGAGGCCTGGCTCGTCACCGGCTTCCAGGACGTGCGCACCGCACTGTCCCACCCGGCGGCCAGCTCCGACGCCCGCAACCCCGCCTTCCCCGCCCTCGGGGACGGTGAGCAGGCCGTGGCCGCCGAGCTGCGGCCCTTCATCCGCATGGACCCGCCCGAGCACACGCAGGTCCGCCGCATGCTCGTCGGCGAGTTCACCGTCAAGCGCGTCCGCGCCATGCGCCCGGCCGTCGAGGAGATCTGCCGGGAGCAGGCCGACCACCTGCTCTCCCTGCCCGCCCCCGCCGACCTCGTCGGCGAGTACGCCAACCGGGTCTCCACCACCGTCATCTGCCGCCTGCTGGGCGTCCCCACGGAGGACCTGGAGTTCTTCCGCCGCATCACCTCCGTCTCGGGCGCCCGCACCAGCACGGCCGAAGAGGTCGGCGCCGCCCTGACCGACCTGTTCGGGCTCATCGACAGGCTCATCGACGAGAAGGCGGAGGAGCCCGGCGACGACCTCATCAGCCGCCTGGTCAACGGACCCCTGGCCCGGGGCGAGATCACCCGGACCTCGCTGCTGTCCCAGATCGGCATCACCCTCAACGCCGGCCACGAGACCTCCCGCAACATGATCCCCCTGGCCGCCCTCGACCTGCTGCGCCACCCCGACCAGCTGGACCTGCTGCGCGAGGACCCCTCGCTCTGGCCGGGAGCGGTGGACGAGCTGCTGCGCCACCTGTCCGTGGCCGACGTCATCACCCTGCGGGTCGCCACCGAGGACATCCCCCTGGAGGGGGCGACCATCCCCGCCGGGGACGGCTACATCGCCCTGCTGGCGGCCGCCGACCACGACCCGCGGGCCTTCCCCGACCCCGGGCGCCTCGACATCACCCGGGCCCAGCGCAACCACGTGGCCTTCGGCTACGGCGCCCACCAGTGCGTCGGCCAGAACCTGGGGCGCCTGGAGATCGAGGTCGCCCTGCGCGTCCTCTTCGAGAAGGCCCCGGGTCTGCGCCTCGCGGTGCCCCTGGAGGACCTGCCGCTGCGGTCCGCCTCGGCGATCTTCGGCCTGGACGAGGTGCCGGTGTCGTGGTGAACCCGGCCTCCGGCGGCGCTCTGCGCCTGGTCGCCGACACGGACGTGTGCGCCGGCGCCGGGCAGTGCGTCCGCGCCGCCCCCGAACTCTTCGACCAGGACGACGACGGCCTGGTGGTCCTCCTCGCCGCCGACGTCCCCGCGGCCTCCCGGGCCCGCGCCCTGGACGCCCTCGACCTGTGCCCCTCCGGCGCGATCGGCGTCCGGGAGAACCCGGAGTCCTCCCCCGCGCGGGGGGACCGGATCCCCCCTGGGCCGTGACCGCCACGGTCCCGAACAGAAACGAGAACCCACCGATGCGACGACGATCCCTCCTCGCGGTCCTGTGCGCCGCGACCCTGGCCGCCTCCGGGTGCTCCGGGGGCGGGGACGCCCCGGCCGACGCGGACCAGGAGACGACCCTGCGCTACGCGGCGGTCGGCGCGCCCGCGGCCACCACCGCCGACCCGCACGGCAGGGTCGGCAACGAGGCCGACTACCTGCGCTTCGCCATGCTCTACGACGTGCTCACCGTCCTGGACGAGCAGGGCGCCGTACAGCCCCGGCTCGCAGAGTCGTGGGAGCCCGGGGGCGACGACCTCACCCGCTGGCACATCACCCTGCGCCGGGACGCGGTCTTCTCCGACGGCGCCCCGGTCACCGCCGACGACGTCCTCTTCTCCCTGCGCCGCATCCAGGGCAAGGGGGCGGAGAACAACGGCCGCCTGTCCATGTTCGACCTGGAGGCCTCCTCGGTCTCCGGAGAGCACGAACTGGAGCTGGTCACCCGGCAGCCCTACGCCGAGGCCGGCGCGGCCCTGGCCTCGCTGACGTTCATCGTCCCCGAGGGCAGCGACGACATCACCGAGCCGGTCCCCGGCTCGGGTCCCTTCGTGCTGGAGGAGGCCGACGACACCACGGCGGTCCTCACCCGCAACGAGGACTGGTGGGGCCCCGGGGACGGGGCCGACCGCCTGGAGATCACCGCCATGCCCGACCCGGCGGCCCGCGCCGCCGCGGTCGCCTCCGGCCAGGCGGACGTCGCCGGGAGCGTGGCCCCCGCCACCGCCCGGCAGTACGCCGAGGGTGACGAGGTCGAGGTGGTCACCCGGCCCGGCGGGGTCAACTACCCGCTGGTGATGGACCTGGAGGCCGAGCCCTTCGACGACCCGGCGGTGCGCGAGGCGGTCAAGCTCGCCCTGGACCGCCGGGCGCTCGTCGACACCGTCTTCCTCGGCTACGGGGAGCCCGGCGCGGACCTCGTCGCCCCCTCGGAGCCCTTCGCCCCGCAGGCCGAGCCGATCGCACAGGACCTCGACCGGGCCCGCGAACTCCTGGAGGAGGCCGGCCACGGCGACGGGATCTCCCTCACCCTGCACGCCACCAACTCCTACCCGGGCATGGAGGAGGCCGCGGTGCTGGTCTCCGAGCAGCTCTCCGAGGCCGGCATCGAGGTCGAGGTCGAGGTCGGTCCGCCCGACACCTACTGGACCGAGGTGTGGAACGTCGAATCGTTCTACCTCAACAGCCTGGGCGGGAACGGGTTCGTGGACTTCTCCCGCATGGCCCTGCTCGCCGAGGGCCCGATCAACGAGACCGGCTGGAACGACGAGGACTGGGACGCCGACTTCCACACGGCCCTGGCCACCCCCGACGAGGGCGAGCGCCACGCCATGCTGGGCGACCTCCAGCAGCGCCTCGCCGACGGCGGCGGGTACGTGGTCTGGGGGCTCGGCGACGGCATCGACCTCACCGCGCCCGGGGTGACCGGGCTGCCCACCGGTCCCGGGTTCAACCGGCTCCGGATCGAGCAGGTCGAGGTCTCGGGTTGACGGCTCCGACAGGGGCGGCGCCGCAGGGCGCCGCCCCCCGGCCCCGGGGCCGGGGGGCCCGGTTCCCGAGGCCGCTCGCGGCCCTGGTGCGGGCCCTGCTGCTACTCGTCGCGGTGTCGGCGGTGGTCTTCGCGGCCACCTCCCTGCTGCCCGGCGACGCGGCGGAGCTGCGCGCCGCCCCGGGGGCCACCCGGGAGCAGGTCCGGGAGCTGCGGGAGGAGCTGGGCCAGGCGGACGAGCCCTGGCGGCTCTACACCGCGTGGGCCTCGGGCGTGCTGCACGGGGACCCGGGGGTCTCCCTGGTCAACGGCCGCCCCGTCCTGGACGCGATCCTCCAGCGGCTGCCCGCCACGGCCACCCTCGTCGGCGCCTCCCTGGCCCTGGCGGCACCGGCGATGCTCCTCCTGGGCGGGTGGGCGGGCACGGCGCGGCGGGGCCGCGGTACGGCGACCGCCCTGCTCACCGGAGGGGCCGCCGTTCCGGTGGCGGTGACCGCCTCCGGGCTGGCAGCCCTGCTCTCCGGGGTGCTCGGACTGGTCCCGGCGGTCTCCCTCCTCCCACCGGGGGACCCCCCGGTCCGCCACCCCGAGCTGCTGGTCCTGCCGGTGCTGTCCATGGCCCTGCCCACCGCCCTGTTCGGCGGCGGACTCCTGGCCGGGGCCGTCGCCGACGCCGCGTCCCGCCCCCACGTGGCCGACGCCCGCCGACGCGGGCGGCCCCCGTGGGCGGTCGCCGCGGTGGACGTGCTGCCGTTCCTGCTCGCCCCCTTCCTGCGGGTCCTGGCGGTGAGCGCGGGCGGCCTCATCGCCGCCGCAACCGTCGTGGAGACCCTCTTCGGATACCCGGGCCTGGGCTCCCTGCTGGTCTCCTCCATCGCCTCGCGCGACGTTCCCGTGATCCAGGCGGTGGCGGTGTTCGCCGCCGCCGTCGTGCTCACGGGCACCGCGCTCGCCGACGCGGTCGCGGGCGGCACCGATCCCCGGAGGCGGGCGTGGTGAGCCGCACGGCCACCGCCGTCCTCCTCGCCACGGTCCTGGCCGCCGCGGCACTGGGCGGCCTGGCCGCCCCGCACGACCCCACCGCCCCGCTCTCGGCCCCCTGGCAGGGTCCCGGGCCAGGGCACTTCCTGGGCACCGACGCCCTGGGCCGCGACGTGTGGTCCCGGGTCCTCGCCGGAGGCGCCGGGCTGCTCTCCGTCTCCGTCGCCGCCGCGCTGGCCGCCTCCCTGGCCGGCGTCGGCGCGGGCCTGGCCGCCGGCTGGTACGGCGGCTGGACCGACCGGATCCTGAGCTCCCTGGCCGACCTGCTGCTCGCGGTCCCCTCCCTGCTGCTGGCCCTCGTGGTGGCCGTGGCCCTGCCCGGGCACGCCGCCGTCGTCACCGCGACCGTGTGCGGCGGAGCGCCGCTCACCCTGCGGGTGGTGCGCGACGCGGTCCGCGCGATCCGCGGGACCGGGTACGTGGAGGCGGCCCGGTGCCGGGGCGAGAGCGGCGCGGCGATCCTGGCACGCGAGGTACTGCCCGCCATGAGGGGGGTCGTCACCGCCGACCTGGGCCTGCGGGTCGTGGTGGCGCTCCAGATCGCCTCCGCCCTCAACGTCCTCGGGTTCGGACCCGCTCCGCCCGCCCCCGACTGGGCGCTGATGCTGCGGGAGAACATGCTCGGCATCGCCATGAACCCGTGGTCCGTGGCCGCGCCGGCCCTGGCGATCGGCCTGACCACGGTCGCCCTGGCGCTCGCGGTCCACCTCGTCACCGGTCGGGGCCCCGCCGCCCCGCAGCGAAGGAAGGACATCCGTGTCGGGACTTGAGATCCGGGACCTGCGGGTCGCGGACCGCGCCGGCCGCACCGTCGTCGGCCCGTTCGACCTGGACGTTCCCGCCGGGGAGGTGGTGGCCCTCATGGGGGAGTCGGGCGGCGGGAAGACCAGCGCCGTCCTGGCCGCCCTCGACGCCCTGCCCGACGGCCTGCGCCGGGTCGGCGGCCGGGTGCGCTGGAACGGGTCCACCGTTCCCCCGGGGCGGGCCGCACGGCTGTGGCGGCGCGCCCGTGTGGGATTCCTCGGCCAGGACCCGGCCTCGGACCTGCATCCGCTGCGCACCGTGTCGGGGCTGGTCGCGGAGGGCCTCGGAGCGGGTCCGCGCCGCGATCCCGCCGGAGCGGCGCACCGGACCCTGGAGGGCCTCGGGCTGGACGCCCGGGCGCTGGCCCGCCGCCGCCCGCACGAGCTCTCCGGCGGCCAGGCCCGGCGGGTGGCCCTGGCCAGGGCACTCGTCGGCGATCCGGGGCTGCTCGTCCTGGACGAGCCCACCAGCGGCCTGGACCCGGCGGCGCTGGAACTCGTGGTCGACGTCCTGCGCGAGCGCCGCGGGGCACCCGGCCGGGCCACGGTCGTCATCACCCACGACCGGGCCTTCGCCGAGCGGACGGCCGACAGGGTGGTCGTGGTCGGCGACACCCCGCCGGAACACCCGGGGCGGCGGGAGGCGGTGGCGGGCGGGGACGCCGACGGCACGCCGGTCCTGGAGCTGCGATCGCTGTCCGTCGACGCCCCCGGCGGCGGGCCCGCCCTGCTGGAGGGGATCGGCCTGGCCGTTCCGCCCGGCGGTTTCGTCGCCCTGGTGGGCCCCTCCGGAAGCGGGAAGTCCACCCTGCTGCGCGCCGTCGCCGGGCTGCACCCGCCGCGGACGGGGGCCGTGGCGGTGGCGGGGCGCACGGCCCCGGCCCGGGTGGAGGACCGGCCGCGCGACCTGTTGCGCGCCGTCCAGTTCGTCGGCCAGGACCCGGTGGGCGCGCTCCACCCCTCCCACCGGATCGGCACCGCTCTCGCCCGCCCCGCCAGGGTCCTGCTGGGGGAGCCGCGCGAGCGGGCGCTGGAGCGGGCCGCCTCCCTGGCGGCGGAGGTCGGCCTGCCCCCCGAGACGCTGGACCGCACCCCCGGCGGGTTGTCCGGCGGGCAGCGCCAGCGGGCGGCGATCGCCCGCGCCCTGGCCGCCGAGCCTCGGGTCCTGCTCGCCGACGAGGTGACCTCGGCGCTGGACTCCCGCAGCGCCCGGACCGTGCTGGACCTGCTGGACGCCCTGCGCGCCGAGCGCGGGCTGGCGGTGCTCATGGCGACCCACGACCGCGCCGTGGCGGCCCGCGCCGACCGGGTCCTGGCGGTGGACCCGGAGCGCCGGGCCCTGGTCCCCGAGCCGCTCGTCCTCGGTCCCCGCTGACCCCGGGGCCGGGCGCTAGATTGCGGATATGGACGACGCCGGGGCGCGAGGCCCCATCGAGGACGACGCCGCGGTGCTGGGCGCCGTGGGCGAGCGGCTGCGGCGGCTGCGCACCGGGGCGCGGCTGACCCTGGCCGGGCTGGCGGAGCGCACGGGGATCACCCCGAGCACGCTCTCGCGCCTGGAGACCGGTCGGCTGCACCCCACCCTGGGCCAGCTGCTGCCGCTCTCGCGCGTGTACCGGGTGCCGATCGACGAGCTCGTGGACGCACCACGGGTGGGGGACCCGCGGGTGCACCTGCACCCGGTGCGCCGCTTCGGCCTGACGTTCGTCCCGCTCACCCGGCGCGCGGGCGGGGTCCAGGCCTACAAGGTGGTCTACCCGCCCGCCCGGACGCTCCCGCCGCCCGAGCTGCGCACGCACGAGGGCCACGAGTGGTTCTACGTGCTCTCGGGGGCCGTCCGGCTGGTCCTGGGCGGCGACCAGGACCTGCTGCTGGGCGCCGGGGAGGCCGCGGAGTTCGACACCCGGGTCCCGCACTGGATCGGCAACCCCGCCGAAGGGGGACCCGCGGAGGTCATAGCGATCTTCGGGACGCAGGGGGAGCGCATCCACCTGCACGGGGACTGACGGCCCGACCGGGCCCTTGCACATCCGCAAGAAAGCGTGCGCCGCGGGCGCGGGCACCCGCACGATGGCGTCATGGGAACAGACACCACCCGCTCCGGCCGCGATTTCTGGGAGAGCCGGTACCGGGACGACGACCCCTCCGCCCCCCTGCCCGCACCGGGCCCGGCCTTCACCGCGCTGATCAAGGAACTGCTCCCCGGAGCGCCGCCGGGATCCGGGCCCGACGGCGCGCCCCGGGCACTCGAACTCGCCTGCGGACGCGGCGGGGACGCCCTGTGGCTGGCCTCCGCGGGGTGGCACGTCACCGCCGTCGACATCTCGGAGCACGCCCTGGCCGCGCTGGCCGAACGCGCCCGCAGGGCCGGCGTCGGAGACCGCCTCGCCGTGGAGCGCCACGACCTGGCGAGGTCCGCGCCCCGCCCCGCCCGGTGGGACCTCGTCTGCTCGAACCACTTCCACACCGTGGTGGACCTGGACCGCGACGCCGTCCTGCGCCGTGCGGCGCGCTCGGTGGTCCCGGGCGGGCTGCTGACCGTCATCGACCACGGCTCCAGCGCCCCCTGGTCCTGGGAACAGCGCGACGACCACCCGACCGCGGCCGACCTGTGGCGGTCGCTCGGACTCGGGGACGGCTGGAGCGCCCTCGTGTGCGAGCAGCGCGAGCGGACCGCCCGCGGGCCCGAAGGGCGGACCGCGACGGTGGTCGACACCGTGGTGGCGGCACGCCGCACCGGCACCGCGGGGGAGGGCACGCGCTCATGACCGCTCCGCCGCGCCGGCACGACCGGCCGCCGCCCCGGACCGGACCCGGGGAGAGGGAGGTCCTCACCGGTTTCCTGGACTACCTGCGCGAGAGTGCCCGGGCCAAGCTGGAGGAAGCCCCGGAGCGGGACCTGCGGGCCCCCGGCGTCCCGTCGGGCACCAACCCGCTCGGCCTGGTCGGGCACCTGTCGTACGTCGAGCGCTTCGTGTTCCTGGGGGAGCGGCCCCGTGACTGGTCGGCCACCTTCCACGCCGCCCCGGACGAGGGCGTCCGGGACGTCCTGCGGAGGTACCGCGAGGCCGTCGCCGCCGCCGACCGGGCCATCGCCGCCTGCGAGGACCTCGGCCGGCCCGCGCACGCCGGGAGTCCGGGGCATCCGGCGCCGTCCATGCGCTGGGCCCTGGTGCACATGATCGAGGAGACCGCCCGCCACGCCGGCCACCTCGACATCCTCCGGGAGCTGGTCGACGGCCGCACCGGACGCTGACCCGGCGCTTCCCCGCCCGGAGTTCTCGATTTTGAGAACTTTATCAATATTGATAACGTTCGGGCATGGCGACCACCGACGTCCTCCTCCACCCGGTGCGGCTGCGTATCGTCCAGTCCCTCTTCGACTCCGATCCGCTGACCACCGCGCAGCTCCGCGACCGGCTGTCCGACATCCCGCCCGCGACGATGTACCGGCACATCACGGTCCTCGTCGAGGCGGACGTGCTGGAGGTGGTGGAGGAGCGGCGCGTGCGCGGGGCCGTGGAGCGCAGCTACCGGGTGAGCCGGGGGCGCGTGGAGGTCGACGGCGCCGCCCGCGCGGAGATGACCCGGGAGGACCACCGCCGGGCGTTCACCGCGTTCGCCGCCTCGCTGATGGCCGACTTCGACCGCTACCTCGCCCACGAGGACGCCGACCCCGTCCGGGACGGCGTCGCCTACCGGCAGGCGGCGGCCTGGCTCACCGACGAGGAGCTCGCCGACCTGGTCACCCGGATCGGAGAGCTGGTCGAGGCCAGGGCCGGACGCGGTCCGGGCGGCGGCAGGCGGCGCCATGTCCTCAGTTACCTCGCGGTGCCGGACTCCTACCGGGAGAACGGCTGAACTCACCCCTGCGGGGCCGTCGTCCCCCGCGGCCCCGCACCGTGGAACCACCCCGGTACCGAACGGTCCCGGGAGAAGGAAAGTGATCATGTCCGAAACCCCCCTCACAGCGGTGACGCCGGAACCGAGCCGGCGGGGACCGGCTCCGGAGGGCGGTGGCCCCCGGTGGCTGCGCCCGCCCCTGGTGCGGCTCCTCCTGCTGAGCGTCCTCTTCCTCGTCGTCCAGATGCTCGCCTCCAGGGTGCTGCTCCCCCTGATGCACCGCCCGCTCCCGGCCCTGGCCGTGGGAGTGGGATCCGCCGTCCTCGCCCTGCTGGTCTACGTCGCCGCGGTGCGCCTCACCGAGCGGCGCAGGGTCACCGAACTGCCTCCGAGGGCCCTGCTCCCAGGCCTGGCGGGCGGCACGCTCCTGGGCGTTCTGCTGTTCGCCGCGGTGATCGCGGTCATCGCCGTGTTCGGCGAGTACCGGATCACCGGGCGGGGCCCGGCCGACGGGGTCGTGGCCCTCGTCGGGCTGATGTGCACGGTCGCGGTGATGGAGGAGCTGTTGTTCCGCGGCGTCCTACTGCGCCTCCTGGACGAGCTCGCCGGTCCCTGGACCGCCCTGGGGGTCTCCGCCGTGCTCTTCGGCGCCATGCACATGGCCAACCCCGGAGCCACCCTGTGGACCGGGACGGCCATCACGGTCGAGGCGGGCCTCATGCTCGGCGCGGCCTACCTCCTCACGCGCAGCCTGTGGCTGCCCATCGGCCTCCACCTGGGCTGGAACTTCGCCGCGTCCGGGATCTTCGGCACCGCCGTCTCCGGTGTCGACCACGGCGGGAGCGTGTTCACCTCGACGGCATCGGGCCCGTACCTGCTCACCGGCGGGGGCTTCGGACCCGAGGCGAGCATCGTCGCGGTGGTCCTGTGCACGGTCCTCACCGTGCTGTTCCTCGTCCGGTTCCGCAAGAAGTCCCGCGAGGACGGCTGACCCGGACCTCCCGGCGGAGGCGCCCGCTCCGCCGGGTACGCTCGCGGTGCCCGCCGGGCACCGCGAGCGGAGCGCGCCGGGCGCCCCGCCCGGAACGGACGAGCAGGAGGACCAGTGGCCCTGGACGAGGGGACGCGTCAGGAGATCGCCCGAACGCTGCGCGAGGCGCAGGCCCGCGTGCGCCCGGTGGAGCCCCCGAGCCGGGCCCGCCCCGGCCTGGACACCGCCGACGCCTACGCGGTCCAGCTGCACAACATCGCCCTCCGCCTCGGGGGCGGGGCCCGGACGGTCGGCTACAAGGTCGGCCTGACCTCGGCCGTCGTACAGGAGCTGCTCGGTGTCGGCGAACCCGACTTCGGCCACCTGCTCGACGACATGCTGATCGAGGACGGCGGGACCGCGGAGGCGTCCCGGTACTGCGCGCCCCGGGTGGAGCCCGAGATCTGCTTCCGCATCGCCCGGGGCCTGCGGGGCCCGGGCGTGACCGCCGGGGACGCGCTGGCCGCGACGGACGCGGTCGCCCCCGCCCTGGAGATCGCGGACAGCCGCGTCCGGGACTGGGAGATCGCCCTCGCCGACACCGTCGCCGACAACGCCAGCGCAGGAGCCCTGGTCCACGGCCCCTGGACACCCCTGGCCGGGGTCCCCGACCTGGCCGCACTCTCCGTCGAACTGCGCATCGACGACGAGGCCGTCGCGCGGGGCGAGGGGAGGGCCGTGCTCGGCCACCCGACCGAGGCCGTCGCCTGGCTGGCCAACGCCCTGGCGGAATTCGACGCGGGCCTGGAACCCGGCCAGGTGGTGCTGACCGGCTCCATGACCACCGCCCCCTTCGTCACCGCGGGGCGGTGCGTCGAGGCGCGCTTCGACGCCCTCGGGCCGGTCTCGGTGTCCTTCTCCTGACGGGCCCGGCCCCGGCCCGGAGGCGTTCGAGGCCCTCGAGTACGAGGTCGAGGGAGAAGGCGGACTCCGCGTCGCCGTAGCCCCCGGCGCACCCCCCGTGGGATCCCGCTAGCCCCGTCTCCGCGACCCGGAGCATGTGCGGCGCGCCCGTCGGCGTCCGCGTTCCCGCGGTGCGCCGATGAGCCGGTGCCCGGTCCCCGCACCCGGACGGCGTCGCGCGGGTGGTGGGGGGCGGACACCGCCCCGGCCTCCAGGGCGGTGGCGTGGGAGCCGGGTGCGCCGCGGCCGCCGGAGGCCGACACGGTGCCGGATCCGGCACCGGCGGGCGCGGGGCGGCGGCCGTGCCCGCCAGGGCGGACGGGGCGAGGGCGGGCCCGGCCGGCAGGACCGGGGGCGTCCGACGGGCACCGAGAGGGCTCCCGGCGTCGCGGTGGAGCGGATCCCCGTCCCGCCCGGGCCGCCCCCGCCTCCCGGTCGGCGGACCGGCCGCCGACCGTGCACGACCGCGGGGTTCCGCCGAGCGGTGTTCTTGCGATGCGCCGGGAGGTCCGCACCCGGTGCGGGTCAGAGGCGCTCGAAGACGGTGGCGTTGGCGAGCCCGCCCGCCTCGCACATCACCTGGAGGCCGTAGCGCCCGCCGGTCTGCTCCAGCACGTTGAGCAGGGTGGCGGTCAGCCGGGCGCCGGAGGCCCCCAGCGGGTGGCCGATGGCGGTGGCACCGCCGTTGACGTTGACCTTGGCCGGGTCCGCGCCGGTCTCCTTCTGCCAGGCGAGCACCACGGAGGCGAAGGCCTCGTTGACCTCGAAGGCGTCGATCTCGTCCAGGCGCAGACCCGCCCGGGAGAGCACCTTCTCCGTCGCCGGGATGATGCCGGTGAGCATGTACAGCGGGTCGTCCCCGACGACCGCGAAGGAGTGGACGCGGGCGCGGGGCCGCAGGCCCAGGTCGCGGGCGGCCTCCTCGCTCGCCAGGAGCACGGCGGCCGCGCCGTCGTTGATGGGGGAGCTGTTGCCCGCGGTGACCTTCCAGTCCAGGTCGGGGAAGCGGCGCCGCCAGTGGTCGTCCTCGAAGGCGGTCCGCAGCCCGGCGAGGACCTCCGGGGTGGTGTCCGGGCGGATGCTCTCGTCGGTGCGCAGTTCGTTGACGGGACTCACCTCGGCGTCGAACCGGCCCTGGGCCCAGGCGTCGGCGGCCCGGCGGTGCGAGATGGCGGAGAACTCGTCGAGGAGGCCGCGGTCCAGGCCCCAGCGCTGCGCGATGAGCTCGGCGCTCACCCCCTGCGGCACCAGGCCCCCGGGGTAGCGCGCGCCGACCCCGGAGCCGAGGAAGTCGCGCCCCAGCGACTGGGAGCCGATGGGGATGCGGCTCATGGACTCCACCCCGGAGGCGATCACGAGGTCGTAGGCGCCGGCGGTCACGCCCTGGGCGGCGAAGTGCAGGGCCTGCTGGCTCGACCCGCACTGGCGGTCGACGGTCACGGCGGGTACGGATTCGGGGAACCCGGCGGCCAGGGCGGCCCAGCGCGCGGTGTTGCCCGACTGCTCGCCGACCTGGCCGACGGCGCCGCCGATGACGTCGTCGATCCGGGCGGGGTCGATCCCGGTGCGCTCCACGAGGGAGCGCAGGGCGTGGGCGTGCAGGTCCACGGGGTGGATGTCGGCGTACGCGCCCCCGGGCCTGCCCTTGGCGATCGGGGTGCGGACTGCGTCCACGATGACGGCGGCGCTCATGGCGACTCCTCTGTTCCAGGGTCCGTGCGGTCACCCTAACCCAGAGGGTTTGCTTTTCAAACTATGTGGGTCCGATTTTCCAACTCTTCTGTTCCGGTGTTCCTTCCGACCCCTCCGGGGCGTCCGCGGTCAGCGCAGGTGGGAGGCGCCGTTGACGTCGAGCACGGCACCGGAGGACCACACGGCCCCGGGGGAGGCGAGGTAGTGGACCGCCGCGGCGATCTCCTCGGGGGACGCGACCCGGCCGAAGGGGCTCTGGGCGCGCACCTCCTCCGACAGCCGCCCGGCCACGCGCTCGGTGGACACGAACCCCGGGGCCACGGAGGCGACCGCGATACCGTGCGGGGCCAGGGCGACGGCCAGCGACTGGCCGAGCGCGTGCAGGGCGGCCTTGGCCGCCCCGTAGGCGGGGTGGTCGGGCTCGCCCCGGTAGGCGCCGCGCGAGCCGACGTTGACGATCCGGCCCCGGGTGCCGCGGTCGATCATGTGCCGGGCGACCAGGTAGGAGACGTCGGCCGCCCCGAACACGTTGACCTCCATCGTCGCGCGCCAGGCCGCCCGCCACTCCTCGTAGGGGGTGTCGGCGATGGGGTGCGCGATGTTGACGGCGGCGTTGTTGACCAGGACGTCCACCCCGCCCAGCAGGTCGACCGCCCGCCCGACCAGGTCGGCCGGGCCCCCGGGGGTGCCCAGATCGGCCCCGAGCAGGACGTGCCCCTCCCCGGGCAGGGACTCCAGGGTCTCCTCGGCCTGCGCCCGGCGCGTGCCGTAGTGCACGGCGACCCGGTCGCCCGACTCCGCGAAGGCCCGGGCTACCGCCCGGCCGATGCCCCTGGCGGCACCGGTGACCAGCACGCTGCGACTCATGGGAGACCTCTTCACGGGGGGCGGAACGACTCCGGCAGGCTACCGGACCGGCCGGACCCGTCCCGGCGCCCGGGGGACGCGGGGCGGCGGCGGCATGCCCCGGCCGCCATCCACCGGCGGAACGGGGGAGAGCCCGGTGAAGCCCCGATGCCCGCTCCGGTGCGGGCCGCCCGGACCATCCGTTCACCGCGTCCGCGCTGGTCGGCGTCGCCCTGCTGACGAACCTGCTCGGTGTCCTCTGCCTGCTCGGCCCGCCCGGGCCGGAGCGGGAGGGGGCCGTCGCCGCGGCCGGGACGGGCCCGGGCGGGATGCTGCTGCGGTTCGGCCTGGGCGCGGTGTCCGAGACGGCCCTGCCGGCCGCCGGGCTCCTGCTGTCCCGGGGCGGCCGGCGCGCCCACCTGCTCGCGGGCCTGCCGACCGGAGGGGCCGCGCCGGTGGCCGTCGCCGGAGCGCTCGTCACCGACCGGGCGGCCGCCAGGGTGGTGCTCTTCCCGCTGATCGTGCTCATCCTGTTGCAGACGGGCGCTTCGCACGAGTGGTTCAAAGCGGCCGAGCCGTCCTGACCGGCGTTCCGCCCGTCTCGGCCCGCGCCGGTCGGTGCCCGGAGGGTCACCCTGAATAACGGACATGGAGAGACAAGGGCCACAACAGCCCCCTGGGCCCCACAGGTTTTCCGAAAGCGTTCACGTTCACTCCCTCGTGTTCCGTAAGGTGTTCTCCGGGACACGGGGTCCCGGCGCGGGGCGGTGTGGACGGACGCCCCGCCCGGGCCCGCCTCCCACCCGGTCCCGCCGGTGCCGACCGTGCCCGAAGGGCGGACGGCGGTAGGCGCCGGCGGGCCGGACCCCGGACTCACCCCGCGTTACGGGCCAGCACCAGGTCGATCAGCTCCCGGTCGGGGAAGTCCGCCACCACGATCCCGGTCCGCCCCGGGGGCGCCTGCCGCAGGTGCGCGACCGCGTACGCGTTGACCCCGCGCGACCCCAGGAACCCCCAGGCCACCTCGCGCGGGTTCGCGAACGGGGCGCCGCTCCCGCTCAGGTGGTTGACGTACAGCGTCCCGGCCGATCCCGAGGCCGCCTTCTCCAGGTGCACGCGCACCTTCTCCCACTTGGCCGGTATGTCGAACAGGGTGGGCACCCGGTAGTCGTCCTGGATGTCGGTGGCCGGACCGCCCCACCTGATCCCGTAGTCGCGCGAGGCCGCGAAGTCCTGCACGATGACGATCCGCCCGCGCACCTCGCCCAGGTCCGGCACGTACGCGCCGCCCCCCGCCGGGGGCCGCCACAGGCGCTCGCCCAGGATCTCCCGGGTGCCGGGGTCCTCCTCGATGTAGTGGTCGAGGGTCTCCTCGTAGTTGCGGGTGTTCTCCTCCTCGGTGTGCTCCTTCTTCATCCGGATCAGCACGGTTTCGGCGGGGTGCCGGTCCAGGAACGCGTCGACCGCGACGACCACGTCGGTGAAGTTCAGGTGCAGGTACTCGGCGCCGTGGTGGATGGGGAAGGCATCCCGGTAGTGGCGGGTCCGCACGTCCAGGAAGCGCACACCCGCGTCGAGCTGCTCGGCGATGGTGAGGTCCTGGGTGCGAGACCACACCGTGCCGCGCCAGGCGCCGCTGTCGTGGGTGCCGGGGATGGAGAGCTCCGCCAGGCCCGTGCCGTCGGGCAGTGCGCCCATCCATCCGGCGGGTTCGGCGGCGGGCACGGTCTCGGCGGCGGCCGGGGCCGGGGCCATGAGGCCGGGCAGGACGACCAGGGTCACCAGGGCCGACCACAGCAGGGGCAGGGAGGGGGAGCGCGGAGCGGCCGGGGCGGGGGCCGTACGGGGGCGTGCGGGGGCGGGGACGGGGGGCATGGGGTTCCTCCGTTCGCGGGGGCGGACGCGGGGGAGCGCCCGGTCCCGTCCACACTGGCACGCGGGCGGCCTCCCCACACCCCCTATCGCGCGGGCGGTCCCGCACCGTTCCCGATCCGGGCCGGGAACGGTGCGGGACCGCCGGGCTCAGAACCGGCCGCGGCCGTCCGGCAGCGCCTCGGGGGCGATGTCCGGCATCCAGTGCCGCCCGACCGACCAGCCCAGGAAGCGCACGGGCTCCCCGTCGTCGCGGGCGGGGAGGGTACGCCCCTCCACCGCCGCGCGCAGCCCCGCCAGTGCCGGGGCCAGCCGCTCGCGCACGTGGTGGGGGACCTCGGCCTCCTCCATCCAGGCCAGCACCCGGCGCTGCTCGGCGGCCGGGCACCGGGACAGGAAGAACACGGTCTGCCGCCAGGCGAACGCGGCGTTCTTCACGTGGGCGAGCGTGTCGTGCACCCGGGGCAGCGCCCCCAGCAGCCGCACCGTGGTCAGGTGCGCCCGCCGGGCCGCTTCGGACCACCCGTCCGCCGGGGCGGACCCGGCGGCGACCAGGGCCGCCAGGTTGTGCGTGGTGAGGATCTGCGCCTGCTCGATCACCGTGCCGTTGCCCGCCACCGACGGCCGCGGGTTCCCGGCCCGCTCCCGGCACAGCCGCGCGAAGGTCGGCTCGCCGCGGCGGGGCTTCTCCTCCAGCGCGAACACCCGGGCGCAGTCGATCCCGTAGTACCGGGCGTACAGGGTCCCCTCGACCACCTCGGCGGCCCGTCGGGCGGCCCGGGTGAACTTGGGGGAGAAGGCGCCCATGAAGATGTCGGAGGCCGGCTCCTCCACGAACGGGAAGTCCTCCTCCGGCGTCCGCGTCCCCCCTCCGGCGGTGCGGGCCAGGCCGGCGAGCTCGCTCACCAGCGGGTTCGGCGTGATCGTCCCGGGGAAGCGGGTCAGCAGCGTGTCGCCCACCCGCCTGATCACGGTGCGGGCGGCCTGCGCGCGCGCCTGCGCCGACCCCAGGTGCGGCTCCAGCTCCCGGACCCAGGGCAGCTCGCCGCGCCGCACCTGGCCGCCCAGGTTCAGCAACAGCAGGGAGCGCCGCCGCGCGAACGCCTCGTGGTGGGCGGTGACCAGCCGGGCCAGAGCCGGGTCGCCGACCGCGGACGCCTCCGCGGCGGCGGCCAGGGCGGGCACCAGCGAGGCCAGGACCTCGGCCGAGGGGACCACGCCCCGCTCCACCAGTTCGTCCAGCGGTGCGATCAGGGCCTTCTCCACCCGGGCGCGCAGGGGTGCGGGGATCGCGGCCCCCTCGGCGGCGTCGAAGGACCGCGCCTCTCCGGCGGAGAGGGGGGCCAGGGCCGCGTCCGGGTCGGCGATCCCGGAGTTCTGCGGCAGTGCGGCCAGGCGGTCGGCGAGCAGCGCGGCCAGCACGTCGTGGGCGGGCAGCGCCGCCTGCGCCGCCTGCACGGCGCGCACGGCGGTGTGCCGGTCGGAACCGGGGACGCCGCGCTTGGCGGTCATGGCCGCGACGGCGCACCGCAGCAGGCCGCGGCGCCGCGCGCCGAGCACCCCGGTCCCGGAGCCGTCCGGGCCCACGGCCTCGCGCAGGGCGGCCAGCAGGATCGCCGGGTTCTCCCTGGGCCTGCGGTGCTTGGTGCAGAGCGTGTGTTCGGCGGCCAGCCGCTCGTACTCGTCGAGCAGGGCGGCGCCGCGCGCACCCCACCCGTCGGGCCGGTGCGCGTCCACCCCGCCGTCCGCCGCGGTCTCCAGCCAGTGGGACAGCACGCGGTCGGTGAAGGGGTTCCACACCGTCAGCGCCTCCCGCTGGGCGTTGGGCGCCCCGGGGTTCCGGGCGGCGACCGCCGCCAGGGTGCGGCGCACCTCGCCGACGGACCAGCGGAACACCGACCCCGGCGGCAGGTCGCGCACGGGGGCCGCGCGCGGCGTCAGGCACAGGTCCGCGGAGAAGGGGTCCAGGTCGGTGAGCAGCCGCAGGGCGGCGGCGGTGTCGCCCGCCCGCAGCAGCCACACGGCGGCGAGCAGCGCGGCCTGCTCGGGCTGGTCCAGCGCGTACCCGCCGGAGTCCAGCAGCCCGCCCAGGTGGGCCAGGCCCTCCTCGGTGAGGTGGTGGGCGTACAGGGCGGAGCGCTCCTCCGCGAGGCCGTACCGGCGGACGAGTTCGAGCTCGTGCGGGCGCAGCGGGCCCCCGGCGGCGGCCGCGCCGGTGGCGAAGCCGCCGTGGACGACCTCGGGGGTGACCCAGGCGGGCAGGCCCTTCATCGGGGTGCGGGAGCCGATGGAGAGCAGGCCGGAGGCCATGCCGGCGGTGACCCGGCGCCAGGCGGAGGCGCGCCGTGCGGCGGCCTGCCGGACGGCGGGGTCGTCGTGGGCGGCGGCGGTGGCCAGCTCCTTGAGCAGGCGGCCGGCCGCGTATCCGGGGTTCGCGTGGACGGGGGTGGTGTCTTCCATGCCGGTGTGGTGGGTTCCGCCCCCACGGCCTCCCGGACGAGAGCCGGGTGCTCCGCTGACCGGGCTGCACACCGCGTGGGCCGACGCGCGCGGTCGGGAGCGCGCGTCGGCCCGCCGGTACGGCGGGCCCTGCCCCCGCTCCCTCCCGGTCCCGAGCCGGGCGCTCTTCTGGTTGAGCTACGTACCGCCGCCCCTGGCGGGGCCGTCGACGTGGCGGGCCCTGCCCCCGCGACCTCCCGGTTATGAGCCGGACGCTCTCCTGACTGAGCTACACGTCGTCCTCGTGGTGGGAACGGTAGCGCCGACCGAGGGGAACGGGGAAGCGGTTTTCCGCGGCGTGCGGCCCGGGCCGTGCCCCGTAGCCGGGGTGTCACGCGGAGAAAGCCCCGTTGACGGCGCGGTGGACGCGGGGTAGCGTGCCTGGGAGCGCTCCCAAAACTGGTCGTCCTGCCCCCGGGCCACTGCTCCCCACCCCCACCCCCCTGGAGGGCCCCATGGGACTGCGATTCGGGCTGCTGGGCCCCACGCGCGTGTTCGCCGACCGGCGCGAGCTCGACCTCGGAACCACCAAACAGCGCACCCTGCTGGCCGCCCTGCTGCTCAGACCCGACCGGGTCGTGCCGCTGGACGAGCTGGTCACCGCACTGTGGGACGGGGAGCCGCCGCGCTCGGCCGTCGCCAACCTGCGCACCTACGCGGCGCGCCTGCGGCGGCTCATAGAGCCGGGGCGCATCCTCACCCGCCACCCCGGATACCTGCTGCGCGTCGGCGGCGACGACGAGGTGGACGTCACCGCCTTCGCCGAACGCGCCCGCGCCGGCCGCCGCGCCCTCGACACCGGCGACCTCGCCCGCGCGGAGGCCGACCTTTCCGCCGCCGTGGGCCTGTGGCGGGGAGCCGCAGCGGAGGACCTGCCCCGCACCCTGGGCCTGGCCCCGCACCTCCAGGCGCTGGAGGAGCAGCGCCGCGGCGCGGCCGAGGACCTGGCCCGGGTAAGGATCCTGCGCGGGGCGGGGGCCGAACTCGTCGGCGAACTGCGCGCCTCCGTCGCGGCCGACCCCGTACGCGAGCGCCAGTGGGCCAACCTCGTCCTCGCCCTGTACGGCGCCGGCGACACCGCCGGGGCACTGGAGGCCTACCGCGCCTCCCACCGGGCGCTCCGCGACCACCTGGGCATCGGCCCCGGTGAGGAGCTGACCCGCCTGCACCGCTGCATCCTCGACGGCTCGGCCCCGCCCGGCCTCCCCGCCCCGCGGCGGGCCGCCCCGGCACGGCCGGTCCCCCGTATCGGCGACCTCGTCGGGCGCGACGCGGAGCTGGACGCCCTCACCCGCCTGCTCGCCCCGGGCCCCGCCCCGGTCCTGGCCGCCGTCCACGGACCGGTGGGCAGCGGCAAGTCCGCCCTGGCCGCACTGGCGGCGGCCGGGACGGAGCGCTGGTACCCGGACGGGCGCCTGTGGGTGGACCTGGAGGCGCCCGGGTACGGCGGGGGTCCGCGCACGTCCCCGGACGTCCTGGCCGAGCTGCTGCGCGGCCTGGGGGAGGACCCGGCGCGCCTGCCCCGGGAGACCGGGGAGCGCATGCGCCTGCTGCGCGACCGCGCCGCGGGCCGCCGCCTGCTGGTCGTCCTGGACAACGCCGCCGACGAGGCGCAGGTCCGGCCGCTGGCCGCCGCCTGGGCGGGGGCGGCGACCCTGGTCACCAGCCGCCGCCACCTCAGTGCCCTGGACGGGGCGGGTCACCTCGGAGTCGGGGCGCTGCGCCCGGACGACGCGGTCGCCCTCCTGGCCCGGATGTGCGGGGCCGAGCGCGTGCGGACCGATCCCGGGTCGGCCGCGCGGATCGCCGCCTTCTGCGACCACCTGCCGCTCCCGCTGTGGATCGCGGGCCGCCGGCTCCAGGCGCGGCGGGAGTGGCCGCTGCGGGCGTTCGCCGACCTGCTCGACGACGAGCGCCACCGACTGGACGCCCTCGTCTGTGCGGACCGGTCGGTGCGCGCCGCGTTCGCGACCGCCTTCGCGCCGTTGCGCGGCGGCTCCCTCCCCACGGAACGGCTGGCGGCCGACCTCTTCCAGCGCCTGGGCGCCCGGGCCGCCGGGGTCTTCGGCCCCGGGGAGGCCGCCGAGCTGGCGGGCTGCGACGAGGTCACCGCGACCGCCGTCCTGGGCTGTCTGGCCGACGCCCGCCTGATCGAGCCGGCGGGCGCCAACCGCTACCGCGTCCTCGGCCTGCTCCGCCTCTACGCCGCGGAGCTGGGGGCCCGCGCCCGGCGGCGGCCCGCCGTCGTCCTGCCCTACCGGGGGGCGCGCCCGGTGCCGGCGGCCTCCGAGGGGACCGCGGTCTGAGCGCGGGGCCCGGCGGGAGGCCGGGCCCCGTGGCGGGCCGCGGACGCGACGGCCCGCAGGGCGGTCACCGAACGCCTCCCGCGGGATCCGGGACCGGCTCCCCGCCGTCCGCGCCCTCGCGGTAGCCGCGGGCCTGGAGGCCGAACATGCGGGCGTAGACGCCTCCGGCGGCCACCAGTTCGGCGTGGGTGCCCGACTCGGCCACCCGGCCCCCCTCCAGGACGACCAGCCGGTCGGCGTCGCGCACCGACCCCAGCCGGTGGGAGACCAGCAGGCTCGTCCGGCCGCGGCGGTGCTCGCGCAGACCGGTGTGCACGGCGTGCTCGGCCTCGGCGTCCAGCCCCGAGCTGGGCTCGTCCAGGATCAGCAGGTCGCGGTGACCGCGCAGGTAGGCACGGGCCAGGGCGAGCCGCTGCCACTGCCCGCCCGAGAGCGGGACCCCCGTCTCGCCGTCGGACTCCGCCCCGTCGAAGAACAGCCGGGACAGCAGGGTGTCGTACCCGCGCGGCAGCGCGGCGACCGTCCCGTGCGCGCCGGCCCGCTCGGCGGCGGCCCGGATCGGAGCCGGGTCACCGGACTCCAGCACCCCGACGTCCCCCAGGCCGATGTTCTCCCCGGCGGACAGGTCGTACTCCATGAAATCCTGGAACACGGCGCCGATCCGGGCGCGCAGCGCGGCCGGGTCCAGGTCGCGAAGGTCCACGCCGTCCCACAGGATCGCGCCGCGCTCGGGGTCGTACATCCGGCACAGCAGTTTCACCAGGGTGCTCTTGCCCGCCCCGTTGCCGCCGATGAGCCCCACCGACCGGCCGTGCTCCACGGTGAGGCCGACCCCCCGCAGCACCCACGGGTGGTCCGGGGAGTAGCGGAACCACACGTCGCGGAACTCGATGCCGCGCCGCAGCGCTGGGACCGGCCGCGGGGCGGCGGGCACCGGCAGGTCGGGACCGCCGTCGACGACCGCCAGGTAGTGGCCGAACAGCAGGAGCTCGTGGTGGGCCATGGTGAAGTCCCGGATCAGGCCGCCCACCGCGGTCTGCACCCCGGCCACCGCGGCCACGAACAGGGAGACGTCGCCGACCGAGACGCGCCCGTCAGCCGCGGCCGTCACCGCCCACACCAGCCCGGCCCCCGCGATCACCGCCGACAGCGCCCCCAGGGCGCCCTGGGCGCCCAGCACCCGGCGGTCCATGCGGCGGTGCTCCGCGTTGGCGGTCCGCCGCTCCCGCGCCATCCTGTCCCGCAGGAACCCGGCCGTGCCGAACAGGCGCAGTTCCTTGGCGGCGCGGACGTCGGACAGCAGCCCGCGGAAGAAGATCTCCCTGCGCTCCACCGGCCCGATCCGCCACATCATCGCCGCCCGGCTGCGGGACAGCCGCAGCTCCACGACCAGGGCGGGGATCGCCGCCAGCAGGACGGCCGAGGCCATCCACGGACTGACCACCAGCAGGGAGCCGAGGAAGCCGAGGATGGTGACGGCGCCGCCGGCGATCGTGAACACGCTGTTCACGACCACCCCGGGGGTGCGGCCGCCGGACTGCTGGGCCAGCCGAAGCCGGTCCAGGAAGGCGGGGTCCTCGAACCGGGCCAGGCCGGTGAGGCGCTCGGCGGCGGCGAAGAGGCGGTCCTGGGAGGTCAGCGCCACCCGGCGTTCGACCTCCATGGTCAGGTAGTGCGACGCGTGGGGGGCCAGGGTGGCGACGACCCCGCACGCGGCCAGGCCCACCGCGACCGCGGCGAGCCGCCCGGCCGGGATGTCGGGGGCGACGATCATGTCCAGGGCCAGCTTGGTCAGCCACGCCGCGGCGACCGGCACCCCGGCCTGGACCAGGACCAGCAGCCCGTGCCCGGCTGTCAGGTGCGGGCCCGCCCGCCAGGCCAGCGCGAACGCCGCACCGACCGCGCGCGCGGCCGCCCGGGGCCCGGCGGGGGCCGGGGCCCCGGCGTCAGGCCGCAACGGACTCGTCCAGGTCGGCGGCCAGGTAGCCGCTGGAGAGCACCCGCCCGTCGGCGTCCAGGCGCAGGAAGGCGGGGAACGCGCGCACACCCAGGGCGTCGGCCACGGCCCCGCCGGGGCCGTCGACCACCACCCGTGCGACGGGGGCGAGGCGGCGGGCCTCCTCCGCGACCTCCGCGGGCGCGCCCGCCAGCACGGCCAGGACGCCGTCCCGGCCGCCGGGGAACGCGGCGGCGCGGTCGATGAAGTGCGGCAGCTGCTCGGCGCAGGCACCGCAGCCGGGTGAGAAGACCGCCACGAGGGCGGGTCCGGACAGGGCGCCGGCGTCCACGGGCTCACCGTCCTCGGTGGTGGCGGTGAAGGGGCCGGAGCGCTCTCCGGGGGCGAGCACCGTCCGGTCCGGGATTCCGGCGCCGGAAAGGTTGCCGATGAGTTCGGTGTGCTCCTTGAGCCTGCGGATGACACCGACGGTCAGGACGAGGTCGAGCAGGCACAGCGCGACGGCCAGGACGGCGGCGATGAGGGCGGCGGCGATCACGGCGGACTCCCGGGTGTGAGGGGGGTGAACAGGTCGAGGAGGTCGTCCAGCAGCAGGACGGGCAGCGCCGCGCACGCCCCGGTCGCGACGGCGACGGCCAGGGCCGCCGCCTCCCCGCCGGGGTGCGGGCCGGCGGCGGCCGCGGCCAGCCCCGCCGTTCCGGCTGCCACCAGGAGGAGGTTGCGCACCATGTGGGCGGGGCGGACCGGCCTGTCCGCGGAGCCGAAGCAGGCACAGGGAACGCGGTCCCCGCTCCGCAGCACCCCGACCAGGGCGGCGGTGAAGGCGGTGAGCAGGGCGACCGCGCAGAGGAGGCCGAGGGCGGGCACGGACGGCGCCAGGAGCAGGGCGAGCGACACCGCCTCGGCGGCCAGGACGGCGGCCGCCACGGCGCGCGCCCCCGTCCGGCGGGAGCCGCCGGACGGGGACGCCACCCTGATCGACCAGCCGGGGGCCATCCGCTCCACGGCGGACACGAAGTCCCGCCGGGCGGAGCGGCCGCGCAGCTTGCCCAGGAGGGATGCGGCCAGGACCACGGCGAGCAGCGTCCGGGCGGCGACCAGGATGTAGAGCACGGGTTCCGCCCGGTCAGCAGGCGCTGTAACCCGTGCAGTAGCTGCCTCCGGGGATGCCGCTGCCGGTGCAGCAGTAGCGGCGGTAGCAGGGGCTGCTGATGGGCAGGTACTCGTACCAGCAGACCACGGCGGAGGCCGTCGCGCGGGGTACGAGGCGGGTCAGCAGGCGGTCGCCCGCGGAGGCGAGGCGTTCGAGCATGGGGGGCTCCTCGGGATGTGCGCGTGGGAGGCCGTCGGGCGGCGCCCCGCCGGGGCGGGACCGCGGTCGGGGCGCCGACGGCTGCGCGCAACGCTAGGGACGTGGCTGATAACGCGGATACACCGTCGATACATCGCCTGGTCACCCGCTCCGGCGGGGACGGGCCGCCGAGCGGGCGCCGGTACGACGCGTGAGCCCCACCGGTCCGGAGGCCCCGGAGAGGTGGCCACAGCCCCCCACGGCGGAGGCGGCGGGGGCGGGCCGGGCCGGCATGCGGTCGCCGGGGGCGGTGAGGCGTCCGAACACCGGTGGTCTCGGGAGGGGCGCGGGTACGGAGCCGAAACGGCCGCCGTCGGTGCCGCCGCTGCCGGGGACGTCGCAGCAGTAGCGGCGGACGCACGGGCTGCTGGCGGGGGCGTACCGGTACCGGCGGTAGCCCGCCGACGCCGTGGTACAGGGGGCGAGGCGGGACAGCAGCCGGTCGCCTGCGGATCCGATCGATCGGAGCATGGCGGCCCCTCTCCCGGGCGGTGCACGGTCAGGCGGTCACCCGCGGGCCGGAGCGGCCGGACGGGTGATGCGCAACGCTACGAGCGGCGGCGCTGAACCGGATACACGCCGGATACACGCCCGTCGGGACGGCGGGACCCGTCAGGCGCTGGACTCCAGGCCGTAGGGGGTGGCGAACCGGGTCGCCAGCGCGAACACCGCGGTCGGGTCCGGCAGCGGTCCCCGGGCCAGCAGCGCCGCCAGGCACGGGCACCAGCGGGACCGGCCCTGCGCGGCGCAGGCCAGCACGCCCAGCAGCCGCAGGGACAGGGCCAGGTCGGCCAGGTGCGGCGCGGGGCGCTCGACGGCGGCCCCGGGCGCGAACGCGCGCAGGCTCAGCTGCTCCTGCTTGGCCCGGGCCAGGGCGCGGGCGATGCGGTGCTCGGGGGTGGGGGAGAGGTCGGCGAGGCCGTCCTCGGCGATGCGCCGCAGGGCCCCGGACGCGACGGCGGCCGGTGACTCGCAGGCCCGGGCCAGAGCCTCCAGGGCGGGGCAGTCGGCGCGGTGCGAGGGGGAGCAGACCCTCCGCCAGGACGCGGCGGGCAGCAGGGAGGCGAAGCAGTCCAGGGCGGCGCGGGTGCGCGGGGCGAGCCAGCGCCGGGCGTGCTCGGCGTTGCCGGGGGCGTCCGCGGGGACCGGCCAGCCGGTGGGCAGCAGGGTGCGCAGCAGCGGGCCGCGGCGGCGCGGGGCGCGCAGGGGCGCGGGGCGGCGCGCCCACGGCGCGGGCCCGGTCCGGCGGGCCAGGGCGTGCGGGGTGTGGTCGGCGCAGGGCGGGCTCAGGCGGGGGCGGCGGCAGCGGCCGCCGCGCAGGGTGGGACCGTCGCAGGGGCGGGCGCGCACGGGGTTCCGGGCCATGTCTCCGAGGATCCACGGGACGGGCGGGGACGGCCATGGTCCCGGGGGTGAGGTTCCCGGGACGGAGGGTAAGGGGCGGGGGGCGGCCGGGAGCGGCCCGGGGGGCGGGGGTTACGGGAGGGTTCCGAGGTTTCCGCGGGGGTGATCCCCGAGTGCGCCGATTCCGTGGTTTCCGACCGTTCCGGGGATCCGGCGGCGTACGGTGGGGCTGTTCGGAGGGAGGATCCGTGGCGGAAGCCGACTGGCGGTGCGGGGTCTGCGCCGCGCTCAACGAACCCGGGAACCGGGCCTGCCTGGTGTGCGACACCGTCCGGGCGGTGGCCGCCCGCGGCGGGGGCCCGGCGGACCTGCTGGCGGAGCCGGCGGGGGCCGACGCCTTCCATGCCCCGGCCGCGCCGCCGCCGACCGTGGGGGAGCTGCCACCGGTCCGCGTCCTGGAGCCCCCGGATCCGCCGCTCCGGACCCGCGGACGCGCGTCCGCGCCGCCGCCCGACCCCGGGGACGCCTCCGCCCCGCCGAGCGGCCCGCTCCCCGCCGAAACCGCGCCCGCAGGGCCACGTGGTGTGTACGGAGCCGGTGGTGTTTTGGGTCCGGGCGGTGTGCACGGTGCTGCTGGTGCCGATGGGGCTTCCGTGTCCTCCAGGGTGCCCGAGGGCGGTGGGCCTGCCTGGTCGGACGCTGTGCAGGGGACTGGCGGTGTCGACGGGACTCCTGTCTCGGCTGGGGTGCCGGGGAACGACGAGGTTGCCAGGCCACGTGGTGTGTACGGAGCCGGTGGTGTTTTGGGTCCGGGCGGCGTGCGCGGTGCTGCCGGTGTCGACAGGGCACCCGTCCCGGCCGGGGCGCCGGGGGACGGTGGGCCTGCCGGGCCGGGCGGTGTCGCCAGGTCCAGCGGGCCGGGTGGTACGGCCGGTGGAGATCCTGTAGCGGACGGAGCGGCGACAGGTGGGCCCGGCGGTGGTCCTACGGGGCGGAGTGATGCCCGCGCTTCCGGTGGGGGCCCTGCCTCGGTCGAGGTGCTCGGGCCTGCCGGGCCGGGTGGTACCGCCGGGGCGGTCGTGCCACGCGGTGCGACCGGTTCCGACAGGGGGCCCGCTCCGGCCGGGGGGCCGGCGCGCGCAGCGGCGGAGGCGGTGACGGAGCCGCTGCCGGTGGTGGGCGGGCGGCGAAGGGACCGGCCGCGGCTGTCGGCCGGGACCGTGCGGGCGCTCGCGCTCGGGGCGGTCGGCCTGACCGCCGTCGTGCTCTGGTGGGTGCTGCCCCGGGATGGGGGCGACGAGGCGCCGTCCGGGCCCGCGGCCCAGCGTCCCTGCCCCGAGCGGGTGGCCGCGCTCATCCCCGGTTCGGCGGGCGGCCCGCTGGTGGAGTCCTACGAGACCGCAAGGCACCGGATCGTCCTGTGCGCGGACGGCGCCGGCGGCCTGCACTACTTCGGCGAGTTCCTCGACGGCACCGGAGAGCCCATCCTGGTCCCCGCCCGCCGAGAGGGGGACGGCTACACCGCCCGGTCGGGGGAGACCCGCTACGAGATCTCCGGCGGGCAGGTCGCCGTCATCGGCCCGGACGGCACCGAACTGGCCCGCCACGACCTCGTCGAGGCCGACCCGCCCCGGTGAGGCGGCGGGCGCACCCCGCGGGGCGCGCCCGGACGTGCTAGCGGGTCCTGATCAGCATGGCGATGACGCCGGCGACGAGCATCATCGACAGGCTCACGCACATCAGCACGAAGGCGATGGTTCCGATCACGGTGGGGCTTCCTCACGTTCCTTGCCGGCACTCGCCCGGCGCGTACCTCTACGGTGGGTCACCCTATCTCGCCCCCGGCGGGCCGCCGCGCCGGGGCGGCTGTGGCGACCTGCGCGTTCACCGCCGGTCCCAGGACTCCCGGTAGGTGTCCACCAGCCAGCGGTCGGCCCAGGCGGTGTCGGGATCCTCGGGCAGGTCGGCGCTCGTGCACAGGGCGGCCAGCCGCTCCTCCAGCTCCCCGGCGCGCTCCAGCGCCTCGGCCCTGCTGTGCCCGCCGAGGCGCAGTGCGCGCAGCCACCTCCGGTCGGCCTCGGGCATCGGCAGGGTGATGCGGCCGGTCTCCATCAGTTCCACGCCCTGCACGCCCAGCCGGACCATGTGGTAGGCGAACTTGGTGTCGAACCCGTACTTCTCCTCGAGTTCGGGCCGGTTGGTGTGCCTGCCGCCGCGGGTGCCCTCCAGCCGGTCGCGCTGGGCGCGCAGGTACCCCAGGAACCGCCGGCCGGCGCGGCGGGACACGATGCGGTCGCTCCGGGAGCGCAGGTCGCGCCCGGCGTCGGTGACCTCGACGATCTCGTCCTCGGGCACGAACAGGGGCAGCAGCACGGTGGGGTTGCCGTCCAGGGCCAGTCGCATCCACTTGCGCAGCGAGTAGACGGTGAGGTCCAGGTCGCCGGGCCCGGAGCGCACGTGCTCCCCCTGGGAGCGGTACATGTACTGCTCGAACCCGCGCAGGCCGATCACGTACTCGGGGGGCTCGACGCAGATCCCCAGCTCGTCGCGGTCGTGCTGGCCGGGCAGGCCGAGGCCGTGCGCACCCGAGCCCACCTGGCAGCGCAGGAGGGTGTGCTTCGCGGCGATCTCGGCGAATTCCGGGGATGAGTGCTTCACGGACGGCTCCAGTGGTCGGGTCACCGGCAAACTACCGGTCCGGCGCGGGAGCCGCCCGTGGTTTTCGCCCGGGGCACACCGGTGAGAGGCACATGTCCTTAATGCGAATTATTTAAGGAAACGGTCTTCAAGGGACCCCCGGTACTTGCCGACCGGGCCCGGGAACCGTTTACTTGGCGGCATATCGCGCGCGAACGGTGTTCCACCGCTCCCGGACAGGAAGAAGGAACGTGTCCTCCGAAACGCCCCCCAAGATCGACACCACCGTCCCCCACAACGCCCGCATCTGGAACTACTGGCTGGGCGGCAAGGACAACTACCCCGTCGACCGCGAGATGGGCGAGCAGATCCGCTCGTTCTTCCCGGAGATCGTGGACAACGCGATCGCCGACCGGGCCTTCCTGGTCCGCACCGTCACCTACCTCACCCGCGAGGAGGGCGTCCGCCAGTTCCTCGACATCGGCACCGGCCTGCCCACCCTCAACAACACCCACGAGGTGGCCCAGGGCATCGCCCCGGACTCGCGCGTCGTCTACGTCGACAACGACCCCCTGGTGCTCGCCCACGCCCGCGCCCTGCTCACCGGCAGTGACGAGGGTGTCACCGACTACATCGACGCCGACCTGCGCGACCCCGAGGGCATCCTCGCCAAGGCCGCGCAGACCCTCGACCTGTCGCGGCCGGTGGGCCTGATGCTGCTCGGCGTCGTGAACTTCGTCGACGACGACGCCGAGGTCCGGAGCATCCTGGACACCCTGCTGGGAGCCCTGGCCCCGGGCAGCTTCCTGGTGGTCTCCCACCCCGTGGACGACATCGACCGCGAGCGCGCCCACCAGGTGGCGGCGGCCTGGAACGAGAAGGGCACGCCCAAGCTCACCGTCCGCACCGGCAAGGACGTCGAGGGGCTGTTCGAGGGCCTGGAGCTGCTGGAGCCGGGTGTGGTCTCCTGCTCTCTGTGGCGCCCGGCGGAGACGGAGATCGGCGAGGTCCGCCCGGTCGCAGAGTACGGCGGCGTCGGCCGCAAGAACTGACCCGCGCCGGCCCCGCCCCCGCGGGCGGGGCCGCACCGCGCCCCCGGCGGCCGCCCGGACCGCCCGCCCGCGACGGCACCCCGGGCAGAGGCGCCCGGGAACGTCCCCGGGGCGTGCGACCCTGGCGGGAACACCGGAGCAGAGGAGACGGCCATGGGGGGACGCGTCGACCGGAGCGAGCGGCGCATCGCCGCACCGGCGGGAGAGGTCTACCGGGCCCTGCTGGACCCGGCCGCGCTGGAGCGCTGGCTGCCGCCCGCGGGGATGACCGGCCGCATGGAGCGCTTCGACGCGCGCCAGGGAGGGGGCTTCCGGCTGGCCCTCACCTACCGGGAGCCGGGGCGGGGCAAGACCGACGCGGACACCGACGTCGTCGAGGTGGGCTTCGCCGAGCTCGTCCCCGGAGAGCGGGTCGTGCAGCGGGCGGTGTTCGAGTCCGACGACCCGGCCTACGCCGGGACCATGACGATGACCTGGGCGCTCGCCCCCGACGCCGGCGGCACCGTGGTGACCGTCACCGCCGAGGACGTGCCGCCGGGTGTCTCCGCCGAGGACCACGCGGCCGGGCTCGCCTCCTCCCTTGCCCAGCTGGCCGCCTTCGTCGAATCCGGCTGAGCCGCCCCGGCCTGCCCTCGACCGGGGTTCACCGGGGCAGGAGCTCCCCGATGAGCTCCTCGACCCGCTCGCGGATCTCGTCGCGGATGGGGCGCACGGACTCCACCCCCCGCCCGGCGGGGTCGGGCAGCTCCCAGTCGAGGTAGCGCTTGCCGGGGAAGAAGGGGCAGGTGTCGCCGCAGCCCATGGTGACGCACACGTCGGAGGCCTCCACGGCGTCGGCGGTGAGCAGCTTGGGGTGCTGGTCGGTGATGTCGATGCCGACCTCGGCCATGGCCTCGACCACGGCGGGGTTGAGGCCGTCGGCGGGCGCGGACCCGGCGGAGCGGACCTCCACACGGCCCCCGGACAGGTGGGTGAGCCAGGCGGCGGCCATCTGGGAGCGTCCGGCGTTGTGCACGCAGACGAACAGGACGGACGGCTTGTCAGCGGTGGTCATGGCGGGTCTTCCTACTCGGTTTCGGCGGAGGCGGTGACGGGCGACGGGCGGGTCGGGAGGGGCCGGGGTCGCGGCCGCGCACGGACGGCTCCCGCGTCGGCCGTATTCCGATCGGTCCCCCGGCGGCCAGGGTGCCCGGGTGCTCCCGGTCGACCGCGCGGAGGGGTACGTCCACGGCGGCCTCCCGGAGGCGGGCGGGGGGCCGGGGCCAACGCATCAGCATTCGATGATGGGATAATATCAGTGCATGCTGATATCAGTCGACGCTGACCTCATGAAGGCGCTGGCGGACCCCCTGCGGATGCGGATCCTCTCCCTGCTGTCCCATGAGACCCTGTGCACCACCCACCTCATGGAGGAGACCGGGGCCCGGCAGACCAACCTGTCCAACCACCTGCGCGTCCTGCGAGAGGCGGGCCTGGTGGAGACCGAGCCCTGCGGCCGCTTCACCTACTACCGGCTGGTCCCCGAGCGCCTGGAGTCCCTCTCCACCGCCCTGGCGGAGGTGGCCGCGACCGCCCGCACCACGGGCGCGGCCGACCGGAAGCGGGCCTGCTGATGACCCGTCTGCAGCCGACCCGGGGCCCCGGCTTCTCCGTCGTCGCGAAACTCTCGTTCCCGGACCGGTTCCTGGCGGTGTGGATCCTGCTCGCCATGGCCGCCGGGCTGGCGCTGGGCCGCCTGGTCCCGGGCCTGAACGAGGTCCTGGCCGCGGTGGAGGTCGGCGGGATCTCCCTGCCCATCGCCCTGGGCCTGCTGGTCATGATGTACCCGGTGCTGGCCAGGGTCCGCTACGACCGGCTGGACACCGTCATCCGCGACAGGCGCCTGCTCGTCTCGTCCCTGGTGGTCAACTGGGCCGTCGGCCCGGCGGTGATGTTCGCCCTGGCCTGGATCTTCCTGGCGGACCTGCCCGAGTACCGCACCGGACTGATCATCGTCGGCCTGGCCCGCTGCATCGCCATGGTCATCATCTGGAACGACCTGGCCTGCGGGAACCGGGAGGCCGCCGCCGTCCTGGTCGCGCTCAACTCGGTCTTCCAGGTGCTGGCCTTCGGCCTGCTGGGCTGGTTCTACCTCGACCTGCTCCCCGGATGGCTGGGTCTGGACACCGGCGGACTCGACGCCTCCCCCTGGCTGATCGCCCTGAACGTGGTGATCTTCCTCGGCGTGCCGCTGGCCGCCGGGTTCCTCACCCGCCGCGTCGGCGAGAGGCGCCTGGGACGGGACCGCTACGAGTCGTCCTTCCTGCCGCGGATAGGCCCGTGGGCCCTGTACGGGCTGCTGTTCACGATCGTCCTGCTGTTCGCCCTCCAGGGCGACCGGATCATCGACCGGCCGCTGGACGTGGTGCGCATCGCCCTGCCGCTGCTCGCCTACTTCGCCATCATGTGGTTCGGCACCTTCGCCCTGGGCAGGGCGCTGGGCATGGACTACGGACGCACCACCACACTGGCGTTCACCGCCGCGGGCAACAACTTCGAGCTGGCGATCGCGGTGGCCGTCGCGACCTTCGGGGTGGCCTCCGGGCAGGCGCTGGCCGGTGTGGTGGGACCGCTGATCGAGGTGCCCGTGCTGGTGGGCCTGGTGTACGTGTCCCTGGCCCTGCGCAAGCGCTTCGCCGCGCCCTCCGGGGGCGGCGATGGCCGCTGAGCGCACCGCCGACGTCGTGGTGGTCGGCGGCGGACAGGCCGGACTCGCCGCGGGGTACTTCCTGCGCCGGGCCGGTGCGGACTTCGTGATCCTGGACGCGGCCGGACGCCCCGGCGGCTCCTGGCCCGACTACTGGGACTCGCTGCGGCTGTTCTCCCCGGCCGGACACAGCATGCTCCCCGGCTGGTGGATGCCGGAGGAGCCGGGACGGGAGTACCCCTCGGCGGCCCACGTCGCGTGGTACCTGTCCGAGTACGAGCGCCGCTACGACCTGCCCGTGCACCGGCCGGTGCGCGTGGAGGCGGTCGAACGCGCCGAGGGCGCCCTGCGCGTGCGCACCGGCCGTGGGACCTGGACCGCCCGCCACGTCGTCAGCGCCACCGGCACCTGGCGCGCACCGCACGTCCCCGACATCGCGGGACGGGAGGTGTTCGGCGGCCGGCAGCTCCACACCGTCGACTACCGTCGCCCCGGGGAGTTCGCCGGGCTGCGGGTGGCCGTCGTGGGCGGCGGCAACTCGGCGGCGCAGATCCTGGCGGAGCTGTCCCGGGTGGCCGAGACCACGTGGGTCACCGCCCGGCCGCCGCGCCTCATGCCCGACGACGTGGACGGGCGGGCGCTCTTCGCCATCGCCACCGGGGCCCAGCGGTCGGGGGCGGCGGGCGTGGGCGCCCTGGGCGACATCGTGATGGTGCCGAGCGTGAGGGAGGCGCGTGACCGCGGCGCGCTCAAGGCCGAGCCGATGTTCGAGCGGCTGACCCCCTCCGGGGCGCTGTGGGCGGACGGCACCGCGGCCGACTTCGACGCGGTCCTGTGGTGCACGGGCTTCCGGCCGGTGCTGGACCACCTGGCCCCGCTGGGCGTGACCGACGCGCGGGGGCGGATCCCGGTGACGGGCACCCGCTCACGCGCCGAACCCGGGCTGCACCTGCTGGGCTACGGCGACTGGACCGGCCCGGCCTCGGCCACCCTCATCGGCGCGGGCCGCACCGCCAAGGCCGCCGTGGCGGAGATCGCCCGCTCCCTGGGGAACGGGTCCTGACGGGGCACGCCGGGGCACGCCGGGGACCGGCTCGGACCCCGGCGCGCCCCGGCGGGCCGGGCATGGTGCCGGTGGACGGCCCGGGGCTCAGGGCGCGGCCCCGGAGAGGTGTCCGGAGAACAGCACCAGCGCCCGGGCCGCCTCCGCCGGAACGGTCAGGTCCAGCCCCGTCACCTCGCGGAACGCCTGGAGCCGGTTCACCACCGTGTTGCGGTGGCAGTACAGGGACTCCGCGGTCGCCTTCACCGACCCCGTCGCCGCGTAGTGCTCCAGGGTCTCCAGCAGCCGTCCCCGGGCGTCCGCGTCCAGGGCCGAGACCCGCTCCACCGCCTCCCGGCCGAAGCCGGGCAGCACCTCGGCCAACCGGTCCCGTGCCAGCGCGGGCCACACCTCCTCCGCCCCCACGAACCCCTCCCCGGGGCGGGAGTACCGGGCCAGCCGCCGGGCCGCCGCGATCGCGACGGGCACCTCCGCCAGCCCCCGCACCCCCGGGACCGCACCGCCGGACGCCCCCTCCAGCGGTACCGGCCACCGGGCCCTCTCCACCCGCACCAGCGCCACCCCGTCGTCGAACTCCCACGTCAGGCACCCGTCGCGGGCCGGTCCGCCCAGCTCCGAGCGCCTCCCCGGGCCCGCCGGCACGGCGAACCGCACCTCGAACACCCCGTCCGCGGGCACCCCGAGCACGGGGGCGACCTCCTCCGCCACCTCGGCGGCCCGGTCGCCCGACCCCAGCAGCCGGGACAGCGCCTGGGCCGCCTCGGCCCGCGAATCGCGCTCCAGCGCCGCCCGCTCCTCCAGGAACGCGGCCTGCACGTCGCTGATGTACTGCTCGACCGTGCCGAGGATCTCCTCCACGTGCAGCACCAGGATCTGCGCCGAGTCCGCGCCGCCCGCGCGCACCAGCCCCGCCCACAGCACCCGGAAGTCCAGCCGCACCGCCTCCAGCAGGTCCTCGCGCGCCACCCCCTGCCGGGCCCTCCGCACCCCCAGCCGGGCCGGCAGGTCGCGCAGGTGCCCGGGCAGCGGCAGCCCGGCCAGGCGCCGGGTGAGCATGTCGAAGGTGTCGGTCGCGGTCCGGCGCAGGTCGTCCTCGGGGATCAGCCCGTCGGTGTAGCGCCCCAGCGCCGCCAGCCGCTCGAGGAAGTCGGCCACCAGCCCGTCGCGGTCCCGGGCCAGCAGCTCCAGCATCCTCGGCCACGGCTGCGGGCCGTCCGGGTCCACCACGTGCTGCCTCCCCACGGCGTCCTTGGGCGAATACACCGCTGACGATGGTGCCACGGTTCCGGGTCGCTCCGTGCACGCCGCCCCAGCTGGTCCGACGCGAAGGGGCCGGCGCTCGGTGCCGCGGCTCCGTGGTCATGTGCACAGCCGGGGCACGAAATCTTGGGTGAATGGCGATTGAGCGCAGCCGCGCCCCCGCCGAGGATGGGAACGTCACCACCGGCACCGAGAGGAACCCATGACCGAGCCCGGACGCACACCCGACGACACCCGCTTCCTGGAGGACTTCCGGGCCATGAGCGCCTTCGGCGCCACCCCCTCCGGCGGGGTCGACCGGCAGGCCGCCACCGAGCCGGACACCGCCCAGCGCCGCTGGCTGGCCCGGCTGCTGGAGGAGGCCGGCCTGCGGGTGGTCTACGACCGCATCGGCAACCAGTTCGGCCTGCTGGAGCGGGTGCCCGGCGCCCCCTACGTCGTCGTCGGCTCCCACATGGACTCCCAGCCCACGGCCGGGCGCTACGACGGCGCCTACGGTGTGCTGGCCGCCGCGCACGCGGTTCTGCGCGCCGCCGGACGCGACGCCGCCGAGGGCGCCGCGCCGCCCTACAACCTCGCCGTCGTCAACTGGTTCAACGAGGAGGGCTCCCGGTTCGCCCCCTCCATGATGGGCAGCGCCGTCTACACCGGCCGCCTGCCCCTGGAGACCGCCCTGGCCTCCCGCGACCGCGCCGGGACCACCGTCGCCGAGGCGCTGGCACCCACCGGGTTCCTCGGGGACACCGACGGCCCCGCCGCGGTCTTCTGTGCCGAGATCCACGTCGAGCAGGGCCGGGTCCTGGAGAACACCGGCACCACGATCGGCCTGGTCGAGGCCTGCTGGGCGGCCCGCAAGTACCGGGTCACGGTCCGCGGCGACCAGGCCCACTCGGGGGCCACCGTCATGGAGGACCGCCGCGACGCGCTGCTGGGCGCCTCCCTGCTGGTCGTCGCCGCCCGCGAGCTGGCCGACCGCTTCCCCGGGGTCCTGCACACCGCGGTGGGCAGCATGGACGTCCACCCCAACTCCCCGGTCACGGTGGCCTCCCGTGCCGAGCTCCTGCTCGACCTGCGCTCCCACGACGAGGAGGTGCTCGCCGAGGCCGACCGCCTGCTCGCGGCGGAGGTCGCCCGGATCGAGGAGCGCGCCCGGGTGGAGGTCGACCTCGACCTCTCCCACGCCTGGGGCATCGACCGCTACCAGCCCGAGGGTGTGGAGCTGGCCCGCGGCGCGGCCGAGCGGCTGGGGCTGAGCCACCGGGAGATCCTCACCGTCGCCGGACACGACTCCATCAACATGAAGGAGCGGGTCCCCACCGTCATGCTCTTCGTGCCCTCCGTCGCGGGCGTCTCCCACAACGAGGGCGAGTACACCGAGGACGCCGACCTGCTGGCCGGGCTGGACCTGCTCACCGAGGTCGTCCGCGGTCTGGGAGCCGGGGCGCTGCCGGGCGCCGGGGTCCACGACCCGGCCGCGGTCCGCGCCTGACACCGCGCGCACGCGGACCGGTCCCGCGGGGGACCCGGGGGCCGCGGGCGGCCGCGGCACCCCGGTTCCCCGGGGGCGCGGTCACCGCGGCGTTCACCGGAGGCGGCCGGGCCGCCGCCGGGAACGGTTCCCGGGGCGGACGGCGGACGCCGCCGACAGGGGCGGGACAGCGGGTGCGGGCGGCACCGGGCGCGGGCGGCACCGGGCGTGGGAACACCGGAGGCCGAGGGGGAGCCCCCTCGGCCTCCGGCGCTCGTCCCCGGGCTAGCGAACCACGACCTCGTCGCGCACCCGCAGCCGCTCGCCGACCAGTCCGCCGACCGCCGTGACCAGGGCGATGCCCGCCAGCAGCAGCGAGGCCACCCACGAGCCGCCGCCCGAGACGTCCAGCAGAGCCGTGGCCACGAACGGCAGGAACCCGCTGAGCGCGCCGGCCAGGTTGTAGGCCAGCGCCACGCCGCTGTAGCGCAGGTGCGCCGGGAACAGCTCGGTGAGCAGCGCGCCCGACACCGCGTAGGCGATGGACAGGACCGTCACGCCCGCGGCCACCGCCGCCACCACGAGCACCGGTGAGCGGGTGTCGATCATCCAGAACACCGGGAAGGCGACGGCCGCCGTGGCCAGACCGCCCCACAGGGTCACCCGGCCCGGGCCGATCCGCTCGGCCAGGCGCCCGAACACCAGGATGATCCCGATCTGGGCCACCGCCGCCACCAGGGTCGCGTTGACCATCAGCCCGCGCTCCAGTCCCAGGGTGCCGGTGCCGTAGCTGATCGCGAACGTGGTCATCACGTAGAAGCCGCCCACGCCCAGCATCGCCGAGGCGATCGCCACCAGCAGCCGCCCCCACGCCTTGCGGAACACGTCCACCGCCGGGACCCTGGACCGCGCCTCCTGGCGCTCCATCTCCTCGAAGACCGGCGACTCCTCCACCTTGCGGCGGATGTACACGGCCACCAGCAGCAGCGGGAACGCCGCCAGGAAGGGCAGGCGCCAGCCCCAGGAGTCGAACTGCTCCGGGGGCAGCGTCAGCACCAGGGCGAAGGCGCCCGAGGACAGCAGGGTGCCCACGGGCGACCCGATCTGCGGCAGCGCCGCGTAGCGCCCCCGCTTCTCCGGCGGGGCGTGCTCGACGGCGATGGTCACCGCGCCGCCCCACTCGCCGCCCACCGCGATGCCCTGCACCAGCCGCAGCAGCGCCAGCAGCAGCGGGGCGGCCACGCCGATGGCGGCGAAGTCGGGCAGCACGCCGATGAGGCCGGTCGCCACGCCGATGGCGACCACGGTGATGAGCAGCGCGGGCCGCCGGCCGATCCGGTCGCCCATCCACCCGAACAGGACGGCGCCCAGGGGGCGGGCCACGAAGCCCACACCGAAGGTCGCGAACGCCGCCAGGGTGGCGGCGGTCGGGTCCAGGGTGGTGAAGTACAGGCGGTTGAACACCAGGGCGGCCGCGGTCCCGAAGAGGAAGTAGTCGTACCACTCCAGGGCTGTGCCGACGAACGCGGCGAAGGCGATGCGTCCGGCCTCCTTGCCGCTCACCACCGGGGCCTTCCCCCCGGGCGGGGCCCCGGGGCCCGTGCGGTCGAGGTCGTTCATGGGGATGCTTCTCCTCCTCGGTGTCCGCGCCGCACCGGCGCGGGGGGTCAGGGGATGGGAAAGGGGCGTGTCAGCCGCGGGGTCCGGGGACCGCCGCGGCCAGCCCGGGAAAGGCGTCGGCGCCGTGGACGGCCTCGCCGCCGACCAGGGTCGCCAGCACCTCGACGGTGTCGATGCCCGACCCGGCGGTGTCCACCGGGTCGCGGTCCAGGAGCACCAGGTCGGCCAGCTTGCCGGGGCTCAGGGTGCCCCGGCGGTGCTCGTCGCGGCTCGCCCAGGCGGCGTCGACGGTGTAGGCGCGCAGGGCCTGCTCGGCGGTGACCCGCTCGTCGGGGGCCAGGACGGCGCCCCCGCTGCTGAGCCGCTCCACCATCGAGGCCATGCCCGCCAGCGGGGCCCCGGGCGCCACGGGCCGGTCGGAGCTGCCCGGTACCCGGATCCCGTGCTCCAGGAACGACCGGTGCCGGTACAGCCACGGCACCCGCTCCGGGCCCAGGGACGCCGCCATGGCGTCGCCGACGGTGTACAGGAACCGGGGCTGGGGCACCGGTACCACACCCAGGCCGGCGAACCGGGACAGCTGGTCGGGCCGCACCACCCCGGCGTGCTCGATCCGGTGCCGGACGTCCGGGCGCGGCAACTCCTCCTGCGCCCGCTCGAAGGCGTCCAGCGCCAGGTCCACGGCCTCGTCGCCGATGGCGTGCGCGGCCACCCGCCACCCGGCCCGGTGGGCGGCCACCACCAGGTCGCGCATCTCCCCGGGCGGGTTCTGGAACACGCCGTGCCCGTGCCCGCACAGGGGCTCGGTCACGGCCGCGGTACGGCCGATGAGCGAGCCGTCCAGCCAGATCTTCATGGGGCCCAGGCGCAGCCGGTCGTCGCCGAAGCCGGTGCGCAGCCCCAGGTCGATGCCGACGTCGATGCCGTCGTCGGCGTGCCCGTCCAGCGGGTGCAGGTTGTCGGCGGCCACCATCAGCTCCACCCGGGTGAGCAGGTCGCCGCGCTCGCGGGCCAGCTGGTAGGCGGCGGCCTCCACCGGGGTGCGGCCGATGAGCCCGCGCCCGATCCCGGCCTCGACGACGTGGGTGAGGCCCTCGGCGGCGTACACCCGCGAGGCCCGTCCGACCGCGTCGGCCAGTTCCTCGACGGGGTAGGGCATGACCAGCGCGGTCACCATCTCCTGGGCCCGCTCCTGGAGCAGGCCGGTGGGCACCCCGGCGCCGTCGCGGACGACCACGCCGCCCTCGGGGTCGCGCACCCCGGCGGTGTCGGCGCCGATCCGGCGCAGCACGGCGCCGCTCACGGTGCACATGTGCCCGGAGCGGTGCTTGAGCCACACCGGGCGGCCGCCCCCGGCCCGGTCCAGGCCGTGCCGGTCGGGGTGCGCCCCCATGGCGGTGTCGTCGTAGCCGGAGCCGACGACCCAGGCGTCGGCGGGCAGCCCGGCGGCCCGGCGGGCCACCGCGTCGTAGAGCCCGTCCAGGGTGGTGACGTCCTCCAGGGCGAGCTCGCCCAGGGACTGGCCGAACCACGCCATGTGGTTGTGCGCGTCGCCGAACCCGGGGACCACCGCAGCGCCGCCGCAGTCGACGACGGAGCGGGCGGGCAGGCCGAGAACGTCCCCGTCGAACCCGAGGACGCGCCCGGCCGCGATGCCCACGGCGGTGGCGGCGGGCCGGTCGTCGTCGAGGGTGCGCACACGCGCGTTCGTGAGGAGGAGGTCGAGCATGCCGGTGGTGTTCTTCCTGGAAGGGAGGGGCGGGACGGTTCCCTCCAGGGTGCCGGGCCGGTGCGCGGTGCCTCAATGACGAACCGCAGCGGATCCCCCGCCTCCGGGTGGGCATGTGCACAGTCCCGGTACCGCCCCTGCGGCCGGGGCCGGGAAGCGGACCCCTCGGCCCGCCCGGCGCGCACCGCCCCTAGGGTGGCCGTGGATCCCGGTACCGGGACCCGCGGCCACGACCGACAGGGGAGCTCCTTGCCCGACGAACTCACCCCCATCGACCCCGGCCACTGGGCCGCCCGGCTGGCCGCCCTGGCGGAGCGCCACGGCGTGCCCGGGGCCCAGCTCGGCGTGCTGCGCCTGGGCCCCGGCGGACGGGAGGACTCCTTCGCCGCGGCGCACGGCGTCCTCGACACCGACACCGGCCACCCCGTCACACCCCGGTCGGCCTTCCAGATCGGATCGGTCACCAAGGTCTGGACCGCGACCGTCGTCCTGGGCCTGGTGGAGGAGGGCCTGCTGGCCGTCGACACCCCGGTCGCGGAGATCCTGCCCGAGGCGGTCCCCTCCGCCGACGCGGCCACCTCCGGGGTCACCGTCCGCCACCTGCTCACCCACACCAGCGGTATCGACGGCGACCTGTTCACCGACACCGGCCGCGGTGACGGCGCCGTCGGGGAGTACACCGCGATGCTCGCCGACGCCGCCCGGGTCCACCCGCTCGGCGCCACCTTCTCCTACTGCAACTCCGGGTTCGTCCTGCTGGGCCGGATCATCGAGCGGCTCACCGGGAGGGTGTGGGACGAGGCGATGCGCGAGCGCCTCTTCGACCCCCTCGGCCTGGAGCGCACCGGCACCCTGCCCGAGCACGCCCTGCTGCACGACCCCGCCGTGGGCCACGTCGAGGGCCTGCCGGACCCGGTGCGGGCCGCGCAGTGGGGGCTGCCCCGGTCCGTGGGCCCGGCCGGGGGCGTGACCGCCGACGTCGGCGACGTGCTGCGCTTCGCCGCCGCCCACCTGCGCGGCGGTACCACGGCCGACGGCACCCGCCTGCTGTCCGGGGACACCGTCCGCGCCATGGCCGAACCGCAGGTGCGCCTGCCCGACCCCTACACCCTCGGCGACTCCTGGGGGCTGGGCTGGATCCTCTACGACTGGGACGGACACCGCGCGATCGGCCACGACGGCAACACCATCGGCCAGTCCGCGTTCCTGCGCCTGCTCCCGGAGGCGGGCCTGGCCGTCGCCCTGCTCACCAACGGCGGCCGCACCCGCGACCTCTACCAGGACCTGTACCGGGAGGTGTTCGACGCCCTGGCCGGGGTGCGCGTCCAGGAACCGCTGGACCCGCCCGCGGTGCCCCCGGACACCGACATCACACCGCACCTGGGGGTGTACGAGAGCGCCGCCGAGCGCCTGGAGGTCCTGGCGGGCGAGGACGGCCCGGTGCTGCGGACCACCGCGCTGGGCCCGCTGGCCGCGCTGGAGCCCGAGCCCGTCCGGGAGTTCCGCATGGCGGCGGTCGCCCCCGGGGTGTACGCCGTCCGCTCCGAGAAGGTGCGCACCTGGACTCCGGTGGTCTTCTACCGCCTGGACACGGGGGAGGAGTACGCCCACCACAACGGCCGGGCACTGCCCCGGGCGGACTCACCCGCCGTGTAGGGCCTCGGCGGTCGCCGTGCCGCGCAGCCCGGCGGGCGGCCCCTGGTAGAGGACCCGCCCGCCGCGCTCGCCCGGGCCGGGGCCCAGGTCGACGAGGTGGTCCGCGTGGCGCATGACGTCCACGTCGTGCTCGATGACGACGATGGTGTGCCCCTGTTCGACCATCCGGTCCAGCACGCCGAGCAGCACCGCGACGTCGCGCGGGTGCAGGCCCGTGGTGGGCTCGTCCAGCACGTACAGGGACGGCCCGTCGGCGTCCCGCAGCTCCCGGGCGATCTTGAGGCGCTGGCACTCGCCGCCGGACAGGCTCGTCAGCGGGCGCCCCAGCCGCAGGTGCCCCAGACCCACCCGGTCCAGGCGCTCCAGCGCCGCCCGGACGCCCGCGTCGGGCAGCAGCGCGATCGCCTCGGCGACCGTCAGGCCGTCGATGTCGGCGATGGACAGCCCGCCCACCCGGTGGCGCAGCACCTCGTCGGTGAAGCGGCGGCCCCCGCAGACCGGGCAGACGACCTCCTCCGCCTCCAGGAACGCCAGGTCCACGCGGACCGTCCCCAGCCCGCGGCACTCGGGGCAGGCCCCTGTGGAGTTGGCGCTGAACCGGCCCGCGGGCAGCCCGCTGCGTTCGGCGAACAGCGCGCGCACCCCCGCGGCGATCCCGGTGTAGGTGATCGGGGTGGAGCGCCGGTTGGTGGTCACCGGCCGCTGGTCGAGCACCACCGCCCCGTGCCGGGCGACCAGCTCCGCGGCCAGGCTGGACTTGCCCGACCCGGAGACGCCGGTGAGGACGGTGAGGACCCCCGTGGGGAACTCCACGGTGACGTCCCTGAGGTTGTTGCGGCGGGCGCCCCGCACCGTGAGCGCCCCGGTGGCCGGGCGGGGTTCGGCGCGGACCGGTGTCCGGGCGGCCAGGGCGGCGGCGGTGGCGGTGCCCGAGGACCGCAGCGCCTCGAAGGTCCCCTGGTGGACCACCCGGCCGCCGTCGGCCCCGGCCCCCGGGCCGATCTCGACGACCTCGTCGGCGGCGGCCATGACGACCGGGTCGTGCTCGACCACCAGGACCGTGTTGCCCCGGTCGCGCAGCCGGGCCAGCAGCCCCGTCATCGACGCGACGTCGCGCGGGTGCAGGCCCGTGGTGGGCTCGTCGAACACGTAGACCATCTCCACCAGGCCGCCGCCGAGGTGCCGGACGGCCGTGATCCGCTGGGACTCCCCGCCGGACAGGCTCGCGGTGGCCCGCCCCGGATGCAGGTACCCCAGGCCGATGTCCGCCAGGGCCCGCAGGCGCTCGCCGAGCCCGGCCACGACGGGCGCGACGGCGGGGTCGTCCACCTCCCGCACCCAGGAGGCCAGGTCGGCGATCTCGGTGCGGGCCAGCTCGCCCAGGGTGCGGCCGCGGACGGTGGCGGCGCGGGCCGCCGCGTTCAGCCGGTCGCCCCCGCACTCCGGGCAGGTCGCCGAGCGGGTGAACCGCTCCAGCACCTCCCGCTTGCGGTCGGACACCTCCCCGCCGGCGCGCAGGTGGATGCGCTCGAACCGCTCCACGACCCCCTCGTACTCCCGGGTCGGCCGCGAGCCCAGCCGGGCCGCGTGCTCACCGCCGTACAGCAGGGCGTCGCGCTCCTGCGGTGTCCACTCCCGCAGCGGGGTGTCGGCGGTGAAGTCGCCGATGTCGGCGTAGCGCTCGTACCAGTGGCGGCCGTCTCCGAACCCCGGTACCCGGATCGCCCCCCGGGCCAGGGACAGGTCCAGGTCGAGGAAGCGGTCGACGGCGCTCACCACGGTCTGGCCCAGCCCCGAGCAGGTCGGGCACATCCCCGAGGGGTCGTTGAACGAGAACCGGGAGGCCTCGCCCACGTGCGGGGTGCCGATCCGGGAGAACAGCAGCCGCAGGTACGTCCAGATGCCGGTGGCGGTGCCGACGGTGGAGCGGGCGTTGCCGCCCAGCCGCCGCTGCCCGACCACCACCACGGGGGACAGCCCCTCGACCAGGTCGGCGTCGGGCCGGGTCCACCTGGGCAGGCGCTCCCGGGCGAAGGGCGGGAAGGTCTCGTTGAGGCGGTGCCCGGCCTCGGCCGCGACCGTACCGAACACCAGCGACGACTTGCCCGACCCCGACACGCCCGCGAACACGACCAGGCGTCCGCGCGGGATGTCGAGGTCGATGGACTTGAGGTTGTTGGTCCGCACTCCGCGCAGGCGGATCACCGCGTTGGTCTCCATACCGGCGACGCTACGGGCAGATGTGGCCGGAATCCGGCCGCGATACCGGAGAGACTGGACCCATGGCGGATGTCACCGGGCGCACCCTCGCCCTGCTCACCACGCTCCAGTCCGGGCGCTCGTTCACCGGGGAGGAACTGGCCGCGCGGCTGGGCGTCAGCCCCCGCACGCTGCGCCGCGACGTGGACCGCCTGCGCGGCTACGGCTACCCGGTGAGCACCCGGCCCGGGCCCGGCGGCCACTACCGGCTGGTCGCGGGCTCCTCCGTGCCTCCGCTGGTGTTCGACGAGGACGAGGCGACCGCGACCCTGCTGGCGCTGGCCGCCCTGGCGGCGGGCGGCGCGGCCGAGGGCGGGAGCGTGGAGGAGGCCGCCACCCGCGCCTACGGCAAGGTCGACCAGTACCTGCCCGCGCGGCTGCGGCACCGGGCGGCCCGCCTCCGGGAGAGCCTGGAGAGCACGACGCCGCCCGGTCCGGGGACCGCTGCGGGGAGCCTGGCGGTCCTGGCCGACGCGATCCGGGACCGGCGGATCGTCGCCTTCGACTACCGGGGGCGCACCGGGCGGGAGTCCTCGCGGCGGGTCGAACCCCACCGGCAGGTCCACCACCGGGGCCGGTGGTACCTGCTGGCCTGGGACACCGGCCGACGGGACTGGCGGGTGTTCCGCACGGACCGCATCGGCGGCCTGCGGACGACCCACGACGGGTACGCGCCCCGGCCGCTGCCCGCCGACACCGCCGCCGAGTACCTGCGGCGCGGCCTGGACCGGGAGCGGACCCGCGTCGTCCTCACCGTGGACGCGCCCGCCGAGGCGGTCGCCGACGCCTTCGCCGAGTACGACGCCGAGGTCGAGTGGTCGGCGGGGGAGCGGACCCGGGTGGCGGTCATGGTGGACACCTGGGAGTGGCTGCTCACCCCGCTGGCGTTCCTGGGCGCCGGCGTCGCGGTGCACGGACCGCCCGGGGTACGGGCGGCCCTCCGGGCCTTCGGCGCCGGCCTGGCGGGGGAGGAGGGGTAGGCCGTCCGGTGCCCGCCGGGCGGCCCCCGCGCCGCGGGGATACGCGGGGGCGCGGAGCCCCGCCGACCGGCCCGGCCCCGGCGCAGCCGAGGCACCCGGCGGGGGAACGGCGGGGACACGGGATCCGGGGCCCGCGCGCACCCGTTGCGCTGCGGCGGTAACAGAGCGCACGCGCGGCGTTCACCGCGCCGCGACCGGTGGTCCCCGGACGTTCACACCGTGTTGCCCCCGGGCCGTTACCGTCGCTGCGTCAGCGTTCCCCCGGCAGAAAGGCACCCCCCGTGTCCACCCTCGCCGCCCGCCGCACCCTCGCCCTGCTCGGCTCGACCCTGCTGGCCCTGACCTCGGTCGCCGCCACCGCGCCCGCCGCGAGCGCCGCCACCGGCCCCGAGCGGGTGATCCTCACCCCCACCGCCGACCCCGCCACCTCCCAGACCCTGACCTGGCGCTCGGACGGCTCCGGCTCCCCGGTGCTCCAGATCGCCCCGGCCGCCGACCCCGACCGGATCACCGACGTCGAGGGCACCGACACCGCCTCGGTCAACGGCACCTTCCACGCCGCCACCGCCACCGGTCTGGCCCCCGGCACCGACTACCGGTACCGGGTCGGCGACGGGACCTCCTTCAGCCCCTGGCGGGTCTTCACCACCGCCTCCTCCGGCGCCGACCCCTTCACCTTCCTGTACTTCGGCGACATGCAGAACGGCATCTCCACCGGCGGCGCCGCCGTGGTGCGGGCCGCCCTGGCCGCCGAGCCCGACGCCGAGCTGGCCGTCCACGCCGGGGACCTCGTCAACTCGGCCGACAGCGAGTCCGAGTGGACCGAGTGGTTCGAGGCCGTCGGTCCCGAGGCGGCGGGCACCATGAACCACCTCGCCACCCCGGGCAACCACGAGTACTCCCTGCTGTCCCTGAGCCGCTACTGGACGGCGCAGTTCCCCGGCGCGGGCAACGGCCCCGCCGGCGGCCGCCACCTGCCCGAGACCGTCCACCACACCGACTACCAGGGCGTGCGGTTCATCTCCCTGAACTCCAACTACCGCAACGCCGCGCCGCTGAGCACCCGCTCCTGGCTGAACACCCAGCGGCAGTGGCTGGAGGGGGTCCTGGAGTCCAACCCCCACGCCTGGACCGTGGTCACCTTCCACCACCCCGTCTTCTCCAACAGCCCCAGCCGCGACAACGGGCCGCTGCGCGACGCCTGGCTGGACACCCTGGAGGAGTACGACGTCGACCTGGTGCTCCAGGGCCACGACCACTCCTACGCGCGCGGCAACCTCACCGCGAACCGCACCGACGACCCGGCCGTGCAGACCGGGACCGTCTACACCGTCGCGGTGACCGGCACCAAGAAGTACGACGTCTCCGAGGGCAACTGGACCTCCAACGGTGCCGAGGCCCGCGTCCAGATCGGCGACACCTCCACCTTCCAGGCCGTGGAGGTCGACGGCGACCGCCTGGTCTACACCGCGCGCACCGCCGACGGCACCGTCGTGGACGCCTTCACCATCGACAAGAGCGACGGCAAGCGCGTCACCGACACGCTCTGACCCGGTGCGGCGCCCCCGGGGCCGTCCGGGGGCGCCGCGACCCGCTCCGCGGCGGGGCCGGCCGACCCCGCCGCGGAGCGGGTCACGCGGTGGGGCCGACCGGGGCGGGGCAGATGGTACGACAATCGTCGAAGTACGATGTACGGCGTATCCCTGCCCGTACCCGCCCCGACGAGTGAGGACCCGCCGTGAGCGCCCTGTTCACCCCGCTGGCACTGCGATCGCTGACCGTCCCCAACCGCGTGTGGATGGCTCCGATGTGCACGTACTCGGCCGCCGCCCAGGGCCCCGAGGCCGGGGTGCCCACCGACTTCCACCTCACCCACCTGGCCTCGCGGGCCGCGGGCGGGGCGGGCCTGGTCATGGCCGAGGCCACCGCGGTGCGCGCCGAGGGCCGGATCAGCCCCCAGGACCTGGGGCTGTGGAACTCCGCCCAGCAGGCCGCCTTCGCCCGGGTCGCCGCCGCGATCGAGTCCTACGGCGCGGTCCCGGCGATCCAGCTCGCCCACGCCGGACGCAAGGCCTCCAACAGGCGGCCCTGGGACGGCCCGGGCGCCGTCCCCGAGGAGGAGGGCGGCTGGGCGACCGTCTCCACCGGAGACACGGCCTTCCCCGGCCTGCCCGCGCCCCGCGCGCTCACCGTCGACCGGATCGAGCAGCTGGTCGGGGACTTCGCCGCGGCCGCCGAACGCGCCCTGGCCGCCGGGTTCAGGGTGGTGGAGGTGCACGGCGCCCACGGGTACCTGCTCAACACCTTCCTGTCCCCGGCGGGCAACGACCGAACCGACTCCTACGGCGGGAGCTTCGAGAACCGCCTGCGCTTCCCGCTGGCCGTGGTCGAGGCGGTGCGGGCGGTCTGGCCCGAGGACCTGCCGGTGCTCTTCCGGACCTCGGCCACCGACTGGCTCACCGAGAACCCCGACGACCCCCGGGAGGGCTGGACCGGCGAGGACACCGTCCGCCTGGCCAAGGAGCTCCAGGCCCGCGGCGTGGACCTGCTCGACGTCTCCACCGGGGGCGTCGCCGCCAAGGCGCGCATCCCCGTCGCGCCCGGGTACCAGGTGCCCTTCGCCGAGCGGGTGCGCGCCGAGACGGGGATGCCCACCGGGGCCGTCGGCCTCATCACCGAGCCCGTCCAGGCCGAGGAGATCGTCGCCTCGGGCCGGGCCGACACCGTGCTGCTCGGCCGGCAGCTGCTGCGCGAGCCCTACTGGGCGCACCGTGCCGCGGCCGAACTGGGTGCCGAACCCCGTTGGCCGGTCCAGTACGGCTACGCCGTCACCCCGCGCCGCCGCTAGGCGGTCCGCTCCGCCGCCCACGGCCTGCGGACCGCCCCGCCGAGCCCCCGTGCCCCGCCCGCCCAGCCGGCCCGGCGGGGCGGGCGCAGGTGCGGGACCGGCCGGGGACGCCCCGGCAGGGGGCCGGGAACTCCCGGCCCCCGCCCTTCCGGACGTCCCGGGGCGGCCGGAAGGGCGGACCGGGCTCACGCCCCGGCCTTCTCCGCCTTCTCGGGGGCGGGGTCCCAGCACTGCACGTGGGGGAGCTCCGGCAGCCGGTCCGAAGTGAACACCGGGTCCAGCCCCTGCCTGCGCTGGTCCGTGTAGTCCTTGAGCAGCTTGACCGCCACACCCGCCAGCGGCACGACCGCAGCCAGGTTGACCAGCGCCATGAAGCCCATGGTGGTGTCGGACAGCGTCCACACCAGCCCGATCGAGCCGATCGAGCCCAGGAACGTCGCCACCAGGAAGATCCACTTGTAGGCGGTCAGCATCCTCCCGCTCGGGCTGAGGAAGCCGACGTTGGACTCGCCGTAGTAGTAGTTGCCCAGCACCGAGCTGAAGGCCAGCAGGAAGATGATGACGGTCAGCGCGTGCACCGCCCAGGTGCCCAGGTTGGCGCCCAGCGCGTCCTGGGTCATCGTGGCGCCCAGGTCCTCGCCGTAGGAGGGGTCGGACACCAGGATGATGAAGGCGGTGACCGAGCAGACCACGAGGGTGTCGAAGTAGACGCCCAGCGTCTGCACCAGGCCCTGCTTGACCGGGTGGCTGACACTGGCGGTCGCCCCCGCGTTGGGCGCCGAGCCCAGCCCCGCCTCGTTGGAGAACATCCCGCGCCGCACGCCCTGGATGATGGCCGTGCCCAGGCCCGCGGCGGCGATCTCGCGCAGGCCGAAGGCGTGGGCGAACATGAGCGAGAGGACGCCGGGGATCTTCTCCAGGTTCATGAGCACCACGGCGGTGCCCAGCAGCAGGTAGGCCAGGGCCATGAACGGGACCAGCAGCTGGGTGACGTGGGCGATGCGCCGGATGCCGCCGAAGACGACGGCGGCGGTCAGCGCCACCAGGGCGGCGCCGACGGCGGCGGGCAGCCACGGCATGGCGTCGGTGTCGGCGCCCATCGCGGAGGCGGACCCGACCAGGGTGCTGGAGATGGTGTTCGCCTGGACCGCGTTGAAGACGAAGCCGAAGGTCACCGTGATGGTGATCGCGAAGACCACGCCCAGCCAGCGCCGGCCGAGTCCGTACTGCATGTAGTAGGCCGGCCCGCCCCGGTACCCGTCCTTGTGGGGCACCTTCCACAGCTGCGCCAGGGTGGACTCGACGAAGCTGGCGGCGCCGACGAGGAGGGCCATGAGCCACATCCACACCACGGCTCCGGGACCGCCCAGGGAGATCGCCGTGGCGACGCCCGCGACGTTGCCGGTGCCCACCCGGGCTGCCGCGGACACGGTGAAGGCCTGGAAGGAGGAGATGGAGCGCCGCTCGCCGTCGGCGGCGTGCGTCGAGCCGCCCAGCGAGCGGAGCATGTCGGGCAGGAGCCGGAACTGCACCAGCCCCAGCCGGACGGTGAAGTAGAGGCTCGCGGCGACCAGCACCACGATGACCAGGGGCCAGAACAGGTCGTTGTTGAAGACGCCGATGGCGTCGGTCAACGCTTGCATGGGAGGGAGGATCACCGTTTCCACAGAGGAGGTCCGTACGGAGGCCCTTCCTCGCCCGATTCGCCCGGAACAAACACGGGGCGACCGCCGGGGCACCTTCTGTCACGGAATCGTTGCCGAGGTGTGGCGGCGCCGGGACGCCTGTGGAGGAGGTCACAGAGGCGCCCCGGCCGTGCCGTCGCCCGGGGTTCCGCGGGGCCGCGTGCGACCGTTGCGGCACCGGACGGCGCGCGGGGCGCTGTACGGTCGAGACGGACGGTTCCGAGTCCCGCCTCCGGCGGACGGAACCCATGCCCGCAACGATGAGGACCACGGTGAACGAGAACGACCGGTACGGGGACGCGGCCCCCGCGCGGGTGACCGCGGCGCAGGTGGACGAGGCGGCCGCCCGCCTCGCCGACGTCATCCCGCCCACCCCGCTCCAGCGCAGCGAACGGCTCTCCGCGCGGTACGGCCTGGACGTGCGCCTCAAACGCGAGGACCTCAACGCCGTCCGCTCCTACAAGGGGCGCGGTGCCCTCAACTTCGTGCGCTCGCTCGACCCGGGGCAGCGGGAGCGGGGCGTGGTCTGCGCGAGCGCGGGCAACCACGCCCAGGGGGTGGCGTTCGCGTGCGCCTCCCTGGGGATCCGGGCGCGCATCCACCTGCCCAGGACCACCCCGCGCCAGAAGCGCGAGCGGGTGACCGCGCTGGGCGGCGCAAGCGTGAGCGTCGTCGTCGCGGGCGACACCTACGACGACGCGGCGGCGGCCGCCCGGTCCGACGCCGAGGTCCTCGGGATGACCCTGCTGCCCGCCTTCGACGACCCGCGCACCATCGCAGGGCAGGGCACGGTGGTCAGGGAGATCGTGGAACAGCTCGGCCGGGCCCCCGACGCCGTCGTCGTCCCGGTGGGCGGCGGCGGACTCCTGGCGGGGACGCTCACCTGGCTGCGCGGGCACCACCCGCGGGTCCGGGTGGTCGGCGCCGAACCGGCGGGGGCCGCGAGCATGGCGGCCGCCCTGCGGGCGGGGCGGCCGGTGGACCTGGACGACCTCGACCCGTTCGTGGACGGCGCCGCCGTGCGCCGGGTCGGCCGCATCACCCACGCGGTGGCGGCCGAGCAGCCGCCGCACCTGGTCGCGGTCCCCGAGGGGCGGATCTGCCGCGAGATGCTGGACCTGTACCAGACCGACGGGATCATCAGCGAACCCGCGGGCGCGCTCGCCTCGGCCGCGCTCGACGCGGGCGTCGGCCTCCCGGAGGGCGCGACGGTCGTGTGCGTGCTCTCCGGCGGGAACAACGACGTGAGCCGGTACGCGGAGATCGTGGAGCGGGCGCTGGTCCACGAGGGGCGCAAGCACTACTTCCTGGTGGACTTCCCCCAGGAGCCGGGGGCGCTGCGCCGCTTCCTGGACGACATCCTGGGGCCGGACGACGACATCACCCGGTTCGAGTACGTCAAGCGCAACAACCGCGAGACCGGCCCGGCCCTGGTCGGCGTGGAGCTGGGGTCGCCGGAGGACCTGGAGCCCATGCTCAAGCGCATGGAGGCCGCCCCGCACCGCATCGAGCGGGTGCAGCCGGACAGCCCGCTCTTCGGCTTCCTGGTCTGACCCCGTGCACGACCGCGCCGCGGAGTCGACCGAGCCGTGCGCAGGGTGCGGGGAAACCCGCACATGGTGGGCGGGCCAGTCCGTCGAGGACGGGCGGCTGCACTGGACACGGGAGTGGTCCTGCGCCTGCGGCCAGTCCTGTGACCGGGGCCGGGGTCCGGCCCCGGCCGGGGTGCGCGAGGCGGTGGCCGCCCGCCACGGGACGCACCGGCTGTCCCTGGTAGACCCGCAGACCCGGAGCGGGGCCATCCCCAAGGCCTTCCGTGACGTGTTCGGCCTGCCCCTCACCGAGGCCGCGCAGGCGGCTGCCGCGCTGCGTGGGAAGGGCTACGAGGGCACCTACCCCGAGGTCTGCCTTCTCGCCGACCTGCTGGCCGAGGCGGGCCTGCCCACCGTCGTCCGCTGAGCCGGGCGCGGCCCACCGTGGCAGGATGGGCTCCCGTCCCCCATCTGAACCGGATGCCTCATGCTCACGGCCATCGGGCTCATGCTGCTCCTCTTCCTGTTCTCCTTCGTCCTGGGCGCCCTTGCCCGGGAGCTGTCACAGCACTGGGAATGGCACCAGCGGTCGTCCCTGCGGTTCGTCCCGTTCCTGGCCGCGGCCTACGAGCGCGAACGCGGCGGGCTCGCCGACGATCTGAATCGCAAGATGGCGGTGCTCGTCTTCGGTGTCATGTCGGCACTCCTCTTCCTGGCCGGTGCGGCGGTCTTCGGTGCGGTGGTGGTGGGCCTGGTCGAGTGGGTCCTTTCCCTGTTCGGAGGCGCGGCGCGCTGATCCCTGCGGCGGGTCAGCCGCCGGGGAGGAGGTCGGGGCGGGCGGCGCGGAACGCGCGGACGAGTTCGCCGTGCCTGGCGCGGGTCGGCCTGATCCGCAACTCGGATCCGTCCAGGTAGGCCCAGTGCGGCAGGTCGACGCTGTGGAGCGGTTCCTCGGTCACCACGTCCACGAAGTACTGCACCCGGCGTCCTCTCTCCAGGTGGGCGTACCCCACGTCCTGGCCCACACCGCGGACCTGCGACCAGGGGACGTGCGCCCGCACTCCGGGGAACGCCCTTCGCGGCTCCTGCACCAGGGTGATGCCGTCGCCGTCCAGGACGACGGCCTGCGCGGTGGTGTAGCGCGGGGCCATCCGCAGCAGCGGGCGGCAGACCAGCCCGAGGACCACCGCGAGGAACAGCATGAGCACGGCGGCCCCGTACTCGCCGAGGACGACCGTCACGCCCGTCAGCACGGTGAGACCGGCGGTGAGGTGGAGGCAGAGGCCGGTCGCCAGGAGCCACCCGCCGGCGTGCTGCCAGCGCATGTCCACCCGCCGCCCGGCGCCCGCAGCCGCGGGCGCGGCCGGAGGCAGAGCGGCCTCGGGGGAGGTGCCCCCGGCTCTGGTCCCCGGCCGCCAGGCATCGAACTCCTCCTCGATCCGCTCCAGGATCGGGCGGTCCAGCCGGAGCACGATCCGGGGCCGCGGCGGGGCCGTCGTCCCCTTCCAGCCGTGACCGGCGGGGACGAGCACCGCCCAACGCACCACGGGGTCGGCCACCCGGTCGGCCCGCTTCAGGTGTATCTCCAGGGTGCGGGCCGCGGAGTTGCCGGTGCTCACTCCGCCGACGACCGCGTGCACGTCCTTCCAGGGGACGAACACCGTGCCGCCGCGCGCCCACCACAGCCGTTCGCGCACGATGCCGACGCCCCGGTCGCCGACCTCCAGGCCCTGGCGGGCCAGGTGGTACGGCCCGGCCGCCGCCAATGCCAGGGCGAGGACCAGCAGCACGGCACCCAGGACCCCGAACAGGGCGAGGTCGCCGGAGGGGTCGTCGACGTTGCCATTGGCCACCGCCGCGTAGCGGGCGCCCGCGGCGAGGCCCACCGGCAGCAGCAGGAGCAGGCCGTAGAGGATCCAGTAGGCGATCCAGGAGTGGACGCGGTCCCTGCGCACGTCCACCCGGCCGGAGCCGGGCGTGGGGGTTTCAGCGGGCATGGTGTTCCTGTGGGGGATCGGGGGCCGACAGGGTGACCGCACCGGACCGGCCCTGTCAGATCCGGGCCAGGACGGTACGGACGGGGTGCCCCAGGGCCTCACCCAGCACGGTGAGCTCCTCCGCGTCGAAGTCGTCCCGATCCGGGTTCCAGAGCGCGATCTCGAACGAGGCCAGCCCGCAGGGCCAGGTGTAGTCCAGGGCGTCGACACTGGTCGCGGCCCCGCAGCAGGGCACCCGCACCGCGAGCCTCGCGAAGTCCTGCTCGGAAAGCTCCTCCATGAGGTCGAGCCACCAGTCGATGTCCACCGAGGCCCCGCACACGGGGCAGCCGATCCGCTCCAGGTTCTGTCCGCAGTCGATGAACACGGGGGAGTCCGTCCACCGGACGCCGACCTGCCGCCCGAGGTCGTTGGCCGGGCACAGCGCGTCCGCCAGGGCTGCGGCGCGGTCCGCCGCCTCCTTCCCGGGCCTCCAGTACGGATCGGTGGGGATCACCGACAGGACGTTCTCACTCACGCCCGCCCCTCCTCCTTCGCGGCGAGGAACCCGTCCAGCAGCCGGAACAGCGTGACGACCGCCCGCTCATCCTCCTCCTTCGTGAGCTCTCCGAAGCGTTCCTCCCCGGGGAAGGCGATGCGGCGCACCTGCCCCGGCCAGCCCAGAGCGCCGGAGGTGATGCCCTCCTGCTCCTCGATCCACTCGCGGAAGCCGTCCAGAACGGAGCCTCCGCGGCGCTCGGCGCAGCAGTCGTAACCGACGAGGAAGACGACCATCCGGTCGAAGGAGGTCCGTCCGGTGTACATGCCCGGCCGCTTGCCCACCAGCGCCAGGAACCCGCGCTCACTCAGAGCCGTGCCGTCGAACAAGGGGACCGCCTTCCATGCGTGGTCGTTGCGCGGCACCCTAGCCCCCGGCGCCGACAGCGCTCCGACTCTGGGTGCGTTCAAGTGGAAGGTGCACCTCCGGCCACCGATGACGGTAACGGTGGTGACGACCGGGAGCACCCAGCGCATCGTGGTCGGTGGGCCTTGGGACGCTCCCCGTGTCCATGGGCCCAGCCACCGTCATGCGTCCTCGGTGCGGTCGTGCAGCGGCTCGTCGTGGTCGGCCTTGCCGGTGGTGCTCGACACAGGCCGGATTCGCCGGGATGGCGGTTGGGATGATGATGTCTCAATAGGGCAGATCAGCGAACCGAAGGGACATCCTGGAACCTTTTCGAGCTGATCTGACGCACCATAAAATTCCAAAGCGCGAATATTCTGATTATTCCTGGACGCCCACCCTTCGCGCGCGTAGATTGCGGTGCACAACCCCCTACCGCGGAGGTACGACCGTGGACATGGTCCAGATCGCCGGTGACTGCAAGGGCGATGACTGCCCGAAGGTGTTCACCACCGACCGGAACTCGATCGTCGTTCAGGGCGACCTGGTCACGAGCGTGGCCAGCCCCGAAGGCGAAGCCGTCGTGGAGATCCCCCGAGAGGTGTGGGAGGAGGCCGCCCGTGCGCTTGGAAGGTGACGCCTGGCGGGAGTTCTTCGACGCCTTTCGCGACTATGCGTTCCGGATGGAGACACTGCCGGTCTACGGAGTCGCCTCCGAGGACGAGGAGTTCAGGCGCTTCCTGGCCGGCGAACCACGGCCGGACGCGGAACTGGCGGACTCACCGTGGCTCCACCGCGTCCGGAGGTTCACGGCTTCAGGGCGCCGCGTGGAACGTGTTCACGTGGTGACGCCCCCGCTGACGGATTATCTGCGCTACGAGATGGAGTGGGGGTACGACTTCAACATCGTGGCGGGCGAGGACGTCCGGATCCTCGAAACGGATGCCCCCGCGGAGCTCCCGTTCGCCGCGCACGAGGACTTCTGGCTCTTCGACGACACCCATGTCGTCCTCATGCGGTACGAGGACGACGGAACACAGATCGACCGCATCCTCCTCCAGGACGCGGACGTCTCTGACTACGTCGCACGCAAGGACGCCGCGCTTCGGATGGCGACCCCTTACGAGAAATACAGGGCAAGACTGAACACCTAGTGCTGGAACCGGAGAGCATCGACGGGCGCCGCGGAGAACTGTCCAAGGCGCTCCGACGCCTGCGCAAGAGAGCCGGACTCACCGGCGAGCGACTCGCTTCCAGCGTCGGAATGAGCCAGAGCAAGATCTCGAAGATCGAGACCGGAAAGCTGGTCCCCTCCTCTCTCGACCTCGAACGGATCCTCCGCGTCGTCAAGGCGACCCCGGAGGAGCTGGCGGAGATCTCCTCCCTGGCGCGGGTCGCCAGCACGGAATACCAGAACTGGCGCGCCTCGCTGCGTCGCGGACTGCACCACAAACAGGCGGAGCTCGCCACTCTGGAAGCGACGTCGTCGACCTTCCGCTACTTCCTTCCCGCTATGATCACCGGTCTGCTCCAGACACCCGAGTACGCCAGGGCGAGTCTGGCAAGCCTGCCCGGAGACCATACGCGGGCGTTGATGCGACGGTTCGAGCGACAAGCCATCCTCTACGACACCGGCAAGGAATTCACTTTTCTCCTGACCGAGCAGGCACTCAGGTGGCCTCTGTGCGGTGCGGCGGCGATGTCGGTTCAGCTCGAACGGATCGCGGCGCTTTCAGAATTGCCCAACGTCAGGGTCGGGGTGATCCCGCTCGAACGGGTCGTGATACCCGAAGGTCCTCTGTCCACATTCACTGTCTACGACCAGGTGCTGGCCACGGTCGAGACGTTCACCGGGGCACTGCTCATCCGCTCTGCCCAGGACGTGGCCCTCTACGTCGACACCTTCCGGGTTTTCGAGGAGAACGCCCTGTTCGGTGACGAGGCGAGAAATTTCTTGCGCCAATGCGCACAAGCGTTCCGTGGCTGATGTTCTGGTTCGGAGTGAGCGGGCCGTTGGCTCGGGTCCCGTTGTGCCCAGGCGATTTTATTCTTTAACGGGAAACCCGTGTCTTGTCCGTTGTTCCGTGTATAAGCTCTGAATTGCTTCTTCGTTAACGGGCGCCGGGTGTCTTGCGATGGCGGGTGTGATGGAAAGAGTGATTCCCCTCCAGGTGGAATTCGGTTCTCGCGCGCCCGATTTCAGCTTCCAGTGCATGATCAGGAGCGGGTTGATATGAACAATCTTGTCAAGCAGAGCGCTCGCGCCCTCCTGTTCGACGAGCACCGGCGGCTGGTGCTCATCAAGCGCACCAAACCCGGGCAGGAGCCTTACTGGGTGTCCGTGGGCGGCGGGCTGGAGCCGGAGGACGCCGATGTCGAGGCGGCGCTGCACCGCGAGGTGTTCGAGGAACTGGGCGGAAAGATCGACCGGGTTCGCCAGGTCCTGCTCATCACCGACGACCTTCCCGAGGGCGTGGGCCTCCAGCACGTCTTCGTCGCCCGACTGCTCTCCGTCGACCCGGAGCAGCGCACCGGGGCCGAGTTCACCGAGCCCGGTCGCGGCACCTACGAGGCGGTCGCCGTTCCCGCCACCCATGACGCCCTCGCGGACATCCGCCTCCTGCCGCCCCGGCTCGCCGACTTCCTCCAGGCGAACCTCCACGGCCTCCTCACCTTGGTGAACCAGGGCGACGAAACCTGACCGGGACGGGACGTGATGACCGGATTCGTCAGCCTCAACGGCCCCGACAACAGCGGCAAGTCGACGCAGGTGCGCATGCTCGCCGACAGTTGGGAGGGGTTCTACGACCTGGGCCCAGTCCACCGGCACGACCCGGTTCCGTGGGCCCGGGTGTCGGAACAGGACTACGCCACCTGGTGGTTCGCCACCTCCACCACGGAGGAACTGACCGCCATGCTGTTCGCCGGCCACGCCAAGCGGGCACGGGCGCTGTCTCCGGGAAGGACCGGCCTTCTCGACCGCGGCTGGTACATGCTGCTCGCCACGGCGATCGCCACCTGCGCCGTCAAGGAGTCAGTACCGATCACGGAAGCCTGGCACCGGGTCGGGGCTCTCGTCGGTACCGAGGAGCCCGAACCGCGCGAGGTTTCGGTTCTGCTCCTGCCCTCAGCCGACACCGAACGCAGCATCGCCATCGCCCGGCGCCGCGATCACAGTCCGTGGACCGGAACCTACCTCGACTACCAGAGGCACCTGCACCACGTGCTCCTGCGCATGGCACACCAGGACGTGTTCGCCGAAGTCGTGTCCGACGACCTCCTCGATGCCGACGAGACACACGTGCGCATCCGCCGGGCCCTCCTCTCCCGAGGGATCGGCGCCCCCGCGAACCGCTGACCGTGAAGGACGGACCACCCCCGTGACCCCTCCCGGCTTCTTTCTCGACGAACCCCTCGAACCCCTGACCAGCCGACTCCCTCCCAAGGAACGCGAACGCCTCCGGGAAGTGGCGGCCGGACTGCACCACACGAACCACCTGCTGTGGACGGCCGAAGACACGGTCCGGGGCAGCGCACTCGCCGCGCCGCAGGTCGCCGACGGCAAACGCACCATCGACCGGCTCAACATGGACCGAGTCCGCCACACCGAGCGCCTGGACGAAGTGATCGGCGCGGCCTGCCCTCCCTGCGACGGGACCGCGCCCCTGCACACCGAATCCATCGGCTCCGTGGTCGACCGGATGTCGGTGTCGGTGCTTCGACTGCACCACACGCGGCTGGCGGCGGACGACGACCCCGGCGTCCGGGCACGCCTGACCAGGGTGGAAACACAGCTCCAGGAGGTGGGCGAAGCGCTCCGACTCCTCGCTGAGGACGTCGCGGCCGGTCGACGGCGGCTCCCCCATGGGGCGCGGTTCAAGCTCTACGGCACCACCGTGCGCACCCGGACACGTCCCGTGCCGAGCCCCCATCTGCCGCGGGTCATCGCACTGGGCGGCCTGAGCGAGTGCGGCAAGACCACCTCCGGGATCTTCCTGAACCGGGACGAGGGCGCCGCACGGTTCAAGATCGGCTACCTCATCACCCAGGCCGCCGCCCGTCAGGGCCTGGCCGACCCCTACGTCCTCTCACCGCAACGGCAGGCCGAACTCCTCCTGGACGAACTGAACCGGTTCGCAGACGCCCATCGGGGCATCCGCCTGATCACCATCGAATCCGTGCACAGGGCCGAGTCGATCGCGGCTCTCAAGGAGATGATGGGCGAACTCCTCCACGTGGTCTACATCGACGCTTCCCGTCCGCTGAGGCTGGCACGGTCGGGAGGGGACGAACGGGCGCTGGAGGAGAAGGACCGTGTCAAGACCGGACGGGGCGCGGACCGGATCCCGGCCGATGCGGTCCTGGACAACTCCGGCAGCGTGATCCGGCTGCACAGCAGGTTGCGCCACCTGGCCGTACCTGCGGTCGGTGCTCGGTTCAAGCTCCTTCCTCCCCAGGAGTTGGCCCTGCCTCCGGCGGTTCGGGCGGCGACAGCGCGGCTCACCGATGCGCTGTCGGCCCTTCCCGACGACCGCTGCCTGGCCGCGTTGACCGGCAGCGCGGCCCACGGTGGTTGGAGGCAGGGATGGTCCGACATCGACCTGCTCGTGTTCTCCGAGGAAGGACACGGTGAAGAGGTGAAACGGGTGGTCGAGGCCTACCGGGTCGCCCTTCTGGCCCAGAACGGTATCCACTTGGGGGCGACGCTCCTGCCCCTCGCCGAAGCACAGGCTCGACGTCTCCCCAATCGGGTGCTCGCGGCGCTGGTCATGCTCCAGGAAGGCGCTCCCGCCCTCCTTGCCGGCCCAGGGCTGAGGCTCCCGGTGATCTCACGGGCAGAAGTGGAACGAGCGACTCCCGCCGCCCTGGCCGACGTGGTCGCCACCACCCGGCGACTGCTCCACGACCCCGGCCGGGGACGGATCCGTCCCCTGTACAAGCACGTGGCCCTGATCTGCCGACTCCTACTCAGAGAACAGGCGGTCTGGGTGGACGGAGGCGACGCCGTCACCGAAGCACAGAGGCTGCTGCCCGACCTCGGATCCCTCGGACTTCCGCCCGTGGACGAGGTCATCGCCGCCCACCGCGAAGGGGTGGACCGGCACCGGGTGCTCGGAGCGATCGAGGCGGCCGCCGACCGGCTGCTCGCCTGGCACCGACGACAGTGCGCCGCCTGAACGCGACCAGGAGAGGAAAGACATGGAAGCCGTGACCGGGGAAACCGGATTTCACGCCGAGATCGTTCCCCGCCTGGACGCCGGGCCCAAAAGCCGCCCCGAGCGGGTACTCCACGCTCTGGACGGTACCCGCTCCGCTGTACCGCCTGCCGAGCTCACCGACGCCGGGCAGCTTCTGTGGGAGTCCCTGCGACACAGGCTGCCCTCAGCCGTGCGCGCCGACGCGGTCCTGGGCCTGGACGCGGGCGGGATCGTGCCCGCCCTGGCCCTCAGCCTGGCGTCGGGGCTGCCCTACAAGCTCGCGTGGAAAGTGCGCGTCCCGCTTCCCGGCGCCGTGCACTTCGTCGAGGGCCACGCCAACCGGCCGAACGTGTTCGCCTACGGCATCACCCCGGGGCAGAGTTACCTCTTGGCCGACGACGAGGTGACGACCGGCGTCACCCTGGTCAACCTCGTCCAGGCCCTGCGCGCGCAGGGAGCGCACCCGCTGGCCGCGGTCTGCCTGGCCGAGGACACCCGGTACAGCGCCAGATCCGTCATCGAGGAACTCGGCATCCCCCTGGTCTCCCTCACCCGGATCGGGCAGGAGCGATGAGCCCGCCGGTGCGGCGCCACTGGGGTGGGACCGTCTACACACCGGGGCAGGTGCGCAGTGAACCCCTCGGCTACTACCGCGAAGTGTTTCCTGTCGGCCGGGCGCTGCCCGAACCCCCGGACCATCTCCTTCGGCGAGCCGTGGAACGGTGCGGTCAGGTCGTGGTGGCCTTCGACGGCAAACTGGGGGACTCGCTCCTCGCCTTCGGTGCGGTCGCGGCGGTCACGGACGCCCTCGCTCTCAACGGCCGGATCGTTCCCCTCCGCCTGGTGGGCCGGTACGGGCGGCTCTACCCGGTGACATCCTCGGCTCCCTCTCCACGGCGTTCCTCGCCCCGGTTGATCCTCGGTGACGAATCCGGTGTGGCACTGGCGCAGCCCAGGGGAGAAGACCACGTACTGGTCTGCCGCCCGGAGAGAGCCCGCTGTTTCCACGACGGCCGACACGCCCACCCCTTCCTCCCCGCCCGCTACTACCTGGAGGTGGAGCGGGGCGTCGGCGCCCGTCTGCCCGGTGAGCCGCCGTTCCTGGCGCCCCTGTCCCGGGACGGCGGAGCCCCGGCCAGGGGAAGGCTGACGGTCGCTGCCGTCATCGCCACCAGCCGCCCCGACCGCAAGGACTACGGAGCTGAGCGCTTCGCCGCCGCCGCTCGGATCATCGGTGAGCGAACCGGGCGCCGCGTGCGGCTCCTTCTCATTCCCGGACGTGAGGAGAGGGCTCCCCGACCACTGGAAGCCGCGGATGGTTTCGAGGTGGAGTGGGCGGTGGACATCCCGTTGGAGGAGCTGGCCGCACTGTTCGCCCGGTGCGACGTCGTCCTGGGCAACGACACCGGCCTCACCCATCTGGCCGCGCTCAGCTCGGCCAGAGCCGAGGTCGTCGGCCTGTACGGAAGGCATTCCCACAGCAAGTGGCGGACCGGATTGAGCCGCCACCACGCCCTGGCCACACCCTTCTCCGAGCACATGCACCGCCGGGACCTGTGTCCCGTGCGCGACGGCCTGGACGAAAGGGACGCACCGCGGTCTCCGCTGTCCTCGATACCTTCGGCCACCGTAGCGGAAACCGCCGTCCTCGCCCTGAATCGAGGAACTCCGTGAACACTCCGGCGTTCTTCCCGCGGATCGGACGGCCGCTGAAGCACACCCGAAACCGGCTCTACCCGATCGACACCCCGAGGCAAAGCCTCATCGCCAAATGCATGCCCGACCACGGCGAGGCCCGCGCGGAGGCGGCAGGTCACCGGCTCCTGCGCGAGTGGTACCCGGTGCCCGCCCTGTACCACCACATCCGGCTCCCGGGACGCTCGGTCCTGGTGTACGACAGGCTGCCCGGCGGTCCTGACCGCGGGCTCCTCCTCGACCTGCTCAACACCCCCGATGACGGAGACCACGCCGCTCTGGACGCCTACATGGCGGAACTGGCGGCCGCTTACGCACAGGTTTTCGCGAAGACCGCCGAACTGACCCCACCGGAGGCCGTCGTCGGGAAGCTGTACCGGGACCGCGCCGCCCCGGGCGGACGGCTCGACCGCTACTACGCCGGACGCGATCTGCCGCTGACCGACACCGAGACCGGGCCGAAGGCGAGCGACCTGGCCCGGACGGGCCTGTACGTCAACGGACGCCACTACAGGCTCGACTGGGAGGGAACACGCACCTGGCTGCGCAACGCGTTCGACGCCCCCGTCTGGAGCGCGATCAGCCAGGGGGACCCGACCGACGTCAACCTCGCGGCGCCCTTGGCCTGGCTCGACTACGACACCGCCGGACGCAACGCCATCGCGGGAGAGATCGCCAATTTCAGCTTCCACACGGCCGTCCTCGGAGGCTGGCTGGTCCCCCTCCTCAACCCGGATGCGTTCGTCCGGCACCCCGCCACCTTCGACCGCATGCCCGCGAACACACCACGGATCAGCGCACGCCTGCGTGAAGACGTACTCCATATCCGCTTCACCGACCGGCTCTCCGCCACACGGCGGCTCGCTCTGGACCGCTACTGGGAACTGTTCGTCCACCCGATCGCGGCCCGGTGCTTTCCCGGAGAGTCCCTGGCCCAGGCCCTTGGCCCCTACCTGGCGATGCGCATCATCGGCGTCTTCGACCTCGCCCGTATGACCGTGGAACAGCGGCTGTACCTGCTGGCCAAACTCGCCCTGTGCGCGGCTCCCGACTTCTCCCCGCAGCGCTTCTTCGACCTGGCGGAGTCCTCATGCCCTACTCCTTGAACGGCCGCCTGGCCCTAGTCACCGGAGCCACCGGCGGAATCGGCTCGGCCATTGTCCGCGCTCTCGCCGCCAACGGGGCCCGAGTCGCTCTGGCCCACTTCAACGACCCCCACGGCGCCGAGCACCTCGCTCAGGAGATCGCCGTCCGAGGGGGAGCAGCCGAAGCCTTCGACGCGGACCTGCGCTCGCCCGCCGCGCCGGCGGAGCTCTACGCGCGCGTCCATGACCGGATGGGGCCGCCGGACGTCATCGTCACGGCGGCCGGCGACTACCCCCGCACTCCATATGCGGACCTCACGCAGGGGCGCTGGTCTGAGTGCCTTGCCCTCAACCTGACCGCCCACCACCTGCTCGCCCAGGCCGCTGCTCCAGGGATGATCTCCCGGGGGCACGGCCGTCTCATCGGCATCGGCAGTGTGCTCGCGGCCGCGGGCAGACACGACCTCGCCGACTACATCGCGGCCAAGGCCGGACTGGAGGGCCTCACCCGTGCCCTCGCGCGCGAATACGGTCAGCACGGGGTCACCGTGAACTGCGTGGCTCCGGGGTCCATCCGCGTACCCGCTGAAGAGCAGGTCGTTCCCGACCCCGAAGCCATGGAGAAGCGGCAACTGGCCCGGCAGTGCGTCCGCCGCCGCGGCCGACCGGAGGACGTCGCCTCCGCCGTCGTCTTCCTCGCCAGCGAGGAGGCCGGGTTCATCACCGGCCAGACCCTGCGAGTCGATGGAGGATGGGTCCTTGGCTGACATCCACTTCATCCGCCACGCCCACTACACCGGGCACAGGCCGGGATACCACGCACCCGACGACGCCGAACTGTCCCCCGAGGGGCGTCGGACTGCGATCGCCGCGGCCGGGTCGCTGCCCACGGTCGCCGGTATCGTGTCCAGCCCCTTGCCGCGTGCACTACAGACGGCCGGGCTTCTCGCCGAACACTCCGGAACGCCCTTGCTGGACGTGCTCCCCGAACTCCGAGAGTGGCGCAGCTCGACCACGGTTCGAGGGATCTCGCCCGCCGACCTCCCTGAGGACTACGCCGCGTGGAGGTCGAGGCGTGCTCTCGATCCGACCAGCCGTTACGGGGACGGGGAATCAGAACGCGAGCTGACCGAGCGGGCCGCGAGAGCCGGTGAGCGTCTCAACGCCCTCGCCACCGAATACGGTCCCGTCCTCGTCGTCTCCCACAAGATGCTCCTGCGCGCTCTGGACCGTTCCGAGGTTTCGGTGTTCGATCCGAACCACTGGGATGAGTGGGGTTTCCTGGAACTTCGCACAGCCGAGGAGATCCGGTCCGTTCACCGGAGGAGGACTACATGGCGGACGACGTACGCACCATCACCCAGGAGCAGTGGCGGCAGGCGGAGTTGATCTGGGAGTACCACCTCATGCGCCATGAGGTGCGGCGGTGCGATGCGGCGATCGCCCTGGGCTGCAACGACATCGGTGTCGCTTCCTATGCCGCCAAGCTCTACCTTGCCGGGTACTTTCCCACCCTGGTCTTCACCGGAGCCAACAGCTCTGCGACTGTCGAGATCTTCCCACGAGGGGAGGCGGTGCACTTCCGTGAGCGGGCGCTCGAACTCGGCGTTCCCAACGCCGCGGTGCTGGTGGAGCCGGAGGCGGCGAACACCGGCCAGAACATCGCCTTCTCCCGAAAGGTCCTGGAGAAGAACGGGATCGCCCCTACCTCGGTGTTCCTGGTCTGCATGCCCTACATGGAACGGCGCGCCTTCGCCACCGCGCGCAAGCTGTGGCCCGAGGTCGAGGTGGTGTGCGCCTCCGCGCCGCTGAGCCTGGGCGACTACGTCAAGGAGATCGGGGACATCGGGCTCGTCATCGACATGATGGTCGGCGACCTGCAACGCGTGATGGAGTACCCCGAACTGGGCTTTGCCATTGAGCAGGAGGTTCCCCTCCAGGTTCAGAACGCCTACGAGTCCCTCGTTGCCTCGGGGTTCGACAGTCGGCTGATCCCGAGCTGACCTTGCTTGGCCGGACCGGGCCGGGCCGGGGGCGAAGGCCAGCTGGGGCGAGCCGGAGATCGGTGTTCACGGCCCATGAGCCGCGGAGGCCCGACGGGGAAGAAGTTAGTGTCGGGGCATGGTCTCTGATCCCACGGAATCCTTCTCCCGCCCCCGGGTCGCCGCCGGTGTCCTGTTCTTCGATCACCTCGGCCGGGTCATGATGGTGGTCCCCTCCTACAAGGACTACCGGGACCTCCCCGGCGGCTACATCGAGCACGGAGAGACACCGAGTCGGGCCGCCGCCCGGGAGGTGAAGGAGGAACTGGGGATCACCCCACCCCTCGGGCGGCTCCTGGTCGTTGACTGGGCACCCAACCGGTCCGAGGGCGACAAACAGCTCTTCGTCTTCGACGGGGGAGTCCTCGACCAGGAATGGCTGGACCGGATCGTCCTCGACCCGGGCGAACTGACCGGGTACGAGTTCCACGAGGTGGCCTCGATCGCAGAGGCCACCATCCCCCGGCTCGCGCGCAGGATCACCCACGCTGCGTACGCCCGCGAACAGGGCACGGTGGTCTACCTGGAGAACGGAGAAGTGCCCGTGTAGGGAGTCGGTCGCCTCTGTTGGCCAGGGATCGGGGAAGCGCTGGCCTGGCTTCTCAGGACAGAGGTGCGGTTCGGAGGAAGGCCGACCACTCGGATGCAGGAAAGGGGAAGTGTCCGTCGCCGGGGTTCTTGGAATCCCGAACGGCGGCCCCTGCGGGCAGGTCGGCGACCTCGACGCATTCCTGATCCTGTGCGCTGTAGCTGCTCTTGCGGAACTCCAGCTCGTTGGGTGTCACGTGCTCTCCAGGGACTTCAGGACGTCTTCGATCAGCTCGAACGACAGGGCGGTCGACAGGGCGACCCCCTGAACGTTGCTGAAGGCCACGTTATATTGCTCCACATCTTCCGTTTGGTCCATATAGAGGCCGTCGACCGCGGTTCCTACATACACCAGGGGAGGGTCGATGGGAGTGGGGAAGTCCAGGATGGTGAACGGTCCCGCGAGGGCGAGGTGGGCGCCCGCCGAATAGGGCAGCACCTGGATGTCGATGTGGTGGCGCAGCGCCATGTTCTTCAGGTATTCGAGCTGATCCCGCATAACGGCGGGGCCGCCGATGACCCTTCGTAGAGCCCCTTCGTCGATGACCGCGATGAAGTGCGGCGGCTTGATCCGGTTGAAGATGCTCTTGCGTTCCATGCGGGCCTGTACGCGACGTTCGACGTCGGTTTCCGGTAGGACGCGACCGGCGCGGAAGACGGCTGCCGCGTACTCAGGGGTCTGGAGAAGCCCGGGAAGGGTGAGGCCTTCGAAGCGGCGGATCATGGAGGCTTCCGCTTCGAAGTCGGGTAGGGCGTTGCCACCGAAGATGTCTTTGTAGCTGGACCACCACCCGGTTTCTTTGGACTCCCGGGTCAGCTTGTGAAGTGCTGAGCGTACGTCTTCGGTGGTGTTGTAGAGGTCGGCGAGGGCGTCGATGTCCCGTGTACGGATGCGTCGGGCTGTGGCGTTCTCGATGCTGCTGAGGGTGGACAGAGGGACCCCGGACCCCTTCGCGGCGGCGGCCAGTTTGAGGTCATGCGCTTCGCGTAGGCGGCGGAGTTCTCGGGCTAGGCGACGGCGGCGCACGCTGGGGCTGATCGGGCTTTGCATGAGGGGATCCTATGCCCAAGAGAACTCAGATTTCGAGTTGAAGTGGTTGACCGCTCAGAATCTGAGTTGCACTATGGGGATGGCGGTGATCGGCGGGTGACGGAGAGCTCTCGTTGATCAAGCTACGACCTGCCCGTGCTCTGCACTGCTGCAATCGTGAAGATCTCCCGACGGGCAGAGAATCCCTGTTTCCTCCACCTGTGCAAGGAGTGTGTCCGTCATGCCCGAAACCGTCCACGACCCCCGCCTGCACCCGGCCCCGGTGGCCGGGATCGCGACGGTGCCCCTGGCCGCGTTCGTCCGGCCCGGCCACCGCCACTACTTCACCGGCACCTGCGAGCGTGCCCCCTACCGGCTGCGCCGCTACGCCTTCCCCGGCCTGGGCGAGGTGATGCCGCTGGTGCGCGCGTTCCTGGACACCTGCGCCGCCCACCGCGACCCCGACTACCGGTACCTGTTCACCCTGCTGGGCTCGGAACTGGCCGCCAACGCCGTCCGCCACTCCCTGTCCGGACGTCCGGGCGGCCACTACACGCTGCTGGTCCACCGCAACCGCCACGGCCTGCACCTGACCTGCCGCGACCTGGGTACCGCCTCCGGTGAGGACACCCGCCTGGCTCCCGGACGACTCCCGGCGGAGGCGGAGGCCGAGACGGGGCGCGGTCTGGCCCTGGTCGACGCCCTGGCCACGGACTGGGGCGACAACGGCTACGCCCGCTACCGCACCGTGTGGTGCTACCTCGCCTACGACCTCGAAGGAAGCCGCTGGAAGGAACCCGCCCCCGTGGCCTGACACCTCCACCCGGCCCCCACGACGAGGGGCCCGGTACGAAGACGGGCCCAGAAGGCGCGCCAACGCCTTCTGAGCCCTTGATCCCGAACTCCGGCCTGCGAAAACCAAGAAACCAGGATCCGATGCGCCACCCTATCCCGCGGCCGCGCCGCTGTGACGACACCCGACCCACCCCGCTCCCGCCGCTGCCCCGGAGGCGGCCGCTCATCGGCCCGGTCTGCCCGGCCTGCGAGCACCCCTCCTGCCGGGCCCGCCGCGCCCAGCGCCTGCCCCGCCTGGGCGGGCACCGCACCGAGTTCGCCCCCGAACACGCACGCGCCGCCGCCGTCCAGGCACAGCACCCCGACCTGATCGTCTACTACGGAGAGGCCACTCAGTCCTTCTGGGCCATCACCCCCACCGGCCTGCTGGAAGCCCCCGACACCAACGCCCTGCTGCTCGCCGTGTGGCGGTACACGGCATCGACCGAACGTGCACGGGTGCCGGTGTTCACCTGAACCGGCTGACCGACTCGACCTCCACCGGTGCCGTGCTCTGCGGCGCCACCCCGCTCGGCTGTGCCCGGAGGGCGGCTGACCGCCGGTCGTGGGCGGGGTGGTGCCGCTGTGGTGCACGGGAAGAGCACGCCTGGCCGTCTGCCATTCGCGATCGGACCTCTCGCAGACCGCGTTCGGGAAACGTCCTGGTCACCGGCGTTCGACTCGGATCCACCCACCCCGGATGTGCATTCTCGGCCGAGGCCTGACAGGCTTCCACCACCGTGCGCCCGGGTGGGAAGCGCAGCCCCGACGGCCAACGACACCCACCCGGCGTACGCCGTCACGGGCGCGCGGAGGGGCCCGTAGGCGGGGCGGGACGGCGCGGTCGCCGCACCGCCCCGCCGACCGGGCGCGGCGCTCAGCCCCACCCGCGCACGGCGATGGCCGACCGGGGCCGAAGGACCGGGCGGGGTGCTGCTCAGCTCCCGGCGCGCACGGCGACGGCTGCTCGCGCAGGAAGCCGCCGACCGGCCCGGGCCTCAGGCCCGCGTGCGCACGGCGACCGCGTCGACCTCGAAGAGCATCCCCGGCAGCGCCAGTCCCGCCACACCGAGCAGCGTCTGCGTGGGCGGCCGGTCGCCCCAGGTCCGGGCGATGCGGGCGGTGAGCACCCCCAGCCGCTCCAGGTCGAGTCCCACGGCGTAGGTGCGCAGCTGGACCACGTCCCGCGGGGTGACCCCGGCGGCCTCCAGGGCCGTCTCCAGGTTCTCGAAGGATTTCTCCACCTGCTCCGCGAAACCGGGGGAGGTGACCCCGCCCTCGGCGTCGGAGGCGTACTGACCCGCGACGAACACGAACTCCTCCGTGCTCGCCAGGTGGCTGTAGCCGAACCCGGTCGGGTCGTGCAGGGCGGCCGGGTTGAGGATGGTGTGGCTCATGGTTCTCTTCTCTCTCGTTGTTCCTGGTGTTGTTCAGTGCCCGAACCGCGGGGCGCGATCCGGGGGACCGGGACGGCCGTGAGGGCCAGTGCCGCCACCAGCAGGACCCCCGCCAGGCCGAGGGCGCCGTTCAGCCCCGCCGCGTCCAGCGCCAGTCCGCCGCCCAGCGCGCCCAGTGCGATGGCGGCGTTGAAGGCCGCCACGAACAGCGAGGTCGCGCCCTCGGCCTGCTCCGGCGCGGCCCGCAGCATCCAGGTCTGGAGGCCGACAGACACGCCCCCGTAGGCCAGCCCCCAGAAGCCGACCACGAGTGCGCCCGACCACGGTGCGCCGACCGTCGCGAGCAGCGGCATCGCCAGCACGAGGCCCCCGGCGACGGCCCTCAGCACCCTGCGGACGCCGCGGGTGGCGAACATCCCCGCCAGGAAGTTCCCGGCCAGTCCCGCCGCGCCGAACAGCAGCAGCGTTCCGCCGACCTCCGCGGCGCCCATCCCCGTCTGTTCGTGCAGCAGCGGCCGGACGAACGTGTACGCCGTGAAGTGCCCCGCCACCAACAGCAGCGTGAGGACCACCCCGAGCCGGACCGCACCGTTGCGCCGGAGCAGACCGCCCAGGTCGGCCGGTCGCAGCGACCGCTCCACCGGCAGCGGCGGCACGGCGGCGAGCACCCCCGCCAGTGCCACGAGCCCCAGCAGCCCCGCCGCACCGAACACCGCGCGCCACCCGTACGCCTCGGCCAGCAGTGTCCCGAGGGGGATCCCGGCCACCGAGGCCGCCGAGACGCCGCTGAAGATCACCGCCGTGGCCGTGCCGACCCGGTGGGCCGGCACCAGACGCGGCGCCAGTCCTCCGGCGAGGGCCCAGAAACCGCCGATCGCCGCACCGATCGCCACCCGTGCCGCCAGCACCGCGCTCAGGTTCGGGGCGAGGGCCGTGACGAGGTTCCCCGCGACCAGCAGGGCCAGCAGTCCGGCCAGGAAGAGCCGCCGGTCGATGCGTCCCGCCACGGTCGCGGTCAGCGGAGCGGCCGCCGCCGCGACGAGGCCGGGCACGGTGACCGCCAGACCCGCCCGGGCCTCGTCCACGCCCAGGTCCCCGGCCATGGGGGTGAGCAGGCCGACGGGCAGCAGCTCGGTCGTCATCAGGGCGAAGATGCCCAGGGCCACGGCCGCGACGGCCGACCACCCGCGGATCCCGCCCGGCGCCTCCTGCACGGCAGAGGTGGCGGCCTCGGTCCGGCTCATCGACGCCTCCTTTTCCAGTGTTCTCGGATATTTGATATCGATAATTGCTGCACGGTGAAACCTCCGGTGCTGAAGAGGTGGGGGAGCGGCTAGCGGAGCCGCTCGCGGGTGGCCGGTGCCGTCTTCGGGTCCCGCTGCTCCACGGTGCGGCGGATGTCGGCGACGGTCTGTCCGGCCAGCTCCGCGCGCCAGGCGAGTTCGGCCCTGCGCATGGCCTGGGAGATCGTGCAGGTCCGCCGGTAGTCGACGTCCGGCCGCCCGCCGGGGCCGTCCTTGAGGATCTGCCGGCAGCGGAAGGCGTCCTCGGGTCCCTCGATCGCGGTGACGACGTCCAGCAGGGTGATGTCGGCCGGATCGCGGGCGAGCCGGAAGCCGCCGCGCGGTCCCGTCGTGGAGATGAGGACGCCCGCCCGGGCCAGCGCCTGGAGGTGCTTGCTCAGGTAGGCCGTCGGCAGGGAGAAGACCTCCGCCAGTCGGGCCGCGGGCACGGCTTCACCGGGGTCCGTCCAGGAGAGGTTGACGCAGGTGTGCAGCGCCCACTCCACTCCCTCGCTCATCTTCATGATCCCGGATGTTATATGTCTTGAATAGGTCGGGGCAACCCTCCGGCACCGCTCTGCTCCGGACGCCCGTGCCGGGGCCCCGTCCCCACCTCGTTCACCGGTCGCCCCGAGGGGGCTCGTGGGGGAGAGCGGTCCGCGGGGCGCACCTGCGGTCCCGCCCGGCGCCGGACACCCGCCGGGCCCTGCGGCCACCGCGGCCCGCGCCACGCGTCCGCCCCGGGAGGAGCACACCGTACTCCGGAAAGCCCCCGCCTGCGGCGCGATCCCTCCGGCCCCAAGCCCCCGGGCGGCGCACCGGTCGGCGGCCCGTTCCCCTTCTTCCGGGCCGGTGCTCCCGTCCGGCCCGAGGGCGCGGTGCCCCGGCGCCCCGCACCGGCACGACGACGGCCCCGCACCCCTCCGCCTCGGCTGTACCGCCGTGCGGATCGGGTACGGGGCCGGGACGGGCTCCGCGGGGTGGTCCCGTCCTACTCCTTGGGCCGGTTGTCGATGATGCGGCGGAACTTGCCCACCGACCGCTCGATCTGCTCCGGGTCCACGACGTCCACCGTCACGCTCACCCCGACCCGGTCCTTCACGGTCGCCGTGATCTCCCGGGCCAGCGCCGCGCGCCGGTCGGCCGTGCAGTCCGGCGCCGCCTCGATCCGCACCGCCATGCGGTCCAGGCGGCCCTCCCTGGTGAGCACCAGCTGGAAGTGCGGGGCCAGCCCGTCCAGGCCCAGCACGATCTCCTCGATCTGGGTCGGGAACACGTTCACCCCGCGCAGGATGATCATGTCGTCGCTGCGCCCGGTCACCTTGTCCATCCGCCGCACCGGCCGGGCGGTGCCCGGGCGCAGCGTGGTCAGGTCGCGGGTGCGGTACCGGATGACCGGCATGGCCTGCTTGGTGAGCGAGGTGAACACCAGCTCGCCGTTCTCCCCGTCGGGCAGGACCTCGTGGGTGACCGGATCGAGCACCTCCGGGTAGAAGTGGTCCTCCCAGATGTGCAGCCCGTCCTTGGTCTCCACGCACTCGTTGGCCACGCCCGGGCCCATGACCTCCGACAGCCCGTAGATGTCCACGGCGTGGATGTCGAACCGCTCCTCGATCTCCACGCGCATCTTCTCGGTCCACGGCTCGGCGCCGAAGATGCCGATCTTCAGGGACGTGGTGCGCGGGTCGATTCCCTGGCGCTCGAACTCGTCCAGGAGGGTCAGCATGTAGCTGGGCGTCACCATGATGATCTCGGGCCGGAAGTCCTGGATCAGCTGCACCTGCTTGGCGGTCTGCCCGCCCGACGCGGGGATGACGGTGCACCCGAGCTTCTCGGCGCCGTAGTGCGCGCCCAGCCCGCCGGTGAACAGCCCGTACCCGTAGGACACGTGCACCTTGTGGCCGGGGCGCCCGCCCGCGGCGCGGATGGAGCGGGCCACCACGGTCGCCCAGGTGTCGATGTCCTCGCGGGTGTAGCCCACCACGGTCGGCTTGCCGGTGGTGCCGCTGGAGGCGTGGACACGGGCGACCCGCTCCTGGGGGACGGCGAACATGCCGAACGGGTAGTTGTCCCGCAGGTCGGCCTTGGTGGTGTGGGGGAAGTGCCGCAGGTCGGCGAGTTCCTTCAGGTCCTCGGGCCGCACGCCCGCCTCGTCGAACTTCTTCCTGTACAGCGGCACGTTGGTGTAGGCGTGCTCCAGGGTCCACTTCAACCGGTCGAGCTGGAGGGCGCGCAGCTCGTCGACACTCATGCGCTCGGCCGGGTCCAGGAGCTCGGGGGCGGGGGCCTCGCCGAGTCGGGGGGTGGTACCGGTGACACCGGTCGACCGCCGGATGGTGTCGTGGCTCGCCATATGAGACTCTCCGTGTGCGAGTGCGCGGTGTGCCGCCGGGTCGACGCCCGGGAGGGTGGTGCGGTGGGTGCGCCGCGCGTTCGAGGTGGGTGCCGGTCCGCTCCGGAGCGGGCCGACTTGCTTACTGACCGAACGTTCGGTTACTAATGCATTAAGTCAGTCTCCGAGACCCGTGTCAAGGAGACGTGTCGATCAGTTCACTGTCGACGGTGGCACAGGCCACCGTCAACCATCATGGGAGGCCGTTCGTGAGCGACGTCTACGTGGTCGACGGGGTGCGCACCCCACAGGGCCGGTACGGTGGCGCCCTCGCCGCAGTCCGCCCCGACGATCTGGCCGCCGTGGCCGTCGCCGAGGCGGTCCGCCGCGCCGGCGTCCCCGGAGACTCGATCGACGAGGTGATCCTGGGCGCCGCCAACCAGGCGGGCGAGGACAACCGCAACGTCGCCCGCATGGCCGCCCTGCTGGCCGGGCTGGACCCGAGCGTCCCCGGCTACACCGTCAACCGCCTGTGCGCCAGCGGCCTGACCGCGGTCTCCTCCGCCGCCCAGGCCATCCGCGCGGGCGAGGCCGACGTGGTCGTCGCCGGCGGCGTGGAGTCCATGACCCGCGCCCCCTGGGTGATGGCCAAGCCCGGCACCCCCTGGGCCAAGCCCGGCGAGGTCGCCGACACCTCCCTGGGGTGGCGTTTCACCAACCCGCGCTTCGCCGCCCACGACGCGGACGCCCCGGCCGACGCCTCCCCGGACGAGCTGCGCTACACCCTGTCCATGGGCGAGACCGCCGAGGAGGTGGCCGTCCTGGAGGGCATCACCCGCGAGGAGTCCGACGCCTTCGCGCTGGCCAGCCACCGCAAGGCGGTCGCCGCCGCCGCGGCGGGCCGCTTCGACCGCGAGATCGTCCCCGTCACGGTCACCGGACGCAAGGGCGCCACCCACGAGGTCACCGCCGACGAAGGCCCCCGCGCCGACACCGACGAGGCCACCCTCGCGAAGCTGCGCCCCGTGTTCCGCAGGGGCGGCATCGTCACCGCGGGCAACTCCTCCTCCCTGTCCGACGGAGCCTCCGCCCTGGTCCTGGCCTCCGCCGCGGCCGTAGAGCGCCACGGCCTCACCCCGCGCGCCCGCGTCGTGGCCTCCGCCTCCGCCGGCGTCCCCCCGCAGATCATGGGCCTGGGCCCGGTGCCCGCCACGCAGAAGGTGCTGGCCCGCGCGGGCTGGACCCTGGACCAGGTCGGATCGGTCGAGCTCAACGAGGCCTTCGCCGCCCAGTCCCTGGGCGTCATCCGGCAGCTCAAGCTCGACGCGGCGCGCGTCAACGCCGACGGCGGCGCCATCGCCCTGGGGCACCCGCTGGGCAGCTCCGGCGCCCGCATCCTGGTCACCCTCCTCAACCGCATGGAGCGCGAGGGCACCGACCGCGGGCTGGCCACCCTGTGCGTGGGCGTGGGCCAGGGCGCCGCCCTGCTGGTCGAGCGGGTCTGAGGGGACACGGCATGACCGAAGCAGAGAAGACCGACTTCCGGACCCTGCGGGTGGAGTGGCGCGAGGACCGGGTCGTGGTGGAGCTGCACCGGCCCGAGGCCCGCAACGCCATCAACGGCGCGATGATCGCCGAACTCCACGAGGTGTGCGCCCGCGTGGAGGCCGAGCCCCGCCCGCTGCTGCTCACCGGGCACGGCACCGTGTTCGCGGGCGGCGCCGACATCTCCGAGCTGCGCGAGCGCGGCCGCGAGGAGGCGCTGGCCGGGATCAACAGCCGCCTGTTCGAGCGCCTGCACCGCCTCCAGGTCCCCACCGTGGCGGCCGTGGACGGATGGGCGCTGGGCGGCGGCGCCGAACTCTCCTACGCCTGCGACATCCGCATCGCCACCCCCGACGCCGTGTTCGCCCAGCCCGAGCCGGGCCTGGGCATCATCGCCGGGGCGGGCGCCTGCTGGCGGCTCAGGGAGCTGGTGGGCGCGTCGGTGGCCAAGCAGGTGCTGCTGGGCGGCTACCGCCTGGACGCCGAGGCGGCGCTGCGGCACGGCCTGGTCGCCGAGATCGTCCCCGCCGGGGAGCTGCGCGAGCGCGCCCACGCCGTCATCGACCGCATGGCCGCCTCCTCGGCCCTGGCCCTGCGCATGACCAAGCTGGTGCTGGACGCCGACGGCCCCCATCCGCTGGCCGACGACCTGACCCAGGCGGTGTTGTTCGAGACCGCCGACAAGCACGACCGGATGACCCGGTTCCTGGAGAGGAAGAAGCGTTGACCTCCGGAAACACCACCCCTGCCGTCCCCGCCCGGGTCGCCGTCATCGGCGGCGGCACCATGGGTGCCGGGATCGTCCAGCAGTTCCTCACCGCGGGTGCCGGGGTGACCCTGGTCGAGGCGACGGCAGAGGCCGCCGAGGCGGGCCGCGCCCGGGTCGCCTCGGGCCTGGCCGCCTCCGCCGCGCGCGGAAAGCTCGACGGCGAACCGGAGACACACCTGGCCAGGCTGGACACCGTCACCGACGCCGCCGACATCCCCGCGGGGACCGGCCTGGTGGTCGAGGCCGTGCCGGAGAAGCCCGAACTGAAGATCGCCGTCCTCACCGCGGCCGAGGCCGCCGTGGGGGAGGAGGCCGTGCTGGCCTCCAACACCAGCTCCCTGTCGGTCACCGAGCTGGCCGCCGCCCTGAAGCACCCGCGCCGGTTCCTGGGCACCCACTTCTTCAACCCGGTGCCCGCCTCCAGGCTCGTGGAGATCGTCACCGCCCCCGACACCGACCCGGCCGTGGTCGAGGCGGTGCGCGGCTGGGTGGGCGCCCTGGGCAAGACCGAGATCGTCGTCCGCGACGCCCCCGGGTTCGCCACCAGCCGCCTGGGCGTCATGCTCGGCCTGGAGGCCATCCGCATGGTCGAGGAGGAGGTCGCCTCCCCGGCCGACATCGACACCGCCATGGAGCTGGGCTACCGCCACCCGATGGGTCCGCTCAGGCTCACCGACCTGGTCGGCCTGGACGTGCGCCTGGCCATCGCCGAGTACCTCGCCTCGGAGCTGGGCGACCGGTTCTCCCCGCCGGAGCTGCTGCGGCGTATGGTCGCGGAGGGGAAGCTCGGCAAGAAGACCGGACAGGGCTTCCACACCTGGAACAAGGGAGAGTAGGGCGTTGAGCGAACAGAGGGCGGCGGAGTTCTCCGAGTCCGACGGACTGGCCGTGGTGCGGCTGAACCGTCCCGCGCTGACCCGGGAGGTGAAGAAGGAGCTGCTGGCGGCGCTGCGCGAGGCCGCGGCCTCCAGCACCGCCCGCGCGGTGCTGCTGCTGGGGTCGGACAAGGCGTTCTGCGTGGGCCAGGACCTGACCGAGCACGCGCGCACCCTCCAGGAGGGCGGCGGTGACGGGGCCCTGAACACGGTGCGCGAGCACTACAACCCGATCGTGCTGGCCCTGGAATCGATCCAGGTGCCCGTGGTGGTCGGCATCGGCGGAGCCTGCGTGGGCGCCGGGATGGGCTTCGCCCTGGCCGGGGACCTGCGGGTCGCGGCCCGCAAGGCCAAGTTCGGCACCGCGTTCACCGGCATCGGCCTGGCCTCCGACTCCGGGCTCGCCTCCCGGCTGGTCGCCTCGCTGGGGCAGGCCCGCGCCATGGAGCTCATGCTGCTGGGCACCCTGTTCGGGGCGGACAGGGCGCTGGAGCTGGGCCTGGTCACCGAGGTCGTCGACGACGACGCCTGGGAGAAGCGCGCCCGCGAGCTGGCCGCGATGCTGGCGAGCGGCCCGACCGCCGCCTTCGTCGCCGCCAAGCGCGAGGTGCGCTCGGCCGCCGAGGGCGGGCGCCCGCTGGCCGAGCTGCTGGAGGAGGAGGCCGACCTCCAGCAGCAGCTCGGGGCGACCGCCGACCACGCCGGGGCCGTCGACGCGTTCGTGAACAAGCGCACGCCCACCTTCACCGGCCGCTGACCCCGGTCGGCCGGCGGCCCCGCCGCCGGCCGACGGGCCCCTGGCCGGACGTCGTCCGGCCGCCACCGGCCCCCGGCGCGTCCGCCCGCACCCGTGGCGGATCCGGCCGCGTCCCAGGTGGACCGCCCCCATCCGCCCGCCCGGACTTGACCGGCGCGGGCGGATGCGTGGATACTAATTACTGACCGAACGTTCGGTTATGAATGGGGACTGATCAATGACCGTGACGCAGGAGGCGCCCCCCGGTGCCGACGACGCGCACCAGGCCGACTTCGACGCGAAGATCGCCGCCGACCAGCGCATCGAGCCGCGCGACTGGATGCCCGACGCCTACCGCAGGACGCTCGTGCGCCAGGTCTCCCAGCACGCCCACTCGGAGATCATCGGCATGCAGCCCGAGGGCGACTGGATCGCCTCGGCGCCCAGCCTGCGCCGCAAGGCCATCCTCCTGGCCAAGGTCCAGGACGAGGCGGGCCACGGCCTGTACCTGTACGCCGCCGCCGAGACCCTCGGCGTCGACCGCGCCGACCTCACCACGCGCCTCATCGAGGGCCGGCAGAAGTACTCCTCGATCTTCAACTACCCCTCGACGACCTTCGCCGACGTCGGCGTCATCGGGTGGCTGGTGGACGGCGCCGCCATCTGCAACCAGGTGCCCCTGTGCCGCAGCTCCTTCGGCCCCTACGCGCGCGCCATGGTGCGCATCTGCAAGGAGGAGTCCTTCCACCAGCGGCAGGGCTACGAGCTGCTCATGCGCATGATGGAGGGCACCGAGGGCCAGCGCAGGATGGTCCAGGACGCCGTCGACCGCTGGTGGTGGCCGTCCCTGATGATGTTCGGCCCGCCCGACGCCGACTCGCCGAACACCGCCCAGTCCATGGCCTGGCGGATCAAGCGCGACACCAACGACGACCTGCGCCAGAAGTTCGTCGACATGACCGTCCCCCAGGCGGAGAAGCTCGGCGTCACCCTCCCCGACCCCGAGCTCGCCTGGAACGCCGAGCGCGGCCACTACGACTTCGGCGAGCCCGACTGGGTCGAGTTCAAGCAGGTCGTCTCCGGCGCCGGCCCCAAGAACGCCGAGCGCATCGCCCGCCGCCGGGCCGCCCACGAGAAGGGCGCCTGGGTCCGCGAGGCCGCCACCGCCTACGCCGCCAAGCAGGCCGCCAGGGCCCGGAACACCGAGAACCTCCAGGAGGCCACGGCATGAGCAACGACACCACGACCCCTGCCGGCTCCGGCGCCGCCCGCCCGTCGCCCACCACCACCCTCAACGGACGCCCGGAGGGCGGCAGCGCCGCCCGCCCGGAGTGGCCGCTGTACGAGGTCTTCGTCCGCGGCAAGCGCGGCCTCAACCACGTCCACGTGGGCTCGCTGCACGCGCCCGACGACACCATGGCGCTGCACAACGCCCGCAACCTCTACACCCGCCGCAACGAGGGCGTCAGCATCTGGGTGGTCCGCGCCGAGAACATCACCGCGTCCAGCCCCGACGAGAAGGACCCCTTCTTCGCGCCCAGCGGAGACAAGGTCTACCGCCACCCGACCTTCTACCCCATCCCCGAGGACGTCCCGCACATCTAGGCGGCGACCCGGGACGACGAGGCTTCGAGGAACAGAACACATGAGTGGCGACAACATTTTCACCGGCCTGGTGGAAGAGCACCAGGGCGACGCCCGCTGGGCCTTCGGCACCGGCTTCACCGACGCGCTCGCTGGCGTCGACACCACCCTGCCCGACGGGGTGGACGGCGCCGACCTGGCCCTGTACTGCCAGATGCTCGGCGACGACGCCCTGGTCCAGGCCCAGCGGCTGGTCCACTGGGTGACCGACGCGCCCGAGCTGGAGGAGGAGGTGGCGCTGGCCAACATCGCCCTGGACCTCCTGGGCCAGGCCCGCCTGCTGCTGGCCCGCGCCGGCCAGGCCGACGGCACCGGACGCGACGAGGACGCCTTCGCCTACCGGCGCGGCCCGCGCGAGTTCCGCAACGTGCACCTGGCCGAGGCGCCCCGCGGCGACTTCGCCCGCGCCGTCGTCACCCTGCTGGTGCTCTCCAGCCACCGGCTGGCCCTGTTCACCCGGCTGGCCGACAGCGCCGACCCGGTGGTCGCCGCCATCGCCGCCAAGGGGGTCAACGAGCTGGCCTACCACCGCGAGTACGCGGTCTCGTGGGCGCTGCGCCTGGGCGACGGCACCGACTACTCGCACGAGCGCATGGCGCAGGCCGTCGCCGACGTGTGGCCGCTCACCGGCGAGCTGTTCGCCGCACACCCCGTGGAGACCCGCCTCGCGGCCCTGAACGCGGCCGTGGACCCCGCCACCGTCCGCGACGAGGTCCACGCCGTCCTGACCGCGGTCCTGACCGAGGCCACCCTGCCCGCACCCGGCCCCTTCCCCGAGGCCGAGGCGGCCGGACGCGAGGGACGGCACACCCCCGAACTCGCCGCCCTGCTGGACGAGCTCCAGCGGGTGGCCCGGGAGCACCCGGAGGCGACGTGGTGACCGCGGCACCGGTCCGGGACACCGAGCGCGCCCGCGCCGCGGCCGCCGCCGTCACCGACCCCGAACTGCCCATGCTGACCCTCGCCGACCTGGGCATCCTGCGCCGGGTGGAGATCGACGGGGCGGGCACCGTGCAGGTGTGGATCACCCCCACCTACTCCGGCTGCCCCGCCCTGGCCGAGATGCGGGTGGACGTGGACCGGGCGGTGCGCGCCGCCGGGTTCGACGCCGTGGAGGTGCGCACCGAGCTGTCCCCGGCCTGGACCACCGACTGGATCACCGACGAGGGGCGGCGCAAGCTCGCCGAGCACGGCATCTCCCCGCCGGGGGCGGCCCCCCGGCGGGCCGCCGGGCCCGTACCGCTGACCCTGCTGCCCACCCGGACCGCGCCGCGCTGCCCGCTGTGCGGGGCGGCCGACACCGAGGAGCTGTCCCGGTTCGGGGCGACCTCCTGCAAGTCCCTGCACCGCTGCCGGTCCTGCCTCGAACCGTTCGAGCACGTCAAGGAGATCTGACCGTGACCACACCCGTCACCGACGCCCCCGCGGCACCGCGCCGCGGGTCGGTGTTCCACCGGCTGCGCGTGGCCGCCGTCGAGAAGCTGTGCGACGACGCCGTCGCGGTCACCTTCGACGTGCCCGACCACCTGGCCGGGGAGTTCGCGTTCGCCCCCGGGCAGTCCCTGACCCTGCGCCGGCGGGTCGACGGGACCGAGGAGCGGCGCAGCTACTCCATCTGCTCCCCGGCGGGCGAGGCGCCGCGGGTGGGTGTGCGCCTGGTCGCGGACGGCCTGTTCTCCACCTGGCTGGTGGAGGAGGTGCGCCCGGGCGACGAGGTCGAGGTGGGCGCGCCCACCGGCCGGTTCTGCCCGGACCTGTCCACCGCGGCCCGGCACGTGATGGTCGCCGCCGGGTCGGGCATCACCCCGATGCTGTCGATGGCCGCGTCGCTGCTGCGCCGCACCGACTCCCACGTCACCCTGCTCTACGGCAACCGGCGAAGCGACACGGTGATGTTCGCCGACGAGCTGGCCGACCTCAAGGACGCGTTCGGGCACCGCTTCGAGCTGGTGCACGTGCTGTCCCGCGAGCCGCGCGAGGCCGAGCTGTTCACCGGCCGCCTGGACGGCGCCAAGCTGGAGGCCCTGCTGGACACCATCGTCGCGGCCGACGCCGTCGACCACTGGTGGCTGTGCGGGCCCTTCGGGATGGTCACCGACGCCCGCCGGGTGCTGGGCGAGCGCGGGGTGCCCGCCGAGCGGGTCCACCAGGAGCTGTTCTTCGTCGAGGGCGCCGAGCCGCCGCCCCAGGCCCGCCACGAGGACCCGGAGGTGGAGGGCCCGGCCAGCGAGGTCACCGTGGTCCTGGACGGGCGCACCACCACGCTGACACTGCCGCGCGGGGTGCCGGTGCTGGACTCCGCCCAGCGGTACCGGCCCGACCTGCCCTTCGCCTGCAAGGGCGGGGTGTGCGGCACGTGCCGGGTCAAGGTGTGCGACGGCGAGGTGCGCATGCTGCGCAACTACGCCCTGGACGAGGCCGAGGTGGCGGCCGGGTACGCGCTGTCCTGCCAGGCGCTGCCCGAGACCGACACCGTGACCGTGGACTTCGACTCGTGAGCGGGGAGGGAGCGGTGCGCAACGAGGCCGCCTGGGCGATGTTCGAGGCCGACCGGGCCTCCAAGAACCTGGGGATGCGCCTGGTGCGCGCCGACCACGGCACCGCGGTGGTGGAGATGACCGTGGGGCCCCTCATGGTCAACGGGCACGGGATCGCCCACGGCGGGTTCGTGTTCACGCTCGCCGACACGGCGTTCGCGTGCGCCTGCAACGTGGACGGGCGCGGGGTGACCGTGGCCTCGGGCGCCGACGTCACGTTCGTGGCCCCGGCCCACGAGGGCGACCTGCTGGTGGCGACCGCCCAGGAGCGGACGGTGTTCGGGCGCAGCGGCGTCTACGACGTCACCGTGCGCCGCGGCGGGGAGGTCGTGGCCGAGTTCCGCGGCCGCAGCCGCACCCTGCCCGCCCGCACCTGACGGCCGCCTCGCACGCACACCGGGGCCGCCCGGGGGACACCCCCGGGCGGCCCCGGCGTATGGCCCCTGCAGGGTCCGCCGGTCCCTGATTCGGAGGCCGGACCCCGTCGCGGCGGGACGGAGCCGCGCACGGCCTTGGCGAACGGCCTCGGTGCACGGCTCCGTCCGGTACGGCGGCCTCAGCGTTCGACGACGTGGCGCTCGTTGGGAACGCAGTGGGTCATGGTCAGACCGGAGACGTCGCGGGGGCCGTTGGCACCGAGGTTGGCCAGGCGCCGCCGGTCCTCCTCGGTGAGGCTCTGGCTCTGCAGCGGCTCCAGGTGGGCCACGTCCTCGGGGCCGATGCCCAGGCCCTTGCCCACGCGCAGTCCCAGGTCGTCCTCCACCAGCAGGAAGTGCCACACCATGCGCTCCTGGATGGGCCGGTCGCACTGGGAGAGCAGCGTCGTGAAGTTGTGCACGAGGTCGTCGCGCTCCCACTGCTCCATCAGCAGGTAGCGCTGCCCGGCCTGCTGGTAGTCGTTGGTGCGCGCGATGCGCTTGCGGGTGAGCCTGCCCCGGATCTCCGGACCCTGCTCGTCGTGCGTCGGGTACCGCCCCTCGCGCAGGCCGCCCGTGATGGAGGGCTCGTAGTTGACATGCGGGTTCTCCCCGCCCGTGTCCTGTGCGTAGGCCATCAGGCCGTCGCGCTGGTTGGTGCGCACGTTCGCGTTCCTGGCCCGGTTCACCGGCAGCTGCAGGTAGTTGGGCCCCACCCGGTAGCGCTGGGTGTCACTGTAGGAGAAGGTGCGGCCGACCAGCATCTTGTCGTCGGAGAAGTCCAGGCCGTCGACGAGCACACCGGTGCCGAAGGAGATCTGCTCGTTCTCGGTGAAGTTGTCCGACACGTTGCGGTCGAGCACGATCCGGCCCACCGGCTTGGGCGGGAAGTCCTGCTCCGGCCAGGTCTTGGTGTCGTCCAGCGGGTCGAAGTCGAGCTCGGGGTGATCGTCGTCGCTCATCATCTGCACGAGCAGCTCCCACTCAGGGTGGTCGCCCCGGTCGATGGCCTCGTGCAGGTCCTTGGTGGCGTGCCCGGTCTCGGTCGCCTGGATGTTGGCGGCGTCGGCCTCGGTCATGCTGCGCACGCCCTGCTTGGGCATCCACGTGTACTTGACCAGCACGGTCTCGCCCGCGTCGTTGACCCACTTGTAGGTGTTGACTCCGAACCCCTGCTGGTGCCGGTAGTCCGCCGGGATGCCGCGCGGGCTGAACAGGTTGACCAGCATGTGCATGCACTCGGGGGTCTGGGACATGAAGTCGAAGATGCGGTTGGGCTCCTGCCGGAAGGTCACCGGGTCCGGCTTGAGGGCGTGGATGACGTCGGGGAACTTGATGGCGTCGCGGATGAAGAACACCGCGAGGTTGTTGCCCACCAGGTCCCAGTTGCCGTCCTCGGTGTAGAACTTGACCGCGAACCCGCGCGGGTCCCGGGCGCACTCGGAGGAGTCCCGTCCGCCGATGACCGTGGAGAAGCGCAGGGCGATGTCGGTGCGCTTGCCCCTGCCCTGGAAGAGTTTGGCGCGCGTGTACCGCTCGATCGGCTCGTCGCCCCAGGTCCCGTAGGACTCGAAGTAGCCGAATGCGGTCACGCCCCGGGCGTGCACCACCCGCTCGGGGATGCGCTCCCGGTCGAAGTGGCTGATCTTCTCCAGAAACTGGTAGTTCTCCAGGGTGGCGGGCCCCCGCTCGCCGACCGTCCTCTGGTTCTGGTTGTCGTAGACGGGGTGTCCCTGGCGGTTGGTGAGCACCTCCCGGTCGTCCCCCTGCTGCGGTCCCCGGCTGGATACGTCAGTCATGCGAGCGGTCCCCCACCTCTCGTCGTGATCCGTTCCCCCGCCCACACTGCCCCGTGAGGGCCGTCCGACACACCGGAGCCACGGGAAAGCGACAGATTTTTACCGGACCGGTCCGCGGAGCGCCGTCCGGGCCCGGCGCCGGGCGGCCGGGAGGGGGTCAGCGCGGGGGAGCGCCGTCGAAGAAGACGGCGAGTTCGCGGGCTACCAGGTCGGGCCGGCCGTCGTTCGCGGCCGCCAGGTGGCCCTGGCCGGGGAGTTCCACGCGGCGGGCGCGCGGCAGGACCCCCTCCAGCGCGGTGAGGGCGTCCTTGAAGTACGGGGCGCTGCGGGAGCCTCCCAGCAGCAGAACCTCGGCGCGCACCCCGGCGTGGCGGGAGAGCGGCGCGTGCTCGGTCTCGCGGACCATGCGGGCGTCGGCGGCCATGGTGGGCGGCAGGTCCCGCAGCGGGACGCCGCCGGCACCGGGGTCGCGCAGGGCGGCCCCCATGAGCGCGGCCAGGAGCGGCCGGGGGACGGACCGGGCCCAGGGCGGGTCCTGCGTGCCGCGCATCAGGGTGACCATCGCGTGCGCCGTCCGCCCCGCGGCCAGTTCGCGCTCGTAGCGCTCCAGCCAGGCGGTGGGGGAGAACGAGCCGGTGCGCAGCGGCGGCTCGTACACGGCGATCCGCCGTCCGCCCCCGGCGGTGCGCCCCCATTCCAGGACCGGGACCGCACCCGCGCTGAGCCCGAACACCCCGCGTGCTCCCGTGTGCTCCACGAGCGCCGCCACGTCGGCGGCCGCGCGGGCGAGGTCGTGGCCCGGGCCGTACGGGCCGCTCAGGCCCCGGCCGCGCCGGTCGGGCAGGTGCACGGTGAACCGCCCGGCCAGTGCCGCACCCAACGACAACAGGTCGCGGGAGGACATCATCGAGCCGTGGAACAGCAGCAGCGGCGGCCCCGCCCCCAGCGTCCGGTAGCCCAGGGCGGTGCCGTCGGGCGCGGTGGCCGCGCCGGTCGCGGACACGGGCCGGGTGTTCTCGTCCATGGCCCCACTGTCAACGCGCACACCAGACTTGTCAAGATAACTTGACGCCATTCGGAGTGCGGACATGGAGGTGCCCGGGGGCGCCGTCGGGTGGGGACGGCGCGCTCCCGGGCACAAAGCCGGACCCATGTCCCCCAACACGGGCCCAGCGGGTGCGGCCGGGTTGCACGGGGTGCGGTCCGGCCGCTGGGAAGGCGAACGTGGCGGTCGGGTACGTGCCGGAAACCCCCATTGCCGGCACGAGCGCTCACGTTCGCGCATGGTCTCGTTGTCACGCTCCCGGATCCCCTGCGGGTCCCGTCCGCGTTCACCATGAAGAACGTGCCGGGGCGGCCGGATGTTCCCGGCTAGCATTTTTCTCGAGAGATGTCCAGGTCACACTCCCCGCGGCCGTCGCGGCGGGCGCCGCCTCCCCACCCGCGGGACACGGACCGGAACGGTCCGGCGGTGGCAGGCGTCACACGAGGCGGAACAGGGAATCCTCCGGAGGCGAGACCGAGCAGGGAAGGTCCGATGAGCACCCCCACCACCCCCGAACCCACCGTGCCGGCACCGGGCACCCCCGTCGGCCCGCCTCCCGGCCTGACACCCCTGACCGCCGACGACCCCCGCGCCCTGGGCCCCTACCGCCTGGCGGGCCGTATCGGCGCGGGCGGCATGGGCGCCGTCTACGGGGGTGTGGACCCCGCCGGCCTGTGCGTCGCCGTCAAGACCGTGCACGCCCGGCACGCCCGCAGGCGCCGCTACCGGGAGGCGTTCGCCCGCGAGGTGGAGATGCTGGGACGCGCCCGCGGCATCGGCACCGCCGCCCTCTACGCCGCCGACGTCACCGCGAAGGTCCCCTGGCTGGCCTTCGAGTACATCCCCGGCCGCGACCTGCGCGCCCACGTGCGCGCGTTCGGCCCGCTGGAGGGGGAGATGCTCCGCGCGTTCGCCGTCGGCACGGCCGAGGGCCTGGCCGCCCTGCACACCGCCGGGATCGCCCACCGCGACATCAAGCCCGGGAACGTGGTGCTGTCCCCGACCGGCCCCAGGATCGTCGACTTCGGCATCGCCACGGACATCGGCGCCGACCGGTCCACCGACCGCTCCGCCTCCTACGGCACCCCCGGCTGGGTGGCGCCCGAGCGCTATGCCGGGGCCACCGCCGCCCCCGCCGCCGACGTGTTCGCCTGGGGCGGTCTGGTGGCGCTGGCCGCCACCGGCCGTGACCCCTTCGGCCGCGGCACCCCGCAGGAGCTGCGGGCCCGGGTGGAGGCGGGGGAGTACGACATCGACGGGGTCCCCGCCACCCTGCTGCCGCTCGTGGAGGCGGCACTGTCCGTGGACCCGGCGGCGCGCCCGCGCGCCGTGCAGCTCATGCGCGCCCTGCTGCCCGAACCCGAGGAGGTCGGCCTGGCGGGCGGGGGGCGGGTGCCCGCCGTGCGGACCCTGCGGGCGCTGCTGGACGCCCACTGGCGGGGCGTCGACGCAGCCGGGCACGACCCGAGGCTGTGGGCGGGCGCGGTCGGGCTCGCCTCGGCCGCCGGACTGGCCGGCGCCGCCCTGTTCTCCGGTGGCGCCCCCGCCGCCGGAACCGCGGGCGGTGCAGCGGGGGGCACGGCGGCCGGCGGGAGCACGGCCACCGGCACGGCCGTCGGCCAGGGCGGCGGCGCACTGACCGCCCTGGCCGGGTCCAAGGCCGCGACCGCGGGCGCGGGCGTGCTCCTCGCCGCGGGACTGGCCGGCGGCGGCTACCTGGTCTACGACCGGGCCGCCGACGACCCCGCCGAGGCCGTGCTGGCCGCCGCGCAGGTCCTGGAGGAGGGGGAGGGGTTCACCGCGCGCGTCGAGCGCACACCCGTCGGCGGGGGAGAACCGGTCGTGGAGGAGTACGAGTACTCGGCCGAGGGGCGGACCCTCCTCATCCGGGGCGCGGCCATGGGGGAGGGGACCACGGCCGTGGCGGTGCGCCGCGGCGGTCTGTACGTGTACGCCCCGCGGGAGCAGGAGATGGCGGGCGCCTACTGGAACGACTCGGCCCCCCTGCTGGCGGTCGACGCGAGTGTGACCGCCGATTCCCTCTCCGGCCTGGTGACCGCCCCGCTGCGGGCCCTGGCCGAGTCGGGGCGGGCCGAGAGCGAGGGGGAGGGAGGCTACTCGGGGCCGACCGTCGTGCGGGTGCTGGACCGGGGGGTCCTCACCGAGGAGGAGGGGACCGGCCGGGTGGAGGTCGACGCGGAGGGTGCGCCGGTACGGGCCGAGTACACCACCGGAGGCTGGGAGGTGCGGATCGACTTCGCCTCCGTCGGGGACGCGGTCGAGGTGCGGGACCCGCAGGTCACCTCCGCCGGGGACGGGTTCGGCTGGGCCGCGGTCCACGCGCCGGTGTGCGGGACCGTGACCATGGCCGGCCGGGAGTGGGACGTCCGGGCCAGCGGCTGGGAGGTGGACTGCGACTACGCGATGGAGACCTCGGCGATGATGAACGGGACCGACGTCTACGGGGAGAACGCCGACCCCGGGCGCGTCGAGGTCCTGGGCGGCTACAGCGGGAGCGGCGGCACCACCTGGCTCATCGACGGCACGATGTCCTGCGCCATCTTCCGCCGCGACCTCGGTGGGACGATCGAGGGGCGGACCTTCTTCCTGGCCCCCTGCCAGCCGGCGGCCGCGGTGGGCGAGCCCCCCGAGGACTCGCCCTTCCCCTACACCGAGGTGGAGTTCGAGCCCAGGACCCTGATCGACTACCACGAGCGGCCCTGACCGGAGCCTCGCGGACCGGGCGGAAGAGGTCCGGGGCCCGCCGCGCGGTGGCGGCGGACCCCGGACACAGGCCGGGCCCGTGTCCCCCAACACGGGCCCGGCGGGCGCGGCCAGAAGCACTGAGTGCGGTCCGGCCGCTGGGAAGGCGAACGTGGCGATGATCTCGTGTCGGAAACCCCCATTGCCGACACGACGCGCACGTTCGCGCATGGTCTTCGATGTGTGCGATGCGGCGCCCTCGACCTGTGGCGGCGGGTTGCGGATTCGGGGTCTGCGGGGTTCCAGGTCGGGGTTCGGGGCGCTTCACCTGTGAGAACGCTTCGTACAGCTTGGGTGTTCCCCGTGGTTCCGAGGATTTTCGTTCCGCCCGGTAAAAAGCCGGTGCGGACCCTGCCATGGAATCCCTAAGCTCCTGACGATGCGGGGGGACGAACGCCCGCACGAGCGAGGAGGGGGATGGCCGGCATGGCCGGGACCATGACGCTGTGGCGTCCGACGGGGCCGGAGGAACTGGACCTGGTCCGGGACTCCGGGTGGCGGGAGTGGCCGCCGCGCCTGCCCGACCAGCCGATCTTCTACCCGGTGCTCAACGAGGATTACGCGGTGCGCATCGCACGGGACTGGAACCTGCCCCGGTCCGGGGCGGGCCACGTCACCCGGTTCGGGGTGGACGCGGACTTCGCCGCCCGCTACCCGGTCCGGCAGGCGGGCGGGCGCACGATCCTGGAGCTGTGGGTGCCCGCCGAGGAGCTCGCCGAGTTCAACGCCCACCTGGTGGGGCCGATCCGCCTGGTCGTGTCGTTCCTGCCCGAACACCCCGAGGGCCTGCGCCACGACGGGGACGCCGTGCCCTGACCCGGTTGCCGGACTCCGGACGGACGCCACCGCGCCCCGGACGCCCCGCACCCCGGGCCGGACGCCGGGGCCGCCCGGGACACCGTGCGACCGGCGGGCGGGCCACCCCAGCAGGTCGTCGGTGAGGAACTCCCCCTCACCGGCGACGCCGGGGCACAGCGCTCCCAGGTCCAGGAGCACGGCCTCCGCCGACTCCCCGCCCGCGGCCGGGTCGAAGTCCGGGCCGGGCGCGCACATGAGGAGCCCGCGGCCGCCGCCGTCGTCACCGACGAGTGCCCGGCCGGGCGCGTGGCGGGCGACCTCGTAGGCCGCGTTGCGCTCGGCCAGGGAGTGCGGACCGTGGACCGCGGTGCCGTCCGGAGGACGGAGGCCGGGCGTGGTGCGCCACAGGTCGGCCGCAGACGGGTCGGCGACCGGGCGCACCGGGGCGGGCGGCTGCCCGGCCCGGGCCAGGGCGGCGAGCAGGACCGGCGCGTCGGTGCGCGTCCCCGGGCCGGAGGGGCGCACCGACGCACTCGTGCACCTCGTGCCGGTAGGGGGCGACCAGGTCGAGCACCGTACGCAGGCGGCGGACCGCCTCGACGTGGTCGCCGCCGGACAGTTCGGACCGCAGCAGCGGCACCCCGGACAGGGCGCGCCGGGCCACCTCGGACACGCCCAGGCCCGGGGCGCGGTGCAGCGCCGTGAGGACGGCGGGGGGCGGGCGTTCGCGCAGCAGGACACGGGCGCTGACGGCCCCCGGGTCGGTCATCGACGCCCCTTCCCTCCGGCCCGGTCGTGACGGGGGAACAGGCCGGCGGGGGCCGGTGACGGGATCGGGGGGAATTCCTCCGCGTTCCGCGTCATGGTCCGCCCGCACCGCCGTCGGGACAGGTGGAGGCCCGCACAGGGAGGGAGCGGGCCGCCGACCGCCCGAGGACAGAGGAGAGCAGTGACCATGAGCACGCAGAACGGTACGCGGAACACCCTGGCGCCCCGCCCGCAGGACCCGGCGCCGGATGCGGAGACGGACGAGACCCGTTACCTGCGGGGCCTGCCCGCCCCGTCCGTCCTGGACCGCGGGCGGCGCAGACTCGCCTTCGCGAGCCTGCGCCGCCCCGCCGCGGAGCCCGCCGGGCTCACACCCGGGCGACGAGCTTGATCTCCACCAGGAGTTCGGGGAACGCCAGCCGTGGCGTGCCGATCATCGTGCTCGCCACCTGCGGGTCCGGCCGCCCGTAGGCCTCCTTGCGCACCTCGCCCGCGACGGCGTCCCCCTCGGCGGCGTCGACCACGTAGATGACCTCGTCGACGACGTCGTCCAGGGAGGCGCCGAACCGCTCCAGCAGCCGCGCCGCGTTGGCGTAGCACTGGCGCATCTGCGCCGCCGTGCCGCCGAAGTCGGTGACCCGCCCGTCGGGGCCGACCGGTGCCGGGGCGACCAGGGTCGGGGCCGGTCCGTCGTGTGCCACCTGGCCCGACACGTATATGGTGTCCCCGCGCTGCAATGCCTGGACGTACCCGTAGGTCTCCTCCCACGGGACTCCGTGGGACTCGGTCCTGTTCTCACCGGACATGGGTTCCCGCCTGTTCGTTCGCTGTCGTGTTCCCTGGAAACGCTACGAGGGCGCCGGGGCGGGGACCAGAGCGAAGAGTGCCGTCCACGGCAGGGATCGTGCCGGATGTCGGAGGTGGGGGCGTGCGCCCGAAGGACGGGTCCGTGACGGTGGGGATCCTCGCGATGCCGAGGCTGTTCGAGCTCGACGTCGCGATCCCGGTCCACGTCTTCGGACGGCACCCGGCGTACCGGGTCGTGGTCTGCGGCGGCGGGGACGGGACGCGTCCGGTGGAGGACGCGGCGGGGGCCGACATCCTGGTCGTGCCGGGCTACGGGGAGCCGTACCGGCCGGTCCCGGAGCCCTACCTGGAGGTCCTGCGCGTCGCCCACGAACGGGGTGCGCGCATCGTGGGGGTCTGCACGGGCGTGTTCGCCCTGGCCGAGGCCGGGCTGCTGGCGGGCCGCACGGCCACCGTCCACTGGCGCTACGCCGAGGAGCTGCAGGAGGCCTTCCCGGACGTCCGCGTCGACGGGAACCGGCTGCTCGTCGAGGACGGGCGGCTCCTCACGTCGGCCGGGGCGAGTGCCGGGATCGACACCTGCCTGCACCTGATCGAGGCGGACCTCGGGACGGTGGCCGCGGACGGGGCGGCCCGGGAGGCGGTCGTGTCGTCCGCCCGCGACGCGGAGCAGGCGCAGTACAGCACCGCGGCCCCCCACGCCCGCGAGGGGCTGCGCGCCACGCTCGCCTGGGCTGTCGAGCACCTGGGGGAGCCCATCACCGTGGCGGTCCTGGCCGAGCGCAGCCGGATGGCGCGGCGGACCCTGATCCGGCACTTCGTCCGCGAGACGGGGATGCCGCCCATGCGGTGGGTGACACTGCGGAGGATCGTGGCCGCCCGTCGCCTGCTGGAGTCCACCGACCGGACGGTGGAGAGGATCGCCGCGGAGACGGGGTTCGGCTCCCCGGTGAACTTCCGGACGATCTTCCGGCGCGAGGTGGGCGTCACCCCGAGCGCCTACCGCCGGATGCGCGCGTCGGACCCCGACCACCCGGTGCCGGAGCCGTCCTGAATCTGTGAAGTGAGCCCGCGTGAGGCTTCCACCTGCAGGAGAGCCGAGGGGGACGGCGGCACGGCGGGCATGCCGGACGCGGGTGCCGCGGCCTCCGGCGGGTCGCACGCCCCACCTCCGGGCAGCCCTCATCGGCGTCCGGCACCTGGGCGTGGAGTACGGCGGCGTCCACTCCGTCGGGCCTCCGCCCCTCCAGGTGCGGCGGGGGCTCCACGCCCCGCCCGGTACCGGCGGGGCGGGCGGGACCCGGGTCCCGGAGAGCGTCGAGGGCCACCGCGCCGCCGCCTCCGGCACCGTGGAGGGCTTCGCACCCGCCGGTTGGAGGGCGCACGGAAGCGGGCTCCGGCGTTCTGCCGGGCGCGGCTCCCGCGGCCGTCTCGACACCGTCGATACGGCCGCGGGCGTGTCCGGGGTCAGGCCCCGCCGAGGCGGGGCCCGGGGGTCAGGTCGGGGTCCAGGACACTGAGCGCGGTCACGACGTCGGCGAGGGCGTCGGCCAGGACCACCGGCTGGCGGGAGCAGCCGGAGCGGTCGGGGAGCGCGGTGTCGGCGCGTTCGTGGTCGTGGGGTCGGTGGTGGGGAAGCCGCCGGGGATCGAGGGTGACGGACATGTGGTTTCGGGCGCGGGGTCGAGGGGGCGCCCTTCTCCTTCCGGTGTGTTCGACGTCCTCGTGTCCGGCCGTCCATGACTCCGGGTGACCGGGATGGTGTCGGCTTTACCAGGCTTATCAGGTCCAGGTGACATTCTGCGGATACGGAGCGTGCCTGTGGATGAACGGAGACCGGCTCGGGAGACACCCGGCGGGAATAGGGGGAGTGTGATCGCCGTTCGGGCATGATAGTTTCTCAGGAAACTACTTCTTGGAAAGCTAGTTGAGGAGCGGGCCATGCAGTTCGGAATCTTCTCGGTCGGCGATGTGACCACCGACCCCACCACCGGCCGGACACCCACCGAGCATGAGCGAATCAAGGCCATGATCGAGATCGCGCTCAAGGCCGAAGAGGTCGGACTGGACGTGTTCGCGACCGGCGAGCACCACAACCCGCCGTTCGTGCCGTCCTCGCCGACCACCATGCTCGGGTACATCGCCGCCAGGACGGACCGGATCGTCCTGTCCACCGCGACCACCCTCATCACCACCAACGACCCGGTGAAGATCGCCGAGGACTACGCCTTCCTCCAGCACGTCGCCGACGGCCGGGTGGACCTGATGATGGGCCGCGGCAACACCGGGCCGGTCTACCCCTGGTTCGGCTACGACATCCGCGAGGGCATCCCCATGGCCCTGGAGCACTACAACCTGCTGCACCGCCTGTGGCGGGAGGACGTCGTCAACTGGGAGGGCAAGTTCCGCACTCCGCTGCAGGGCTTCACCGCCACCCCGCGCCCGCTCGACGGCGTGCCGCCGTTCGTGTGGCACGGCTCCATCCGCAGCCCGGAGATCGCCGAGCAGGCCGCCTACTACGGTGACGGCTTCTTCCACAACAACATCTTCTGGCCCGCCACGCACACCAAGAAGCTCATCTCGCTGTACCGCCGCCGGTACGAGCACTACGGCCACGGCAAGGCGGACCAGGCCATCGTCGGCCTGGGCGGACAGGTGTTCATGCGCAAGAACTCCCAGGACGCGGTCAAGGAGTTCCGGCCCTACTTCGACCACGCGCCCGTCTACGGCGGCGGGCCCTCCCTGGAGGAGTTCACCCGAGAGACGCCGCTGACCGTCGGCAGCCCGCAGCAGGTCATCGACCGCACGCTGACCTTCCGCGAGATGTTCGGCGACTACCAGCGCCAGCTCTTCCTCATGGACCACGCCGGCCTGCCGCTCAAGACCGTCCTGGAGCAGCTGGACCTGCTGGGTGAGGAGGTCGTGCCGGTACTGCGCAAGGAGTTCGCGGCAAACCGCCCCGCACACGTACCCGACGCACCCACCCACGCCTCGATGCTCGCCGCGAAGCGGGCCGAGGACCACAAAGAGGAGAACACGGAGGCCCGGGCATGACCGTCCGCCGCATCGTCACCGTCTCGGCGGGGCTGAGCACCCCGTCGTCCTCCCGGCTGCTCGCCGACCGGCTCACCGCCGCCACCGAACGGGCGCTGGGGGACAGGGGGATCCGGGCCCGGGTGCGCACGGTGGAACTGCGAGAGCTGGCCCACGACGTCATGAACGCCATGGTCACCCAGGTGCCCACCGGCGAACTGCCCGACGTGCTGTCCGACGTGGCCGAGGCGGACGGGGTCATCGCGGTGACCCCGGTGTTCAACGCCTCCTACAGCGGGCTGTTCAAGTCGTTCTTCGACGTGGTCGAACCGGGCGCCCTGGACTCGCTCCCGGTGCTCATCGGCGCCACCGGCGGCAGCCCGCGCCACTCGCTGGTGCTGGAGCACGCCATGCGGCCCATGTTCTCCTACGGCCGTGCGTTGGTCGTCCCGACCGGCGTGTACGCGGCCTCGGAGGACTGGGGCGCGGGCAACGAGGGCGCCCGCGAGCTCAACGAGCGCATCGAGCGGGCGGGCCGCCAGCTGGCGCTGCTGGCGGCCGACCACGAGCGGCGCGAGGACGACCCCTACGACGAGCCGGTCGCCTTCGCCGACCTGATGTCCGGCCTGGGAACCTGACCCGCCCCCCCGTCCGGCCCCGGACCGGGAACCCCCGGCCGGGGCCGCACCGCATCCGCGCCCGTCACCCCGCCCCCATGTCCCTGACCCCCTCCTGTCTCTCCTATCTGCGTCAGGCCGCCGAGACCGCCTCTTGGGACGCCGGGCGCCAGATCTCGTGGGTGGAGCGCACCGGCTTCGCCGTCGACGAGATCGCCCTCCAGGTCGACGACTTCCACCTCTACGCCGTGAACCGGCCGGAGACCTTCCCGGAGGGGGTGCGCAGGAACCTGTCGGCCCTGGTCGAGGTCTTCGACACCATGGCCGAGGACGGGTGGGCGCCCGCCGCAGTACACGCCTCCACCTGCTGGGCGGCCGTCCGTGCCCCGGCGGCCGCGATCGTGGAGGAGATGGGGGACGGGCTGTGGCTCCTGCCCGACGACGCATGGGACTGACGCCGTCAGGGCCGGGCGGGGTTCCGGGGGACTCCCGGACGGCGGTTTCCGAACGGTGTTCGGTAAGGTGGCGCGCATGGATTCCGTGCGCATCTACAGCGAGGTCCAGGAGCGCCTGCTCGCCCTGGCCGCAGAACTCGACGACGCCGCCCTGGGCACCGCCGTTCCCGCCTGCCCCGACTGGACCGTCCAGCAGACCTACGCCCACCTGGCCGGGCTGTGCGCCGAGGTGGTCGCCGGAACCTTCACCCCGCCCGCCTCCGACGAGGCCACCGCCCGCCAGGTCGCCGAGCGGGCCGACCGCGGCATCGGCGAACTCTGCGACGAGTGGCGCGCGGCCACCCCCGCCCTGCTGGAGCTGCTGGGCACCGAGACCCGTCTGCGCTACCGGCTGCCCGTGGTGGACGCCTGGACCCACGAGAACGACATCCGCGGTGCCCTGGGCCTGGAGCCGGCCACCGGGCACGCCGACACCCTGCTCGACTTCTCCCTCACCGGCCTGGGCCGCGCCTGGCCCGGGCACGCGCCCGGCCTGACCGTCACCGCCACCGACGCCGGCCGCTCCTGGACCCTGGGCCCGGGCGGCACCCTGCACTGGCGCGGCACCGCCTTCGAGCTCTACCGCGCGCTGATGGGGCGGCGCACCCCCGGCCAGATCGCCGCGATGGACTGGACCGGCGACCCCGCGCCGATCCTGCCCGCACTGTCCCTGCTCCCCGCCGCCGCGGAGCCCCTCACGGTCTGAGCCGCCCCGGCGGCGCGGGACGCCCCGGCCCGGATCCGCGTACGCGCAAGGCGTCGCGGTCGGGCCGGGCGCCGGGCGCGGTCCGCGAATCCCCGGTTTCCCCTCCATTGCGCCCTCGCATCGACGGTGTTAACTTCTCCACATCGTTCTGGGAGCGCTCCCGAAGGGGTGCCCCGACCGAGAGGGGCGCGGTCCGGCCGCGCCCCGGCGGAGGTCCCGGTGCCGGGTCCCCGTGCCCAGGACCCCCGACCCGGGGTTCGCGGCCCTTCCGGCCCCGCTTCGCCGCGGATGCCGGACGTGCTCGCGAACCGTGACACCGCACGACTCCTGTGCGAGATGACAACGTTGTCCCGCCGTTCGGATCACTTCGACACAAAAAGACAACGTTGTCCTTCATCTTTGAGGAGAACCCCCCATGGTCCAACGTCTGTCCCTGGCCCTCGTGGCCCTGATCGGGATCGTCGCCCTCGCCTTCGCGGCGGCGGCCCCCGGCGTGCCCTCCGGCGCGCACCTCACCTCCTCCGCCGAGCCCGACACCGGTTTCCGGATCGAGAACGGCCGCCTCGTCGACGCGGCCGGCAACGACTTCGTCATGCGGGGCGTCAACCACGCCCACACCTGGTACCCGCAGGAGACCGACTCCCTCGCCGACATCAAGGAACTGGGCGCCAACACCGTCCGCGTCGTCCTCAGCAGCGGCGACCGCTGGACGGAGAACGGTCCCGCCGACGTGGCCGCCGTCGTCGCCGACTGCAAGGCCAACCGCCTGATCTGCGTGCTGGAGGTCCACGACACCACCGGCTACGGCGAGCAGTCCGGCGCCGCCACCCTCGACCAGGCCGTCGACTACTGGCTGCGGATCCAGGACGTCCTGGAGGGCGAGGAGGACCACGTCCTGGTCAACATCGGCAACGAGCCCTACGGCAACGACCAGGCGACCGTGGCGAACTGGGCGGACGACACCTCCGCCGCGATCGCCAGGCTGAGGGACGCCGGCTTCCGGCACACCCTCGTCGTGGACGCCCCCAACTGGGGCCAGGACTGGTCCCACACCATGCGGAACGACGCGGCGTCGGTCTTCGCCTCCGACACGCACGCCAACACCCTCTTCTCGATCCACATGTACGGCGTCTACGCCCAGGAGTCGACGGTGGTCTCCTACCTGGAGCACTTCGCGGACGCCGGGCTGCCGCTGATCGTCGGCGAGTTCGGCCACGACCACAGCGACGGGAACCCCGACGAGGACGCGATCCTGGAGCACACCCGCCGACTCGGGCTCGGCTACATCGGCTGGTCGTGGAGCGGCAACGGCGGGGGAGTGGAGTACCTCGACATGGTCGAGGGCTTCGACCCGGACCGCCTCACGCCGTGGGGCGAGCGGATCTTCCACGGTCCCGACGGCATCGCGGAGACCTCGGTCGAGGCACCGGTGTACGGCGGCGGGCCCACCGAGGAGCCCACCGACCCGCCCACCGAGGAGCCCACCGAGGGCCCGGGCGGGGACGGCTGCGAGGCCGTCCACACCATCGTCCAGGCGTGGTCGGGCGGGTTCCGGGCCGATGTCACCGTCACCGCGGACAGGGCGCTGACCGGGTGGACCGTGACCTGGACCGAGCCCCCGGGGCAGCGCGTCACCCAGTCCTGGAACGCCGAGGTCACGACCGACGGCCCCCTGGTCACCGCCGTGAACGCCCCCTACAACGGCACGCTCGCCGCCGGGGAGTCGGCCACCTTCGGCCTCGTCGGCGCCGCCGAGGGCGACCCGCAGGTCCCCGCGCTCACCTGCACCGCCTGACGCACGTTCCGCCTCCGGCCGTGCGGACCGCCCGGTCCGCACGGCCGGGGGCTCAGGGGCGGTAGGGACTGCGGTCGACCGCGCGCACCTCGCCCAGGGTGGACCACTCGTTGCGCCCCAGCCGGGCCAGCGGCCGCAGCCGCCCGGCCTCGGGCAGGCCGTCCCCGCCCATCACGCCCTCGTCCACCGCCACGTGCACCACCCGGCCGAAGACCACCGTGGAGGTGCCGAACCCCGCCGTCGAGTGCAGCGCGCACTCCAGCGCCACCGGGGAGGCCGCCACCCGGGGCGGACGCACCGCGGCGCTCTCCTCGCGCGTGATCCCCAGGGCCTCGAACTCGTCGACCTCCGGCGGGAAGTCGGTCCCGGACGCGTTGACCTCCTTCCACAGCGGCTCGGGCGCCAGGTTCACCACGAACTCGCCGGTGGCCTCCACGTTGCGCAGGGAGTCCTTGCGGCCGATGGACGTGAACTGCACGATCGCCGGATCGGCGCAGGCGATGGTGAAGAAGGAGTGGGGTGCCAGGTTGTCCACCCCGTCGGCGGAGGTGGTGGAGACCCAGGCGATCGGCCGCGGTACCACCACCGCGGTCATCATCCGGTAGAAGGCCCGGCCGGGCAGGTCCTCGGGAGTCCATTCGGTGCGCATGACCACCGATTATCCACAAGGTGCGGCCGACCCGTGACGACGCCCGCCGCGGCGGGCATACCCGGGCCATGGAACTGGTCTCAGCAGACGACATCCGCGCCGCGGCCGCCCGCCTCCAGGGCTCGGTCGTGCGCACCCCCCTGACGGCCGGCCCGCCCCAGGGCCCGCCGTTCCTCGTCAAACCCGAGAACCTGCAGCCGACCGGCGCGTTCAAGCTGCGCGGCGCCACCAACGCCGTCGCCCTGCTCAACCCCACCCAGCGCGCCCACGGCGTCATCACCCACTCCTCCGGCAACCACGGCCAGGCCCTGGCCTACGCCGCCGCCCGCCTGGGCGTCCCCTGCACGGTCGTCGTCCCCGACAACGCGCCCGAGGTCAAGGTGGACCGGATGCGCGACCGGGGCGCCCGGATCGTCCTCGTCCCACCAGCCGAGCGCGTCGGGACGGCCGAGGAGATCTCGCGCGCCGAACTGCTGGCCCTGGTCCCGCCCTTCGACGACCGCGCCGTCATCGCCGGTCAGGGCACGGTGGGCCTGGAGATCCTGGAGCAGTCGCCGGAGGTCACCACGATCGTCGTCCCGGTGGGCGGGGGCGGGCTGGCCTCGGGGGTCGCCACGGCGGCCTGGACCGTCCACCCCCGCCGGGTGCGGGTGATCGGGGTGGAACCGGAGCTGGCCGCCGACGCCGCCGAGAGCCTGGAACTGGGGCGCCGGGTCGCCTGGGAGCCCGAGCGCACCCACCGGACCATGGCCGACGGGGTGCGGGTGTGCCTGTCCGACCTCACCTTCGAGCACCTGCGCCACCGGCTGGACGGGATCGTCACCGTCACCGAGGAAGAGATCGCCCGGGCGGTCGCCCACCTGGCCCTGGGAGCGCGGGTGGTGGCCGAGCCCAGCGGGGCGCTGGCCGCCGCTGCCGTGCTGGCCGGGCGGGTGCCCGCGGTACCGGGGCGGCCCGAGGCGACGGTCGCGGTGGTCTCCGGCGGCAACGTCGATCCGGACCTGTTCTCCCGGATCATCGCCGAGTACCGCTGAGGGACCCGCAGGAGCGGACGGGGGCGGGGACGGTCGCCGGACCCGGTGACCGCGCGGGGCGGCCTGTGCCCGGTCGGCCGGGACCGGACCGCTCCGCTCCGGCCCCTCCCGGCCGCGCAGCGGGGCCGGGAGGAGCCGGAGGTACAGGAGGCCGGGGTCAGGCCGTGCCGCCGGAGCGCTTCCGGGCGGAGGCCTCGCGCTGTTCCCGCTCGCGGCGGTCCTCGCGGCGGCGCAGCGCCATGTCGCTCAGGGCGGCCGTGCCGAAGGCCAGGATGATCCCCGTGATCAGCAGCAGGGTCCACAGGGCGGTACCGAAGGAGTCGGGATCGGTCAACGGAACCTCCAAGGGGTGCGGAACGCCGACGCCCCAACCGTAATAGGCGTTAACTTTCGAACCCAGTGTTCGCTCAGGTGAACTGCGTCATACGCGGTGCACGAGAAGGGCCCGGGACCTCCGGGTCCCGGGCCCGAGCCCTACGGGGCGCCGCATCAGGCGGGGTCCGTGGCCGCGGGCCGGCCGCTGAGGGCGGTGGCGGGCCACGGACGGGCCGAGCCGGGGCGGGAGTTCGAGAAAACGATCTAGAGGATGGACCCCGGAGCGTACGCCGCCGCCCGCGGGTGCAGCTCCACGATGGCGTCGATCCTCTCCACCACCGCCGCGACCTGCTCGGCCGCCGCACCCGTGAACGTGATCCGGTCCGCGAGCAGGGCCTCCAGCTCGGCCCGGTCCAGCGGGAACCGCTCGTCCCCGCCCAGCCGCTCCAGCAGCCGGTTGCCCACGCCCTCCTGGCGCATCGCCAGCGCCGAGCCCACGGCGTGCTCCTTGATCAGCTCGTGCGCCGTCTCCCGGCCCACGCCCGCCCGCACCGCCGCCATCAGCATCTTCGTGGTGGCCAGGAACGGCAGGTACCGGTCCAGCTCCGCGGAGACCACCGCGGGGAAGGCGCCGAACTCGTCCAGCACCGTCAGCATCGTCTCGACCAGGCCGTCGAAGGCGAAGAACGCGTCCGGCAGCGCCACCCGGCGCACCACCGAACAGGAGACGTCGCCCTCGTTCCACTGGTCCCCGGCCAGTTCCCCGGCCATCGACGCGTACCCGCGCAGGACCACCGTCAGCCCGTTGACCCGCTCGCACGAGCGGGTGTTCATCTTGTGCGGCATCGCGGACGAGCCCACCTGGCCCTCGGCGAACCCCTCGGTGACCAGCTCGTGCCCGGCCATCAGCCGGATCGTCTTGGCCAGCGAGGACGGGCCCGCGGCCAGCTGGACCAGCGCCGTCAGCACCTCGAAGTCGAGGGAGCGCGGGTACACCTGGCCCACACTGGTGAACCGGTGGGTGAACCCCAGGTGCGCGGCCACCTCGTCCTCCAGCCGCGCCAGCGCGGCCCGGTCCCCGCCCAGCAGGTCCAGCATGTCCTGGGCGGTGCCCACCGGGCCCTTGATGCCGCGCAGCGGGTAGCGGGTGATCAGCTCCTCCAGCCGGCCGAACGCCACCAGCACCTCGTCGGCGATCGACGCGAACCGCTTGCCCAGCGTGGTGGCCTGCGCCGCCACGTTGTGCGAGCGGCCCGCCATCACCGTCGTGTCGTACTCGGCGCCCAGCCGGCCCAGCCGCGCCAGCAGCGCCACCGTGCGGTCGCGCACCAGCAGCAGGCTGTCGCGGACCTGCAGCTGCTCGACGTTCTCGGTCAGGTCGCGCGAGGTCATGCCCTTGTGCACGTGCTCGTGCCCGGCGAGGGCGTTGAACTCCTCGATCCGCGCCTTGACGTCGTGGCGGGTGACCCGCTCGCGGGCGGCGATGGACTCCAGGTCCACCTGCTCCAGGACCTTCTCGTAGTCGGCCACCACGCCGTCGGGGACGTCCACGCCCAGGCGCGCCTGCGCGCGCAGGACGGCCAGCCACAGCCGCCGTTCGGCGACCACCTTGTACTCCGGGGACCACAGCCGGGTCAGCTCCGCCGAGGCGTACCGGGCGGCCAGGACATCGGGGATAACGGGTTTCGCGCTCACGTTCGCCCACCCTACCGCGCTGAGCAGGGACACCCGCGCTCCGGACCCGGTCCGGGCGCCGGGCCCCGCACTCCGCCGCCCCGGGGGGGTAGGGCCGTCCCCACCCCCGGTCCGGTGGCCGGGCGGATTCCCCGCCGCTCCCCGGCTTCCTAACGTGGAGGCATGACCACAGGCACCGTAGGGCAGCGCCCCCGGAACGCGCCCGCAGACCTCCTCCGGGCGATGGCCCGCCCGCTCTTCCCCTTCTCCGGCTGGTCGCTGCGGGCGACCGCCTACGCGGCCACCACCGCGCTGATCGGCGTCCTCCTCATGGCCGTCGCCTTCCCGCTGTACGGCCCCTGGCTGGTGGTCGCCCTCGCCCTGGCCGAAACACCCGCGGACACGGGCGACCGGATGTTCCTCCTGGTCTCCGGGGTCCTGTCCGGGCTGCTCATGACGGTGTGCCTCGGCCCGCTGCTCGGCCTGCCGCTGGGGGCCCTGGAGCGCCGCCGCCTGCGCCTGGTCTCGCCCGCCCCCGCCGACAGCGGCCACCGGGTCCCCCCGCCCGGGCTGTGGGGCTGGATCAGGCTGCGCTACACCGAGGCCGCGACCTGGCGCGAGGTCGCCTACCTCTTCCTGTTCATGCCCATCGCGTTCCTCCTCATCATGGTGATGGGGACCCTGCTGAGCTTCGCGGTCCTCCTCCTGCTGGGTCCGGCACTGGTCGGGGACGCCCCCGGCTCCCAGATCAGCCTGGGGTTCGTCACCGCCACCACCGTCGAGGAGGCGCTGCCGCTGACCCTGCTCTCCCCGGTCGCGCTCCTGACCGCCGTCTACCTGTGCGGCCTCACCTCCTACGGCCACGGCGTCCTGGCCCGCGCCCTGCTGGTCGGCCCGCCCAAGGAGGAGCTGCGCGCCGAGCTCACCGAGGTCACCCACTCACGGGCCCGCCTCGTGGACGCCTTCGAGTACGAGCGCCGCCGCATCGAGCGCGACCTGCACGACGGTGCCCAGCAGCGGCTGGTGGCCCTGAACATGGACCTGGGCATGGCCCGGCTGGACGTCGAGGAGGGGTCCGAGGCCGACCGCCGGCTCGCCGCCGCCCAGCGCAAGGCCGACGAGCTCATCACCGAGCTGCGCGAGCTGGTCCGCGGCATCCACCCGCGCGTCCTCACCGACCGGGGCCTGCCCGCCGCCCTGGCCGAACTCGCCGACCACTCGCCCGTGCCGGTCACCGTCGAGGCGGACCTGCCGCGCCGACTCCCCGCCCACGTGGAGGGCACCGCCTACTTCGTGGTCGCGGAGGCGCTCACCAACGTCTACAAGCACACCGAGGCCAACGCCGCCACCGTGCACGCCTCCCTGTCCTCCGCGCCCGGCGGCGACGCCCTGGCGGTGGAGGTCACCGACTACGGGCCCGGCGGTGCGGACCCGGCGCGCGGCAGCGGCCTGACCGGGATGCGCGACCGCGTCGCGGTCATGGGCGGCACAATGGACCTGTCCAGCCCCCAGGGAGGGCCGACCCGCATCCGAGTGGAGCTGCCGTGCACGATCGACCGGACGGACCCGAGGTGACCCCCGTCCCCACCGTGCTCGCCGAGGACGGCGTGCTGCTGCGGGAGGGACTGGTGGGCGTCCTGGAACGCTTCGGGTTCCCCGTGGTGGCCGCCGTCGGAGACGGCGACGCCCTGCTGGAGGCCGCGGAGGAGCACCGGCCCGGCCTGGTCGTCACCGACATCCGCATGCCCCCGGACTTCACCGACGAGGGGCTGCGCGCCGCCGTCGAGCTCCGCCGCCGCCTGCCCGGGCTGGCGGTGGTGGCGCTCAGCCAGTACGTGGAGCTCAGCTACGCCTCCGACCTGCTCGACTCCGGCGCGGGCCGGGGGGTGGGCTACCTGCTCAAACAGCGGGTGGGCGACGTGCGCGAGTTCGCGTCGGTGCTGCGCCGGGTGGTGGAGGGCGCCACGTTCGTCGACCCCGAGGTGGTCCGCCAGCTGCTGCGCCGCCGCTCCGACCCGCTGGAGCGGCTCACCCCGCGCGAGCGCGAGGTGCTGGCGCTGATGGCCGAGGGGCACTCCAACGGGGCGATCGCCCGCCGCCTGGTGGTCAGCGACGCCGCCGTCGGCAAGCACGTGGGCAACATCCTCGCCAAGCTCGACCTGCCGCCCGACGAGGGCTCGCACCGCCGCGTCCACGCCGTCCTGGCCTACCTGCGCGGTACCTGAGCGGTCCGGACGCGGCGGGCGGTCCGGGCCCGCGCGCCCGGAGGGGACCGGGCGCCCCGCCCGGCCCCGGGCCGCGCCGGGACCTCCCGCAAGGGCCGGCCCCGGCCCGGCGTCAGTCCCTGGCGGTCCAGTCGATCCCCACGGCCGGCTCGTCGCCGACCACCCAGCCGTCGTGCCCGGGAGGGATGAACGCGGTCTGTCCGGCGGTCACCTCCGCCTCGGTGCCGTCCTCCATCCGCACCCGGACGGTGCCGGACAGCAGTACGAGCGTGTGGGTCAGCTCGCACTGGTCGGTGCCGACCATCTCCTTCATGTGCTCCGACCAGCGCCACCCCGGCTCCATGGTGGTCCGGAGGACGTTGTGCCCACCGATCCGGACGATCTCGGCGTGCCCGTGGTCGAACGACTGCTGCTCGTCGGGGGCGTCGAAGTCACCGACCTGGGGCTGGTCCACCGCCTCCTCGTCCCACGCCTGCACGGTGGTCTGGTGGGCGATGGCGCCGTCGCTCAGGTCCAGCATGGTGTTGCTCATGACCATGCTGCCGTCGGGGTAGACGCACCTCTCGGTGTAGGCGACGTGGTCCCCGTCCACGGCCACCTTGAGGACCTCGTGCGTCATGTCCCGGCCGCACAGCTCGCGCACGACCGGCTCGATGGCGTCCTTGCCGTGCAGCACCGCGGGGGACCCCGGCGGTGTGCGCTTGTCGAACATCTCCAGTTCGGCGTCGTCCTTGAACATCGCGATCAGGGTGTCGGCGTCCGTCTCCTCGATGGCGCGGCGGTAGGTGTCGGCATCGAAGTGGACGTCATTCTGCGTGGACATGTCCCGCTCCACAGGTGGACGAAGGGATGAGGAGGGGCGCGCGGCCGAGGGGCGGGCCCGGGGCGTCCCGTTAACGCCAGGGTGCGCCCGGCCCCGGTCCTGCGCGTGCCAAGAATCGGTGCTTTCTGGACAAGGGCCGCTGGGGCCGGGCCGCCGCGGGGCCCCGCGGCGGCCGACGTATCGTGGGGCGCAGGGCCCCCGGGCCCGACGGCCCAGGCGCGAGCCCCCCGCGCAGCCCCGGAGGAGAGCCGATGAGACCGACCGTCGCCGCACCCGAGAGCGTCACCTGGGCCGTCCACCTGGACCGCGCCATGTGGGTGGCGGGCGTGCGCGCCCTCATGCTCCAGGCCCTGCACCCGGTGGCGATGCAGGGCGTCTGGCAGCGGTCGGACTTTCGCAGCGACCCCACGGGACGGCTGCTGCGCACCGCCCACTTCGTGGCCGTCACCACCTACGGCTCCCCGGAGGAGGCCGAGCGCCTGGGCGCGCACATCCGCCGGGTGCACCGGGCGCTGTCGTTCACCGACCCCGCCACCGGCCGCCGCCACCGGGTCGACGAGCACGACCTGCTGGTGTGGGTGCACTGCGCCGAGGTGAGCTCCTACCTGGAGACCGCCGTGCGCGCCGGGGTGCCGCTCACCCCGGGCGAGTGCGACCGCTACCTCGACGAGCAGTCCGCCACCGCCGCCTACGTCGGCCTGTCGCGGGACGACGTCCCGCGCTCGGTCGCGGACATGCGCCGCTACCTGGCCGCGGTGCGGCCCGTGCTGCGCGCCACCCCCGAGGCCCGGCAGGCGGTCCGGTTCCTGCTCTGGCCGTCGGTGCCCGAGCACCTGTCCGCGCTGGCCCCGCTGCGGCCCCTGTGGTTCCCGGTCGGCGCCCTGTCCTACGCCACCCTGCCCGCCTGGGCGCGCCGCGAGTACGGCGTCCTGCCCCCGGTCCCGGGCGGGGAGGCCGCGGCCACCGCGGCCCTGCGCGCGCTGCGCGCCGGGCTCAACCGGGTGCCCGAGCGCTACTACAACCTCATCTTCGACGAGGCGACCCTGCGCAGCGCCGAGGAGGCCCGCGAACGCCTGCTCGCGGCCGGCTACCGGGTGGAGAACGGGTCCCGCGCGCTGCGCTCGCTCACCCGCTTCCGGGCCCCCGACACCACCGCCGTCCCCGCCCCGAGGGTCCCCGCCGAGTCCTGAACCGGAGCGCCGCACTCCCGGGAGGCCGACGGCCGCCCTGACCGGTCCCCCGGGGGTGACCTTCGACGCGTGGCCGGGCGGTCCGGATCGCGGATACCATTCCCGGCGGGCGCCCGCGGGCGCCCCGTTTCAGGGGAGGGGACCACCGATGACACGCACGCGGACCGAGGGCGCGGCCGGGGCCACGGACGCCGACGGCGTGCGCATGCTCACCGTCCGGCACGACGACCCCCGGGTGCAGGGGCTGCTCGACGGCCTGCTGGAGGAGTACACCGAGCGCTACGGGGCCGAGGGGGCCGCGAACGAGCTGTCCCGCTACCCGATCTCCGAGTTCGCCGCGCCCCACGGCCGGGTCGTTCTCGCCGAGATCGGCGGGGAGGTCGTCGCCGGGGGAGCGCTGCGCCCCTACCGCGTCCGGCCCGGGGAGCGTCCCGGCACCGCCGAGTTCAAGCGCATCTGGACCTGTGCCCGCCACCGGCGGCGCGGCCTGGGCCGCCGGGTCATGGCCGCCCTGGAGGACGCCGCCCGCGCCCTGGGCTACGCCGACGTCATCCTGTTCACCGGCCCCAACCAGCCCGAGGCGGTCGCCCTGTACGAGCGCATCGGCTACCGGTGGGTGGACCCCGCCTCCATCGACGACCTGCCCTACCCCAAGGCCATCCCCTTCGTGCAGCGGCTCTGACCGGCCCCGCCCCACGGGTGCGCGCCGGGCGCGCGGCCCCGGCCCCTGGGACGACCGGCGCCTCCGTCCACCGCCGGTCCGCCCGCACCCGCTCCACCTGCGACTTTGCCGGTCACGGAGGCATAACAAGGCGTGTTCGCGCGTTATGGGGTTCGCTATGTCCGCAGGGCGGCCCCGGTGCCTCCCGCCGCCGTACCATGGGCGGCGGGCCGCCACCCGCGGCCCCGCCCGGCCGCTGACCCCGCAGCGGCCGCACCGGTCAGCCATGACCCAGGACGACCACGACGAGGAGAGTCACGACGTGAGCGAGCAGCAGCGCCCCGGAGCCGACACGGGCACCTTCGTGTTCACGCCACGCAAGAACGGCCAGGCGCAGTCGGTCTCCGACGAGCTCGCCGCGTGGATGACCACCGGTTGGGCCGACACCGAGCGGCGCGACCTGGAGCCCATCGAGCAGGCCGCGCACACCGCCCGCCGCCGCGCCGCCGCGAGCGCCGCCTTCCCCGGTGAGCGCCTCGTCGTCCCGGCCGGGCAGCTGGTCACCCGCTCCAACGACACCGAGTACCCCTTCCGGGCCGCCACCGAGTACGCCTACCTCACCGGCGACACCTCCGACGGCGGCTGCCTGGTCCTCACCCCGCGCGCCGACGGCGGCCACGACTCCGTTCTCTACCTCAAGCCGCGCTCCAACCGCGAGAACGGCGAGTTCTGGCTCGGCGGCTACGGCGAACTGTGGACCGGCCGCCGCAACAGCCTCTCCGAGGCCGCCGACCTGTTCGGCGTTCCCACCGCCGACGTCACCACCCTGGCCGACGTCCTGCGCGCCACCGACACCGCCGTGCGCATCGTCCGCGGCCACGACGCCGGGCTCGACGCCATCGTCGACGAGGTGCGCGGCGACGCCGACGAGGAGGCCCGCGCCAAGTCCGCCGCCCTGGACGAGGAGCTCGCCGTCACCCTGGCCGACCACCGCCTGGTCAAGGACGAGTGGGAGATCGCCCAGCTCCGGCTGGCCGTCGACGCCACGGTGTGCGGCTTCGAGGACGTCGCCAGGACCCTGCCGCAGGCCAAGGACACCTCCGAGCGCTTCATCGAGGGCACGTTCTTCCTGCGCGCCCGGGTGGAGGGCAACGACGTCGGCTACGGCACCATCGCCGCCTCCGGCGCCAACGCCACCACCCTGCACTGGACCCGCAACGACGGCCCCGTCCGCGACGGCGACCTGCTGCTCCTCGACGCCGGCGTGGAGACCACCACCCTGTACACCGCCGACGTCACCCGCACCATGCCGGTCTCGGGCACCTTCACCGACGTCCAGCGCAGGGTGTACGACCTGGTGTACGCCGCCCAGGAGGCCGGTATCGCCGCCGTCGCCCCGGGCGCCCCCTTCATCGCCTTCCACGAGGCCTCCCAGCGGGTGCTGGCCGAGGGCCTGGTCGAGTGGGGCCTGCTGGAGGGCCCGGTGGACCGCATCCTGGAGCTGGGGCTCCAGCGCCGCTACACCCTCCACGGAACCGGCCACATGCTCGGCCTGGACGTGCACGACTGCGCGCTCTCCCGCCAGGAGGTCCACCTGTACGGCGACCTGAAGCCGGGCATGGTCCTCACCGTGGAGCCCGGACTGTACTTCCAGGCCGACGACACGACCGTCCCCGAGGAGCTGCGCGGCATCGGCGTGCGCATCGAGGACGACGTCCTGGTCACCGAGGACGGGCGCACCGTCCTGTCGGCAGGCCTGCCGCGCTCCTCCGCCGAGGTCGAGGCCTGGCTGGCCGAGCGCCTGCCGCGCTCCTGACCGCCGGTCCGCTCCCCGGGCCGCCCGCGCCGGGGACGGCGCGGGCGGCCCGGATTTTTTCCGGGTCCCCTCCCATCGGATGTCGAATCCCCGCCCCGTCGATCGTCACCCTTGCGAACCGCCCTCCCGGGTGGTCACTTGACATCCTCCCCCGTCGGAAAACGGGGGATTCCAGCGGTTCCCACTCGGAGAGTGGGAACCGCTGGGGTTCACGGACGCTCGACCGCTGGTGCGGTGTCGTCCCTCCGGCACGGGCCCCGAGGCCCGGGGCGGGGAGGCCCGCCCTGTCCTGCCGCGACGTTGTTGGCTGCGTTGGTGTCGGCATTGCAGGTGAAACCACAGTTGGTGCACGACCACTCGGCTTGGCTCTTGCGCGAGTTCTTGTCGATCCACTGGCAGTCGCTGCAACGCAGACTGGTGTAGGCGGCCGGGATGTCCTGTACCCGGCCGGGGGCCTTGTGCCCGGCCCGTTGCCGCAGGAGTCCCCATCCCTGGGCGAGGATCGCCCGGTTCAACCCGGCCTTCTGACGGACCAACCGACCCGGCTCGGCTGCGGTGCCGCGGGCGGAGCGGGTCATGTTCTTGATGCGCAGGTCCTCGAACCGGATGATGTCGAACGAACGCGCGAGCATGGTGCTCGTTTTCTCGCACCAGTCCTTGCGCCGGGCCGCCTCCCTCTCCCGTAGCCGGGCAATGTGGGCGTATTCGGTCTTCCGGGCGGGGCTGTCTTTGGGTGCGCGGGCGGCGCGCCGCTGGTGCTTGCGCACCCGGGCTCGTTCCTGGGCCGATAACTGCGGGCAGTTCAGAGTGCGCCCGTCCGACAGAGCGGCGGTGATGACCACGCCCCGATCGATGCCGACGGTCTCACCGTTGCCGGGAGCCTGGACCGGGTCCGGGGCCACGGCGAAGGACACGTGCCACTGCCCGGCCCGGTAGGTGACCCGGAACGTCTTGGCGTCGGGCAGTCCCCGGCGGGTGTTGCGGAACTTCACCCAACCGCACCCGGGAACCTTGACCTGCGCCCATTTGCGGTTGAGTTTCTCGACCCGTACCTGCCGGTGCATGACCCGCCTGCCCTTGGCGTTGAGCACCGGCTTCCCGTCAGCGGTCCAGGCGGGGACCCGGTCGGTGCCGATGACCCGGAAGCCCTCGTGCTGGTATTTCTTGCGCCTGCCCGGGTATCCGTGGGTGCCGTTGAAGAAGTTGACCAGCGCTTGGTCGAAGTCGCGCAGCGCCTGCTGCTGGACGTCGGCGTTGCCCGAGGCCACCCAGGAGAAGTAGTCCGCCTCCTCCGGGGTGAGATCGGCGGCGAGGGTGCGGCGCACCTCGGTGAGCATCGCGCACATCCCCACCCACCGTGCTGGGCGGGCGGTGCGGGCCCCGCCCTTGCAGTACGTGGTGTTGACCTCCCAAGCCAGGTTCCAGGCATGCCGCGCCTGCGCGCAGTGGCCGAACAGCACGGCCTCCTGCGCACGGGTGGGGTATAACCGGAACCTCGACATGAACGCTATATTAGCACTCTGTAAGCTACTGTATGGGTATGAAGAGAAAGACGCCCTACATCTCGGTGAACCTCACCGAGCCCGCACGCGACGCCCTACGCCAGGCCACTCTGGCACTGACCACCGACGCGCAACGACGCCTGTCCATGTCCGCCGTCCTTGTCGCCGCACTGCGCGTGGCCCAGAACCACCGGCAGGAGCTACTGGAGGAACTGAAGAAGGGTGCGTGAGGACGCTGGATCGATCTGGCGGCGAATCCGGATTCTCCTGGGCCGCACCGGTCCGGCCCGGGCCGCCTACGACCGGGCGGTCTCCCTCACCACCGACCCGCCCTCCCGCGCCCGACTGGAGGACGAGCGCGACGCCCTCGGCTGATCCGCGCGGGGCGGCCTCGGGCGCGCCCCGGCCCGTGCCGGAGCCCGCGGCCGCTCAGCCGAACCGCACGAACGCGCGCAGCGGCGGCCTGTGGTCGTGCACCTCCGTGAACCCGAGGGCCTCGTAGAACGCCCGCTGCCTGTCCTCGTCGTCGGTGAGCAGCACCCGCTGCCGGACGCCGGGGTACCCGGCGAACAGCTCCTCCAGCAGCCGCCGCCCCAGCCCTCCGCGCTGCTCGGCGGGGGCCACCGGCGCGTCCTGGACGTACACGACGGTCTCCCCGTCGGAGACCGACCGGGCCGGCCCCACGAGGCGGCCGTCCCGGCGGGCGGCCACCACCCGGTGGGACCCGGCCAGGGCCCGCAGCAGCCCCTCCGGATCGCGGGTGTAGGCGTCCCAGCCCACCGACCCGTACAGCTCCAGCACCTCGTCGCGCGCCGGCTCCCGCGCCGCGCACGCCCGCACCTCGACCTCGACCATGTTCCGCCCCCTCCTCCGAGGAACAGGAGTCTCCCACGGTCCGGGCCTCCCGCACACGGGGGCGGCCCCGCCACCGCGGCACGACCGCGTGCCGGGGGCGGCCGTCAGGCGGTGGCGCGCGGCAGGGTGATGGTCACGCACGTGCCCGCCGGTCCGCTGTCGACCTCCACCCGCCCGCCCTGGGCCGCCACCAGCGAGTGCACCACCGCCAGCCCCAGCCCGGCGATGCGCCCCGGCCCGCCCGCGCGCGTGGTCACGAACGGCTCGAACACGCGCGGCAGCACCTCCGGGTCGATCCCCGCCCCGTCGTCCGCCACCACCAGCGCGACCTCCTCCCCGGACCCGTGCGCCGACACCGTCACCCGGGTCCCCGCCGGGTTGTGGTCGACCGCGTTGCCGACCAGGTTGGCCAGGCACTGCTCCAACCGGGCCTGGTCGCCGAGCAGCACCACCGGCGGCGGCTCCTCCACGGCGACCGCCTCCCGCGCGGGCAGCGCCGCCGCGCGCGAGCGCACCTCGTCGAACAGGTCGGGCAGGAACACCGGCCCGCGGTCGGCGTCGATCTCGTCGCCGCCGCGCGCCACCGCCATCAGGTCCTCCAGCACCCTCCGCAAACGGCCCAGCTCGGTGCGCACCACATCCGCCTCCGCCCCGCCCAGCAGCTCCAGGTGACCCTCGGCGACGGCCAGCGGGGTGCGCACCTCGTGGGAGATCGCGGCCAGGTACCGGCGCCGGTCGGCGTCGGCCGCCTCGATCCGGTCCAGCATGCCGTTGATCTCCCCGGCCAGTTCGCCGATCTCGTCACGGCTGCCGGGGACGGGCACCCGCGCCGCCAGGTCGGCGGGGGAGACCTCCTTGGCCGCCGCCGACACCTCCCGCACCGGCCGCAGCGTGCGCCGCACCACCGCCCACAGCAGCAGCCCGCCCCCGGCCAGGCCCACCGCGCCCGCCGCGCCGACACTCGCCAGCACCGCCCCGGCCGCCTCCCGCGACGGCTCCAGCGGCGCCGCCACCGTCACCACCGCCACCTGCGCACCGTCCCCGTCCACCACCGCGGCGTCCATCACGCGCAGGGGCCCGGCGCCGCTGTCCACCGTGCGCAGGGTGCCCGGTTCCACCGGCGGCGCGTCGGACCCGCTCATGAGGGTCGCCACCGCCCCCGGCCCCCCGGTGCTCTGCAACCGCACCCCTCCCGCGGACACCAGCGTCACGTGCCGGGCCCCGCTGGGCCGCGTCGCCAGCGCCTGCCGCGCCGCCCGCTGCGCCTCCGGGCCCGACACCACCCCGTCCAGCCCGGCGGCGGCAGGCAGCCGGACCCCGAGCGCCTCGCCCACCAGCGCCGACTCCTCCCGCAGCAGCCGGTCCACGTCGGCGCGGCCCGACACCCGCACCATCTCGTAGGTGAGCAGGGCGACCCCGCCGATCACCAGCGCCATCACCAGCAGGGCCCGGAGCACCACCCGGGCGGTGAGGTTCACCGGTCACCGCCGAGCCGGTACCCGACCCCGCGCACCGTCACGATCCGCTCCGCGCCCAGCTTGCGGCGCAGCTGGCTGATGTACACCTCCACCACGTTCGACGCCCCGTCGAAGTCGTAGCCCCACACCCGGTCCAGCAGCTGCGGCTGGGAGAACACCTGTCCCGGGTGGCGCACCAGCACCTCCAGCAGCGCGAACTCGCGCGCCGACAGGGTGACCGTGGCCCCGTCCACCGAAGCGGTGCGCGCCCCCAGGTCCAGGACGAGGCCCCCGGCCGCCAGCACGTCGCCGCGCTCCTGCCCGCCGGTGCGCAGCCGGGCCCGCACCCGGGCCAGCAGCTCGCTCACACTGAAGGGCTTGACCATGTAGTCGTCGGCCCCGGCGTCCAGGTTCGAGACCCGGTCGCTCACGGCGTCCTTGGCGGTCAGCACGATCACCGGTACCGAGGGGCGGCGGCGCCGCAGCCTGCGCAGCACCTCCTCGCCCGGGATGCCCGGCAGGCCCAGGTCCAGGACCACCAGCTCGACGTCGGGGGACAGGGCCATCGTCAGCCCGTCGACGCCGTCGGAGGCGACCAGCACCCGGTGCCCGGCGCTCTCCAGGCCGCGCCGCACGAAGGAGACGATTCCCTCCTCGTCCTCCACCACCAGAATCGCCACGCCCCCGCGCCCCTCTCCCCGTCGGTCGTCGCCCCAGCCTCCCAGGGGGCGCTGAGCCCTCCCTGAGCGCAACCTGAAGGCGGCCTTCAGGTTGCGCTCAGGCCCCCATCATCCCGCCGTCCCATGCTGGAGGCAGTGAACGGGACATCCACGGGTAAGGACACCACGATGCAGAAGCGGACCACGATCCTCCTCGCCTCCTCCGCCGCCGCCGGGCTGCTGGCCGTCGGCGCGGTCGGCGGCCACCTGCTGCTCGACGACCCGGAGCAGCGGATCGAGCCGATCGGCCTGACCGGGTTCTCCGCCGGGGCCGCCCCGGTCGGCGAGGACGGCGGCGGCACCTCGGCCACCAGGCCCGTCGAGGGCCTCGAACAGCTCGTCGGTGAACTGCGCGCCGACGGCGACGACAGGGACGACTGGAGCGTGGCCGGGGTGGACGTCGACTTCGGCCCCGAGGAGTGGCTGCTCACCGACCCCGTCCTGGAGGACTACGACGGCGACGGCACCGCCGCCCCCCTGCCGGAGGAGCTGCGCGGGCTGGAGGGCACCGAGGTCACCCTGGGCGTCCGCTACGAGGAGGACGACGACGGAGAGCGCGAGGACGCCGACGTCTACACCGTCAACGGGCTGAACCTGCGCGACCCGGACGGCGGACCGGCCCCCTGGGACGACTCCGGTGAGACGGGCGAGGCCGACCGCGCCGCCGTCGAGGCCGCGGCGGCGGCCGCCGTGGGCGAGGGTGCCCGCGCGGTGGGCGCCGACCTCGACGACGAGGACGGCCACCGGACCTGGGACGTCGAGGTGCGCGGCGCCGACGGCCGCGAGTACGACGTCATCGTCGACCTGTCCGGCGAGGTCGTCGACGTCCGCGAGGACGACTGAGCGGCCCGCGCCGTCCCGTCCCCGGTACCCGCCCGGCTTCCGGCCGCCCCTGGCGCCGACCAGGGAACCGGAACCGGCCCCGCGCGGCCCGGGTGGGGGCTCCGTCCGGGCCGTCTCCCCGGCAGCCGCCGGGGCGACGCCGTTCTCCGCGGTGACCGGCGCCCCTCCCCGGCCTCCCGCCGGGACCGGGGCCCGGGCGTGTCGCCGCCCTCGGCCGGGGTCTGCGCCGGACCGGCTCCTCCCGGCCCGTCCGCCGTTCCCGGCCCGGATGGCGGACCTTGGTCCCCCAAAGGACGAAAAAGCTTCCCCACGGACTTTTCGTCGGCAATTATGCGTCCTTTGTGATTTTCTTTCTCGCAGGTTTCTCAGAGCCCCGGGAATTTCCCTCCCCCCTTTCTGGAAAAGCCGGTCCCCGCGGCTCTCCCTGCCCTAACATCCCCACTGTCATGAGCAGAAGGTCCCGGCCGCCGATTTTCGCGCGCCGGGCCCACGGCGCGGCCCGCGGGGCCGTGGACAGGGGCGGGAATGATTCACTCGTCGGTGCAGCCGGCACGGACCTCCGCGGCCGCACTCCCGGTGGAGGCCGCGCGGGCGCGGAGCGGAGCGGAGTGGTGGTGGTTCACCGCCCGGCTGCTGACCGGCGGCGGTCCGGTCGGCCTCGTGGTCGCCTTCCTCCGGCACGGCGCCCCCGGGCCGGAGCGGGGGCTGCCCGACTCCCACGCGGTGCTGTGGGCGCGCAGCGGCCCCGCCGCCGCCCACGGCGTCCGAACGTGGATGGACGCGGGCTGCCTGGAACTCCTCCGGGCGGCGGCCGCCGCCGACCGCGGCACCGACCCCCGCGTCCGCGCCGCCCTGGCGGAGACACTGCTGCGGCAGGAGGACCTGCACCCCGACCGCGTCCTGCCGGCCCCCGTCCGCACCGGAGGCGACCGGCTGGACCTCGACTTCGGGGTGGCCCGGCTCCGGGAGGAGGGCGCCGGCCACGTCATCGAGGCCGACGGCGAGAACGGGTTCTCCCTCGCCCTCACCCCGCGCAAACCCGCCCTGGTCAGGTCCCGCCCCGGAGCCGGGCGGTGGTCCCCGGCGGACGCCGCCGACACCCGCGTCCGCACCGTCCCCCGCCTGGAGGCGCGGGGTGTGCTGAAGGACGGCCTGCGGGAGGAGCGGGTCACCGGGGACGGCTGGTACGAGCACATCGACGCCGGTCCCTGGTACCGAGCCGACCGCTCCCGCCCGGCGGACGCCCCGGTGTGGATCTGGGCGGGGCTGCGCCTGGACGACGGCTGGGAGCTGGAGGTCCACCGCACCGGCCCCGGCCCCTCCGCGGGGGCCACCGTCGTGGCCATCTCGCCCGAGGGGGAGCCGGTGGCGGCCCCCGCGAGGGTGGCGGCCCGGGACCCCTGGACCTCCCTGCCCAGCCTCAACACCTACCCGGCCGCCTGGGAGGTCGAAGCCCCCGACCTGGGCCTGCGCCTGTCCGTGAGGTCCTGGTTCCCGCGGCAGGAGATCCGCTCCCTGCTCCTGGGCCCGGGCATGCTCTGCGCGCACGTCGACGCCGAGGGCGCTCTGGCCGGCAGGCGCGTACGGGGCCACGGCGTATGGGAGGAGTTCCCCGACAACAGGGTCGGCGACTTCGAGCGGCACGTCACCAGGATCCGTGACGTGACCCTGGAGGAGATCGACCGCCTCTACCCGCCGATCCCGCGGGACACCCCCATGAGCGCCGCCGGATGCGAGGACCGCCCCGAGCGGTTCGACCCGGGGGCCGCGGACGACCTGCACGCCTCCCTCATCGAACCGATGCGCCACGCCACCGGGGGCCTGGGCAAGAGCTGGCGCTCCTACGTGGCCGTGGCGGCGATCGAGCTGTGCGGAGGGGACAGCGAACCCTACCGGCCCCTGCTGGCCGCCACGGAACTCTTCCACACCGGTTCCCTGGTCGTCGACGACGTCCAGGACGGCTCGCCGCTGCGCCGGGGGCGCCCGGCGGCGCACACGGTCTTCGGGGTCCCCGCCGCCATCAACGCGGGGACCGCCGCCTACTTCGCGTTCGACCGGGTCATCGACGAGGTGCTGGCGGACGACGACGCGCTGCGGCTGCGGGCCTACCGGACCTACCTGTGGGCGCTGCGCGCGGGCCACGCCGGCCAGGCCCTCGACATCGCCGGACACCGGTCGGCCATGGACCGGGCGGTCGCCACAGGCGACGCCCGACCGCTGCTCAACCGCATCCGCACCGTGCACCGCCTCAAGACGGCGGCCCCCGTCCGGGGGGTGGCCGAGATCGGCGCCCGCATCGCGGGAGCGGACGACGGCCTGGTGCGGACCCTGGGCGACTACTTCGAGGCCGTCGGCCTCGCCTACCAGATCAGCGACGACGTCATGGACCTGAGGGGCGTCACCGCGCGCTCCTCCACGGGCTCCAGCGAGCCCACCAAGCACACCGCCGAGGACCTGCGCGCGGGCAAGGCCACCATGCCGCTGGCCCACGCCGTGGGACTCCTGCCCGCCGAGCGCGTGCGGCGGATCTGGGAGACCGTCAGGGACGGCTGCGAGGACAGGGACGCCATCGCCTCCGCGGTGGAGGACCTGGAGGGGTGCGGGGCGGTCTCCGCCTGCGAGGAGGAGGCCGCGCGCCTGGTCGCGGCCGCCTGGGAGCCCCTCCGGGACCTCCTGCCCGCGGGATGGGCCACCGTGCACGCCCGCGCCCTGGGCTCCTACGCCGCGAACCGGGAATCCGAGTGATCCCCGCGCGAGCCCGGGCGGTCCCCGCGCCGCCCTCCACCGTTCCCCCGCCACGACACCGACGGAGGTGCCCCGCCGTGCCCACGACCACCCTGACCGTCACCGGCGTCCACAAGTCCTACGGGCGCCGCGCCGTGCTGCGCGGCATCGACATGAGCGTCCCCCCGGGGTGCCTGGCCGGAGTGGTCGGGGAGAACGGGGCGGGCAAGTCCACCCTCCTGCGCATCCTCGCCGGGCGCCTGTCCCCGGACCGGGGCACCGTCGAACACCCCGACGGCGTCGGCTACTGCCCCCAGCGGCCCGTCCTCAACCCGGCCTTCACCGTCGCACAGCACCTGCGCTTCTTCCAGGTCGCCTACGACCTCCCGTCCCTGGACCGCGCCCGCGGGCTCGCCGAGGAGCTCAACTTCGCCGCCTACCTCGACGAGCCGGTGGGCACGCTCAGCGGCGGCACCCGCCAGAAGCTGAACCTCACGCTCGCCCTCATGCACGATCCGCCGCTGCTCCTGTTGGACGAGCCCTACCAGGGGTTCGACTGGGAGACCTACGAGCGCTTCTGGGAGCTCGCGGCGGAACTGGCACGGAGCGGCCGCTCCGTCCTCGTCGTCTCCCACATCGCCTTCGACACCGCCCGCTTCGACGTGCTGTGGCACATGCGCGACGGGGTGCTGGCGGAGGGGGTCCGCGCGGCCGACCCCCGCGGGGCGGATGTGTGACCGTGCGACGAGCCTGGACCCGCTACACCACCGCCACCCGGTACGCCCTCCTGGAACACCTGCGCAACCGTCTCGCCCTGCTGCTGGTGGTGTTCTTCATCCCGGTCTGGATCACCCTGGTCTACCTGGTGATCGCCGACGCCGACGTGCCGTTCCTGCTGCGCGCCACCGACCAGACCCTCGTCGTCGACGGCAACCACGTCAGCAAGATCTCCGGCGCGGTCAACGCGGTGACGCTGATCGTGGGCTTCATGATGTTCATCGTCACGTTCCGCTCCGCGGAGTTCGACGAGCGCCTGGCGGTGGCGGGGTACCCCCGCGCCCACCTGCTGGGCGCCAAGCTGACCGCCCTTCTCGCCGCCTCCGCGCTGGTCTGCGCCTACGCGGTGGCCGTCATCCACCTCTACTGGTCGCCGGAGAGGCCCGCGGTGGTGTGGCTGTCACTGCTGGGCGCGGCCCTGGCCTTCGGAGGGATCGGGGTGATGCTGGCGTCGGTGCTGCGGGGCGAGCTGGAGGGCATGTTCTGCATCATCATGCTGTCGATCATCGACATGGGGCTCCAGAACCCGGTCTCCAACCCGGCCTCGGACAGCGGGGTGGTGGTCTTCCTGCCGACCTACGGGACCATGCAGACGGCGGTGGCGGCGGGTTTCGGGGGGACGCTGCCGACCGGGCACCTGCTGCTGGGACCGCTCTGGTTCGGGGGAGCGGTGCTGGTGGCCGCGGTCGCCTTCCGGCTGCGCACCCGGGACCGCCGGCGCTCCCCGTCCGCGTTCCCGGCCCGGTCGTCCCGCGCCCCGTCGGGGACGGCCGCGCCGTCCGGCCCCGCCTGAGCCGGGGGCCGGACGGGGAGGGTCCGGGGCCGGGCGGGCACCGGGTGCGGGGAGCGTGGAACGGGGGACGCTCCCGGTCCCGGCGGCTCGGCGGGAGGGGCTCCGGGGGAGAAGGCAAGACCGCTGGTCGGAGCCGAAGGCGGACGTTGTACGCTCTTCGGGCCAGTCGTACTCCACTACGTGGGGCAGGGAACCCGGTGCGAATCCGGGACTGACGCGCAGCGGTGAGGGTGACGGGCGGGCGTGTCCGCGGACCTGAGGGTCCCGGGCGGCCACTGGGGCGCACAGCCCCGGGAAGGCGCTCCGCTCCGGAAGACCCCGAGTCCGAAGACCTGCTGGCACCGGCGGTGACGGGCCGCCGGGTCACCCGCGGGCCCCGCGTACGGGCCCCCGACCCGAAGGACGTGCATGTTCCCCGCGGACGCCCCCGCGCCCCGCACCCGGCGCGACCGCTGCCCCGGTGCACTCAGACCCTGGCCCGCCGACGACGGCCTGCTGGTCCGGCTCCGCCTCATCGGCGGCCGCCTCCCGGCCCGCTCCCTCACCGCACTGGCGGCCGTCGCCCGGGAGTACGGCTCCGGGCGGATCCACGTGACGGGGCGGGCCAACCTCCAGCTGCGCGCCCTGCCCGGCCGGGACGGGCGCCTGGCCCCCGACGCCCTGCGGGCCCTGGAGGCCACCGGGCTGCTGCCCTCGCCCTCCCACGAACTCGTCCGCAACGTGATGGCCTCCCCGCTCACCGGCCTGTCCGGGGGGCGCGCCGACCTGCGCCCCGTCGCCGCGGCCCTGGACGCCGCCCTGTGCTCGGCCCCGCGCCGCGCCGCCCTGCCCGGCCGCTTCCTGTTCGTCCTCGACGACGGGCGCGGCGACCTCGTGGGACGCGCCTGCGACCTGGGGCTCACCGCGCTGGACGGGCGCACCGCCCAGCTGCGGGTCGGCGACCGCCACGGCCCGGTGGTGCGACTGGAGGACGCGGCCGACGCCCTGGTCCGCCTGGCCGACCTGTTCCTGGAGCGGCGCGGCACCGGTCCCGCCGCGCCGTGGCACGTCACCGAGCTCCCCGCCCCGCTGTGCGCCCCCGAGCCGCCCGACGCGCGCCTGCCGGACCCGGCCCCACCCCTGCCGTACGGGCCGCTGCCCGGCGGAGGCCGCCACGTGCCCGTGCCGGAGGAGGGCCTGGACCGCGCCGCCGCCGAGGCCCTCGCCGGGGAGGCCCCCGGCACCGGTGCCGGGGAACTCGTCGTCACCCCCTGGCGCGGCGTGGTCGTCCCCGGGGAGGCCCGGTGACCCCCCTGCGCCGCCCGAACCGGCACTACGAGTACGTCGACGACGGGCCCGCGATCTACGTGGACTCCTTCGCCACCATCCGCGCGGAGGCCTCCCTGGGCCACCTGCCCGCCGACGCCGAGCGCCTCGCGGTGCGGATGATCCACGGCACCGGGCAGGTCGACCTCGCCGCCGACCTGGTGGTCCACCCCGACCTGGTCCGCGCGGCCCGGTCGGCCCTGCGCTCCGGCGCTCCGATCCTGTGCGACGCCACCATGGTCGCCACCGGCGTCACCAGGAGCCGGCTGCCCGCCGACAACGAGGTCCTGTGCCTGCTGGGCGACGACCGCGTCCCCGGCCTGGCCCGACGCTGGGGCACCACCCGCTCCGCCGCCGCGGTCTCCCTGTGGGAGCCCCGCCTGGAGGGGGCCGTGGTCGCCTTCGGCAACGCCCCCACGGCGCTCTTCCACCTGTTGGAGATGCTCGTCGACGGCGCCCCGCGCCCCGCGGCGATCGTCGGCTGCCCGGTCGGGTTCGTCGGCGCCGCCGAGTCCAAGCAGGCCCTGGAGGAGTTCGCCGACCGCCACGGGACCGACGTCCCCTACGTGCTCGCCCGCGGCCGCCGCGGCGGCTCCGCGATGGCCGCCTCGGCCCTCAACGCCCTCGCCAAGGAGGAGGAATGACCGGCAGATTCCACGGTGTGGGCGTCGGCCCCGGGGACCCGGAGCTGATCACCCTGAAGGCCGCCCGGCTCATCGCGGCGGCCGACGTCGTCGCCTACCACTGCGGTCCGGGCAAGGACTCCAACGCCCGCCGCACCGCCGCCGGCCTCATCCCGGCCGCGGCGGTCCAGGAGCGGCTCACCTACCCCGTGACCACCGGCGCGGCCGACCACCCGGGCGGCTACGAGGGCGCCCTGGCCGACTTCTACCGCGAGTCCGCCGAGCGCCTGGCCGCCCACCTGGACGCCGGGCGCGACGTCGTCCTGCTCGCCGAGGGCGACCCGCTCTTCTACGGGTCGTACATGTACATGCACGACCGCCTGGCCGACCGGTACGAGACCGGGATCGTGCCCGGCGTCCCGGCCTTCGCCGCGGCCACCGCCGCCGCGGCCGCGCCCCTGGCGCGCCAGACGGACGTGCTCACCGTCCTACCCGGCACCCTGCCCGAGCCGGAGCTGGCCCGCCGCCTCGCCGACACCGACGCCGCCGTCGTCATGAAGCTCGGCCGGACCTTCCCGGCGGTGCGCCGCGCCCTCGCGGCGGCCGGCCGGCTGGACCACGCCGTCTACGTGGAGCGCGCCTCCATGGAGGGCGAGCGGCGGCTGCCCGCGGCGGAGGTCGACCCCGGCACCGTCCCGTACTTCTCCCTCGTCCTGGTCACCGGCGACAGCCGCAACGGCGCCCGCTCCCGCGACGGAGCGGCCGCCCGCCGGGCCGCACCCCCGCCCGCGGCGGCCGCGGCCGAGCTCCTGGTCGTCGGCCTGGGGCCCGGCCCCGGCCACTGGCTCACCCCCGAGGCCCGGGAGGCGCTGGCCGCCGTCGACCACGTGGTCGGCTACGGGCCCTACGTCGCCCGGGTGCCCCAGCGCCCCGGACTGACCCGCCACGCCTCGGGCAACACCGTCGAGCTCGACCGCGCCCGGCACGCCCTGGAACTGGCCGCGGCGGGTGAGCGCGTGGCCGTGGTCTCCGGCGGCGACGCCGGGATCTTCGGCATGGCCACCGCCGTGTTCGAGGCGGCCGAGGACCCCCGCTTCCGGGACGTGCCCGTGCGCGTCCTGCCCGGTGTGAGCGCCGTCCAGGCCGTCGCCGCCCGGGCCGGCGCCCCCGTCGGCGGGGACTTCGCGGTCATGAGCCTCTCGGACCGCCTCAAGCCGTGGAAGGTCGTCGAGCACCGGCTGCGCGCCGTCGCCGACGCCGACCTGGCGCTCGCCCTGTACAACCCCGCCTCGCGCTCGCGCACCGAGCAGATCGCCACCGCGCGCCGCGTCCTGCTGGAGCACCGCGACCCGGACACGGTGGTCGTGGTGGGCCGTGACGTGGGCCGGGAGGGGGAGGCTCTGGAGGTGACCACCCTGGGCGGGCTCGACCCCGCCGCGGTCGACATGCGCTGCCTGCTCATCGTGGGGGCGTCCGGGACCCGGGTCTCCTCCTCGGGGCGGGTCTGGACCCCCCGGTGGGTGAAGCCGTGACCGTGCACTTCGTCGGGGCGGGCCCCGGCGCGGCGGACCTGCTGACGGTGCGCGCCACGCGCCTGCTCGGCGCGGCCGACGTGGTGCTCTACCCGGGGACGTACCTGGACCCGCAGGTCCTGTCCCACTGCGCGCCCGGCGCCGAACTCGTGGACACCCAGGGCCTGGACCTGGACGACATCACCGACCGCCTGGTCGGCGCCCACCGGGCCGGACACGACGTCGTACGCCTGACCTCGGGGGACCCGTCCCTGTACTCCGCTCTGGCCGAGCAGGCCCGCAGGCTCGACGCGCACGGCGTGCCGTGGGACGTCACCCCCGGGGTGCCCGCCTACGCGGCGGCCGCCGCCCTGGCCGGGCGGGAGCTGACCGTGCCGCTGGTGGCGCAGTCGGTGGTGCTCACCCGGACCCGGGCGCGCTCCACCGCCATGCCGGAGACGGAGTCCCTGACGGCGTTCGCCGCCACCCGGGCCACCCTGGTGCTCCACCTGGCGATCACCCGGGTGCGGGCGCTCATGGCGGAGATCGGACCAGAGTACGGCGCGGACTGCCCGGTGGTCGTGGTCCACCGCGCCTCCCAGCCGGGGGAGGCGGTGCTGCGCGGAACCGTCGCGGACATCGCCGACCGGGTGGAGGAGGCCGGGTTCCGGCAGGCCGCGGTGATCCTCGTGGGGCGGGCCCTGGACCCGAGCGGCGGCGGCGACTCCTACCTCTACGACCCGGCCCGGCTCCGGCGGGGAAACGGCGGATAGGCCGCGTACCCCGGGGCCCGGGCCCCGCCTCCGCCGGTTTCCCGTTGCCCGCCCCCGGACCTCCGAGAACGCGCTCCGGGCCCCGACCGGGGAAACGGGCGATCCGGCCCCGCCCTGCGCCCCCGGCCCCGCCCCCGCGGCCGGGGAGCCGGGGCCCGGCGCCGGGCGGACACCCGGTGCGGGGGCACGTCCGACCGGAGCCGGCGGTTCCCGGCCCCCGCGGCCGGCGGTGCCCGGGGCCGGGGAGGGCACGGTCCGGTTCACGCCCTCCAGGACCACTGGGTGACGGTCCGGGCCGGCGTCCACCCGGTGAACCCGCCGATCGGCGCGGCGGTCTCCACGGCGATCCGGGTCAGCTCCCCGCCGTGGTCCCGGTGGGCGTCGGCGAGCAGCCGCTCGGTCTCCAGGGTCACCCCGTGCACCACCAGGCGGCCCCCCGGGCGCAGCGCCGCCAGACAGGTGTCCAGGACCCCGGGCCGGGTCGCGCCGCCGCCGACGAACACCGCGTCGGGTGCGGGCAGCCCCGCCAGCGCCTCCGGGGCGCGCCCGGCGACCACGCGCAGCCCCGGCACCCCGAGCCGCCCCGCGTTGCGGCCGATCCGCGCGGCCCGCCCGGCGTCGGCCTCCACCGCCGTCGCCGTGCAGGCGGGGTCCGCGCGCATCCACTCGATCCCCACCGACCCCGCACCCGCGCCCACGTCCCACAGGTGCAGCCCCGGCGCGGGCGCCAGCCGGGCCAGCGCGCAAGCGCGCAGGTCCCGCTTGGTGAGCTGCCCGTCGTGCTCGTAGGCGTCGTCGGGGAGCCCGGCCGCCAGGCCGTACCCGGGCGGCCCGTCCAGCTCCAGGGCCAGCACGTGCAGGGCGGGCACGGAGCCCGGGTCCATGCCGGGCCAGCCGTCGGCCGTGCCCTCCAGGCGTGACTCCGCGTCCGAGCCCAGGTCCCCGAGCACGGTCATGCGGGTGCCCCCGTACCCGGCTCCGCTCAGCAGGGCGGCCGCGAGCGCGGGGGTGCCCGCGTCCGAGGAGAGCACCAGCAGGCGCCGCCCGGGGGACAGCCAGCGCAGCAGCAGCCGGGGATCGCGCCCGACCAGGGTCACCACGGCGCACCGTTCGGCGGGCCAGCCCATCCGGGCGCGCGCCAGCGCGACCGAGGACAGGGCGGGCTCCACCCGCACCGCGTCCGCACCGAGCAGGTCGATGAGCGTGGCGGCCACACCGGACACCAGCGGGTCGCCCGAGGCCAGGGCCACCACGCCCCGGTCGGGGCAGGAGGCGAGCAGCCGGGGCAGCCCCTCCCGGAGCGGGGAGGGCCAGGCCTCCCGGCGCTGCCCCCCCAGGACCGGCAGCATCGCCAGGTGCCTGCGCCCGCCCAGCACCGCCTCCGCGTCCAGCACCAGCCGCCGCAGCCGTTCGGGCACCCCCGGCCAGCCGTCGGCGCCCACGCCGACGACGGTGACACGGGGTTCGGGGGTGGGGCGGGTGAAGGTGCTCATGGGGTGGACGCTATCGTCGGACCCTGGTGCGAGGTGCCCCGGCCTCCCCACCTTCGGAAACGGTGGGAAGGGCGGTCGGGGAGAATCTGGGAAGCCCGGTGAGATTCCGGCACAGGCCCGCTGCGGTGAACCGGGCCCCCGAACAGGGGGACCCGGCAAGTCCGAAGACCGGCCCCGCATCCGTCACACCCATGGCGAAACGAGCGGGAGCCTCACCCATGCCATCGCGGTCATCGCACTACCCTTTCTCGGCGATCGTCGGCTGCGACACCGAGCCGCTGGACGATCTCGGCCTGGCCCTGGTCCTGGCCAGCGTCTCCCCCGAGATCGGGGGCGTCCTGGTACGGGGACAGAAGGGGACCGCCAAGTCCACGGCGGTGCGCGCCCTGGCCCCCCTGCTGCCCCCCGTGGAGGTCCACCCGGGCGACCGGTTCTCCGTCGACCCCGCCGACCCCGCACAGGAGTCGCCGGACGGCCCCTTCCCGCCCGGCGCCCCGGTGGAGAGCCGCCCGGTGCGCCTGGTCGAACTCCCCGTGGGGGCCACCGAGGACCGAGTCCTGGGCTCCCTGCACCTGGAGCAGGCGCTCACGCACGGCAGGGTCGCCTACGAACCCGGGCTGCTGGCCCGCGCCCACCGGGGCATCCTCTACGTCGACGAGGTCAACCTGCTCCACGACCACCTGGTCGACCTCCTCCTCGACGCCGCCGCGACCGGCCGGGTGACCGTGGAGCGCGACGGGTTCTCCGTGGAGCACACGGCCCGGTTCCTGCTCATCGGCACGATGAACCCCGAGGAGGGCGAGCTGCGCCCGCAGCTCCTGGACCGGTTCGGGCTCACCGTCGAGGTCTCCGCGCCCGCCGACCCCGCCGCCCGGGTCGAGGTGGTGCGCAGGCGCATGGCCTACGACTCCGACGCCGCGGCCTTCGCGGAGCGCTACGGCGCAGCCGAGAGGGCGCTCGCCGAGCGCATCGCGTCGGCCCGGGACACCCTCGGGCGCGCCCGGCTGTCCCACGCCGCCCTGCTGAAGATCGCGCAGGTGTGCGCGGCGTTCGAGGTCGACGGGCTGCGCGCCGACATCGTGACCGCGCGCACGGCCCTCGCGCACGCCGCCTGGCAGGGCCGCACCTCGGTCACCCGGGCCGACATCCGCCGCGCGGCCCTGCTCGCGCTGCCGCACCGGCGCCGCCGCAACCCCTTCGACGCGCCGGGCATCGACGAGGAGCTCCTCGACCGGGTCCTCGGCGACGAGGAACCGCCGCCGGACGACCCCGGACCGCAGGACGGCCCCGGCGGCCCCGAGGGCTCCGGCGGCCCCCGTGATTCCGGCGGGGACGGCGCCCCGGACACCGGAACCCCGCAGGAGGGTCCCTCCCCGGCACCGGACACCGGGGACGACGCACCGGGGCGGCCCCCCGAACCGCCCCGGGATCCGGAGGGCTCCGGGGAACCGCACGCCCCCCGGGAGCAGGAGGAGCCCGGGGACGGCGCGGCGCCGCGGCCCGCCGCGGGCACCGCGGTCAGGGCGGGCACCCCCTACCGGCCCCGGGCGTTCAGCGTGCGCGGCACGGGGGCGGGCGCCGACGGACGGCGCAGCCGCGCCGTCGGCACCCGGGGCCGCAGGATCGGAGCCGAGCCGCCGGGCCCGGCCTCGGGCGGCTCGCTCCACCTGGTGGAGACCGTCAGGGCCGCGGCCTCGCGCCCGCACGGCGGCGGCCGGATCGGCCTGCTGCCCCGCGACCTGCGCGTCGCGGTGCGCGAGGGCCAGGAGGGCAACCTGGTGCTGTTCTGCGTCGACGCGTCCGGCTCCATGGCGGCCCGCAAGCGCATGGGCGAGGTCAAGACGGCCATCCTGTCCCTGCTTCTGGACGCCTACCGGCGCCGCGACAAGGTCGGCCTCGTGACCTTCCGCGGGGCCGGGGCCGAACTGGTGCTGCCGCCGACCCGGTCGGTGGACGCCGCCGCCGCACGCCTGGACGAGCTGCCCGCCGGAGGGCGGACCCCGCTCGCCGAGGGCCTGCTGGAGGCCGCCCGGGTCCTGCGGCGCGAGCGCCTGCGCGATCCGCGCCAGCGCCCGCTGCTCGTCCTGGTGACCGACGGCCGGGCCACCGGAGGACGGGGCGCCGTCGGCCGTTCACTGGCGGCCGCCGACCACGTCGCCGGGCTGGGCGTGACCACCGTCGTCGTGGACGGCGAGTCCGGTCCGCTGCGACTGGGACTGGCCGCCGACCTCGCCCGCCGCCTGGGCGCCGACCACATCCCCGTGTCCGAGGTCAGCGCCGACGCGCTGGGCACCGCCGTGAGAGAGAGGGCCGCCTGATGCCGCAGGGAAAACCGCTCGTGGTCCCCGACGACGGGCTCACCACGCGCCAGCGCCGCAACCAGCCCGTGCTCGCCGTCCACACCGGCGACGGCAAGGGCAAGTCGACCGCCGCGTTCGGGCTCGCGCTGCGCGGCTGGAACCAGGGCTGGCGGATCGGTGTGTTCCAGTTCGTGAAGTCGGCGAAGTGGCGCATCGGCGAGCAGACCGTGCTCGAACGCCTGGGGCGACTGCACGAGGAGACCGGTGAGGGCGGCCCCGTGGAGTGGCACAAGATGGGCTCGGGCTGGTCCTGGAGCCGCCGCCAGGGCAGCACGGAGGACCACGCCGCGGACGCGGCCGAGGGCTGGGCGGAGATCAAGCGCAGGCTCGCCGACCAGCGGCACGACCTGCTCATCCTCGACGAGTTCACCTATCCGATCCACTGGGGCTGGGTCGACGTCGAGGACGTCGTGGCGACCCTGCGGGGCCGGCCGGGCCGCCAGCACGTGGTGGTCACCGGCCGCCGCGCGGCCCCCGAACTCCTGGAGGCCGCCGACCTGGTCACCGAGATGACCAAGGTGAAGCACCCCATGGACGCGGGCCGGAAGGGGCAGCGGGGCATCGAATGGTGACGGCGCCGCCCCGGGTCATGGTCGCCGCCCCCATGACGGGCCAGGGCAAGACCACGGTCGCGACCGGGCTCATGGCCGCGCTCCGCGACGCCGGGCACACCGTGAGCGGGCACAAGGTCGGCCCGGACTACATCGACCCCGGCTACCACGCCCTGGCCACCGGCCGCCCCGGCCGCAACCTCGACCCCCACCTGGTGGGGGAGCACCGGGTGGCGCCGCTGTTCCTGCACGGGGCGCGCGGCGCGGACACCGCCGTCATCGAAGGCGTCATGGGGCTGCACGACGGGCGCATCGGGACCGGCGGTTTCGCCTCGTCGGCGCACGTCGCCGCGCTCACCCGGACCCCGGTGGTGCTGGTCGTGGACGTGTCCCGCATGTCCCGGTCCGCGGGCGCCCTCGTGGCGGGGATGGCCGACTACGACCCCTCGGTCGAGGTCGCGGGCGTGATCCTCAACCGCGCCGGGTCGGCGCGCAACATCGCGGAGATCACCCGCTCCACCCGCCTGCCGGTGCTCGGCGTCGTCCCCCACGACGAGCGGATCACCCGCCCCTCGCGGCACCTGGGCCTGGTCCCGGCCGCCGAACGGGCGGAGTCGGAGCGGGTGGTGGCCCGCCTGGGCGAGCACGTCGCCGCCCACGTCGACCTGGCCGCGCTGCTGGAGCTCGCCCGCTCCGCGCCCGCTCTGGACGCCCGGCCCTGGGACCCGGACCGGGAGGTGGACGGCCGGTCCGGCGGCCGGACCGGCGGGCGGCGCCCGGTGGTCGCGGTGGCCGGGGGGCGCGCCTTCACCTTCCGCTACACCGAGACCGAGGAGCTGCTCCGCGCCGCCGGGTGCGACGTGCGGGTCTTCGACCCGCTCACCGACACCGGGCTGCCCGCCGGGACCCGGGGGATCTACCTCGGCGGCGGCTTCCCGGAGGTGTACACGGGGGAACTGTCCGCCAACCGCGCCCTGGCCGCCGAACTCGGGGAGGCGGTGCTGGACGGTGTCCCCACCGTCGCCGAGTGCGCGGGCCTGCTCTACCTCGCCCGGTCCCTGGACGGGCTGCCCATGGTCGGCGCCCTGCCGGCCGACGCCCGGATGACCGACCGCCTGACGCTGCGCTATCCGGAGGCGGTCTCGCCCCGGGACACGCTGCTGACCCGGGCGGGGGAGAGGGTGACCGGCCACGAGTTCCACCGCACCCGGGTCACCCCGGAGAGCGGAGCGGACGGCCCGGCGTGGGAGATCGGGGGCGCCGCGGAGGGGTTCGCCTCACCGACCCTGCACGCGTCCTACCTGCACGTCCACTGGGCGGGTCACCCCCGGCTCGCGGACCGCTTCGCCACCGCCGTCGCCTCCGGCGGGCCTGCGCGCGGGGTCGGACCGCACACGGCCGCGGCCCCCGCGGCGACACCTCCGACACCCGCCGACACGGACGGCGCGTCCTCCCCGGCCTCCGGCTCCGCCCCCACGTGCGCGGCTCCGGCGGCGCCCGGCACGGACGGCGGAGCACCTCCGGCCGCCCCGGCAGCCGCCAGCGGTCCCGAGCGCCCCGCGGATCCGCTGCGCCACCACGGGGACGCCGAGACCGGCGACGGCCTGCTGGACCTCGCCGTCAACGTGTACGCGGGCCCGCGCCCGGCCTGGCTCGACCGGGCCCTGCACGCGAGCCTGGCCGACGCCGCCGCCTACCCCGACCCCGGCCCCGCCCGCGCCGCGATCGCCCGCCGCCACGGGCGCGCTCCCGATGACGTCCTGCCCACCGCGGGGGCCGCGGAGGCGTTCACGCTCCTCGCCCGGCTGCGCCCCTGGCGCCGCCCGGTGGTCGTGCACCCCCAGTTCACCGAGCCGCACGCCGCCCTGGAACAGGCGGGGCACCGCGTCACACCGGTGCTGTGCACCGCGCGGGACGGCTTCGCGCTCCACCCCGAGGCCGTCCCCGAGGACGCCGACCTCGTGGTGGTGGGCAACCCCACCAACCCCACCGGGGTCCTGCACCCGGCCGAGGTGCTGCGCGCCCTCCGCCGCCCCGGACGCCTCCTGGTCATCGACGAGGCGTTCATGGACGCCGTTCCCGGCGAACCCGGGTCGCTGGCGGGGGAGGAGCTGGAGGGGGTGGTGGTCCTGCGCAGCCTCACCAAGCACTGGTCGATCCCCGGCATCCGCGCCGGGTACGCCGTCGGCGACCCGGCGGTCGTCCGGGAGCTGGCCCGGGGTCAGACGCCCTGGACGGTGTCCGCGCCCGCCGTCGCGGCCATGGTCGCCTGCGCGGCGGACCCGCGGGCGGTGGCCGAGGCGGCCGAACGCGCCCGCACCCTCGACGGGTGGCGGGCCCCGCTGGAGGCCGGACTGCGCCGGGCCGGGCTGGACCACGTCCCCTCCCGCGCCCCGTTCGTCCTGGCCCGGGTCGGCGAGGGAATCCACGCCCGCCTGCGCGCGGGCGGCATCGCGGTGCGGCGGGCCGACACCTTCCCCGGCCTGGACGCCTCCTGGGTGCGGGTGGCCGTGCGCCCGCCTGAGGCCACCGCGAGGTTCCTGGCGGCGCTGGACGCGATCACCGGGCGGACGGCGCCCGCCCTCGCCACCCAGGCGTGAACCCCGGCGGCCCGGCGCACGCACGCCGGTGCCGGGCCGCTTGATGGGGGAGGTGAGACGCCGGGGAGAGGTGATGTCGTCCGGGCCCGGTGCGCACCCGGGCGGGTGTCGGTACCGCGCCACGGCCAGGGGCCACTCGTGCTCGGTCCCGGCGTCGGGCCGCCGGGGGCGTCGACCTGCTCGGCTCAGGCCGCGTGCCCGGGCGGGTGTCGGCACCGCCACCGCTCAGGGGGACCGAACGCTCATGCCCGGTGCCGGGAGGGCGGAGCGGCGGTCGGCTCAGCCCAGGTCGCGCACCCACGCGAACGCCGACGCCACGTCGTGCACGACGGGCACACCCGCGGGGCCCGGCGGGCGCCGCACCACCACGACCGGGACGCCGAGCAGGCGCGCGGCCTCCAGCTTGGGCCGGGTGTAGGTCCCGCCCGAGTTCTTCGTGACCAGGACGTCGGACCCGTGCCCGGCCATGAGCCCGCGCTCGCCCTCCAGCGTGTACGGCCCCCGCCCGGTCACCAGCCGCCAGGCGTCGGGCGGCCGCCGCTCCGGCGCGTCCACCACGCGGGCCAGGACGGGCAGGGAGCTCAGGGCGGGCTCGAACCGCGCCAGCTCCTGGCGCCCGACGGTCAGGAACGGCCGGGACCCCAGCCGCGCCGCCGTCCGGGCCGCCTCCTCGTGGTCGGCGGCGTGGTGCCAGTCCGGTTCGGGCTCCCACCCGGGCCGCTCCAGCCGCAGCAGCGGCAGGTCGGTGCAGGCCGCGGCCGCGTTCGCGGACATCCCCAGGGCGAAGGGGTGGGTGGCGTCCACGACCGCGTCGTAGTCGGCCAGCGCGGCGCGCAGCCCGGCCACCCCGCCGAAACCCCCGACGCGGACCCGGCCCACCGGCAGGCGCGGCCGCGCCACCCTCCCGGCCAGTGACGAGGTGACGTCCACCCCCGCGTCCACCAGGAGGGCGGCCAGCTCGCGGGCCTCGGAGGTACCGCCCAGCAGCAGCAGTCTCATCGTGTTCCCCTCCGGCGGGTCTCGGACGGTCCATGGACCGAGCTTTCACGGGCCGGTGTCCGGCTCCCGCGCGGCGGCGGTGCCACCGTGCGTTCCCGCGGGTGGGTGCCGGGCGGTCGCCGCGGTGCGCTTTCGCGGGCCGGTGTCCGGCTCCCGCGCGGCGGCCTCACCGGGCGCCCCCGGGGTGCGGATCGAGCAGGCCCGCGGGGGCGCCCCCGCGGGCCAGGTCCAGCAGCGCGTCGACGTCCAGGTGCCGTTCCACCAGGTCGCCGAGCAGGTCCAGGCGCCGCTCCCGGGCCTGGGCGAACCGGACGCCGGACGCCTCGTGGCCGAGCGTCTCGGCGAGGAACGCGCCGCGGAAGGCGTCGCCCTCCAGAGCCCCGTGCCAGAGCGTGCCGAAGACCGCGCCCGCCCGTGCCCCGCCGGGGAACGCCTCCGCCCCCGGGCCGCGCGTCACCGTGCCGTGGTGGATCTCGTAGCCGCTCACGGGAACGCCGAACACCTCCCCCGACGGCAGCCCGAGGGTCTTGTCCGCGGTGAAGTCCGTGCGCACGTCCAGCAGCCCCAGCCCCGGCGCCTCCCCGCCGCCGCGGACCTCCACCCCGCCGGGATCGGCCACGGTGCGGCCCAGCATCTGGAAGCCGCCGCAGATCCCCAGCACCGGCCGCCCCCGGCGGGCGTGCCCGACCACGGCGCGGTCCAGCCCCCGCGAGCGCAGCCACTCCAGGTCCGCCAGGGTGGCGCGGGTGCCGGGCAGCACGACGAGGTCGGCGTCGGAGAGGTCGCGCGGGCCCGACGCGAACACCACGTCCAGGCCCGGCTCCAGCCCGAGCGCGTCCACGTCGGTGAAGTTGCTGATGCGGGGCAGGCGCACCACCGCCACCCGCCGCGCCCGGTCCCCGTCCGCGCGCCTGCCCTCCAGGTCGAGGGCGTCCTCCGAGTCCAGCCACAGGTCCGGCTCCCACGGCAGGACGCCGTACACGCGCCGGCCCGTGCGCCGCTCCAGGTCCGCCAGCCCCGGTTCCAGCAGCGCGGGGTCGCCCCGGAACTTGTTGACCACGAAACCCGCGACCAGGTCGCGGTCGGCCCGCTCCAGCAGGGCCACCGTCCCGTACAGGGCGGCGAACACCCCGCCCCGGTCGATGTCCCCCACGACCACCGCAGGCAGGCCGGCGTGCCGGGCCAGCCCCATGTTGACGTAGTCGCCCGCCCGCAGGTTGATCTCGGCGGGGCTGCCCGCGCCCTCGGCGACGACCACCTCGTACCGGGACGCCAGGTCGTCGAAGGCGGCGTGCGCCGCCTCCGCCAGGTGGCGGCGCCCCGCCTCCCAGTCCGCGGAGGACACCTCGCCCCCGGGGTGGCCGAGCAGCACCACGTAGCTGCGCCGGTCGCCGCCGGGCTTGAGCAGGACCGGGTTCATCGCGGGCTCGGGCTCGGTGCGCGCGGCCAACGCCTGCACCCACTGCGCCCGTCCGATCTCCGCGGGCCGCCCGTCCGGCCCCCGGCAGACCATGGAGTTGTTGGACATGTTCTGCGCCTTGTAGGGGGCGACCCGCACCCCGCGGCGCGCGAAGGCCCGGCACAGGCCGGTGGTGACCACGCTCTTGCCCGCGTCGGAGGTGGTGCCGGCGACCAGCAGTCCCGCCCGTCTCCCACCGTCGTCCGGGGGGAGCGCTTCGCGCCGGTGCGGACTTCCACCCTCAAGGGAGGCCTTCGGCCCGGTGCCCCCCGGCCTCACTCCGGCCTCCTGAGCAGCGCCGTGTCCATGACCCATCCCGCCCTCTCCCGGGCCCGCCGCCGGGCCGCCTCTATGCCGGGCAGCACGTCGCCGACCCGCCCCGCGACCAGCTCCTCGGTGTCGGTGCCCAGGTTGGCGCCCCACCACACGGACCAGTCCGCCAGGCCGTCGAACCCGTGCCGCCCGCCCAGCATGACGACGATGTCGCGGTGGCCCGCGGCCACCGCCTCCTCCAGCCGCCGGGCCGGGGTGACGTGGACCGGCCGCCCCACCCCGTGCAGCACGATCCGGTGCCGCGCGGCGAGCACCTGCGGGGCGCTGATCCCCGGCAGCACGTCGTACTCCACCGGCACGGCGCCCCGCGCCGCCACGGCCTCCACGATCCGCAGCGTCGAGTCGTACAGGGACGGGTCGCCCCAGACCAGGAACGCCGCCGTCCCCCCGCGTTCGGCCAGCACCCGCTCGTAGGCGGCCACCCGCGCCCCGTGCCAGGCGGCGACCGCCGCCGCGTAGTCGGCGGCGTCCCGGTCCCGCTCGGGGTCGGGCACCTCCACCAGCGGGACGCCGTGCGCCGCGCAGACCGCCCGCCGCAGCGCCAGCAGCCCGTCGTCGTCCCCCTTGCGGGAGGCGACCGCGTAGTCGCACCCCCGCAGGGCGTCGGACGCCTCGGCGGTGAGCTGTCGGGGACCCATGCCGATCCCCAGGACGCGCACCCTCACTCGTCCCTCTCCTCCAGGTCGCCCTCGACCTCCAGGTACACCTCGGTGAGCGCCTGGAGGGTCGCGGGGTCGGGCTCCGCCCACAGGCCGCGCCGGGCGGCCTCGTGCAGCCGCTCGACGATGCCGTGCAGCGCCCACGGGTTGGAGCGGCGCAAGAACTCCTGCGTGGTCCCGTCGAGCACGTACTCGGCCGCGAGCCGCTCGTACATCCAGTCGTGGACCACGCCCGCCGTGGCGTCGAACCCGAAGAGGTAGTCGACGGTCGCGGCCAGCTCGAACGCCCCCTTGTACCCGTGCCGCCGCATCGCGGAGATCCACCGCGGGTTCACCACGCGGGCCCGGAACACCCGCGCCGTCTCCTCCGACAGCGGGCGGGTGCGCACCGCGTCGGGCGAGGTGGAGTCGCCCACGTACGCCTTGGGGTCGGAGCCCGTGAGCGCGCGCACGGTGGCGATCATGCCGCCGTGGTACTGGAAGTAGTCGTCGGAGTCGGCGATGTCGTGCTCGGCGCTGTCGATGTTCTTCGCCGCCACCCTGATCCGCCGGTAGTTGGCCCGCATGTCGTCGGCGGCCGGGACGCCGTCGAGCCCGCGGCCGTAGGCGAACCCGCCCCAGGCGGTGTACACCTCCGCCAGGTCGCTGTCGTCGCGCCAGTTGCCCGACTCCACCACCTGGAGGATGCCCGCCCCGTAGGACCCCGGGGCGGAGCCGAAGATCCGGGTGGTGGCCCGCCGCAGGTCCCCGTGCGACTCCAGGTCCGCGCGGGTGTGCGCGCGGACGAAGTTGCGCTCGTCCGGTTCGTCGAGCCCGGCAACCAGGGCCACGGCGTCGTCCATCATGGCGACCACGTGCGGGAACGCGTCCCGGAAGAAACCGGAGATGCGCACCGTCACGTCGATCCGCGGGCGCCCCAGCTCCTCCAGGGGCACCACGTCCAGGCGCGAGACCCGGCGCGACGCCTCATCCCACTCCGGCCGCACGCCGAGCAGGGCCAGCACCTCGGCCACGTCGTCGCCGGACGTGCGCATCGCCGAGGTGCCCCACACCGAGAGCCCGACCGACTCCGGGTAGGTCCCCGTCTCGTCCAGGTGGCGGCGCAGCAGCGAGTCGGCCATGGCCTGGCCGGTCTGCCAGGCCAGCCGGGACGGCACCGCCCGCGGGTCGACGGTGTAGAAGTTGCGCCCGGTCGGCAGGACGTTGACCAGGCCCCGCAGCGGGGACCCCGACGGCCCCGCCGGGACGAACCCGCCCGCCAGGGCGCGCAGGACGTGGTCGAGCTCGTCGGTGGTGCGCGCCAGGCGCGGCACGACCTGGGTGGCCGCGAACTCCAGGACGGAGCGCACCCGCGCGTCGTCGTGCAGGCCCGGCACCGCGGCCGGGTCCCAGTCCGCGGCCTCCATGCGCTCCACCAGGTCGCGGGCGAGCGCCTCCACCGCGTCCACCTCGGCGGTAGACGCGCCCTCCTCCAGGCCCAGCGCCGCGCGCAGTCCCGGCACGGCCCGCCCGACCCCTCCCCACACCTGCGCGGCGCGCAGCACGGACAGGACCAGGTTCACCCGGGCCCCGCCCCCGGGGGCGGCGCCCAGCACGTGCAGCCCGTCGCGGATCTGGGTGTCCTTGATCTCGCACAGCCATCCGTCGACGTGCAGCAGGAAGTCGTCGAACTCCTCGTCGCCGGGCCGCTCGGCCAGCCCCAGGTCCCGGTGCATCTCCGCGGCCCGCATCAGGGACCAGATCTCGCCGCGGACCGCGGGCAGCTTGGCCGGGTCCATGGCGGCGATGTTGGCGTGCTCGTCCAGCAGCTGCTCCAGGCGGGCGATGTCGCCGTACGTCTCCGCGCGCGCCATCGGCGGGATCAGGTGGTCCACGACCGTGGCGTGGACGCGCCGCTTGGCCTGGGCCCCCTCACCCGGGTCGTTGACCAGGAACGGGTACACGAGCGGCAGGTCGCCCAGGGCGGCGTCGGTGGCGCAGGCCGCGGACAGGGCCGCGTTCTTGCCCGGGAGCCACTCCAGCGATCCGTGCTTGCCCAGGTGGACCACCGCGTGGGCGCCGAACCCGTGCTCCAGCCAGCGGTAGGCCGCCAGGTAGTGGTGGCTCGGCGGCAGGTCCGGGTCGTGGTAGATCGCGATGGGGTTCTCGCCGAAACCGCGCGGCGGCTGCACCAGGACGACGACGTTGCCCGCCCGCAGCGCGGCGAGCACGATCTCGCCGGCGTCGTTGACGTAGAGGCTTCCCGGGGCGGGGCCCCAGGCCTCGGTCATCGCCTCCCGCAGCTCCGCGGGCAGGTGCGCGGTCCAGGCGGCGTACTCCTCGGCGGTGATGCGCACGTGGGCGTCGGTGAGCTGTCCGGAGGTCAGCCACTCCTCGTCCTGGCCGCCCGCGGCGATCAGGGCGTGCACGAGCGCGTCGCCCGCCTCTCCCTCGTCGGGCAGGTCCAGGCCGGGCAGGGCCTCCGGTCCGCCGAGGTCGTAGCCCTCCTCCCGCAGCCGCCGCAGCAGGCGCACCAGGGAGCGGGGGGTGTCCAGGCCGACCGCGTTGCCGATCCGCGCGTGCTTGGTGGGGTAGGCCGACAGCACCACCGCGATCCGCTTCTCGGCGGGCGGCACGTGCCGCAGGCGCGCGTGCGCCACCGCGATCCCGGCCAGGCGGGCGCAGCGCTCGGGGTCGGCGGCGTAGCGGGGCAGCCCGTCCCGGTCGATCTCCTTGAAGGAGAACGGCACGGTGATGATGCGGCCGTCGAACTCGGGGATGGCGATCTGGTTGGCCGAGTCCAGCGGTGTGACCCCGTCGTCGGACTCCTCCCAGGCGGCGCGCGGGCTCGTCAGGCACAGCCCCTGGAGGACCGGGACGCCCAGGGCGGCCATCCGCTCCACGTCCCAGGCCTCGTCGTCCCCTCCCGCACCCGCCGCGGCGGGGGTGCTGCCGCCCGCGGCGAGCAGGGTCACCACCAGCGCGTCGAACGCGCCGAGCGCCTCGTACAGCTCGTCGGGCGCCGAGCGCAGCGACCCGGCGAACACGGGCACGCCCACCGCCCGGCCGGTGGCGTCGACCGCGTCCGCCAGGTCGTGGACGAACGCCGTGTTGCCCCCGGCCTCGTGGGCCCGGTAGTACAGGATGCCGATCCGGGGCAGGTCCGGGTCCGCGTCGCGGTCCCGCTCGGCGACGCCCCACACCGGGATCTCCAGGGGCGGCTCGAACCCCTCGCCGGTCACCAGCACGGTGTCCGACAGGAAGGCGTGCAGGCGTGCCAGGTTGGCGGGCCCGCCCTGGGCGAGGTAGCGGTGCGCTTCGGTGGCCGTGCCGATCGGCACGGTGGAGTGCTCCATCAGCTCCGCGCTGGGCTGCTGCTCGCCGCTGAGCACGACCAGGGGCGTGCCCCGCTCCCGGACGGCGGACAGCCCCGGCCAGAGGTCGTGCGGGGAGCCCAGCAGCCGCACCACGACCAGGTCGGCGCCCTCCACCGCCGCGGTGAGCTCGCCGTCCGAGGCGCGGGACGGGTTCGCCCACGTGTAGGACGCGCCGCTGCCCCGTGCTGAGAGCAGGTCGGTGTCGGATGTGGACAACAGTGCGATCCGTACCGTCATGGCCGGATTCCTCCCCAGGGGGTCGTGGGCTGTGGCTCGTCGGGCGCGTCGGTGTCCGCGCGGGGGTGTGCGGGGCGGGTGCGGTCGAGGGGCACGTGCGGGACCCGGCGCAGGAACCGGACCACCGGGTGGCCGGGCCCCTCGGCGACCTCGGCGTCCACCCCGTAGACCTCCCTGATGAGGGAGGGGGTGAGCACCTGCGCGGGCGTGCCCTCGGCGACCGCCCGGCCCCCGCGCAGCACCAGCAGCCGGTCGCAGTACATCGCGGCCAGGTTGAGGTCGTGCATGGCGATCACCGTGGTCACCGGCAGGCCCACGACCAGTTCCATCAGGTCCAGCTGGTACTGGATGTCGAGGTGGTTGGTGGGTTCGTCGAGCAGCAGCTCCCCGGGTTCCTGGGCCAGGGCCCGGGCGATCTGGGCGCGCTGGCGCTCACCGCCCGACAGCGTGTGCCAGGACCGGTCGGCCAGAGCGGTGAGCCCGGCCGCCTCCAGCGCGGCCGCCACCGCCGCGGCGTCGGCGGCGGACGGGGGCGTCCAGGCGCGCCGGTGGGGGATGCGCCCCAGCGCCACCGCGTCGCGGACCGTCAGCTCGGTCCGCGTCTCCGCGTGCTGCTCCACGACCGCCACCCGCCGCGCCACCGCCCGGCGGGCGGTCCGGGCGAGCGGGCGGCCGTCCAGGACGACGACCCCCGCGGACGGCGCGAGCACACCGGACAGCAGTCGCAGCAGGGTGGACTTGCCCGAGCCGTTGGGGCCCAGCAGCCCGACGGTCTCCCCGGGGCGCGGGGCCAGGGTCACCCCGTCCACGACCAGGCGCCCTCCCGCCAGGCGGGCCACCCGGTCGGCCCGCAGACCGCGCTCCCCTGTCGCGGGAGGCGCGGCGGGAGGTGCGGCGGGAGGCGGCGGTCCCGGCACGGCGGTCACGTGGTCGGTCACGACGCCCTCCTCGTCCGGTACAGCACGGCGACGAACGCCGGCACCCCGATGAGCGAGGTCACCACGCCCACCGGGATCTCCTGCGGGTCCAGCAGCGTCCGCGCCGCCGTGTCCACCCACACCAGGAACACGGCACCGGTCAGCGCGGTCACCGGCAGCAGCCGGGTGTGGCCGGACCCGGTGAGCAGGCGGGTGATGTGCGGCAGCACCAGCCCCACGAACCCGATCGCCCCCGCCGCGCTGACCAGCGCGGCGGTGAGCAGGGCCGTCGCGGTCAGCAGCAGCAGGCGCACCCTGGCCACCCGCACGCCCAGGTGCGCGGCGGCCTCCTCCCCGAACGCGAACGCGTCCAGGGTGCCCGTGTTCCCCAGGCACACCGCCAGCACCGCGGCCAGCACCAGCGAGCACAGGACCACGTCGGCCCACCCCGCACCCGAGAGCGAGCCCAGCAGCCAGAACAGCACCCCGCGCGTGGTCTCGGCGTCCGCCGAGGTCAGCACGACGAACGAGGTCAGGGCCGAGAAGAGCTGCATCGCCGCGACCCCGGACAGCACCACCCGGTCCATGGTCGCGCCCAGGGTCTGGGACAGCACCACCACCATCCCGAAGGAGAGCACGGCACCGGCGAAGGCGCCCGCCGACAGCGACACCACCCCGGCGCCCCAGCCCAGCACGATCACCACGACCGCCCCGGTGGAGGCGCCCGAGGACACCCCCAGCACGAAGGGGTCCGCCAGGGGGTTGCGCAGCAGCGACTGCATCACCGCGCCGCACAGCGCCAGCCCGGCCCCGCACACCGCCGCCAGCAGCGCACGGGGCATGCGCAGGTTCCACACGATGCCCTCGCGCAGCGCCGACAGGGGGCTCTCACCGTGCCCGAACCGGGCCAGCACCGAGAGCCGCACCTCGGTCACGGTGATGTCGGCCGGGCCGATGGTCACCGCGACCGCGACGGAGGCGACCAGGGCGGCCAGGCCCGTGCCGGTGAGCAGCGCGAGACGCGCGCCCCTCACCGTGCGAACCCGAGTTCCCGCAGTCCGGCGGCGACCCGCTCCACACCCTCGACGGTGCGGATCGAGGGGTTCATGGCCTGGCCGCTCAGCAGGATGTAGCGCTCCTCGCGCACCGCGGTGAGGTTGCGGGTGGCGGGGTGCCCCTCCAGGAAGTCGATCTTGGCCGCCGCCGACTCGGCGGTCTGCGACTCGCGGGTGAGGTCGCCCAGCACGATGACGTCGGGGTCCCGGTCGGCGACGGTCTCCCAGTTGATCTGGGGCCACTCGTCGTGGGTGTCGTCGAAGGCGTTCTCCGCCCCGACCGCCCGTGTGATCGCTCCGGGCGCCCCGCAGCACCCGGCCAGGTAGGGCGCCTCCGAGTTCGCGAACCAGTACATGAGGGACACCCCGGAGGCGTCCAGGTCGGCGGTGGCGGAGTCCACCCTGGCCTCCAGCTCGGCCACGAGCTCCTCGCCCCGCTCCTCGACGCCGAAGACGGCGGCCAGGTCGCGGATCTCCCCGTGGACGACGTCCAGGGTGAGCGGTTCGCTGCGGGAGCCGTCACCGCCGCCGCCGTTGTCCTTGCCCGCGGCGCAGTCGGCGGGAGAGACGTACGTGCCCACCCCCAGCTCCTCGAACTGCTCACGGGTGGCGACACCGCCGGTGCCCAGGGTGGACACGAAGGAGGCCGTGACGAAGTCGGGTTCGGCCTCCAGGACCCGCTCGAAGGAGGGGTTGTTCTCCGCCAGGCGCGGGACGCCCTCGTCGGCCTCCTCCAGGCCCTCCATGATCGGGTCGGTCCAGGTGGCGGTGCCGACGACGCGGTCCGCCAGGCCCAGGGAGTACAGGATCTCGGTGGTGCCCTGGTTGAGGGAGACGACCCGCTGCGGGGGAGTGCCCAGGGGCACCGCGTACCCGCAGTTGTCGAGGGACGCTCCGCCGTCCGGGGCGGAGCCGGTCGCGGCCGACCCGTCCCCCGGGTCCGGGGAACAGGCGGAGAGCAGCAGCACGGGGACGAGCAGCAGGGAGCCCGCGAGGGGCGTACGGCGGTACATGGGGACGCCTTGCATGTCGGGGCTCGGACGCGGAGCCTGGCATGGGTCACCCGCGCGGTGTCGGCGCGCGGGGCCAGCAGGTCTTCGGACTCGGGCTCACCCGGACGGGATGCCTTCCCAGGCCGGTCCGCGCCGCCGTTCCCGGCCGACACGGTCCCGCCCCAGTGGCGCAGTACCCCGCCCGTCCCCCTCACCGCTGCGCGTCAGTTCCGGATTCGCACCGGATTCCCTGACCACCGGAGTGGTACGACTGGCCCGGGCAGGCTATCAACGCCCCCGGGGCCCGGCGGAGGCGGCCCCTGGGCTGGACCCGCCCCCGGGGCGGTCTCCGGCCGGCCGCCCCGGGGCCCGGAGGGAAAAGGCGTTGTCCCCGCGGCGGCCCCTCGGCCATAGTGGCCGGGCCACCCACGGCGCCTGCGCCCGGCCCCCGGGCCGCAGGGCCCCTGCCCCGGCGCACCCTGTCCCCGAACCAGGAAGGGAACCCCATGTCCACCCTCCGGGTCACCGCGGAGCGGCTCACCATCCACCCCCACCCCAACGCCGACGCGCTCGAACTGGCCCAGGTCGGCCTGTTCCGCGCGGTCGTGGCCAAGGGCGCCTACCGCACCGGTGACCGGGCCGTCTACATCCCCGAGAGCGCCGTGCTCCCCGACGGGCTCATCGACGAGCTCGGGCTGACCGGGAAGCTCGCGGGCTCCAGGCGCAACCGGGTCAAGGCCATCCGGCTGCGCGGGGAGATCTCCCAGGGCATCGTCTGCCGCCCCCGGGCGCTGGTCGGCCGGGACCTGGCGCGGTCCCAGGAGGAGGGCGAGGACTTCGCCGCGGAACTCGGCATCACCAAGTGGGTGCCCGAGGTGCCGCTGCACATGAGCGGCGAGGTCGTCGCCGCCCCCGACCTGCTGCGGTGGATCGAGGTGGAGAACGCCAAGCGCTACCCGGACGTCTTCGTCCCCGGCGAGCCCGTGGTCGCCACGGAGAAGATCCACGGCACCGCCTGCCTGTTCACCCTGGTCGCCGGGACCGGCGAGGAGTTCGTCTCCTCCAAGGGGCACGGGTCCCGCAACCTGGCGCTGGCCTTCGCCGAGGACAACCTGTACTGGAGGTCGGTGAAGGCCCACGGGGTCCCCGGGGCCGCCCGGCGGATCGCCGAGAGGTTCGGCGCGGACCGGGTGGGCGTGTTCGGCGAGGTGTTCGGCGCGGGCGTGCAGGACCTGGGCTACGGCGAGCACGGCCGCAGCGAGCGGCCGGGGTACGCGGTGTTCGACGTCCGCCTGGACGTCGGCGGCGCCGTGTCCTGGATCGACGCCGCGGACCTGCCGGGCGTGCTGAAGGAGGTCGGCCTGCCCGCCGTCCCCGAGCTCTACAGCGGCCCCTACGACGAGGCGGCCCTGCTCGGGGTCGCCCAGGGCGAGGAGACCTGGAGCGGCCGCGCCGCCCACCTGCGCGAGGGCGTGGTCGTCCGCCCGGCCCGGGAGCGGTACTCCGAGGTCCTGGCGGGGCGCGCGATCGCCAAGTTCGTGTCCGACGCCTACCTCACCCGCAAGGGCGGCACCGAGTACGAGTGATCCGTTCGGGCCGCCGGCCGCATCTGCGCGCCGGCGGCCCGGAAGGGCCCGCCACGGCCGGATTCCGGCCTGCGCCCCCGCCCGCGGGGGGCGGCCGGGGACGCCCGCTGCCGCCCCCATCTGGACACAGAGAGTTTCGAAATGTGATCTAAGGGTTATCTTCCCTGGTGGGCGCTGTGCCTGAAGTACCAAGACAGAGGAACGAGGAACGATCATGCGTAACGCTGTCAAGTTCGCCGTCACCGGTCTGTTCGCCGCGGGTCTGCTCGGCGCGGGCGCGGGGGTGGCCACCGCCGCGCCGACGACCGCCGCCTCCGGTGGTTCCAACGCCTACCAGGCCTGCATCGACGAGCAGAACGCGCTCGGCCTCATCAACCTGGACCTCAACCTGCTCAGCCAGTGCATCGCGAACCACAACGGCTGACCGGGCCGCCCCGGCGCGGACGCGCCGGGGAACGGCTCCGGCCGCCGCACCCCGCCCCGCGGGCGGGGTGCGGCGGCCCCGCCGTGCGACGCGGGGGCGGTGCCGGCGGGCACGACCGGCCCGGCCCTCACCGGGACGAGCCCCGGACCGCACGGGCGTAGCGCTCGGACAGCGCGCGCAGCAGCGGCACCAGCTCGGCCGGCGACTCCACAGTGAAGTCCATGCCGAGCATGCCGACGTACACGGCCACCGTGTCGAGGCTGTCGGCACCCGTGACCAGTACAGAGGTCGCCCCGTCGACGGGTTCGACCACCCCGACCGCCGGGTTGATGCGTTCCAGCACCCGCTCCGCGGGCGCGTCGACGCGCAGCCGCGCATGCACCTTCCACCCCTGGGCGGCGATCGCCCGCATGGCGAACGCCGTGAGGTCCCCGCCTGGCGGCGCCACCGGGTCGAAGCGGCGACCGGTCGGCGGCCGCGGCGCCATCCAGTCGACGCGGTAGGCGTCCCACCCGCCGCCGCGCGGGTCGCGGCCGACCAGGTACCAGCGGCGCTGCCAGGAGAGCAGCCGGTACGGCTCCACGAGCCGGGGGTCCCCCTCGTAGTCGAACCGCAGCCACTCGCCGTCGCGGACGGCGCGCGCCACCGCCCGCAGCACACCCGCGTCGACCTCGGGATCGGGCGCGTCGGTGCCGGTGTTCCCGGGGGCGTGCTCGATCGTTCCGTGCAGGGCCTCCACGGTCCGGCGCAGGCGCGCGGGCAGTACCTGCTCGAGCTTGGCGAGTGCCCGCCCTCCCGATTCGGCGACCCCCGAGACGCCGCCCGCGGCGCGCAGCCCGACGGCCACGGCGACGGCCTCCTCCTCGTCGAGCAGCAGCGGGGGCATCCGGCCGCCCGCCCCGAGACGGTACCCGCCCGTCGAACCCCGGGCCGCCTCCACGGGATAGCCGAGTTCGCGCAGCCGGTCCACGTCCTTGCGGACCGTGCGGCCGCTGACCCCGAGCCGCTCGGCGAGCTCGCGCCCCGTCCGGTCGGGCTGCGACTGGAGCAGGGAGAGCAGCGCCAGCAGTCTGGCGGCGGTGTCGGGCATCCGGCCCCCTCCGAACATCCTCGCGGACCGCAGGATCCATTAGGAAGCGAATCTTCCTGATGGGACCGTACCGTCGGAGACATGGAGAACACCAGCGCTTCCGCCGCCGACATCCGCCCCTTCACCGTCGCCGTCACCGACGCCGAGCTCGCCGACTTGCACGACCGCCTCTCCCGGACCCGCCTGCCCCAGCCCTCCCCGGTCGACGACTGGGAGGCCGGGACCCCCGACGCCTACCTGCGCGAGGCGGTCGGCGCCTGGCGGGACTTCGACTGGCGGGCCGCCGAGGCGCGCATCAACGCCGTCCCGCACTTCACCACCGACATCGACGGGCAGAACATCCACTTCGTGCACGTGCGCTCCCCGCACGCCGACGCCACGCCGCTGCTGCTCGCGCACACCTACCCGGGCTCGTCCGTGGACTACCTCGACCTCGTGGACGCGCTCACCGACCCGGTCTCCCGCGGCGGCCGCGCCGAGGACGCCTTCCACCTGGTCATCCCGGACGCACCGGGCTACGGCTTCTCCCAGCCGCTCGCCTCCGGCGGCTGGACCACCGCCCGCGTCGCCGCCGCCTACGACACCCTGATGCGCCGCCTCGGCTACGGGGGCTACGGCGTCCACGGCTCCGACAACGGTGCGATGGTCGCCCGGGAGCTCGGGCTGCTGGAGCCCGAGGGGTTCCTCGGCCTGCACGTGCTCCAGCTCTTCTCGTTCCCCTCCGGCGACCCCGCCGAGTTCGAGCGACTGGAGCCGCAGGACCACGCCGGGCTGGAGCACATGCGGTGGTTCCAGTCCGTGGGCGGCTACAACACGATGAACGCCTCGCGGCCCCAGACCGTCGCGGTCGGCCTCAGCGACTCGCCGGTGGGCCTGCTCGCCTACAGCGAGCTGTTCAACTCCTTCGGCAACGGCACGTCGCTGGTGCCGCTGGAGAAGATCCTCCTGGAGGTGAGTGTGAACTGGTTCGCCAACGCCGCCTCCGGCATGGGCCGCTCCTACTTCGAGAACGCGCGCGCCCAGGACGAGCCGCAGGTGAACGGGGCGCCCACGGGCGTCGCGGTCTTCGCCGACGACTTCCAGACCATCCGGGTCCTCGCCGAGCGCGACAACTCCAACATCGTGCACTGGAGCCGCTTCGAGAAGGGAGGCCACTTCGCCGCCCTGGAGGTCCCCGAGGTCGTCGCCGGCGACATCCGCGCCTTCTTCGCCGCGCTCCGCGCCGCCTGACCGGCGCCCGCCGGGCGCCGGACCCGCCACGGCGGTCCGGCGCCGGGACGGCGTCCCAGGGAACGGTCCGCATCCGCCGGAGCCAGTCCGCGACCAGCGCCGCGGTGAGCGCCGACCGGTCCAGGTGCACGTTGTGACCGGCCGCGCCGAGCACGGTGAACGTCGCGTGCGGGTAGTGCCCGGCCCGGACCCATGCGTCGCGGTGGCCCACCACGTGGTCCTGCCGGCCGGTGACGAACAGGGACGGCCGGGTGAACGGCTCCGGTGCGTCCTCCTCCGGCTCCCGGTCCAGGGCGTAGCGCCGGGCGATGCGCTCCAGCCCGACCCCGTCGGCGGAGCGCAGCCCGGGGAGGGCGTGCTCGGCGAACGCCCGCGCGTCGGCGGCCGACTGGGCCACCGCCGTCTCGGAGTACGTCCCGCCGTCCCCGCCCAGACCCGCGACCGCCGCCGGATCCTCGGCCAGCACGGTCCGCGCGGGCACGTCCCGCTGCGCGTGGCCGGCGACGAACACCGCTGCCGGCACCGCCAGGCCCGGCACCCGCGGGCGCAGGTCGTGGGCCACCCGGCGGGCGACCATGCCGCCGAACGAGTTCCCCAGGAGGGCGAACGGCTCCCCGCCCAGGCGCTCTCCGATCTCGTCCTCCACGGCGGAGACCACGTCCTCGGCGCTCGCGACCGCGCCGACCGGTGTCCCCGCGGTGCCCGGCAGGTCGACGTACAGCCGCCGCCACCCGCCCTCCGCCTCGAAGACGGGGTCCAGGGGCAGGAGCAGCCGGTGGTCGACCCCGAAACCGTGCAGCAGGACGATCGGCGTGCCCGATCCGCGTTCGACGACGTGCATGCGCCGAGGCTGGCGCCGGCCCCGCCGGCCCCGCCGGCCCCGCCGGCCACCGCCCCCGGAGTGCCCTTACCCCGGGCGGCGCGGCCGCGACGGTACCGGGCAGGATGGGGGCGGCGGCGACACGGCGGACGGAGCAGGCGGATGCGGGAACAGCGGATCGGGCGGGCCGTGCGGAGCCTGGACGGGCTCGCACTCGGGGACGCCTTCGGCGACCGGTACTTCCTCGCGCCGGGACAGGCCGAGGAGGCGATCGGCCGGCGATGGCTGGCCGAGCCCGTCTGGCACTGGACCGACGACACCGCCATGGCGCTCTCGGTCCTGGCCGTGCTCATCGAACACGGGCGGATCGACCAGGACGCCCTCGCCGCGGACTTCGCGGGCCGCTACGACCCGGGCCGCGGGTACGGGCCGTCGATGAACCGGCTGCTCCGCCGCATCGGCGACGGGGAGCCGTGGCGTCCGGCCGCCGCCGGGCAGTTCGGCGGCGAGGGCTCCCACGGCAACGGCGCCGCCATGCGGGTGGCCCCCCTGGGCGCCTACTTCGCCGACGACCTCGACCGCGTCGCCGAGGAGGCGGCCCTGTCCGCCACGGTGACCCACACCCACCCAGAGGCCGTCGCCGGTGCGGTCGCGGTGGCCCTCGCCGCGGCCCTGGCGGTGCGCGGCCGCGGAGCCCCCGCACCCGGCCGCGCCGGGTTCCTCCGCACGGTCGCCGAACGGCTCGAACCCTCACAGGTGCGGTCGGGCCTGGAGCGGGCGGCCCGGCTGGCGCCGGGCACCGCGCCCGAACACGCCGCCGCGATGCTGGGGAACGGCACCCGCCTGTCGGCCCAGGACACCGTGCCGTTCGCCCTCTGGGCCGCCGCCGGCCACCCGGACGACCTGGCCGAAGCGCTCTGGACGACGGTGGCGGGGCTGGGCGACCGGGACACCACCTGCGCGATCGCCGGGGGCGTGGTGGCGGCCCGCACCGGCACCGCCGGTGTGCCGGAGCCGTGGCCGGCGAGCCGTGAGCCCCTCCCGGCCTGGGTCACCGCCTTCGAGGCCCCCGCGCCCTGACGGCCCGGCGCTCAATCCCAGCGGACGCGGTACTCCTGGTTGGTGGTGAGGTCGTCCTCCAGCATGGCGAGCCCGTGGGGTTCCCGCTCGGCGATCGGCCGGAAGGAGACCAGGAGCCAGCCGCCACCGGTGCTGCCGATCGAGAGGAACTCGCTCTCCGACCACTTCTGGGCCCGTACGTTCCCCTCCCCGCGGTCCCACACCATGAGGAACCCCTGGTCCCTGCCGCGGGCCGTTCCGGACGCGGCGACACCGCGCCCGTAGTCCGTGAAGGCCACGTCGCGGATGACCACCTCCGTTCCGTCGTCGGGGGTCGGGCGGGGGTGGAACTCCCGCGGCTCCGCGCCGGAATCCAGGGCCCACACCAGGACGGAGTCGTCGGTGGCGGTGGCCACGACGACTCCGGCGTCGCTGCTGTGGGAGACCGCGGTGGGACCGAGCAGGTCCCGGGGCGCGGTCCGGAACCCGTCGTAGGAGGGGTGCGCCTCTCCGGTGGCGGGATCCAGCACCAGCAGGCCCGCGTCCAGGGTGACGACCAGTGCCTCCCCGTCGCCGGTGACCACCAGGTCCCGCACCCGGGGGAACCACCCCCGCTCGTTCTCAGGAACGGCGTAGGTGTACACCCGGGCGCCGGTGCGTATCCGGTAGGCGCCCACCTCCGCGCGTCCCGTGCGGGTGTGGTGGTAGGCGACGAACACCGTTCCGCCGTCCGCCGAGAGCGCGATGTGCCCGCCGTCGCCCATTTCCTCGGGCAGGTCGACGGCGTGGCGCTCATCACCCGCGAGATCCCAGACGTGGACCTTGGAGACGCCGTCACCGGCGGCCCGCGGGGCCCGTGCCGCCAGGACGGTCCCGCTCGGGGTGGCGGCCAACTCCGAGCCGCCGAAGTCGTGCCTCTCGTCCTGGAGGGTCAGCTCCCTGACCCGGTCCCCGCGTCGGGAGTCGAAAAGGTGCAGTCCGGCATCGGACAGGGCCGCGAAACTGTACGGGGGTGCGACGGGGGCGGTGTCGACGACCCGCGCCCCGGCGGGATCGGTCGGGCCTCCCGGGACCGGTGCGGGCTCCTCTTCGCGGGCGGCCGGGTTCTGGGGACCCTCTTCCCCGGCCCCGGCCGCCACGTACTGCGCGGCGACGAGGCCGACGGCCAGCACCGCGGCCCCGAGCGCGCCCCGACGTCGTCCGGGAGTGGACAGGAGCCGAGGGCGGCGCGGTGCCGCCCGGGAGAGGTGCGCCGCGGAACGGCGGGGGGCAGGGCGCCCCGGGGCCTCGCTCGGTGTCTCTTCTGGGGCGGGGCCGCCCCGTTCCGGGGTGGTGGGCTCCGGTGCGGAGGTGCCCTGTCGTGCCGCCGAGGCCTTCACCGCTGTGGTCCCGGTCGCCGGGCGCGGCCGTACCGCCGCCTCGGCGGGGGAGGACCGCGTCTCGGACCCCGCGGCCGCTCCCGCGTCCGGTGCCGCCGTGTCCGGCGCCTCCGTGTCCGGCGCCTCCGTGTCCGGCGCCTCCGTGTCCGGCACCTCCGTGCTCGGCTCCTCCCTCTCGGCAGCGGCCCCGGAGGCCGCGGAGTTCGCCTCCTCCGCGGTGCCGGTCCCCGATTCGGGCTCCCCAGGTGTTCCGGCGTCCCTGGCCTGTGCCTCAGGCGCGGGCACCGTGGTGTCCGGCGCCTCGGCGGCTTCCGGCGTCGGGGGCGCGGACTCCTCCGCGACCTTCGTCCGCAGGACCGCCGTCGGGTGCAGGCGGGTCGCTGCCACCAGGGTGCGCGCGACTTCGTCGGCGACCGGCGGGGGCAGCCACACCGTGGGGTCCTGGGACCCCGACCCCGGAAGCGCCGTGCCGGCCAGCTCGGCGGCGACCGCCTCCAGCGAGGGGCGCTCCCGCGGATCCTTGGCCAGGCACGCGCTCACCAGCGGCAGCAGGGAGGCGGGCACCCCCTCGAGGTCGGCGGGCTCGTTGACCACCCGGTAGAGCAGGGCCGCCGGGTCGCCGGTCCCGAACGGGAGGCGGCCGGTGGCCGCGAACACCAGCACGCCCCCGTAGGAGAACAGGTCGCTGTGCGGGCCCAGACCCCGACCCCTCGCCTGCTCGGGCGACATGTAGGCGGGGGTGCCCAGTGCCTGGCCGGTGCGGGTGAGGGCGGTGGCGTCGGCGGCCCGGGCGATGCCGAAGTCGATGACCTGCGGGCCGCGCGGGGACAGCAGGACGTTGGAGGGCTTGAGGTCGCGGTGGACCAGGTCGACGGCGTGGATGGCCGCCAGGGCCTCGGCGAGCCCGGCGGCCAGCACCCGCAGCGACGCCTCCGGGAACGGGCCGCCGTCGCGCACCGCGTCCTGGAGGGACGGGCCCGCGATGTACTCGGTGGCCAGCCAGGGCGTGGACCCCTCGGTGTCGGCGTCCAGGACCCGGGCGGTGTAGGGGCCGCGCACCCGGCGGGCCAGGGCGGCCTCGCCCGCGAACCGGGCGCGGAACTCCCGGTCGGCCGCGTACTCGGGGCGGATGGACTTCACCGCCGCCAGGTCCGCCTCCCCCTCGGTGGTGACGGCGAGGAAGACGACGCCCATGCCTCCCGCGCCGATGCGGCGCAGGGTGCGGTAGCGTCCGAACGCTCGGGGGTCGCCGGGGCGCAGGGGTTCCATGCGGGGGGTCGTTTCCGGGGTGGGGGTGCCGTAAGGGCCGGGGTGCCGCAGGGCAGCCTAGCGGACTCGCCGCCGGGAGCGGATCAGCGGCCGGGGTCCGCCCGGCGGCGCAGCACGTCGATGAGCGCCTGTGGAAAACGCCCCCGGCGGCCCTCGACGCCCGAGAATGGGGTCATGGATGAACAGGTGTTCGACACTTCCGTGTCCGCGGCGCGCACCACCGCGCGGGCAGGCCGACCGCACCGCCGCGGGTCAGACGCCCAGGGCGTCGAACAGGTGGAGCCAGATCTCGCTGCGGGTCGGGAACGCCGGGACGGCGTGCCGGAGCCTGCCGACCGGCACCCCGCCGACGATCGCGATCGTCGCCGCCTGGAGCATGTCGGCGACGCCCGTCCCGGTGATGGTGGCGCCCACCAGCACGTTCCGCTCCTCGTCGACGACGAACCGGGCCGTGCCGCGCCCGCCGCCGGTGAACGCCCCGCCCGCGTTCCCGTCGGTCGGGACGTCCACCGCCCGCACGCGCAGGCCCGCCTCCCGGGCGGCGGCCACCGTGTACCCGACCGAGGCCACCTGGGGCTCGGTGAAGATCACCCGCGGCGCGCCCGGGCCGTCCGCCGGGTGCTCCAGCGCGATGTCCGAGCCCAGGACGTCGGCGGTCGCGATCGCCGCCTGGTACTTGGCCATGTGCGTGAACAGGGCGCGCCCGTTGAGGTCGCCGATCACGTACAGCCAGTCCAGCCCGGGCACCCGCATCCGCTCGTCGACCTTGACGAACCCGTCGGTCTCCACCCCGACCTCCGCCAGCCCCAGCTCGGCGCTCTGCGGTACGCGTCCGGCCGCCACCAGCACCTCGTCCGCCTCCAGGGCCGTGCCGTCGTTCAGAGCGACCGTCACCCGGTCGCCGTCCCGGCGCACCGCGACCGCGCGGGGCCCGGACCGGACGTCCACTCCCTGCTCGGCCAGGGACGCGCCGACCTGCTCGCCGACGAAGTCCTCCTCCCGGGGCAGCAGCCCCCGTCCGCCCGCCACCAGTGTCACCCGGGCGCCCAGCGACCGGTACGCCTGGCTCATCTCGACGCCCACCACCCCGCCGCCGACCACGATCAGCGACCCGGGGACCTCGCGGGCGGTCGTCGCCTCCCGGTTGGTCCACGGGCGGGCGTCGGCGAGCCCGTCGATCGGCGGCAGCGCCGCCCGGGTGCCGCCCGCGAGGACCACCGCGCGCCGGGCCCGCAGCACGCTGCCGCCGACCGCCACCCGCTTCTCGCCGACCAGGCGCCCCCGGCCGCGGAAGAGGGTGATCCCGTGCTCCTCCAGCCACGGCAGCTGGCCCGCGTCGCTGAGCGAGCCGTCCTCGCCGCGCCCGCCGATGATCTCGTCGCGGCGGCGCAGCACCGCCTCCACGTCCAGCGGCCCGGTCACCGCCTCCGCTGCCCCGGGCGCCCGGCGCGCCTCGATGAGCAGCTCACCCGGGCGCAGCAGCGCTTTGGAGGGCATGCAGGCGTAGTAGGAGCATTCGCCGCCGACCTTGTCGGCCTCCACGATCGCGACGCTCAGCCCGGCGTCGGCGAGCCTTCCGGCCGCGACCTCCCCGCCCGGCCCGGCCCCTACCACCACCGCGTCGAATTCGATCTCGTCCATGCCCGTCCCGTTCGTGTTCGGCGTCGTCGTGCCCGTCGGCGGTTCCACCCTCTCACCGCGGGGCCGCTTCCGGGGAGGTGGGCGGTCGGCTTCCACCCGGCCCGCCGCGCCCCCGCCGCGGGCCGACGGCGAGGAGGGGCGGCTCCCGTCCCGTGCGGAACACCGGGCCCCGACGGGCTCCCCGGACGGCCGCGGCCCGGCCCGGCTGCTCGGCCGGGCCGATGCGCCGAACCGCCCCAGGCGGGGCCGCGCGTCGGACACCGGCGCTCAGGGGGAGGGGAGCCCGTGGGTCTCGTCCGGGCACCGCAGGAGCATGCGCGGTTCACGGGCCGGTCCGGCCGGGGCGGCCGACGGCCCGTCGGCGCGGTGCCACCGGTTCCTCGGACCGAGGCACCGGGGCCGCGCCCGCGCACCGGCACGACCGGCGCCCGGGACTTTTCCGACCGTCGAGGAGGGAACACGACGCGGCCGAGCGGTTTCACGGACATGCCGCCTGCCGGACATGATGGGGGCCGTGCCACGTGCCGGTGGCCGATCCGGTCAGAGATCTCCCGGGGCGGGAGGTCCGGACCGGGATGAGGCCTCTCCCAGGGCGGCCGTGACCACGGGGACGTCGATGGTGACCACGGCCATGCTCCACTCCTGGACTCCCGCTCGGAAGTCGATGATGCGTACGTCTCCGAGTCCGCGCTCCTGGAAGGAGGACGGCTCTCTGACGGCGACCACCTCGACCGGGGCCGGCACCGGGATGGGCGGCGCGTCAGAGCGGAACGGGCGCCATCTGCGCCATGTGAGCCGCTCGGCGGCCGCGAGGTGCATGATCAGCAGCCCCTGCCGGAAGAAGGGTCCCCGGCGCAGGTGGGCGACCGCCTGTAGGGGGTGCCCCTGGCGGAGGTCGCGCAGGTCCTGCTCGGCGACCTGCGGGTTTCCACCCTGGACGCCCCACCACCACTGCCGGGGGTCGCGGATGACGTCCGAAAGGGACCTGGTGCCCGCGGTGTTGCGCGGTCGGAGGATCATGAACCGCTTCCTGGGAGGGGCTTCGCTGTTCGGGAAAGCCTACGATCCCGCGGAGCGGGGGGAAAGCGCGCCCGGGTGTCCGATCCGTTGGAACGGGGCCGGTTCCTCCGCCCAGTGGCGGTGCCGACCTGTGTCCGCAGCGGGTGGCGGACCGGTCGGCGCCGGCCGCGTACACGCCTCGCCGGTGGTGGACGCCCTGTCGGCGGTGCGGGTCGAGCGCGGGAGCCACCGGGGCGGTGTTCCACTCCGGTCCGCCCACACGAACGCGCGGCCGGTGACACGCGCGCACATCGAAGCCGACGGAGGCGCGCGGTGTTAGTGTCTGAGGTCCGTCACCATGTGTGACTGCCTGTTCGGGTGCGGCCCGGGACGCATCATGACGCCGGGGCGCGCTCGCAGGACGCAGGAGCACAGTCGGCCGCGCACAGTATCGGTGCGCCTCCCGGGGTCCCGCCGTGTGAGGGCGGAGCCGTCCGGAGCGCCGGCCGTCCATGTCCGTGACCTCAGGGGGAGACCATGACCGCGGAAACCCGGCAACCCGACCTCATCGATGTCATCATCTCCGACCACCGCCAGGTCGAGCAGATATTCACGGAGCTGGAGAACTCTCCTTCTCCCGAAGTGCGCAAGCAGCTGACCGAACACGTGATCACCGAGCTGGTGAGGCATTCGGTCGCCGAGGAACAGCACATGTACCCGGCGGCGCGCCGGGTGCTGGACGACGGCGACCGGATCGTCGACCACGAGCTGGAGGAGCACGCCGAGGCCGAACAGGTGATGAAGGACCTGGAGGGCCTGGAGGCCGACGACCCCGAGTTCCAGCGGCTGTTGAACAAGCTGATCTCGGACATCCGCCACCACATCGACGAAGAGGAGAAGGACCTGCTGCCGCGCCTGCGTTCCGCGTGCACGCAGGAGGAGCTGCGGGACCTGGGGGCCAAGGTGGTCAAGGCCAAGGAACGGGCCCCCACGCGTCCCCACCCCAGCGCCCCGGACACCCCGCCCGCCAACAGGATCCTGGACCCGGGAGCAGGGCTCATCGACCGGATGCGGGACGCGCTCTCGGGCCGCGAGACCTGAACACCCCTCGCCCGGCGGCCCGTCCCCGGCACGGGGACGGGCCGCCGGGCGCGCGGGCCCCGGGCCCCCACCCCGTCCAGCAGGCATGGGAGCCCGGCGATCCCGGAACGTCGGCCCGGACGTCCGTGCCGGCGTGGCCCGCTTCGGCCGGGTACGGGCGGAGAGGCGCTCCCGGTGCCGGGCCGGGGCGGCCGTGTCGTCGGCCAGGGCGTTCCGGCTCCGGCGATATCCCCGGGCTCGCGTAGGGAGACTCACCGGCCCGCCGGATGGTCGGCCTCGGCAGGTCCCTGCGGCACCTGGGCGCGGATCGGCCGACATCGGGGACCGCGGCCGCGCCCCTGCGCGAGGTGCCCGCACACCAGGCGGCCCGCAGGCGTCACCGACCTGCACAGCCCGATCTCCGCGGGCCGTCCGCGCCGAGCAGCTCCGCGCACCGTTCGCACGGCATGATCCGTTGCCCCCTGTCGAGCCCCGTGAGAGAATCCGGGGCCGACGGTTCGCCTCCCTTCCTTCGCGCCTCACAACGCGGGAACGCGAATGGAAAGGGTGCGGGCCGCTGCCGTGTTCACGGTTTCCAGTGATCCACCAGATCTGCGAACGACAGGTGCCGTCCGATGCGCACAACAGGACCGGGAGAAGCCCGTATCGAGGATGCGGACAACATCCTGGTCGCGACTCCGAGCCTGTCGGACCATGACCTGGCCAGGGACTTCTTCGGCTCCGTGATCACGCCCGAGGACCTTGCCTCCGGTCCGCCCGACCTCGCGCACAAGACCGTCTACCTCTGTGGCGACGTATCCGGGATCAGCGTCCGCCGACTGCGTACGGCGGCCCGGGTGTTCGTCGTCCGGGACCTGTCGCACGGTCACCACGGGGGCGGCGACGAACCCTGGACCCCCGTCGACCCCGGCCGGGTCCCCATCCGCGTCCACGGCGCCGGCGTGTACTACCGCCGCTTCTTCGACCCCGGCGCCGATCACTTCGGGCGGATCCGTGCGGAGCACGAATTCCAGTCCCTGACCGAGTCCACAAAGCCCGGAAAGGCCCATCGCAGCGGCATCTATCTGACGCCCGTGACACGGGAGGGCGACGAACTGCATTTCCGCCTGCTCCGGTGCTCCACGAACCTCTCGGGGCCCACCGAGGATTTCCGTCCGACCGACACGGCTATCGTCGAGGCTCTGAACCGCGAGGCGGCCACCGTGTTCCGGGACCAGGCGCCGCTGAACCACGTCCTCGCGCAGATCTACCACAACACCCCTGCCGCGGCCGGGCGCAAGCAGTCCAAGGCCAGGATCTCGGCCCATGCCGACAAGACCAAGGACATGCCCGTCAACGGCATCATGGCCTTCTGCACCTTCTACGACCGGCTCGACGGGTTGCAGCCCCTGCCCGGAGACGCCTTCGACCACGGTGTGAAGAACACCAGCGGACTGACCGAACTCCGCTTCCGCCTCAAGGAGCCGACCGGGGGACGCGACGGGGCCGAGCTCCCGTCACAGTTCGCGCTGACGCTCCACCCCGGCTCCGTGTTCTTCATGCCGCTGTCCACCAACCGTCTGTACACGCACGAGATCCGGCCCTCGACGCTGGACGCCGCGCTGCTCCCGACCCGCCTGGGATACGTGGTGCGCTGTTCGGGCACCGAGGCCGTTCACAAGGACGGCCGCACGTTCCTCAAGGCGCCCGGAGGCCTGGTGGAGCTGGGGCCGCCCACACCGGCGGGTATGGACGAGCTGCGCAGGCTGTACGCCGAGGAGAACAGGACCTCGTCCTTCATCGACTACGGCGACGAATTCCTTTTCAGTATGAACACGGGAGACTATGTTGCCCCCCGAGTCCAGGATCCCGGACGAGATCATCTCGTGCCCTCTGCCGACCGATGAGGATCTCTTCGCGGAGCTGTCCGCGTCGGTCCGCTGGGAGGACGTGGGAAAGGGCCGGCGGGGCGCCGTGCTCGCCCGGACCGACGAGGCGGGCGGTGTGCCCCTCGTGCGCACCACCACCCGATACGGCGATCCGGCGCAGCGTTTCCGGCCGGTCCACGAACGGCTCGCGCACAAGGTCCGAGAAAGCGCGGGGATCCCCGTCGGTTTCAACAACGCCCTCATCGAGAGCTACACGAACGCCTACAGGACCATGGGCGGCCATTCCGACCAGGCCCTCGATCTGGCCGACGGGTCGTTCATCGCCGTTTTCTCCTGCTACCGGCATTCCGAGGAGAGTCCGCCGAGGAAGCTGGTCTTCGAGTCGAAGGTGTCCGGGGCCGAGAGGTTCGAGATCCCCCTCGCCCACAACAGTGTCGTCGCCTTCTCCGTCGACACGAACCGGCGCCTCAGGCACAGGATCGTTCTGGACGCGCCCGCCCGGACGGCGGACGACCAGTGGCTGGGTGTGACCTTCCGGACCTCGAAGACCTTCGTCCGGTTCCGCGGCGGGAGCGCATACCTCCCGCAGGGGGTTCGCCTCATGCCGGCCGACGAGGAGCAGAGGCGCGAGTTCTACCGGCTACGGCGCCGTGAGAACAACGAAACGGACTTCACCTACCCCCCGCTGGCGTACACCGTCAGTGAGAGTGATCTGGTGCCGCCCGCATGACCCCGGGGCTCTGCAGCGACCCTCCCGGTCGCATCCCGGCCGCATCCCGCTCTCCCCGTGAACCGCGACGGCCCGTCCTGGAGGCAGGTGCTCGTAGCGGCTCCGCGATCTCGTGAACCGACGCCCCTGACGGCCGGGCCCCGCACCCCCCCGGCGGGGGCCCGCCGGTCCGTTCCCGCCGGAGCGGACCGGCGGCACCGCGGCAAGGGCTGTGCCTGCGCCCACCTGCGCCGATGGCCGTACGGGCGGGGGCCGTCCACCGCCCGGTCCGTGGAGGGGTCGGTTCCCCGCACGGGGAGGCACCGGTGGCAGGTCGAGCCCACCGCGGCCCGGCCGCTCGGACACCACCGCCCGCACCGCCGCCACGACACGGCGCCGACCACTTCCCGGCTTTCACCGACCCCTGCGCGTCGATCCGCTACCGCCGCCCCGCCCCCATGGGACGGACTCCTGAAGCCGGCGCGCGCCGCCCGGCACCGGGGAGCGGACTCCCGCTCCCTCCTACGGTTCCCCCAACAGGATGCGGCCGGTGTCGCCGTCGACGGTGACGGTGGACGAGGGGGCCAGGAGAGCCGTCGCCCGTGGAACCGCGAGTACCGCGGGGATCCCGGTCTCCCTGGCGACGATGGCCGCGTGGGAGAGCACACCGCCTGTCTCGGTCACCACCCCCGAGGCGACGGTGAACAGCGGTGTCCACGCGGGGTCGGTGTGACGGCAGACGAGGATGTCCCCGGGCCCGACCCCGGAGAAGTCGGCGGGGCCGCGGACGAGGCGGACGGGCCCGGAGGCGACTCCCGGGCTCGCCGGCTCTCCGAACAGGGTTCCGGCGCCGACCGGCGCCGACGGTCCGACCGGACCGGGAGCGGGGGCCGTCACGGGCCGGGCCTGGAGCACCCAGGTCGTGTCTCCCGCGATGGCCCATTCGATGTCCCGGGGGCCGCCCAGCGCGGCGGAGACCTCCGTGCCGAGGCGGTGCAGGTCCTCGACCCGGTCGTCCGTCAGACAGAGTTCCCGCTGCCGCGCGGTCGGTACGGGGCGGGTGACGAGACGGCCTTCGCGGCGGTCGGTCCGGATGGTCTTGGACCCCGGCCGACGTTCGAGGATGCCCGAATCCCCCAGACGCCAGGAGTCCGGCGTGATCCGCCCCCCGACGACGGGTTCCCCCACACCCCACGAGGCCTCGATGACGGTCGTGCCGCCGGTGAACATGATCCCTGAGACGTCGGGGTCGACGAAGCTCTGGACGAGCACGGCCATCCCCGGTCCCGCCGGGCCCTCGGAGCCCTCCCGGCGCATCCGGTACGCGGCGGCGCGACCGGTCCACAGCGACGCCCAGCACCCGAGGATCGCCCGGCAGACCTGCTCCACCCCGCGGACGGCGAGGAAGCTGTCGTGCTGTCCCGCGGCGGACGCGGTCTCGTCGTCCTCCGCGGTGGAGGACGAGCGGACGGCCACGGCGTCGGTAGGCGCCCCGTGGGTGATGCGTGCCAGTGCCCGGCCCACGTCGTCGACGAACCGGTCCGGGAGGCGGGAGCCCAGGATCCGCGACCGGGCCTCGACGCCGTCCGGGGGGAGGGCGTCGAGACCGAGGCCGGCGGTCACGGCCCGGTGGACGTCCGTCGGCACGACGAAACCCGCGGGCACCCTGAACCCGGCACGGGCCAGCTCGGCCAGGGGTGCGGCCTTCCCTCCGCCGGTGGCACGGTCGGCCCCGACGAGGTCGACGGTGCTCATATCCGCCTCCCGCCCGCGAACCCCGTCCACCGCAGCCCGGCGGGCAGGTGCGACATGTCGTTGAACATCACGACGTTCGGCGCCTCGCCGCCGTCGAACTCGATCACGGTGAGGGACGTGTTGGCGACACCGGCCAGGGGCATCCACCGCGCGGGCGGTGCGTCGAGCGCCTCGCGGACGAGCCAGGCGATGGGGTACGCGTGCGTCACCGCCACCTCGTGGGTCGCGCGCCGGTCGCGGCCGCCGGGTCTGCCGAACCGTGCCGCCGAGGCGTCCGCGGTCCTTCGTCCCGCGTCCGCTTCGCGGCGGTCGTAACCGTCGAAGAACCCCGTCCACGAGGGCGGGATGTCCTCAGGTTCGGGGACGAACGGAACGTTGTCCACGAGTTCCCCCGCCTCGTCGACCAGGACGCGCGGCAACTCCGCGGCGATGAGCCGGGCGCTCTCCGCCGCACGGGGCAGCGGGGAGTGCCAGACGACGTCGATGGGCTCCCGGGCCAGCCGCCGGCCGACCAGGCGGGACTGCTCCCGGCCGTCGTCGGTCAGCCGTCCCAGCGCGTCGGCCGCCCCGTGGCGCACGAGGTAGAGCGTGCGTCGGGCCATGGTTCACCTTCCCCTCTCGTGCGGCTCCGAGGAGCGGTCGCGGCCGAGGCTGGAGAGCAGGTCCTCATGGAGTTCCGCCCAGACGGTGTGGCAGGAGAGGATGCCGACACCGGCTATCCACCGGTGGTCGCCCGACCGGGCCTTCTCCAGGGCCGCCGAGAACTGGCGGGGGTAGCGGCCGAACCTCTCGAGCCGCTCGGTCGGCCCGGCCATGAGACCGCGGAGGACGTCGGCCGTTCCGGTGAGTTCCCGCAGGAGCCCGGTGCTCATTTCGGCGTGGCCCGAGGACGGTGCGAGCTGCCACTCCGTGACCATTCGCACGAAGCGGGAGTTGACGGGCTCGAAGTCCTCGGACGCCGCCTCCAGAACGGGACGCGCCCCGGAAGCCTCGAGTTCGTGCCGCAGCAGTTCCGCGTTCCGTGCCTTCCCCGCCTCGGTCAGGATCCAGCCGGCGGAGTCGGCGAAGGCGATGTGCTCGACCAGCTTCCGGCCTTCGAGGGCGCGGAGCGTTCCGAGGACGGTGTCCCCCGCAAGTCCCGCCCGGTCGGCGACGGCCTCGACGCCGGCGAACCCGGCGAGGCGGACCGTGTGAAGGACCAGCAGCTCCGGTCGCGACCGCCGGGTCGCCTCCGCCGCGGCCCGGGCCGGGGGAGACGAGCCGTCCGGGCGCACGCCGTCCTGTCGCCGTCCGGCGTGCCGGTCGTCGGGGTGCCCGGCGGTCATTCCGCCCGCTCCGGAAGGCCGTCGTCCCGGGTGCGGGCCGACACACGCTGAAAGCGCTGCTGCGCGGCCTGGGGGGACCTGACCCCCAGTTGCTTCGCGATGTCGGGCCAGGTCAGTCCCTCCGCCCGTGCGATCAGCATCAGCCCCGCCTCGAGTGCGTCCAGCTCTCCCCGGGCCGACTCGAGGAGCCGCAGCGCGGCGCGGAGGTCGTCGTGGTCCGCCTCCCCGACGGCCGAGTTCGCCCGCCACAGGGCGAACCTGAGCAGGGTGGCGTCGTCGGGCATGCCCTGGGGCGCCCAGGGGAGTCGGGGCAGTCGGTCGGCGCCGGACTCGAGCAGCCGGCGCCGCGCCGAGCCCACCTCGTTCATCTCGTCGGACTCGTTCGGGATATCAGGGGCCATGCGGCGATCGTGCCAGCATCAACAACAAGTTGTCAACAAAAAGTTGGCACTCGGGGCTTCGTCGGCCGGGGGAGCCCTGGCCGACGCTCCCCCCGGGGCACCCGCGGGCCGGGAACCCGTCCACGGGGCGGGGCCGGGTCCCCGGCGTCCCGTCGAGTGTCCGTCGCGGACTTCCTCCGGGATCCCCGTGGCCCCCACCCACCGCTTCCCCGGGCCCGACGCCCGGGTACCGCGGGCGCGCACCCCGCCGAGCACACCGGTGGCCGGCTCCGCCCGGGGAAGACCCCCGGCGCGGCCTCCGCCGCGACCCACCCGGTGCCGCGCCGCACCGGGGGCGGGAGCATCCGCGGGGAGCCCATCAGGGTGCCCACCGCGCGGCGCGAACGGAGCACAGGCCGTGGACGGGCGGCGTCCGACGGCGCCCTGCGGGATCCTCGCATCCGCCGCCCGCGGGTCCCAGCGCCGCGGGCGGTCCTCGGTCCGCCCCTGCTCCCGCACGGTCGCGGCCCGCTCCGGCCCGGAGGAAACGGGGGAGTCCCCCCTTCCGGGACGGGCTGCGCGGCTCCTGGCCCGCCCGTCCCGGAAGGGTCACCCGCGGCCTGCGCCCAGGGTCCGTCCGATAACCCGGATGCCCTCCTCCATGGCCCGTTCCATCACGGATGACAGATCGTCCGGGAGCATGTCGCGGGTCCAGACGAGACGGCAGCGCCCCTCGCCCTCCGGAACCACCTCCATCGAAGCGTTGTCGTGGACAAGGCCGTCGAGGCCGCCCACCACGGCATAGACGATCCGGCGGGACTCCCCGTCCGAGGCGACGAACCTCTCACGGACCACCGTGCCGTCGGCGAAAGCGACCACACGGGTCCCCTCTCCGTCGAGACGGGATCCGGTGACGAAGCCCGGTGCCATGCGGTGGGGACCCGAGGCGAAGTCGGAGACCACCGACCACACCTCCTCCGCCGTGGCGTTGATGGTCAACTCCTCGCGCACAGAGGCCACGGGCCCCTCCCCTCGTCCGTCCGGTCCCGGCCGCGGAGCCGCTTCACTCCGATGCCATCAGGCAGAAGACGTGTCCCTCAGGGTCGGCGAGGACGGTCCACTCGTCCTTCCCCGGCTGGAACTGCGGCTTCGTCGCGCCGAGTTCCAGCAGCTCCTGCACCGCCCGCTCCACGTCGGGCACGGTGAAGTCCAGGTGGGTGCGCGCGGAGTCGGCGGGCCAGTCGGCGGCCCGGTACCCGGCGACGCGCTGGAAACCGAGGCGGACCGAACCGCCGTCGTCCAGTGCGGCGGAGTCGCCGGTACCGGTGAGCTTCCAACCGGTGAGCACCCGGTAGAACTCCGCGAGTGCGACGGGGTCGGCGCAGTCGAGGACGATCCCGGCCGACACGGCTTTCGTTGACATACCGATCTCTCCTTCTCAGAGGGTGTGACGGGTCCAGACTGCCCGGGGGAGCACGCCTCGTCTTGAAGATCCTTGCGGCGCCGGACCGGGTCCCGCCCGTGTCACAGGCCGGGGCTAACGTGGGCGGACATGATCGAGTCCACGGGGATCGCTTCCTGCGACGACTTCTCCGTCACCGCGGTGACGTGCCGAAACGACCACAGGCGCTGGTCGGAGCCGGAGGTCCGGGACGGCTACAGCATGGTCCTGGTGCGCCGGGGCCGGTTCCGCCGCAGCGGCGCCGGGGCGGACGCCGACCTCGATCCGACCCTGGCGTACCTGTCGGAGCCCGGCGTGGAGGAGCGCTTCGCCCACCCCCACGGAGGGGACGTGTGCACCTCCATCGATTTCTCCCCGCGGCTGTGGCGGAGCATGACGGAGGGGCGGCCGCTCGACCCCGCCGGAGGCCCCGCCGTCCACGTCGACGCCCGCATCGACCTGGCGCACCGCCGCGCCCTCGCCGCCTCGTCGGACGTCGGCTACGCCATGGCGGAGGAACTGGTCCGGTTGCTCAGGGCCGTCGTGGAGCAGGTGGCGGCGGCGCCTCCGCCTCCGTCCCCGTCGGCCGGGGACCGTGCGCTCCTGGCGGAGGCGCGCGAGGCCATCGGCGCGGACCACCCGGCCTCGACCACGCTGATCTCGCTCGCCGAACTCCTCGACGTCTCGCCCTACCGGCTCAGCCGGACCTTCACCCGCGGGACGGGGGTGTCACTGACCCGCTACCGGAACCGCGTCCGCGTGAGCCGGGCCCTGGACCGCCTGGAGGAGGGGGAGGAGAGCCTTGCCGTGCTCGCCGCCGACCTTGGGTTCGCGGACCAGGCACATCTGTGCCGGACCGTCCGGGACCACCTCGGACACACCCCGACCGCGCTCCGTGCCCTCCTCGCCCGGGGCCGGACAGCCGAGGGGCAGGACCGGTGACCGGCCGTGGACCCGCCCGGGTGGCCGCGACCGCGACTCCGCCATAGGGGCACCGACCGGGCCCGCAGGACCTCGTTCCCGCGCCTCGGTGTGCCGGCGTTCACCCTGGGCGATGACCGGGGAGTACCGCCGTCACCCGGTGGGGCCGGTAGCGGCGGAGCGCACGGTCCGCCCTCGCCCCTCTGGAGCCTCCCGTTCCTCATGCCTCCCCGACGTGGTGATGCCGAGCGGTCGGCCGGCCCGCATCATCGCCTCCGCCGCCCCGGGCCGGCTGCCGACGGGCGGCCGACCACGCCAGGGCGCTCCGTCACCCACTGTCGCGGGATTACCGCGAACCCGACCCGGCCGGGGTCTTCCCGGTCTCGCTCTGGTCGGACACGTCACCAACGGTCGGTCCGGGCCCGCCATGGAGTTGTGCGCCTTCCTCGCCGATCCCGCACCCGGGAAGAACATGCTGATCACGCCTGTCTCGCCGCGTGAGCACACGATCTGTCAGGGCGTGGCGACCTTCGAGCACCTCACCAAGGAGTACGCCGAGTCGCGCTCCGGTGGCTCGATCCGAGAACAGGTGAGGAGCAAACTCGGCAAGGACGCTGTCCACCTCACCGGTTGACCGACGCTCCGAACCCCAGGGGCTTGCTGCGGCCCCTCCTCCGGGCGAGGAGCGTCGGCGGGGAGCACGTCCACGGGTGCCGGGCGACCGGCGGGCGGACGGCTGCCCGGCCCCGGCCCGCACTCCCTGTTCGCCGGGGTGCGGGCCGTTTCGTGTCGGGCCTCGCCCTCCATCTCGAGGGCCTGCCGCAACCGGCCTCCGCCGACGGCGACCGCCCGGACACGTGAAGCCCACAGCTCCTGTCCGCCTCCGCCCGGCAGGAACACCGGCGGCTGTACGGGCTTGCGCAGACCAGCTGCGCCGCGCCGGGAAAGCTGCGAAGCTCACCCGGTATGGAGCACACCCCTGAGCCCCGGATCGGGGACGCCTTCGGACGCACCCTCCAGCGCTGCTGGGCCGCCGGCGCCGTACCGGGCGCGGCCTCGGAGGTCATCGAGCGCGAGGACGGCCACATCAGCGCCGCGGACGCGGCCCGCTACTTCACCCCCGCCGAGGAGCTGTCCGACCTGGACCGCGCCGCCCTGGAGGTCGCTCGCGGCCGCATCCTGGACGTCGGCGCCGGGGCGGGCCGCCACGTTCTGGCTCTCCAGGCGCAGGACAGGGACGTGGTCGGGATCGACCCCTCCCCGGGAGCCGTCGAGGTCGCCCGCCGGCGCGGGGCCAGGGCACGGCTCGGATCCGTCGCCCGCCCACCCGCGGGGATCGGTAGGTTCGACTCCCTCCTCCTGCTGGGCAACAACCTGGGCCTCCTCCAGGGGGAGGAGGCGGCCCCGCAGGTGCTGGAACAGCTGGCGTCCCTGGCCCGGCCCGGGGCTCTGCTGGTCGGCACCGGCATGGACCCGGACAGCCCCGACCCCGAGCACACCGCCTACCACGACCACAACCGGGCTCGGGGGCGGCTGCCCGGGCAGATCCGTATGCGGGTCCGAAGCGGCACCCTGGCCACCGGCTGGTTCGACTACCTGCTGGCGGGTGTGGCGGACCTCGAACGGCTCGTCCGCCCCTCCCCGTGGCGGCTGGAGACCGTCCACGAGCAGGGCCGCGACCACCTGGCCGTGCTGCGCCTCACCGGGTGAACCACCCGAGTCCACCACCTGGAGGGGGTCGGGCGGGGCACGGACCCGGGTCGGCCGCGGGAGCCGCCACAGTGCCCGCACGCCATGGGTGAGCGGGCTCCGCGGTCGGTGCACCGCCACCGGCCCGACTCCGGATCCCGGTGGTGCCGGTCGCCGTCTGCGTCGACGTCGCGGCCGCACCCGATGCACGCCCGGTCCGGGGCGTCGGTGCCCACCAGGGCGCGGGGGTGTTCGGGCACCGACCGGTGCAGCTCCCGCACCGCGGTGGTCCCGGCTTTCCGGGCCGTGGACCGACGGGAGCGGTCGGCCCCGGGCCGCGCGGTGGACAGGGCCCCTTCGGCCCGGCGGGCACGCTGCCCGGTTCCTCCGGCGCACCGGCGGGGGCGCGCACCCCGGCGGGAGGCGCGGTCGCTGGAGTCGGCGGCCGGTGACCCCCCGCCCGAGAGCGCCCACCCGCGCGCCATCGCCGCGGTCCGCCCCTGCTCGTGGTCGGCGGGCCGGACGCCGTTCCCGAGGCCGCGGCCGGGCGCTGGAGACGGGCGCGGACCCGGAGCCGGTGCGGGTGCGCTGTTGCTCTCCGACCTCGCCCGTGAAGCGGGCAGGGGTCGGCGGCGCTACCACGCGCGAGCCGTGCCCACGGGTGGAGACGGCCCGCTCCTCTCCGGCCCGTGCCACCGCCTCCGTGCCGGTGACCGTACACCGGCACGCCGGGGAGCCGGAGCGCCGACGGGGAGCCGGCCGGACGCCCGGGGCAGGCGGAGGAGGGGCCCCGCCCCCCGGCCGCCGCGCACGTCCACCGGGGGAACTCCCGCGGCGAACAGCGAACGCGCACGGCGGCCCCGGACGGCCCGCCTCGGCGCCGTGTGCACCGCACCGGCGTGTGGCTCGCACGGGGGACAGGACCCACGCGCAGATCGCCCACCCCAGGGGGCATCCGGGCGGTGTGCCGGAACCGTAACTTGCTGTTCCGTAGCGACCCCGAGGTGCGGGGCGCCCGAGCAGTGGGAGAAGAGACCATGGGACCGTCCAGCGGGCAGCAGCCCTCACCCGAACGGCAGGAGAACCCCCGGCCCCCGCAGGGAAGGGCCTCGACGGGACGGCCGCGGTCCACCTGGACACGGCTCGCGATCATGTTCCCGGTGCTCCTGGTGGTGATGATCGTCACCGCGCCCGTCAACGCCGCGGCCTCCGGGAGCCCGGTGACCGCGCTGCCGGTGGGCGTCGGCACCGCGGTGCTCGCCCTCTGGTGCTACGTCGGCCTCGTCCGGCGGCTGGAGCACCGGAGCGTGACCGAGCTCGCCCCGGCCGGAGCCGCCTCCGGGCTCGGCCGGGGGGCACTCCTCGGATTCGGGCTGTTCACGGCCACGATCCTGCTGATCGCGGCCCTGGGCGGGTACCGCGTGACCGGCTGGGGGTCCTTCGAAGGTCTGCTCATCACACTGGGGCTGATGACCTGCGTGGCGGTCGTCGAGGAGGTGCTCTTCCGCGGCGTGTTGTTCCGGCTGCTGGAGGAGAAGCTCGGCACCCTGGGATCGATCGGATGTTCCGGCCTGGTCTTCGGCCTGGTGCACGTGGTCAACCCGGACTTCACCCTGTGGGGTGCCCTGGCCATAGCCGTCGAGGCGGGGTTCATGCTCGCCGCCGCCTACGCGGCCACGCGCAGCCTGTGGCTGCCCATCGGTCTGCACCTGGCCTGGAACGTCTCCCTGGCCGGGATCTACGGAACGGGCGTCGGCGGTACCGATGTCGGTACCGGCAGCCTGATCGCGGGCGACATGAGCGGCTCGGACCTCCTGTTCGGGGGTTCCTCCGGCCCCGAGGCGAGCCCGCTGGCGGTCCTGCTGTGCAGCGCGTTCACCGTCGTCCTCCTCCTCCTGGCCAAGCGCCGGGGCCGCCTCCACCGCCGGGGGGAGGTGCCGACCGCACACTGAGCCGCGGGGCGGTCCACCGCCGACGGGGGCGGCCGACGCGGTGCGAAGGTCCGCTAGAGTCGGCCCGTGCCCGGTCCGGAAACAAGAGCGCTTCCCAGCGGGGTGACGGAGCTCCTGGGTCGGTGGAGGGCGCGGAGCGTCGCCCTGCCCGACGGCGTCCTCGCGTTCACGCTCGCAGCCCTGGCCTTCGCTCCCGGCCTCGTGGACAACGGGGTCGTGGTGGGCGAGCTCCCCCAACGGCCCCTGGACGCGGTGGGCCTCGCCCTGGTGCTGGGGCAGTGCCTGCCCCTGGTCGTGCGCCGCCTGCGCCCCCTCGCCTGCCTCGCCGCCGTGGCCCTGTGCTTCGCCGCGGTCCAGCTGTTCGCCTACCCGCCGACGTTCGCCAGCGTCGGCGTCATCGTGGCGCTCTACAGCGCCGGTGCCCACCAGAGCCGCTTCCGGCTCCCCGCGGTGGCGGCGCTGACGGTCGGCTACCTGCTGCTCGCCCTGGGACTGGCCGCACGCGGATCGTCCGAGCGGGTCGTCGACTACGCCGCCTTCTACCTCATCATGCTCGCCTGCGCCGGGAGCGGTGCGCTGATGCGCTCCTGGCGCGCGGGCGAGGCCGAACGGCACCGCCGCGGTGCCGAAGCGGCCGCCGCCCGGGAGCGCGTCAGGATCGCACGGGACCTGCACGACGTGGTCACCCACCACGTCACCGCCATGGTGGTGCAGGCCGACTCCGCCCGGTTCCTGCCCGCCGACCGGCACGCCGAGCTGATGTCCGGTATCGGTGACAGCGGGCGCCAGGCGATGGCCGACCTGCGCCGGCTCCTGGAGGTGCTCCATGACCCCGACACCCCCCACACCCCGAACGCGGTCCACGGACCCCCCGCCCACCCGGCGGGAGGGGCCCCCGACCCGGCCGCGGACCAGATGGGAGACCTGGTCGAGCGGGTCCGCAGGAGCGGTCAACCGGTCGAACTGAGCGTGCGGGGCGAGCGGCCCGCCATGGACCCCGGGACCGGCCTGACCGTCCACCGCGTGGTCCAGGAAGCCCTGACGAACGCGGTCAAGCACGCGCACGGCCGGCCGACCCGGGTCCTCGTCGACTACGACAGGGACCGCATCGACGTCCAGGTGACCACCGGGGGTCCCGGGACCCCTGTGCCGGACCTGCCCTCCGGCGGGCACGGTCTCATCGGGCTCGGCGAGCGCGTGCGGGCGTCCGGCGGCGAGTTCACGGCGGGCGTGCTCCCCCGGGGCGGTTTCGTGGTGCGTGCCCGTCTGCCGCTGGGGGGTGTCCGATGACGGACCCGTCCGCGCCCGTCCGGATCCTGGTCTGCGACGACCAGGCGCTGGTGCGTACCGGGTACGCGGCCATCTTCGACGCCCAACCCGGGCTGCGGGTGGTCGGTCAGGCGGGGGACGGCCGGGCGGCGGTGGAGGCGGCGGCTCGGCTGCGCCCCGACGTGGTGATCATGGACGTGCGGATGCCCGTGCTCGACGGGATCGAGGCCACCCGGCGGCTGGCCGGACCGGAGGCGGTCGGCTCCCCCCGGGTCCTGGTGGTGACCACCTTCAACCTGGACGACTACGTCTACCGGGCACTGAGGGCCGGGGCGAGCGGATTCCTGCTCAAGGACGCCACCCCCGAGGCGCTGGTGGCCGGCGTGCGTACCGTCGCCCGGGGTGAGGCCCTGCTCGACCCGGCCGTCACCCACCGGCTCATCGGCCGCTTCGCGGAGCGACTGCTGCCCGGTGACGCGCGCCCGGAGGCGGCGCAGGCGCTGGACAGGCTCTCACCCCGCGAGCTGGAGGTGCTGGGCCTGCTCGCCGAGGGGTTGTCGAACGCCGAGATCGCCGCCCGGATGGTGCTGAAGCCCGAAACGGTCAAGACCTACGTCTCCCGTATCTTCACCAAGCTCGACCTGCGGGACCGGGTCCACGCGGTCATCCTCGCCTACCGGACGGGGCTGGTGCGCCCGACGGGCTGACACAGCACGGCCGCCGGCCGTGTTCCCGGCCGGTGTGCGCCACCCTCCGGCCCGCCTGCGCGCTCCGCCCGGGCGGAGCCGGAGACCTCGTCGACTCCGCCGGCCGCGGTGCGGCCCTCGGTGCCGCCCGCGCCGGGCCGGGCGGGCACCCGAGCGGTGCCGGCCCCCGGCTCCGAGAAGGCCCGGCCGCCCGGACGAGTGATGACGGCCAGGGCCGCCGGTCGTCCCGCGCTGCGGCCGGTGAGCTCGGCCCGGTGAACATTCCGCTGATGTTCTCCGCCACCGCCGCCTCCGCGATCACCGGTTCCCCGGAGGCGGCGGTGGGGCGTGACGGAGGTCCCCGTACCCGGGGATGGGGGTCATTCCGCCCCCGAGGAGGTATCAGCCCGAGCTGCGCGGACGAGCGATCCGGATGGCAGCGGACGCCCGCCGCCGCTGCTCTCCCCGGGGTCTCCAGGTGCTCACCAGGGCAGTTCCCCGTTCTCGTCCTGGAAGGTCCCCGTCGGGCCGTCCGCGTCGAGGGTCGCCAACCGCACGACGACCTCGGCGCTCTCCCCGGGCGGCCTCCCGATCCCGAAAGCCGCGGTCATGTCCGTGGCGGTGGTGCCCGGCTCCAGCGCGTTGAACTTGATGCCCGGGTGGGCCTTGGCGTACTGGACCGTCAGCATGGTGGCCGCGGCCTTGGACGCGGAGTAGAGCGCGGCCGACAGGTGGAACTCGGGCCTTGCGGGGTCGGTCACCGCCCAGAACGACCCGGCGCTGCTCGACACGGTGACGACGGTGGGGTTGTCGGATTTGCGCAGCAGGGGCAGTGCCGCCTCCGTGACCCGCACGACCCCCACCGCGTTCGTGTCGAAGGAGCGCAGGGCCGAGGGGCCGTCGATCTCTCCGGACGCCAGGATGCCCGCGTTGTTCACCAGGACGTCGAGCCGGCCCTCGGCCGCACCGACCTCCGCCAGCGCGCTCTTCACCGACGCGTCGTCGGTCACGTCGAGTCGCACGAACCGTGCGCCGATCTCCGCTGCGGCCTTCTCGCCCCGCTCGGTGTCGCGCGCACCGAGGTAGACGACGTGGCCCAGCGCCAGAAGCCGCTTCGCGGTCTCGAAACCGATGCCCTTGTTGGCCCCGGTGATCAGCGTGATGGTCATGGATCTCCTCCTGGGACAGGCGGCCCGAACGGGCCTTCGGCCACGCTAGGAGGGGCCGTGCCCCCGGCCCAGAGCCCTGCCGAGCCGGGGGTGCGACAGGGCCCCCTCTGTCCGCCCCGCCGAGATCTAGGCTGATCGCATGAGCAAGACGACGAACGCCCTCGGCGCGTTCCTGCGCGCCCGGCGCGCTCTGGTGAGCCCCGGGCAGGTGGGCATTCCCGACGTCGGTGTACGGCGCGTGCCCGGATTGCGGCGGGAGGAGGTCGCCATGCTCGCCGGCATCAGCGCCGACTACTACCTGCGGCTGGAGCGGGGCCGCGACCGGAACCCCTCGGTGCAGGTCCTGGAGTCGATCGCCCGCGTGCTGCACCTGGACGACGACCACTTCGCCCATCTGCTGTCGCTGGTCGCCGAGGTGCCCCGGCGGAGCGGGCGCAGACCGCGTAAGGAGACCGTGCCGACCGGTGTGCTCAAGCTGCTGGACTCCCTCGTCCAGCCCGCCTTCATCGAGGGCCGGTACTTCGACATCCTGGCCTCGAACGCGCTCGCCCGGGCACTCGACCCCCGCCTGGCCGTGGGCGGCAACCAGCTGAGGGACATGTTCCTGGACCCGGGCCAGCAGGAGCTGTACCCGGAGTGGAAGAGCGTCACGGAGTGCTTCATCGCGAACCTGCGCCAGTCCGTGGGCACCGACACCGACGATCCCCGCTTCGCCGACCTCGTCGGAGAGCTCTCACTGGCGAGCCCGCTGTTCCGCAGGCTCTGGGCCCGGCACGAGGTGCGGGGCCAGCGCGGGACGCCGATCCGGCTGGACCACCCGCAGATCGGGGAGCTGACCCTCAACAGGGAGCGGCTGAGCGTGGGCGGGGCCGAGAACCTGAAACTTGTCGTGTACCACCCGGACGCCGGATCCGACAGCGCGGAGAAGCTGACTCTGCTGGCTTCGGCGGACATGCCCGCCCGGGCGCGGGGCGGGAGCGCGGGCGCTCCTGCGCGCGGGACGAAGGCCGCCGCGTCCGAGTGAACCCGTTCGGGCACCGGGTACGGCGCACGGCGCGACCGCGCGGGCGAACGGTATTCCTCGTCAAGACTTCGTGGTGGAGGCACCTGTGACAACGATCGGGATCATCGGCGCGGGCGAGGTGGGGAGCCAGATCGCCCGCGCGGCGGTGGCGAACGGCTACGAGGTCGTCATCGCCAACTCGCGGGGACCCGAGACCCTGGAAGAGCTCATCGACGAACTCGGCCCCGCGGCCTCCGCCGCGTACGCGGCGGAGGCCGCGGCCGCGGGCGACTTCGCGGTCATCGCCGTACCCCTCCAACCCGTCGACAACATGCCCGCCGCAGAGCTGGCGGGCAAGGTCGTACTGGACACGAACAACTACATGGTCTGGCGCGACGGCCACTTCCCGATGGTCGACTCCGGTGAGAAGACGGTCCACGAGCTGCGCCAGGAACAGCTCCCGACCTCGAAGGTCGCCAAGGCGTTCACCCACATCCAGGCCCCGAGCCTGCTCAGCACGGCCCGTCCCGCGGGCGACCCCGCCCGACGGGCGCTGTCGGTGTCGAGCGACCACCCCGAGGCCGTGGAGATCGTCACGCGGCTGTACGACCGGTTCGGGTTCGACACGGTGGACAACAGCCCGCTGAGCGAGTCCTGGCGTACCGCCCCCGGCCAGCCCGCCTGGCTCCAGCACGCACGGCAGAACCGCGAGCAGCTGGCCCGCAACCTGGAACTGGCGGAGCCCATCATCGTCAGGTGAAGTCGCGCGCCCCCTGTGTTCAGGCGACCTGTGGGTGCGCGAACCAGGCCGGTGCCGGCACGTGCGCACGGGTTGCTCGTGGCAGCGTGCCGAGAGGCCGCCCGCTCCACCTCGCCTACTCCCACGAAGTCCTCCAGGGGTGGGGTGCGCCCACTTCGGTGGGATCGGGCCGCCCTCGGGTCACCGAGACCACACCTGGCTCCAGCAGCTCCAGCCCGTCGAAGAACCCGGCGATGCGCCCGGGAACGAGGTTCATCCGGGGGCGCCCCCGTCTCGTTCCACTGCCGGGTCACCTCGTCCGTCTCGGCGGGGACGACGGCCCCCTTGCCCCGGCGGCCGTCCCGCCCGTTCCGAGACCCGGTACCGGATCACGGGTCACATAGGACACGGGCCCGGGAGGGGGAGTGGCACGGAGAGGCCACGACGGGGGATTCCGCTCACGCCCCGACAGGAGGCCGTCGAAGGGAACGACCCCGCGGAGCAGGCCGGTGTTCCGTCCGCCGACCCCGGCGCTTCCTCCGCCCCCCGGAGTCCTCCTCCCGGGTCGCGGGGCCCGGGACACCCGGGAGGCGGGTGGACCCGGACCCGCCGCAGCCCTCCTTGACGGTGGTGAGACCATATCCGGGAGATGACCGAGAACAGAGCGTGCCGCCCGCTGCGCGCCGGGGTGTTCACCCTGGTGTGCGCGAGCCTGTCCGCGCACGGGCACGCGCTCGGTTCCGGACACGACGTCCCGCTCCCGGGCCTGCTGCCGGGTATGGCGGTCGTCTTCGCCATGGCCTGGGCGGCCGCGCACCGGCGCCAGGGGTGGGCGGCCCTGACCGGTCGGATGCTCTGGGGCCAGCTCGCCCTGCACGTGACCTTCAGCTACGCCGGATCCTTCGGTGCCTCCCACACCGCACCCCACCCCGACCAGGTCGTCGCCGACGCGGCGATGCCGGCGTGGGCGATGATCGGGATGCACGTGCTCTCCGCGCTGGTCAGCGCCTGGTGGCTGCACCGGGGTGAGGCGGCGCTGTTCGCCTTCCTGCGTTTCATGGCGCTCGCGCTCCTCCCGCTGCTGCTGGCGCTGGGCGCTCTGCCCGCACCGCGCGGACCGGTCGTCCCCCGCCTGCGGAGCGCCGACGCGCCCGCCCGCATCCGTCTGCCCTACCTGCGGCACAGCCTCATCCTGCGCGGGCCCCCGGTCCCGTCCGCCGCCTGAGACCCCGCGTTCACCCCGTGCACCGGAATGCCGGAGCGCGGCCGTCCGTGCCGTGATCCGTCCTCCTCCGCCGTGCCGTTCCGACACTTTCCCACCTGCTCCGCCGTGTCGGGGGACCGTCGAACGCGCCGTCCGGGCCGCGTTTCCTCCTTCCCTCCCTCCGGGGTGCGCCGCCCGAGCGGCCGCCCCTCCGACGAGTACGCGCGGACCCGGGCCGGGTCCCGGCCGGGCGATCGCGCGGACGGCGACAGAAAGAACGGACATGCCCTCTCTCCGTGAGGTCACCTCCCCCGTACCCTCCGACGGGCCCGGACGGCCCGACGACGGTACAGGCCGGGTCGGAAACGACCACGGCGAACTGACGGTGCTGGCCATGCGCGCCAAGGCGGGTGCCCGAGGGGCGCTGGACTCCCTCTTCGCGCGTACCCGCGACGACGTGGCGCGGTTCATCGCCCGCCGGGTGGACCCCTCCTGGGTGGACGACCTGACCCAGGAGACCTTCTCGCGCGCCCTGCGCGGACTGGACCACTACGCGGGGCGGGCCCCGGTGCGCTCCTGGCTGTTCTCCGTGGCGCGGCACACGGTGGCCGACCGCTACCGGGCCCACGGGCGCATCCCGCGCCACGACACCGTGGACGCGTGGTCCGAGACGGGGGTGGTCGCCGAGCCGGGCCGGTTCGACGAGTACCTCGCCCTGCTGGACCTGCTGGACGGGCTCCCGGAAGAGCGCAGGACGGCCTTCGTGCTGACCCAGCTCCACGGGATGCCCTACGCGGAGGCGGCCGAGGCCATCGGCGCCCCCGTCGGCACGGTGCGCTCCCGGGTGGCGCGCGGCCGCCGGGACCTGCTCCGCATGCTGCGCCAGGCGGCCTGACCCGTACCCCGGGGCCGCCGGCACCGGCCCCGCCCCCTGCCCGAGAACACCCGGCCGCCGACGGCCGGGCACCGACCATGAAGGAGACCACACCCATGACGACCCGCCCGCGCCCCGTGCGCGCCCTGGCCCCCGTGCTCTGCGCCGCCCTCACCCTGGCCACCGGCTGCTCCACCGATGACCCCGTCTCGGAGGCCGGGTACTACATGGACCTGTCCGACGACCCCATGGCCGCCTCCGACATCGAACTGACGACCGTCGACGGCGAGCCGTGGGGGTTCACCGACGTCGCCGACGACCGGCTGACCCTCCTCTTCTTCGGCTACACCAGCTGTCCTGACGTGTGCCCCATGACCATGGCCGAGATCGACCTGGCCCTGGGACAGGCGCAGGACGCCGCCGATTCCTACGACGTCGTCATGGTGAGCACCGACCCCCAACGCGACACCGGCGAGCAGCTGCGCTCCTGGCTGGACCGCTTCGACCCCTCCTTCCAGGGGGTGCGCGGAGACATCGACGCCACCGTCGAGGCCGCCCGCGACTACGGCATCCCCATCGACGCCCCGCAGGAGACCGACGGCCAGTACCTGGTCACCCACGGCGGGCGCATCGTGGTCCTGCTGCCCGGCGGGGAGGCGGCGGGCATGTTCGACGAGGGCACCGAGGCCGACGGGATCGCCGCCCTGCTCCCGACCCTCGCGGACACCCTGCTGTGAGACGCCGAACCGATACCGGCACCGGAGACCGGCTCTCCCGGCGCGGCCTGCTCGCGGCCGCCGGGACGGCCGGGGCGGCCGGGTTCGCCGGACTGGCCGCCGGCGCGGTGGCCGGGCACGCCGTGACCGGCCCCCGGAGCGCCGGGGGGCACGACCCCGCACTCGCCCCCGCCCGCTCCCGGGCGGGGGCCCGCGACGGACTGCCTCCGGCGCTGCTCACCCCCACACCGTCGCAGGCCCACCTCGTCGCGGTGGACCTGCGGGCCGACCCCGGGAGCGCGGCGCGCGAGGCCGCCCGCCGGGTGCTGCGGACCTGGAGCAGGGAGGCCGCCGAACTGCACGACCACGGACTGGCCGCCCGGGTCGAGGGAGCCCCTTCCCAGGGGCTGCGGCCGGCCTCGCTCGGTGTCACCCTCGGCCTGGGCTCCTCCCTGCTCGCCGCGACAGGGCTGGCCGACCGCGTCCCGCCGCACCTGGAGGACCTGCCCGCCTTCGCCACCGACCACCTGGAACCGGCCTGGTGCGGCGGAGACCTGCTGCTCCACGTCGGAGCCGAGGACCCGGTCGTCCTCTCCTCGGCGGTGGGACACCTCCTCGGCGCGGTCGCCGCCGATGTGAGGGTGCGCTGGTCCCTGGCCGGGTTCCAGCGCTCCGCCGCGGCCGCCGCCGACCCGGAGGCCACACCGCGCAACCTCATGGGGCAGGTGGACGGCACGGTCAACCCGCACCCGTCCGACGCACTGTTCGGACCCCAGGTCCTGGCAGCGCACCCCGAGCCCGCCCTGGCGTGGATGGACGGCGGCACCTACGTCGTCGTCCGCCGCATCCGGATGCTCCTGGACGACTGGTTCACCCTGGACCCGCGCGACCGGGAGGCCGTCATCGGCCGCCGCCTGTCCACCGGGGCGCCGCTGGGGGGTACGGCGGAGGACGACCGCCCCGACCTCGCCGTCACCGGGGACGACGGCTCGCCCGTCATCCCCCGCGACGCCCACATCAGGCTGGCCGCTCCGGAGAACAACCTGGGCGCCCGGATGCTGCGCCGCGGTTTCTCCTACGACCTGGGCTGGGACACGGACGGGCGGCGCCAGGCGGGACTGCTCTTCACCGCCTGGCAGGCCGACCCCCGTTCGGGGTTCACCCCCGTGCAGCGGGCCCTGGACGAGGGCGGGGACGCCCTCAACCCGTTCGTCCGCCACGAGGGCAGCGCCCTGTTCGCGGTTCCGCCGGTCCGGGAGGGGGCTCCGTGGGTCGCACACGACCTGCTGGGCGGGTGAAGGCGCACACCGTCGGGAACCAGGGGTCCCTCCGGGGCGACTCCCATGGTGGGCGCCCACCCCTGCCGATCCACCACCGACACGAGGGAACATCCACGCCATGCCGTTCCGAAGCGCTCTGAGATCCCTGGCCGTTCCGGGCTCTGCGACCCTGCTGCTGTTCACCGCCGCCTGCGGGACCGGCGGTGCGCCGACCCGTGCCGATGCCGCCCACACCGTGGAAGGGGCCCGCGGCCATGTCGTGGCGGGGGACCTGCAGATCTCGGGTGCGTGGGTGCCCGAGCCCGCCAACCCGCAGGTCGCGGTGCTCTACCTGGAGGTGGCCAACCTCGCCGCCGAGGACGCGGTGATCACCGGGGTCTCGACCGACGCCTCACCCGACGCCGACCTGTGCAGCACCGAGACCACGGAGTCGGGGGCGTCCCGGATGCGGGTGGTGGAGGAGATCCCCGTGGCCGCCGGGGGGTCCACCGCCCTGGTGGACGGCGGCTACCACATCATGCTCAACGACCTTCCGCGACCGCTGGAGGTCGGGGACGAGGTGGAGGTGGCCCTCACCTTCGACGGCGGACGCGAGGCGGCGTTCACCGCCCCGGTGGAGCCGATGGCGGCCGGGTTCGAACCCGGGACCGACCACGGCGGACACCACTGATGAGACCCGCGGCCGTCCCCGCCCGGACGGGGACGGCCGTGCGGGAGACCGCGACGCCCGCCACCGCGGCGGCCGGCGTCGCGGTCCGTTCCACCTCCGAACCGGCGGCCTGCCCACCCGTCCCGTCTCCGCGCTCTCCGGAGGACGGCTCCGGCGGGCGCACCCGGCCCGCGCCGTCGGGCGCGGCGGCCGGGGCCGCGGCCCGCCCGCGGCCAGGGCCGCATCCGGGCCGACCGTGTCCGAGAGGGGCCGCCGGCAGCCCCGGTGCCGCCGCCGGGAACGGCGACGCGACCGTGCACCGGCGCGGCCCCACCGGCCGGCCGGCCGCCCGGCCGCCGGTGACGGCGCCGCCGCGACCGTGAAGCCGCAGCCGACCGCCTCCCGATCAGGACGGGCCCGGCGCCCGGGTCCGGACCGGCCCCACGGCGCCGGCGCGGCCACCGCGGACAACGGGGCCACGGACCGGGCCATGACCAGGGTCGACACGCCGTGACCGCGCCCGTCCGGCTGTTCACCGACTCCCCGCCCCGACGGCCGGAGCGTCCCGCGCGTCCTCGGCGGCCTGTGCGGAGGCCGCACGCCCCCCGCGCGCACGCCACCCCAGGAGGACGTCCACCGCCAGGAACACCAGCAGGGACACCCCCAGCAGCGGCACCGCCCAGCCGACCACCGCCAGGACGGCGGCCACCCCGACCCTCCACGGCCACGACAGGGACCGGAAGGACCCGCGCGGGTAGGGGCGGCCCACCCCCGGGGCCCGGCCCCGCGTCGGCCGCCGCTGCCACCACATCCGGTAGCCCCAGAGGACGACCGCGACCAGGCCGACGGCCACCGCGGTGAGCACGAGCTGGTTGGGCATCCCGAACAGCACGCCCATGTGCGCGTCGATGCCCCACCGGCTCAGCCTGGCCACGAGCGGGTAGTCGGAGAAGCGGACCACGTCGACCACCTCCCCGGTGTCGGCGGCGACCGCCGCGGCGTCCACGCTCGTCGGCCAGGACCGGTCGACCTGGGTCACCGTGTAGGGGGCGGCGGGATCCCCCGGAAAGGAGACCTCGACCAGCCCGTCCAGGCCCGCGGCCCGGGCGCTCGCCAGCACGGTGTCGACGCCGACGTCCACACCCGGGGTCGCGTTCGGTGTCTCCACCGAGACGGCGGGGGTGGTCCAGGCCAGCCGTTCGCGCAGGTCGGAGATGTTCGCCCCGGCGTACTGCGACCAGGTCATGCCCGTGGCCGACAGGAACAGCAGGCCCGCCAGCAGCCACAGCCCGGTCGCCCCGTGCACGGACACCGACCGGGAGCGGCCGGGCGGGGTGCCCGCAGCGGGCAGCAGCAGACGGCGGGCCCGTCCGCTCCCGCGCCGCCGCAGCACGGCCGACACCCACAGGACGGCCCCGCCCAGGGCGGTCGCCCACAGCCAGCTCGCCGCCAGTTCGCTGTACAGGCGGCCGACGTCGCCCAGGTGCAGGTCGCGGTGCAGGGTGTCCACCCAGGCCCGCACCGGCAGCGCTCCGCTGGTGCCGTAGGTCTCCATCACCCCCAGCACCTCGCCGTCGTAGGGATCGACGAAGACCGTCATCCGGTGGCTCTCGGCCGACCCGGGCAGGTCGAAGAGGACCCGGGTGGAGTCGCGTTCCCCGGTGGCCGGGCGCACCGCGTCGGGTTCGGCGCCCGGAAGCTCCGCACGGGCGATGCGCACCTGCTCGTACAGGGGCAGGTGGTCCCCGTCCGGTTCGACGCGGAGCTGCTCGGCGTGCACCGCCTGCTCCAACTGCGGCGTCCACACGTACAGCAGCCCGGTGACCGCGGCCACCAGGATGAACGGGGCGGCGAACACCCCGGCGTAGAAGTGCAGGCGCAGGATCAGCGGGCGCAGCACGGACCAGCCGCCGCGGTGCCCGCGGGGCCGATCCGGTGCGGGGACGCCTGTTCGCGGGTCCACGTGGTCGTTCTCCTCAGGAGCGGTCGCCGGGCGCGGTGCCCGGCGACAGGTGTTCTCTCCTCCCTGTGGTCGTCGACGGGGCGGCCCGGGTTCCCGAGGAGGGACGGCCGACGGCCGGGCACGGCTGTGGGACTGCTCACTCCGTGGCCGGGGCCGCGGGACGCTCCCGCCGTACGGCGAGGGCCACCGCGCCCATCACGGTCAGCAGGACCGCCAGCGCACCCCACACCATCGGCTGTGTGACGAGCATGTCGCCGCTCTCGGCCCCGGGCGTCCGGCCGCCGTCGCGGCCGGTGACGGTGACCAGGAGGAGCACCACCACACCGGCGGCCGTGACGATCCGTCCGCCGAGCCGGAGCAGGGGGCCGGGGCGGCCCAGATCCCCCACCGCGAGCCGTTCCTCCCGTCGCAGCGGTGCCAGCAGGCGGGCGAGGAGCAGGAGGGCGACGGGCAGCTGGAGCGCCCACACCACGGTGCGGAACCAGCCGTCGAACCACACGTTGGTGCCGTACAGCAGGGTGTGCCACACGCTGAGGGCGTACACCACGATGACGAACCGGTGCAGCACCCGCCACAGGCGCGTCCCGGTCCAGGACCTCACGTAGAACGAGAACCCCAGCGGGATCGCCAGGTAGAGGGCGATGAGGCCGAGCAGGATCGCGACGCGGCCGGTGCCCGAGTCGTACCCGCCCGGGACGAACACGTCCACGAACGCCGACCACACCAGCGCGGCGGTCCCCAGCCCGTCGGCGTTCTCCCGCAGGAGTTCGAGGAAGAAGGCGAGGGCGTGAGCGAACATCAGCCCGATGGTGGTGATGGACGTGACCCGGTGCCACCGTTCGATCCGGGTGTGCGGGACCACGGTCCACCGTCCCGGCGCGGTCGCGCGCAGCAGCCCGAGCATGACGGTGATCCACGCCCAGAGCAGGCCGGACCAGCCGAAGGCCTGGCAGAGCCAGTAGAGCAGGTAGAGGTCGGCGTCGGCGAGGAACGGCATCACCGCGAGGGTCTGGGAGGTCCCCTCCTCGATGCGGTGCCGCAGGACGAGGAGGATGACGGCGGTGGCCGCCAGGGCGACCGACGCGTCCAGGAGGAGGTGGCGCAGGTCGGTGCGCAGGGTGCGGGCGTCCACTCGGGCGGGGCGGCCGGGGGCCGTGGACGGTCCGGGGGAGGAGGGCGAGGGCATGGGCGGGTTCCCTGTTCCGGTCGGCGGGTGACCATCACAGCACCTTCCGTGGCGGTTGCCCAGACCCCTGTCCCATGTCGGACCTGACGGAGACCGCGGCGTTCTCCGGGACCTCCTCCCGACGCCCGTCCTGCTCCGAACACGGCCTTCCGGGATATGGGACCGGGCTCGGAGGCGGTGGCCGTACCCGAGGCCGGTTCGGTGCACGAGCGGTGCGGGTGCCGCGGGCCCGGCGGTGCGGGGGAGGGAGGGGCGGTGTGCCGGGTGTTGCCGACGATGGAGGCCGGCAACACCCACCCCGCCCGACACAGGTGAAGGGGCCTTCGGTGCCGGTACGGGCCGCGGGGGCCGCCCCGAACACCGGAAGGCCCCCGACGCCCCGCACCGCCGCGCCGACGCCCGCCTCACACCCGCGGGCCGCCCCGCGTCGGTGCGCTGCGTCGCGGACGACGGCCGGCCGCTGCGCCGGGCCGCCGAACGCTTCCAGGCCGGCCCCACCACCGCCGGGCGGCGGGCGAGCCGCCACCGGGCCCCGGGCCCGGTCGGCATGCACGACCTGCCCGGCCGCCCGCCCCGCCCACCCCGGCGCACCCCGCCCGCACCGGGCGCCGGACCATCGGACTCCGCCGCACCCGCCGGCGGGGGCCCGCCTCCCCCGTTCCCGACCTCCCAGGTCGGCACACCCAGGCGGTGTGTTTTCGAACCTCCGCTCCGCTTCGGTTCGCGTTCGGCGCCCTCGGAAGGCGGGAACCCTCGGCCCCACGGGAACGTCCCCGTTCCCGGACATCCCCTCCGGGCCTGCAGAACCCCGCCGGCACCTCGCACCCCCGCGGAGCAGGACGGCATCAAAAGAACAGGCCTCAGGCGGCCCGGCGCATCATCAGCCGTTGGAAGATGACGAAGACCAGCAGCAGCACGCCGATGACGATCTTGGTCCACCAGGAGCTCAGGGTGCCCTCGAACGAGATCAGGGTCTGCACGGTGCCGAGCACCAGCACACCCGTCACGGAGCCGACGACGTAGCCCGTCCCGCCGGTCAGCAGGGTCCCGCCGATCACCACGGCGGCGATCACGTCCAGCTCCATGCCGACCGCGTGCAGGCCGTAGCCGGAGAGCATGTACAGGCTGAACAGCAGCCCGCCCAGGGCCGAGCAGAACCCGCTCACCGCGTAGACGCCCACCTGGACCCGGCCGGTGGGCAGGCCCATCAGGCGGGCCGAGGACTCGCTGCCGCCCACCGCGTACACGGTGCGCCCGAACCGGGTCAGGTGCAGGACGTACACCGCGACCAGGACCACCGCCAGGGCGATCAGGACGCTGTAGGTCAGGGTCACCCCCTCCACCGGGGTGATGGTCCCGGTCGCCATGGTCCGGAAGGCGGGGTCGGTGATGGAGACCGACTCGACGCTGATGAGGAAGCACAGGCCGCGCGCAAGGAACATGCCCGCCAGGGTGACGATGAAGGGCTGCACGTCGAAGAAGTGGATGACCAGGCCCATCAGCAGGCCGAGCGCGGTGCCCGAGACGAGCACGGCCAGCACCGAGGCGAGCGGAGGCCAACCCGCCTCCAGCGTGGCCGCGGCGATCATGGTGGACAGCGCCGCCACGGCGCCCACCGACAGGTCGATACCGCCGGTCAGGATCACGAAGGTCATCCCCACCGCGAGCACGATGAGGAAGGCGTTGTCCACGAACAGGTTCGTCATCACCTGGGGCGAGGCGAAGCCGTCGTAGCGCACCGCGCCGGTGCCGAAGGTCAGGACGAACACCAGGAACGTGGCGATGACCGGCAGGAAGCGCCGGGGCACGCGTTCCACGCGGTTCCTCACGTGTGCGAGATCCAGAACGTTCATGCCGCGGTCACCTCCGGGGTGCGGGGCTCGGTGGTCCCGGCTCCGCGGCGGGGCCGCAACAGCGCGGACGTGCGAGGGGACTGCAACAGGCACACGGCGATCACCACGACCGCCTTGAACACCAGGATGGCGTTGGGCGGGACGCCGATGCTGTAGACGGTGGTCGTCAGCGACTGGATCACCAGGGCGCCCACCAGGGTGCCGGAGAGCGAGTACCGCCCGCCGGCCAGCAGGGTGCCGCCGATGACCACGGCCAGGATCGCGTCCATCTCGATCCACAGGCCCGCGCTGTTGGCGTCGGCCGCGTTGACGTTCGAGCTGATCATCAGCCCGGCCAGGCCGGCGCACAGCCCGGAGAACACGTACACCGTCCAGACGATGGTGCGCGAGCGCACCCCCGCCAGCCGGCTGGCCCTCGGGTTGGTCCCGACCGACTCCACGAGCATGCCCAGGGCGGTGCCGCGGGTCAGCGCGGCCACCGCCAGCAGCACGCCCAGGCTGATGAGGATCGCGATCGGCAGGACCAGGAAGCCCGCGCCGATCTGGCGGTAGAGCGGATCGTTCACGGTGATGATCTGGCCCTCGGTGATGAGCATCGCGCCGCCGCGCCCGGCGGTCATCAGCACCAGCGTCGCGATGATGGGCTGGATCCCCAGGACCGAGACGAGGAAGCCGTTCCACAGGCCGAGCAGGACGCACACGCACAGCGCCAGCAGCATGCCGGTGAGCGCACCGCCGCCCGAGACGATCCAGGTGCAGGCGATGGATCCGGCGATCGCCGCGACCGCGCCCACCGACAGGTCGATGCCGCGGGTGGCGATCACCAGGGTCATGCCCACGGCGATGAGCAGGGTCGGCGCTCCGTTGCGCAGGATGTCGACGACACTGCCGTACAGGTGCCCGTCCTGGAGTCTGACCTCCAGGAACGAGGGGTTGACCACGGTGTTGAGCACGAGCAGCGCGACCAGAGCGGCGATCGGCCAGAAGAGCCGGTGTCGGATCACGAGGCCACCGCCGTCCCCTGCTCGTCGTGCGCGGCGATGGCCGCCATCACGTCGTCCACGGTGATCCCGTCGCCGTCGAGTTCGGCCGTCTTGCGCCGGTCGCGCAGGACCACCACACGGTCGGACACACGGACCACCTCCTCCAGTTCGGCGCTGATGAACAGCACCGCCATGCCGTCCGCGGCCAGATCGGCCACCACCTTCTGGATCTGGGCCTTGGCGCCGACGTCGATGCCGCGCGTGGGCTCGTCGAGGATGAGCAGCCGGGGCCGGGTGACCAGCCACCGTGCCAGCAGGACCTTCTGCTGGTTGCCGCCGGAGAGGGTGCTCATGACGGCGCCCGGATCGGCGGGGCGGATGTCGAGCATCTCGATGTACTCGTCCACCAGCGCGTCGGCCACGCGCCGGGGCACCGGGCGCATCCATCCGCGTGCGGCCTGCAGTGCCAGGATGAGGTTGTCGCGCACGGTCAGGTCCGCGATGAGCCCCTCCGCCTTGCGGTCCTCCGAGCACAGGGCCACGCCCCGGGCGATCATCGACCGCGGACCCCGGGGGCGCACGGCCCGGCCGCCGGTGCTGAGCGTCCCGGTGTCCGCGCGGTCCGCGCCGAACAGCAGCCGGGCCATCTCGGTGCGCCCGGAGCCCAGCAGACCCGCCAGGCCCACCACCTCGCCGGCGTGGATCTCCAGGTCGAACGGGGCGATCGCGCCCGCCCGGCCGAGCCCGGACGCGGTCAGGACCGGCGCGGTACCCGGCCTGCGCTCCTCGGAGCGGCGCTCGACGTCCTCCAGGGTTCCCAGCTCGCGGCCGAGCATCAGCGAGACCAGCTCCAGGCGGTCGGTGCGCTCCGGCAGGTACTCGCCGACCAGGGAGCCGTTGCGCAGCACGGTCATCCGGTCGGCGATCTCGTAGACCTGCTCCAGGAAGTGGGAGACGAACAGGATCGCCACCCCCTCCTCGCGCAGTACGCGCATGATCCGGAAGAGCTCGGCGACCTCGTCGGCGTCGAGGCTGGAGGTCGGCTCGTCCAGGACCAGGACGCGCGCGTCCACGGCCAGGGCCCGGGCGATGGCCACCAGCTGCTGCACGGCGATGGGGTGGCTGTCCAGGGCGGAGCCCGGGTCGATGGACAGGCCGATGCGCTCCAACAGGACCGCGGCCCGGGTCCGGCAGGCCCGGCCGTCGATGGCGCCCAGGCGGCGCGGTTCGCGGCCCAGCAGGATGTTCTCCGCCACCGACAGGTTGGGGCAGAGGTTGACCTCCTGGTAGACGGTGCTGATCCCGGCGTTCTGGGCCTGCGCGGGGACGGCGAACTCCACCGGCTCGCCGTGCAGCAGGATCTCGCCCGAGCTCGGGCGGTGCACTCCGGTGAGGGCCTTGATCAGGGTGGACTTGCCCGCTCCGTTCTCGCCCATCAGGGCGTGCACCTCGCCCGGGAGCAGCCGGAAGTCGACGCCGGACAGGGCGCGTACCCCGGGGAAGTCGACGGTGATACCGCGCATGTCGACCACCGGGTCGGCCGACTGCGCTGATGAATCGGTCATGGCCAGGGCTTTCGTCGTCGTGGAAGGTCCCGGCGCCCCCGTCGGAGGGGGCGCCGGGGCTGGGGCTGGAACCTGCCGCTGGAACGCGGACCTGTACCGCTGGGGTCGAAGCGCGGCACAGGCCCGAAGGAAGCAGGGCTAGGGCCTGTTCTTCGAGTGCCGTCCTGTTCCGCGGGGGGTGTGTGAGGCGCCGGCGGGGTTCTGGGGGCCCGGAGGGGGTGTCCGGGGAGCGGGGGTGTTCCCGTGGGGCCGAGGGTTCCCGCCTTCTGAGGGCGCCGAACGCGAACCGGAGCGGAGCGGAGGTTCAAAAGAACACGGCCTAGTACTGGCGGTCCGGGAGGGCTGCCTCGGCCTCCTCCTGCGTGAAGGTGGTCTCCTCCACCACCACGCGCTCGGGGACCTCCTCGCCCGCCACGACCTTTTCGGCGAGTTCCATCAGCTGCTCGCCCAGCAGGGGGTTGCACTCGACGATGAAGTTGATCTCGCCCGCGGCCAGGGCCTCCATGCCCGCCTTGACGGCGTCCACCGTGATGATCCGGATGTCCTCGCCCGGCTCCAACCCGGCGGCGCGGATCGCCTCGATGGCGCCCAGGCCCATGTCGTCGTTGTGCGCGTAGACGACGTCGATGTCGTCGTGAGAGCGCAGGAAGGCCTCCATGACCTCCTTGCCGCCCGCGCGGGTGAAGTCGCCGGTCTGGGTGGCGATGATCTCGATGTCGGGGTTGCCGGCGATGGCCTCCTCGAAGCCCTCCTTGCGGTCGATGGCGGGCGCGGCGCCGGTGGTGCCCTGCAGCTCCACCACGTTCATCTCGCCCTCGGCGTTGTCGACCAGCCACTGCCCGGCCTTGCGGCCCTCCTCGACGAAGTCGGAGCCGAGGAAGGTCTCGTAGAGGGAGGTGTCGTCGGAGTCGATGGCCCGGTCGGTGAGGATGACGGGGATGTCGGCGCGCTGGGCCTCCAGGAGGACCGCGTCCCAGCCCGTCTCGACGACCGGGCTGAAGGCGATGACGTCGACGTCCTGCTGGATGTAGGACCGGATGGCCCTGATCTGGTTCTCCTGCTTCTGCTGGGCGTCGGAGAACTTCAGCTCGATGCCCGCCTCCTCGGCGGCCCGCTGGATGGACTCGGTGTTGGCGGTCCGCCAGCCGCTCTCGGCCCCGACCTGGGCGAAGCCCATGGTGATCGTTCCGTCGTCCGCCTCGCCCGAGCCGCCCGAGCCGCAGGCGGTCGCCGTCATGAGGACGAGTGCCGCCGTGACCGTGGTGAACCTCTTCATTGGGGGGTGCCCTTCGTATCGGCCGTGACCCGCCGGGGGTGGGTGGTGATCGGGGTCACATGGCCAATATGGTGAGCGCTAACATTTTGCGCGTCAACCCCTCTGCCAAGCACAATTCAACGTCATTGCTCGAGCGCGAAGAGTGGCGTATGTTAGCGCCAACGATGTTTCCGGAGCTGGCACGCGTGGTGCGGGCGTCCGGGGACCGATCACCTGGCCCGGTGGCCGCCCACTCCGCCGGGGGCGGTGGCACCGACAGTCGAGGAGTCATGGGTGGACCACACGCCATCGGTCGTCCGGGCCGACCGCGAACCCGCGATGACGGACGTCGCACGGCTGGCGGGGGTGTCCCACCAGACGGTCTCCCGCGTGCTCAACGGACACCCCAACGTCCGTGAACAGACCCGGCTCCGCGTGCGTGCGGCCATCGAACAGCTGGGATACCGGCCCAACCGGACGGCTCGGGCCCTGGCGACCGGGAAGTCCCAGCTCATCGGCGTGGTGGCGCAGAACTCGACGCTGTTCGGCCCCTCCTCGCTGCTGGCCGCGTTCGAACTGGCCGCCGCGGCGCGGGGCTTCGTGGTCAGCGTGCGGCGGGTCCGGGTCCTGGATCGCGGCTCCATCGCCGCCGCCGTGGAGCACCACCGCGAGCAGCGGGCCGCCGGAGTCGTGGTGATAGCGCCGACCGCGGCTGCCGCCGAGGCCCTGGACGAGGTGCCGACCGACCTGCCCCTGGTCGCGGTGGACGGCGACCCGGAGCGCGGGACCACCCTGGTCACGGTGGACCAGGAGGCCGCCGCCAGGCTGGCCACACGGCACCTGCTGGCCGCCGGGCACCCGACGGTCTGGCACGTGTCCGGCCCCGCGGACTGGTTCGACGCCGCCGGGCGCATGCGCGGTTGGCGGCAGGCCCTGGAGGAGGCGGGCGCGGAGGTGCCGCCGGTCAGCCCGGCCGGATGGAGCGCGGCCTCGGGGTACCGCGCGGGCCTGATGCTCGCCCGGATGCCCGAGGTGACGGCGGTGTTCGCCGCCAACGACCACCTGGCGCTGGGGATCCTGCGGGCGATGCACGAGCGCGGCCGGTCCGTCCCCGGGGACGTGAGCGTGGTCGGGTTCGACGATGTGCCCGAGGCCGCCTACTTCATCCCGCCGCTGACGACCGTGCGGCCCGACTTCGACACCGTCGCCGCCGAGACACTGGGCGTGCTGCTGTCGGTGATCTCCGGCGAGGGGAGCGCCTCGACCCGGCGGGTCATCACCGCGACCCTCGTCGAACGCGACAGCGTGGCGCCCCCGGCGGGCTGAGAGCGCGTGGTCGGCCCACGGCCCCGTGCAGATCGGCCGGCGCGCCCGTGCGCCCGAACCGGGCCTGCAGAGCTCCGCCGGGGGCGGACGGCATCCCGGCGCGGTCGGAGCCCCTCCGGGGCGGCGGCCACGGTCTCGGGTCGGCCGCCTCACCCCCGCGGCCATCGGGCGGCAGGGCCTCCCGGTCAACGCGCGGCCCGTGCGCCGACGGGTGAGGAGCGGGCCCCGGACGCCGCCCGACCACTCGCGGCGCGGGCGACGGGGTTCGTCGACATGGAACCCGCCGGTGCCTTCCGGCCCGGCGGGAACATGGACCGGGCGTTCGGGTCCGGACCCGGACGGATCGAGACCGGGCCGGGCACCCGGGATGCGACCCTGTCCGGGAACGGACGGGACGCATGCCACCGGTGGACGCACGGACGCGGCCAGAGCGGCAGGACCGCCCCTCCTTCCCCGGCCGCCTCGCGACCCGCGCCGGGCCCCCGGCGCGGCGGCGGGAGCCCCTCCCCCTACCGCCCGGACACCGGGTGACCGCTGGCGATCGAGATGCGGTTGAACGCGTTGATCAGCGTGGCCGTCCACTCCACCGCGGAGATCTGGGCGGTGGTCAGGTGGGCGGCCGCACGCGCGTTGACGGCCTGCCGGTCGACGGTCGGGTCGATCACCGTCAGGGACTCCGCCAGCTCGAACGCGGCCCTCTGCTCATCGGTGAACAGGGCGACCTCCCGCCAGGCCGGCAGCACGTCCAGGGTGCTCTGCTCGACCCCGGCCCTGCGCGCCTTCGGGAGGTGGATGCTCAGACAGGCCGGGCACCCGTTGATCTGGGACACCCGGACGTTGATCATCTCGATGAGGTCGTCGCCCAGACCGGCCGCGTTCGCCGCGGCCCGGGAGGCCGCGGCCGCCCTGACCATCGCCCGGTAGACCTCGGGGTGCTCCTTGTCGATGTAGGGGCGCTCCGCGCTCATGCGCCGCCCCCGCCCCCGACGGTCTCCTCGACCAGGGCGAGGTCGGCCGGCCTCGGCCGGCGGAACCGTCCGCCCCCGGCTGTGTACTCCTCGCCGTGCCTCTTCAGGTGCGCGGCGAAGAGCGGGCACACCGGCACCACGGTGAGGTTCCTGCGGATGCAGTCCGCCAGCGCCTCGCGGACGAGTAGTCCGGCCAGGCCCCGGCCCCCGAACTCCGGTGCGACCTCGGTGTGGAAGAAGACGCGCTCGCCGGGCGCCCCGGGCGGGTCGACGAAGTCCGCGCGTCCGGCCGCGGTTCCGTCGTCCAAGCTCACGGTGTAGGCGCTGATCGCGCGTTCCTGATCGAGCGCGATGGACACGGGGGCGCCGGTCCTGTCGGTGCGCCGTTCGGTCATCTCGACCGCCTCTCTGAGGGGATGGTGCCCGACCGGGTCGGCCGGGCGGGTGCGGGTACGGGGGCGGCGGTGACGGTCAGCCTTCGAACCGCGCGTGGGGCGGCGGGTTCTTCCTCGGCCGCATCCTGACCGGCGGCAGCTCCGGGGCGGGGATCCTCTCCATCCCCTCGCGGTTCCTGCCCGGCCCGCCGTGCCCCACGTACCCCTCGACGCGGCCGAACCGCTCGCCGTGGTTCTCCCACTCCTCGCGGTACCGGCTGATCTCCTCCGTGGAACGGGCCAGGAAGTTCCACCACATGACGACCTCCTCGCCGAAGGGAGCGCCGCCCAGGAGCACGAGCCGGGCCGGTCCGGTGCCCTCGTTCGCGACACGCAGCTCCCCGGACCCGACACCGGTGTAGCCCACGGCGTCCCTGGGCACGTGCACGCCCTCGAGCGTGACGTTCTCGCCGGTGTCGACCAGGAGGCCGTGCTCGAAGCCGGGGTCGACCGGGAGGGTGACCCCGGCGCCGGGGTCGAGCCGCAGCTCGGCCCCCACCAGCGGCGTGTACATGCGCACAGGCGACCGTGAACCCAGCAGTGAGCCGAGGAAGACCAGCGCCGAACCCCCCGGGAACCCGACGGGCTCGGGGACGAAGTGCTCGAACCCGCGCTCCGGGCTGTGCCGGACCTCCTCGGGCAGGGCGACCCAGAGCTGGACTCCGTGGAGCCGGCCTGAGTCCGCCGAGGAGGTCTCGGAGTGGCAGATGCCCGCCCCCGCCGTCATCAGGTTCATCTGCCCCGGGAGGATGTCCGCCCTGTTCCCGCCGGAGTCGATGTGGGCGACGGTCCCCTCGAACAGCCAGCTGACCGTCTGCAGACCCGTGTGCGGGTGCGGTGCCACGTCCATGCCGCCGGTGGCCGCCACGTCGTCGGGCCCGTAGTGGTCGACGAAGCACCACGCCCCGATCAGCGAGCGCTGCCGCTGCGGCAGGGTACGGCGCACGTTCATCGCGCGCGGCCCGCCCAGGGGCACGTCCCGGGCGGTGATGATCTCGACCGGGGCCCCGTCCCCGCGTTCGGCCCACGGCCCCGGAAGGCCGCCGTCGGTGCACACGTGGGTGTCCGGGCGGGGCTCTGTGTTGGTCATTGCGGTCCTTCCCTTGATGCGCGGGCACGGCCACGGCGGCCGCCCCCGGTCGCCGCGGGCGGTACCCGGCGCCGCTCCCGTGCGAGCGGCGGGGGAGGGGCGCCGCCGGCGGTTCAGTCCGGCTGCTTCGCCATGTGGTCGTGGACGCGCTCGGTGAGCCGGGCGAAGGTTCTGAGCTGGTTCGGGGTCAGGGCGTCGATGAACAGGCGGCGGACGTGCTCGACGTGCTGGGGCGCGGCCTCCTCGATCGCCCTGTACCCGTCCGGGGTGACGACGATGAACGCGCCCCGCCCGTCGTCGGGGCACTCCTCCTTGGCCACGAGCCCTCGCTTCACCATCCGGGTGACCTGGTGGGACATGCGGCTCTTCTCCCAGTTCACCGTTCTGGCCAGTTCCAGTAGGCGCATCCGCCCGCCGTCCGCGTCCGTGAGGTTGACGAGCACGACGTAGTCGGAGGCGGACAACCCGGAGTCGGCCTGGATGTGACGGGCCAGGCGTCCCAGGAGCGCCTCCTGCATACGGATGAAGCCGTCCCAGGCGGCCTTCTCGTCCGGATCCAGCCAGCGCGGCGTCGCGTTCATGGGCGCAGTTTAACGAAATCGTTGACACCTCATCCAACGGGACGCCGCGGCGGGGGACGGCGGCGGCCCGGTCAGGCGCCGCCGTCCCCCTCGGGCGCGGGGGTCCTGTGCCAGCGCAGGGGGTCGTCCTCCAGTGCCGCGCGGTCCCAGTGCCCGAGGTCCGCGGCGGCCTCGTAGGTGTCGCGGAGGAACCCGGCGACCGCGCGGTCGGGGTCGGGTGCGGCCCGGACGGCCTCGTAGGGCAGCAGGAACTGCTGGAACTCGGTGCTGTAGTACGCCCCATCGGTTGTGACCGGACGGTCGGCGAACCCCTCGGGCGCGGGGTAGGCGTAGGAGTAGAAGGCGCCCTCCTCGCCGCCGCCCGGCCAGAACCCGCAGCTGGACAGCTCCCGGGAGTAGCCCTCGACCATGACCCAGTCCCCGCAGTTGGGCGCCCCGCCCGGGTGCGGGGGAGCCGACCGGCCGGAGAAGCGGGTGCAGGCGAGGTCCATCGCCCCCCAGAAGAAGTGCACCGGGCTGACCTTGCCGACGAAACGCGACCGGAACTCGCCGATCACCCGGTTCGCCTGGAGGAGCTGGCGCCAGAACAGGGTGGCCGCCTCGCCGTCGTAGGAGGCGTGCTCGTGGTCCTCGGCGAAGGGGATCGCCGGATCGACCTCGTTGGGGCGCGGCCGGATCGGTGCCTCGATCCCGAGCCGGTCGAGCATGTCCAGGACCCGGGCGTAGAACTCGGCGACCGGCATCGGCCGCAGCGGGAGGCTCTGCGCGCCGCCGTCGCTGCTGCGGACGTCGAGCCGGTGGTCGATGAGGTCGAACTCGATCTCGAAGGCCCCCGACCGGTACGGGACGGCCGAGGTCGTCAGTCCGCGCGGGCTGACGTAGAGGGTCACCTGCCACCAGTGGTTGACCAGCGGGGTGTGGGCCATGCGGATCTTGCCCACGATCTGGGTCCACATGTGCAGGGTGTCGCGGGTGGGCGTCCAGTCCGAGACCCGCAGGCCCGGCCAGTCCGTCGTCGGCGGGATGGTCACCGGTTCTCACTTCCTCGGCTGCGCCCCGCAGGGCGCGGGCGGTCGTGTCCCTGTGCTGCGGACGGGTGCTGCGGGCTTGCCGCAACCCCTGGTCCCTGTCGGTGCATCGTCACGATACTAGATGATGAGTCAACCTTTTGGCCATCGGAATCCCCTGCGTGTCGGGGTTGGCGCGCCTGTCACCTTGGCGGTTGACACATCAATCAAGCTCGCTACATTGGTGGACGCATCATCTACCTGGACGGAGTGGGGCGCCGACACCGCGGCGGTGCCCCGTCCGGGACCCCGACACCGCTCCCCGGAAAGGGAGGCCCATGAGCACCGGAGCGAAGAACGGCCTCCCTGCGCTGCCGACACCCCGGGAGAGCGCCCCCGTCCTGATCGGCCATGAGCCGTCGACGGGCGTCGGCAACGTCGTCGGCCCCGCCGGGGCCGCCAGGGTGTTCGACGTTTCGGCCACCCCGACGACCGTGACAGAGGAGCGCGGGGGCCGCCTCGTCCAGGCGCTCCAGGACGTGTTCCCCGAGCAGGAGCCGATCGACCGCACGCTCATCGACACCGGGGAGGACGGGCGGGTCGTCGACGCGGTCGGGGCGCCCGGGCGCGGGAAGGCCGGTCGTCCCCGGCCTCCGGACGGAGATCCGCGCGGCCGTGCCGGCGATCCAGGCGGCGGGCGGGGGCTTCGGGGTCTTCGCCGCCACCGACGCCTCGGGCGGTGCCCCGGCGCAGGCGCACGCCACGGCCGCGCGGCGCATGATCCGGGCGGTCGGGACCCCGACCGCCCGGACGGACTCCAGCCGCAGCACGCCGGAGCAAGCGGCGTCGCTTGCTCCGGGATATGCGATTGCCAGCCGGCCGCACCGGAGGCGTCGCCCGACACGGCCGCGGAGCGGTCGATGAATCGTCGGACCGACCGGACCGGGCGGGCGCGATGCCCCGGCCGGTCGACACAGGAGGAGGACACATGGCGGTCGAAGTGAGCGACGCCCCCGAGGCGAAGCGCTATGAGGCCCGCGTCGACGGGGGGACCGGGGTCGCGGGCGTCGCGGAGTACATCCGCACGGCGGAACTCGTCGCGTTCGTGCACACCGAGGTCTCCCCGGAGTACGAGGGCAGGGGCGTCGGGTCCGCGCTGGCCCGCACCGCCCTCGACGGGGCACGGGCCGCGGACCTGCGGGTGCTGGCGACCTGCCCCTTCTTCGCGGGCTGGATCGCCCGCCACCCCGAGTACCAGGACCTGCTGTACGGGTCGCACGGCAGGGGCGGTGGGCCGACTCCCCGGCAGTGAACGACCGGGCCTGCGGGTGGGCGTCCGACCGGCTGCCGGTCGGATGCCCACCGCCGGGGGATCCTTACGGGTCCCCCGGGAGCGGGTGACGCCCGGCCGCCCCGCGCCCCGCGTTCCCCGCGTCCTGGCCCCTGCGGACCAGGACGCGGGAAGCATTGCGGTCGGCGTGCGCAACGACGCCGCACGACCGGCACGGAACACCCTTCAGCCCCCGGTCGGCCCGGTAGCGCCGCCGGTTCCCGCGCGCACTGCCCTCCGCGCTCCCGCCCGACGCCTCCAGGCGGGGTGACCTGCCCACTGGCCGCTCCTGCTTTCTTACCCCGGACACCTGGGCGGCCGGAGCCTCGGCCGCCTCGGCCCGCTGGGACCAGGCCTACCGGGACCGTTCCGCCCTGTTCGGCTCGGAGGGCAGGGCGGATACCGATCCGGCCTGATCGCTGGAGCGTTGGTCCGCCGCCCCTACCTCGACCTCGCGGCCGTTCCTCGTCCCCGCCCGGCCGAGCCGGAGGACCACCCGGCCCCACCCTCGGGCGCGGAGCCGGAACCGGTGGAGGACGAGCACGCCGAGGGAGGCCACTTCCCCGTGATGGAGGAGTCGGAACTGCTCGCGAACGACATGCGAGCCCTCTTTCGCGGCATCTGCCGACCCAGCGCCAGAGTCCGCAGGTCACGAAGATCTGTTCGGCCCGGCGTGAGGGTCGACCGCTCTTTGAGGGTGAGCCGGTCGGAGCGGGTCGAGACAGCGGATGGCTGTTCCCAGAAGGCCTGACGGGGACAGGCGAGAGTTGGACACACCAGGCGGTGCACCCGGGCTACAACGCACATTCTCCTGAGGCCTGCGGGGAACGGTGAGGCGCGCTGGTGGTAGGTGTGGACCTTCGCTGAGAGGGCTTCGCACAGCGGGCAGGAGCAGGCCGGATGAAAAGGGCTCAGTCCAGCCGAAGGACTTCGGCTCCCCGACTGCGCACCGTGCAACCCTACTCCTCCTGCACTTGGCTGATTCGCTCACGGATCCAATCAGGAATTGCATGAGGGTTCCGGGGAAATTTCTCTAGTTCAAAAGCGTAACTGCCGGGCGAGGCGGGGAGAGGATGAACCCTCAGTTCTTTGTCGTAGTAGAAATCGACTTTGAACTCACCCCCCTTTGTTATATTAATCGAAATGGCGAGCCATGTCCCCTTGTCCTCCTGGTACATCTCGGCCTTCAGGGTCCTGGCCTTCTTGTCGACAGGCCACGGATGGCGCTTCCTCGCCGTCTCCCCGGTGTCAAAGGCCACGATATTCTCACTTGCCGCAACTCTTCCGATGTACTCGTACCGGAAATTCATCGAAACCCAACCTTCAGGAGCGGCTTCGATGAGCTCAAGAGCCATCTCCCGAACCAGCTCCTGTTGCCAAATCGGATCCACAATAGGTCCCTTCTTCGCTGTGCCCTTTTCATCTTGCTTCGCGGGGTTGAAGCACGAGCACGGCTCGGGTGACCCCCCCGGCGCGTTGTGGGCGGCAGCGTAGGCGGCGCAGGAAATCCCAGTTCTTGAGTTGGGCGATCGTGCGTTCGCCGGGGCTGCGGAGCTTGGCGTGGGCGGAGTCGGCGTCCTTCTTCCACTGCGGCTTACCACCCCCCTTGAACGGGCAGAACACCACCTCGGGCAACCTACATAGAGCTCATCTCATTTGGGTTCTCGGTAGTCTGCCCCTGTGTCGATGGTGGAACGGCTGGTGCCGGACGAGTTGTGGGAACCGTTCCGGCGGGTGGTACCCGAGGCGCCCACCGGCCCGCAAGGCGGCGGGCGGCGCAGACACTCGGCATCGGGGATCTTCGGGCACAAGGTAGACCAGGGCGGTGCCGTCCCACACCGCCGGGCAGTTACTGGGCATCATCGGTATGGAGCACGGCCGCTCTGGTGGAACACGCCGGCCGCGGCCACGGCGAAGGAACGGCGTGCGGAACCGGTGCAGGCCTGTGCTGTCCTGCTGCAGTGGGCCCCAGCCACCGCCCATGACCCTGGTGAGAAGCCGTTCCTGCCAGCCCGGCAGGGGCGCTTTTCGGTCAGGGCAGGAATCCCTCGGCGACCAGGATCTGGTTGGCGAACTCCAAGGTCACCTGGCGGGTGTGCTCGTCCGTGGCGCGGAGGTCGTGCCAGAGCAACTGGAAGAAGAAATCACTGACCGTCGAGAGACCAGTGTCATGGGCAGGGTGGCGGCGCTGACGGCGGTTCTGCTGCCACCGCTCGCACACCTCCTCGACTCGTATGGCCCCACTGACGTCGATGAAGTAATCGTGGTCCTCGGTGATGGCGCCCATGTGCCACCAATCGCCCCAATCGATCGAGTCCCTGATGATGGCCAGCTCCCACTCCAGGCCGTGCCGGGCGGCTTGCTCGACCAGGGCCCAGGCCATGAGCGGGCACGCCCCCCGCCGGAACCAGTCGACCGTTCTGAGGTCGAGCATCCCCGGTGTCACCTCGGTGGAGAAGGAGCCGTAGGTGAGAGTGACCGAGGAACGCATCGGTGTCGCGCCCGCCTCGGGGGTGGCTGTAAGTTTCCTGTCCGCAGCAGGGACAGGGCCTCCAACGGATGAGGCCGGGGAACAGTCAGCCATCGGCGCGGTGCCAGGTGATCGGGGCCACCCCTGCTGAGGCCGGCGACCCGCCCAGTCCACAGGCGAGCTCGGCCAGCCGCCAGGGGAGCTTGTGGGCGTAGTTCCTGTGGCCTCCAGCGGTCACCTCCAGTTCGTGAACGGCGTCGGAGGTGACCGTGGGGAGCCCGCGGCAGGCGTGTTCCCGATTGACCGCTGCAGTGAGCAGGTCGCGTTGGTCGAACACCCACAACGGATGGGGCTCACCGTCCCGCTCAACGATCTGGGTGTGTTTCGTCCGAGCTGGGGCGGCGCCTTCCAGGACACGAAGGAGGCGCCCCCGTATGCGGCTCAGGTTGGCGCGGGTGATCATGCTGTGGACGCCTGCGGGCTGTGTCGCCATGCGCTTGAGCGTAGACCGACAACGCGCGGACCCGCCCCGGGGAGCGCACCGTGGCCCGGGCAGCGGCCACCGTCTTGTGGTCGGCGTCGGGCAGGACCCGTACGCCGATCGCTGCCCGGTGATCAGCAGGCTCCAGAAGAGTGCGTGCCAGTGCAGATCGGCGTCCAACGGGTCGGTGACGGCGCGGGGGCCGCGGTCCTCAAGCGGGAGCGGAGGCAGCCGAGGGCCCCGGTAGGCGCTCTGGACGCTCGCGCTGATCTCGGTGTGCAGGTCGGCGACGACGGGCAGATCGGGCAGGTGCAGGCGGGCGAGGATGTCCTCAGCCTTGTCCGGGAAGCCGTGTTCAGCGGCGATCTGGGACGCCCACGCGCGAGCCTGAGGCATGGGGGTGGTGGTCGGCGGCATGGGTTCCTCACCGGGGGCGGACGGTATTGGGGCGACCACACTAGTGAGGGGTGGTGACCGAACGCAGCCGCCGTTGGGGCGGTGCCGGGCTCGCCTGCGGTTCAGGGCTGGGCAGAAGTGGCCTGCTGGCATGGGCGCCCCAGCGCCGCCCGGACCAGAGCATCAAAGGCACCTGCTCAGGTGCCCGCGCTGAGCGGGACATCCGCCAACGCGGTGTCGATGGTCTTCAGCAGGGTCTTCTTCGTGACCTCGGCGCGGATCCGGACCAGGGCGCCCCTCTCGGCTTCTCCGCTGCGCCTGCTGAGGATTCTCACGGCCGCAGTGGCCATCCGCTCCGAGCGCAGCGTTTTGGATCCGCCCGGCCCCGTGCCGGTGAATACCGTCAGTCGTTCCAGGACCTGTGCGGCCCAGGGAGTCGATTCCTGGGGGAGCAGGTCGACGCACCAGAGCATGCCGGTGAGGATGTCGTGGACGTGGGGCCGCAGGTAGGGCGAGTGGGTCTCGCTGCTCTCGGCCGGTGCCGCGGGCAGGGACGGGATCAGGGTGAGCACCTCCCGCACGGTCGACGCGGGATCTTCCAGGGCTTCCAACAGGGCGGCGGTCCGGCGCCGCCACGCCTGGGAGGGACGGGTCGAGGGAGGTGTGATCAGGCCCGCGACCAGACCGGCCAGGCCCGGGGTCGTGCAGAGGTCGGGGTACTTGTGGCGCAGCACGTCGCCGAACACGTCGTCGGGGGCGAACAGCTCGTCCAGGGGGAGGGGGGCTCCCAGGCGCAGCAGGAGCTGCGCTATTCGGGTCTGGAGCTCGCTCAGGGTCGGGTTCTTCTGGTTCCAGCCCAAGGCGTAGCGGTTGCCGGCCTTGGCGTACAGGCCGCGCAGCAGCTCCAGGTGGGGGCGAAGTGCCGCCTGGGGTGCGTCCTCGCACATATCGAGGACGTACTCATGGGAGACGAGGTACTGCGATGCCGCTTCCAGCAGGAGCCCCATTCGGGCGGCATCCCAGTCCCCTGCCTCGCCCTTCAGGTGGCCGGCCAGGTTCCGGTACAGGCCGTGGAGCGTGCCCCGGGGATCGTCGACGAAGTAGATGCTCTTGTATCCGGCGGCCAGTTGGCACCACAGCAACGTGCTCCACCGTGTATCCGTGTCGAGCGTGTCGGTGACAGCCCGGATCTCGGGGCCGGGGGGCGGGAGAGGTGTGGTGCGGGGGCGCTGGTGGGCGGCGTCGGCGCTCGCGGTGATCTCGGTGTACAGGGCGGCGACGACCTCGGGCAGGCCGGGCACGTACAGGCGGGCGAGGATGTCCTGGGCTCGGTCATGGATGTCGTGCTCGGCGACGATCTGGGATGCCCATGCGCGGGCCTGGGGTGTGGGCGTGGTGTTCGACGACATGGGTTCCTCACCGGGGGTGGAGGGGCGGACACTGCTGAGAGCGCCCACCCTAGTGAGAGACGGTGACCGAATGCGGTCGCCGCCCGGGCGGCGCCGGGCTCACCTGTGGGTCAGGGTCGAACACGAAAGACCTCATGGCGGGGGGTTTCCAGGAGTCCTTGCCGCGGCGGCACTGGAAGGTGACCCGGACGGGGGCGCCGTCCTGGTCCTGGCGCCAGTGCGCGGGGACCGCCCACGGAGGGGGCGGGGTGGCGGTGAGCCACAGCGTGGGGAGCTGTCCCACAGCGACCTCGGCCAGCTTGACGGTGTGCCTGTCCCCCTGAGAGAACTGGTAGAGGCCCCACAGCTGCGCGTCCAGGTCCTCCTGGGTGGGCCCTCCGGCGACGACGGGGGAGCGCGGGTGGTCGTCCTCCAAGTGGATGTGGAGCGCGTCCAGGCGCTCCAGAGACCGGGGACCGGTGACGGTCACCTCCGACACGGCACCGTCACCGTACTTGCGCCGAACGGCCACGTGCACGTGCGGGGTGAGTTCCTCGTGGCGGCGGGCGGCGGGCGGCGTCGCGCCGGTGCTGGGCGTGGGACAGTGCCAGGGCGGCGCTCGCCACGAACAGGGCGAGCACGGAGATGACGACGGTGAGCACGACCATGAGCGGATCCTAGGCAGTGTTTTTTGGGTGGGTCAGGTCGCGGAGTCAGATCCGGATCGAGGCCACCACGGTCCCGTCGAAGATCGCGGCCCGCTTGTCGTAGCGGGTCATGACCGCCCGGTTCTGCTTGAGCAGGTTGATGCACCGCTCCACGGTGTTGCGGCCCAGGGAGGCACCTCGGTCGAAGACCGGGGCCTGCCGCCCGCCGATCCCTTACGGCGGCGGTTCTCACGCTGGTCCTTGGGTTGGGCGATGGTCGCCTTGATCTTGCGACGCCCGAGGTGATCCCGATGGGCCCTGCTGGAGTAGGCCTTGTCGCCCAGCACACGGTCCGGCCGGGTCCGGGGCCTGTCCACCCGGCGAGGCAACCGCAACGCGGCCATCAACGGCTCGGACACCAAACTGTCCCCGCGCTGGCCGGGACTGGAGAGCACGACCAGCGGACGCCGTCGGGTGTCGGCCAGCAGGTGGAGTTCGGTGGTCAGCCCGCCCCGGGAGCGGCCCAGGGCCTCGGCCCCGTCCGGTTCGTCCCGTGCTCTTTCCCCTTTTTCGCCGCTCCGGCGGCGTGCTGGTGGGCGCGCACGGTGGTGGAGTCGATCCCGACGATGAGTTCCTCGCCGCTGTCGGCGTCGATGCGCAGCCGGTCGGGCGATGCGTTGCCAGGTGCCGTCGAGGGACCAGCGGCGGTGACGACCCGCGACGGTCTCCCATGGACCGTAGCGTCCGGGCAGGTCCCGCCAGGGGACACCTGTGCGGGCACGGAACAGGATGCCGTTGACGATGCGTTGTTCCGGTGGTGGGTATGAGTTCTCCCCCTTCGGTCCGACCTTCGGTCCGACCGGAGCCCTCATCCTGCACTTGTGCCGGGGCTTGGGCACATGGCACCGCGACCGTTGCCGCCTACGGGGCCGGGGCGTCATGGAAGTCCGCGCTCACCGACGACGTCGCACGCGTGGCCGATCACACCGGCGCGACCACGAGGACGCCAGCGGCACCACACCGCGCCGCTGGCTGATCCGCATGGCCGTTGAAACGGCCAGCACCCTCATGACGGTGTGCGCCACCCCGGCGATCCGGCGGCCCCAGGAGCACTAAGTGTGGGGTCATTCCCCGCCGTCACCCCCGTCGCCTCCGTCACCGGTCTCGGTCCAGCCGCCGTCGTCCCAGCCGTCACGGGAGCCACTGTCGGCCCGCGAGGCGTTGTCGTCCCGCACGGCGAACGCCCACTCGGCCCGGTGGGCGTCCTGCACCAGGGCCGGGCCACGCAGCAGGTCGCCGGCGAAGAGCCGCACGACGACCGGGCCGACCAGGCGCTCGCCCCAGCCCTCGGCCGTGACGAACAGCAACTGCAGGCGGCGGGCGGCCTCGCCATCGCCCTGTGCGATGGGCCGGTCGAGGTGGACGGTGCGCATACCGTAGGTCCCGACCGCCTGAGTCCCGGGGAGTATCGTGCCGGCCAGCGCGAGCGTCGGGCGGCGCGCGGCGGCCCGGCGCCATGCCGGTCCGATGAGGCGCCGCTGGCGAGCCTTACGGAGCGCATCGGGTAGGAAGAGCAGCGGCATTGCGGACATGCCTGCCATCATGAGAAGCCACGGGTCCAGAGAGCCGCTCGTCGATATCGTTTCCCAGACTTCCGTGACGGCGATCACCAGGATCACTCCGGACATGAACACCGACAGCGCCGCCAGGGGGGCCCACCGCCACGGCGAGGTGCCTCTGGTTCCGGCCCTGTAGGCGGCCCGAAAGCCATCTCCAGCCGGGGAGAGCGGCGCCCGGCGACCTCGGTTCGGGCGGCTCAGGTCGATCGAGTAGGCCTCGAGCGTCGGCTCGAGGGGTGACCCGCTGAACTCCGCCTCGACCTCGACCTCCGGTCCAGCCCCGGGCTCAGCGGCCGTCGCGTCGAAGGCCCAGGCGGCACCGGTGACGGCGCCGACCCGGACGGGACCACCCACCCGCTCTCCCCCGAACAGCTCCAGGGCCACCGGCCCTGCGAGGTGCTCCGCCGCGCCGGGCACGAAGTACAGGTGCAGAACGGGCAGGACTTCCGCGTCCCGCACCCGCACGGTACGCACCACGTGCCGGCCCACCGTACGTGTCTTCGGTAGGAGGTCCGCATGCAGCACTCTGGTCGGCTGGCGTCGCGCGGCCCGCCGCCAGGCCGGTGCGGCGCGAAGCCACCTCAGGATCAGCCCGCCGCACAGGAGGAGGGCCACGGGGAGGACGGCCAGCGCCACGACGACGCCCACCAGCACGAAGAGCCCGAGTGTGAGAAGGTGCGCGAAGGCGGAGGCGAAGTAGCCCTCTACGCCCTCCGCGCCGCTGCTCACCTCGATCTCGTTCCCGGAGGCCAACCCCACGGTGACCGCCGTCACGACGACGGCCCCCACGAGCAGCAGCGCCGTGCCCCAGTAGCGCGGCGAGGCGAGACCGGCACCCGCCCTGCGTGCGTCACGGAAACCTTCGTCTGTGCGGGTATGAACGTGTTGCTCGGACACCGCGTCATCCTACTGTGGCCCTTCCTCGGCGCCAGCGGTCTGCAGACCTTCTGTGGACCACCCGGAATGGAACACCGTCGGCACAGCATCGAGCCTTGGATCAAACGGCCGCGTGCGATCCTTCGCGCTGAGGTCATGCACCGGTCGACGCGGCCCGAGGAGACCTTCGGTCGGCAGGGCCACGCACTCCTCCGGCCGGACGCGGTCTGCTGGCCATGGAACCTCGCCCTCTGGCCAACCCCGACGGCACCTTCACCATGGAGCAGAGCGCCCTCCCGGTCCGCGTGCGCGACGAGGACGGCTGGAGCCCCGTCGACACCGACCTGGTGGCCGGCGACGACGGCGCGCTGCGTCCCAGGGCGGCGGTCGCCGACATCGTCTTCTCCGGCGGCGGAGACCGGGACCTGGTGAGCATCGGCGGGCTCCAAGGAGGTCGCCCCGGGCTGGCACGAGGACCTCCCCGAACCGGTCGTCGACGGCGACCAGGCCACCTACCCCGACGTGCTGCCCGACGTCGGCCTGGTCCTGACCGCGGGCGTGGACGGCTTCGGCCAGGTCCTGGTCGTGCACACCCCCGAGGCCGCGCAGCACCCCGACCTGGCAGAGCTCGAACTCGCCCTGTCCACCCGGGGCGTCACCGTCCACCAGGGCGCCAACGGCAACCTCGACGCCGTCGGCGACCAGGGCGGCGAGAGCGTGTTCACCGCCGACGCCCCGGCCATGTGGGACTCGGCCGGGGTTGAGGAGACGGCATCGAAGGGTTCTTCGACGCCAAGAAGAAGGCCGACAACATCATCATCCCCGAAGCCCCGGTGCTGAGAAGACCGAGCGGTGGGGGTAGCTGTAACTGCTTCGTGCCGGGCACCCAAGTGGTGATGGCCGACGGTTCGACCAAGCCCATCGAAGAGGTCGAGACCGGTGACGAGGTCCTGGCCACCGACCCGGAGACGGGTGAGCAGTCGGCTCGTACGGTGCCGGCCACCATCATCGGTTCGGGTTCCAAAGCCCTGGTGGAGGTCACCATCGACCCGACCACCGAACGCGACGCTCCAGAGGGCGAGCCCGTTTCCGAGGGCACGGTCGAGGCCGACACCGAGAACGCGGGCATCCCGGGTCCGGTGGCGGCCGGGGATGTGGTCATCGCGACCGACGCTCACCCCTTCTGGGTCCCGGAGCTGAAGGCGTGGGTTGACGCGATCGACCTCGCCCCGGGCATGTGGTTGCAGACCTCCGCCGGCACCTGGGTCCAGATCAACGCCATCCAGGCATGGTCCCAGCCCGCCACGGTCCACAACCTGACCGTCCAGGGCGTCCACACCTACCATGTTGCCACGGGGGCGCTCGACGTCCTCAACCACAACTGCGCTACTGGCGATCCGTTGGCAGAGCACGCCAATCAGGTGCGCAATCAAACAGGTGCCAGATTCGTATCGGAGTACACGTCTCCTTCGGGTCAGAGGTACTACGGGCAAAACAAACATGGCCAACAGGCGAACGGCCTTCTGCAGACGGATCTGGAACAGGTCGACCACCATGGAGGTTGTGCCGAGGTGCATTTCCTCATTCAGGCTCAGGAAGTCGAGGGTCCTGCTGCTATCAGGGGAGGTGCAATGCGCACAGTGCAGTCAAGAAATAACTCCATGCCGACGTCACGTACTGCCGGGCACGGTGATCCAGCACGTCCTTGTGGTCATTGTGTGCGACTTTTGGATCATCTTGGTACTGGATAGCTACCTTGATCAGATTTGATTCATTTCACCCCAGTCTACTGAGAGCTCTTGGCGAGGCTGGCTGGCATTCACAAAGGAGGATCAGTGTCGATCCTTGGCTCGACTCTTTGTGTCAGGAAGGGTACCTAAAAAATCTGCGGGCTGAAGAAATTCTTGTTGCTCTGGGTGGGTTATCAGTAGAGCCAATAAATAAATATGGCCCGAACTTCGTGAATTATGAGCCGTTTAATTTCGACCCTATTTCTGCTGGTTCGGGTCAGCGGGGTCTGGTGTCAGAGATTGAAGGGGTTCTGGGTGGGAGGTACTTTCCGATTGGAGAATGGCTAAGTTATTCGAGCGTTTTCATAGAAGCTGATGGGAGGGTGGTGGCTGCTGGCCTCGGATGGATCTGGGAAATGGGACCCACCTTTGAAGATGCTTTAAATTTGGCGATTTGCGCAGACCGCCCCTTGGTGTGTCTGCACTCTGACCCAGGGCTAGATCCGTGGCCGCAGTGAGCGCTTTTCATCCTGCTTCGCGGAATTGAAGCACCAGCACCGCTCGGGTGATCTGGCTGGCCTGGTGCGGGCAGCATCGCAGCCGGCGCAGGACGTCCCAGTTCTTGAGCTGGGCGATCGCGCGCTCGCCCGGCGAGCGGAGCTTGGCGTGTTCGGAGCTGGCGTCTTTCTTCCACTGCGGCTTGCCCCGGCCCTTGAACGGGCAGAACACCACGTCCGCCAGCCCCACGTACCCTTTGTCGTCCAGACCGAGCAAGCCCGCGGCTCTGATGCGCTCGGCGATCTTCCACACCCGGGCGGCCCGAGTGTCGTGCACCGCCCCGGGTAGCGACCACGAAATCCACAGGGGTTCGCCGTCCGGGGCCGCGACGACCTGGATGTTCATGCCGTGCTGCTTGTGCTTGCCCGAGTAGAAGGGCCGGTCGGCCGCCAGGCGGTCGCAGGCGATGAGGGTGCCGTCCACGATCACGTACCCCCAGCCCTTGCGGCGTGCGCGGCGTAGCCCCTGTTCGAGGGTGGGTGCCTGCTCGGCGAGCAGGCGGGTGGTCTCGCGCACGTACCGCCAGGCGGTCGTGGTGCCGACCTCGAAACCGGCCGCGACCTGCGCGAACGGCTCTCCTTTGTGCAGGTGGACCAGGACGAGCAGGGCCTGCTGTGCCGGGTCAAGGCGCCGCCATCGGGAGCCGGTCTTCCTGCGGTGGGCGCGGATGATGCGGGCGGCCAGGTTCAGGGTGCGACGTGACAACGGCAGCGCAGAGCGGTAGAACAGCATCGGAGCCCTTGGTGTGGCAGGTTTTCTTGGTCGTTAACCCACCTACCAGGGGCTTCTTGCTGTCAGGGGTGGTTCTGCGTGGTTGGTGCACGGCTGTGACCAGCACCTTCAGGATGAAAAGGGCTCCGTGTCTCCTACGATGTGAACCGCTGGCGATACCTTTGAGGTTCGGGTCTCCTGTGATGTGGACGACATGCTCACCACCTGTATAAGGGGCGCCTGAAAGATGCCCTCACGATTCACCATGGACCTTTCATGCCCAGGAGCCAAAGACCGCTCGCGTTGGAAATCCGAGGAGAGCTGGAAACACAGGTGCATGCTGTTACGATTCGTTCTGGCGACCTCGGCCTCACAACCTCTGTTGACTGGTCGATGGAACATGCCGATTGGCGTATGGCTCTCATCAGGGCCAGGACGGATCTGTCCACCGCTTTCCGGGGCGGTTCGTGGCTTACAGAGCTGAGAGGTGACCTGTGAGCGGGCAATTTGCCAGTAGGGCCGAGGTGCTGCGCAGGCTGCGTTTCCTCGCCCGGATTGAGGGCGCCTACGTGGTGCTGATACCCGTTTCAGTGGTGTGGATCCTGGAGATGCCGCCTACCGTGGCGAATCTAGCCGCGTTGGCGTTGGTGACCTGCCTCGTTCTGCAAGGGTCCGTTTACTGGAAGCTCAAGTACGATGCTCTCCGGTCAGGTGGCGGCGTTCCCCGAGGTCTGCCGGTCTTCCGTGTTCTGCGTGTACTTGATGTGATCCTTCTGGGTGTGAGTGCAGTTTTGCTGGTGATCGCCGCCTTCCGTGGCGAAGCCGTCGGCCGACTCTGGCCAGGAGTCGCCCTGTGGTGTTTTGCCCTCATTGAATACGTGAACTACTTTCATCTCCAGCTGTCGGTCGTCGACACTCGCAACGACCGGGAGCGTCTGAAGCGCGGCAAGGCGTTTCACCGGTCACATCTGGCTCGGGACTTGGAACGCGGCGGGTCGGCCGAGCTGTGGGCGGTTCGCTCCAGGGGCAAGGCCGCGCGTGGTCGGAACAGCTGATCTTTGATGGTGTGGTTGGCGGGAAGGGTGAAGGCTTCGCCCCGGAGCGTTCACGGCCCGACCCGGTGCGACGGTTGATCGCGATGGCTGGCGCCACCGCGCCGATCAATCTGGCTTTGCTGGTGCCAGCTGATTGTTGTGCGCGAACCGGTATTGGGTAAGGGGTTCCGGCTGAATCGGCTGTGTGGGCTGGCGGGGCGGTCGGGTGTGTCCGGTCCCCGGGGTCCTATGTGGCGGCGTCGGGGCGGCTGCGGGGCGCTGGAGGGCGGACACGGGGCGCTCCGGGCGGGGCCGTCAGGGGCACGGGATGGCAAAGTGCTCCGGGAGGTGGACCTCCACCTGTACTGACCTTGGACTGGGGAGCACGCATGGAGCACTACGGGGTCCGGAACGGGGCGAGGACCTCTTGCGAGGTCCTCAGGGAACCCCTGTGACCTGGGGTTTTGTGGCGCACCCGGCAGGATTCGAACCTGCGGCCATCGGATGAGAAGTGCCCTGGTTGCGTGCCGTGACGTATCGCTACGTACCGTTTCGTGCCACCTCATCCGATCCGCCCTGCCGCCCTGTGTCATGTCGTACCGCCCGGTGTCGCCCCGTTCCAAAACCGTGGAGCACCAACGGAGCACGCACGGGCCGACGGTGACGTCCGATGGCACCTCCCAAGCTGTCCGGGTGGCGACTGGCGGCCATGGCAGTCAGTAAGCAATCGATTGCAATTCGTCGTTATTATGCCTGTTTCGGACTCTTCCTGTGGTCGGAGGGGTGTTGTGAGTACTGGGTGGCCAGATGTGGCCACCGGCTGTGTCTCTCCAGCTCACGCGAGTGGTTTTCGGAGAAGGGCCCCGCCTGGTTCAGGGTCCCGCATCTGGGTCTCTTGTGTGGTTTGCGTGGTTTCACTACCTTCACCTTCGATTACCGCGGAAACCTAGTCCGTGGTGACACCTGACCTCTCACAACCGAACCAGACAGGCATCCCCCATGCGTCGTTCCCTGACCCGTACGGCAGCGGCCTCCACGGCTGCGGCACTGGCGCTGTCGTTGCTGGCCGCGGCACCCGCGTGGGCGGATGAGGACGACGAGCCTGTCTCGTCCGGTGCTGATCAGTCGGTGGTCGACCTGGCCGAGCAGGATGCGCTGGCGCTGGCGCGCGAGACCGGGGATCCGGTCGAGATCGCAGCGCTGACCGATGAGAAGACGATCCACTACGCCAACCCCGACGGCACCCTGACCGCGGAGATCTCCGCCCTGCCGGTCCGGGTCCGCTCTGAGCAGGGGTGGATCGACGCGGACACCACCCTGGTCACCGGATCCGACGGTCTGGTCCGGCCCCGCGCGGCCGGCATGGACATCGCCTTCTCCGGCGGCGGCGACGCCCCCATGGCCCGTATCGGGATCGGCTCCAACAGCGTCGAACTCGACTGGGACGGCCCCCTGCCCACCCCGGTTCTGGACGGCGACCAGGCCACCTACCCCGACGTGCTGCCCGACGTCGACCTGGTTCTGACCGCCGGGATCGAAGGCTTCACCCAGGTCCTGGTCGTGCACACCCCCGAAGCCGCCGCCCTGCCCGAACTCGCCGAACTCGAACTCCCCCTGGACACCACCGGGGTCGCCCTCAGGGCTGACGAGCACGGCAACATCGAAGCCACCGGCAACGAGGGCGGCCACGGCGTGTTCAGCGTCCAGGCCCCGGCCATGTGGGACTCCACCGGCATCGAAGAGACCCAGGGGGAGGACCCCACCGTCGCCGCGACCACCGGCGCCCGCACCGCCCTGGTCGAGACCGACATCACCGTCGACAGCATCCGCCTGGTCCCCGACCAGGGCCTGCTGACCGGTGAGGACACCCAGTACCCGGTCTACATCGACCCCTCGGTCAGCGCCAACCGCCCCAACTGGGCCTACGTCGACAAGACCTACCCCAACCAGGCGTACTACAACAAGAGCGTCGACAGCGTCGGTGTGGGCTACTACTCCGGAGGCGAAGGCACCTACACCCGCCGGGCCCTGTTCCAGTTCACCGTGATGGGGCGCACCGCCCACGCCAACACCATCATCAACTCCGCCACGCTGCGCGCCGAGGTGGCCTGGGCCTACACCTGCACCAGCAACTCCTACATCCAGCTGCACCGGGTGGACGCGTTCAACAGCAAGACCACCTGGAGCAACCAGCCCACCGCCCGCACCCTGCTCGACACCCAGAACATCAAGGGCGGCTGGGCCACCTGCCCCAAGTCCACGGGTGTGGAGTTCGACGCCACCACCGCCTACAAGTGGGGCGTCGACAACGAAGCCTCGCACATCTACCTGCGGTTGAAGGAACGCGACGAGTCCGCCAGCAGCGCCTGGCGCCGCTTCGACATCAAGAACAAGCCCCCGGTACTGGTGGTCAACTACAACCACCCGCCGGAAAAACCCGTCACCTCCACCATCTCCGACTCCCTGGGCGGTGCCTGCTCCACCGACAAGACCCAACCGCGCTTGGTCAACAACACCGAGGTCACCCTGCGCGGCCAGCTCCGCGACCGCGACTCCTACTACGTCGGCCAGCAGGTCAAGGGCCAGTTCGAGTGGAAGGTCGACGGCGCCTCGACCAACCTGGGGTCGGCCGAGTCGGCATACGTCACCGTGGCCAAGTGGAGTGGTGGCAGCTATCGCAGCGTCACAGTCAAGAACCTGCCCCAGAACCAGCTGATCGCCTACCGCCTGCGCGGCCACGACCAGCAGAACTGGGGACCGTGGTCGTCCTGGTGCTACCTGAAGGTCGACACCACCAAGCCCCAGACCGGACCCAAGGTGATCTCCACCGACTACCCGGCCGGAGACGTCGTCCACGGCAGCGTGGGACGCAGCGGCGACTTCACCTTCTCCAACAACGGCGTCGCCCAAGCGGTGGCCTACCACTACAGCCTCAACGACGCCACCTGCTCCACCAAGATCACCCTGGACACCCCCGGGGCCACGGTGACCGTGCCGATCACCCCGCGCCGGGACGGCCCCAACCTGCTGCACGCCCGCACCACCGACGCCTTCGGTAACTCCTCGGCGTGCGTGCTGGTGTACACCTTCACCGTTGCACCGCCCTCCAACCCGGTCTCCTACTTCCCCCTCAACGAGGGGCAGGGAAGTGTGGCGGCGGACTTCGTCCACGACGACCGCGTTGCCACGGCCTCCGGCCCGGTGGACTGGACCCGCGGCCGTGTCGGCGAACGCACCGGCCAGAACTACCGGCTCGAAGGCGCCGGCCTGGACACCACCAGCGGCAACCGGTTGGCCACCGAAAACCCGGTGATCGACACCGATGACGCCTTCACCGTCTCGGCCTGGGTCCGCCTGGACGGCCAGCCCAGCCGCGCCTACACCGCCGTTTCCCAGGCAGGAAACCGCCACAGCGGCTTCTACCTCGGCTACCAGCACACCGACGGCGGCCGCTGGATCTTCAAACAGGCCCCCCACGACGGCGACGACACCTCCATCTCCCAGCGCGTCCTGTCCCTGGAACCGGCACAGACCGGCGTGTGGACTCACCTCATGGGCACCTACGACCCCGAGACCGGCGCCCTCACCCTGTACGTCGACGGCGTCGAGCAGGGCACCCACATCCAGCAGAGCGCCTGGAACGCCCAAGGGCCGTTCGTGATCGGCGGCGCCCTGTACCGCGGCACCTACCACGACTTCTGGCCCGGCGCCATCGACGACGTCCGGGTCTGGGACCGGGTCCTGACCGACGAGGTCCCCGAAGAGAGCGACGACGCGTACTCCGAGGCCTGGGAACTCGCCAACCGTCCTGCCGCTTTGGAAGGGCGCTGGAAGCTGGACGAATACGAGGGCACCGTCGTTGCGGACTCCTCCGACCACGGCCTGACCGGCACCCTCCACGGCAACCCGCTCACCGCCTGGAACCAAGCGATGAACGACGTCACCTTCGCCCCCGGAGTCAGCCTGAACCGTGCCGAGCGAGAACGCATCACCACCCAGGGACCCGCGATCCGCACCGACCGCAGCTACAGCGTCGCCGCCTGGGTCCGCCTGGACGAGGTCGGCGCCAACACCGCCGCCGTCTCCCAGAGCGGCACCGACCACAGCGCCTTCACCCTCGCTTACCAGTACACCTACGACTGGAACAACTGGGTGATGAAACTGCCGCCCGAAGACCGCACCGGCGCCACCGGATGGCACCGCGCCCTGTCCGAGCACGCCCCGGAATTCGGCCGCTGGACCCACCTGGCCGCCACCTACGACCACACTCGACGTGAAGCCACCCTGTACGTCGACGGCGTGAAGAACGGCACGGTCCAGGTTCCCAACGCTTGGCATGCTAATGGCCCCGTGGTGATCGGCGGCGGACTGTTCCAGAAGAACTTCGCCGACGCCTGGGCTGGCGACATCAGCGATGTGCACCTCTACCAGGGAATCCTGACCCAGGAAGACATCAACAACGTGTACGAGGGGTTCATCCCGACAGGGGCTTTCTGAGATGTGAAGCATCTTTTGAACCTGCGCAGTTCCACCCCACCTCATCCCTTGAAACGGCAACCCGGCGGCAACGATGACCGTCGGGCCTGGAGGCCCCTGTGTCCGTGACCCCTTCCCCCGAAGACTTCAACGCCCTCTCCGACCAAGACGCCCCCCCGCGTACCCGGCTTTTCGCCGATCGGTTGCGCCGATGGGCCTCCGGCGCCGTTTCGATCGCTGTCATCATCGCGCTGTTGTCGGTCTCGACCTCACAGGCCGAATCGATCAACCAGCAACCTGAGGCCCCAGATGAGGGCTGGCTGCAGACCAGTACCTTTGTCACTGAGGCAATCGAAGAGGACTCGGCCGTCGATGATGCGGCGATCACCGAACTCGATTCGGCTGCATGGCCCGGCACCGGCACCGTCGAGTTGCAGCAACCCCCTTCCGAAGGTGCGACCGTTTCCCTGGCCCCGGTATCCGATGAGGACTTCCAGGAATGGGAGATCCCCCTGTTCCTGCAGCAGAACGTCCTTCCCGAGGATGAGCCCGCGGCGGAGAACCGCCTGCACACCGAACCCGAATCGGGGGCCGACCCCTCGGAGCCCCCAGCGGACTCCGAAGGTGCCTCGACCGAACCGGCGACGCCGGATTCAGGGCAGGGCGCCGAAGGCCCGGCCGAGGGAACTCCAGAACAGGAATCCTCCCCGGAGGTCCTGGCCGAAGAAGAGGCTGAGGTGCAGGAGGAGCCGGTCCCGGTCGTTCCGGAGCCGGTGACGGATGCGACCCTGGAGGTTCTCGACACACAGACCGCCGAAGCCGCCGGGATCAACGGCCTGGTGATGCGCCTGACCCGCACCGACGACGTGCAAGCTCCCGGTCCGGTCGAGGTAGAGCTGGACTACGGCGACTTCACCACCGCCTTCGGCGGCGACTACGGGGCGCGCCTGCGCCTGATCGCGCTGGACGAGTGCGCATTGGAGGAGAATCCGGCCGAGGACTGCCGAGCCGCTTACGACCTGGGCGCGGTCAACGACTTCTCTGCCCGGACCCTCAGCGCCATGGCCCCGGCCACCGCTTCCGGTGTCACGCTCGCCGCTGTGTCCGACGCCGGTGGCAACAGCGGCGACTACCAGGCCAGCGAACTGTCCCCGTCGGCGTCCTGGGAGGTCGGTCTGCAGACCGGCGACTTCTCCTGGTCCTACCCGATCGACACCCCGGACGTGGCCGGAGGCCTGGCCCCCAGCGTCTCCCTGTCCTACTCCTCCGGCTCCATCGACGGGCGCACCGCCTCCACCAACAACCAGACCTCCTGGATCGGTGAAGGCTTCAACTACCACCCCGGTTTCATCGAACGCTCCTACGTCCCATGTGCCGACGACGGCCAGAAGGACCCGAACAAGACCGGTGACCAATGCTGGCGCCGCCACAACGCCACCCTGTCGCTGAACGGCATGTCCAGCGAACTACTGGTAGACGAGGACGGCACCTGGCGACTGCGCAGCGACGACGGCTCCAAAGTCGAACGCCTGACCGGCACCACCAACGGCGACAACGACGGCGAGTACTGGAAGGTCACCACCCCCGACGGCACCCAGTACTTCTTCGGCCGCAACCGCCTGCCCGGCTGGACCTCGGGAAACCCCGAGACCAACTCCGCCTGGACCACACCCGTCTACGGCAACAACGACGGGGAACCCTGCCACAAGTCCTCGTTCGCAGACTCCTGGTGCCAACAGGCCTGGCGGTGGAACCTCGACTACGTCGTCGACGTCCACGGCAACGCCATGACCCTGCACTACACCAAGGAGAAGAACCACTACGCCCGCAACATGGGCACCGTCGCCACCCCCTACGACCGGGGCGGCTACCTGCGCCGCATCGACTACGGCCTGCGCAGCGACAATGTGTACGCCACCGCGCCGTCCCGGGTCGTCTTCACCACCGGCGAACGCTGCCTGAAGACCGACTCCTTCGACTGCGCCGCCGACAAGCGCACCAAGACCAACGCCTCCCACTGGCCCGATGTCCCGCAGGACCAGGACTGCAAGTCCGGGGAGAAGTGCACCGGCAACTACTCCCCGACCTTCTGGACCACCAAGAAGCTCGACAAGGTCACCACCCAGTACCACAACGGTACGGAGTACGTGCCCATCGACTCCTGGACGCTGACCCACAAGTTCCCCGCGCCCGGTGACGGCACCGACCCGGCCCTGTGGCTGGACTCCATCACCCACACCGGACACGTCGGTGGAACCCTGGCCACCCCGAAGCTGACGTTCGCCGGTACCCCCATGCCCAACCGGGTCGACTCCACCTCCGACGGAGTCGCCCCCATGAACAAGTGGCGCATCACCGCCGTTTACTCCGAGTCCGGCGGCCAGCTCGACATCCTGTACTCCCAGCCCGACTGCACCCCCGGGCAGACCCCGGAGCCGCACAGCAACACCAGGCGCTGCTACCCGGTCAGATGGGTGCCCTCCGGCCGGGGCGACAAGGACATCACCGACTGGTTCCACAAGTATGTCGTCACCCAGGTGGTCGAGGTCGACCTGGTCACCGACCAGCCCGATGTCATCACCACCTACGACTACCGGGGCGGGGCCGCCTGGCGGTACATGGACGCCGACGGTTTCACCAAGGACGACAAGAGAACCTGGTCCCAGTGGCGCGGCTACGAGATCGTCCGTGTCAACACCGGTGTGGAGGGTGAGACCCGCAGCGAGGAGGAGCACCGATTCTTCCGCGGCATGCACGGCGACAAGCAACCCTCCGGCACCCGCAGCGTCAAGGTCACCGACTCCGAGGGCGGCGAGCACACCGATTACGACCACTTCTACGGTCAGACCCTGGAGACGCTGACCCGCAACGGTCCGGGTGGTGAGGTCGTGGAGAAGACCATCGCCGTCCCCTGGCACCACCGCACCGCATCACGCACCTACTCCTGGGGCACCCTGACCGCGGACATCGTTCGCACCGCCTCGGAACGCAGCTACACCCCCACGGCCGACGGCGGCTGGCGCCAGCACCGTATGGACACCACCCATGACACCCTTGGCATGCCCACCGAGGTCTTCGACCACGGCGACACCTCCGTCGCGGGTGACGAGCAGTGCTCTCGCACCACCTACGTGCGCAACACCAGCAAGAACATCCTCGGCCTGGTCTCCCGCCAGGAAGCCGTTGCCGTGGGCTGCGACACCACACCCCGTTACCCCGGCGACGTCATCGCCGACACCCGCACCGCCTACGACGGCGGCAACATCGGCACCGTGCCCACCCGAGGCTTGGAAACCCGCAGTGAGCGGTTGAAGGACTACAACGGCACCACCCCCGTCTACCAGACCATCCAGACCTCCACCTACGACTCCTACGGTCGCGAACTCACCCAGACCGACGCCGAGGGCAACACCCTCACCTACGAGTTCACCTCGGCCGTGGCCGGTGGACCGGCGACCACGCTCAAGGTCACCAACCCGTTGGGGCACATCGCCACCACCCAGATGGAACCGGCCCGCTCCCTGCCCGTCGCCGAGCTCGACGCCAACGGCAGGAAGATCGAGCTCGCCTACGACCCACTGGGACGCCTGACCGAGGTCTGGCTCGCCGACCGCGACCGGTCTCGCGGAGTGAGCCCCAGCCTTAAGTTCGCCTACCACGTCAGCAAGGACAAGCCGACCTACATCGCCAGCAGCGGGCTCAACGCACACGGCGCCTACATCACCAGTTACCAGATCTTCGACGGCCTGCTGCGCCCCCGCCAGACGCAGACCGCCACCGGCAACGGCGGCCGTCTGATCAGCGACACCCTTCACGACAACCGGGGCCTGCAGGTCCAGACCCGCACCGCCTACCCCACGGCCGGTGAACCCGGCGGCGACATCGTCATCGTCAACAACACCGACGAGGTCCCCCGCTGGGAGCGCACCGTCTACGACGGAGCCGAACGCCCGGTCCACGCGATCAGCATGTCCCGCGGTCTGGAGCAGTGGCGCGTCAGTACCCAGTACAACGGTGAGCAGACCCTGGTGACCGCCCCGGAGGGCGGCGTGGGCACCACCACCATCACCGACATCCGCGGCAACACCACCGAACTGCGCCACCACCACGGCCGCGAACCCGTCGGCGACTACGACGAGATCACCTACACCTACAACCACCGCAACGACCTGGACACGGTCACCGACTCCGAAGGCAACACCTGGACCCATACCTACGACCTGCGGGGCCGTAAGGTCTCCACCACCGACCCCGACACCGGCACCACCACCTTCACCTACGACGAGCTGGACCGGCTGGCCACCAAGACCGACGCTCGGGACGAAACCCTGGCCTACGTCTATGACGCCTTGGGCCGCACCGTCTCCCTGCACGACGACTCCCCGCAGGGGAACAAGCGCGCGGCCTGGGTCTACGACACCCTGGCCAAGGGGCAGCTCACCTCGTCCACCCGCTACAGCGACGGCAACGCCTACACCACCCGTGTCGTGGCCTACGACCAGCTGTACCGGCCCGTCACCAGCGACGTCATCGTCCCTGCGGCCGAGACCGGGATCGCGGGAACCTACCGGTTCACCACCCGCTACAACCCCGACGGCAGCATCAAGAACCAGGTCATGCCTGCCGTTGGCGGCCTGGACGTGGAGAACGTCTCCTACACCTACAACGACCTCGGCCAGATGACCCGGGTCGCGGGCGACGGCACCTATGTGGAGGCCGCCTACTACTCCAGCATCGGCAACCTCACCCAGCGCTCCTTCAGCCGGGAGGGCACCCGCGCCCGCAAGACCTGGGCGACCTGGGACTACGACGAGGCCACCAACCGGGTGAAGTGGGCCAGCGTCGTCCCCGAGGTCGGCAACGGATCACTGCTGCACCAGCACTACGCCTACGACGACGCCGGCAACATCCTCTCCATCCGGGACGAACCCTCCGACCCCAACCGGCTCTTCGACGTCCAGTGCTACGCCTATGACGAGCGGCGCCAGCTCAGCGAGGTCTGGACCCCCGACGCCACCGGCGAGAACGCCTGCACGGCCGAACCCAATGCCGCGAACCTGGGCGGAGCCGCCCCCTACTGGCACTCCTACACCTACGACGCCATCGGCAACCGCGTCACCGAGACCAAAAACGGCATCGGCGGAGCCACCAACCGCAGCTACACCACCCCCGAAGCCGGGCAGACCCAGCCCCACGCCCTGACCCGAGTGGAGGAGCAGGGCCCGGCCGGCGGCCGCCTGGAGGAGTACGCCTACGACGATTCCGGGAACATGGTCTCCCGCGTCACCGCCTCGGCCGACCAGGTCATGGAATGGGACGCCGAAGGCAAGCTCGTCACCGTCGGAGACGCCGACCTGGGCGTGACCCGCTACCTGTACGACGCCGACGGGGCGCGCCTGATCCGCCGCAGCCCGACCACCACCACCCTGTACCTGCCGGGCACGGAACTGCACTACGAGCGCCAGAGCCTGCTGCGCACCGCGCTGCGCTACTACCAGCACGCGGGGGAGACGGTCGCGGTCCGCGACTCCGACGGAAAGGTCTCCTGGATCTTCTCCGACCACCACGGCACCGGCCAGATGGCCATCGACTCCGCCACCGGCGAGGTGACCCAGCGCCGGTTCACCGCCTTCGGTGAGGACCGAGGCGGCGGCATGGGGGACTGGCCCGACGAGCGAGGGTTCGTGGGCGGCACCATCGATGCCTCCACGGGACTGACCCAGCTGGGGGCGCGTGCATACGATGCGGCGATCGGCCGGTTCATCTCGGTGGACCCCGTGATGGACCTGACCGATCCGCAGCAGATGCACGGGTACGCCTACGCCAACAACAACCCGGTCACCTACTCCGACCCCGACGGTCTCAAGGTCCGCAAGTTCCTGTCCGGGCTGAGCAACCGCCTCAAGTCGGGGCGCAACAGGGTCCGCAACAGCTTCCGCAGCGGGTGGAACCGGGTGTGGAACTCCCGCCCGTTCCGCAACGTCAGGACGACCGTCCGCCAGCGGACGACCAACTTCTCCGTCAGGACCTACAACACCGTCCGGAACACCTACCGGCGTGTGCCCCACTCCGACAAGATCTTCAGCTTCGTCGCCGGGGCGCAGAGAACCGTCAACACGTTCGTGCCACCGGTTATGGCGACCAACTGGGCCTTGAGGAAGGTCGGCCTGCCCACATCAGATGAACTCGCCATCCAACTGGGGGCAGACCCGAACTCCGGGGCCTACAAGCTCGGCGAGACCATACCGGATCTGCTGGTCCCCGGTGGCTGGGCCAGCCGAGGTATCCGGGGTGCGCGGAACCTGATCGGCGGTCTGCGCGATGACAGCAAGGACGACGCCCTGTCCTGTGCCCTGGGAAACAGCTTCGTCAGGGGCACCCGGGTGTTGATGGCCGACGGGTCGCACAAGGCGATCGAGGACATCAAGATCGGTGAGAAGGTGTGGGCCTCCGACCCGGAAACGGGCGAAGAGGGGCCGCGCACGGTCCTGGCCACCATCGTCGGCGAGGGCACCAAGACCCTGGTCGAGATCACCGTGGACACCACCGCACAGATCGACGCCGACACCCTGGACGAGGGCGATCTGCCTGACGGGCCGTCTCGGCCGGGGCCGATGGTGCTGGGCGATGCGATCATCGCCACCGACGGACACCCGTTCTGGGTGCCGCTGCTGGGCGAGTGGGTCGACGCCGTCGACCTGGTCCCCGGGATGTGGTTCCTGTCTTCTGAGGGCACCCTGGTCCAGGTCACCGGTACCCGGGTCTGGACCGAGCCGGAGCGGGTCTACAACCTCACCGTCCAAGACCTCCACACGTACTATGTGCTCACGGGCGATATCTCGCTCCTGACTCACAACTGTGGGCAGCAGCTTTATGACAGGGCGAGGGAGGTCTATGAATCTCTTGGTATTGAAAGATCCACTGCTGCAGTCGCTTCCGTCAGGACCAGGAATGGAAGTGTAGTGAATCGCGTCTCAACAACCCTTGATGGGATTCCTAGCGCATGGAGAAGTGGAGGAAATCCCTTGGCGGGAACTCGTGACCAGTTCATACCAGGGATTGCTGGCGTTCACGCCGAGCGTAGGATTTACGATACGCTCCGAACTGGTGAAGAGATCCTTGGGATATCATCTTCTACGCGAATGTGCTTCTCCTGCTTTATTGAAGGAATTAGTAGTAATCATAATCTAAGCAGGAGTCCAATTGGTATGGGGTCTGGTGCGCGAGGGGCAGAAGACCGTACCATCTGGAGAACTTTGGTGAGGTAATTATAAGATGTCGGCGTATCTTGCGCACTTGGAGCTCGTGCTACTGCGGATGTCCCCGTTCCTAAACGAGTCCCGTTTCCCTTTTATGCAGTCGATTGGTGCTGCTGAATCTGGGGAGCTGATCCCCTGGGTGCAGTCTGGGGGCGGGGACAAGCTTCGCGCCTACGTTTACGATGGGGCGGAGCCGCCGGACGCGCTTGATGCGGAATTTTTTAATAGCTTGGCGGCTGAGTTTATTCTTAGAATCGATGCGGGTTTTCGGGAGAAAAATTTCGTTCCTGATGACTCAGTTCATTATCCCTCGGTTTTCTGGAAGCACTGCGACTCTGCTCTCCATGTGAGGGGTGGGTACTCTGACCCAGCTTACTCTGGAATCAAGGAAACACTCTGGGGAATCGAACAGGCCTGGCAGGAAAAAAGCGAATTAATTTTTTCAAAGAGTTCTTCGATTTCTCTTGCGAGAGCAGAAATTGTCTCTCTGATTAATAAATCGATTGCAAAAAGAATTGAAATATCTCGACTTGTGGCTAGGTGTGCAGGATGGTGATTAGGGTGATGAATATTTATCGTTGAGGTTTGATCATTGACTCCGGTATTGATTCGTTAAGATCCTGCGGGCTTGGAAGAGGTTTCAGAACGAGGCCCGCCTTCAAGCGGGTAAGAACTGGCAGGTGACGGGGCTGGTGTTTACCCGTCAGGACGGTTCGGGGTGGCATCCGGGTCAGGTCAGTGACTGGTTCTGCCGCATCGCCAAAGCCGCCGCACTTCCGCCCATCACGCTGCACGGGCTGCGCCACGGGGCCGCCTCGCTCGCGCTCGCCGCAGGAACGGACGTGAAGGTGGTCTCCACCGAGCTCGGCCACGCCACGACGCACTTCACCCAGGACACGTACCAGTCGGTGTATCCCGACGTCGCGAAGGCCGCGGCGGAGGCGACCGCCGCGCTGTTGCGCGGGGAACCGGCCTCGGCCGGGTAGCGGGACGGGGGAGCACACCAGGAGCGATTCAGCGCCCCGAGCCCCGGGCTGCGAGGCGGGTCCACCCCGCCCGGCCTGGGGCTTCCTCGTGGGCGGGGCCGGTGGGCCATCGGATCAAAGGTCCCCTGGACACGGTCACTCATCAGATTCTTCATCTCTCCACCGTTTAAGGATGGGCATTGTTCCAATAGGTGGTGCCCGAGGAACTCGCCCACCCTCAGGGCGGTGGGCCCCTCGGGCACCGCGACGGCTAGGTGCTGGCCGCGATCATCTTTGTGGTTCCCACCGACTGCACCTGGGCCCAGCTCCCTCCCGTGTTCGGAACGTCCAACCCCACCGCGCACCGGCGTTCCACCGAGTAGATCCGCGCCAGGGTGTGGGTAAAGCTTCACCGGTCCGTCCTGAGCGCGTTCGGTGCCCGGGGTGACCTGGACTGGTCGCGGTGTGCGATCGACCCGGTGAACATGCGTGCTCTCTACGGATGGACCTGGCGGCTCCGAATCCTGTCGATCGGGGCAAGAAAGGACCAAAGCCCCACCTGATCACCGATCAGACGGGTCTGCCTCTTTCTGTGACGATCTCGGGGCCAATACCCACGACATCCAGGCTCCATAAAGTCTGGTGGCGGGGATCGCTCCGACCCCGCCGCAGACTCTGCAGGCGAAGATCGGCAATCTGCACGGTGACTAGGGCTACGACTACGCCCACCTGCGCCGATGGCAGGTCGAGCGCACCATGTTCTGGCTGGTCAGATGCGGTACGCCGAGAGCTGTAGTCCACGCCTCGCATTAAAGCTTTGGATAGAGCTGAGGCCAGGTGTACCGCCGTGATGGTATAGCCGACTGAAGGACGGATCAAGATTCGCACTCAGAGGCTAGGTTCAAAAAATTTGTTCTATTGTAATTCTCACTAGGAGAATTCTATGGAATAATATTCTGTTATGGAACGATCAAAAAATTCGGTTCGGGATTGGGTGCTGAGAATTTTCAAAGTGTCGCCTAAGGGCGGCCTGTCTCAGATTGGTTCTGACGAAAATTCCGCGATTGAGAACACTGTGCAGGGCGATGTTTCGGGCGCGGCGGTCCAGGCGAATGTGATCGCTGGCCCGGTCATGTTCTTTCGAGCTGGAGAAGGCTCGTCGATTGATAATTCGGAACCTTCTGTTTTGGTTTCTAATGCGAATCTATATCAGGTAGGGGTACATCGGTCTCTGGGTGGGAATGGGGCGGTGGTGACCTACGTGGAGCGCGACATCGACGCAAATCTACGCGCCCAAACAACCAAGGCCGGTATTGGGGGTGGTTTTGTCTTGGTGGTAGGTGGATCGGCTTCGGGTAAAACTCGCGCGGCCTGGCAGGCGGTCGTTACTCAATTCCCAAATCACAGCCTAATAATCCCGGAAGTAGGATCTGACTTGCCAAGTTTGACAAGGCGAGTCAAGGTCGAAGCTAGTCGGAGTTCAGGAGTGGTGGTTTGGCTGGATGATATTGATAGGCATATAAATACTAATAGCAGCCTTGATGTGGCAATGATATATTCCTTGGTCGAGATGGGGGTAGTGGTGATTGCTACTCTGCGCCAGGTTATCTACGACGAATACCGTAGTGTTTCAAGTCGTACGAGAGGTATTCGGGATCTTGTGCAGATGCAGAGCGGTCAAGGTATTATACGCAGTGTAGATCCTGTATATCTTGATCGAGTGTGGAGCGAAGCGGAAATTACGCGAGCCACTCAAACTGCCAATCGATACGGCGATCAGGCCTTGTCTGATGCGTTGGAGGGCCAGAGGCGCAGCGCAGAAAATGGGACATTTGTGCACGGTGTGGCCGAGTATCTGGCTGCTGCGCCCGAACTTATTGACCTTTGGAAGTGTTCAAAAAACAGTATCGGAACGGAGGGTGGTCACCCGCGTGGTTACCGCCTTGTGGCTGCGGCAGTGGACTTGGCGCGCATCGGAGTTGAACATGTCACGAGTGAACTCCTTGAAGTGGCACACGCTAGGTATGAACTACCTTCTGCTTTGCGCCCTGAACCCTTTTCTGATGCTTTGGAATGGGCTTCTGAAGTAGTATTTGGTGCTAGCAGTCTGCTTGTACCTTCTAATGACATGGGTCATCCTAGTTGGCGACCCTTTGATTATTTGATTGATGTCGTATCTGATCCTATACCCCCTGCCGTATGGGGTGATGCCTTGCTTCATATAAAGAACCCTGATGTGCTCTTCTCTATGGGTATAAAGGCAGCTGACGACCCTGCCCCATTCCTCGTAGAGGGTGAACTTGCCTCCTTTTTTGAGTCGGGTGACCATATTTCACTGTTTGTGGAACTTGCCTGGAATCTGGCGGCCACCAGAGGTCATGAAAAAGCCATTACTGCACTGGGGTTTCTGTATAGGGAGAGCGGAGATTTAGTTAAAGCTAAGAGCTTCTTCGAGCGTGCTGCCAGGAAGGAAATTATTGCTGGCATGCTAGGCCTCGGGCTTCTCCTCGATGGGCAAGGAGAAGCAGATGAAGCCTTCTATTGGTGGTCTAAGGCGGCAAGTAGGGGTGACGTTTCAAGCATGGTGCAACTTGGATTGAAGGTGGAAGCGAAGGGTGATTTGGAAAAAGCTGAATTTTGGTATAAAAAGGCTGATGGGCTTGGCTCCTTGGATGCCATTGTGGCCCTTGGCGCACTATTCTACAAGCGGGGGGAAATCGATAAGTCCAAAGCTTACTGGAAGCGTGCCGCCGAAAAGGGGGACGATGCGGCGATGGAAATTATAAAACTTCTGCATGAAGAGTGAATAATTAAATTGACAAAGCTGATTAAGGTGCATCTGAAAAGGGTTATATGTTTGCAAATCGGAAGGAGGAATTTCTTGGTATGCGGAGGGTGTAGTGCCTAACGGTCGTGCTCTCATTTCCTGAAGCTGGAGGTGATGAGGGAGAAGCTCGGGAGCTAACGGTCCAGGCGATGGCGGTGACGATCAACGCCAGTGCGGTCGTGATGCCCGCCGCCTAGGGTGCGGACTCGCACCCTTGGCTTGTGATGGAGACTCTGCCGAACCACAGCCCCGCGCCTAGCGCGTGCGGGATCGCGATGTTGGCCGCTACTGCCCCGGTCCACCTCGGCTTGCCCGTACCACCTGATTTTGGTGCGCCCCCTGCGGGGTAAGGGGCTTTGGATGGAACGGCCATATGCGGCCGGTGGGGCGACAGGGCGTAGCCTGGCCCAACGGTGCCCTATGTGACCGTCGGGGCGCTTGTGGGCCCGCGTGGGGCTATCCCGGGGGCGGACACGGGGAAGGGCGCTGCAGGGTCACAGGATGGCAAAGTGCTCCGCGAGGTCAACCGCCACCTGTACTGGCCTTGTACTGGGGAGCACACCAGGAGCACACATCGGCCCGGAACGCGGCGAGGACCTCTTGCGAGGTCCTTGGGTAACCCCTGTGACCTGGGGTTTTGTGGCGCACCCAGCCCGACACAATACGAACCTTCAGCCTGTGATCGAGGGGCCACAGATCGAACTCCTTCCTGCTCACGCCAAGGTGCGCAGGGACGGCTACCGCGGTTCGCGCGATGAGCGTCCGGGCGCGGGGGAGTGAGTGCGGTGGCTGCTTCCCGTTGGTCCCGGTGGGTCACGATCGGCGCTGTCCTGCTGCTGGCACTGATCGCCGCGGTGGTGTCCTACTCCCACATGTACGAACTCGCGTTGCGTCACGGCGAACCCGAATGGCGCGCCGCCCTGTTCCCGTTGTCAGTGGACGGGATGATCGTGGGCGCTTCGATGACGCTGTTGAGCGATGCGCGCCACGGTCGTAAGGGCGGTGTGCTGCCCTGGGGGCTGCTGATCATTGGATCTGGCGCGTCCCTGGCGGCCAATGTCGCGGTCGCTGACCCTACGGTGTGGTCGCGGATTATTCACGCCTGGCCGTCGTTTGCGCTGATCGGTGCGTATGAACTGCTCATGCGTGAGTTCCGCACCAGTGCCAGGAGCGTACGCACTGCGTACGCAGACGGTCAGCAGAACACAGCGAGCATTGCCCCTGAGCAGGCTGGTGACCTTGAGCCGCCTGCAGGGCGGACCGAGACGGCGCTCCGGGTCGTGCCCTCTCGGAATGACGGAAAGGTTTCTGATGCCTTGCCTTCGTTCCAGGATCGCGCATGGAAGTGGGCAGAGGAGCGGGAAAACGTGACAGGCGAGTTGCCGACTGGAAAGGAGATAGCTCATCGCTTTGGCCGTAAGGAGCGTTGGGGGAGGCTGGTGAAAAAGCGAGGGATTCAGATCAGGCATGGGGTGTCAGCTCGTGTCGATCAGGGATGATCACCTCTCGGGCACAAGACCATCGGCTTCGGTGTGTGCTTGAGTTTGATGCCGCAACACAGCTGGTCTTGCTTGCTGATCTGGCTGGCTGGAGGAGAAGTTTCCCTGGAGCAACTTGAGAACATCGGATTAGGAGCGGTCGTCGTGCCAGCGCTTTGCGCGGCGGAAGTCAATGTGGCCAAACCCGGAGTGAAGGTGCCCACCCTCCCACTCGATGCGACACTTCCTGCACATCAAGGGGCGGCGCATGACCACCCATGAGTAGTTGCCGCAGACTCCACACGGGCCGAGGTAAACATTTGGGCCCTTGAGCGATGACCAGGCCATGTACCCGTAGCGAAGACGGGGGTAGGGGTCATCTTCGTCCCACGGGGGCGGGACTGCCGGATGGCCAACGAGAACAAGTTCACCGCTGGGCCACTCGCACTGACACTTCTCTGAGCACTTGCATGCGCGTGTCTCTGCGAGTTCCCGAGCCTTTTTGATATGGAGTGTCCTGGGTCCCTTGATCTCGATCCAGATACCGAAGTCCGGTAGCCAGAAATCGGGCAAGTAGATGGCACCGCTCGGGAGGGTGATGGCGCGGGGTTCGTATTCCCAGGTGGTACGGATGCCGTCGAGAGTGGCGGCCCAGTCTGCTTCGAGTGCTGAGCGAAACGTTGTGGAGCCGTATCGTGTGGGTCGGGAGTGCACCTGGTCTTCTGGTTGTCCGGTCACTTGTGCTCTTCCCGGTGGGGGTGATGAACTGATGACGCTTGTCCGACTCCCGGCCCCCCGTTGGGTTCACAACGGTCTCCTGTACACCGATGGTCCCCTGAGGGCTCTTTCCTGCGACCTCAGACCCCCGGGAAATTCTGGGTTGGTGTGGGCCTGGGAAAGTTTCATCAGGGATCACGTACAACCTTGCACGTTCGTGGTCGCGACGCCGCTCGCCCCACACCCAGAGCCGTCGGCGCCGTCACCACCTGGCTGGAGAGCTACCGCGACGGATTCGACGGCCAGCACACCAACACCCAGCTCGAGGAGAAGCCTGGCCGATCGAGATGTACCAGCCCGACCTTGTGGCGGTGTCCCTCACGGAAGGTGATGCGCACATCACCATGTTGGAGGAGCGGGCCCAGGAAGGGGAGACCGCGTTCGCGCACGTCGTGCGGTTCGAATTCTCCGGCGGCATCACCGTCACACCGGCCCCGGCGAAAGCGGGCCGTAACGGTGCGCACGGGACATGCCGAAGCTGCTGATGCGCTCTGGAGAGACTCGGCGGTACGGCCGCGGCGACCGAGGACTACGCCAACCATGATGCCGCCCTGAAGTGAGCAGACGAACTTGCGCGCGGATAGCACCGTGGGCGGCCCGCTTCTGCCCGCAACCCTGGACTCTGCTTGCGCGTCCCACCAACACTAACGCAAGGAGACCACGCACGAACTCCTCGAGCTCCTGATTTGACGCACTCGCCTGCGACCATCAGCACACCCCCTCCCCCGTGAGGTAGCCATGGCAGACGAACTCGCCCTCGTCCTGTGGGTAGCGGCTGGCCTGGAGATCGACCCTAACCTGGACGACTTCGGCCTTGCCCCCCAGGACCTCCGCGCCCTCCTCTACACCGCTCCCGGTAAACGCCGCTCCTACCGCAAGGGCGACCTGCTGTGTACCCGCTGCCTCGAAACTCCGCGGCGCCAAGACGCCGCGTCCATGTACGTGCGCCAAAAACGCAACCGCGAAGGGTTCTGGGAGGTCGCTCACCACGCCTCCAAGAAGGATCCCTGCCACGCGGTCGAGAGCGACGAACACAAGGCGTGGAAGGACCGCATCGCCACTGATGCCTCCAAGGCCGGCCTGTTCGCTGACTACGAGTCCTCCACCAAGGACCGTAAGGGCCGCACTGATGTCATCGTGGTGGGCCCCGACGGACGCCGGATCAGCTGGGAAGTACAGATCGCCCGCACATCCAAGGGCAACATCACTCGCCGCACCAACACCGCCTACCGGGATGGGAGAACCCCTTCCTGGCTCACCACCGTCCTCAGCGCCAAGTCCAAGACCCGCGAACTCATCCACAAGGTGCCCTGGTCCATGGCCAACCAGATGCTCCCCGAGCAGATCCTCCACGGCCGCGCCGCCTGGGTCTCCGACGGCATCAGCACCTACCGGTGGAAATGGTGCAGGAACATCCCCGGACCGTGCCCCGACCCCGGCCGCCTGACCCTCGACTGCGGTAAGGAACACGGCATCTGGGAGCGCTCACCCACCCGCCTGGAGGAGTTCGTTGAAAGCTCGGCCGGGGGCCTGCTCGTACCCCTCGCCATCCCCTCTGCCGACATGCGCTCGGTGTCCCGGATCTGGGCCACACCCGACGATCACGACGAGTACGCCCACGCTCAGCGGCGCCGGTTCACCGAGTCCGACCTGCCGGAGAGACTACGCATCCACACCACCCCCGCGACCAGAACCGACAAGGGCTACCAGTCCCACGACTCTGTCCTCCACCAGCCAGAAAAGACTCGCCCCCGCCCCTCAGGAGGCTCCCGTACTTTCCGCGATGGTGCCGCTCATACACGGGAGCGCACGCCGGTCATCCCCGTGGTCACCCGCGATCGGCCCTTTACCAAACCCGAACCAGAAACCACCCCAACGGTGTCCGACGAGATCGCCTCCTGGATCGCCGAAGCCATGCCTGGACAGGAACACCTTCCCTGCGGCCACCACCTTGCTATTAAGGGTGCCCCCTGTGGGGCCATACCTACCCGCGCCTATATCGGAGGCCGCCGGTGCTGGTACCACGCTCCCAGGGCCTTCACCAATCAGAACAAGAATCCCTGAAAATCGTCCGTGACTTCCGTGCCTGGTCGATCGCCACACACGCCACCGCCACCGTGCCCACACCGCCCGCCAACGTGAGAGCATCCGACTACACAAACGCCAAACCCCGGTGGGGCAGTCTGATCGGTCAGTGGGGGCGAAAGGGCAAGTTCGATCAGGTCCTGGCTCAGGAAGACGAGTCTCTCGTGTTTTTCTGTTTGAGGGACCGGTGCGCTGGAGGGCATCCCGGTATGAGACCTGGCCTAGCAGCCCGCGTCGCTCACGGCCGGTGAAGGTGTGCAGGTCAGGCTCGTACACGGTTCGGCCTTGTCTGTGCAGCACTGGACGGTGCTAAATCCCTCACTCAACTGTCCCTGGCGTGTGGTCAGATGAGCGTATGGGTTCTCGGTCTGCGCGCCGGAAGGCGCGAAGGAAGCGACAGCGCCGCGTCGTCACGGCAGTACCGGTCTTCGATCCCCATGCGCAGGTCATGGTTGAGTCGTTGGCTGAGATGGAAGAGCTCCTGGGGGCGGTCGCTGCGTCCGATGACCGTGTGGTGGCGCTGAGTACCGCCTTCGAGCAGGCCCTTTCCGGGTTCGTCGAGAAGTTGCAAGGGTTCGATGCGGTCGGCCTCGTAGAGGCCACCCGACTGGCGCTTCTGCCGATTGCCTTTGACAACCAGGTTCCGGTAGCAGCTGAGGCCGGTGCCGCACAGGTTGAACTGCTGGCACTCATCGCTCTGGCAGCTCAACGAGAAGCAACGGCCACTACCGACACGGATGCGGATGCTGCTCCTGTCGATGCCCAAGAGATGAACCAGTTCGTCTCCGAAGCCAAAGAAGAGCTGGAAAAGCTCCTGCATCTTGCGTTGCTGCGGTCCGTCCTGACGGTGGATCCTGAGGACAAGTACGCCGTGGTGTCATTGCTCATCCGCAGTTCCGAGATCCTGGTGCGCAACCCCTCCTACCCGGAGATGGTGGAGGTGACCAACCGCGCGCTCCTTGATGGCGAACCGAACGTCCGCGCTGCTTTGACCACCGAACTCGGATTCGACGCCGCCGATGCGGTGGTCGTGCTCAACGCCTGCCATCACCTGCAAGAGGTCGGTATGAACGACCGTATGAATGTGATGCGCGAGACCATGATGGAGGCGATGGCCTCTTCGGATGGTGGGGAGCCTGACGCGCAACTGGTGGAACGTGCTTGGACCGGGTTCACGTCCGTGTTCACTCCCAACGCCGACCAGGCCACCGTCACGATCGAGGACATCGCCGCGGAGACGGGCATCATCGAGGCTCGGGTCGAGGCCGTCGTCGAACGATTCCGTCTCCACTTGGGGGCGGCCACCCCCGCAGAGGTCGTCGAGGCGTTCATCACCGGGAAAAACCCTATGAGGACCCGGCCCCTCATCGTCACCGGCAACGGGCGCATGATGTTGCCGCATCCCGCGTTGAGCATGGCTGCGGTCCGGGAGAACCTCGAAGAGCACCTCAAGGGCTCACCGGCGATATGGGACATATATCAGAAGTACCGTGGTGACCTTCTTGAATCCCGGGTGCGCACTGCGCTGGGCCGGGTGTTGCCCGGTGCCCAGTACCGGGACGGGTTCGAGTACTACGTGCCTGCCAACGACACTGAATTGGCAACCGCTGATCCCACGAAGTACACCAAGCGAGTCGAAGGCGATCATCTCGTCCTGCTCGACGATGTCGCGCTGGTGGTGGAGGACAAGGCCGTCGCGTTGAGCGCCCACTCACGCGGGGGGAGGACACCACGTGTCCGTAGTGACCTGACCAAGATCATTACCAAGGCTGCCGAGCAAGCCGGCCGAGTGCGGGAGGGAATTGAGCGCGACGGAGGTCTGCGTATCGAAGGCGAAGGCTGGGTTGATCTCAGCCATATCCGGGAGATCCACACCATCGCGGTCAGTCTCGATGACCTTTCAACCGTACTCACCGCCACCAGGGAGCTGGTCAAGGCAGGGCTACTGGACCTCGACAACATCCCCTGGACGGTGTCGCTGCACGACCTCGAACTCATCAGCGAGCTCATCTCCCGCCCGGCCGAATTCCTCCTCTACCTACGCCGACGACGCAACCCCGACGTCACCGTGATGTTCAAAGCCGCCGATGAACTGGACCTGTTCCTGTACTTCTTCGAGGCAGGACTCCATGTCGAGCCCGACCCGGCTCGGGTTCATGCGGCTTTCCCGATCACACCGGAACCAACCACGGCCCAACTGCGCCGCTACCGCGCGCAGCAACCGGCTTTCCTGACCAGTCGAACCGACGCCCTGGACCAATGGTTCCATACCCGGCACCTCGATGCGGAAGACTCGGCACGTGCACCCAAGCCCGCAATGGTCCCCTCGCCAGTAGGAGCCCTACTGGATGAATTGCAGGAACGGCAGGACACCGGCTGGTTGAGCATCAGCGCGACCATGCTGTCCATGGACACGATGGTTCAGAAAAAGTTCGCACGCCATGCGAATGATCTGCTCGATAATCCGTCACCGGACGGCACCGGTCGCTCTCTCACCATGACCATCACCGGCAGTGTAGACCCGGCCGAGGGATGGTTGTTCGTTTGGGCCACCCGTCCGGCTGGGAAAGATTCAGCTCGTGCCGAATTGCACTTGCGTGGCTACTTGCGTACCAAGAAGCATCAACTTGGCATCCCACGAGGTGTTGTCTTCCTCTACGACGAGCCCACCCGGCAGCTCGCCGGTGTCTACTACGACGCGCATATCGGGCCGCTCGACGCTGTCCACACTGCTGCTTTGCGATACTTGCGACCTGTTTCGGGGTTGCAACGGCGAATCCACCCGAACGTCATGCGACCTCCACGAAGCACGAGGCGGATCTCGCACAGGAGGTGATGAGTTAGTGCGGGCGGGGTGGGGAGACCTCGGTATCGCGTTCCACCGCCCGGTGTACCGGCATCTGAGGGCCCCAACCCCTACGGTGCAGCAGGGAGGAGACTCCGCGCGGGGTGTAGTCCACTCCGAACAGGGTGCGGATCAGACGGGCGATCCGGGCCAGGGCCCAGCGCTGGTTCTCGTCTCAGCCGTGCGCGGCTTGGGCGAGCGCGGTACGCGGGTGGTCGATCTGGCCGGGGGTGAGCCTACGTGGAGCGCTGCCGGGCCCGCGGGAGGTCGGCACGGCGGTCCCAGCTGATGTCCAGATCGTGTGCTACGTCCGCGATGCTGCGTCCGGCCTGGACCAGGTCCAGGACTGGTGTGTCCTGTGTTCCTCGGAGTCGGATTTCTGGTTCCCGGGACCACGTGACCCGTGAAGGAGGGCCTCGTGGGACGGTGTGGACACCCCGACCGGTTCCGACGCAAGGTCCTGGGCCCGGTACGGGCCGGACGCGGCTCACGATCCGGACCTCTCCCGCCGAGACGATCCGCGCCTGGCGGAGTCGGGACCGCACCGAACAAGGCATGGCTGCGGATATGACCAGCGCCATCCGCCGGCCGGGCCTCCTGACACCCTGGATGAGGGAGGGGAGAGTGGGGCCGGACATGGTGCTCCCGTCCGGTAGCGGTCCCGGCCGGGAAAGCCGTTGGCCTGATCAGCCTGGGCCGGGGCCGCCGGGGAGACGAGGGGGCGAACGCCTCCGGCACCGGTGCGGAAGGTCCCCTCCGACCGGGACGGGGCGGCGGCGCGGATACCGTGGGACGTCGATGTCGGGGAGGTGGGCCGCGGTGGACGAGCGTGCGATCCTGGCCCCGGTGCCGCCGGCGCACGGGGGCTCGGGGCTGGGGGCCTGGCCGCGCGAGTCGAACACCGTGGTGCGACGGGCCGCCCCGCTCCCGGAGGGCGCGGCGATGCCCTTCGTGATCATCGCGGAGTCGCACGTGCTGGCCGCACCCACGGAGTGGGAGCCGCACGTGCACCCCGCGCACGAACTGGTGTGGGTGAGCCGGGGTGCGCTGACCGCCCGCGTCGGGGACCGCGTCTTCACCGTCTCGGAGGGGCACGGGCTGTGGGTGCCCGCCGGGGAGGTGCACGCCGGCCGGCTGACGGCGAAGGTCGAACTCCACACCGCCTTCTTCGCCCCCGACCGCTCCCCGGTCGCCTTCGAGGGGCCCACCGCCATCGCGATGACCCCGGTGCTGGAGTCGCTGCTGATCCGCCTGGCCCGCACGGACATCGGCGGCGGGGCGCGCTCACGGACGGAGGCGGTCGTGTTCGACGTGCTGGAACCGTCGGAGCCCCAGCTCGCGCTGCGGGTCCCGGGCGACGCCAGGATCGACGCGATCGCCCGGGCGCTGCTGGACGACCCCGCCGACGACCGCTCCCTGGAGGAGTGGGCGCGGGACCGGGGGACCAGCGCCCGGACGGTCAGCCGCGCGTTCCGCGCCGCCACCGGGCTGTCGTTCGCGCAGTGGCGTCGGTCACTGCGCGTCCACCGGGCGCTGGCGCTGCTCAGCGAGGGACACGAGGTCCAGGACGTCGCCGAACTCCTCGGATACGCCCAGACGAGCACGTTCATCGACGCTTTCCGGCGCGTCATGGGCACCACCCCGGGGGCGTACTTCGGCGCCCCGCGCACCTCCGGTGGCCGGAATCCCGTATCTGGTGTCCCGGGGTCCTGATTGCGGTCACGAAGTGACCGAATCTATCCTGAGTGAGTGAAGGCTAACCTAATTTCCTCGCCGCTGTGATGCGGGAACGGACCCTGCGCGGGGACCGCCTGGTCCTGCGCCACGGCCGGACCACGGTGGTCTACGGGGCCTCGCTGACCCTGACCGCCGGGCGGGTGACCGCCCTGGTCGGCCCCAACGGCAGCGGCAAGTCGACGCTCCTGCGCTCCCTCGCCCGACTGCACCGGGTCGACGGCGGACAGGTGACGCTCGGCGGTCGCGACGGCGGGCCGGGACACCCGGTCTCCCTGCTCAGCGCACGCCGGTTCGCCCGGGAGGTCACCCTGTTCGCCCAGTCCCGACCCGTGCCGGAGGGACTGACGGTGGGCGAGGTCGTGGCGTTCGGACGCCACCCCCACCGCCGCGGCTTCGCCGGACTCTCCGCACAGGACCGGCACGCCATCGACCACGCGATGGACGTCACCGGGGTGCGGGACATGGCCGACCGGGCCGCCGGGGAGCTCTCCGGCGGGGAGATGCAGCGCGTCTGGCTCGCCACCTGCCTGGCCCAGGACACCGGTGTGGTCCTGCTGGACGAGCCAACCAACCACCTGGACCTGCGCTACCAGGTCGAGACCCTCGACCTGATCCGCGATCTCGCCCAGGAGCACGGCGCCGCGGTCGGCGTCGTGCTGCACGACCTCGACCACGCGGCGCGTGTCGCCGACACCCTGCTGCTGTTGAGCGGCGGCCGCGTCCACGCCGAGGGCGACCCCGCACAGGTCCTCACCGCGGACAACCTCGGCGAGGTCTACGGCATCCGGATCGAGGTCACCCAGGACCCCCGGACCGGCCGGCTCCGCATGGACCCCGTGGGTCGGCACCCGGCCCGGCACCCCGGACCGTACCGATGAACCACCACAGAACTAGAGAGACCCACCACCCATGACCCGGTTCCGCCACCTCGCGACCGCGGCCACCGCCGCCGTCGCCCTCGCCGCCACCGGCTGCGGCACCACCAGCGTCGACGAGGCCGAGCCCGGCACCGTTGCCGCACCTCCGTCGGAGAGTTGCGCCCAGGACACCACGACCACGTCGACGGGCCCGGTGTCGCTCACCGACGGGGTCGGCCGGAAGGTGGAGCTCGACAGGCCCGCCGAGCGCATCGCCGTGCTCGAGTGGCAGCAGGTCGAGGACGCCCTCACCCTGTGCGTCACCCCCGTCGCCGTCTCCGACACCGAGGGGTACGGCACCTGGGTGAGCGCGGAGAAGCTGCCCGAGGGCGTGACCGACGTCGGCACCCGAGGGGAGCCCGACCTCGACACCCTCTACGGGGCCGACCCCGACCTGATCGTCGTGGAGGCCTTCGGCGCCGACGACGAGATCATCGCCCGGCTGGAGGAACGCGGCGTTCCCGTCCTGGTCACTCTGGGCGCCGACCCGGCCGACCCCATCGAGAACATGAGGAACGTCTTCCGGATGATCGGCGAGGCGACGGGCCGCACCGAACGCGCCGACCAGGTGATCGGGGAGTTCGACGCCCGCCTGGCCCGGGCCCGGGAGGAGGTGGCCGCCGTCGACCTGCCGACGACCGACTTCCTGTACTTCGACGGCTGGCTCCAGGGCGGCAACCTCACCATCCGGCCCTACGGCCAGGGCGCGCTGTTCACCGCCCTCGGCGAGGAGCTCGGACTGACCCCTGTCTGGACGGACGAGATCAATGAGGCGTACGGGGACGGTGGCGTGAACGCCTCCTACGGCCTCGCCCAGACCGACGTGGAGGGGCTCACTGCGGTCGGGGAGGCCATCCTCTTCTACGCCAACGACGAAGGCGTCGGCGGCTACGTCGAGGAACTGGAGAAGAACCCGATCTGGACGTCCCTCCCGGCCGTCCGGGAGGACCGGGCACACGCATTCCCCCCGCGGATCTGGGGCGCGGGCGGCCCGCGTTCGACCGAGCAGGCGGTCGACGCCTTCGTCGACGCCCTCACCGGGGAATGAGCGTCCGGCAGCGGACCAGTGAGCCCCTGCCGACCGCCCCCCGGCGGCTCCCGCCGTGCACCGGACCGCACCCCGGTCCGCGCGGCGCCGCCGGGGCGGCGGTCCTCGCCGCCCTGGCGGCCGGCATCCTCGCGGTGGGCCTGTGGCACCTCGCCCAGGGCACCTCGGGCGTGGGCTGGTGGGACCTGGTTCGCTTCTCGTTCGGGGCCCGGGAGGAGGTCGGCGGGGTCCCGGTCGGCGACGTGCTGGCGGGATCGCGGCTGCCGCGCCTGTTCGCCGGGGTGGCCGTGGGCTTCGCCCTCGGCGTCGCCGGAGCGCTGCTGCAATCGGTCACGCGCAACGCCCTGGCCTCCCCCGACACCCTCGCGGTCACGGCGGGGTCCCACTTCTCCCTGACCCTGGTCGCCGCGTTCGGGATCGCCGTCCCGCTCTGGGCCTCGGGGCTGGCGGCCCTCGCCGGAGGGCTGCTGGCCGCCGCGCTCGTGCTGGGGCTGGCCGGCCGCACCGCGGGGACGGCCACCACACGCCTCATCCTGGCCGGTTCGGCTACGGCGATGACCCTGGACGCGGCGACCGGGATGCTGCTGATCCTGTTCAAGGAGAACACCACCGGCCTCTTCGCCTGGGGGAGCGGCTCCCTCGTCCAGCTCAACATCGACGCCTCCCTGCGCGCGCTGCCGCTCATCGCCGCGGTTCTGGTGGCTGCGCTGCTGCTGAGCCGGCGGCTGGACGTGCTGGGCCTGGGTGACGACACCGCGGCCTCGCTCGGCGTGCCCGTCGGCTCGACACGGGTGGCGGCGGTGCTCTGCGCGGTGCTCCTGACCGCGGTGTCGGTGACCTTGGCGGGCCCGATCGCCTTCATCGGACTGGGCGCCCCCGTGCTGGCGCGCCTGATCTCCGGCCGTATCCCGGTGCTGCGGCGCCACCTCCTCCTCGTGACCGTCTCCGGGCTGCTGGGCGCACTGCTGGTCCTACTCGCGGACGCCTCGCTGCGCGCGCTGCTGGGCGCCGAAGGCGCCGCCTCGATCCCCACCGGGGTGCCGACGGCGCTGCTGGGCGGCGTCCTCATCGTCGTCCTGGCCCTGCGCCTGCGCGACGCGGGCCCGGTCCGCAGACCCCCCGGAGCGCGGAGCGGACCGCGGTCGCGCCGGCGTTTCCTCGGTGTCCTGCTCGTCACGGCGGCCCTGCTCGCCGGGGCGGTGCTCACCGGTGTGCTCGCAGGCGGCCTGTGGCTGCGCACCGGGGACATCGTGCTCTGGCTCCAGGGAACCGCCCCGGAACTGGTCGGCCGGGCCCTGGACGAACGCGTCCCCCGCGTGGCCGCCGCTGTCCTGGCCGGTGCGGCGCTCGCCCTGGCCGGGGGCGTCGTCCAGGGCGCCGTGCGCAACCCGCTCGCCGAACCCGGGTTGCTGGGCATCACGGCCGGGGCCGGGCTGGGCGCGGTGATCGTCGTGACCTCGGTGCCGGCCGACGGCTACCCCGCGCTCGTCACCGCGGCGGTCCTCACCGGCCTGGCCACATTCGCGCTGATCACCGTGCTGGCCTGGCGTGGGGCGCTGCGCCCGGACCGGTTCGTCCTGATCGGCATCGGGTGCGGGTACGCCCTGAGCGCCGCCACGACGTTCCTCCTGCTGCGCGCCGACCCCTGGCAGACCCCGCGCATCTTCACGTGGCTGTCCGGAACGACCTACGGGCGCACCGTCGCGGACGTCGTGCCGGTCGCCGTGGCCCTGGTCCTGGCGGCACCCCTGCTGCTGGGCCTGGCCCGCCACCTCGACCTGCTCGCCGTCGACGAGGACACGCCGCGCATTCTCGGCCTGCGGGTGGAGCGCACCCGCCTGACTCTGCTGGCCGTGGCCGCGGTCCTGGCCGCCGTCAGCGTGGTCGCGGTCGGGGTCGTCGGCTTCGCCGGGCTCGTCGCGCCCCATCTGGCCCGGGCGCTGGTCGGTGCCCGGCACGGGCGCGGCCTCCCGGTCGCGATGCTGGTGGGCGCACTGCTGGTGTGCGTCGCCGACACCCTGGGCCGAACCCTGATCGCCCCCGCCCAACTGCCGGCCGGGCTCATGATCGCCCTTGTCGGAGCCCCCTACCTCCTCTGGCTGCTGCGCGGCTCCCGCGTATGACCCGCCGCCCCGTCCGACCGGAACCCGTCAGGAGTACCGCATGCCGCCCCGCCGCCCGGACCTGCACGCCCCCAGTACCGTCGTCGTCCCGTTCGATCCGGCCACCCCGCCCGCACAGCTGGCGCCGATCACACCCGGAGAGGTGCTCGAACGCTGGGGCGCGGTCGACCGCTCGGCCCACACACCGGAAATCGTGGCCGTCCCTGCCGCCGAAGGAGAGGGCTGGACCGGTGCCGCGCTGGTGACAGGACGCCCTGGGGCGGCCTACCGCAAGATCGTCGACGCCGTCGGCGACGTGCCCGCAGCCGTGGACGCGGTCCTCAGGCATGCACGGGGCCGGGAAGCGGTCCAGGTCAAGTGGGAGGGTTGGACGGCGCCCGCCGCGCAGGCGGCGGCCGCCGGGTTCACCCCGATGGAGGCACCCCCCGGCTCCGCCCCGGACGCGGACGGGCCGGAGACGGGCCACGTGCGCTGGCTGGCCGGGGACGTGGTGGCCGAGCCCCCGTACCTCCGGCAGAGCACGAACTTCACCTGCGGCGCCGTCGTCGCCCTGGTCGCGCGGGCACAGGCCGGGGTGGTACCCCGGGACTCCCTCGACCGTCCGGCGGAGCTGGCCCTGTGGCGCCGCGCCACGAACTTCCCCGCCTGCGAGCCCGTCGGGCTGGGCGTCGCCGTGCGCGGCGCGTGGCCGTCCGGGACGGTCACGGTCCTCCTCGACACGGACCGGCCCGTCCTGCTGGAGTCCTACTCCGGCGACGAGCGGGAGTGGCGCGCCGTCCTCCAGGAGGCGTCGCGCACGGAGGCCGCGGCCGCCGGGGTCCCCGTCGAGCGGCGCCGTCCGACCGTGGCCGACGTCCGCGGCATGGTCGGACGGGGTGGGCACATCCTGCTGCTGGTCTCCCTCGCCGCGATGCAGGGCTTCGACGTGCCGCACTGGGTGCTGTGCCACGGCGCCGTGCCGGGCGCCCTCGTGCTGGAGGATCCCTGGACCAACGCCGCCACGGGCGACACCTGGGTCGACGCCCACCTGCTGCCGGTGGCCGACACCTCGCTCGACGCCATGTGGGCGGTCGAGCGGGACCGCCGCCGCGGCGCCGTGTTCCTCGGGAACCCCGTATGAGGGGCCCGCTCCCGCTTCACACCGACCCGTCGACCGCGTGCCCGCGGCATCGCCCGGGTGGCCGCCCCGCCCAGCGGGGGAACTGGGAGAAGGCGGTGCCGGAGAAGCCCACGAGGCAGGTGGCCTCGTCCACCGGCCTCCTGCGACCGGCAGACGGACGGGAGGCAAAGGAGTGACTTTTACTCTGTTCTCAATCGGCTCGCAGAGAACCCTAAGGTTCATTCCCTACCTTCGTCTCCATGACGAACAACTACCGCCGAAAGACCGTGGGCGCCCGACGCCAGCCGAAGCGCACCAGAGCGATACGGACCGCCGCGGTCTCGCTCCTGGCGGCCCTGATGTTCACCGGTTGCGCCGCCGCAGGCACCAGCGCTCCGGAGTCGTCCACCACGTCCACGGTCACGCCGTCGACATCAGGGACGGCGATCTCCTCGTCCACGACCAGCGAAGAGACGATCGCCAACACCGCGGCCGCCGCACAGGCGTTCGTGGAGACGCTGTCGGACGAGCAGCGCGAACAGCTGCTCTACGCCTACGACGACGAGTCCAAGACCACGACGTGGTCGAACTTCCCGGTCACGTTCGTCGATCGGGCCGGGCTGAACCTGGACGACCTGACCGAGGAGCAGAGGGCTGCGGCCCTGGGAGTCCTGGACTCGCTGCTCAGCGACGAGGGCTACCAGACCGTCACCGACGTCATGGGCGGCGACGAGTTCCTCCTGGAGAACAGCTCCAGCACCGAGGACTCCCTGGGGCAGTACTACATCGCCTTCTTCGGCGACCCCTCCGACAGCGGCGCGTGGCAGGTGCAGTTCGGCGGGCACCACCTGGGCCTGAACGCCACGCTGGACGGCTCCGACGACTCGATCACGTTCGCGCCCACGCATCTGGGCTCCCAGCCCGCGGTCTACACGAACGAGGAGGGCGAGGAGGTCCAGCCGCTCGCGGGCATGTACGAGACGGCGTTCGCCTTCTACGACAGCCTGACCGAGGAGCAGAGGGCCGAGCTCTACCAGGGCTCTGAGGTCGCGAACCTCACCTGCGCCCCCGGCGGCGCCTGCTCCTACCCGACCGGTACCGGCCTGGCCGGGGCGGAGCTGACCGACGAGCAGAAGCAGCTCCTGCTCGACGTGGCCGCCAACTGGGTCGGCTTGGCGGACGAGGAGACCACGGCCGCGGCCCTGGCCGAGATCGAGGCGACCCTGGACGAGACCTACGTGAACTGGTCCGGGGCCACCGAGTACGACATGACCCAGGGCGACGGGATCTACTTCCAGATCTCCGGCCCGAACGCCTACATCGAGTTCTCTGACCAGCAGGGCTCGGCGGGCGCCGACGTGGAGGGGTACACCACGTCCGGGTGGGGCCACATCCACACCATCTACCGCGACCCCGCCAACGACTACGCCGGCAGCGTCACCCAGCAGGAGGGGAGCGGGATGGGCGGTCCCGGCGGCGGCGCCCCGGAGGGTGCTCCGGAGGGCGGCCCGCAGGGCGGGCCGCCCGAAGAGGACTGACACCGGGGCCGTACCGGTACCGGATCGTGCCGCCGCCCCGCCCCGGCCAAAGCCGGGGCGGGGCGGCGGCACGGCAGCGCGTCCCCGCGCGGGATCCGGCCTTATGGCCGTCCCGACGAGTGTCAGTCGAGGTAGCGCAGGCCCGCCGCCGCCAGCTTCTCCCGCATCCCGTAGATGTCCAGCCCCAGCTCTCCCTCGCGGAACCGGGCGCGCTTGGACTCCTCGTTCTCCTCGCGGCGCCGTGCCGCCTCGGCCACCTGCGAGGCCGCGGTCCGGGGCACCACGACGACCCCGTCGGCGTCGGCGACCACGACATCGCCCGGGTGCACCAGGGCGTTGGCCACGGTGACGGGCACGTTGACCGAGCCCAGCGTGGCCTTCACGGTGCCCTTGGCGTTGATGGCCCGGCTGAACACGGGGAAGTCCATCTCGGCCAGCTCGGCGGCGTCGCGGCAGCCGCCGTCGATGATCAGCCCCACGGCCCCCCGTGCCCGGAACGAGGTGGCCAGCAGTTCGCCGAAGAAGCCGTCGGCGGACTCGGTCGTGCACCCGGCGACCACCACGTCTCCGGGTCGGATCTGCTCGGCGACCACGTGCAGCATCCAGTTGTCGCCCGGCTGGAGCAGCACGGTGACCGCGGTCCCGCACAGCTTGGCCTGCGGGTACACCGGCCGGATGTAGGGGCGCAGCAGGCCCGTGCGGCCCTGCGCCTCGTGCACGGTGGCCACCCCGAAGCGCGACAGCGCCTCGACGGCCTCCGGCGCGGCGCGCTCGATGGAACGGTGGACGACTCCGAGCTCGGTCATGGTTCTCCTCGTGAGCGGATGGTGGTGGGTCCGGGCCGCGGCGGCCCTCAGCGGCCCTGCTTCTGGAGTCGGGCGTCGAGCCGCGGGTACACCCGGCGGGCGTTGCCCTCCAGGACGGCCTCGCGCGCGGCCTCGGGGAGGTCCGCGGCGCTCAGGTAGCGGCCGGTGTCGTCGAAGTGGTGTCCCGTGCACGGGTCGATGTCGCGGACGGCGCCGATCATCTCCGAGGCGAACAGGATGTTCTCGTGCGGGACGACATCGAGCAGCAGGTCGATGCCCGGCTGGTGGTACACACAGGTGTCGAAGTAGACGTTGCCGAGCACGTGCTGCTCCAGCTCGGGCCGGCCCAGTGCCATCGCCAGTCCGCGGAAGCGCCCCCAGTGGTAGGGCGCGGCCCCGCCGCCGTGGGGGATGACGAGCCGCAGGTCGGGGAAGTCGGCGAACAGGTCGCCCTGGACGAGCTGCATGAAGGCCGTGGTGTCGGCGTTGAGGTAGTGCGCGCCGGTGGTGTGGAAGGCGGGGTTGACGCTCGTGGAGACGTGCACCATCGCGGGGATGTCGTATTCGCACATCGCCTCGTAGATCGGGTACCACGAGCGGTCGGTGAGGGGGGATGAGTCCCACAGCCCACCGGAGGGGTCCGGATTGAGGTTGACCGCCACGGCGCCGAGCTCCTCGACGGCGCGCTTCAGCTCGGGCACGCAGTCGGCCGGGTCGGCGCCCGGGGACTGCGGAAGCATGGCGGCGGGGGCGAAGCGCTCGGGGAAGAGTTCCGCGACCCGGGCGATGAGGTCGTTGCAGACCCGGGCCCACCGGGCGGAGGTGTCGGGGCCGCCGATGTGGTGGGCCATGAAGGAGGCCCGCGGGGAGAACACCGTCAGGTCGATCCCGCGCCGGTCCATGAGGGCAAGCTGGTTCCCCTCGATCGCCTCGCGCAGTTCGTCGTCGCCGATGTGCAGTTCACCGGGTTCGGGCCCGCCGTCGAGTGCCGCGATCTGGGTCTGGCGCCACTGCCCCAGGGCGTCGGGCGCCGTGGTGAAGTGTCCGTGGCAGTCGATGATCATCTGTGCTCTTCCTTGGGTGACGGGTTCCAGACGCTCAGGGGGACGCAGAGGTCTCCGACCATGAGCGCGCGTGCGGTGCGCACGAGGGCGGAACGGGTGATGCGGGAGGGGGCGCCGGGTTCCCAGCCGAGTTCCACGTCGAAGACCCCGCTGGGGTGCTCGATGGAGAGGGTGGCTCCGGGGCTCTCGGGGGCCCCGGCGTCACCGGTGTCCGCCGGGTTCGCGACCTGGTGCGCGACCGTTCCCGGGATCACGCAGGCCGTGGCGGCCGTGACGGCGGCCAGGACGCCGATCGACTCGTGCACGACGCGGGGGATGAAGCTGCGCGTGGTCAGGGCACCCCCGTGGCGCGGTGGGGAGACCAGCGTCATCTTCGGGTAGTTGCGGGCCGAGACGTCGCCGAGACCCATGAGGGTGCCGCAGGCCAACCGGAGCGCCTCGACCCGCTCGCGCAGACCGGCGTTCGCCATCAGCTCGGCGGGGCCCTCCCAGCCGGAGACACCCAGGTCGCGTGCCCTGACGATGACCAGGGGCTGGCCGTTGTCGATGCAGGTGACCTCGACCGGTCCCACCCCGGGGACCTCGACCGTGTCGCGGGGCCCACCGGTGGGCAGCAGGGAACCGGCGACCGATCCGGCGGTGTCCAGGAACCCGATCGTCACCGGTGAGGAGGTGCCGGGGGCGCCGTCGATGTGCGTGTCCCCGGCGTACTCGACGCTCCTCCCGCCGTCGCGGAGGGGAGTACGCACCGAGATCTCCGCGACCGCCCCGGTGTTGAGGGTGCGCACCCGAACGGTGGTGGTGTCCGCGGTGGGTACGACCATCCCGGTCTCGACGGCGAAGGGCACGACCGCCGACAGCAGGTTGCCGCAGTTGGCGTTCATGTCCACCGAGTCGTTGTGCGGCTGCAACTGGGCGAAGCGGAAGTCCAGGTCCACCCCAGAGATCGGGCTCGGGCCGACGATGCCGGCCTTGGAGGTGAGCGGATGGCCGCCGCCCAGGCCGTCGACCTGGAGGGGGTGGGGGGAGCCGAGCGCGGCCCGCAGGACCCGCGCGAGAGTCTCCTCGTCCTCCGGCAGGTCGGCACGGGCGAAGAACGGGCCCCGCGAGGTGCCTCCCCGCATCAGGACCGAGGGGATCGCGAGCTGGCTTCCGCGGCGGCGTACCCTGGATCCCCGGGTGTGCGCCGGTTCCGGTGGCCGCTCTCCGGCGGGTGGTGGCGTTGACAGTGTCATCCTCGTCCTCGTGTGGTCGCCCGCTGAGCCTGGTGTGCTCCTCGCGGGGCGCTTCGGCCGGGGGAGCCCCGCGCCGACGCCGGGGCGTCGGCGGCGAGACCCGCCCGGTGCGGTGCTATTCCCGGACCTGGGACCAGACGAGGTCCTCGAAGCCGGGTGCTTCCTCGACCAGACCGGACTCCAGGTGGAAGTCCACCGCGACGCCGAAGGCGTCCTCGGCCACGGCGGACGAGGCGGGGTACTCCGCCGGGAGGATCTCGGTCAGGGCCTCCACCGCTTCGGGGTCGGTGCCCTCCAGGTAGGACGAGAGCAGATCCGCGCTGCCCTGCGGGTCGGTCTGGATGAACTCCAGCGCCCGGTCGATGGCCCGGTTGAACGCCTCGACCTGCTCACCCTTCTCCTCGAGCACCCCGGAGGTGCTGAACAGCGTGCCGTGCAGTGCCCCGGCCAGGTCGGGGATGTCACCGCGCTGCGGTGAGATGTAGATGTCACCGACCCCCTGGACCTGGGCCATCTGGCCGGCCGGCTGGAAGAAGGCCAGGGCGTCCACCTGCCCCGAGGACAGGGCACCGATGGCAGAGGACGGGACGGCGCCCAGGTTGACGAGGGTGGCGTCGGTCTTGGCGTCCAGGCCCACTTGCTCGAACAGGTAGATGAGCAGCGCCTCGGTGCCCGAGCCCGGGCCGGTGATGCCGATGTTCGCGCCCTCCAGGGAGCGGATCCTCTCCTCCAGGGGCGCGTCCGCGGGTGCCCCGTCGAAGTCCGAGCTCGTCACGACGTCCACGTAGTACTCGGTGACGAGGGAGCCCGTGACCTGTGTCTCCGGGTTGTTCTCCGCCAGGTTGAACGCGTCGGTGAGGACCCCCGCGGCGACGTCGATGGAACCGGAGGTGAGGGCCGCCGCGAGCTTGGCACCGGTGCCCAGGCGGGGCCGCTCACCGAGTTCGACGCCCTCTTCCTCGAAGTAGCCCTGCTCCTCGGCAACGTAGAGCGGGAAGAACGCGACGGAGTCGCTGATCTGGCCGACGTTGAGGACGTCGGATCCGGAGTCGGTGGTGCCGCCGGAACAGCCCGTGGCGGTGATGAGGCCCGCCGTCGCCGCGATCGCGGCCGCCGTCTTGAGGTGCGTGCTGAGTTTCATGGTGTGGACTCTCGGTTGAGTGGTGGGCGGCCGGAGGGCGTGCTCTGGCCTGGGGGATGCTCCGCGGGTGCGCGTCCGGGCTTCGTGTCCGGGGCCGCAGTGGCTCCGGTTTCGTTGCGGGCGGGGCATGCGCGGGGTGTCGGCGTCGCGGCCGGTGCGATGGCCGGTGCGGGGCCGACGTCGTGACCGCTGCGGCCGGTGCCACGGCCGCGCGGTGTTCGTCCGCGGGGTACTACTCGGCGTCGAGCGGCTTCCAGCGGTTGGCGCGGGAGGCCAGGACGCCCACGAGGGAGTTGAGGACCATGGCCAGCGCGGTCAGCACCACGACCGCGGCGAACACGCCCGCCGTGTTGAACTGCGCGGCGGCGTCGTTGATGAGGTAGCCCAGACCGCGGTTGGAGGCGACGAGCTCACCGATCACCGCGCCGATGAGGGCGTAGGGGATGGAGACCTTCAGGCCGGTGATGAGGCCGGACATGGAGGCCGGGAGGACCACCTTGAGGGCGATGTCCCTGTTCGAGCCGCCCATCAGGCGGACGGCGTCGATGAGGCCGCGGTCGACGTCGCGGACCCCGGCGGCGGTGTTGAGGAACACCAGGAAGAACACGCTCACGGCCGCCAGGATGACCTTCATGTCGATCCCGATGCCGAACCACACGATGAACAGCGGCGCCAGCGCGACCTTGGGGATCGAGTACAGCGCCATCATCAACGGCTCGAACACGTCGTAGACCAGGCGGACCGACGCGAACGCGAACCCGGCGAGTGCCCCGGCGGCGGCCCCGATGACGTAGCCGAGCACGACCTCCTGGATGGTGATCCAGGTGTGCGTGCCCAGGGTGCCGTCCAGGATCCAGGCGCTCAGCTGCTCCCACACCGCGAGCGGGCTGGAGACGAACATGGGGTTGGCGGCGGTGCGGCCGGCCAGCTGCCAGAGCAGGAGGAACACCACGAGCACCCCGGCCCGCAGGCCCCACACCAGGACGGTGCGGGCGTTGCGGTGCCACCAGTTGCGACGACGGGCCTCCTTGACGGGGCCGCTCGTGCTCAGACCGGCGTGGTCCTCGCGTTCGCGCGTTTCGGACGGGGATTCCGTCATGGCCGCGCTCCCTTCTTCAGTGCGGTGGCCAGGGTGGCGTGCAGTTCCACGAACCTGGGGTGCACCTTGGTCTCGTCGGGGTCGCGCGGCCGGTCGATGTCCACCTCCTGGTCCAGCAGGACGGTGCCCAGAGGCCCCAGGACGACGACGCGGTCGCCGAGCATCAGCGCCTCCTCGATGTCGTGGGTGACGAACACGACGGTGTGCCCGGTCGCGTCCCACAGGCGCAGCAGCTCCCGCTGGAGTTCGGAGCGCAGCTGCGCGTCCAGGGCGCCGAAGGGCTCGTCCATCAGGATGGTCTCGGCACCGTTGGCCAGCATGCGGGCCAGACTGGCGCGGCGGCGCATGCCGCCGGAGAGCTCCCGGGGGTAGCTGTCGGCGAAGTCGGCGAGGCCGACGGTGGCGATGAGCTCGCGTGCCCGCGCCTCACGCTCGTGCCTGTCGACGCCGGCGATCTCCATGGGCATCTCGACGTTGCGCTGCACACTGCGCCACGGCATGAGCGTGTCGGTCTGGGTGAGGTAGCCGATGTCGGGGGTGGGGCCGGTGTGCGGTTCGCCCCGGTGCAGGACCCGTCCCGCGGTCGGCTTGGACAGCCCCGAGAGCAGGTTCAGCATGGTGGACTTGCCGCAGCCGGAGCGCCCGAGGATGGTGACGAAGGCGCCCTGTTCGATGGTCAGGTTGAAGTCGCGCAGGGCCACCGTGGCGACGTCGTCGCGCTGGAACTCCTTGGTGAGGTGCTCGACCTCCAGGACGACGCTCATGAGGAGGCCGCCTGCTCCGCGAGGTGCGCTGCGGGCGCGTCGGAGAGCGCCTCGGCGCCCGCGAGCCAACGCGAGTTGTGCACCGTCATCAGGCGCACCTCCTCGTCGGTGAACCCGTCCTGGAGGAGGACGTCGGCGGCCAGCGCGAGGCCGTCCTCGACGGGCGGGTTGAAGGGCTGGCCCAGGTCGGAGCTGATGACCGAGGCCGCAGGCCCGGTCGACCGGATGTTGTCCAGCCAGACCCTCCAGGGCACCTTGCCGGTGAGCGGCGTGGTCAGGCAGCGTTCGAGGTAGGCGCCGTGTTCGGCCAGCCCCTTCTGCGCGTCGGCGGGGATGCGCTGCGAGGTGAACTCGGGGTGGGTCACGACGATGCGCCGGACACCGAGTTCGCGGGCGAGCGCGATCACCTTGGCGGACTCGTCCCCGTGAAGGTGCCCGGTCGCCAGGGTCATGTCGTGCGCGGCGATGACGTGGAGCACCTGGCGGGTCGCCGCGGTGACCTCTCCGTCCCCGTCCAGCACGTCGACGGTGGGGCTGGCGATCCCCGCCTCCCGCAGGTCCTGCTGGATCTTCGCCCACATGGGGGGAGTGGCGCCCTCGGGTGTCTCCTCCAGGCAGCTGCGCTGGTTGTCGCTGTCGACGGTCGGCAGCCACACGAACCGGGCGCCGCCGCGCGCCGCGATCTCGACCGCGACGGGGTTCATGCCTCCTACGGAGGCGTTGAGCGTGATGGCGCCGAGCACGTCCACGTCCGGGTGGACGTTGCGGACCACCTCGGCGCGTTCGGCCGTGGGCGCGTAGTGGGACTTCAGTACGAAGCCCGCCAGGCCGTGCTCCCGGAAGCGCGGGGCGAGCTGGAGGTCGCTCACCCTGCGCTTCATCACATCGGGAGCGATGTGGACGTGGATGTCGTAGGCCCCTCGGACGAGTTCGCGGGCATGTGCGCTGGGCACCTGATGTTTCAACATGCCACCTCTTTGCAAACAAACTGGTTGGCGACATTGTTAACGATCTTGGTGACGACAGTCAATACCCACGTAACATCTGGTCAGAGCCGTTGTCCCCGATCCGGGTGCCGCGAGGTGCGGGCGTCAGGCGCTCACCCCCGCTCGGCGAAGTAGTCCCGGGTCGCTTGGTAGACGCTGTTCAGGTGCGCCCGCATGGCCTCCGCCGCACGTTCCGGATCCCCGGCGCACACCGCCTCCACGATCTCCAGGTGCTCCGGCAACGACGTGGCCGGACGGTTCGGCTGCATGGCCAGCCGGATGCGGTACCTGACGTTCTGAGCGCGCAGGCGCTGGACGACCTCCGGCGCGACCCGGGCCCCGCTGATGTCCATCACCGCCTGGTGCAGGTCGCGGTTGGCCTGCGAGTACGCCTCGCCGTCGCCCGCCTCCACAGCTTGTCGCATCACCTCGCCCAGGGTCCGCAGCCGCGCCACCCCGGCCTCGTCGACGCGTTCCGCGGCGCGGGCCGCGCACAACGACTCCAGGGCCGCGCGCACCTCCACGATCTCCAGCGCCTCGTCCAGGTCCACGGCCCGCACGCGGGCGCCGCGGTTGCGGACCTTCTCCACGAGGCCCTCCACCGTGAGTGCCGCCAGAGCCGCGCGCACTGCGCCACGGCTGGCGTCGAACATCTCGATGAGGTCCGTTTCCACGAGCCGTTGCCGGGGGGCGAACTCGCCCGCGACGATGGCCTGCCGGAGCCGCGATGTCACGAGGTCGGCGTCGCTGACACCCGGCCGGGCGCCCCGGTCCACTGCCTCCTGGGTCATGGTCTTCCCTTCGCTCAACTTGGTGTGCATTATTGTAAACAATGTTGTTCACACCAAGGGGGCTCCTTTGTCGGAGGACGAGATGACCGTCATCACAGTGATCGGCCTCGGGGAGGCCGGCCGGCTCATCGGGGAAGGGCTGGCGCGGGCCGGGGCCTCGGTGCGCGGTCACGATCCGTTCGTGTTCCTGTCCGACACGCCCATCGCGCAGTGTCCCGCGCTGGAGGAGGCACTCACCGGTGCCGAGGTCGTCATCAGTCTCGTCGGGCCCGCGGCCGCGGAAGGGGTCGCCGCGAAGGTCCTTCCTCTCTTGCCCTCCTCCGCCGTCTACGCCGACCTGAACACCCTCTCCCCCGGGGAGAAGAAGACGATCGGAGCTTTGGCCGCAAAAACCGGAGTCCCCTTCGCCGACGTCGCGGTCATGGCGCCCGTCCCACGGGCGGGCAGTAGGACGCCCCTGTTCGCCGCCGGCAGCGGCGCCGCGGCCTTCGCCGCGGCGCTCACACCCCTGGGCACCCCTGTACACACGGTCTCCGCCCACGCCGGTGACGCCGCGGCCCGCAAACTGCTCCGCAGCGTCTTCATGAAGGGGTTGGCCGCGCTCATCATCGAATCACTCGACGCCGCGGCCGCCGCCGGAACGGAGGAGGAGATCCGCGAGCAGATCGCCGCCGAACTGGGCGAGGGCGGCCGGGACCTGGTGGACCGGATGGTGGAGGGCACCCGCCTGCACGCCGGGCGGCGCGTCCACGAGATGGAGGCGGCGGCCGCCTACCTGGGCGAGCTCGGGGTTCAGCGCCCGGTCACGGAGGCGGCCCTGTCCCACCTGCGCCGCCTCAGCTCCTGACACCGCCCGGCATCGGTACTCCACGGCAGCGAAGACCTGCCACCGCCTCCGGCGATCACCCGTTCCGGTGTTCTGCTGTTTCCTGCCGGTCAGGGCTCCCAATCCGTCGTCCTCCCCACGCCGCACACACGAAACCCGTACGTCGACAGGGGGCGGACGGGGCTTGCACCCCTCAGTCCCGGCCCATCCGGTCCTCGGGCGACAGGTGCTCCACGGTGGCCCCGGTGTCGGTGAAAGTGCGTGTCACCGTCGCGGACGTGTACACCCACAGGATGCGCAGCGGGGTGTCGCCGACGTTGCGGAAGAGGTGGGGGATCGGCGAGGGGATGTAGGTGGTATCGAACCGGGACAGCCGGGTCGTGCGCCCCTCCACCACCACCTCCGCCTCCCCCTCCAGCACGGTGACGTGCTCGTCGCAGTTGTGGGAGTGCATCGGGGCCCCCGAACCCACCGGGTAGACGCTCATCCCGCTGGTGATCCGGTTCTCCCCGGGCGCCGATTCCTTGGTGATGAGGGGCGTGGTGGCGACCGCCCCGCCCCGGTCCATCAGGGGAACCTCCGCCGCCTTGACGATGACCGTCATACCCGTCCTCCTCAGTGTCGTGAATCCTCTGCCGAGGCTAAAGCCGTCGGGCTCGGAAAAGAGGCGCGTATCGTGCAGATTAACGTTGCACGCTCGGATATGTGCGCTGCGCGAAGCCCGGAGTAGCGTCGGGCGGACCGAACCCCACAGACCGAGGTGAAGGCCGTTCATGCGCATTCCCGTTCTCGCCCCCGAAGATATGGACGAACGACAGAAGGAGGTCGCCGGCCGTATCGCCGGGCGCCGAGGTGCCGTCCGCGGCCCCTTCCGGGTGTGGCTGCACAGTCCCGAGCTGTGCGACCGTGTCGAGGCGCTGGGCGCCTTCGCCCGGTTCGACTCCTCCCTGCCCGAGCACCTGCGCGAGCTGTCGCTGCTGCTGGCCGCACGCCACTTCGACGCCCAGTACTCCTGGAACGCCCACGCCGACAAGGCCGTCGAGGCGGGGATCCCCGCCGAGGCGGTCCAAGCCATCGCGGAGAGGCGCGAACCGGAGTTCGGCGACGAGCGCGACGAGGCCTTCTACCGGTTCTGCACGGAGCTGCTGCGCGACCACTTCGTGGGGGAGGAGACCTTCCGGCGGGCGGAGAAGCATTTCGGCGCCCGGGGGCTGGTGGACGCCGTGGGTTCCCTGGGCAACTTCTCGATGCTGGCCATGTGCCTGAACGCCTTCGAGGTCGATCTCCAGCCCGACCGCACACCCCCCTTCCCCGACGTGCGCGGATACGCGCGTGTGGAACCGGAGGCGTAGCCGGCTGCCGCGGGGCGGGTCGGCGCGGTGCCCGCCCTGGTAGGAGACCAGTGTTATGACCGCGTGTAGTCGAAGTAAAGCGGACTGGTGCTTTTCAGTCTTGATCTGCCTGTTTAAGGTCTTGATCAACGAAATCGGCGCAGGTCGAGGACGTACTCCCCGCTCCTGGCATTGTCGGAGGTGCAGATGGACCGGCTTCTCATCATGCGGAGTTTCGTCACGGTCTCCAAAGTTGGCAGTTTCAGCGGCGCGGCCAAGGCGCTGGGAACCTCCGGATCGCTCATATCGCGCCATGTGGCCGACCTTGAGAAGCAGCTCGGCGTCCGCCTGGTCAACCGCACCGCCCGTTCCGTCAGCCTCACCGAACTCGGGGTGCGCTACAGCGAGTTCGCCCAGCGCGTCCTGGACGAGATCGACGACGAGGACGCCAGCATCGCCCGGATGCACGACCGGCCCGAGGGAACCCTGTCCATCATCTGTCCCAAGTGGATCGGCAGCCTGGACCTGGGCGACGCGGTCGCGGCCTTCGCGGTGGCCCATCCGCGCATCAATGTGCGCTTCGAGCTGGGCGGCATGTCCGACCGCACCTACGACTTCCTGGACAGCGGCTTCGACATCGCATTCCACACCCGGGACCTACGCGATTCCAGCGTCCGGTTGAAGAAGGTCGCCTCCCTGCCGTTCGTGCTGTGCGCCTCGGAGTCCTACCTCAAGGAGCACGGCGACCTCACCTCGCCCAACGACCTGGCTTTCCACGACTGCCTGGTGCACGTCAACGACCCGGTCTGGCGGATCGGCCACGGCCACGAGAGCACACTGCACAAGATCCGCAACATCGTCTTCCAGTCCAACTCCTACATCGCCCTCCAGAAGGCCGCCGTGCACGGCCGGGGCCTGGCGCTGATCCCGCACCGGCCGGCCTACGACGACCTGGTCAACGGCGATCTGCGGGTGCTGCTCCCGGAGCTGCCGGTGCCGGACCGCTCCCTGTACGCGATCTACGGACCCTCCCAGCACACCCCGCGCAAAGTCCGCGTGTTCCTGGATTTCATGACCTCCTGGTTCGCGGAGAACCCCATCGTCTCCTTCGGCGGCGATATGCCCTCGCGGCGCGCAACAAACGATTGAGACATGTGCATTTCCAGGGTGTTGAACGGGTTCGGTCCGGCTTTCTAGGATCGCAGATGCCGGTGATGGCCGTCACATCCTGAATTCCTCGCGAGAAAGGCTCGGACCGGGTGGGAATCCAGCGCATCGAATCAGTGACTTACAGTGTCGATGATGTTGCCGAAAGCGTTCGTTTTTTCGGTGACCTCGGCCTGGAGCGGATCGGTCCCGCCGCCCCGGACGAAGCCGTCTTCACGACCCTGGCAGGACAGACCGTCCGCGTCCTGGCACGCCCGGACGACCGGCTTCCCCCGCCGGTGGAGGACGGCCCCACGCTGCGCGAGGTCGTCTGGGGGGTCGACACCCCCGAGCAGTTGCGCGGCCTCGTCAACCGGCTCGCGGCCGACCGCCCCGTCTGCGCGGACGGGGACGGCGTCCACCGCACTGTCGACGAGACCGGGTTCGGCGTCGGCCTCACCCTGGCCCGCACCGAAGGCTTCACCCCGCCCGAGCCCCGAGCGCGCAACATCACCGGTGACGTGACGAGGGTCAACACGCCCCTGGAGGCCATCCCGCAGGTGCGGCCGATCCGCATCTGCCACGTGGCCCTCAACATCCCGAAGGAAGGGCGGCGGGCGGCGATCGACTTCTACCTCGATCGGCTCGGCTTCGTCGCCACCGACATCGTCGAGCCCATGGGCGTCTTCATGCGCTGCGAGGACGACACCGAGCAGCACAACTTCCTGCTCTGCCACCGCCCCGACCGGGCCGGGATGAACCACATCGCCGTCGAGGTGCCCGGCTTCGACGACGTCGTCGAGGGCGCCAACCACATGATCGAGCGCGGCTGGCTCGAATCCCGGCGCCTGGGCCGCCACACCATCGGCTCCAACGTCTTCCGCTTCCTGCACGCCCCCTGCGGCGGCCGGGTGGAGTACGCCGCCGACATGGACCGCGTCGACGAGGACTACGGCACCCGCGTCCACACCACGGCGCCGCCCCACACCATCTGGACGCTGCGCACCCCACGAGAGAACCGCCATGACTCCTGACCTGAGCTATCCCGACATCCGCATGCGCATCGCCGACCGGTGGCGCACCGGAGCGGACGGGCGGACCCTGCCCGTCCTCAACCCCGCCACAGAGAAGGTCCTCGGAGAAGTCCCCCTGACCGGCGCCGCCGACCTGGACGAGGCCGTGGCCGCCGCCGTCGACGGGTTCGCCGCCTGGCGCGACACCCCCGTCGCCCGCCGCACCGAGATCCTGCACGCTGCCGCCGACCTGCTCACCGAGCGCGCCGACGAGGTCGGCCGGATCATGACCCTCGAACAGGGCAAACCGCTGCGCGAGTCCCGCGGCGAGGCCCTGCGGGTCGCGAACACCCTGCGCTGGGACGCCGAGGACGCCCGCCGGGCCTACGGCCGGATCATCCCCTCCGCCCCCGGCACCCTGCTGAGCGTCCGGCGCGAACCCATCGGCCCCGTCGCCGCGTTCACCCCGTGGAACTTCCCGGCCGGGTCACCCATGCGCAAGATCGCCGCCGCCCTGTCCGCCGGGTGCTCCATCGTCATCAAGGCCTCCGAGGAGACACCCGGCACCGCCTGCGAACTGGTCCGCTGCTTCGTCGACGCCGGGCTGCCCGACGGGGTGCTGAACCTCGTCTTCGGCGAGCCCGCCGAGGTCTCCGCCCACCTCATCGCCTCTCCGCACACCCGCCTCGTCGCCTTCACCGGGTCCATCCCAGTCGGGAAGCTCCTGGCCTCGGCCGCCGGCGCCGCCATGAAGCCGTCCATCATGGAACTGGGCGGGCACGCCCCCGTCATCGTGTGCGCCGACGCCGACCCGATCGCGGCCGCCCGCCGCGCCGCCGCCGCCAAGTTCGCCAACGCCGGACAGGTCTGCACCTCGCCCAGCCGCTTCCTGGTGCACGCCTCCCTCGTGGAGGAGTTCACCGCAGCGTTCGTCGCAGCCGCCGAGGAGGTCGTCATCGGCGACGGCCTCGCCGAGGGCGTGACCATGGGCCCCCTGGCCAATGACCGCCGCCTGGCCGCGATGGAGGAACTGGTCGCCGACGCCACCGCACGCGGTGCGAAGGTCGCCTGCGGCGGCTTCCGGCTGGACCGGCCCGGCTACTTCTTCGCTCCCACCGTCCTGGCCGACGTCCCCGACGACGCCCGCGTCCTGGCCGAGGAGCCCTTCGGGCCGATCGCCCCCGTCGTCCCCTTCACCGACCTGGACGAGGCGATGCGGGTGGCCAACTCCCTTCCCTACGGGCTGGCCGCGTACGGATTCACGGAGTCCGCGGCCACCGCCGAGCGGCTCGTGCGGGGGCTTGAGGCGGGCATCCTGTCCATCAACCACTGCGGGGGCTCGGTCTCCGAGGCGCCCTCCGGCGGGGTCAAGTCCAGCGGGTACGGACGTGAGGGAGGCACCGAGGGACTGGACGCCTACCTGGTGACCAAACGTGTCTCCCACCTGTTGGAGGACGGCCGATGAGGTACTGCCGGGTCGCCGTCGACGGCGGCCCCCGCTGGGGCCGGGCCGAGGGCGATGTCGTCCTCCTCCTCGACGGTTCACCGCTGGAGGGCGACCCCCTTCCCGCCGGCGGCTCCGTGCCCGTCGAGGACGCCGTGTTCCTGCCACCGGTGGTCCCGCCCGTGTTCTACGCGGTCGGGCTCAACTACAAACGGCACGCCGAGCACGCCATCGCCACCGGCCACGCAGGTGCCGTGCCCGACCGCCCGGAGGTCGGATACCGGGCCAACAGCGCCCTCACCGGCCACCGCGCCCCCATCGTCCGTCCGGCCGACTTCACCGGCCGCTTCGAGGCCGAGGGCGAACTCGTCGCGGTCATCGGCCGCACCCTGCGCAACGCCACCCGGGAGCAGGCCCGCGCCGCGATCTTCGGATGGACCATCGGCAATGACGTCAGCGCCCGCGACTGGCAGCACCGGGACCGCACGTTCTGGCGCTCCAAGAACAGCGACACCTTCAAACCCATGGGCCCCTGGATCGAGACCGACACCGACCCGCTCGCCCACGCCACCACCACCGTCCGCGTCAACGGCGCGGTCAGGGCCGCCTTCCCCACCGGCGACATGATCTTCGACCCCTACGACTACATCGTCGCGATCACCCGGTACATCACCCTGCGCCCCGGCGACGTCCTGTGGATGGGCGCCGACGCGCCGTGCCGGATGGAGCCGGGGGACACCGTCGAGATCGAGATCGACGGCATCGGCACCCTGACCAACCCCGTACGCACCGAAACCGGAGGACGACCCTGATGACCAGCAACGCGCCCCGCTACATCCACCACGTCAACTTCCCCACCACCGACCCCGAACGCACCAAGGAGTGGTACTCCAAGGTCTTCGGCCTCAAGGCCATCACCCCCAAGAGCAACACCCGGGTCGTCCTCATGACCCGGGGGAACTTCGACCTCCACTTCACGCCCGTGGAAGAGATGGACCGCATGGCGCCCTACCACTTCGCCATCGAGGTGGAGGACTGGGACGGCTTCCTCGCCCACCTCAAGGAATTGGGCATCCGCCACACACGCCCCATCGAGCGTCCCGAGAACCAGTCCAAGTTCTGCTACATCCACGACCCCGACCACACCATGATCGAGCTCGTCTACCACGGCAACCGCCCGGCCTGACCCGACCATGACGAGGAGAACCCCGATGGGCACCGCCGACTCCCACGGCTCATCCATCTACTACGAACGCCACGGGTCGGGCCCGGCGATCCTGTTCGTCCACGGCTCGGGCGGCAACCACGCCGCCTGGTGGCGCCAGATCGCCGCGCTGAGCGACCGCTACACCGTCGTCACCGTCGACCTGCGCGGCTTCGGCAACTCCGACTCCTCCATGGAGGAGTTCGACAGCCTGGAGTTCCCCGGTGACATCGCCGCGGTCCTGGCCGCCGAGGACCTGGACGACGTCATGCTCGTCGGCCAGTCCATCGGAGCCGTCGCGGCTCTGCGCTACGCCCTCTCCGAGCCCGCACGCGTCGCAGGAGTCGTGCTCGCCCATTCCCTGGGCGGCATCGACCACCCCGAACTGTCCGCGCTGGTCGCCGCCGACCGGGCCGAGGCCGTGAAGCTGCCCGTCCTGGACAGGTTGCTCAGCCGCGACTTCCAGAAGCGCGAGCCCGCCCTGACCCTGCTGTTCCGGCAGATGGGCACGTTCAACGTCGCGAAGATGGCCGACCTGCGCAACCTGTCCACCGACGGGCCCACCATCGAGCGGATCACCGCCTCGGGCGTCCCCGTCTGCTTCCTGGCCGGCGAGAACGACGCTGTGCTGAGCGTGGACACCGTCCGCCGCGCCCACGAAGTGCTCCCCGGCTCCCGCCTGGAGATCGTCCCCGGCGCGCCCCACTCCATGTACTGGGAGGACCCCGAGTCCTTCAACGCCGCCGTCGCGCGTATCCGCGAGGCCCTCACCGAAGAAAGGACACAGCGGTGAACGCGCTCACCCTGGACCAGGCCGAGGAGATCGTCACGGCCGCCCTCAAGGGCGGACAGGCGATAGGCAAGGCGTTCAGCGTCGCCGTCGTCGACTCCGGCGGATTCCCCCTCGTGATCAAGCGCTCCGACGGAGCCCGGCCGCTCACCCCCGACATCGCCCTCACCAAGGCTTACAGCGCCGCTGTGATGCAGCGGCCCACCCGGATGCTCAAGCCCTGGGCCGAGAGCAATCCGGGGTTCTTCGCACAGCTCTCCACCATGGGCGCGCACTCCATCGTCGCCACCGAGGGCGGCGTCACCATCAAGCGCGACGGTGAGATCCTGGGCGGCCTGGGGATCTCCGGCGGCACAGGAGAGGAGGACCAGCGCATCTGCGACGACGTGCTGGGAACCCTCGGCTACGAGCTGGAGTTCCCGGCCTGGGCCGGAGCACGCAAGACGGAGCAGGGGGGCGAGGGGCGTGGCTGACGACTACAAGTTCCGTATCGACCACCACGGCAGCCTCATCCGGCCCGCGGGCCTGCTGGAGGCGCGCCGTCGCCTCTCCACCGGTGAGATCGACGCGCCGGAGCTGCGCAAGGCCGAGGAGGAGGCCGTCGTCGAAGCCGTGCGCTTCCAGCGCGGCCTGCGCCTCACCGTGGTCACCGATGGCGACTTCCCCCGGCAGGACCTGCGCGGCGCCGTGCTGGAGACCGTGCGCGGATTCCGTCCCACCGAGGACACCGACGCCCACGGCCGGGTCCGCTGGGTGGCCCACGGTCCGCTGGAGGCCGAAGGGCCACTGGTCGCCGATCGTGTCGCCCTCCTGCGGGAGACGACCGTGATCGCGCCCAAGGTCAGCCTGCCCTCCCCGGCCTGGCTGGCCTCACAGTGCTTCGACCCGAACGGTGTGTGGAAGAGCCCCCGGGAGCTCGGCGAGGCGCTGGCCGACATCATCGGCCGCGAGATCCGCCTGCTCATCGAGAACGGGGTGAAGCTCATCCAGCTCAACGACTTCGCCTACGCGCGACACCTGGTCCCCGGCCGCGAGCCGCTCCTGCCGCTGGAGGACTGCATCGCCATCGACGCGGCCGCGCTCGACGGGCTCTCCCGGCCCGAGGACGTCCGCATCGGACTGTGCCCCACCCACGCGGCCGGGGGAGAGGTGGACGCCGCTGCCGCGGAGCGGATCTTCGACGGGGTACCGGTGGACCGGTGGGTGCTTCCGTACTGTGCGGGCACCGCGGGCGAGCTGGATCTGCTGCGCGCGGTCCCCGCCGACCGCGACGCCTGCCTGGGCGTGGTCAGCCCGCGGACGGCGGAGCTGGAGGACATCGGTGCGGTCATGGACCGGATGGACGCCGCCGCGGAGGTGAAGGACATCGACGACCTTGCCGTCAGCCCCAGCGAGGGCTTCTCCGACCTGGCGGGCCGCGCGGTCCTCACCGAGGACGGGCAGCGCCGCAAGCTGATCCACGTGGAGACGGTCGCCCGTATGTGTTGGGGCAACGAGCTCTGACGCGGTCCGTCCAGCCCCGGGGCCACCCGCCCCGGGGCCTTCACGTGCGCGCGGCCCGGACCGGTGAGGGCCCGTGATCCGCCTCGGCCGTGGTCCCGGCCAGCCGTGCCCTGTTCACATCTGCGGACGGCGGGCGCGGCCCGGGGCGATTCCGCCCGGCCGGGCACGGTGCCTACCGGACGGTGCGGCTTCCCCGGCCGTGTTCTTGGGCGCGCGTCACCGGTGTCCATGGGGCGGACCCCCGTTGCGCCCGGAGGCGCTCCACGTCGGTCGGCGGGGCCGACGGCGCGTTGTGGCCGTCCGGCGCCCAACGCTCGTCGGGCGGACCGCGAGCGCGCACCCGTGCGGGAGCAGTCGTGCCGGAAGCCTTCGCGTGCGCGCGGCCGCGGATCGGCGGCGGCGCGCGCCGGGTCCGGGAGCGCCCGCCACGGGGCGACGGGAACAGCATCCCGGCATGGAGAAGGGCCCGCCCTGGCCAAGGGGGCGGGCCCGGTCCGTGAGGGGTCAGACGGTGCCGCGGGCCGCAGGTGCGGCCGCCGCAGGCGTCGGTGCGTCCTCGTACAGGTGGCAGGCGACGCGCACCCCGCCCTCCAGCACGCGGGGTAGGGGGGTGCGCGTCCCGCAGACCTCCATGGCGCTGCCGCAGCGGTCCCGGAAGAGACAGCCCTCCTCGCCCCGGGTGAACCCCGTGGTCCCGGCACGGTCGGAGCGATGCGCCGCACGGCGGGCCCGACGACGTTCGCGTCCCTCGGGGCGGGTCGCCGGACTCGCCGCCAGCAGGGCCCGGGTGTAGGGGTGGCGGGGAGCCGAGAACAACTGCTCCGTGGGCGCGACCTCCACCAGGCGGCCCGCGTGCATGACCGCCACCCGGTGCGACAGGTGACGGACCACACGCAGGTCGTGGGCGATGAACAGGTACGCCACCCCGGTCTCCGCCTGGAGGTCGGCCAAAAGATTGATGATCTGTCCCTGGGTCGACAGGTCCAGGGCGCTCACCGCCTCGTCGCAGACCACCAGCCGTGGTCGCAGTACCAGGGCGCGGGCGATGGCCACACGCTGCTGCTGGCCTCCCGACAGCTCTGACGGGAAGCGGTGCAGGTGTGCCCGGGAGAGCCCGACCCGTTCGAAGGCCGCCGCCGCGAGTTCCCCGCGCTCGCTCCGTCCCGCTCCGATGCCGTGGCGGCGCAGAGCGTCGGTCAGCGACCGGTACACGGGATGGCTCGGGTTGAGCGAGGACGAGGGGTCCTGGAAGACCGCCTGCACGTCGCGCCGGTAGGACAGAGGAGTCCGCCGACCCAGCCCGGTCACGTCGAGCCCATCGAAGACGATCCGCCCCCGCACCCCGTCGGTCAGCCGCAGGACGGCCCGGCCGGTCGTGCTCTTGCCCGACCCGGACTCGCCCACCACGCCCAGAGTCTCTCCGGGGGCCAGGTCGAACCCCACCGACTCGATGGCCGTGACCCGGCGGCGCCCGGGCCCGAACACGGGCCCGGTCTCGTATGTCACCGTCAGGTCTTCCACGCTCAAGAGGCTCATCGCGCCGACACCTCCAAGGTCAGCTCGTCCGTGCGCAGACAGCGCACGTTTCGGTCCAGGGGCACCGGCCCCTGGGAGCACCCGGCCGCCGCGAACGCGCAGCGGTCGGCGAAGTGGCAGCCCGAGGGCCACTGCCCGACCAGGGGCACCCGGCCCGGGATGGTGGGCAGGCGCCCCTCCGACGGGTCGCCGGAGGGGTCGGCGGCTAGCAGCGCCGCCGTGTAGGGGTGCCTGGGGCGCTCGAACAGCGAGCCCGCGTCCCCGATCTCCACGATCTCGCCGGCGTACATCACCGCCGCCCGGTCGCAGGTCTCCGCGACCACGCCCAGGTCGTGGGTGATCATCAGGATCGACATGTCGAACTCGTCGCGCAGGTCCAGCATCAGGTCCAGTACCTGGCTCTGCGTGGTGACGTCCAGGGCCGAGGTCGCCTCGTCCGCGATCAGCAGCCGGGGCTCCGCGGCCAGGGCCATGGCGATCGACACCCGCTGTGCCATACCTCCGGAGAACCGGTGCAGGTGGTCGTCCAGCCGGCGGCGGGGGGAGTCCACCCCGACCCGGTCGAGCAGTTCGGCGGCCCGCTCCCTGGCGGCCGCCCTGGACAGGCCCAGGTGGGCGCGCAGCGGTTCCATGAGCTGCTGACCCACGGTGTGCACGGGGGAGAGTGAGGCGAGCGGGTCCTGGAAGACCACCGCCATCCGGGTGCCCCGCACCTCGCGCATCTGCTTCTCGGAGCGGTGCGCCAACTCCTCCCCGTCCAGGAGGATCGATCCCCGCGCCAGCCGGGTACCCGCCGGCAGCAGGCCCAGCACGGAGCGGGCGAACATGGACTTGCCCGATCCCGACTCGCCGAGCAGGCCCACCACCTCGCCGTGGCCGACCGACAACGACACGTCCCGGACCAGCGGCACGGACCCGGGGGCGTCGAGTTCCACGGTCACCCCGGTGGCCCGCAGCAGGGCGGGGCCCTCCGGCCCGGGGACTGCCCCCACGTTCATGACGGCATCCCGCTCGGTCACCCTCGCTGCGGCCCGCGGGCGCCGCGTGCGGCGTCGACTCCCGCTCAGGGTGTCGTTGATCCCGTCGCCGAGCGTGTTGAACGCCAGGACGCAGAGCACGATGGCCAGTCCGGGCGGGAAGGCCAGGAACGGCTGTCGGGCCTGCTCCTCGGCCGCCACGCTCAGCATCCCGCCCCAGGTGGGGGTGCTCGACTCCAGCCCCAGGCCCAGGAAGCTGAGCGCCGACTCGACCATGATCGCCGAGCCGACGAACACCGCTCCCTGGACGACCAGGGGGCCGGCCAGGTTGGGCAGCACCTGGCGGAACACGATCTCCCGTTCGCGCAGGCCCGCCACGTGCGCCGCCTCCACGTAGAGCCGGTGGCGTTCGGCCAGGGTCACCGCACGGGTCATCCGGGCGAAGTTCATGCAGAAGATCAGCCCGATGGCGAACACCATCGGTGCCAGCCCCCGCCCCAGGATCGCGATGACCGCGAACCCCACCAGCATGCCGGGCAGCGCGTCGGCGATGTCCAGGGTGCGGCTGCCCAGCCGGTCCCACCAACCGCCCAGGTAACCCAGCAGCAGACCCAGGGGGACGCCGATGACCATGGCGACGAACACCGAGCCGAACCCGACGGCCAGGGCGATGCGGGCGCCGTACAGCAGCCGCGAGAAAGTGTCCCTGCCCAGTTCGTCGGTGCCCAGCCAGTGCTCCGCGCCGGGACCTTGGAGCGCCGCACCGAAGTCGGGGCTGTTGGGGTCGTAGGGGGACAGCAGGGGTGCTGTGACCGCCACGACCATCGTCAGGAGCAGGAACACGGCGGCCGCCAGGGCCGATGGGCGCCGCAGGACGCCTTGGAGGATGCGCGCCGAACCGGACGTCGCGTTCTCCGGCGGGCTCTTCGGTTCACTCATTGGGGACGAGCCTTCGGGTTGAGCAGGCCGTAGCCCACATCGATCAACAGGTTGACGGCGATCACCAGGCAGGCGATCAGCAGCACGCCCCCCTGGACGACCGGGTAATCCTTGCCGATGACGCTGGTCAGCAGGAGGCTGCCGACACCGGGGAAGCCGAACACCTTTTCGACCACGAAGCTCGCGCCGATCATGATGGAGAAGGTGATTCCGGTTGCGGCCAGCACGGGGACCATGGCGTTCTTCAGCCCGTAGCGGACCACCACGCGGGATCGGGAGATCCCGGTCGCCGTCAGCGCGTCCACGTAGCGGGAGGACAGGGCCGTGACCATCGCTGCCCTGGTCTGGCGGGCGATGAGCGCCGCGGCGCTCAGCCCCAGCGCCAGGGAGGGCAGGATGAGCCCGCGGGCCCAGGCCACCGGGTCCTGTTCCAGCGGTATGTAGCCGATCACCGGCACCCAGCCCAGCCGGACGGCGAACACCAGGGTCAGGACCAGGCCGATCCAGAACTGGGGGACGGCCAGCCCGACGGACGTCACGGCCGCGATCACGCGGTCGGCGACGCCGCCGGGCCGGGTCCCGGCCAGTGCGCCCAGGCCCACCCCGACCACCAGGGCTACCACAACGCCGCCCAGGACCAGTGACAGTGTCGCAGGCATGCGCTGTAGGAGCATGTCCGTCACCGGACGGCCCGAGACGTAGGACTGCCCCAGGTCGCCGGTGAAGGCGCCCGCGTACCAGTCGACCAGTCGCACCAGCGCCGGCCGGTCCAGCCCCAGCTGGGCCTCGACCTCGGCGACCCGCTCCGGGGTGGCCTGGAAGCCGAGGATCGCCGCGGCCGGGCTGCCCGGTACGAAATAGGTCAGCGAGAACACCACCAGTGACAGCAGCGCCAACTGGGGCAGGGCCAGCGCCAGGCGGTAGCCGATGAGCCTGCCCATCACCGCTCCGTCTTCTCGGGGTGTGTCTTGTCGCGCATGCCGTTCCTTACTCGGTGGGCCGCAGGTTCTTGAAGTCGACCAGGTTCGGCTCCCAGGGCTGGGTGGGCTCGGTGACGCTCTCCACCGTCTGGGACTGCCACATGATCATTTCCTGGGAGACGACGTGTCCGCAGGTCAGGGCTTCGTCGGAGATGATCCGGGTGACCTCCGCCCACAGCCCTTCGGCCTCCTCCGAGGTTCCGGCGGCGATGGCGGCCTCGGCGGCCTCGGCGAGCTCCTCGCTCTCGACCCCCGCCGGGTTTCCGGGGGCGTCGGCGGCGAACCAGGCCCTGTACCAGTCGTAGGGGGTCAGCTCGTCGTTGCTGCCCATTCCCAGCGGGTACTGGCCGCTCGCCCAGGAGGAGAAGAACTGCGGCGGCGGTGCGCCCTGCACGGTGACCTCGAAGCCGATCTCTGCCAGCTGGAAGGAGTAGACCTCCATCTGCCGCTGGTTGAACGGCGCCGCGATCATCTCGACGTTGACCTCGGGGGAGCCCGCGTCCTCGTACAGCTCGCGGGCCCGGTCCAGGTTGTGCGGGTACCCGGGGGTGTCCGGGTTGTACCCGGGCTCGCCCTCGGCGAAGTGCTGCGGCTGCGGGGACAGGTCGACGATGACCTCCGGCAGCGCGTCGGTCTCCAGGGCGTAGCAGGCGGCCCGGCGCAGGTCGGCGTCCTCGAAGACCCCGCCGGGACCGCGGTCGAAGAAGATGACGTTGTTGCGGATCGCCGGATAGGTCAGGGACTCGATGCCCGGGGTTCCCTCGACCCGCTCCAGCAGGTCCACCTCGGCGCCGGTGATGTCGAGTTCACCGCTGGTGAGGGCGCCCACGGCCGTGTTCCCGTCCTCGATGCCGAACAGCTCGATGGTGCCGAACCCGACGCTGTCGGCGCCGTCCCAGTAGTCCTCGAAGAAGGTGAACGCCATCCGGGTCCCCGGGGTGGAGGAGTCCGGGGCGTAGGCCCACGGGCCGGTGCCGACGGGGTGGTCGGCGACGGTGCCGGCCTCGATGGCCGCCGGGGAGGCCATCGGTGCGACGCGGGTGGTGAGCGTCGTGAGCAGAGAGGGGACCGGCTCGGACAGGTTCAGGCGCACCGTGTGCTCGTCGACCACGTCGATCGACTCGATGACCTTGAGCGGGCCGGAGTAGGGGCCGGTGCCGTCGCGGACCGTCTCCAGATTGACCTTGACCGCCTCGGCGTCGAAGGGCGTCCCGTCATGGAACGTCACCCCCTCGCGCAGGGTCAGGGTCAGGTCGGTGTCGGTCTGCTCCCAGGAGGTCGCCAGGACTGGGGAGATCTCGCCCTCGGCGTCCAGCGCGACCAGGGTCTCGTAGGGGACCCGCATGTAGCCGGCCTCCATCTCGGCGCCGGGCGCCCAACTTTCGGGGAAGCCCGCGAAGTTGACGGACAGGGTGCCCGCAGGACCGTCGCCCTGGGCGACCTCGTCCGTGCCACCGCATGCGCTGAGTGCAAGGACCGTGCACAGGGCCGTCGGTAGGGCGACGGCTTTCATCTTTTTCGCGTACATCTTTTCGGAACGCCTCCTCGCGGCGTGCTGTCTGTATGAGGGGGATGTGCTCCCACCGGGGAACACCGGGTGAACAGCGCCTTCATACTGCCGCCGGGGCAATCCGTGTGCCAGAGATCACACCGCAAGCTTAGGATGCGGTTTCGTACGGGAGTCGTCCGGATGTCGTATGAACGCCGAAAGGGGCGGGCCGCACCCGGCAAGGGTGCGGCCCGCCCCTTCTTTGAGGCTGCTCTGGCCTGGGATTCCTTACAGGACCTCGGCGAACAGTACGTCTCGCCCGGTCAGCAGCGGTCGCACCGTGCCCAGGATGTGCTCGGCGAAGGGCTCCGAGGCGGTATGCGCGTCGAAGGCCGAGCGGTCGGTGTACTGCTCGTAGAGGACGAAACCCCCCTCTGCGCCGGCCTCGGCGTGCACCACATAGGCGAGGTTCCCCGGCTCGCGCAGGCTGTGCCCGCGCATGGCGGTCAGGGCCTCCCTCACCCGGTCGGCGTCCTCGGGGGCGCATCGGTAGTGGGCGATCACGGCGTAAGACATCGGTACTCCTCGGGTGCTACTCGACGGACATCCGGGGGATTCCACCACGAAACGCCGCCCCGTTGGCAGTGCACACCGCGCAACCAATGGATGTTCCCGAACCCATGGTCGGAGGCGTTCCGCGTTCCTATCGTGGGCCAACGGACCGGGGCCGCAGCGGGCCCCGGCACCCCGTACACCCAGGGACGAAGGAGAGGCCATGCCGGTACGAGAGACGGAGATCCTCGTGGGGGGACGCTGGCTGGGCGCGGTCGACGCGGTGGAGGTCTTCGACCCCGCCGATGTGCGTGAACCCGTCGCCCGGGTTCCGGCCCTGACCCCGGATCAGGTCACCGCGGTCTACGACGAGGCCGAGGCCGGATTCACCCGCTGGCGCCGCACTTCCCCGTTCGAGCGGTCCCGGATCTTCCGCTCGGCCGCCGGGCTGCTGCGCTCGCGCGCCTCGGAGATCGCCCGCGACCTCACCCGGGAGATGGGCAAGACCCTGGCCGAGGCGACCGGCGAGGTCGGCAAGGCCGCCGACTTCTTCGAGTACTACGCCTCTCTCGACCGGGAGTCCTACGGCGCCCTGCTGCACGATGCCAGACCCGGTACCCGGGCCCACATCCAGCGGGAGCCGATCGGTGTGGTCCTGGCCGTCACCCCCTGGAACGACCCCTTGCTCACACCCGCCCGGAAGCTCGCCCCCGCGCTGGCCGCGGGCAACGCCGCGGTCGTCAAGCCTGCCAGCGAGACTCCCCTGTCCACGATCCACCTGGCCCGGGCCCTGCACGATGCCGGATTGCCCGCCGGGGTGCTCAACGTCGTGACCGGCCGCACCGGACTGATCTCCGACGCCCTCCTGGACGACCCCCGGATCGCCGCGGTCACCTTCACCGGCAGCAACGAGGTGGGCGAGCGCCTGCGGACACGCCTGGCACGCCGAAACGTGCGCTTCCAGGGCGAGCTGGGCGGCAAGAACGCCACGGTCGTCCTGGCCGACGCCGACCTGGAGGCCGCTGCGGCGGCCGTCATGACCGCCGCCTTCGGCCAGGCCGGGCAGCGCTGCACCGCCACCAGCCGCCTCCTGGTCGACCGCGCGGTCCACGACCGCTTCGTGGACATGGTCTGCGAGCGGGCGGTGAAGCTGCGGGTGGGCCCGGGAGCCGAGGAGGACACCACCATGGGCCCGCTGGTCAGCCCGGCCCAGCGGGACTCGGTGCTGGGCGACATCGCCCGCGCCGTCGAGCAGGGCGCCGCCGTCCGTGCCGGAGGGGGTGCGCCCTCCCAGGGCGAGCTTTTGCACGGCTGCTACGTCGACCCCACCGTGGTGGTCGGGGTCACCGCCGAGATGGACCTGTGGAGCCACGAGGTGTTCGGGCCGGTCTTGGCGGTCCGGGCGGTCGACGGGCTCGACGAGGCGGTCGAGGCCGTCAACGACTCCGTCTACGGTCTCTCCGCCGCCATCTTCACCCGTGACCTCGCCGCGGCGTACCGATTCGCCGACGAGGCCGAGTGCGGTCAGGTCGCCGTCAACACCGCCACCACCGGCTGGGACGTCCACCACCCGTTCGGGGGGTTCCGCGACTCCGGGTCCGCCTTCAAGGAGCAGGGCGCCGAAGCGCTGCGCTTCTACACCCGCCTCAAGACGGTCGCGGTCAACGCCGGGGTGTGAGAGCCGTGAGAGAACAGCACTCGGAATCGGGGAGGCAGGATGGCTGACGGGGTCGTGGGCATCGTCGGGGCGGGCATCGTCGGGCTCGCGGTGGGACGTGAGATCGGCCTGCGCCGCCCGGGGACCCGGGTCGTGGTCTTCGAGAAGGAGGACCGGGTCGCCGCCCACCAGACCGGCCACAACTCCGGGGTGGTGCACGCCGGCATCTACTACGAGCCCGGCGGGCTCAAGGCCCGGTTGTGCACGCGCGGCCGCGGCCTGCTGCGCGACTACTGCGCCGACCGGGACCTGCCCTACGAGGAGTGCGGCAAGCTCGTCGTCGCCGTCACCCCGCAGGAGGTGGCCCGACTGGACGCCCTGCACGCCCGGGCCGACACCAACGCCGTGCCCGGGTTGCGCCGGCTGGGTCCTGAGGGGATTCGTGAGGTCGAGCCGCACACCACGGGCCTGGCCGCCCTGCACTCGCCGCGCACCGCCATCACCGACTACACCCGGATCAGCGAGTCGTTCGCGCAGGACATCGCCGCCACCGGAGGGCAGGTCCGGCTCGGCGCGGAGGTCACCGCGGTGCGGCCCGACGGGGAGGGGCTGCGCGTCGTCGCCGGGGGCGAGGACCTGCGGGTGGACGAGCTGGTCGTGTGCGCGGGACTGCACGGGGACCGGGTGGCGCGGGCCGCCGGGGACGGGGCCGCCCCGCGCATCGTGCCGTTCCGGGGCGAGTACATGCTGGTGCGCCCGGAGAAGGCGCACCTGGTGCGCGGCCTGGTCTACCCGGTGCCCGACCCCCGCTACCCGTTCCTGGGCGTGCACTTCACCCGCCGGGTCTCCGGGGACGTGGAGGTGGGCCCCAACGCCGTTCTCGCGTTCGCCCGGGAAGGCTACCGGTTCTCCGATATCCGCCTGGCCGATCTGGGCGACATCCTCACCTGGCCCGGTTTCTGGGCCATGGGGTCGCGTCACTGGCGCACCGGGATCGGCGAGATGTACGGGTCGCTGTCCAGGCGCGCCTACATGCGGGCGGCCCGCCGCTACATCCCCGACATCGGGGCCGCCGACGTGGTGCGCGGCGGTGCGGGTGTGCGGGCCCAGGCGCTGGACCGGGACGGCTCCCTGGTCGACGACTTCCGCGTCCACCGTTTCGGCAGGGTCACCGCGGTGCGCAACGCGCCCTCGCCCGCGGCCACCTCCTGCATGGCCATCGCCGAGCACATCGTCGACACCGTCCTGGGCGAGAGCAGCCGCCCACCGGCTTGACCCTCCATTTCGTGCAACGACCGTTTGCGTTCCAAGGACTCCGCACGCGGCCTTTTCGTCTCTACTCTCGAAATGCATTCCCCGTCTGAAAGAGAAGGAAAAAAACCTATGTTCGTCGTCGACTCCCAGGTGCACATCTGGAAGGAAGAGGCCCCCGACCGCCCGTGGGTGCCCGGGGCCCGGGAACGGATCCGGCTCAACGGACACCGCGAGGAGGCCTTCAGCTACGAGGAGTGCCTCGCCATGATGGACGAGGCCGGTGTCAACCGCGTCCTGCTGCTGCCCCCCTCCTGGGAGGGCAACCGCATCGACTACTCCCTGGAGGCCTGCGAGGCCCACCCCGAGCGCTTCGGGATCATGGCCCGCGTCCCCCAGGACGACCCGGTCGAGGGCACCGCGATGCTCCGCGACTTCGCGCAGAACCCCCACATCAAGGGCACCCGCCTCACCTTCCACCGCCCCCAGGACCGCAACTGGATGATCGACGGCACCAACGACTGGTACTGGCCGGTCGCCGAGGAGCTGGGCATCCCGACGATGGTCCACGCCCCCATCTGGAAGGCCGAACTGGGCGCCATCGCCGAGCGCCACCCGGGCCTGAAGATCATTATCGACCACATGGGCATCATGGCCCGCTGTGTCGACGACGCCATCGGCTACTGGGTGAAGGAGACCGCCGACCTGAGCGTCCACCCCAACATCTACGTCAAGGTGTCGGCGATCCCCGGGTACTCCACCCAGCCCTTCCCGAACCTCAACATCGAGAAGTACGTGCGGGAGATGGTCGACAGGATGGGCCCGGAGCGCTGCTTCTGGGGCACCGACATCACCCGCCTGCTCGGCCACGGCCTCAGCTACGTCGAGACCATCGAGCAGTTCACCAAGCACTTCGACTTCACCGCCGACGAACTCGAATGGATCATGGGTCGCGGCATCTGCGAGGTCCTCGACTGGCCGATCGGGAGCTGAGAGACCATGACCACCGGCCATCTCGACGGCGGGGACGCCGTCATCTCCGCCTTCCAGGCGATCGGCGCGGACTGGATCTTCTCCTCGCCGGGCTCCGAATGGGCCCCGGTGTGGGAGTCGCTGGCCCGCCGCCACCGTGACGGCACGCCGTGCCCGGGGTACCTCGACCTGACCCACGAGACCGTCGCCGTCGGCATGGCCACCGGCTACGGCCTCCTCACCCGCCGGACCCAGGGCGTGCTCCTGCACGCCGGACCCGGCCTGCTCCAGGGGGCGTGCGCGCTCCACGGGGCCCTGCTCTCCGGTGCGCCCATGGTGGTCGCCTCCTCGGAGTCGACCACCTACGGCGACGGACCCGGCCCCGACCCCGGCGGCCAGTGGTACCGCAACCTGTCGGTCGTCGGCGGCCCCGACGCCATGGCCCGCCCCTTCGTCAAGTGGGCCGACCGCGTCGGCTCCCTGCCCACCCTGCACGCCGCGATCACCCGCTCCGCCGAGATGGCGGGGCGGGCCCCCGCGGGACCCGCCTATCTCGACGTCCCCCTGGAGGTCCTGCTGGAGCCCTGGGAGGGCGGCGAGGGCGTTCCGGTCGCGCCACGGGGGGCCAGGGTCAGCCCGCTCGAGGAGATCACCGAGGTCCTGGACCTGCTCCTGCGGGCGGAGAACCCCGTCATCGTCACCGAGACCGCCGGCCGCGAGGCCGACGGGATGGCCGCCCTGCTGGAATTCGCCGAGACCCTGCGCATCCCGGTGGTCGAACCCGGCTCGGCCGTGTGCGCCAACTTCCCCCGAGAGCACGAGCTGCACATGGGCGGTGACATCGAGCCCTTCATGGACACCGCCGACCTCATTCTGCTCGTCCGCTGTCGGGCCCCCTTCTACCCGCCCAGCCGGCGGCCGTCCAAGGCGCGGATCGTGGTCGTCGACGACGTTCCGCAGCGTCCCCACATGGCCTACCAGGTGCTGTACGCGGACCGCTATCTGGAGGGCGACGTCGCCGCCACGCTGCGGGCGCTCACCCGGGCCGCCCGCGAGCGCCCGGTCCCGCAGGAGGTCCTGGACCTGCGCGAACCGATCCGGGCCCGTCTGCGGGAGGCGGAGGCGACCGCCCTCACCGCGGCCGAGGAACGGGCGGCCGCCTCCGAGGGCGTCGACCCGGTCGGCCTGGTCGCAGCCCTGCGCGAGGCCTACCTCGGCGAGGACCCCATCATCGTCGACGAGACCATCACCCACGGGCGCACCGTCCAGCGCCATATGCGCCGCTCGACCCCTGACTCCTACCAGTACGTGCAGGGTGGTCTGGGGCAGGGCATCGCGGTAGCCCTGGGATTCGCGCTCGCCGCCCCCGACCGCCCTGTCGTCCTTACCGTCGGGGACGGGGCGTTCTGGTACAACCCGGTCATCCCCTCGCTGGACGCCTCCCGCGCGAACGAGCTGCCCCTGCTCATCGTCGTCTTCAACAACCAGCAGTACCGCTCCATGAAGATGAACCACCTGCGCTTCTATCCCGAGGGCGCGGCGGTGGAGACCGGCGAGTTCCTCGGTGTGGACCTGGGCGGGCGCCCCTCCCCGGCCGCGTTCGGCGAACCCTTCGGCATGCACGCCGAGAACGTCGTGCGCACCGACGAACTGGCCCCCGCCCTGGCCCGGGCCCGCAAAGCCGTGAGCGAGGGAACGACCGCGATCGTCAACGTCCTCGTCACCCGCTGACCAACGAACCCGATCCACCCGGAGTGCCACCGATGCCACCAGCCTCACCGACCATCGTCCAGGCGGACGACCTGCGCGACTTCGTCACCGACCTCTTCATCAGCTCCGGGGTGGGCACCCCCCACTCCCGCACCATCTCCGATGTCCTGCTGTGGGCGAGCCTGCGCGGCGTCGACTCCCACGGGATCTCCCGTGTACCCCGCTACCTCGAACTCCTCGCCTCGGGTGAGGCCAACGCCGACCCCGACCTGCGGCTGACCTCCACCCTCCCGGCCGTCGCCGTCTTGGACGCCGACCGCGCCCCCGGGCCCGTCGCCCTCGGCCTGGCCACGGAGGAGGCCGTCCGCCGGGCCCGCGCCAACGGGACCGGCACCGTCGCGGTGCGCCGCACCGTGCACACCGGCGCCATCGGCCGCTACACCTCCGCCATCGCCGAGAAGGGCCTCATCGGCATCGCCTTCGTGGCCGGAATGCCCAACATGGGCTACACCGGTGTCCAAGGCGCAGCCGTCGCCACCAGCCCGCTGTCCATCGCGGTCCCCGCCCGGGACCGTCCGCCCGTCCTGCTCGACATGGCCACCGCCACCATTGCGCTGGGCCGCATCGCCCGCCACCGCACCTCGGGCACACCCCTGCCTACAGGCGCCGCCGCCGACGCCGACGGCGTTCCCACCACCGACCCGGAGAAGGCGGTCCTGCCGCTGCCCCTGGGCGGCGCCAAGGGATCGGGCATGTCGCTCACCTTCGAGCTGATCACCGGGGTCCTGGCCCAGGCGCCCATCCTCACCGCCTTCCACGGTGACGAACCCGAAGGGCGCGTCCACCGGCAGAACGCCCTGCTCATCGCCCTGGACCCCGCGGCCTTCGGGGATGCCGACGCCTACACCCGCGACGTCGCCGCCACCCTGGACACCCTCAAGGCCCTGCCGCGCGCCGACGCCGACACCGAGATCCGCTACCCCGGTGAGAACAGTGCCGCTATCGCCGCCGAACGCACGGCCAAGGGCGTCCCGGTCCCCGCGAAACTGTGGCGCCGCCTCGTCGAGGCGGCCGAACAGGCAGGGATCCAGGCCCCGTCCGTCTGATTCGAGAAGCCCATTCCGTCCACCGCGGGCCCCCGGCGCGACACGCCCGGAGGGCCCGCCCCCGTTACAGGAGCCTCCATGTCCGAACGCCCCGGTCGGCGCCGCCCCCGAACCTCCCACGCCCGGGTCGAGCGGGTCGAACGCCTCAGTCCGCGCATGATCCGCCTCGTTCTGGGTGGTCCCGGTATGACCGCCTTCACCACCCGAGGTCTCACCGACCACTACGTCAAACTGTTGTTCCCGCCCGAGAGCGCGCCCTACAGGGCACCCTTCGACCTCCAGGGAGTTCGAGAGGAGTTGCCGCGCGAACTCTGGCCGGCCAT